>CBDCBP010000009.1:0-291197 GCA_965214315.1 Puia sp. | reverse complement strand
ACGGCGCCCGCGCCGATCAGCCGGATATAAGCCCTGTAGAGCGCAGTAGCAGGGTCGGCAAAAGTCTTGGTCACAGGGTCCCATCCGCCATAGCCGCCCGCGACGCCCAGGTCTTTCAGAAATCCCAGTTTTACCTGCTGCTGAGCGATGACCGCCGGATTGACGAGGGATGCCAGGAGTGGATGGAGGACAAACCAACTCAGTACACTACCCGCAAATAGTACCCCCGCTATCCGCGGGCCGATGATATAACCGACACCCATATACTCTGGCGTAATATCTGCCGAAAGCTGCGCCGCGGGAAAAAATTTGCCAAGCACCTTGCTCTTCACAGTATCGAAGACCGGCCGTCTCGGCAATGAATCGAAACAGCTTCTGCCCAAGGGCATACACAAACGCCAGACCAAGTCCCTGAAAAGCAGCCTTCGCAAAATCACCGCCTTTTTCGCCCGCCTTTAACACCGCCGCGCAGGCGGTACCTTCCGGATAGGGCAGCGTCTCATGTTCCTTCACGATCAGCGACCTCCGCAGCGGGATCATCAGCAAAGTGCCGAGCATCCCGCCAAAGATGGCCAGGATGAAGATCACCGCATAATTGAAATAATCACCCGCTTCTGCCGTGGACAGAAAAAGAAAACCAGGCAGGGTGAACACGACACCTGCAGCAATGCTTTCGCTGGCACTCCCCGTCGTCTGGATGATGTTGTTTTCGAGAATAGTTGTCTTAAAAAGCCTCCGCGCCAGGGTGATCGCCAACACGGCGATCGGGATGGAGGCCGAGACGGTAAGGCCTGCCTTGAGCGCCAGGTAAACAGTGGAGGCGCCAAACAGGATGCCGAAGATGCTGCCCATCAGCACGGCCTTAAAGGTGAATTCCTTCATCTCCGTTTCGGCGCTCACAAAAGGCTTGAAAGCAGTATCCGTCATTTTTCACCGGTTTTTGCACGCACAATACGATTCAACCAACCAATACGGCTAAAGATCAAGCCCGAGCCAATGACCCCGGCCACAAACCAAATAAAGAAATAAATGCGTTTGTCAGGAAATTTGTCCCAAGAACTGGTCATGAGCCCGGCAACCTTGCTGCCAAGTGACATCGTCAGGAACCAACCACCCATCAGCAGAGAGGTCAGCCGGGCCGGCGCCAGTTTGCTTACCAGGGATAAACCCATCGGGCTCAGGAAGACTTCCGCCGCCGTGACCACAAAATAAGTTCCCCAAAGCCAACCCGGCGATACCTTATACAAGTAAATGGAAGGCACGGACATCGCCGCAAAGACCATTAACAGCGAGGAAAGGCCCGACAAAAAAAGCGCGATACCAAATTTGGCCGGCGTGGTCGGCTCTCTACCCCGGCGCCGCAGCCAACTCAATAACGCAACCAGCAATGGAGTCAGGGTCACGATAAAGAAAGGACCGATGGACTGATATAACTCCGAATTCGCCAGCTTCAGCTCCTTGCCGGGAGGCGGCCAATTGGCAACTGGCATATTGTGAAAATACGGGTCGGGCCCCGCCACCGACAAGATACGACCACTGTCATCCCTCACAGGCGACATATGGGCGTCCAGGGAGTCGACGGGCCTGGATGTCGTGCTCGCACTCTGCATGAAGTACAGATATTCCGCTCCTTTTTCTATCACCGGAGAGTTGATCGTCCGATCGGTATGGCGTTCCGTCCACAGTGTGTAGCCGGTAAAATTCTGATAATACAGCGACCAGAAGATCACAGAGATGGCAAAGATGAACAGCAAAGCCCCGATCCCCTTTTTGTCCTCGCCCTTTGCCCTCACCCAAATCGACACAAAAAAACCTAAAATAGGTACACAGGCGAATACAAAAGCATCGCTGGATGGCGACCCCATTATAGTCGTATGAAAGACCGCATTTGGAACAAAAAACCCCAGAAAAGCCGCAACGATGCCCGGCACGAACACGTACCCGCAGATCTGACCCAGTGTCATGTCCTCTTTCGCCGGAGCTTTGCGTACATCGCCGACCCTGACATGCTTCAGATTCACCGCCAGATTGATCAATCCGATGACCATCCCGATTCCCGCGGCGCCGAAGGCATAACCCCAGCCATATTTATTTCGTAGAAAGGCCGCGGCAAAATTGCAAAGTAGAGAACCGGTGTTGATGCCCATATAAAAGATATTATAGGCATTGTCCTTTAGCGGTTTCAGGTCCTCCCTGTTATAAATATTGCCGAGTAGTGTACTGATGTTAGGCTTGAAAAAGCCGTTCCCGACTACGATCAGTCCAAGTGAGATATACATAGCTGTATCGCCGGGGAAGATCAGTCCAAAATAACCCGCCGCCAGGAAGCTCCCACCAATGAAAACCGATCGGATGTAGCCGAAGTAACGATCGGCGATCATCCCCCCGATAAACATCGGTAACCATATAAGGGCCAGAAAAGTTCCCGTGATATCCGCCGCCGCATTCTCGGGCATCCCTTTTCCCCCGGTCTTGCTGTCCATCAGGTAGAGCAACAGGATACCGGCTAACAGATAATAAGCAAAACGCTCCCACATTTCGGTTAAAAAAAGTACATAAAGACCCTTAGGATGCCTGGCCTTACCGACGGGGTTTTCACTCATGCAGTTAAAAAATTAGTACCTAAAGTACAGATAAATCCTAATTTCGGGTCCAAATGAACATTTTACTTTTAGGCTCAGGCGGCCGTGAGCATGCGCTATCCTGGAAGCTTACCCAGAGCAGGCACTGCTCCGCCCTGTTCATCGCACCGGGCAATGCCGGGACCGCTCATTGCGGCACTAACCTGGACCTCTCCCCGCTGGATTTCGAGGGCATCAAACAGTGTTGCATCAATGAGAACATCGGAATGGTCGTAGTAGGACCGGAAGAACCCCTGGTCAGGGGCATCGTGGATTTTTTCGCCGCCGATCCCGTCATAAAAGGCATATCCGTTATCGGCCCTTCGGCAAAAGGCGCCCAACTGGAGGGCAGCAAGGCCTTCTCCAAGAAGTTCATGGACCGTCACAAGATCCCCACAGCTTCCTACCGGGAATTCAGCAGCGACAATTACACTGAGGGAATCGCCTGGCTGCAGCAGCATCCCTTGCCCGTGGTATTGAAGGCCGATGGCCTGGCCGCAGGGAAAGGCGTCGTGATCTGTCAAAGCACGATCGAGGCCATAGCGGAATTCGAACTCATGATCCAGGGAAACAAGTTCGGCGAAGCAAGCAGCAAAGTGATAGTGGAAGCATTCCTTACCGGCATAGAACTGTCTATCTTCGTCCTCACCGACGGACAACACTTCGTCGTCCTGCCGGAAGCAAAAGACTACAAGCGGGTAGGGGAAGGGGATAAAGGTCCAAATACCGGGGGCATGGGTGCCGTTAGTCCCGTGCCCTTTGCCGATGACAACTTCCTGCACAAAATAACCCAACGGATCATTGTTCCTACCGTGCAGGGGTTGGCGGCGGAGGAGATCGATTACCGCGGATTTATCTTTGTTGGGGTCATCAAAGTCGGCGACGAACCCTTCGTCATCGAATACAACTGCCGGATGGGCGACCCGGAGACGGAAGTGGTCATGCCCCGGTTGGAATAACGACTTAGTGGAACTCTTCCAGGCGGTTGCGCAACAAAAGCTCGGAGATGCGATCATCAGCCAGCTGCCAAAGACAGCCTGCACGATCGTAGCCGTCAGCGGCGGCTATCCGGGCTCTTACGAAAAAGGCCTCCCCATTACCGGCCTCGACCAATTGCCCTCGGGTCCCGGCGACAGCCTGGTATTCCATTCCGGCACCCGTGAAAAGGACAACGCCATCGTCACCAACGGCGGACGTGTTCTTTGCATCACCTCCATCGCAGATACCGTCTACGAAGCCGTCGACAAATCCAGGGATGTGCTGGAGAAGGTCCATTATGAAGGCATCTATTATCGCCGGGACATCGGATACGAATTCTTATAACCAATCCAGGGCGGACTATGGGTCCGGGGAACCAATGCACTACAGCGACTACCTCCAATTGGAAAAGATCCTCGGCGCACAGCAACCCGAGAGTGATAAAGCAGGCGAACATGCGCACGACGAAATGCTGTTCATCGTTATCCACCAGGCTTATGAACTGTGGTTTAAACAGCTCCTGTACGAGACCGATTCCGTCATCGGACTGCTCGGTCAGCCGTCCCTGAACGACGACTCGCCCGAATTGCAGACCGATCGTCCACCGCCTCTCGCGCTGTGCCGCGATCCTTAAGGTCCTCGTCAACCAGATCGACATCATGGAGACCATGAACCCATGGACTTTCAGGACTTCCGCGATCTCCTGCGACCCGCATCCGGGTTCCAGAGCGTCCAGTTCAAACTGCTTGAGGCCCGGCTGGGGCTCAAATACGAGCACCGGTTCGGTCAGCAATATTATCTATCCCAGCTTCGGCCCGAAGAAGTCGATCGCATCCGCGCCGCAGAAACTGCCCCTTCCCTGCTCAACCTGCTCAACGCCTGGCTGGAACGCATGCCCTTCCTGCATGATGCCGCAGGTGCGGATTTCTGGACCGATTATCGCCGGCGATATCAGTCCAGCCTGGCGCCCGCTGAGCAGCATAACCTCGACGCCTTCGATCACGTTTTCTTTGGCAACGCCTTCGCAACACCCGCCGCCACACCCGCCACAACACCCGCCGCCACCGCAACACCCGGCGCCGCAGCGCCAACACCCGGCAGGAGCCTGTCCCCCGCAGCCTGCCGTTCCGCACTATTCATCATGCTCTACCGCGGCTATCCACTCTTGCAATTGCCTTATCAGCTCCTACATCAGTTGTTGGAAATTGACGAGCAACTCAGCACCTGGCGCTATCGCCATATGAGCATGGTACACCGCACCATTGGTACGCGTATTGGAACAGGCGGCAGTACCGACAGGGATTACCTGGCTGCTGCCCTCGGGAAACATCATCTCTTCCGGGAGATCGCCGCCCTAACCAGCTTCCTTATTCAACGGCAAAGGCTACCGGAACTCGATCCGTTGATCCAGCGGCAACTGGGCTTTAATGCACCCGGACTAGGGTAACGGTTTTTTATACCCCCCAGCGGATACGATGGGAACAGATTTGTCGTTAGAGACTTTGCCAAGATAATGACGCAACGCTGATGATGGGCCCTCGGCCGGCGGACCGGGATCAGCCTTGTCTCGGAAATAATCCACATATCAAGGACTTCACCTTGTTAATTCAAATTATTTCCTTCAATTTTGCTGGCAATCAAAGCGGGTCAATGACCCGTTTGCTGAAAGCCCATCATTAGCCGTGCGCCGGGGATGGGTTGAATTTCGGAGTAAACCAGACCCGGCGCACAAAGACAAATAGAGATTCCTAAAATTCGACCTTTTAAATCAAATGGGTTTATTCAATTTCCTTACGCAAGAAATAGCCATGGATCTCGGTACCGCCAATACCCTGATCATACATAACGACGAGATTGTGGTGAATGAACCGAGTATCGTTGCCCTGGATCGCAATAACCCCAAAAACGTGCTGGCAGTCGGTAAACGCGCCCTCATGATGCACGAGAAGACCCATGAGAGCATCCGCACCGTCCGTCCCCTGAAAGACGGGGTGATCGCGGATTTCAACGCGGCCGAGCTCATGATCCGGGAAATGATCAAGATGATCTATCCCAAAAAGCCGCTGTTTCCTCCCAGCTGGCGCATGATGATCTGTATCCCATCCAGCATCACAGAAGTAGAAAAACGTGCGGTCCGCGACAGCGCCGAACAAGCCGGAGCCAAAGAAGTATACCTGATCCATGAACCGATGGCCGCCGCCCTGGGTATCGGTATCGATGTCGAAGAACCCGTCGGTAATATGATCATCGATATTGGCGGTGGTACAACAGGTATCACCGTCATAGCCCTCGCCGGCATCGTCTGCGACCAGTCCATCCGTATCGCCGGGGATGAGTTTACCGCCGACATCATGGAAGCGCTCCGCCGCTATCACTCCCTGCTCATCGGGGAGCGTACCGCGGAACAGATCAAGATCCAGATCGGCGCCGCCCTGAAAGATCTGGACAATCCCCCCGAAGACATCCCGGTCAACGGCCGCGACCTCGTTACCGGTATACCTAAGCAGATCATGGTCTCCTATCAGGAGATCGCCGAAGCACTCGACAAGAGCATCTTCAAGATTGAAGAGGCCATTCTCAAAGCCCTGGAAACGACACCGCCGGAGCTCGCAGGCGACATCTACCGCCGCGGTCTCTACCTGACGGGCGGGGGTGCCTTGCTGCGGGGTCTCGACAAACGACTGAGCCAAAAGATCAAACTGCCGGTCCATATTGCCGACGATCCCCTGAAAAGCGTGGTCAGGGGTACGGGAATAGCACTCAAGAACTATGACCGGTACCCGTTCGTGATGCGATAACAACCAACCAACCTGAAACTATACACCGGTGCGTAACGTTTTTCTCTTCATCAGAAGGCATTTTAATTTCCTCTTCTTCCTGGTGTTGCAGATAATGGCCCTTTCCTTCCTCTTCCGCTTTAATAAATTCCACGAAGCCGCCTTCCTCAACGTCAGTACCGAGATCACCGGCCGCATAAACGACCGGTATAATAATATAGAGTACTATTTTCAACTCAAAAAGACCAACGAATCCCTCGTTGCCGAAAACACCCGGCTGCGCCAATTGCTGAAGGAGAACTACGAAAGCCCGGACTCCAACCGGCGCTTGATTCTCGACACCATCAAGGTAGATTCCGGCCGATCGATCCTCAAATACAAGATCCTCGAGGCAAAAGTCGTAGGCAACAGCATTTTCGGTACCGCGAACTACCTCACCATCCACCGCGGCGCCGACCAGGGCGTCCGGCCCAATATGGGCGTCACCGGCCCGCAGGGCATCGTCGGATCGGTCGTCAATGTCAGCAAGAACTTCGCCACCGTCCAAAGTGTGTTACACTATCAGTTCCGGGTAGTGGCCAAATTGAAGAACAGCAGCGAGACCGGCACAATCTCCTGGGACGGCGAGAACCCCCAATTCGTGACCATGAAAAATATCCCCAAAAGCGTGAAGGTAGACAAAGGCGACTCAGTGATGACCACCCAGATCTCCTCCCTCTTTCCGGCCAACATCATGGTAGGCACCGTCGCCGAGATCATCCCCGACAATACCTCCGGTTTTTACACGCTGAAAGTGCGGACAGCTACCAACTTTGCGACGATTGAATATGTGTATGTAATTGATAATCTTCAATATGACGAGCAGAAGCGGTTGGAGGATTCCACCCGCAAAAAGATCCAATGAGCGAATTGCTAAAAAATATCATCCGGTTCATCCTCTTCATCCTGGTACAGGTATTCATCCTGTTCAAGATGCCGCCCCTGCACCGGTTCGTGACCCCTTACCTCTACTATCTCTATATCCTCTGGCTGCCCTTTAGCCTGTCACGCGCCGCCCTGACTTTTATCGGCTTCTTTTTTGGCCTTTGTCTGGACTACTTCACCAAAACGCCCGGCCTGCACGCCGCCGCCTGCACACTCATCGCGTATGTGCGGCCTTTTGTCATCGGCCTGCTCATCTCGCAGGAAGGTGCCGACAAGAACTACATCGCCCCCTCCTTCGTTAGCATGGGATGGGCACCTTATGCCACCTATGTCATAGTGCTGACGCTGTTGCATCACACCTACCTCGTATTGCTGGAGTGGATGAACTTCGGCAGCTTCGTGTATTTCATAGGAAAGGTGATCGCATCGTCGGCCATCAGTCTCCTCCTGATCCTGTTGACGGAAATGTTATTCTTCCGCAAACAAAAATTCAGGACCAATACGATCTGACCAGCTTGTCACGTTTATTCATCATAACTTGCAGGTACCAATATGCCCGTATTTAATCAATCGCGTAGCAACATAGTCCGCCTCATTTTCGCCGGCATGTTTCTGATCATCGCCGCTCAACTCTTCCACCTGCAGATCGTTTCCAAAAAATACAAACAGCAGGCCGAAGAGAACGCGCTCTTCCGCAAAAGCGTCTACCCTACACGCGGCATCATCTACGATCGCAAGGGCCGGGCGATCCTCAACAATACCATCCTGTATGACCTCATGGTCACCCCTTCCCAAGTAAAAAATATCGATACGGCCTATATTTGTCAGCTCGTAGGCATTGACACCGCGGAATTCCGCCGCCGGATCGTCGAAGCCAGAATCAAGAACGGCCCGTTCCGGCCCTCCATCTTCGACGACCTCCTCGCCCCCGAGATCTACGCCCGCATGGAAGAAAATATCTGGAAATTCCCCGGGTTCAACCTCCAGGAGCGGCCCGTCAGGGTATATCCCTACTATGCGGCCGCCCACATCATGGGTTATGTCGGCGAAGTCGACTCGGCGATCCTTCGCCGGAGCAATAATTTCTATCAATTGGGTGACTATGTCGGCCGCACCGGTCTCGAACAGTATTACGAAAAAGAACTGATGGGCCAGCGTGGCACCGAATATTGGATCAAGGACAACAAGAACAGGCTTGTCGATCGCTACCAGGACCGCACCCTGGACACGCCCGCCGTTGCCGGTAAGAACCTTCATACCTACCTGGACATCGAACTGCAGCAGTTGGCCGAACGCCTCCTCTATGGCAAGACTGGCGCCGTCGTTGCGATCGACCCTTCCACCGGCGGCATCCTCGCGATGGCCTCGGGTCCCACCTATGACCCCAATTCACTCACAGGGCCCGACAAACAAGCCAACTATGCGAAATTGGTGCTGGATGTATCCGGGCCGCTCTATAACAGGGCTATCAAAGGACAGTACCCGCCCGGATCGACATACAAGCCGCTCGGCGCACTCATCGGGTTGGATGAAGGCGTGATCACCCCGGCCAGCGGGATCGACTGCCGGGGCTTTTACTATGGATGCGGCGAAGTGCGGCGATGCGACGAAAAAGAGCCCGGCCACGCCGCCAACCTTCGCTTGGCCATTGCCCATTCCTGTAACTCATTTTTCTACAATACTTTTCGGCTGGAGGTCGATAACCCCGCTTTTCATAGCCCGCGCTTAGGACTGATGCGCTGGAAAGAATATTTGAGTGCGTTTGGGCTGGGTCATCGCCTCGGCATCGACCTGCCCAGCGAGGATGGCGGTAATATTCCGGATACATCGGCTTACGATAAGGATTACCACCGTTCCTGGAACTCCTGTACCATGGTCACGATCGGTATTGGCCAGGACAAGATGCAGGAAACACCGCTCCAGATCGCCAACTCCATGTGCGTCGTAGCTAACAAGGGCTATTTCTATACGCCGCATTTCGTCAAGGATATAGAAGGCGGGCCTGAAGATGATAGTCTGCTGAGCCGTTTTCATGAGCGGCATTTGGCCGTGTCCCACATTTCCAACGACGCATACGACATTGTGCAGGGCGGAATGCAGGGCGTAACGGAGATCGGCACCGGCAAAATTGCACGAATTCCCGGCATCGATATGTGCGCAAAAACAGGTACCGCTGAAAACAAACTCGTTGTCGATGGGAAGGTCGTCAAACTCAGGACCCACTCGCTGTTCGCCTGTTTCGCGCCCCGCGAAAATCCCAAGATAGCCGTAGTGGTCGTCGTGGAGAACGGCGGTTATGGCAAAGACGCCGCAGCGCCCATCGCCTCGCTGTTGGTGGAAAAATACCTCAACGATACCATCGCCACAAATCGTCTGGAGATCGAAGACAGGATGACCAACCAGAACAACATGCCCGGCTACCTGGTCCGGCGCCAGTTCAAGGCCGACTCGCTGCGCGCGGTGGACTGGGCCAGTCAGACCGGAGACAGCACCCGCTGGCTTAAATACCAAACGCCTTCATTCCGGGTCATGATGATGGACACTTCTTCCAATTCCAAAAGCCCGCTATACCTCAATTTGCACAGGACGCCACCCTACAAAAGCGCCCTCGCGGAAAGACAGGCGAAGCTGCGGGCACAGGCCGCTGCTGCAACCATCGGACTTGATTCGGTAATAAAAACCAGCGCATCGGGCGACTCTGGCAGAAAGCCCGCGCCGGCACGCCTGCCAAAAAAGGACGACTCGGAATCGACACCGCGACCACCACTCCGCCAGCCCCCGCCGCCCGATTCTTCCACCCATAAAGATTCGACCAAATAAACATGAGCACTAGAAATCCCGCCATATCAAAAGGTATCGACTGGTCGCTAGTCTGGATTTGGTTCATTCTTTGCGCGATAGGTATCACAAGCATCTTTGCCGCCTCCTATCACGATGGCGACAATGTAGTGCAGGGCTTCATCTCTTTGAAAACAGATTATAGCCGGCAACTTCTTTTTGTCATCCTCGCCGGCATCATCGGGACTTTTATCCTGCTGACCGATAGCAAATTCTTTACCGCTACCGCCAATTTAAGTTATGCCTTCGGCATCTTCCTGCTGTTGCTGGTCTTCCCCTTTCACTCGAAGGTAAAAGGCACCGAGTCGATCATTCGCTTCGGAAGCGCTTTCCAGTTGCAACCCGCAGATCTCTGCAAGCTATTCGTCAACCTGGCATTGGCGAAATACATGTCCCGTGTAGAGACCAACTTTAGCAGGCCCCGCTCACATCTGATTGCATCGGCTATCGCACTTATCCCCGCAGGCATGAGTATCTTGCAGCATGAGATGGGACTGTCCCTGGTCTATTTCTCTTTCTTTCTGGTGATGTTCCGCGAAGGCCTGCCCGCATCGGTGCTCGTCATCGGGTTTTCTTTTTCGGTCCTGGTGGTCGCCACCCTCCTGCTTGAACCCAATACGCTGGCGCTGATCCTGACGGGCATCGCCATGCTCGCTATCTATATCCTGCGCAAGGCGATCAAACGCAACCGTTCCGTGCTCTTCCTGGTCGTCGGTATCTGGTTTGTATGCGTAGGCATACAGCGCTTCGTCGTCCCCTTCGCCTTCGATCATATCTTCCAGCCTTACCAGGTAAAACGTATCTATGACGCCATCGGTAAAGACTATGTCCCCAAAGACCAGGCCACCGAAGCGGCACTCGAGAACGAACAAAAGAAAAGCGGGAAGAAAGGGAGCGATAATAATTACAACGTCAAACAGAGTAAGATCGCCATCGGCAGCGGCGGCTTTATCGGAAAAGGGCTGCTCAAGGGCACGCAAACCCGTTATGACTTCGTGCCCGAACAAAAAACAGACTTCATTTTTTGTACGATCGGCGAAGGTTTCGGCTTTCTCGGCAGCATACTATTCCTGGGCGTGTATGTCGTTTTGCTGATGCGGATCGTAACGATCGCCGAACGACAGCGAAGCGTCTTTAGCCGATGTTATGCCTATGGCGTGGCCAGCGTGCTTTTCTTCCACATCATCATCAACGTCTGTATGACCGTGGGTCTCGCCCCCGTGATCGGGATCACCCTGCCATTCATCAGTTACGGCGGCACCTCCCTGCTGACCTTCAGCGCGATGCTGTTTATCCTGGTCCGCCTGGATGCCGACCGGCAGATGGTGTTGCGATAAAAGGCCGAAACCATTGTACCTTTGCACCCATGCAGATCATTCCACTATCAGAAGGGGCTTTCACGATCGACAAATCCAAACGTTTCGTCCCTTTCGATCTTGACAAGGACGATTTGCAGCAACGGCCCGCCGGCAGCTTGCTGGTAGAAGTTCAACCCTTTTGCGTCGTCACCACGGAAGACATTCTGGTCATCGATACAGGACTGGGATTCTCGCACGACGGCGTCCTGCAGATCCATCAAAACCTCCGCCATGCGGGCATCGATCCGGCCAACGTCACCAAGGTCCTAATGAGTCACCTGCATAAGGATCATGCCGGCGGCATAGCTGGTGATTGCGCCGAAGGTAACCGACAAACGGGCGACGCTCGGGCGCAACCGACCGGAGCGAAGGTTGGGAACAGGGAGGAGCGACCCAGGAGCACCGACGAAGTTAGTGCGGGCGAATGCCTGGCGCCGCAGCAATTGTCTTTTCCCAACGCCAAGTACTACGTACAAAAGCAGGAACTGGAATATGCTTTCGAAAAAGGACCCACGGCTTACAGACCCGAAGAACTGGAATGCCTTCGCACTTCATCGCAAGTAGTATTCCTGGACGGCGATGGCGTACTTGACGGGTATATCCGGTATACCATCACCGGTGCGCATTGTCCCTGGCACCAGGTATTTCACATCGTGGACGGCGGAGAGACGGTTTTTTATGGCGGCGATGTCGCGCCGCAACTACTGCAGATGAAAAGCCGTTTCGTCGCAAAATATGATTATGATGGAAAGAAGGCAACGGCCTTCAGACAGCAATGGTGGGAGCAAGGCCAGCGGCAAGGCTGGACCTTTCTGTTTTATCACGACGTGAAAACCCCCACGTTCCGCGCATAACAGGAAAACGAGTTACTTTGCTCGCCTCGGCACAACGGGCCCTAAAAGAAAAAAGGCCTGCCCTGGAAAGAGCCGGCCGTTGCTAACCTATGAAAAACACCAAGTTCAAATATCGTTTTTTATACTCGGGCCGTATTATCTAATCGGCGAATATGGCAAAAATATCGGGCGCTATGCTAAAATTGTCTGCCCTGCATTTGTCTGCGGCGGATCTCAAGGATGACAGTTGTTTCAAATTCGTTTTCAGCCTTGAAGAAATCGTTGATCTTACCCGGCGACAACGCGCTGAGAAATGCTACGCTGTACTTCTTTCGGATATTCAACATCGTTTCCTGGCGCTCCAATTCATTCCCGTCATGGCGATATACCTCATTAGCCTGTCGTTTTTCGGCGGAATAGAACCGATAGATCGGCCAAAACCGCTGTGCTTCCTGCGGTGTCAACGTCAGCCGCCTGGTGATGAAATTGATCTTCATGGTCTCGATACGCCCTGCCGCGGGCCCTTGTGGTTCAGGTCCGGGGCCGGGCTGGGAGTGTACGGGTAGGGTCAGCCAGCAGAAGATCACCAATACGGAGAATAATTTTTTCATTGTTGCGGTCATCAATTCAACGAAAGGTCATTAATTCGTTGCCATGTCATCTGCCCCTCCATGCTCTTCCATATATTGCTTCAATTCTCCGTCAGGCACATTGCCCAAAAGAGTCTTCAGATCGTTGTCGCTCCCAACCATGGCGCCCGCGCCCAATACCGGCACATCCGACGTGGATGCAGTACTGACAGGCCGTTCGAATGACGCACCCTGAACGGTTAGAAAATTCTGCAGTTCCTGGTCGCTCACAGTAGACATTGTCCTGGCAATATCTATCGGCACCACCTGCTTGTCCCTCGCTGTATGTATCCGCAACGAACCCACGGTCACTATAAAACCGGCGACCACAGCCGCGGCAGCATATTTCAACCAGTTCATCCGCCGTACACCAATGCCGATCACCTTCGCACCGCCCGCTTCCACAGTAGTATGCATAGCCGCTTCCACACTAGTATGCGTCGCCGCTTCCACAGCACGCCTCGTCGCTTCCACAGCATGCCTCGTCGCTTCCACAGCATGCCTCGTCGCTTCCACAGTAGCATGCCTCCTCGCTTCCACAGCATGCATCGCCGCTAACACACGGCCCGCCGTAGCCTGCTCGTCAAAATAGCCCGCCGGAACCGCATACGGGGTGTTGCGGGCGACCGCCAACAGCGGCGCCTGTCCCTCGAAATACTCCGCCGGGACGGTATATGGATTGTTTCCCCGGACAACCGCCAACAACGGCGCCTGCGCTTCAAAATAGCCTTCCGGCACAGAATAAGGGGTTATTCGCCCTGCTTCCGCCAAAATCGAAGAAGAAGGGTCTTCTACCGGCCCCCCGACATTCCCGTCTGCGAACCCCGAACTCCCCTCCACACTTTCACGGGCTATACCCGACCCCCCCCCGACATTTCCGCCAGCAAGCCCCGAACTCCCCGCAACACTTTCAGGGGCTACACCCGAACTCCCCCCGACATTTCCGCCAGCGAAGCCCAAACTCCCCTCCACAATTTCAGGGGCTACACCCGAACCCCCCCCGACATTTCTGCCAGCAAGCCCCGAACTCCCCGCAACACTTTCAGGGGCTACACCCGAACCCCCCCCGACATTTCCGCCGGCGAAGCCCAAACTTCCCCCAACACTTTCACGACCTACGCCCAGATCCCGCTCAACATTTCCGCCGGCAACCCCCCGATCTCCCCCAACATTCCCCCCGGCCACACCAAACTCCCCCGCTTTGATCTTATTCAGCAACTGCGCGGCAAATCCATTAAAATATCCTTCAGGAACATTGAAAACCAATGATTTATGATCCAACTCGCCACGCACACCTTCGCCACGCACACCTTCGCCACGCACATCTTCGCCCCGCACCTGCCGGCCGCTCACCTGCTGGAGCGTCCGTACTGGAAATGCAAGAAAATAACCCTCCGGCACCTCGTAAGGGGTCTGGCGACTGATCGCAGCAACCACTGCGCTCAATAACCTTAATTCTTCCGATATGTCATTCTTCACGTTCATTTATTTTCAGACCCCCCCCGTTAACCAAAGTTTAATGAATGCCCCTGCAATTTCAATCTTTTTGGCAGGTACAGACCCCTACCTGTTCAGGATATAATCCTCTATTTTCTTGACCGCATGGTGATACGATGCCTTGAGCGCCCCCTCGGAAGTATCCAGGACCCGGCTCATTTCCTCGTAGGGCATCTCATCATAGTATCGAAGGGTAAATACAACTCGTTGCTTTTCCGGCAGTTGTTGGATGGCTAGTTGGAGCTTCCACTCCAGTTTGTTCGGGTCGAAATACTTGTCCGCCACGATCTTATTGCTGAGACCTGACTCCATTTCATCGAAGGAAAGCGCGGATTTTCGCTTTTGCTGCTCCAGGTAACTTAAACATTCATTGGTAGCTATCCGGTATAACCACGTGTAAAGCTGGGAATCTTCGCGAAAATTCTCCAACCCGTTCCATACACGTATAAATACATTCTGTAATACATCGTTGGCGTCTTCATGCTCTACCACCATCCGCCGGATGTGCCAATACAGTTTCTCCTGATATTTCTTTATGATGGCAGTAAATGCCTTCTCTTTGTGCTCAGGATCCCGGAATTGCAAAAGCAGCTCGGTGTCTTGGATGGTCACTAAGTCTTTTTATTTATTTTTTCTCGCTAATACTTTTTCTACCGCCGCAAGAATATCAGGTGTATCCAAATGATATTTCTGCATCAGCTGCTCCGGGGTCCCGCTCTCGCCAAACGTATCGAGCGTACCCACATATTCGATCGGTGCGGGGAAGTTCTTCGCGAGCGTCTGCGCAACCGCGTCCCCCAGGCCCCCAATGATATTGTGCTCTTCCGCAGTCACCGCACATTTCGTTTTTTGCACAGACTTTATGATGGCTTCCGTATCGAGCGGTTTTATCGTGTGGAGATTGATCACTTCGACCGAAAGCCCTTTTTCCTCCAAGGTCTTGCCGGCCTCGATAGCCTTCCATACCAGGTGGCCACAGGCAAAGATGGACACATCCGTTCCTTCCGAAAAGACCTGGGCCTTGCCGATCTCAAAGGGAAGCGTACTGGTGAAGATCGGCCACACCGGGCGACCGAAACGCAGATAGACCGGACCGACGTGATCGGCAATGGCCATCGTAGCGGCTTTCGTCTGGGCATAGTCACAGGGAACGATCACCGTCATCCCCGGAAGCATCTTCATCAGACCAATGTCTTCCAATATCTGGTGCGTAGCGCCGTCTTCTCCAAGCGTAACACCGGCGTGGGAAGCGCAGATCTTTACATTCTTATTGCTATAAGCTACCGACTGACGGATCTGGTCATATACCCTGCCGGTGGAGAAGTTGGCAAACGTGGTGGTGAACGGGATATGACCGCCGATGGTCAACCCCGCGGCAATGCCGATCATGTTGGCTTCCGCGATGCCGACCTGTACAAAACGCTCGGGAAATTCCTTTATAAATGTCTGCAATTTCATGGACCCGGCCAGGTCGGCCGTCAATGCCACGATATTGGGGTTTTTGCGTGCCGCTTCTGCTATGCCATCTCCAAATCCGCTCCGCGTATCCTTTTGTCCTGTTACTTGAACATCTTTTAACATGATACTTGATTTTAATCCTTACAAAGTAAAGGAGAACTTTCCAGTTTTCCTCAATTGAAACTACTGAACTTCCCGTTATAGAATTTCTCATCGGTCTTCAGCTTCTGCTCCCATCTCCAGGCGGTGGACATCATGTCTTCCAGACTGTACAACGTTTTCCAGCCCAATTGCCTGCGGGCCTGATCGTTATTCGCATAGATGGCGATCACATCTCCCGGCCGGCGCGGCCCGATCTGATAGTTCAATTTTACCCCACTCACTTTTTCGAAAGCCTTGATGGCTTCGAGGACCGTGACGCCATTGCCCGTGCCCAAATTGTACACCTCGGCATTCTTGGTGATCCTTTTGTCGATCATGTACTGTACAGCCAGGGTATGGGCATGCGCAATATCGCTGACATGAATAAAATCGCGGATACACGACCCGTCGCGGGTGGGGTAGTCGTCCCCGAATACCGTCACCTGCGGAATTTTTCCGATCGCGGTCTGCGTGATCGCCGGAACCAGGTTGGCAGGTTTGCCGATAGGCATCTCGCCGATGAGGATGCTCGGATGTGCGCCGACCGGATTGAAATAACGCAGTAAGATCGACTTGGTCGCCGACGTGGCCTTGGAAAATTCATTGATGATCTGTTCTCCCATCTGTTTGGTATAACCGTAAGGCGACTCGGCAGGTTTGGGCGGTGTCAGCTCGGTCACCGGTATGGTGTCCGGGTTGCCATAGACCGTACAGGAGGAAGAAAATACAAAATGCGGAATGCTGAACTCCTGCACACACTTCAGCAAATTGATCAGCGATAGCAGGTTGTTCTCGAAATACATGAGCGGATGTTCGACGGATTCACCCACAGCCTTGAATGCGGCAAAGTGAATGATCCCCGCAATGTTCTCGTTCTCCTGGAAGATGGCAAATGTGTCATCGTAATTGCAGAGATCGACTTTGTAGTTCTTAATCTTTTTTCCGGTGATCTTTTCCACCCCTTCCAGTATACGGGGAGAAGACCGGCCATTGTTGTCGACGCAAATGACTTCAAAGCCATTGGCCACCAGGTCTACGATCGTGTGCGAGCCTATATAGCCACACCCTCCGGTTACAAGAATTTTTTCCATAGTAGCGTAGATATTTCTAATAGTAGTTAAATTGATCAGGAATTTTGCCGGATAAGGTTGATCAGGTATTGACCATAGCCGCTTTTCACCAGCGGCTGTGCAAGCTTTTCCAACTGTTGTGCATCGATAAAGCCCTTCCTGTAGGCGATCTCCTCGATACACGAGATTCGGATACCCTGCCGCTGCTCGATCACCTGCACGAATTGCGACGCCTGCATGAGCGAATCGAAAGTCCCGGTATCCAGCCATGCGGTGCCCCTGTCTAAGATGGAAACGGTCAGCTTCCCGCGTTTGAGGTATTCCCTGTTGACATCGGTAATCTCATATTCGCCCCTCGCGGATGGCTGCAGGTTCTTGGCAATCTCCACCACGGAGTTGTCATAGAAATATAGGCCCGGCACGGCATAATTACTTTTGGGCTTGAGAGGCTTCTCCTCGATCGAAATAACCTTGTTGGCAGGATCGAATTCCACCACGCCATACCGCTCCGGATCGCTCACCTGGTAGGCGTATACGATGCCTCCATTTGGCGCCGTATTCCGTTCGAGTTGTTTACCCAGCCCCGCGCCATAAAAGATATTGTCGCCAAGCACCAGCGCGACACTGTCCTTCCCGATAAAAGATTCGCCGATCACAAATGCCTGCGCCAGCCCATTCGGAAGTGGCTGTTCGGCATACGAAAAGGAAAGGCCGAGCTGCTCCCCGTCGCCAAAAAGCTTCTTGAACATGGGCAGGTCGTGCGGCGTGGAAATAATAAGTATCTCTTTTATGCCCGCGAGCATCAATGTGGAAAGTGGGTAATAGATCATCGGCTTGTCATATACCGG
This sequence comes from Puia sp., assembly GCA_965214315.1. Classification (GTDB taxonomy): domain Bacteria; phylum Bacteroidota; class Bacteroidia; order Chitinophagales; family Chitinophagaceae; genus Puia. The sequence continues at coordinate 273,225 of CBDCBP010000009.1, read as the reverse complement.
CATGATCTGCTTGCTGATAGCATAGGTTATTGGATGTAGGCGTGTTCCAGATCCTCCCGCGAGAATGATTCCCTTCATAGTTGAGTTTAGTATCGTTTTTCGAAAATCTTCGAAAGATAGTAAAGTTACGGCAACCGGCAATGGCTCCGGATCATCGGAACAGGGTAACGATAAAATAAACCATCGCTAGCCGCGGCGCGACAAAAATAAACAGGAAGGTCGGAATGACCTTGGCGTAATTGATAACCGCGACCCCTTGTCTGCTCAGGGCACGCGCATGCGCAAGCGCTGCGCCCATAAAGCCGCCCGGCAAAGTATGCGATGAGCTGGACGGGATGCCGGACCACCAGGTCAGCAGGTTCCAGCAGATCGCGGCGATGAGACCGCTGAAGATCGACCACTAAAAAGGACGCGTAACGTCAGGCATATTTGATGATGATGGATTCTATCACATTGGCGGCGTCCTCGCACTTATCCGTGACGATCTCCATCACCTGGTAGATCTCGCGTTTCTTGATGACCTCCTTGGCGTCAGGCTCCTGCTCGAACAAGCGTTCGATACTCAGATCGAAAATGTCATCGGCTTGATTTTCAATGTTGTTTACGGTTGCGAGTGCATCGGTGATCTTTCGCATGTCCCGCATATTACGCAATTCCTTTACGGCCAGCTGGATCTGGGTCGCTCCCTGATCGATCAGATCGGCCAGCTTCTGGATACCCATGTCATTCGGGTTCACCTTATAAAAGTTGATCTTCTTGGTGGCGGCGTAGATGTAATCACAAATATCATCCAGCGCGCTCGCCAGGTAATGAATGTCCTCCCGGTCAAAAGGAGTGATGAAATTGCGGCCCAATTCAGTAAAGATCCGATGCGTGAGATCATCATTGACATGCTCCTGGTCCTCCACCTGGCTGGTAATAGCAGCCCGCTTGTCGGCGTCCGGCTCGGCGACCACCTCTTTCATCAATTTGCCCATCCGCGCCACACTGTCGGCCACCTGTTCGAATAACGAATAAAAGACCCGGTCTTTTGGTGTGAACAGCTGGAGGAATGATTGAAAAGCCATGCGTCAAATTTGCCCAAAAGTAGAACTATTCGACCAAATCCGGCCCTGCCATCCCGCAACCCGCCGGCACCCCGCCAAGCAACAACCCGCCGGCACCCCCGCCAACCCCCGAACCGTGGCGTCCCGGCAAGCCCCGAAGCGTCTGCAACCACGGCAACCTCCGAACCGCCGGCACCCCGCCAAGCAACAACCCGCCGGCACCCCGCCAAGCAACAACCCGTCGACACCCCGCCAACCCGCCAACAATGTCACCCTGTCCACCCCATTGAACCATTGACGCCCACGCATCCTTACCGCCCCGCGGCAGCAGTGAGCGCCATACCCGTTGGGACCAGGGCCGGCTGAACCGCCGGGATAAGGATCGCTTTTCCGGGCGGATGCCCCGGTGCCGCCGGATCGCCCAGCAGGGCCGCAATAGTGGCCGCAAACTGCTTTTGATACACCTGCCCCTTCATCCTCAATTCGCCTTCTGGCTGAATAGCAGGGCCGAGTACCGCCATCCAAATATCCCCCGACCCCTCCGCCCAGAACCCATGTGTACACCATTTTTTGGGCTTCCATCCGCGGCCATGATCGGTAGTGATCAGAAACGTCGTACTGTCTTTATAATAAGGATCGGTCTGCACCATGTACCACAGGTCCGAGATCATGCGGTCGATATCCCCGGCGTGTTGCAAATAAAGATCGTACCGGCCCGCATGCGCCATTTCATCCGTTTCCCCAAACCCAAGAAAAAGAACAGAAGGATGATGCAGAACAATATATTCTTTTGCGGTCAGATAGGTGAGCTGATCCTGCCGCGTCTTACCCGGACGCATGGTCATCTGCACGCTGTCGATCAGACCCGCGACGGGATCCGAATCCTCCCCCAACTTCTCAAAACCACTATTGACCGGCAACCCGCTGCGGGATGCATTCAGAATGAACGGGAATACGTTCCAGGACGTGAAAACGGCGACCTTGCCATGGTAGGCTTCACTCTTGTTGAGGTACTCCAGCACATTCAAATGCTTGTTGTTGATGGGGAGATTGGGGCTGCTGACAGCACCGGTATACCCGGTAAAGATCTCATTATAGCCCGGGTAAGAGATTTTATAGAAATTTGTCACATTTACCTTGTTGCCCAAAAGACGATTGCCATAGAGCCGCCCTTTTGCCGCGATCGTACCCCAAAAGAATGGCAGGAGTTTTTGCCGCCTCGCCTCCACCGAGTCGTCCCAGTAAAGCCGCCGCGTCAGCGCCGTGTCGAGGACATACGTGGAGTTGGTCACTAACTGCGCATCTGCACCGGTGAAGACCTCCTGCCATCGAAATCCATCGATGGTGATAATAAAAAGGTGTCTTGTTTTTGCAACAGACTGACCCGCCGCTGATAACGCCAATAGTGCGGCAGCCAGTGTAGGTAGGATGAATTTCATTTTAACGGGTTTGTCAAAAGTATAAGAAGGGTATGATCACATGTTTACCAGAAGATTAAAAAATTATTATGCATAGGCCGCTGGTCTTCCTTTTGCAACTTATATTTTTTAACGTTATCATAATCCCGCAAATATCCCCGCGATGCTGGTTCGGGGTAGCTTTAGCCGTCTCAAAAAAGTGCCGCATGCCCCTGCTACAATGGTTGGATCATTTGGATAAGATCTTGTTCGTGCTCATCCAGCACGATGGCGATCATGCCCTGCTCGATCCGGTAATGCCCGTACTCCGCGATCCGGTCACTTGGATCCCCTTCTATATTTTTATGGCCTGGTATGCGTTTCGTGTCGGAAAAAATAAGGCCTGGGCATTCGTCATCCTCAGCATCCTCACCTTCGCTATTACCGACTCGTTGACGGCACAGGTGCTAAAGCCCTTGTTCGGCCGCTTGCGCCCCTGCCATGACCCGGAGATCCAGGCGGTGTTGCGGGGACTGGTAGATTGCGGCGGATTATATTCCATGCCCAGTAACCACGCTGCCAACCATTTCGGTCTGGCCACCTTCTGGTATCTCTCCATTCGGTCGATGAATGGAAAAAAATGGCGCTGGCTTTGGCTGTGGGCCGCCCTCATCTGTTATTCACAGGTGTACGTCGGCAAACATTATCCCTTCGATGTCCTCGTTGGTTGCCTGGTCGGCTCGCTCGTCGGCCTCGGCAACGCCCGCATCTTTATCTTTTGGGAAAATCGTCAGGGGCCTCGCGCCTACTTCCGGCAACCCGCATTGGAAAAGCCGGCAGAGATCGGAAAAGGCTGAGCAATTTCCTGCCAGATGCTGCAGATGCCGCCAGATGCCGCTATCTTTACGCACCAGTAGCTGCCCGGAGGCGGCCCCGCTTGATGATCTCACCGAACCACACAGAATGGGAGACGTTTCTCCAAAAATGGTTTACTCCGCTCCTGATCCCCGCTATTGTAGTGAATGCCGGCGGTCTGTTGATTCCCATATTGGAACCCGACGGCTCATTGTACGCGACCATCTCCAAGACGATCGCGCATAGCGGCGATTTCGTCAACCTCATGCGCGATGGCAAGGATTGGCTGGACAAACCCCATTTCCCTTTTTGGATGGCCGCAATAAGTTTTCGCTTGCTGGGCATTAACGCTTTCGCATATAAGTTGCCCGCTCTCCTGTTCTGGGGTGCCGGAGCGGTCTACACCTACCGGCTGGCGCTCTCATTGTACGGAAAGCCTGTGGCCCAATTGTCCACCCTCATCTACGTATCGGCCGCCCACCTGGTCATTTCCAACAACGACGTCCGCGCCGAGCCCTATCTCACCGGTCTCATCATCGGTTCGGTATATCATTTCTATAAAGCATCCCGGACAAAACCAGGCCTTCACCTGATCGCCGGCTCGATCCTGGCTGCCTGCGCCTGTATGACAAAGGGCCCCTTTGTAGTGATCACCATCGGCGCAGGGTTCGTACTGGACTGGGTCTGGTCGCGGGAATGGCAGCAATGCCGAAACCCCCGTTGGTTGATCGCCATCGCACTCACTGCCTTGTTCAGCCTTCCGGAACTGGCCTGTCTCTATTGGCAATTCGATCTGCATCCCGAAAAACAGGTGTTTGGCAGGAACGGCGTATCGGGCATCCGTTTTTTCTTTTGGGACAGCCAGTTTGGCCGTTTCTTTAACACGGGCCCGATCAAAGGCGCAGGAGATCCCTTTTTCTACTTTCATACGGTCCTCTGGGCCTTTTTACCGTGGTCACTGCTGCTCTATGCCGCCATCATCCGCAAATGCCGCCGCAGCGCCGTTCAGACCGCCGCTCAAGGAAGCATGGACGCCATCTCATCCCGGCGTTCGATCCCCGGTGACAAGATCTGCCTTGGCGCCGCCTTGGCCAGCTTCCTCATTTTCTCTCTGTCGCGGTTTCAATTGCCGCACTACCTCAATATACTCTTCCCCTTTTTCGCTATTATGACGGCGGAATATCTGTATGCCGTTCAACGCCGCAGGTCGCGGAAAGCCATTGGCATCACCCAGGATAGCATCAGCGTACTCCTGCCTGTGTTGCTGTTAGGGTGTTGCTTTTTCTTTCATTTCGATCACTGGCCCATGCTGATGACGGCAATAGCAGGGTTGGCCATACTTCCTTTCCTGATCTTTCGCGAACGGGCGCTCCCATCACCCATTGCCCGAAGTTTTTGCATGGCCATGCTCGTCTTCGCCTGGTTTAATTTTATCCTTTATCCAGCGATCCTCCAATACCAGGCGGGCACACAAGCCGGAAAATACATTGCCCACCTTCCCGCTGCTGACACGTCGACCACCACCGCCATCAGCGAACGGGCCGCAACCGAAAGCGTCTACCTGCTGCAGGAGGGTGGAGATTGCTACTCCTTCGAGTTCGACTGCCCCCGTCCCGTCGGCCGCGTTCCGATCGATAGCCTGCTCGCCGTCATCAACTATCATCCAACACTCGTCTTCGCGCCCGACAGATTTGCCGATAGCTTTACCGCAAGGCAATTACACGCCCGACCGATCCGGGAATTCTATAATTTTCACATCAGCCAGCTGACCGGACCGTTCATCGACTACCGCACCCGCCAACAGGTGCTGACTCCCTGGTCGCTAATGGAAGTAACGCGTTGATAACGATGAATGCATCACCGGATTAACCACGCGTTGCCCCGCGCCCCCTAACAAGCTCCCGATGCCCCGTGCCCGCCCAACCACCCAACACGCCGGCCGCGCTCAACAGCGCACCCACCCATCTGCCCAACGCCCAACCACCCGGCGCCCAGCATGAGCACCCGACCCGCTGCGCCGCACGATCACCCAACAGCCGCACGATCACCCAACAGCCGCACGATCACCCAACATCCCGCATCCACCCAGCCACCCAACGCCCAGCCCAAACACCCGACCCGCCGCGCCCGCACAACACCCAACGCCCAGCCCATACACCCGACCCGCCGCGCCACGCGATCACCCAACAGCCACGCGATCACCCAACAGCCGCACGATCACCCAACATCCCGCATCCACCCAGCCACCCCAACACCCAGCCCAAACACCCGACCCGCCGCGCCCGCACAACGCCCCCGCCCAGCCGAAACACCCAACGCCCAGCCACCCAACGCCCAACCACCCAACGCCCAGCCCAAACACCCGACTCGCCGCGCCCGCAACAACACCCCCGCCCAGCCCAAACACCCGCCGCGCCCGCACAACGCCCAGAACACCCCGCTCCCAGCACAACCACCCAACACCCCCCGGCCATCAGCAGGATTGGCCCCACCAATAGAAAACTTAACATTAGATTCATTTTTTTAATATTAATTTTGTGTTATCATTTATTACCAAAAAATATTATTCGTATGAGTCAACAAGAAGCAGTTCACCCTCCGACTCCTAACAAGAAGCAGGTGCGTAAGGAAGTCGGGGAGAAGCTGATCGGTGCCCTGGCCGACTATAAACAGGAACTGGGTGAAAAGAAACTGGCGGGATATGTCAAGGACGTAAGCCGGGAGATAAGCCGCGATCTCCTGAAAGTCAGCAAAAAACAAAAGAAGACGTCAAGTAAAGCAACGGCCAAGCCGGCCAAAAAAGCCAGCAAGGTTAAATAAAAACCAGCAAGGTTAAATAAAGCCAGCAAGGTTAAATAAAGCCAGCAAGGTTAAATAAAGCCATTAAAGGCAATATATATCCATTTTAAGCTCACTAAAGCCGCTTCGCCAACCGAAGCGGTTTTTTTTATGCGTTGAAGCCAACCTGCACCTAATTCGATTGTTAAAGATTTCTTTATCCTCCGGTAATATTAAAAACGGACATTTACAGACTAAATATACAGTTACCATGGCTAGCTTTGGAGATTTAAAGCCCAACACCTATTACCTGATCCAGGTAGATGCGGACTCGGATATCGAACTCGTCTCCGTGATCCTTCAGACAAAAGAAACCGTGCTGCTGCGCAGTTTCCTGCCCGCAGCCGAGGACTTCTTCAAATACCTGGATGAGTCCATCTTTAAACTTGTCGAAGAAGTGGACGAGGAAACGGCCCAGCAATTGGAAGCCCTATACCCCCCGGCCACCACAGAAGAATATTACGAGGAAGAGGAAGAAGGTTAGAAATTCCATAGGATGACCGCCAGCACGATCAGCGTGAGCGCGGTGTACAGCCAGTCTTTTTCCAGCAGGTAGCCCACAACAGAGCACATGATCCGGGCGATCGGCGTGGCGATAAGCACCAGCAGCCCCAATGCGATCAATGGCCGGCCGCGGCCGTTGAAGATAGCCTGTAACATCGGACCAGGCCGCCGCATAATATCCGGCTCGCCTTTGAACTGCCCATACGAAGGAGCCTCACCGCCATGCCTGACGAGGTAGACGACCCCTCCGGCCAGCACGATGAGCGACGCCGTCAATACCCCGTAACGGAGCAAATGACCGATCACCCTTTCGAGGTCGGTATCGTGTATCTTTTTTCCCTTCGTCATAAGCTAAATATGATGGTTGATGCCGTTATAGATCATCTCCGCCGCCAGTACGAGGATCACCAGCGCGAACAATACCTTAAGACTTTCGGTCTTCGCCACAGTCATTAATTTCGAGCCGATAAAGGCACCTCCCAGCACGCCCAGCATAACGGGCATGGACAATCCAGGATCGATATAGCCGCGCTTCAGGTAGACGCCTACGCTCGCCGCCGCCGTGACGCCGATCATAAAATTACTGGTAGTAGTGGATACCTTGAAAGGGATGCGCATGATATTGTCCATCGCGATTACCTTCAACGCCCCGCTTCCAATGCCCAAAAGCCCCGATATCACCCCGGCGATATTCATCATGACAAAGCCGCCAATGACATTTTTTACAAAATAAGGCTGCGGCCCCTTTGGCGTCGGCATGCTGCTGTTCAATCGCAGCTTTACCGACAAGTCGCCCGGCGCACCCGTCGTCACCGGATCGGCTCGCTTGGCGAACGACAATCCAGCCGAGATGATCAGGATCACCCCAAACAGGATCGCGATCACCGAGGTCGGCAGGTACGTCGCCAGCCAGGCGCCTGCAACAGCCCCCGCCGTCGTAGCCAACTCCAGAAACATGCCCAGCCGGATATTGGTGATCCCTTCCCTCACATACGCCGCCGCCGCTCCAGAAGAAGTGGCAATGACGCTGATCAGCGAAGTCCCGATCGCATAGTGAATATCGACCCTGAATACCAGCGTAAGCAACGGAATAACGACAACACCGCCGCCCAGCCCCGTCAGCGCACCCAGCATACCGGCCACCATCGAACTCACAAAAAGAATGCCCGTAAAAAGCAGGATGGTCATAAGCAAATAAAACAAAGATAACTACTAAAGAGTGACGACTATGGCGTCACCCCCTCTTTTATCTCATCATTCGCCGGAGCGATCACCCGCTCTCCAGCCCGTACATTGCCCACTATCTCCACCCAATGGCCATTCTCATTGCCGGTACTCACATCTATCCTGACCGTCTTTCCATCATGGACGACGATCACATATTTCCGCTCCGTCGAGGTTACGATGGCGTTCGGCGGTACCGACAAGGCATTTAAATTGCCCTTGGAATCGAATACGACATCGGCATACATCCCAGGGGAAAGCAACTCGTCCCGATTGTACACGTCACCCTCCACTCTTTCTGTCCGGTATTGCTCGTTGATATTGTCCGACTTGCGCACGATCCTGGCAGTCATACGGGTGCCAGGCAGGGAGCTCAGCACATACGAAAGCGTGTCATTGCTCCCCAACGTAGCAGCGATCGTCTCTGGGATATCTACTTGCAGACGCAGGTGATCGATCTGCTTTAGTTCCAGCATGGGAATGCTTTTATTCGTTGCGTCGACCAGCACGCCAGGATGAACATTCCTGATCGTGATCACACCTGCAAATGGAGCGGTCACCCGAAGGTAGTCCTGCATCGCCTGCTGCGCCTGCCAATTTGCCTTTTCAGCATTACTGAGTGCGCTGTCGGCAACCGCCTTTGCCCTGGCCGTGGCAAGATCCATTGGCGAGATAGCACCGGGTGTGGCCGAAGCCTCCAGCAGACGCTCATAGTTCTCGTGGCTGATCGTATATTGCGACTGCGCCTGTGCATACTTTTCCCTGGCCTGCGCCGTCGCCTGTAAGATTTCCGGCGCCTCGAGTGTCATCAGCAATTGACCCTTACGTACATGACTGCCGACATCCACCTGCACCGTCTTTACATACCCGTTTACCTTCGGAAAAATACTCACCTGCTGAAAAGCCGCCAGTACCGCGGGCAGTTTCACTGCCTGCTCTACAGGTTGCGCCCTGACGGCTACCGTTTGATAATGCGTGACAGGAGCAGCCACGGGCTTATTATCCGCTTTGTTATCCGAACAACCCGCAGCCAGTATCACCACGGCAATGACTAGTAGGAAGAATGTTTTGTTCATGAGCTTTGTTATTTGGAGAGGTATTTAATTTGTTGGAGATCGGGGTCATTGTCCGGAAGCAGGGATGGCGTTCTCAGCGAAGACTTCTGCATGATCCAGCCATACACGAGCGGTACGATCAGTAAGGAGGCAACGGTTGAACAGGCCAGGCCGCCGATGACGGCGCGGCCCAACGGGGCCGATTCATCCCCCGCTTCGCCGATGCCCGTCGCCATCGGGATCATCCCCACGATCATCGAGATCGTCGTCATCATGATCGGCCGAAACCGCAGACTCGCCGCCACCGCGGCCGCCTTGAAAGGGTCTTTATATTCATGGCGCAGATGCTCTGCGTTCGTGACGATCAAGACGGCATTGGCTACCGAGGTACCAGTACTCATGATCAACCCCATATACGACTGCAGATTAATGGTAGACCCCGTCGCCAGCAGGATCAGCATGGCGCCCAAGAGTACGGCAGGGATCGAACTAAGCACGGCCAGCGAAAGGCCGAAGGACTGGAAATTGGCAGCCAGGAGCAGCATGATCACGATGATGGCCGCGATCAGCCCCGTCTGCAGCGAGTCCAGCGTATCCACAAGCAGCGAGGACTCGCCTTGGATCTCGGCGACCAGGCCCGCCGGCGGCTCCCCCATCGCCCTTATCGATCGCTGAATGGCGGCCGTAGCGGAAGCGAGATCCTTGTCGTACATATTGGCACTAACGGTAACGAATCTCCTCGGCCCGCTCCTGTCATATTCTCCCGGCAGCGTGTCCACTTGCACAGTGGCTACATCAGTCAGTACGGGCCGCGGCTGTCCCTTCACGAGCGAGGTCGATTTCAATTGCTCCAACGAATTCATCATGTATTCCGGCACCTCCACCTGGCTCTGATAGGTATAGGCATTGTTGTTGTCCAGCCACAGGTTCTTGTCGGTGAAACGGCTGGAAGAGGTCACATCCGTGATACTCCTGGTGACATCGTCGATGTTCAAACCGATCAGCGCCAGCTTGTTGCGGTCTACGGTGATGTTCACCGTGGGATAGTTCAACGGCTGGGCGATCTGGACATCCCGCAGGAAGGGGATCTGCCGTAGCCTGGCCAGCAGCTTGGCGGAGTAGGCCTTGATATCCCCCATGTCCTTGCCCGCTACCCGCACTTCGATCGGGGTGTTGGCGCCCTGCGCCATGATCTTCTCCGTCAATTCGATCGGCTCAAAAGAAATGCGAAGCTCTGGGTATTTTTCAAGGACGTCCTTGCGGATGGTTTCCTTCAAGTCTTCGATCCTCACCTTATAGTCCTCATCCAGGTTCACCTGGATCACGGACTCGTGCGTGCCGCTATTGAAAATGTACAGGTTACTGGAACCAAAATTAGACGGCACCAGTCCCACATACGCCGAAGAAATGGCGATATGGCCGTGTACCGCGGAGTCGATGATCGCCAGCACCCCCTTTGTCGTCTTCTCCGTTACTTCGAGCCGCGTGCCGTCAGGCTCCCGGACCCGCAGTTGCAGCTGCCCGGTGTTGGTCTTTGGCAACAGGTCTTTTCCAATGATCATATAGCAAAAGATCGCTCCGCCGAAAGCCAAAACGAGATAGACCGGAACGATCAGCTTCCGGCGTGGCATCCATTTGTTCAGCCGGGAAAGCAGCTTGAGCTTCAGCCTATCGAAAAAGCTATCACTCTTCGGGTCCGCCCCCTCTTCCGCCCGGTGCTGCTCTGCCTCTTGCTCTTCTTTTGGGTCCAACGCCATAACGGCATGCGATTGCGCACCTTTGTGATGGCCCTGGAACCTTTCCGCCTTCAGTATCCACACAGAGATCACCGGGACCAGGGTTTGAGAGGCCAGGAAACTGACGATCATCGCAAACCCGATGGCCATCGATAAAGGCAGGAACATCGCCCGCGGAACGCCGGTCATCACGAAAGATGGCGCAAAGACCGCAAGGATACAAAGCAGGATCAGCAACTTGGCAAATGAGATCTCCAGACAAGCATCCAATACCGCCTGTCGCTTGGTCTTTCCCATCTCCAGGTGCTGGTGGACATTCTCGATCGTCACCGTCGATTCATCGACCAAAATGCCGATCGCCAGCGCCAGCCCGCTAAGGGTCATGATATTGACGGTCTGACCGGCCAGCTTCAATCCGAGAATGGCCGCCATAATGGAGATTGGTATCGTGATGATGACGACTACGCTGCTGCGCCAATCCTTCAGGAACAACAACACCACCAGCCCCGTCAACAATGCGCCGGTTATGCCTTCTTCCATAAGACTCTTGGCGGAATTGATCACGAAGACCGACTGGTCGAATTCATAACTGACCTTTACTCCTTCAGGTAACAGCGATTGCATCTCCGGGATGTGCTTTCGCAGGTTTTGCACGACATCCCAGGTGGAGGCATCGGCCGTCTTGACGATTGGAATATATACAGACCGCTTGCCATTCACCAGCGCATAGTCTACGGTGATATCCGCACCGTCGGCCACCGTCGCCACATCCCTGACATAGATGGTGGTCGCTCCATTGCTCTTGATAGGGATGTCCCCAAAATGCTGGACTTTCGACTCCAGCGAGTTCACACTCGTAATATACATGACACTGTCCACCCGCAGGTTGCCCGAAGGTGTCATGGTGTTATTGCGGACTATGGCCTGCGTGACCTCGTCGGGAGATAGATTGAACATCCTGAGCTTCTGGGGGTTGACATTGATAAGGACGGACCGCGCATTGGACCCGAATGGCGGCGGAGCCGTGAGACCCGGAACACTGGCAAACAGGGGTCTTATCCGCGTAATAGCCACATCGAAGATATCTTTCAGATTGACAGTCTTGCTGCTGAACACCAGTTCACCCACCGGCAGCGAAGACGCGTCGAAGCGGATCACCTGCGGCGGTAAAGCGCCGGGTGGGAAAAAAGCCTGGCTTCGGGAAACCTGCAGGGCTACCTGCGCCGACGCCTCACCCATGTCCGTACCCTCGTAAAAACTCAATTTCAACATGGTCAGCCCCTGGATGTTCTTGCTTTCGATCGTCTTTATGCCATTGATATAAAGGAACTGATCGGCCATGCGCGTGGCAAAGAACCCTTCCATCTGCTGAGCACTCATGCCGCCGTACAACTCGATCACATAGATCGTCGGGGAGTTCAGCTTCGGAAAGATATCGATGGGGATGGTGCGCAGCGCCACGAAGGAGAACAACATCAGGCCAAGGAAGATTACCAAAATGGTAATGGGCCTTCGTAAAGCTAAAGGTATCATTAAAAGAAATTTATTTTATGGTTTGAATGAACAGGTCCAAATTGCCGTTGGCTCCCGCTTTGTCCAGGTTGGACAGCAGCCAGTCGCTTACGGCTTGCACATATTCGGATTGCGATCGGTACAGCACAAAGCCGGCATTAGTGAGGTCTACAAGGTTGATGATGCCCGCGCGGTATTGCGCCGTCTTCTGCGCATAGGCATCCTGTGCCGATCTGATCTGGATGGGTATCTCCTGCAGGTTAAGCAAGGCGGTCCGGATGCCTTCCTCGGCTTTGTTGCCGACATTATGCAGCGACAACTGCTGCTGCTGCAGGTCAAAGCCACTGGCCTCCTCATCATGCCGGGCGATAGCTACTTTGTCCTTCCGGTGCACCATGTTGAACAGGTTATATTGCAGGGTCACGCCGGCCAGATAATTGAAACGCTGGTAACCCCATCCGGAAGGAATGGAGGAATAATTATCCTGGTAGTCGATGCTGGACCCTCTTGCCCAGGTGATGCCGGTGAGCAGGATCTTTGGCAAGTAGCTTTTCCTCACCAGGTACTCCGTCTGTAGGTAAAGGGCGCGTTGCTTGATGTAATAATCCGTTACCGGATTGGCGGCAGCACTGCTGTCTGTCAACGGTATCGGATAGGGCTGTGCAGCCCCCGCAAGACCAGGGTTCGTAAGATTGCCCCCTGTCCCGCTTGTATCGACCAGGATGCCGTTGATCGGGATACCCGTCAGATAGCCCAGCTGCGCATACAACTGACGGATCTGGCCATAGGTGTTATTGTAAAGCGTTCGCGCGCCTGACAACTCGGCCATTGCCAACGCGGAATCCGCACCCGGCTTAATACCGCTCCTTGTGACCGCCTGTATTACTTTGTATAGGGTCTGGTACCGGTCGGCATTCTGGCTGTCGATTCCCAATTGGAATTGATATTTACGGATGTCGAGGAAGAGTTTGCCGATCTGCCATTTTAAAAGGTATACTTCCCGGGCCAGATCCGCCTGACTGAGGTCCAGACCCGCTTCGGCCTGGCGTACTGTGGCTTTCTTAAGTCCGAAGTTGGCCAGTTCGTACTCGTTGAAAAGAAAGCCGATATTGCCCCCGGCCGCTTGGTAATTGTTGGAAGGGTTGACCCCGCTCGAGACGGAAGGGATCAGCCCAAAGGAATAGTACGAGCCGGGGACGGCATTGTCACTGCCCGCCAACACTTCGTCGCCGATAATAGAGGCGGGTAGATAAGCATGCCGGGCATCCGTTACCCCGGAACGGGCAGCTTCTATCAACGCCTTTTTTTGCAACAGCACCGGAAGATGATGTTGGGCGGAATCGATCAGGGCGGGAAGGGAATAAGATTGCCCATTATATTGGGCAAATAGGGAAAGCGTAGGCAGCAGCAAGAGGAAACCAGCCGCCCACAGAAACTTTCTGGAACAGAAAGTGACCATTGTTACAGACTTTAGAGATGACGAATAAAATTACCCTGATAATTTAGCCAAGAGCGGGCGGTCCGCGCTGCGGTTGACACAATAGGGCAGGCCGGGTAAGTTCGGCAGACCGGTAACATGCCGGCATCAATGGAGTAAGAAAGCATTCGGGCCGCTCCGGCATCAACAGGGGACATGTGCAGATGACTTCCTGATGATAGCGCTTGTTCAGCCGGAGGCCATGAGATGAGGCTGAACGCTGCGGTACGGTTCCCGCACAAAGACGATTAGACCGCTGATTGACCTTGATAACACTGGCATGGGCCAGGATAATCTTCACGTCGGTTTGTCCTTCGAAATTATAAAAAGACTCGACGGAGAAGAAAATGCCATATACCCCCACCAGCAGGGTATAGAATAACAACTTATGTAGTTTTTTATGCATTTTCGCAAGAACTGCAATAAAACTAACATAAAATCTCATGCCCGCACAAAATCCGGCGGGTTTAACCCTTCCTTCAATTGAAAAGCCTTACGACCCAGTACACACAGGCCGCCAATAAGGCGCTGACGGGAATCGTCAGGATCCACGCCCAAATAATATTGATGGTCACACCCCAACGGACCGCGGACATCCGCTTGGTGGCGCCGACACCGATGATCGCCCCCGTGATCGTATGCGTCGTGCTCACAGGTATCCCCAGGTATTGTGTCAGGAACAGCGTAATGGCCCCGGCCGTCTCCGCACATACACCCTCCAGCGGGCTCACCTTGGTGATCCGCGTACCCATGGTCTTTACGATCCGCCAGCCCCCGCTCATCGTGCCCAACGCAATGGCCGAAAAACAGGCGATCGGTACCCAATGCGGCAGATCTTTTATGTTCGACAGGTCCCCGTGCGCCATTAGCGCCGCGGCGATGATCCCCAATACTTTTTGCGCGTCGTTGCCTCCATGCCCGAGACTAAGCAAGGCCGATGACAGCAGCTGCAGCCTGCGAAACCAGCCCTCGGCCCGATAAGGATTGCTGCGCTGGAAAAGATTTACGATCAGGATGGTGATCACCAACGCCACAAACATCCCGATCAACGGCGCCAGTACAATAAAAAAGAAAGTGGGCACCACGAAGCCATAATTGATCACATGCTGCCCATGCACTTCCCAGCCGCCCGCATGTGCAAGCGCCGCCCCCACGAATCCGCCGAGCAGCGTGTGCGACGAACTGGAAGGGATACCCAGCCACCAGGTCAGCAGGTTCCAGGCAATCGCGGCGATAAGCCCCGAAAAGATCACCGGCAGCGTAATGAACTGCTGGCCCACAAAATGCGTGATTGTGCTGGCGATCTTGAACTCGCCGATAAAATAATTGAAGATGAAAAAGGCGGCAAAATTGAAGATGGCCGCCCAAAGCACGGCCTGGAAAGGTGTCAGCACCTTCGTGGAGACGATCGTAGCGATGGAAATGGCCGCATCATGAAATCCATTGATGTAGTCGAATACGAGGGCTAGTGCGATGATGATAAGCAGGAACGTCATGGTGGAGGGAGGATTTGTGAGGCCGGGCTCCCGGCCGGCCGGTCAGGCAAAAAGACGCGGCTGGCGTCCTAGGCGTATTTAATAATAATGGATTCGATTACATTGGTCGCATCTTCGCATTTATCCGTTACGATCTCCATGACCTGGTAGATGTCCCTTTTTTTGATGACCTCCTTTGCATCGGGCTCCGTCTCGAAGAGCCGCTCGATACTCATATCGAAGATATCGTCCGCCTGATTCTCGATACTGTTGACCCGGACCAGCGCATCCGTGATCGTCCGCATATCCCGCATATTCCGCAATTCCCGCACCGCTCCGCGGATCTGGTGTGCCCCCTGCTCGATCAGGTCCGCCATCTTCTGTATCCCGGGGTCATTGGGATTCACTTTGTAGAAGTTGATCTTCTTGGCCGCCGCATAGATATAGTCGCAAATGTCGTCCAGCGCACTGGCCAGATAATGGATATCCTCCCGGTCGAATGGGGTGATAAAATTCCTGCCCAGCTCCGTAAAGATACGGTGCGTCAGGTCATCGTTTACATGCTCCTCGTTCTCCAATTGCAGGATCAAAGCAGCACGTCTATCAAAATCCGGTTCGCTTACCACCGCCTTCAGCAATTCACCCATCCTGCCCACACAGTCCGCCACTTCTTCGAAAAGCGAATAAAATACCTTGTCCTTCGGCAGGAACAATTGTACAAAAGCATTGAATCCCTTCATTTCAGTATCTGTCTTTAGAAAATGACCGACAAGGTAAACCGAATGTCAGCGGCGAGACAGGACATTAGCGTTTGGTAATGATTTCTTAACACCAACCAATGAACCGCTAACAAATAGACATGCAGGTACGGCCTTTTATTTTGAATTATATTTTATCTTATTTTATAATATTATGAAAATCCGTTGATTATATTCTGTTTTTTTCAGCCAGGCGCGTTTTTATACCAAGTGTTAACATTAAGGTAATGTTCCGTTAACATTCGGGTCATTGCATAGGCATTGTTTTGCAGCACAGTTGGACGGACGATTGAACGCAAAAAACAAATTTTAACGAACCAGAACTTTTATGAAACGCAACTCTGCAAAGCAACTCTTATTTATTGCCATCTTGACTTTTGTAACGATCGCTTCTCAGGCCCAAACCCCACTGCTCAATAACGACTCTGCATACAAAGCCGGCGTTGAGAATTCCGGCCGCATCTGGGGCTATGTTTTCGGCGATTTTTACTACAAATCCAAGAGCGACTCCCTCAACCGCGGCGGAAGCAACCAATATACCGGTATTCCAAAGAGCAGGAACGCCTTCCAATTCCGCCGTATCTATCTCGGCTACGATTTTAATTTCAACAAGACCTTCTCCTCCGAATTGTTGCTGGCTGCCGAAGATAACTTCCCCGCCTTCAACCCACCTTCCTCCACGGCTGCGAGCGGCGACGAACTGAGCAACAGCAAAGAAACTTTCTTTATCAAACTGGCGAACATCCGCTGGAAGCAGATCTTCAAAGGAACCGACCTGGTCATCGGCGAACAATCCACCCCCGCCTTTGCCATGATGTCGGAAAAAGCATGGAACTACCGTTCTATCGAACGAACCCCTACGGATATCCGCCGGACCCCATCTTATGATATGGGCGCCGGCCTGCAGGGTAAGTACGCGAAAGGCCAATTCGGCTACGACCTGTTGGTTGCCACCGGCAACAGCGACAAGCCCGCCACCAACAGCTTCAAATGGTTTTATGGTGATGTCTATACCATGCTCCTCGACAAGCATTTGATCATCGATTTATATGCCGACTATCAAAGGCTTAACTATCAACCAGGCTGGCACCACGACCGCCAGATGCTGAAAGGCTTCATCGCCTGGAACAGCTCGGCCATCTCCGTTGGCGTCGAAGGATGGATCAACAACATTCGTGCGGATAGCAAAGCCACCCTGATCGCCGGCGGCTCCGATACGATCACGACCAAGGCCGAAGGGATCGGTTTCTACGTTCATGGCGACATCGTGCCGAATAAGCTCCGGTTCTTTGCCCGGACGGACCTCTACAATCCCAACAAGAACTTCAACAGCAGCACGATGTCTGCGATTGCGGGCGTCTCTTCTCCAAGCGGGTACAACAGTCCTGGCTACAAGCTGACCTATAGCCCAAGCACAGGTGCGCCGACCGGCGCCACCAGCACAGGCGATCCCACCGCAAAAGAAACTTTCGTGACCGCCGGTTTGGACTGGATGCCCTACAGAGACGTGCACATCGAACCAAACATCTGGTACAACCACTATTCCTCTCAAGTTGCGAAGACAGGCACCGAAGGACAGGCCGACGTGGTCTGGAGGTTGACTTTCTTCTTCGTGTTCGGCAGACATTATGCTAACACGTACAACCAGTTCTAACCGAAAAACTCCTAATTTTATATGAAATCTACTTTGCTTAACCTAAAGACGGCCCTCGCCATCCTGACAATTGCCTCGGCTAGCCTGGTCTCCTGCGGCGGCGGCGGTGCCACCGGCGGTGGACCCGACAGTACAGCAGCCGGCGGCGGCTCGGACGACGCTATGATCGGCGCTGGCAGCTCGTTCGACTACCCCCTGTTCTCAAAAGAGTTTTCCGAGTACACGAAGTCAAATGGTCTGAAGGTCAATTACCAGTCGGTAGGGTCAGGCGCCGGGATCTCCCAGCTCACTGCCAAAACCGTCGACTTTGGCGCTTCCGATGCGCCCATGAACGGCAAACAGGATTCGGGGCTCACGGCTCCCGCGATCCATATCCCTATCACCGCAGGCGCCGTAGTACTGAGCTACAACCTGCCCGAGGTAAAGGATACCCTGTTGCTGACGCCCGCCGTTGTAGCCGACCTCTTCCTGGGTAAGATCACCAAGTGGAACGACCCCGCCATCGCGGCCGCCAACAAAGGCGTGAAGCTGCCAGCTACCCCCGTCGTCATCGCGCACCGTTCCGACGGCAGCGGTACCAGCAATATCTTTACCACCTACCTGGCAAAGGTTAGCGGCGAGTGGAATACCAAAGTTGGAAAAGGTTCCGCCGTAAATTGGCCCGCCGGTCTCGGTGGCAAGGGCAACGAAGGTGTGGCAGGTCTGATCAAACAAACACCCGGTTGTATTGGTTACATTGAATTAGCTTACGCCGTTAAGAACAATATGGCTTACGCTAAGGTGCAGAACAAAGCAGGCAGTTTCATCACACCCAGCATCGCCAGCGTAACGGCCGCCGCAAATATCCAGATCCCTGCCGATACCAAGGTGTCCCTGACCAACACGGAAGCCGCCGATGGCTATCCCATCTCCGGCTTCTCCTGGGTAATCATTTACAAAGAACAGAAGTACAATAATCGTTCACTCGATCGCGCCACCAAACTGCTCAAACTGATCTCCTGGATGATCCATGACGGACAGCAATTCAGCGCACCGCTTACTTACGCACCGCTTTCCGCCGCTGCCGTCAGCGCCGGGGATGCAGTCCTGAATTCTGCCACCTACGATGGCAAGCCGATCTTACAGTAATCGATTGAATAGATTTTTATGGATACATCCGTAGAGAATACTTCCATTACCCGCAGCGACTTACCGCTGCGGGTAATTAATTCTTCGCCAGAGGCGATTTTAAAGGCAAAGAAGCGCGCGCGACTGTCTTTCCGGCAGATCCGTACCGAGACTGTCTTCAACAAGACCCTGATGATCATGGGACTGATCATGATCATCCTGGTATTGGGCATCCTGCTGACCCTCATCATACAATCGTTGCCCTCAATCAAGGCCCTCGGCCCAAGCTACTTGTGGGGTAAGGTGTGGAACCCCGTCGAGGACGTCTATGGCGCCTGGCCTTTCCTGCTCGGTACCCTCCTTACATCCTTTTTAGCCCTGGCGATCTCGATCCCTTTTTCGATCTCGGTGGCCATTTTCCTCGGCGAATACCACCCGCAGGGCTGGTTGCCCAACTTATTAAAAGATACCGTAGAACTCATCGCCGCCGTTCCCTCTGTCATCTACGGCTTCTGGGGACTGGCCGTCCTGGTGCCCATCGTCCGTAACCTCGAATCGCATATTGGCGTAGCACCCGTGGGCGTCGGCATCTTCAGCGCCTCGCTTATCCTGGCCATCATGATCATACCTTACGCCGCATCCCTTGGCCGGTCGATGATCAACATGGTCCCTTCTCATTTGAAGGAGGCAGCTTATGCGCTGGGCGCTACCCGCTGGGAGGTGATCCGCAGTGTGGTGCTGCCTTATACCAAATCCGGACTTTTCGCCGGCATCCTCCTTTCCCTGGGGCGCGCCCTGGGCGAGACGATGGCCGTCACGATGGTCATCGGCAATACCAGCCTTATCCCAAAAAATATCTTTGCACCGGGGAATACAATGGCCAGTGTCATCGCGAACGAATTTACCGAGGCCGACAAACCGGTATACCTTTCCGCACTGATCGAACTTGGCCTCGTCCTTTTCCTGGTCACCGTCGTGATCAATATGATCGGTAAGAAGATCATCGATCGCGTCACCAACGATTAACGTATGAACATCGAGAGCGTAAAATTCAGACTGGGTAAAAGCTCCGGCTTTCAGGTCCTCATCTATGTGCTGGCATTCGCCTGCGTCATACCCCTGCTCTTTATCCTTTTCTATATTCTCAAGGCGGGATTAACGAAGATCAATTGGCAATTCCTGGTCAATATCCCCAAACCCGTCGGCGAGTCCGGAGGCGGTATCGCCAACGCACTGCTCGGCAGCGTCCTTATCATCGCCGTGGCCTCAGTCATCGCCATCCCCATCGGGATCATGGCCGGCATCTACCTCAGCGAGAACAAAAAAAGCCGCCTCGCCTACTGGTGCCGGCTAAGCACCGATATCCTTCAAGGGGTACCATCTATCGTCATCGGTATCGTCATCTATTTCTGGATCGTCAAACCCCTGCGTGGCTTTTCGGCACTCGCAGGCAGCGTGGCCCTCGCCATCATGATGCTCCCCATCATCGTCCGCTCGACCGAGGAAACGCTCAAGCTCCTCCCGGATTCGCTGAAAGAAGCCGCACTGGCCCTGGGCATGCCGTTTCATCGCGTCATCTTCAAGGTCATCGTTCCGGTAGGCATCGGTGGCATCCTCTCCGGTGTCATGCTGTCCATCGCCCGCATTACCGGCGAAACGGCACCCCTGCTGTTCACCGCCTTCGGCAATCCTTATCTGTCCGTCAACATGACCAAGCCGATGCAGAGCCTTCCGCTGCTGATCTTTAACTATGCCACCAGCCCTTATACCGATTGGCTCAACCTGGCATGGGGGGCCTCCGTCGTCCTGCTGCTTTGGGTCTTATTCCTAAACATCTTTACCAAGATCATAACCAGAAAATGGAAAGTACAATTATAAAGAGCAGGAATTTCAACGCTTCGTTTGGTACCAATCACGTCGTTAAGAACGTCAATATAGATATCCCCCGCAACCAGATCGTCGCCGTGATGGGCCCCTCCGGCTGCGGAAAGACAACCTATCTGCGCTGTATCAACCGCATGCACGAGCTCATCCCCGGCGCCACCTGCAATGGGGATATGCGGCTTAACAACGAAGACATCTACCAAATGCACCCGATCTTTGTACGCCTCAAGATCGGTATGGTCTTCCAGCGCCCTAATCCCTTCCCCAACCTCAGCATCTATGACAATGTCATAGCCGGCTACAAGCTCAACGGGATAAAGCTGCCAAAGACAGAAAGGGACAGGATCGTAGAGCATTCCCTCACCAGCGTGGCCCTTTGGAACGAGGTGAAGGACTCGCTTAACAAAAAAGGCTCCTTTCTCTCCGGCGGCCAGCAGCAGCGGCTCTGCATCGCCCGCGCCGTGGCCATGGAACCGGAGGTCATCCTCTTCGATGAGCCTACCTCCGCCCTCGACCCGATCTCCACTTCGACCGTGGAAGAGCTCTTCCATGAACTCAAAAAGAACTATACGCTCGTCATCGTCACCCATAACATGCAGCAGGCGGCCCGTGTAAGCGACAAGACGGCCTTCTTCTTCCTGGGCGAACTGGTCGAATACGATGAAACGAAGACCATGTTCACCAACCCCAAGGACAACCGGACGCAGAACTATATCACCGGTCGCTTCAGTTAATTAACTTTACGTAACATTCATCCATCACCATGGCACAATTAGAAACCGAATTACAACTGCTGAAAACGGAAGCCGTCAATATGTGGACCCTGGTCAACGGGCAGCTCAGCAAGGCCCGGCAAGCCTTTCTGACCTTTGATAAGGACCTGGCCCGCGAAGTCGTGCTCAAGGAGAAAAGGGTCAATGGCAGCGAACTCAAGATCGACCGCGACTGCGAGAACATCTTCGCACTTTTTTGCCCCGTGGCCATCGACCTTCGTTTCCTGCTTGCCGTCCTCAAGATCAACTCCAACCTGGAACGCATCGGCGATATCGCCGAAGGCATCGCCAAATATATCATCGACGCCGAAGCCCCCTTCTCCGAAGCGATGTTAAACGTCACACGCATCCTGCCGATGTACGAAGAGGCCGTCAATATGCTCGACGACACCCAGGCCGCCTTTGAAAGAGAAGATACCGTCCTTGCACGCAGCGTGTTCAAGAAAGATGACTTCCTGGACAGCGTGAACAAGGGATCGAACAAAGTACTGGAGGCGCACCTTAAAGATCATCCCCAGGACACGGCTCAGGCACTCTGGTTGATGTCCATCATCCGGAAACTGGAAAGAGTGGGCGACGGATGCAAGAACGTCGCCGAAGAGATCATCTTCTATCTCGAAGCGAAGGTGCTCAAACACAAGAATAAATTTGTATAACTGCCCACATTGGCGATGTCCACCCGATGTCCACCGTCGATATAATATTAGCATAACTATTCAGTAAACTCCTCATAACACGGGGAGTTTACTTTTATACCACCAATCCGATAGTTATCCCAAGTTAATCGATGGTTTATATATGTAGAGTTGAATTTTCTCATGCAGAAGCCCCCGCATTTCCATGCAGGGGCTTGTTCGTTTCTGGCTGGTTTCTCCGTAAGCCGCGAAAAACTTCGCGCGTCTCAGGCCAGCCGGGAACAAAATAATTACCGCCGGCAGCAGCAACCTTAATTGAAAACAGCTTCGGGATAAAGCATATCCAACGCATCCTTCCGCTCCCGCTTGCAATGATGCATCAGGTATCCGACGGTGGACTCGGTAGAATAATCAAGATGCAGACGCGCCTTCTTCCTTTGTTCCATCCAACGACGGAAAAGCGGCTCGAAACCGGCGTCCAGCGCATCCAGCACCGGCACACCCATTTTTTGCAGCGCAGCCGCATTGCAGGATTGCTCGTATTGTCCACGGATAGGGATCACCATCAGCTTCTTGCCGAGATACATCGCTTCAGCCGGGGCCTCGAAACCTGCCCCTGTCAGGATGCCGGAACAATTGATAAGGCTCTTGTTGAACCCAGCCTTGCTCACCGGGATGAAGACGATATTCCCGTCCACAACAGGCTGCCTTACTTCCTTGGAAAAGACCTGGAAGCGGAACTCCTTCAACGGCTGGAGATATTTTCTTACAGCGGCGTCATCATAAGAGGAGAGATAGACCGTAATATGGCCTCCGTCCTGCGGCTCCGCCTGCAGGATCTCTTTTTTGATCACCGGCGGCAGAATGAAATCGTCATATTGCTTGAAATGAAGACCGATATATTCCGTGGCCCGGGCATAATGGCGTAGGATCCATTCCCCCATCCATTCCCTTTTCTCCGGCCGGGGAACCTTTGGACTTATAAAGCTGGCCTGATGCCCAAATTGTACAGAAGGCACCTTCTTATAGGCACAGGCCAGCGAAGTAATACACTCAAAATCGTTGATGACCAGGTCATACTTCTCAACCGGCAGATCCTTGACCTCCCGCCGCAACCTCAACGGCGCTATCTGACGGCCGATCTCCCAATAATTGAGTCCGCCGCTATTGTTGTAAATTAGACTCAGCCCCTTACTGCGGTACCTGACCGAAGCATCGAGTTGAAGACTGTTGTTGGCGCCGCTCAGAAAAATATCCACCCGGCCATAACGCTCCAGGTAAGGGAGTATCTCCATAGCCCTGCTGATATGACCGTTGCCCGTCGCCTGTACTGCGTAGAAGATTTTCATAGTTTCTATATTGCTGCCAGAGAATTAATATAAAAATTGATCTCGTCCGTCAACACATTGATCGATGGCTTCATTTCGACCGTCTGCGTCACAGGGAAAGCTTTCTCGTCGTATTCAAAAATAGTCCACTCGCTTTGATGATATTCCAATGCTGTACAGTGCTCTATCCAGTCCCCGGAGTTCAGATAGGTGACCTTCCCGTCTTTTGTTTCCACTATTTTTTTCTGCGGCTGATGGATATGCCCGCAGATGACGTAGTCATACTTTTTTTCGATGGCAAGTTCGGCGGCGATTAATTCGAAGTCGTTTATTTTGCTGACGGCCTTATTGACGCCCGCCATTACTTTCTTGGAGATGGAGACCCGTTCGCGTCCCAGCGCATTCAGTATAAAGTTAATGAATTGATTGAACCGGATCAATAGATTATAACCGCTGCTGCCCAATTTGGCCAGGATCTTAGCCCCGCCCTTGGTGGTATGGTCAAAAACGTCCCCATGGAAGATCCAGGTCATCTTATTGTCGATCTCCAGCACCAATTTATCCGTCAGGGCGAAATTGCCCATTTGTATATCCGTATACCTCCGCATCATCTCATCATGGTTGCCCGTAATGTAGAACACCCTCGTGCCACTGGTGATGAGCTGGACGATCTCCTTGATCACCATCATGTGGGCAACCGGGAAATACCGCTTGGTAAACTGCCAGCCATCAATGATGTCTCCATTGAGGATCAGTATGTTAGGGGTAATGCTTTTGAGGTAGTTGACCAGTTCCTTTGCCCGGCAACCGTAGGTTCCGAGATGTACATCTGATATCACAACGACGTCAACGGGACGCTTTTCCATTATTGTGGTTTTTCAAAGTTCCAAATAACTTATTATTGGGGCATTAAGCCGGCGTTAACAAATTGTAAGTTTTATATGAACACAGTGTTACTAACAGGCGATCTAATACCTTTGCGCCCATGAAAAATTGGCCCTTGCTCCTCCTGACCGCAGCAGGACTGTATCTAACGGTGAGGCCCATGCATGTAATGGCCCAGCCCGCACACTACACATCGGCGAATACGCATTCCCATAACGATTATGAGCAGCCTACCCCTTTTTGGCTGGCATGGCAGGAGGGGTTCGGCTCCATCGAAGCCGATATCTGGCTGATGAATGGCAAGGTCATCATCGGTCACGACACGCAGGAGATCAAGGCCGGCCGGACGCTCGAAGACTATTATATCAAACCGCTGGCAGCCTGCATCGCAAAGAACGGCGGCCATCCATATTCCGATACCGCAAAACGACTGCAGATCCTCATCGACATAAAAGAAGATTCCGTCGTCGTCCTTGCCGCGCTTATAGCACTGCTGGACAAATACCCTATCCTGGAGACCACCCCCACCTTAAAATGGGTCATCAGCGGCAACAGGCCGGATCCCGGCCGCTACGCCGGCTACCCTTCTTTCATTGCCTTCGACGGCATCCTCCACGACCATTATACGCCCGAGGAACTCGCCCATATCTCGCTGATGAGCGACGATCTCCATTACTATACCCGCTGGGATCACCAGGAAGGTATCCCCGATACCGCCCGCCGCACCCTGGAGCAAGCCATCAGGTCGGCCCATGACCTGCACCTCCCCGTTCGCTTCTGGGACGCACCCGACTTTCCCAAAGCCTGGCTCCAACTCGTCGCACTGAAAGTCGACTACATCAACACCGACCATATCCACGACCTCGCAGTGTGGCTGGACGCAGCCAGGTAATACTTTCGGTATTTTGACTATCTTTCGCCGCATTAAATAGCCAACAACTCAAATGCACGAAGAACTTATCCTCCTGATCGGCGACAAGATCAAGTCCAAACGCACCCAGAAGAATGTTACACTCGGAGAACTGGCCGCCAGGGCCGGCGTCAGCAAAAGCCTCATCTCCCAGATCGAAAATAACCGGACCGTGCCCTCCCTGCCGGTCCTGTTCAATATCATCCATTCACTCCAGGAAGATCTCCGCACTTTCTTCGAAGACATGCAGGACAGCTTCGGCAACAACCAGGTACTCATCATTCGCAAGGGAGAGGAAAAACTTTTCTCCAAGGAGCCTGTAAAAGGCTTCTCCTATAAACGTATCCTTACCCGCAGCGTCAGTTCACAGGCCACAGATGTGGTCCTCCTCGAACTCAAGAAAAAAGCCGGCCGCAAACAAATGATCAGCACCGACGCTTACGAATGCAAATACATGCTCAAAGGCGAGGTCGAATACCAGGTCGGCAAAGAAACCTTCATCATCCAGGAAGGAGATACGCTTTTCTTCGATGGCCGCACCAAACACCGCCTCAAGAACATCGGACCCGAAGACGCCCTCCTCCTCGCTTTTTATCTTTTCTAACCACCCTATAGACTATCCATTTGGAACTTCTTTAGTACTTGTCAATTATTTACAAATACTTAACATTGGTATAGTCTTTGTAAACTGTTAACATTTCCTTAAATTAGAGCTAACCTTTGCTTTACATATACCTTTTACTTTCGCGGCGAGATTACACACAGCGTCATAAAAACTAAAAACATAACTGCATTATGAGTAAGCGAATTACCCACATGGTCGCTTTATGGGCGGTATTCCTCTTTCCGCTCGCCTCCATCGCACAAAAGGTCGTATCGGGTCATGTCCTTAATAAGGCGGACCAGACCCCCATTCCCGGCGTCACAGTCATGGTAAAAGGTTCTAAAGTTGGCACCTCTACCAGTGTAGACGGCGGCTTCGCCATCAAAGCAAACGACGGCGACGTCCTCGTTATTACGGGAATTGGGATCGTTCGTACGGAACAAACGATCAGCGGCAACGAACTGATGATCCAGGTCGCCGCCGATTCCAGAGAACTCAACCAGGTAGTCGTGACCGCCACGGGTATTAAAAAAGAAGCTAAAAAACTAGGCTACGCGCTTCAGTCTATTGATGCTTCTACCTTAACGCAAGCGCGCGAAGCCGACCCGGTCAACGCGCTGAAAGGTCAGGCAGCAGGACTCGAGATCAACATCAATCCCGAGATCGGGCATCCCGCCGGCGTCATCATGCGTGGTGACGGTACTCCGATCTTTGTGGTGGACGGCGTGCCGATCAGTTCCGACACCTATAACCTCAATGCCGACGACATCGAGAACTTTACCGTGCTGAAGGGCCCTAATGCCGCCGCATTGTACGGCTTCCAAGGCATAAATGGAGCCATTATCATTACCACCAAGAAGGGCGCAAAAGCCAAAGGAAAAGTGGTGGTGACCGTTAATACGACCAACCAGATCAATAAGGGATTCATCGCGCTACCTAAATACAATGATTCCTACGGTCCCGGTGACAATGGCAAATATGCGTTTGGCGGCGGCGGTTCCAGCGCGGCTTCTTATTTTGGCAACGGCGCTGTTGGGGTTGGCATCAATGACTACGATTATGACGTCTGGGGACCTCAATTCAGGGGCCAGCTCCTTCCTCAATACGATGGTGCGTATACCGCCAACCAGACCTACACAACAACCTATGCTGACAACAGCACCTATACGGGTCACGTCGCGCCTACGCCCTTTGTGGCCCGCGGAAAAGACAACCTGAAACATTTTATCCAGACCGGCGCGCTTTCCACCAACAGCATTTCCATCGCTTCCTCATCTGATAAAACAGACGTACGTGTTTCGTTCAGCGACACGTATCAGCAGGGTATAGTGCCCAACACCAAGCTAAACAACGGCACCTTTACGGCCAATTTGACCCAACGCTTCAATGACAAGTTGAGCCTGACCACTTATTTTAATTTTAGTCGTCAGTCGACGCCGAATATTCCGGACGTTAACTATGGTCCTAATAGCATCATCTACAACATCATCATCTGGGGCGGTGCCGACTGGAGCGTGAACAGTCCGAATATCCGCAACTACTGGCAGCCAGGCAAAGTAGGTATTCAGCAGAACTACGAAGAATACTACCGGTACAACAACCCGTGGTTCATGTCCTATGAATGGTTGCGTGGGCACTACCAGAACAACGAATACGGCTATATATCGGCAAATTACAAACTGAACGAGAACATTGAATTCCAGTTCCGTCCGAGCTTGACCGCCTATGACATGTTCAACTCGGAAAAAATGCCTTATTCCTCGGGCGCGTATGGCCGTCCGCTCCGCCAAGGGGATTATCGCGAGGACAGAAGACAGCTTTTGGATAACAACGAAGACCTCCAGATCCGTTACCATAAGAACTCCATCGCCGGTTTCCTTGATCTGGCGGCGGTTGGTGGCGGTACGGTCCGGAACTTCTCCTTCAATTCGGACTTCGAATCCACCAATTATCTGAATGTACCGGGCGTCTACGCCTTTTCCAACTCTCAGGGTGCGCTGACTGGTAGTAACTTTACCTCATCCATGTTGGTGTTGAGCGCTTACTACTCCGTCGACTTGGGCTGGAAATCCTATGTCACCGCAAACGTGACCGGCCGTTGGGATAAATCCTCGTCGCTGCCAGCCAATGCCGGATCCTATTATTATCCATCCTTCAACCTGGCCACGGTGGTCTCGGAATATGTTCACCTGCCGCAGGCTATCTCTTTCCTAAAGTTAAGGGCTTCCTACGCGGATAGCAAGCAGGGGGGAACGCAGTCGACTTTCACGCCGAATGTGAGTGCAACTCCAGCTGGTGGCTATGGCTATACCTGGACTTCGCCCTACAATGGGCCGTATTATCCCTTCAACCAAACTTATAGTTTGAGTCCGACCTATTCCAGCCAGAACAGTGCTAGGTACACCGACCAGGTAGTTAGCGGTAATATCTCCACTGCAGAAAGAAAGGCGACAGAATTCGGCGGCGATATTCGCTTTTTAAACAACAGGCTCGGCCTGGATGTAACGCATTATCATTACAAGAATTCCAGCATCGTTAGCCAGGGAACTTCGAATGCCTCCGGTTATTCGGCCTATCTCACTAACGGCAACATTTACACCAACGACGGTTGGGAAGCATCGATAACTGGCAAACCGATCACTGACCCGCATGGTTTTAGCTGGATGATTGTTGCCAACTTCTTCCAATTCGAAAGGAAATGGGTACAGAACTCTAACCCGGACAACTACGAAAAGAATGGCCAGCGGATAGACCTGGTCTATGGCAACGGGTTCGTGCGCACTCCTGCAGGTAAACTAGTGATCGACCCCAGTTCCGGCGATTATATCACCTACTCCGATGCTGGTTCTCCTGCTTCGCGGATCTTTGGACACTCCGATCCGGACTGGCAGTGGGGCCTGATCAATACGATCAGCTATAAGAGTTTCTCTGTTCGCTTTCAATTCGATGGACTCGTAGGTGGTGTGGTGAATGATTATGTCCGGCAAAAAACACTCCAGGGCGGCCGCCACATCGAAGCAGCTACCGGCGCATTGGGTGCAGCAAGACCTTCCGACGAAGCGAATGTTGCGGCGTACACCGGCCAAGGCGTCAACCTGACAGGCGGCACCATCCAATTGGATCCCATTTCCGGTCAGATCACCAATTATAAGAGCCTCACGGAAACGGTCAATACAAGCAAGAGTTTGGTGCAACCTTTCGTGTACCAGGCAGCTTCCATCAAAGATCTTACTACAATCAAAAAGACTTATACGAAACTGCGGGAGTTGACACTCACCTATAAGGTTCCGGAGTCTGTTTTTGGAAAGAAAGCTTTCATCAGTAACGCCAGCGTATCACTGGTCGGAAGGAACTTGCTCTATTTCTTCCCGAACAGGTATAAAGACTTGGACGTCGACCAATACACGCAGGACAGCGGTTCAGGTTTGCAGACCCCGACTACACGCAGCTATGGGCTAAACATCAATTTTTCTTTCTAAACCCATAAAGAAAAAAAGTATGAAACAGATAAAGTATATATTTTTCGTCCTTGCAGGTGTGTTGATCCTCACAGCGAGTTGCAATAAGCAGATCGATGAAAAGATCAACAACCCCAATCAGCCGACGTCAGTTCCCCCACAGCTGATCCTGGGCACGGTACTCACAGCCATGTCCGGCGTTAATGGCAGCAGTTCGATCGGCGCTCTTGGCGGAATCAATTCCTGGGACAATGCCGGCGACTGGAACCAATACCATTGCCAGAACTACAACTACTATGGCAACAACATCTATTCCTGGACCAACAATTCGACCACAACAGACAACCAGCCCAACACAAGTGAGGGGCCCTTTAATTCCTATTTGGTCCTGAAGAATGTCGTCCAAATGGATAAAGAAGTGCTTTTGCGGGGCGGAGCCGCCGTTAACCCTTATGAGGCCGTCGGCCGATTCATCAAGGCCTACTATTTCTATAACCTGACGATGCTCATGGGCGATGTACCCCTGACGCAGGCCTTGCAGGCTCCGGCTATACCGGCGCCTTCTTACACGCCCCAGGAACAGGTCTTTGCCTACGTATTAAATCAATTGGATTCGGCCAACAGCGACTTGGCAACCCTGATCGCCGCTTCGGACAATTCATTGTCAACTTCGCAAGACATCTACTATGCCGGAGACCTCACTAAATGGCAAAAGCTGGTCAACTCCTTTAAACTGCGCGTCTGCATAGCACTCAGCAACAAGGCGTCCGATCAGACACTCAATGTACCCGCCCGGTTCGCAGCGGTCCTCAACAGCCCGAGCCAATACCCCATTTTTGCCAGTCAGGCTGACGATTTCCAGCTCGTCTACAATCCCGGCGGCTCAAACACCTTTACTACCTATCCATTCAATCCCAGTAACTTTGGATCGATCGCCGGGCGTTTCAATATGGCAGCAACTTATGTCAGCGCACTTACAACGATCTCGGACCCTCGTGTCTTCGTTACCTGCGAACCGGCTTGGGGCCTGCCGAACATCGACACGGCCAATCCCGCACAATACCAGTTCTTTGTAGGTGCGAGCTCCGGCCTCGACCTTGGGACGATGTATGCCAATGCAAGCGCCGGATTATATTCCTTCATCAATCGTAAAAGATATTATTATAATTTTACGGGCGATCCGGACGTGCTGGTTGGATACAAAGAAATGCTGTTTAACATTGCCGAAGGTATCGAACGCGGCTGGGCTTCCGGCAACGCGGAGACGTACTACAAAAATGGCATCACCACGGACATGGCTTTCTTCGGCATCGACGTGACCCAAACTAACTTCACCGCCTATTTCCTGCCCCCAGGTGCGAATGCTGTCACGCAAGTCGCGCCCTATCCCTTTACTTTCAATTTTAATAACTATTACAGCCAGTCGGCAGTACAGTTCTCCGGTACACAGGCAACTGCGATCGACCAGATCGTGCTCCAGAAGTACATCGCCATGTTCGAGACTTCAGGCTATGAGCCCTATTACAACTGGCGTCGCGTCGGTGTTCCCCCCTTCCAGGGCGGCAGCGGCGTTGGAAACGGTGGTGTCATCCCCCTTCGATGGGCTTACCCGGTGACCGAGCAGGCACAGAATGCCACCAACTGGGCCGCTGCCGTAAAAAACCAGGGCTTCAGCGCCGATGACCTCAATCAGAAAATGTGGGTACTGCAATAACAAATCGCTAATGAAACTTGTAAGATCCGGAAGACTAAACTTGAAAAAGTTTAGTCTTCTTTTTGTCTCCGTCCTTGCGGCTGCTGCCGCCATCGCACAGACCTCTAGCACCATGACCCAAACCCCGGCGCCCATGCCGGCGCCAAGGCACGCATTCACGATCTCCTGCCACCGCGGTGACCACACCCACGCCCCGGAAAATACGTTGAAAGCATACGAGAACGCCATCAAGGCAGGCGCGGACTACGTCGAGATCGACCTCCGCACAACAGTCGATAGCCAACTCGTCATCATGCATGACGCCACCGTCAACCGGATGACCAATGGTACCGGCTCCGTAAAAGACATGCGCTACGATTCGCTGATAAAGCTCGGAGTAAAGGAGAAAACACATCCCGAATGGGGGGAATTCCAAATCCCGGCATTCAGCCAGGTCCTCGAATTATGCAAGGACAAGATCTATATCTATCTCGACTTTAAAAATGCCGACCCCGGCACCGCCTACCGCCTCATTCAAAAATATGGGATGGAAAAACAGGTCGTCGTTTACATCAACGCTGAACAACAGTTCCATGACTGGCGCCGCGTGGCTCCCGCCATGCCGCTCATGGTCAGCCTGCCCGCCAGCGTAACAGATACCGCAAGCCTGCAGCGTTTCCTGGACCAGGTTCATCCCGATATCCTCGATGGCGACTATGGTCAGTATACACTTGATATGGTCACGTTGGCCCAACGGCAGGGATATACCGTCTTTCCGGATATTCAAGGCCCCGCCGAGAACCCCGCTTTGTGGGCGCAACCGGTTGCGCAAGGCATCAGAGCACTGCAGACCGACCATCCCGAAGATCTGATCGCTTGGCTGACCCGAAAATCGATCCGATAGCGTTAACTTTAAACATTATTTAATCTCCCGCTATCCGCATTTTTCGATACTTTGTAGACCAATTATTAGTAACAAAAATTACTCTCCTTATGACCACTGAGCAGGCAGAAAAGACTACGAACGAGATCATGGACCTTTATGCAGGATATGGAGGCAATGAATACGCCGGCGAAAAGGTTACGCAATTGGAACACATGGTGCAGGCTGCTCAGTTGGCCGAAGAACAAGGATATGATGAAGAAGTGATCCTGGCTGCCTTCCTTCACGACATCGGTCATATCAGCGAAGCCGCCAAAGGCGACGAATCTGAAGAAACATCCGCTTCGCGGAGAATGGATGGTTTTGGCATCAAGGACCATGAAGAACTTGGCGCCGAATTCTTGAAGGGAAAAGGCTTTTCTAAAAAGATAGTGCGGCTGGTCGAATCCCATGTCGAAGCCAAACGATACCTCACCGCGACAGACCCTGCCTACTATGCGGAATTATCCGAGGCCAGCAAGAAGACGCTCGAATACCAGGGCGGTCCTATGACCCGGGAAGAAGCGGAGGCCTTTAAGCAATACCCCCTTTTCCCCCTGATCATCCAGATGCGCAAATGGGACGAGCTGGCAAAGATCGAGCACAAGCCCCTGCCAAACCTCGACCACTACCGGGGTATGATCCTGCATCATCTCAGTCATTCTTAAATCGTCACGCATGAGCGTCATAGAACTGGTCGTATTCGACATAGCAGGCACGACTGTCCGCGACAGCGGTAACGTCGCTCAGGCCTTCATTGCGGCATTCCGGGAATTTGGCTTTGCCATCCCCCCGCCTGAAGTAAAGAAAGTAATGGGCTTTCGCAAGGTCGACGCCATCGCCCTCCTGCTCGAAAAGTTTGCGCCCACCCACAAACACGACGGGTTGCTCATCGATCGCATCCATACCAGGTTCATCGACACCATGATCGCGCATTACCACGATGATTCGCACCTTGCCCCCATGCCCGATGCCGAAGAACTGTTTGCCTCCCTGCAAGAGCAGGGCATCAAAATAGCACTCAACACCGGCTTCACCCGCAGCATTGCGGATACCATATTGCATCGGCTCCGCTGGGATGACCGGAGCGAAGTGATCGACAAGACCATTTGCAGCGATGAAGTAGCCCGGGGACGGCCTCATCCGGATATGATAAAAAGCCTGATGCTCGACCTTGGTATTACGTCTCCCAACCATGTGCTGAAAATAGGCGACACCGAAGTAGACGTCAATGAAGGCCGTAACGCCGGCTGCGGCATCGTCGTCAGCGTGACCACCGGAGCTTATACCCGCGAACAGTTGGAACCCTGCCGCCCCGATTTTATCATCGACGCGCTCAGCGAACTGCTCCCCATTATCGAATTGGCGTCAATTCCCAACGTATGATCCCGCCATCTACTTCAACCGCACAGGCCGCGGCACCCCCCACGGAAGGCAGACTGACACTAAAGGCGCGTTTACAACGATCACCGGCATGGGCATTCGTGTTGTACGTGTCCCTCTCGTCCTTCGTCGTCTACGCCTGTATGTATGGTTTCCGCAAGCCCTTCACCGCCGCGTCCTACGACGGCATCCAATTATGGGGGATCTCTTATAAAGTAGTACTCGTGATCTCCCAGGTATTGGGTTATATGCTCAGCAAATTCTACGGCATCCGCTTTATCGCCGGCATGCGGCCGGAGAAGAGGGTGGGCTACATCATCCTGCTGATCCTGGTCGCCTGGGCCGCTTTGCTGCTCTTCGGCATCGTGCCGCCACCCTACAATTTCATCTTCATGTTCATCAACGGCCTCCCGCTCGGCATGGTTTGGGGCCTGGTATTCGGCTTCATCGAAGGCCGCAGGACCACCGAGCTCATGGGTGCCATCCTTTCCACCAGTTTTATCTTTGCCTCCGGCATCGCTAAGACCATCGGCAAGGGCCTGATCCTGCACGGTGTCAGCGAATCCTGGATGCCCTTCTTAGCCGGCGCCGCTTTCGTGATACCCCTTCTCCTAAGCACCTGGCTGCTTAGCCAGACGCCGCCGCCCGATGCCGACGACATCGCTTCACGCACCGTCCGGCTGCCAATGGACAAAGGACAACGCAAAAACTTCCTGCGCATCTTCGGCCTGGCCCTCATCCCCATCGTCACCGCTTACGTAATGCTGACCATCCTCCGCGACTTCACCGAAGACTTTGCCAACGAGCTTTGGTCGGAGACCGGCTTCAGGGACAAAGCGGCGGTCTTCGCCAACACCAGCACCATAGTCGGGCTCATCGTCCTGGCCGTGATCGGCGGGTTCTTTCTTATCAGGAACAATTACAAGGCGTTCCAGCTTAACAACGTCATCATCATCGGCGGCTTCCTGCTCGCCGCAGGCTCGACGCTTGCCTTCCACTTCCACCTCGTCTCCCCGGTAATCTGGATCATCACCGCTTCCGCCGGGCTCTACCTGGGGTATGTGCCCTATAACTGCTTCTATTTCGAGCGCATGCTCGCGGCGTACAAAATACCGGGCAATGTCGGCTTCCTCATCTATATTGCGGACGCCTTCGGTTACCTGGGAACGGTAGTAGTTCTCCTGGTAAAGGAATTCGTTCACATCAAATACAGCTGGGTCGATTTCTTCACCGGGATGTTCTATATATCCGCATTCGCAGGCATCCTCCTCGTCCTGCTGGCTTCCGTTCTCTTTTCAAGGATCTACAAAAAAAACCATCTACAATAATATCTTTTATGGCATCCCGATCAGCAATAGTCATTGGCGCCGGTATCGTAGGCCTGGCAACGGCCAGAGCCCTCGCCCGCCAGGGATTTACAGTAAAGGTTTTCGAACGGACAAATAAAGCAGTTGGCGCATCCATTCGCAACTTCGGGAT
This sequence comes from Puia sp., assembly GCA_965214315.1. Classification (GTDB taxonomy): domain Bacteria; phylum Bacteroidota; class Bacteroidia; order Chitinophagales; family Chitinophagaceae; genus Puia. The sequence continues at coordinate 238,633 of CBDCBP010000009.1, read as the reverse complement.
GATATGGCCGATCGGCCAGACAGCAGGAAAGATGTACGACCGGGCCGTGCGCAGCAGGGATATCTGGAAGGAGGTCGCACCGAAAGCGGGATTTTGGCACGAAGCCGCCGGCAGCCTCCACCTCGCCTACCATCCCGACGAATGGCAGGTCCTGCAGGAATTGCATGCCGTCTTCAGCAAAGAAGGCCGCCCCGTCCGGCTGGTCGATAAAGACGCCATAACGGTCCTCTCCGGCGCCGTCGTCACCCACGGCCTGCTTGGTGGCCTGCACAGCTCCGACGAAGTCATCGTGGACCCCCGGGAAGCTATAGCCGCCCTGCCGGGCTGGCTGTCCTCACAATACCCCATAGAGTTCTTCTGGGGCAAATGCGTCTCCTATATCTCCGATCAGATCGTCTATATCGGCAATGACGAAGAATACGAGGCGGACCTGATCTTTGTGTGCAACGGGTCCGACTTCGAAACGCTTTACCCGGAACACTTTGCCGAACAGCCCGTCACTAAATGCAAACTACAGATGCTGCGCCTCGTATCCCAACCACAGGAATGGCGCATCGGACCCGCACTCTGCGGCGGCCTTTCCCTCATTCATTACAACAGCTTCAAGGCCGCCCCTTCCCTCGCCGCGCTCCGGGAACGGTACAATGCCGAACTGCCCGACTATTTGCAATGTGGCATCCACGTAATGGTCTCACAGAATGGCCGCGGAGAACTGACCATCGGCGATTCGCACGAGTACGGCCTCACCCACGACCCCTTCGACAAGGAGTTCATCAACCGCAAGATCATCGACTACCTCCGCGGATTCGCCTCCTTCAAGGACTGGGCCGTAAGCGAGACCTGGAATGGCGTCTACGCCAAACTGACCGACGGCGAAGCCGATCTCTTCTTCTCCCCGGAACCCTATGTCTATGTGATCAATGGGGTCGGCGGAGCCGGCATGACCCTCTCCTTCGGCCTGGCCGAAGAACTGGTGGCTGGTTTATGATCCGCGCTCGCTCCGCCCACGTCGGCGTCCCGCTCCGCCCGCGTCGGCACCCCGGGCCTCTCCTCCGGCCACCCCAATCCCCGGAATTGACTACTTTCGCCGGATGAAGACGCTAAAAGAAATACTGGCCGGCAACCGCCTCTTCTTCGGGTTGTGGCTGCTCTTTTTTGCAGCAGGTCTGTGCTGCCTCCTGACACTCGGAAAGGCGGCTTCTTTCGTAGACCTCAACGCCTACCACCGTAGCACACTCGACACTCTATTCATTTGGGTCACCTTTCTCGGCAACGGCGTCTTCTCCATCATCGTCTTCCTGCTCTTCCTGTCACAACGCCGCTGGTCGAAGGCCGCACAGGTCATGCTGGCCTTTCTGCTCTCGGCACTGGTAGCCCAGGTCCTCAAGAACCTCTTCTCCATGCCCCGCCCAAAACAATTCTTCCCCCCAGGGCAATACCACTACTTTATCGACGGCGTCACCGGGCTCGGCTTTGCCAGCTTTCCCTCCGGCCATACCACCTCCGTCTTCGCCCTCGCCACCCTGCTGGCTATCTTCACAAAGAACCCAAAAGCCAAGATCGCTTTCCTGCTCTGCGGCGTAGCAGTGGGCTATTCCCGCATCTATCTTGGTCAGCATTTCCTGGGGGACGTACTGATGGGGTCATGCATTGGCACGCTGATTTCCGTGCTGGTCCACTGGCTCTTTGTCCAAAAATTGCAGTCTTTGCCGCTCTTCGCCAAAGGGTAAACCTTCACCGGCGGGCACACCTATTTTACCCAAAACCCCGCTTGCCGCATATATTTTACCCTAAAAACCCGTAGGTTTGCCGTCTGTTTTTTTTATCGTGGCGTCCCTGGCGGGCGGCACACCCAAATCTTTATAGTAGTACATGATCGAAGGCAAAAAACTCGTGATCGTTCTTCCAGCTTACAACGCAGCGCTTACGCTTCGCAAGACCTATGCGGAGATACCTTTCGCGATCGTTGACGAAGTGGTATTGGTGGACGATAACAGCCGGGACGGGACCGTAGCCGTTGCCCGCGAATTGGGTATTCGCCACATTATCATGCACGACCACAACAGGGGCTATGGCGGCAACCAGAAAAGCTGCTACAACAAGGCCCTGGAATTGGGAGCCGATATCGTCATCATGCTCCATCCGGATTACCAGTATACGCCCAAACTCATTCCGTCGATGGCCTGGCTCATCGCCAACGACGTATACCAGTGCGTGCTGGGCTCCCGGACCCTGGGCAAGGGCGCCCTCCACGGCGGCATGCCCCTGTATAAATATTTTTTCAATCGCACCCTCACCTTCTTCGAGAACGTCATGCTCCGGCAAAAGCTGGCCGAATACCACACCGGATACCGGGCCTTCTCCAAAGAGATCCTGCGTCGCATCAACTATGAGATCAACTCGGAGGATTTCGTTTTTGACAACCAGATGCTTTCGCAGATCATCTACCTGGGTTATGAGATCGCCGAGATCACCTGCCCGACCCGATATTTCGAGGAAGCATCGAGCATCAACTTCCGCCGTAGCGTCGTATACGGCCTGGGAGTCTTGCAGGTCTCCATCGTCCATCGCCTTTGCAAATGGGGAATGATGAAAAGAGAAATGTATAAACCGCTAACATAATGCGCCTCACCAAGACGTCCACTATCCTGCTCGTCGCCATATGCTCAGCCCTCCTCTTCCTGCCCTTCCTGGGGCGTGTACATCTCTTCGATTGGGATGAGATCAATTTCGCCGAATGCTCCCGCGAAATGATAAAACTGGATGACTACACCCGCGTGTACGTCGACTACAAGCCCTTCTGGGAGAAACCGCCCATGTACTTCTGGATGCAAAGTACGGCCATGAAAGTCTTTGGCGTAACCGAGTTCGCCGCCCGCTTTCCCAACGCCATCTGCGGTATCATAACACTGATCGTCGTCTTTCTCTGCGGCTGCCGCATCTACGACCGGAAATTTGGCTTGCTCTGGGCACTGGCCTATGGCGGCTCCCTCTTCCCCAACATGTATTTCAAATCGGGGATCATCGACCCCTGGTTCAACCTCTTCACCTTTCTCTCCCTGTATAATTTTATCCTCTACCATTGGAAAAGGAACAAATTCGATAAAGACCTCCGGCATAGCCAACTGTATTATGTGTTCTGGTCAGGCGTGTTTATGGGACTCGCCGTTCACATGAAGGGGCAGGTATCCCTGATGGTCTTCCTGTTGGCACTCGGCTCCTACCTCGTCTACAACCGGTTTAAGATATATTTCAACTGGGGATATGCGCTGCTCTTTCTGCTGGTGGCGTTCCTGGTGACCTCCACCTGGTACGGCTACGAGACCATCAAACGCGGCCCCTGGTTCATCAACGAATTCCTCAAGTATCAATGGCGGCTCTTTCGCACCCACGACGCGGATCAGGCCGGTTTCTTCGGCTACCACTATATCGTGCTGCTGGTAGGTTGCTTCCCGGCCTCCATCTTGGCCATACCTTCCTTCTTCCGGTCCAAATACAACGGCCGCTATGACCGGGATTTCAAGAACTGGATGGTGATCCTTTTCTGGGTGGTCACCATCCTCTTCACCATCGTACAAAGCCGGATCATTCACTATTCCTCCATGGCCTGGTTCCCCGTCACCTTCCTGGCAGCCTACTCTATCTACAAATGGGAACGTAAGGAAAAGATCTACCAAAAATATGTGGGCGTCTTACTGGGTGTCCTCGGCGGTCTGATCGCGTTGCTTATCCTCGGCGTTGCCATCATAGGCCTGAACGTCAAACGGCTGGCACCGTACGTCGACGATACTTTCGCCCGCGGCAATATGGAGGCAAACGTCCACTGGAATGGCTTCGAAGGCGGCATCGGACTGCTGATGGTCGTTTGTCTCATCCTCGGTATCCGCTACCTGTCTCGGCAGGACTTCTCCGCTGCCGCCCGTTCACTTTTTGTCGGGACCGCGATCGTCATCTTCTTCGCCTCCGCCATCATCGTCCCCAAAGTAGAAAGGTATAGCCAGGGTGCGGCCATCGATTTCTTTATCGCCCGTCAGGGAGAGAATTGCTACGTACATACGCTTGGCTATAAAAGTTATGGTGACCTCTTCTATACGCTCAAAGAGAAGCCCACCAACCCCAACGCGTACGACCAGCAATGGCTGCTCACCGGCCAGATCGACAAACCCGTCTACTTTGTGACCAAAGTGGATCGGGTACAACACTGGGAAAACCAGCCCCAATACCCGGACATCAGGGAGCTCTACCGCAAGAACGGTTTCGTCTTCATGAAGCGCGAGATCCCCGTGTCCCCGCCGGCTCCCGCAATGACACCCGCATCCGCGCCACCGCCGTCCGCCGCGCCCGCCAGGCCAGGCTCTTCCCCATCCGCCGCGTCCCCACCCAAATAGGAACCGCTGCTACCTCAAGCCATCAACCTCACCGCCTCAACAGTCGAACTCTCCGTATCGACGATCAAAAAACCATTGCTGAACTGGCAGCGCGCCACACAAGGCCCATACCAGTATTGCAGCTCCCGGGAAAATGCGAAAATACCAAACGACTGCCGCCGGATCTCCGCCTCATTGACGCGACTCAACCCCTCGTAATGAAAGTGACCCGAAATGCCGATGGTACAGCCATACTTTTCTATAAAAGCCAGGTGCTCGTGAAACTCTTCCGCGCGTTTAGGAAAATAGGTCCGCAGCCCATGCAGATCGGGCATCGCAAAATGGGTAAAGAGAATGCGCAAGCCGTCGTATTCGCCGGCATATTTGTCGGGAAGCGAATCCAACCATGCCTTGTCGGCATTCGTAAGCAAGGAAGAGAGTTGCACATCTTCATAGAGGAAGACCTGGTTGCCCGACAGCGCCTTCCGCTCATAATAATCCAGCGCATACCAGTTTGCCGGAAAATCGAAGCCACCCCGCTGAACCGGCAATTTCCTGATCTGGAAAAGATCGTTGTTGCCAATAACAGTCGCAGCGCAGTTGGCCCTGACGACAGCGATGCACTCATGCGCACTGCGCGTATCCAGATAACTATAGGTATTGACCTTGAAGCCGACAATATCACCCAGACAGATGATTTGTGTGCATCCCGCCTGCTCCAACAGGGAGACTGCTGCCCTTAATGCCACAATGTCTTCGTGGATGTCTCCGATAACGCCTATCTTCATCCGGCTAAAGATAAGACTCCTTTGCTGTAATTCGCGGACAACTTGGGTATGCCATCGACCCACACACCCGTGACGGCAGCATAGCCTTCCGCAGCATTCCATGCGATTAGATCCGCTTTTTTCCCAACCCCGATACAGCCTAGCTGCTCGTTCAGGCCCAACAACTTCGCAGGGTTCCAGGATACCATATTGATCGCCTTGCAGGGCGCGAAGCCATCCTCCATCATGCGGACCACGCTTCCCAGCATGGCCGGAAAATGATAATCACTGCAAAGGATGTCAACCAGGTCTTCGGCCATCGCGTCCGCACAGGAAAGATTGCCGCAGTGTGACCCTCCCCGGTAGTAATTGGGCGCACCCATACAGATCCAGAGGCCCAGTTGCCTGGCCATTCTCGCCGCCGCCAGCGTAGTGGGCATTTCGGACAGGACCGCTCCTGCCGCCACTGCTTCCAGGACGTGCGCTTCCGTCGTGTCGTCATGGCTTCCGAGGATACATTTTGCCTCGAAGGCCGCCCGGATCAATTGCCGGTGATCGATACCCTGCGCTTTTTCCGCCTGGCGATGCAGGCTGTCCAGCGCTTCCTGCCGCGTAAGACCCCGGCCTTGCATCCGCATCTCTACTTGTTGTTCGATCGTGTACTGGCGCTGACCCGGAATGGTATCGTTGAAGACCACGAGATAAAGACGCTCCAACGCTTGCATCCCTTCAAGCACGCCAAGTAGGGCATCTGTATTTGGATCGATCCTGGCATGGACATAATGCCTGACCAGCAAACCCTGCCTGGCAGCATCGATATCCCGGGCCAGCGAGACAGCCTGCTCGACGCTGCGCGCCTTGTTCTCGTTATCGGAATAACTGATGGCACTGAAAACCGTTGTGATCCCGCAGGAAGCTGCGCGCGCATCCATGAAATGCAATGCGAAAGACAAGGGGAAAGATGCGCTGGATCTTGGCTGAAGCTCCTTTTCCAGGTAGTCCGTATGGATGTCTATACAGCCAGGGGTCAGCCATTGTCCACGCAGGTCGATACCGTCCCGGTACACCTTGTCTTTGTGGATCGCCGTAATGATCCCTTCTTCGACGATCACGGTGCCCGTAAAATCGGCTTCGGGGGTAACAATTCGCGCGTTCGTCAACAGATGGCTGGAAAAATTGCTCATGATGATTATTTTAATGGACCCTTATGCAACAGCCGGCTGCGCAAGAGGTCTGATAACTTTTCACTTCCGATGATCAACAGCATCGTCAGCAGGATAAGGGCCATCGCGTCGCGGTAGTGCAGGATCCGCATAGCCTGAAAAAGCTGGAAGCCGACGCCGCCGCCGCCGAAAATGCCGATCCCGATGGCTACGCGCATATTCATGTCGAAGGCATAAAACGTATTGGCGGTAAAGGCGGGCAGGATCTGGGGCAGGATCACGTAACGGATCACCTGCCAGCGCGTGGCGCCGACCGAATAGACCGCATCGGCGGGCGCAGTCTCCGTATTCTCGATGATGTCCGAAAAAAGTTGACCAAAGGTCCCGGTAGTTGTGATCACCAGCGCCAGCATGCCCGCGAAAGGGCCAAGACCGACTGTCGCCACGAGTACCAGGATCACGAACAATGGCGGAATAACCCGCGTGGTGGATAGAAAAGTCCTGACCGGTACCCGCACCAGCCGGATCGGCATGGTATTCTCCGCCGAAAGAAAGGCCAGGGCCATACCGGCGGAGCACCCGATCAGCGTTCCCAGGAAACACATGGACACCGTCTCGAGGACCGCCATGCCTACCGAATGATCCGTCCAGATCACCGGGATATTGGGCGGGCTCATACTGTGAAACAAATCGACGACATAATGGAATTCCGTAAAGAGCATACTCGGATCGAACCCCATATACAGACAGCTGGCAGTCACCCCGATGGCGGCAAGGCCAAAAACGGTTGCTCTTCGTCGGTATCCCGCAGGCGACAAAATATCGATGGGCTTGTTTCTCATTGCAAACGACCCTCCCCTTTAATTTTTTTCCGCAGCCTGGCCGACAGTTGTTCGCTCAGGAATACCAGTGCCAGTGTCACGACTAGGGCCGACGCGGCTCTCCCGTATTCCAGGATCACAAAGGAGCGATACAGCTCGAGACCAATGCCCCCCGCACCGACCGCCCCCAGCACCACCGACAGCCTGATGCTATACTCGAAACGAAACAACGAGAGCGAAATGATCGAAGGAATGATCGGTTGGATAACACCAAAGAGGATCACCTGCACGCGATTGGCGCCGATGGCCTGGATGGACTCGATGCTTACCGGGTCCAGCTCTTCAATGGCATCGGCGATCAGTTTTCCCAGCATCCCTACAGCGCCGATGGCCAGTGCGACGACACCCGCAAAAGCCCCGAGCCCGACTGCCGCTACCAGGAATAACAGGATCACGATCTCGGGGAGCGCCCTTTCCATGCCCAACAGGAGCCGCACCGTTTGCCGCAGCCAGCGCGGCGCGATATTCGAAGCCGCCATCAGTGCAAAAAGGATCGAGAGGATAGTACCCACGAATGTGCCCACCAGGGCTATAAATATCGAGTCCAGTGCCGGCTTCAACAGGCTGGGAAACGCCGAAAGATCCGGTCTCAGCAGCTGTGCCAGAAAGGTCGTACTGCTCCATATCCCCCTGAAGACAAGGCCCCATTGGGCACCGCAGACCCAGGCAGCTCCTTGTGCCAGCAACAAGACGCCGGCCAGCGGCAACAGGACCCGGCCATAGCGCCGGAACACGCGCAGGTTAGAAGAAATTGCTGCCATTGTCTTCGGGATTGCGGGTAAGCACAGCCGCTTCCCCGGCTGGTAGAATGGGTGGGTTTTCGATTTGCCGCAGCTCTTCACCGTAGATGTCGACGAGCTGGTGGGTCGTGAGTCGCGGGTCCCCGTCATAAATGATCCGGCCCTGTTTCATGGCGATCACCCGCGTGCAATACCTGGCAGTCATTTCCGGCTGGTGGAAGACGCCGATCACCGGCATCTCTTGCGCAAGGGGTTGTATCAGTTTCATGATCACTTTGGCGTTGCTGGGATCGAGGTTGGACAACGGCTCGTCGGCCAGCAGCAAAGCCGGATGTTGAAAAATGGCCCTGGCAATGGCGACCCGCTGCATCTCTCCGCCGCTCAGTCTGCCCACACGCGCGCCCGCCAGCGGACCGATATTCACTTTTTCCATCGCATGCTGCGCCGCTTCCCTTTCCTTATCCGTGAATCCATAAAACAGACTGCGAAGCGTACTGATCTGCCCAAGCCTGCCCAACAGCACATTGTCCAGCGCCGTCAGCCGCTGCACCAGGTGATAGCCCTGGAAGACAATGCCGATACTGCGTCGCAATTGCCTGAGCCGCTTCCTGGCAATGGTACAGATATCCCATTTGCTTCCATCCCGGTCTTGTACGACGACCGAACCGGAATCGGGTTTTAGCAGCCCGTTGAGACAACGCAGGGTCAGTGTTTTACCCGCACCGCTGGCGCCAAGTATCCCTACAAACTCGCCCCTGCGCACCGTGAAGCTGATGCCGTCTAGCAATTTCCTTCCGTCAGGCAGCGTCTTGCTGATATTCGTGACTTCGATCATGATTGTTTATTTTTTGGCAGGCTCCAAACCGACGATCCCCGTTGCGATCTTCCGCAGGCCGGCATACAAAGAATCGTCGGCGGATATATACGAGAGGCTGTCTGCCTGTTTGGGAAAATACATGGACATAAAAGCATGAAACGCATCCGGGCCGTCCTGCGGCATCCGCAAAAACGCCTGCCTGACCTTTTCGGTAAATGCAGGGTTGATCTCCGGCCGCATGCAGATCGGACCTTCCACGATCGGATCGGATTTCCAAAGGACGATGAGGTCTCCTTCCCTCAGCGAGCCGTCGCGTAACATCTTATCGTATGAAAATTGAAAACAACAACCCAGGTCGGTCTTCCCCGATTTTACCGAGAGCAGCGAAGCCGCATGCGACCCGGCGAACATGGTCTGCTTAAAGGCCGACTTGGTGTCCAGGCCGATGCTATTCAGATAGGCGCGGGGGACAAGATGGCCGGAAGTAGAGGCGGGATCCGCGAAGCAAAGCGTCAGTTGATGCGACTTCGCTTTTACATCGTCCATACTATGCAGACCGGTATTAGGGTTGGTAAATATGTAGCTCTTATAGCCCATGGGTCTGCCGTTGAAACCCGGTGCTGCCAGCGGTATCAGCTTTTGCTGCTGCGTGGCCAGGATATAGCTGAATGGGCTCAGATAGGCCATGTGGGCCTTACCACTGACCATGGCCTCGATCACGGTCGTATAGTCCGTGGATTCCAGGAATTCCACCTTCATGTTCAATTTTCCTTCCAGGTAGGTCCTGACCTTGTCGAGCACCGCGGATGTCTCACCCGGGTTATCTCCTTCGTACGCGGCTACGACCAGCGTATGGGGAACGCCGTTGGCATCCAGGTCCGTCTTCCTTTTGCAACCCGCTGCCAGCAATAGCAGGAGCAGCGCCGTTAAACAGGTGGGCAAGCATTTCATACAGGAACAGTTGAGTATTTATGTAAGAAAACATCCATGTTCAAAAGGTCTTCGAAGCGCTCTTCGAGCGTGGCGCGGTCCCAGTCCCACCAGCAGGTTTCCAGCAGCCGCTCTATAACGTTGTCGGAAAAACGCTGTTTGATCACTTTTGCCGCCACCCCGACCGCCACCTGGTAGGGACCGATGTCCTTGGTGACGACCGCGCCCGACCCGACGATGGCTCCGGTACCGATGCTCACGCCAGGCATGATCACGGCTCCATGACCGATCCACACGTCATGCCCGATAGTGCAGGCATGCGCCGCACGCCACTTGAAAAACGCCTCGTCGTCTGCCTCGCCCAGCCCGTACTGCTTCCGGCGATAGGTCATATGATGCTGCGTAACCCGCCACTGCGGATGATTGCCCGGGTTGATCCGCACGCTGTTGGCGATGGAGCAGTATTTGCCGATCTCGGAATAAATGATCTGTACATTGCCCGCCGTATAGCTGTAGTCGCCAAACACACTGTCGACGAGAAAAGTGTGTTCGCCGAGCGCCGTCCAGGCACCGATCCGGCTGTTGCGGATGCGACAGCTGGGATGGATATAGGGCTGTTCGCCAAGCGCTTCCCTTGCCTGCTGGGCGGGCGGCTCCGGATAATGATCTATTTGCTGCATGAGGGCGTAGTTTGATGTGTTAAAGATGATACTGCGGATAATCCGCTTCCCGCAGGAAAGCGGAAAGATGATGATAACGTCGTAGGCCGCAACGGGCCAGATCGAAGACCGGCACGGTGTTTCCGAAGGAACGGTTGATAGTATGCACTGCCGCTGCCAGTTCTTCGCGCTGCCGGGCAGTCAGATCGGCTTCGATATAGGCAAGGGTAATATGCCCGATGAAAGGCCTCGTCATCCGGATGTCCAATGCCTGCAGCCCAACATTGGCGTAAAACGCGGAACGGAAGTCGAGCACCCGACCGTAGTCGGCGGCATGCTCGAATACACCCAACATCCCAAGTGCAGTGCCGAAGAGGCTCAGACCGATGAGGCGCATGGGCAGCTCAAGCACCGGGTGCACAGGCATCCGCTCAAAGGCCTCGGCGACGAGATCGGGATACATACCCTCCAGACCGGGCCGGACGATATACCGGAGAAAACGTTCTTCCGACAGGGTATTGGCGACCGTCTGGTGAAAGCTGGCGGCCGGAAGCGGATAAAGCGCGCCTTCCCATGGACAGCGCCCCAACAGCTCGGCTTGAATAGCCTCCAGGGCGTCCGGTAGCCGCTCATTGCCCGGATCCTCGTCTACCATAGACACTACAGCAAAACCGGGGTAGGGTTGCGGCGCCCATGCAGAGCCGACAGGCACCGGACCACTATGCGCCGGGATACCATTAGACGCCGACCCGCCGTATGCGGCACCGCCGTTATAGCGGAAATTACCCGAACACCGCGCAGTCATAGCCCGTTCCAGTAGCCGCCCGGGCTCCAATTCCCGGAATTGCCGGGCCATATAATCCGCAAGCGAGAGATCAGCCATCAGCACCATAACCAGTTTATTTTGTCGTCGTCTGCAAAACCAATACACCGCTCACCATGCTATGCGTGACCATAGGCAGCCCATCCTGGAGACGCACGATCAGCAGGTCTGCTTCCTTGCCCACCTCAAGGCTGCCAAGCATTTTATCAAGCCTGACCGATTCCGCCGGGTTGAGCGTAGCCAGATTGACGGCTTCATGTAAGGGCAACACGCCATCGGCATGCAACTTAAACACAGAATGCAAGATCGCCGCCGGGTAGTAATCGGAACAAAGCGTATCCACTGCTTCTTCCCGGATGGCCTCGGTCATGTCGAGGTTGCCCGATAGGGAACCGCCCCGCAATATATTGGAGGCGCCGCCGGCAACGTGCATGCCCATCTGCGTCGCATACTTCGCCGTTTCCATATTGATCGGGAATTCACAGATGCTGACACCCAGCGCAAGCATGCTATCCACTTTTTCGATCGTGTCGTCATCATGCGTGGCCACGGGGATATTCTTCTGCCCGGCAAGCCGCACCAGCGCTTCCAATTGATCACCCTCGACTTTTGGCCGGTTCGTACGCGCCCGCAATTCCTCGAGGTACTGCGCCTCACTCTTGCCGATGGCCATCATATACTCTTTGAATTTGTCCTTGGTGAACTGACCCTGCCCCGGCGAATGGTCCATGACGGAAAGCAGATCGATACAGCCGTCCCGCAGAAGCTCCAGGCATTGTTCATAAGCATGTACACCGCTCACTTCGAATCGCAGGTGGATCTTGTTGCGGATAAGGGAAGGCCGCGATGCGGACCCATGCACCTGCCCAAAGATCTCCGCGCGGCTATACCGGCTGCGCGACTGTAGTTCGGCCGATTCATAACCGAGATGGAGCGAATGATAGACCGTGGTGATCCCACACGTACACATCTTCCTTTCCAGTTCGCGGAAGGCAACGGCGACCGGTATGTCGGCACCCGGACGCGGCACGATCTCTGCATCCATGGCGTCGGTATGGATGTCGATGATCCCCGGCATCACATAGGCGCCTTCGGCATCGATCACGCTTGCTGTCTGCGGCAGGGGTTCCGCAATCGTACCGGCCTGCCTGATACGGCCGGATTCGATCCACACCGATCCGCCGGATACGACGCCATAGGGCGTGATTACTTGTCCATTCTTGATAAGGAGGCTATTCATATTGCTTCAGTTACGGAAGGCATGATCCGGCCCGCCTGCAAATGAAGCCGGCGGTCGGCTAATCGGTCGAGCGTATATTCGTCGTGCGATATGCACAACACCGCAGTCCCATATTGCTTGAGGTCGCGGATGAGCCCGATGACCACGTCTTTTGTTCTTGGATCCAGCGAAGCCGTAGGCTCGTCGATCAACAACAGCCTGGGACGCTCGATGATCGCCCTCGCCACATTCACTCTTTGCTGCTCGCCGCCGCTGAACGTAACCGGATAGGCATCCCACAACGCCGACGGCAGCCCCAGCGCTTCCAGCAGACCCCGCGCCCGCTCCCTCGCGAAATCTTTGTTCTTCTCGGTGCGGAACAGCGGCTCGGCCACGACGTCAACCGCCGATACCCGGGGAATGACACTCAGGAATTGCGAACAATACCGCATCTCCGAGCGGCGCAAGGCGATCACTTCATGGTCGTCCGCCTTCACCAGGTCGATCGTACCGGTCGCACCCTTGTACACGATCTCACCGGACGTGGCCAGATAAGTGCGATGCAGGCATTTCATAAGACTCGATTTACCCGAGCCGCTCTTGCCCGTAAGCCCGACGATCTCGCCCTCGCCGACGGTCATATCGATCTGGTGCAAGGCGGTGATCCGCTTCTCATGCAGGATATGGAGATCAAAGACTTTGCTGAGGTGATGGACTTCTATGATAGGCATGGTTATAATAGTGAACTGACTAGTAATTGTGAATAAGCATGTTGGGGGTCCTGTAAGATCTGATCGGTCAGACCCGATTCCACGATCCTCCCGTTCTTCATGACCAGCGTCCTGTCCGTGAGCATCCGGATCACCGAGAGGTCATGGCTCACGACGATCATGGCGATACCCAGCTCCTGCTGCAGTTCGCGGATCAAATCAAGCACCCGCGCCTGCACGGAAACGTCCAGACCCGTCGTCACCTCATCCAGAAATAACAGCGGCGGATTGTTGGCGATCGCCTTCGAGATCTGTACCCGTTGCTGCATGCCGCCGCTAAAGGTGGCAGGCGTGTCATCCATCCGCTTCACCGGGATCTCTGTTTTCTCGAGCAAATAGGAAGCCCTTTCCCTTATCCCGCCGACATGCAGCTGACCCGCCATGATCAGCTTCTCAGCGATATTGCCTCCCGAGGAAAAGCCAAAATTCAATCCCTCCCGCGGGTTCTGGTAGACCATGCCCATGAGATAATTGCGGATCCGGCGCTTCTGCTGGCCGGAGGCTTCGAGTATATTGGCATGCCCCTGTTCGTATGGCGCAAGCCACGCTCCGCCAGACGTCTTCTCCAGGTCGAAATACAGCAGTTTGACGATGGTGCTCTTTCCGGAACCGCTCTCGCCCACAATACCAAGCACCTCTCCCGGGTACAGGTCGAAGCTTATCCCGGCACAGGCCACGATGCTGTCTGTCTCCGGACAGATATTCGAATTGAATTCCGGACCGGTCAGCTCAAGCGTGTTGGCGCCCGGCTCCCCATATATTTTCGTCAGATTCCTGACCCGCAGCAACCACGGATTGTCTGTGCTCATGCTTCTATTTCGTTGATATAAGGATTAGTAAATGGATGCGTGGGTTGACCAAGCTTCAGTTTGTCGAGGAAATTGCTGTCGTTCACGACGTACTTCTTCGAACCGTCGTCGAGATAGAGCTCATCCAAAAAGGCCTTGCGGTGCCCGGTCTGATAACAGGACTCACCATTGAAGTCTTCGATGTGGAAACGGACATCCTCGAATTCCAGCGGCTCTACGGTAGTATGCGGTGGGATGGCATACAATCTTTTTTCCCGCCCCGCGCCGAACAAATAAAGCGTCTCCGTCTGATGGAAGTTGGGGATATCCCAACGGGGAATAGGGGAAGAAGCCATGATATACCGGCCATTGACCTTGACGGGATAACCCGCGCCAAGCATGATATCGCCATGTCTCACGAACGATTCATAAAGGGAGACCCACATCTTCGCGTAGTCCGCTTCACCATGCATCTGCCGGGTACGGTATTCGTAACGTTCGACCGCCCGGAGCGGCTCTGGCTGGGGAACCTGGAAGACATAGATCTGTTTATCGGTGAGATACTCTTCCGTTATCCGGTGACGGGTCTGGATAAGGGTGGCTTCCCGGGTGTCGAAGGTCGTCTTGCAACCCGTCATGGCCTGTACGAAATCCCGCAGGTTACAGGCATTGACGCTGGCGTCACTACCCTGGTCGATGATCTTAAAGACATCGTCCCGTCCGATGATCGCGAGTGTCACATGCAGTCCCCCGGTACCCCAACCCCTCGCGATCGGCATCTCCGGTGACGAATAAGGACATTGATAGCCCGGGATGGCAACGGCCTTCAGCAGTTTCCGCCGGATTTCCTTTTTCGTGGACTCGTCTATGAACGCAAAATTGTAACGGCTTTGGAATTTTTTATTTTCGATCATGCGGGTTCTTTTTCTTTTGTTGTCAATTCCTCCCTTCTCACCGCTGCCCGCGTATTGCTCAGGTCAGCCTGGAAAGTCACGTAATGAGGTAATTTCAGGTGGTTCGTGAAGCCCATCGCTTCGATGCCCTCGGTATGATAGAGCACGAACTCCGCATCGGTCGCGGGGCTCTTCCCATCGGGCGAACGCATCGCCCGGTCCAGGATACCCATGTTGATCACCTTGGTGTCATTCTGGCCGAAACAAAGCCCGTAACCGATCGCGTAGTAAGGCACGGACTTTTTCCTGGTTGTTTTGGCGCTGACGATCATCTCTGCCTCCGTTACTTCGATCTTTCCTATATATCGCACGCGGCCCGAAGGGTCTTTTACCCGCAGCGGTACGGTGCCATACCGCAGCTCGCCGACCGTAGGATGGGTATTGCCAAAGCCCCGCATACTGCTATAGCCCAATGCCATCAGCCCACCCGTTTCCGCACGCGCCATCATCTGCAGCCGCGCCGACCGCGGGGCGGGAAACCTGATCGCTTCCCTCGTGATGTCCGTAAGCGTCCGGTCTTCGTCATTACCGACCGGTTTTAGCAAACCTTCCCGCTCAAGCAGGTCGATCACTTTATCATAGGTCGTAATGCCCGCCAATTTCCGCGGATCGATCCGGCCGGCCATCGTCGAAAGAAATTCCTGCATGGTTTCCGCGGTCTCCTCCGCCAGCGTGGTGTCCAGCAGCCGTTGCGTGTAGTCCCTGGTCGGCCCAAGTACCTGGCCACCGGGGATCTCGCGGAAAGAAGCCGATATTTTTCGGCGGATAAACATCTCCCGCGTATCGATAGTCTCTGAATAATAACGGCGCTGCAGGGTAGTGATAAACGCACGCAGGATAAAGGCCGCCTCGAATACTTCACCTTCTGCCTGCTTGAGCGCGATAGCCGCATATTCGGGGGCATATAACCCGCCTTCTCCCATGACCTTGTCAACGGCCAATCGCATTTGCGCCCTGACCTGCTGAATGCTGACGGGTGGTGTCTGCTCACGGAGCCGGTAGAACGCTACCAGTTCTTTGGCGTGTCCGATGGCGTCGGCGCCTCCCTTGACGGCTACATATCCCATAGTATAGTGATGATGGTTAGAAAGAAGTTGATATCGACCATTCCACCCGGCTGCTGCGAGGGATGCAGGCGATCCGATGACCTGGATCGGTAAGGATCAGGTCGATGCCCAACGGAAATTCCTGGTTGCATGTTTGTAAACCGGCGACCAGTTCACTCCCCAACCCACTTACGAAAAATGTTTTCTTCCCGGCAATACCCGGCCCTTCCAGCGTGAGTGTAAGGTAGGGACTGCTGAGAAGGCCGAGCCCCTGCACCTCTGAAGCCAGCGCCTCCACACTGGCGACAAGCGTGGCACCTTCGTCGGGGTAGGGCAGCGACCCCTTTTTCATGTCCGCCACCAACGCCTCCGATGCCGTCCCCGCAGCGAAAACGAAATCGGCATTCCCGGGCGATTCGGGCGTGGCAGCAGTGTTGACCACCAGGTATTGCGTTACCACGTCGGCCGCTTCCCCATCGGCATAGAAAGAGACGTCCGCATTCAACAGGGCAAAACCTACCAGTGCGGCCGCCTCCGTGATCGCCGGCGGTGCCGTCAGCGACATCCTCGGCAACAGGTGGACCGTTCCGGGCCTGGCCATGGCATCCAGCAGTAGCCGGTAATGTTGCTGGGCATCGAATACCTCGTCATAAGCTGTTTCTCTTTGCATACATTTGACGCCTTTCGGGCTTATTCTTCTTCCATTAATTTAAAATCCACTTTCGTCCTTTGTACGTGGTCGTATTCGGCTCTGATACGGGCCTCAATAAGCGCCGCCTGTTCAGATAAAAAGCCTTCGACCCGGGGCAGCCTGGCATCCGACAACAACAACAACGCGTCCAGAAAAGCCATGCAATAACTCCTTACCGGCTCGTCACCGACACATAGCCCAAAACCTGCCTGGCCATCGACATTGAGTTCGCATTCCGTGATCAATGCCTCACCCAGGTAAAAAGGCTGACCCTCTACCGAATCCTCCGCCCGGACCATCGTGGTCCCAACCGCGGGATGGCGCACCACCTGTATGGCGCAAGCTGGTTCCAGCTGTCTCACAAACGCCTCCAGCGGCTCCAGGTCACATTCACAAATGATATAATCGGCTTGCTCCATCAGGTCGTTGTTTTGATAAAAGTAGCGGGTGAATATGTGGGTTTTGTTAGGAAGCAAATCCCTTTTTATTAGTTTCGGGTTATTTTATCGTATTATCACACAATGGCAATAAATGGCTAACAAAGCTTCAACATACCTCGCCATCGTCCCGCCGGCTACCACCTCACGGCGCCGGCAGCGACCTCGCCGCGGCTTCTCAAAGCGCCTTCTCGTTCAACCTGTAGCCCACCGACCGCACCGTCTCGATCCCGTCCTTGTACTGCCCCAGTTTTTTGCGCAGCCCCGCGATCTGAACATCCACCGAACGTTCAGCCGCGAAATAGTCCATACCGTTAATCCGCTCCATGATCTGCGTCCGGGAAAACACCTTTCCGGGTTGACGGGCCAGCAATTCCAGCAGCCGGAACTCGACGATCGTGAGATCCAGCAGTTCATCGGCAATGCTGACCGTATAACTGGCAAGGTCCAGGTGCAACCGGCCGCGGACGATAGACTCTTTACTCGTTTTGTTGGCAAGGGCTAGCAGCTCACTTGTCCGGCGCCGCAAGATCTTCTTTACCCTGGTCATCATCTCCCTGATCCGCACCGGCTTGATGATAAACTCTTCCGCCCCCACCTCCAGCGCCGTCACGACATCTATCTCATCGCTCTTGCACGTAAGCATGACGACCGGGATGTCCTGCGTAGAAGGATTGTGCTTCAGGTTCCTGCACAGGTCCAGGCCGTCCATTTCCGGAAGCATCCAGTCCGTGATCACCATATCCGTGTTCTCGATGGTGACATATTTTAAGGCGTCCACGGCACTAAAAAACGCCTTGACCTCATACCCTTCCGTGAGAAGATTGTATTTCAACAGCTCCAATATGTCATGGGAATCATCTATGACGATGAGCTTGTATTTTTTCATGCCACTATTTTATGCAAGTTGTATGAACGCAATTTTAGGGGAATGTTAAATATCGAACAATTCCTTGCCGCCCGGGGCCCGGCGACCCCCTTGGTAGCGAGTACCTAAGCCAAAGATCACAAAGCGCTAATATTCGGGCTTGCAAAAGAATAATTAATAGCTAACCAATTCCGAACCAAATCCGAATCAGCACGTCGCACATTCGCTGCCGAATGGAACTGACACTGCTTACGATCAATACCTGGAAATGCGACGGGGACTATTATAGAAGGAGAGCCGTATTGTTGACCGCCCTGGCAGCTGCCGGAGCACAGGTGATCCTCTGCCAGGAATGTTTCAGATCGGCCGACGGACGAACGGATACCCTCGCTTACCTGTCAGCAGGTCTCGGCATGGCCGCTTATTTCCTCCCCGGGAGGAGAAAGGAGCGGCTCTTGGGTGGCGAGAAGGTCGACAGTTTTTCCGGCCTGGGCATGCTGACATCCCTGCCGGTGCGGAGTGAGGCGGCTGTCGACCTCCCGGCAGTGGCGGCCGACGGGGACAGAAAGGCGCAGTTGCTGACCTTGGAGCCTTTGCCCGGTTGTCGATTATTTATTGCCAATATTCATCTCACACATTTGCAGGACGATCGCCTGCGGCAGGAACAATTGAGCTGCCTGCTTCAAGCCATGCGGGACATCGACGCAACGCCGGACATCGAATTCACGCCGGACATCGACGCCAAGCCGGACATCGACACCAAGCCAGACATCAAATCCAAGCCGGACACCGACACCAAGCCGGACATTGACGCGGTGCAGCGCAATAAGGCCGATATCCGCCTCATAGGCGGAGACTGGAACGCGCAACAAGGATTGGCAGTGATCCAAGATGCGATGAAAGCCGTTCGGGCCTTGGATTGCTATCGGTTGGGTGGAGGAAGCGTCCCCAGGGTCTCGCTGCTCGAGTCTACAGCAAGCGGCCACCCTATATGCGTGGACCATTTCTTTGCCCTGCCAGGCTCCGGCGAAACACCTTACCCATGCATCCTCCGCGCGGATATCGTACTGAACAAGCCTGATCCTGTAACTGGCCTGTATCCCAGTGATCATTTCGGAATTCGTATCACCTTGCTCATCAAGTGAACGCTATGTCAAAGCTTATCTATATCGTCGGTGCGTCTGGGGTGGGAAAGGATTCCCTCATGCACTACGCACGTCAGCGGCTCAACGGTTCCGTGCCGGTCCTGTTTGCACATAGATATATCACCCGCCCTGTCACCGGCAGCAGCGAGAACCATGTCGCGATAACACCCGAAGAATTTCAGGCGCGGAAAGGGGGCGGCCTGTTTGCACTGGATTGGGCGAGCCACGACCTATATTATGGTATCGGCCGGGAAATAAATGACTGGATGATGAGCGGTTTCCATGTTGTCGTCAATGGGTCCAGACAATACCTCCCGATCGCAAAAGAACGCTATCCACACCTGGTGACCATCGTCATCGAAGCAGACCCCGCCATCATCCTTCAACGGCTGGAAGATCGGGGCAGGGAAGATGCGGACAATATCGCGAACAGGATCCAACGGCAGCCGCCCCTCGACGACGCCGGACTCATCCGCCTCAGCAACAACGGTCTTCTCGAAGAGGCAGGCGATACGCTCGTCGGCATATTGAAAGGATTCAGCTGAGCTTTACATTTTTTTAATGGTATGGTAATAATGAATAAACATTGCAAATAATTGAATTTCAAAGCGTTGTTTCTTTATTGCGTCCTTCCCGTCCGGCTAGCTCGAAATGGGGTAGTTCCCGAGCGGGAACGCCGAAAAAGGCGGACGCTTACGACAGATTTGTGGACCGGAACGACCTTATACTGCTAACCTGCATCGCTACAATCTAAATACTTAATCAAAACAAATGAGACAAAAATTGACCCAGACAGCAGTCGTCATCATCGTGCTGCTCAACTGTCTGTTCACAGGCAGTCCCGTTTTTGCCCAAAACCGGATCATCACCGGTAGGGTCACATCGGCTGGCATCGGCATCTCCGCTGTCACTGTCACTGTAAAGGGAACCACTAAAGCCGTCCTCACCGATGCGGACGGCAACTACCACATCTCTGTTGCAGATTCCAAAGTGATCCTCGTCTTCTCCTCTGTCGGCTATGCGCCGCAGGAAAAGCTGGCCGAAGAGGGTACTGCCTTAAACATCGACATGATCGAATCCGAACGCATCATTGCGGAAGTGGTGGTAACGGCCCTGGGTATTCGCAAAGAAGCCAAACGCGTCGGCTTCGCTATCCAGGAAGTGAAAGGCGCCGAATTGATCAAAGCAAGAGATCCAAACGTATTCAGCCAGCTCGAAGGTAAAGTGGCCGGTCTGGATATCGGCACTTCTCCGGAATTGTACGGCCGGCCCAATATCGTACTGCGTGGCAATAAAGATGTACTCGTGGTCGTCGACGGCGTTCCGATCAGCACCGACACCTGGAACGTCAACGCCGACGATATCGAATCCGTCAACGTGCTGAAAGGCCCCAACGCGGCCGCATTGTATGGTTTCCGCGGTCAGAATGGCGCGATCATCATTACCACTAAACGGGGAACTAAATCGGCCAAAGGCTGGGAAGTGGATTTCAATTCCAGCAATATGCTGCAAAAAGGATTTACAGTCATCCCGCAGGTGCAGGATCAGTTTGGTCGTGGGTCCAGCTACAAGTATCAATACACAAATGGCTTGCTCTCCGGCGAAACATTGTATGACTATGGACAGCGGCTGGCGATCTGGGGTCCCCGGATGGACGGTCAGAATGTATTCCAATACAATAGCCCTTATAACGCCACTACCGGCACCTGGACCGCCACTCCTTACAATTCGCATGGTTCCAAAAACTTGCAAAACTTTCTGGAGGCCGGGTTCCTATCTACGAACAACGTGTCTCTCTCCACCTCCGGGAAAAACTACGATGTCCGTATGTCGTATTCGCATGTGTATCAGAAAGGCCAGGGTCCCAATACAGGCCTGAACAGCGATAACCTGAACCTGACCGCCGGTTATAGCATCAGCCCAAAGCTGAAGATCGACGCCAGTCTCAACCTCAACGAACAGTATACCAAGAACATTCCGGATGCCGATTACGGCCCCAATAGCTATGTCTACATGTTCAACGTGTATGGACCCGCCGATTATGACGTCAAAGACCTTCGCAATTATTACAAAGGACCGCAAGGCGTTCCCGGCCTCAACCAGTACAATGAAAACTACGGCCGTAGCAATAATCCCTACTTTATGGCCCATGAGTGGCTGCGTGGCAAGACTAAGACGGATATCTATGGCTATGCGCGCGCTACCTACAACTTCTCCAACGACCTCAGCCTGGCCTTGAGGACGCAGCTCACTACCTGGAACCAATTACTGACGGAGAAAGTACCCGCAGGCACGATTCTCAACCAGTACTTGTCATGGTATTATCCCGGTTGGTACGGAGATTATCGCGAAGACAAACGCACCCTTACCGAGAACAACACCGATCTGTTGCTGTCATATAAGAAGAACCTGCCCGATTTCTTCATCACGGCCAATCTGGGCGCTAGCGAACGTTCCTTTGAATACCAGTCTTCCTTCGCTACCACCAAGGACTTGGCCGTTCCCGGCGTATACAGCCTTACCAATACGCAAAACCCCGCCCTGGTATTCAATTGGGGCTCGAGAATGCAAGTATACAGCGGCTACTATTCCGTCGACGTTTCTTACAAGAACTACCTCAACTTGTCCACCACGGGAAGGGTCGACCATTTGTCCACCCTGCCTTCCTCTAACAACGAATTCTTCTATCCTTCCGTATCGCTCTCAACGGTCGTCACGGATTGGACCCACCTGTCCGACAATATCGACCAGTTGAAATTCAGGATTTCCTTTGCCGACGTAAAAGGTGGGCTGACGAAGGCACAGCAGGGGTCTGCTTACTATGCGCTAACGGGCAATACCCTGAACGGCGGATTGCTGGGTTATGGGTTTGAGAACTACACCGCATATGACGGTCCCACTTATGCCAACCAAAGTGCGTATACCGTGACAACCTATTACAACAACCAGACGGCCGTGTCCTATTCCAGCACCAAGTCTGATCCCACCTTGAAACCCTTCGATGTAAAGTCATATGAAGCAGGCTTGGATTACTCGATGTTCAAGGGTAGATTGGGGCTGAATCTCACTTATTATGAAAGTTTCAACGGGCCATTGATCTATTCGCTGCCAGTGCCTTCTTCCACCACTTATTCGAGCCAATTGGTAAACGCGGTCACCTCGCTCAAAAAAGGCTGGGAGGCCATTCTGAATGTTACGCCGGTACGCTCGCAGAACTTCCGTTGGGATGCCTTGGTCAACTTCTCCACCTACAGGGAAACCCTGCATAAGATCTATGCCGGCCAGTCCTCCATCCAGATCGGCAACCATATCTACAAGATCGGCGACCGCCTCGATGCGGATTACAGCACCGGTTTCGTAAGGGACGGTTCAGGAAATATAGTCTATAACAGTGGGGGCGGACCCCTGTCCGCGCCCTCCGGCGTCGAATACCAGAAATTGCTGGGCTACCTGGACCCAAGTTTCTCCGCCGGTATCAACAACCGGTTCACTTACAAGAACTGGAGCCTGAGCTTCCAGGTGGACGGCCGGTTTGGCGGTAAGATCTATGATGACGTTTGGTACCATGCCATGAACGGTGGAACGGCTATCGAATCAGACCAGGGTCTGCTTGGAGCAGCACGCAACGCGGAATGGGAAACCACGGCCGTAGGCACCAAAGCACCTACGCCGCAATATATTGGCAAAGGTGTCGTCATCACCGGCGGAACACCGACCTACGGTCCCCAGGGCGTGATCACCAACCTTGACAAATTGACTTTTGCGCCGAATACTACAGCGACCACAGTTCAGAGCTACTTGTCTAGCCAGCTCGGTTCCAATTTTGACGAAAGATATACGGTCAGCCGCACGTTCGTCAAACTCAGGGAAGTGCGACTGACGTACAACTTTTCCCCCAAGGTGCTGGGACCGAAGTCCGTCTTCAAGACCGCTTCGATTGCCCTGATCGGCCGGAACCTGCTGTACTTCGCCAAACGCAAGGATTTCGACATCGACCAGTATTCCAGCGGTTTCGACATCCAGTCGCAATCCCAAACGGGTACTTCCAGCGACGTGACCCTCTCATCTTCCACTTCCCGCTGGTTCGGGTTTAACCTGAATCTTGGTTTCTAATCAAACTATAAAAAAGTCGTTATGAAAAGAAAATTGACCGGTGCGATAATAACGGTTGTGTTGATGGCGACGATCCTCGCCGGATGCCAAAAGGGTGACCTGCTCGATAACCCGAACGTGGCGAGTACCACTACTACAGTGCCCGTTTCCCTCATCCTCAACCGGATCACCAATGAGATCTATCAGGGTGGCGGCGTATTGGACGGCGTGAGTGGCAGTCAGCAGGAAGGTCCCTGGGACCAGATTCATCGCTGGAACCAGTATTACCTTTCTCTTTACTCCTACTATTGGGGCATCAATAACTACAATTGGTCTACTACCTCGACAATGTACAGCGTGTTGAAATACGTGGAATTGATGGAGGGCCAGATCCCCGCTCAATTCGGGACACAGCTCAACGCCTACACCGGGCTCGCCAAGTTTTTCCGGGCCTATCAATTTATCTGGTATACCGAGCGGGTAGGAGATATTCCGATGAGCCAGGCCGGGATAGGCACCATCTCCATGCCCGCATACGATCTGCAACACGATGTTTACAAAAACTCCCTGGCCCTTCTGGATACTGCTAACACGATCTTGGGCGCGGTGGCTGCTACCAGCGCCGGCGGCAACCCCGTTTCCGGCGACATCTATGGACTGACGGTTGCGCAATGGCAGAAAGTGGTCAACACTTACAAACTTAGAGTGCTCATTAGCCTCAGCAAAAGGGCTGTCGACAACGCGGATCTCAATATCCCCACCCAGTTCGCCAATATCATCAACAATCCGACCCAGTATCCCATTATGGCAGGGATCGCCGATAACCTGGAATACAAGTACAACGCGGTGTACAATAAATATCCCACTGCTCCCAACTACACCCCTTATGACTTCTATGAGGCCATCAACCAGACCTTCCTCAATATCCTGACGACCGATGAGGACCCTAGGACCTTTATCGCGGCTACCCCAGCACCGGCCCAAATCACCGGCGGCAAGTCCGTTAGCGACTTCACCGCCTATGTGGGCGCGAACGTTAACCTTAGCCAGGCAGTTTTACTGGTCAACGCCACCAATGGCATGTATTCCTATGCCAACTATCTGCGCTATTTTGCCGATGCCTCGGGAGCTACGGAAGAACCAGCGATCATCATCGGCTATCCGGAGATGTGCTTCAATATCGCCGAAGCCGCGAACCGGGGATGGATCAGCAGCGGCCTTGCCTCCACGTGGTACACCAATGGCATCAATGGCTCGATGGCTATGTACGGACTAAAGGACGGCACGGTCATCCCCATCGGCGACAACAAGGGCCATCCCCTCGGTTCCGTCACGGCTAGTGTATCGACCTTCCTGGCAAACCCAAATGTGGTCCTCTCCGCCGATCCCGCTACACAGCTCACGCAGATCCTGACACAGAAATATGTCGCTCTCTGGCAGAACTCTGGCTGGGAAGCTTTTTACAACTGGCGTAGGACAGGGGTGCCGGCCTTCACGCAGGGCGGCGCCGGCATCGGAACGCCCACCAACACGATACCGATCCGTTGGCAATATCCGACAGACGAACAGGTAGAGAACACCGCCAACTGGCAAAAGGCGATCACCAGCCAATACGGCGGCACCGACGATATCACACAGCCCATGTGGCTGATCAAATAAGCAACTAAAACCTGGGGGAAGGCGCAGGCCTTCCCCCTTTAAAGTCCAGACTATGCGTTTCCTGATGCTATTGACAAGCCTGTTCCTGACCCATGCCGCATTTTCTCAGGTAGCCGACAGCGCCATGCGCCGTGTCGCCTTACAGGGCGCCATCAATTTTCGCGATCTCGGCGGCTATAGTACCACAGACGGCCACCACGTCAAATGGCATATGATCTACCGCAGCGCCGATATCAGCAAGCTCACCCCTGCCGATCTCGACACCCTTAAAGCCCGGCACATCGTATTTGACGTCGATCTCCGCGGCATACAGGAATCCGCGAAGGCACCGGACAAAATGAACACCGGCACAGACTATATCCTTTGCCCCGCCGGCAGCGACAGCACGAACGGCGCTATGTTCCGCGACCTCAGCAAAGTCACGGATGGCGACTCGCTCATGAATATCTTTTATGGTACTACTGCCTATCTCACTCCTAGATACAAGCCTTTTTTCGGCAAACTCCTTGTCGTGCCCTCGGATGATGCTTTGCTGTTCCATTGCACGGCAGGCAAGGATCGCACCGGCATCGCGGCGGCCCTCCTACTCTATGCGCTGGGCGTGCCCTATCAAACGATCCGCGAAGACTACGAAGCCACCAATTATTACCGGTCGGCCAACAATGAACAAATGATCAAAGGGATCAGGACATCCACGGGCGTCAGCGATCCCGTCGCCCGGGCCATGATGGGCGCGAAGGGCAGCTATCTCGATACCACCTTCGAGGCCATCCGTACCCAATATGGTTCGGTGGATCGCTACCTGGCCGAACAACTCGGTCTCGACCAGCCGAAACTCGCCCTGCTGAAGGCAAAATACCTTGAATAACCCGTCATACCGAAAGCGCCGTGCCCACAATAACCTGTCGCATACGCAAGGCGACGTAACTGGAATAACCCGTCACACGAAAGGCGACATCCCCGCCATAACCCGTCACACACCGAAAGCGACATGCCCGGAACTCCCCGTCACACACGGAAAGCGACATGCCCGGAACTCCCCGTCACACGAAAGGTGACTTCCCCGCAACGACCCGTCACACACAGAAAGCACCGTGCCTGGCACACCCCGTCATACCAAAGCCATGTACACGCTATACCTCATCACACCGAAGACGAAGCAGCTGGAATAAGTCGCTCCAGCCGCTGTTTGCGATAAGCAGTCGGCGTATACCCGGTGATCTTCTTGAAATAATTGTTGAAAGAAGACTTGGAGTTAAAGCCGCAATCGAATGCCAGGGACAGAATGTTCACCTGTAAAGAAGGATCGTTCAACCTGTCGATCGCCTCCCCAATGCGATATTCATTGATAAAACTGTAGAAGTTCTTTTCAAACTTTTCATTCAGCAATTGCGTCAGGTGGTGACGGGACAGCTTCATTCGCGTCGCCAACACTTCCAATGACAGATCCGGATCGAGATAGATCCTGCTCTTTTGCATGAAGACGGCCAGCGCTGCTTCGTAGTCGTCCATCATACGCGCATCCATACCCGATCTTTCATACCGCCGTTCACCTGCCGCCACCCCGACCGCCTGATCCCGGCCACCCAACACCAACGCATCCATCACCGTAGAACCCGCCGCCGCCGCCACCGGCACTGGACACATCCCCGTAGAACCCGCCGCCCCCAGCACTGGACCCATCCCCGTACAACCCGCCGCCACCAACACCGGCACTGGACCCATCCCCGTAGAACCCGCCGCCAATAAAGCATCCACCCCGATTTCACGACCGACCATCTCCCCTGCCGCAGCCGCCGCCACCTCGCCATCCCCGAAAGGGATGGCCATCGCCGGATCAATTACCGACCTCCGTTCCGTCCGCTCCCGAAGGCGATAGCGCAGGATCAATACAGGAATAGCAGAGAAACAGATATAAGGAAGTAACCGCAGGTCGAAGCCCGGAAAATGCACGGCAAAAAATGGCAGCACGCAAAGCACGACCGCCGTGCTGCTGCCAACCAGCAACACATTCGCCATCTGACCCGTAAGATTTGTTTTTTCCCGCGCTTCAGTCATCCGGCCGCTTCTCAACAACACCTTTACGTAGATCGGATAGCCAACCAGCGAAGCGATGACCAGTCCTTCATACCAGGATGCATATCCAGCAACGGCCGGCCTGCCGATATTTCCGGTGACACCGGCGATGACCAGCACGAGATAGACCAGCGAAATAACAAGGAAGGGAAAGAATTGAAAAAAGATGGCGCGCGGCCGCAAAGGAGTATTAAGCACGCCCCGGGCAATAATCAGCAGCAAAGGACCATAGGCAAGTCCGAAACCCGTTGGTATCGCCGCATACAGGAACACGTCCTTTAACACCGCTAGCAGAAAGACTTTAGTGGACAAATGGACCAGCAGAATGATGAGCATGGCGCTCAGGTGCTTGTCGATATCTTCATCCCGCCGCACACCATTCAGCAGAAAAACGGCAACCGCAGTCTGAAAAATAATACAGGTAATGACCAGTAGGCTCCACATAAGCCAGGAGTTAGGTTAGGGGATAAAGCTAACCATTACATGTTACCTCCATATTATTTCGGATTATCACCCCGGAGCCGGCGTCGAATTCGGCCACGCAGATCCCGCATCTCGCCCCAGGCCCCGCGCCGGCCCTCGGTCACCCCAGCCCTCGCGCCAAATCCCCAAGGGCCCGCGGCCGGAAACGACTATTTCTTCTTGCCGCCTCCAAAAAACCGCAGCACGCCGCTCACCACCTTGTCATTGGCGCCCAACTTCCCTTTGATCGCGGTATACGCAGAGACAAGCGCATTATCCAGCTTGACCAGCAGCTTGTTGCTGCCGTCCCCGGGCCTCGCCTGGTAAGTGGTCGCCTTCCGATAGGGGTTGTTTTCCACCGTATAATAATACAACGCGATAGATCGCCGATAGGTGCCTTCGGGACAAGTCATCGGAAGCGGATGCCCATGGTAAGAATCGGCATCGGTATTGAAGATCACGCAACGATTGTATACGGGTAAGACGCTGGCTTCACAGGCCTTCATGTCCCTGTCCCACAACTCCAGCTTACCCCCCCAGTCTTCCTGCCAGTCTTTGTTCAGGTAGACCAGCACATTGACCCTTCGCTGCCAGTTGCGATGATGGGGATGTACGGTAAAATCCGCATGGATATTCAGAAAGCCGCCCCGCGTGGATTGGTGGATGCCGCCGCCTTCAAGACCATCATCCTTCTGCAGGTCGTTGATCCCTGTTAACTTGCTCAGCCACGCCAGGAACGCAGGCGAATTCAACTCATCGATCGTACCCCTGATCGTATCAGGAAGCAGGTCGATCTTGTTCAGCCCCCGCTTGTCTTCATTGTAGTGCTTGTAGTTGATCCAGCCATCCGTCTCATTCAACCGGTTGAACGCCGCTATGCATTCGTTCAAAACGCCCGGGTCAAGAAAATTTTCCAACACGATGTAAGGATATGGGTTGGCAGACTGATACCGCTTGGAAAGTTCCGGCAGTTTAGCCGTCCATTTATCGTAGTCGAATACATGCGCCGTAGTCGTCACTAAAGTTCAATTTAGGCGGCAAAAATACGAAAATTCGACCATTAATCCCGACGCGATTCCAGCGTGAAACCAATGGTAGTGCCCACATCGGGGGTACTCCGGACATGGACGGATTGTCCATGAGCTTCAATAATATGTTTGCAGATGGCCAATCCCAGCCCGGTACCGCCCTTATCCCGGCTCCTGGCAGAGTCGGTACGGTAGAATCGCTCAAAAATACGCATCAGGTGTTCTTCTTCGATACCG
This sequence comes from Puia sp., assembly GCA_965214315.1. Taxonomy (GTDB): domain Bacteria; phylum Bacteroidota; class Bacteroidia; order Chitinophagales; family Chitinophagaceae; genus Puia. The sequence continues at coordinate 210,015 of CBDCBP010000009.1, read as the reverse complement.
ATACCGTCGTCACTGACCTCGATAAGCACATTCCGCTCATCTATTTTGTAAACACTGGCCACAATGCTCCCGTTCTGTCGCCCATACTTAGTCGCATTCTCGACCAGGTTGATCAGCACCATCCGGATCTTCTCTTTGTCGGCAAAGACAGTAATGGGCGATTCGCAGCCCTTTTTTATGGCCGTCCTGATATTCTTGTTGTGGGTCTTGATGGAGAGGCTTTCGAAAATTTCCCGCAACAGATCCTGCACCACAAAATTCTGTTTGTACAGCAGTTGCTCACCACGCTCCAGGGTAGAGATCTCGTCCAGGTCATTCATCAGATTGACCAACCGCTCCACATTCTTGGCCGCATTCTCCAGGAACTTCTTCCGGATAACGGTATCCTCCATGGCACCGCTCAACAACGTGTCGACATACCCTTGTATGGCAAAGATGGGGGTCTTGAACTCATGGGCAAGATTCTGCAGGAACTCCTTGCGGTAAGCTTCGTTCTTCTTCAGCAGCTCGATCTCCTCATTCCTTTTCTCGCCCCATTTCTCCACATCCTCCCGCACCTCATCGATACTTTTCTGCGGCAGGATATATTTGAAGTATACTTCCTCCTTCTTCGTCGCCTTGGTCTGATGGATCAATTTATAGATCAGTTTGATCTTGCGGTAAATGAATTTTTCAAGCGTAAAAAGAATAAGGCCGTAACTACCCGAGAAAATGATCAGCAGGGATGTCGCTCCGATAAGGATATTGCCCGTCAATATATAGATGCCGCTGGCGATGGGAAAGGCGAGCAGTATGGCAGTAAGTGCGGATAATTGTCTGGGAGATAGATTTTTAGTCGAAGGCATTGATGCATAAATTACAAAAAATAGGCATGGCTTGTTTACAGACTGAATTTATAACCCACCCCTTTAACAGTAGTGATACAGTCCAGGCCTAGTTTCTGTCTTATTTTGCGGATATGGACATCGATCGTGCGGTCGCCTACGATCACCTCATTCCCCCATACCTGGTTGAGGATCTCATTGCGCAAAAAGACGCGGCCGGGCCTCGACGCCAATAAATACAACAACTCGAACTCCTTTTTTGCGAGCGTCACATCCTTGCCCTCTACCGTTACTTCGAACTTGGAAGGATCTATCGTCAGGTTCTCGATCTTCAGGGTCTTGTCCTCAGGCTCTTTGTTGACCCGGCGGAAAAGTGCATTCACCCTGCTGATCAATACTTTAGGACTTATCGGCTTGGTCACATAATCATCTGCTCCCGTCTCGAGACCACGGACATGCGAACCCTCGTCGCTCAGCGCCGTGAGGAAAAGGATCAGGGTTTCCTTGAAAGAAGGCTGGGAACGCAGGATTTCGCAAACCTCCACCCCGTTCTTCTTCGGCATCATGATGTCTAAAATGATCAGATCCGGCCGCACGATCTTCGCCTTCCCAACAGCCTCATCCCCGTCCTTGGCCGTTATAACCTCATATCCTTCCTTCGTCAGGTTATACTGAATGATCTCCAGAATATCGGGCTCGTCGTCTGCTATGAGGATCTTCTTGCCTTTAGCGTCCATTAATCGAAAATTTACGCAAACCTACTGGAAATAAAGCTTGGCGAAGAAGCGGGTCGAGTCAGTTCACAATTTGTTAATACATAAATAACACACCCGCACGCCCAAAAATATAAATTATGCATTATTATTTTACTAGTCGGGCGCGTATATATTAGCATTATTTAGCTTTTCATCTCCGATTGGTCGTATTTTTGCAGAGGAAACCCGAACTACCCGTTGTCACTATGACGCCAACTTTACGATTTTTTCTTCTCCATTTCAGCTTTCCTATATGGCTCCTAACCGTTCTCCATACCCAGGCGCAGCCTACCGCCTACCCCTACAAGGTCGCACAGGACCGGATGTTATGGCATGACAAAGTAGATAAGGAACAACAAAAGCTTTTTGCCTTCGGCGGCAACAAGGACGACAGCGTGATGCGACTCTCCCGCGACGAAACCGTCAACCTCCAGATCACCGACGCCCTCGGCCGCAGGGTAGACGAACTCCAGCAACAAATAGAATTCGACTCCACCCTTAACACCAATAGCAAAAAACGATACCTCCGGGGGCTCACCGACGCCCTTAGCGGATTCACTAAGGCTATCAACGCCAGGACTATCCCACCGGCACAAGCCCCCGGCCTGATAGACGGCTTTTCCCTATGCATGGCGCTTGACAAAAAAGGACAAAGCATCGAACAGGTGATCGCCAACAGCCCCTACGAGACCGGGATGATCCTCGTCGATTGTTTCAGCTACGCTCCCTCCGAGAACCCCGGCGTAAAACCATCGCGCCTGCTACTGACCCGCCGATACTGTGAAATGCATCCAAACCTGATCTTCAATTACTTATTGTCACATTCCCATCTGCCTTTCGAAGACAGCCTCATCATCGTGGCCGGACACAACAATATAGGGCAGCTCTACGATTTTGCCGCCGCCGGCAATGAACTGGCCTGGCGCATCCGCAACAGCAAGGACTCGTTGATCCACACCGTGGCCCTGCTGGCCGGCAGCAAGAGCGGCCGCCTCTACTTTCCTTTCTTGGATAACCTGGTCAAGGGCCGGTTGACCATGGACGATATCGACAAGGTCAAAAACGACGACCTCAACTATTACCGGTTGCTCGTAAGAACGCGGCTCGACTACGCCGCCAGGGTCCTGCCCCCGCTCCGGGATACCCCCCTCGAGATGAATGCCCTGACAGACATGCTGGAAAAAAAGGGAAAACAGGTCTTCGTCAGCGAAATTAACGCCTTGCACACCGTCGAAAACCCGGCCCTGCGATTCAAGATCCTCGATCCTCTCACGCCGGCAGAACTCTATTACCTGGTCGTTCTCAGCGAAGACGAGATCTATACCTCCAGCTACCTGGGTGTGTATGACCGCATCTTCCAACGCATGAAGTCGCCGCATGGAGATAGCCTCTTGATGCAGGTCAACGGCGACTACTTCCGGAAATTTATAAAGATGGCCGCGGCATACAATAAACTCGAGCATTTCCTGGGCACCATGGACAAACAAAATGCCGGCACCATCATGAAATCCTTCGTCATCCACCTCGAGAACGCCGGTGAAGAAGAAGCCGTGGATGTCGCCGATTCCTATAGCAGCATCGTGGAGAAAAGTCCGGCCCTGGCTCATTTTATACTGAATGAGGTAAAATGGAATTACGACAAGAATGTGGCCGCCGGCAACAAAAAAGGCCTCGTCATCTACAGCCTCCTGCAAATACTCTTCGAATCCGCGGATTCCACCAAGAAGATCGACCTGTCGGCAAAATTGGGCATACCGCCCGTATATTCCGTGGCCGACCGGTCGCTCATAGACGATAGCGGCCGCGTGATCCAACAGGTGTTCTTCTATGGGGATAAGGACAAAGACGGTCAGAATTCCTACGCCGATTTTATGTCCCTGTTCCATGCGAAGCCAAAATCTAAACCAGACTGGAAGATCACCGAGAACCCACAATGGACGACCATCACCTCCACCCATGGCAGTCCGATCCTCATTTTTGCGAACAAACCGCTGTTGGGCGAAGATGACCCCGATGCCAAAGCGCAGAAGGCGTTGGACGACTATCTTTACGACCACCACCTAAAGCCCACCATCGTCATCCACCGCGGTCACAGCTACCACGTCAAGTATACGATCGAACAGCTGCCGGCCACCGCGCGCATCGTCGTGCTGGGCTCCTGCGGCGGTTATAACAACCTCAGCGAGGTGCTAAAGATCAGCGAGGATGCGCACATCATCTCTTCCAAACAGGTCGGTACAAAGACAGTCAACGAGCCCATCCTCAAAGCCATCAACAATACCCTGCTCGCCGGAAAAGACATCGAATGGCTGCCCATGTGGCGGGAGCTCGAAGCCAGTTTCCAGAAGGACCCCGCGGCCCGGGAAAAATTCGACGACTACATTCCTCCTTACAAGAACCTGGGCGCTATCTTTATAAAGGCCTACCGCAAGGCCATGGACGACGGGCAATAGTTGACGTTGCCGCCAAACTTCGTATTTTTGCCTGGCATGGCTGAGGACGTCAAGAAAAAGAAGATTTTCGAGTTCAGTTTACTCGGGCGCGTGTTCCACTACGCTTCGCCCTACAAGAACAGGGTATATGGCTCTATCGCCCTTTCTATCCTGCTGGCTGTCCTCGCTCCACTCCGGCCCTGGCTCATCCAGCTCACGATCAACCATTATATTCGCCCCGGTCTGGCACCCGGCCTTTCCCTGAAAGATAAAATTGTGCACGCGATCGTCTGGCTCACCGTCTGGCAGATCGGGCTCCTGCTCATCGAGACCGTTGCCCGCTTCTATTTTTCATTCGTCACCGCATGGCTCGGCCAAACCGTGGTCCGCGACCTGCGCGTCGACGTCTATAAAAAAGTCATTGGCCTCAACCTCTCCCAGTTCGACAAAACACCGATCGGTACCCTCACGACCCGCACGATCAATGACATCGAAGCCATCAATGATATCTTCTCCGATGGCCTCATCCCACTCCTGGCCGACCTCCTGTCGATCGTCTCCATCCTGCTGTTCATGTTCGCCTCCGATTGGCAACTAACCCTTATATGCGTTGCCCCCTTCCCCTTCCTGATGCTGGCTACCTGGATCTTCAAGGAGTCGGTGAACAAATCGTTTATCCGCGTACGGAATGCAGTGGCCGCGCTTAACGCCTTCGTGCAGGAGCATATCACCGGCATGCAGATCGTCCAGGCCTTCGCGGCCGAAAAACGGGAGGCGCAAAAATTCAATCGGATCAACCGCGAACACCGCAACGCCAATATCAATGCCATCTTCGCCTATTCCGTGTTCTTTCCAGTGGTCGAGATCATCCTCGCTCTGTCTACAGGTCTGCTCGTCTGGGCTTGTGCACAACAGGCCAACCCACCCGACGCCCACGCCCTCCAGCTAAGCGGCGAGATCGTCTCTTTTTACCTCTATCTCAATTTGCTGTTCCGCCCGCTGCGCGTGATGGCGGATAAATTCAACGTATTGCAGATGGGTATGGTCGCCAGCGAAAGGGTGTTCCGGGTACTCGATAATGACGACGTCATCACCGTCCAGGGCAATTATTCGCCCGCCCGCATAAAAGGGAAAGTGGTGTTCGATAAGGTGAGCTTTGCGTACACGGGCGACCGTTATGTGCTGAAGAACATCTCTTTTGCCATGCAGCCCGGCCAGACGATCGCCCTTGTCGGTCATACCGGAAGCGGCAAGACCTCGATCATTAGCCTGCTCAACCGGCTCTATCATATCCAGGAAGGCGAAATCCGCATCGACGACGTCCGCATAGAAGACTACCGGCTCGATGCACTGCGCCGGAGCATCGGCGTGGTGCTGCAGGACGTCTTTCTTTTTTCCGGCTCCGTCGTGGACAACATTACACTGCGCAACGACAGCATCCCAATGGAAAAAGTAGTGGAAGCGACGAAACTGATCGGCATGCACGACTTTATCATGCAACTGCCGGGCGGTTATCATTACAATGTCATGGAAAGGGGCAGTTCACTTTCACTGGGACAACGACAACTCCTCTCTTTCGCCCGCGCCCTGTTATACGACCCCTCGATCCTGATCCTCGACGAAGCGACCTCTTCCGTCGACACCGAGTCCGAACAGTTGATACAGGAGGCGATCGACAAACTGATCTCGGGCCGCAGCTCGATCGTCATCGCCCACCGGCTTTCGACCATCCGCAAGGCAGACCTGATCATCGTCCTCGATAAAGGCGAGATCCGCGAAATGGGCACCCACGACCAGCTCCTGGCCCGGGGCGGTTTCTATTTCAAGCTCCACGAGATGCAGTTCAGTAAACAAAACACAAGCGAGCGCAAAGCCTCCTAGGGCAGACACCGAACCCCTGACCCCGCCGCGAACCCGGCCGCCCCCGATACCCCTGACCCCGAATCCCCGGCCGCCCCCGAAACCCCTGACCGCCCCCGAACCCCTGACCGCCACCGAAACCCCTGGCCGCCACCGATACCCCTGACCCCGCCCCGAACCCCCGGCCGCCCCCGAACCCCCGGCCGCCCCCGAACCTCTGACCGCCTCCGAAAAAAAAAACCCTGACCGCCCCCTGAAACCCCTGACCCGCCCTGAACCCTGGCCGCCCCGGCCGCTGACGCCAAAAACCCCCGGCCGCACCCCCCGGCGCCCCCTTTTTTCAATGTAATTTTCATATTCTGACCCTCCCCCCGTATCTTTGCGGCAAATTTCAGGAAGGTATGGCATCAGGACGCTTCAAATCTTTATTGGTCGCGGCTTTCAGCTTATGTGGGTTGTTTTTTTTTAATGTGAGTAATGCACAGGATTCCGTTCCCGGCGTCGACGACGCGGCCAAGAAGGAAGCACCGCTGAATCCATCCAAGATCATCCTCGAACACGTCGGCGATGGCCACGAATTCCATTTCTACAATTTCAACAAGAAACCGGCCTCCATCCCACTGCCCGTGATCCTTTATTCCCCGGCAAAGGGCTGGTCGGTATTCATGTCCTCCCGCTTCGAGCATGGCGAGACCCTGGTAAACGGCTACCGCCTCCTGACCGAAAACTACATCGAAGCGAATAAACTGAATGAGGATACCTATAGGCCCGGAAAGATTTGGGCCGTCAACGAGGCAGGTCAGGTAGACCCTACCGTAAAGGTCTATGACCTGTCACTGACAAGGAACGTGGTGCAGGCCCTCATCTCCGCCCTGCTGCTGATCTGGATCATGAGCAGCATCGCGGGCAAGTACGCCAAAGGGCAAGGGGTAAAAACAGCGCCGACCGGCTTCCAGAATATAGTGGAACCCGTCGTTACCTTCGTCCGGGATGAAGTGGGCAAGAGCAACCTGGGCAACAGGTATGAGCGATACATGCCCTTCCTGTTGACGGTCTTCTTCTTTATCCTGATCAACAATCTTTTGGGCCTGATCCCCGGTACCGCCAATGTCACCGGCAATATTGCCTTTACCGCGGCGCTTGGTATCCTGGCTTTTTTAGTGATCATGTTCAGCACGGGTAGACATTACTGGGGCCATATCGTCAACCCCCCCGTACCCTTCCTTATCAAATTCATCATGTTCCCGGTAGAACTGATGGGCATCTTTACCAAACCTTTCGCGCTCATCATCAGGCTCTTCGCCAACATGATCTCGGGGCATATCATCATCCTCAGCTTCATCATCCTGATCTTTATCTTCGGTGCGATGAGTACCGGCCTGGGCTGGGGAACTTCACCTTTCTTCGTCCTGCTCTCGCTCTTTATCTACGTGATCGAGGTGCTGGTTGCATTCATACAGGCTTTTATTTTCGCGAACCTCACGGCAGTGTTTATCGCCCAGGCCTTCGAAGGCGGACATGAAGATGAGCACGGACACCAGGAGGACACAGTAGTCGCCTAAAAGCCATGGCCGCAGGCACAAAGTAAATTCAAGTTTTTTTTAATTATAAAACCAAACAAGATGACGATGATGAACACTCTGTTGGACGTAGTACAGCCCGGGTACGGTGCTTTGGGTGCAGGCCTCGCCGCTATCGGTGCCGGTATCGGTATCGGTCAGATCGGTAAAGGCGCTGTTGACGCCATTGCCCGCCAGCCGGAAGCTTCGAACGACATCCGTGCTAACATGATCCTGGCCGCGGCCCTGGTCGAAGGGGTTGCCCTTCTGGCTGCCGTTGCCGGTCTGCTTGCTGTATTCCAGAAGTAAGCACGTAAAAAACGTACTGCGTCCGACGCAAAGGGCCGAGGATGCAGTATTTTTCTCTTAACCATTCTACTATTATAAGACGTATATGAATTTATTGACTCCCGACTTAGGCCTATTTATTTGGAACGTCATTATCTTCCTCCTCCTCCTTCTCGTTCTCCGGAGCCTGGCCTGGAAACCGATCCTCAAATCACTGAAGGAAAGAGAAACTGGCATCGCCGATTCCCTGGCTTCCGCCGAAAAGATCAAGGTGGAAATGGCCCAGATGAAGAACGAGAACGAAGCGCTACTCGCCAAGGCCCGCGAAGAAAGAGCCCAATTGCTCAAAGAAGCCCGGGAGACGAAGGAAAAGATCGTAAACGAGGCAAAAGAACAGGCCAAAGAAGAGGCGAACAAGATCATCGCCGACGCCCGCATCGCCATCGAACAACAAAAAATGGCAGCAATCACGGAAGTCAAGAACGAAGTGGGCAACCTGGTAGTAGAAGTAGCGGAAAAGATCCTTCGCCGCGAACTCGCCGACAAGCCGGCACAGGAGAACTATATCCGCCAATTGTCCAACGAAGTGAAAATGAACTAAACTATGACGCCCAATCCCCGTTTATCGGCACGTTATGCCAAATCCATCCTTGACCTGGCCATCGAGCGAGGTCAGCTGGAAGAGGTCTACAACGATATGCTTCTTCTGAACACTGTTTGTCGCACAAGTAAAGAATTTGTCAGCGTACTGCGCAGCCCGGTTATAAAAGCAGATAAGAAAGGTGTCATTCTGGATACCGTAACGGCGGGGAAGGTGTCGCCGCTCACCGTCGCTTTTTACAAGCTGCTGCTGGCAAAAGAGCGGGAGGGCCATCTGCCCGGGATCGCTGCGGCCTTTATCGCTCAATACAAGACGTACAAGGGTATCGAGATTGTCAAGCTCACTACCGCCGTACCCGTCGAAGAATCCGTCAAGCAAGAAATTGTATCCAAAATAAATGACGGCCATGATTTACAGCATATCGAACTGCAAACGTCCGTGCGGGAAGAACTCATCGGCGGCTTTATCCTCGAGATCGGCGACAAAATGGTCGATGCCAGCGTGGCCCACGAACTCCATGAGATAAAGAAGCAATTCGAAAACAACGACTTTATTTACAAGATCAGATAAGGACAGACAACGACCACAACAAGCTGTAATCGGCTGCCTGAAGGCAAATATTAGGGACAAACATTAACGACTAACAAACTTCAAACTAGATACACTATGCCAGAGATCAAACCGGATGAAATTTCTGCGATATTGCGTCAGCAACTGGGAAAATGCCGATGTTTGCCGCGGAATTGGAAGAAGTGGGCACCGTTACTGCAGGTAGGGGATGGGATCGCCCGCGTTTACGGCCTCAGCAATGTCGGCAGCGGGGAACTCGTGGAATTTGAGAACGGTGTAAGGGCCATCGCATTGAACCTGGAAGAGGACAATGTCGGCGTGGTATTGATGGGCGATAGCGGAGATATTTCGGAAGGCTCGACGGTGCGCCGCACGGGCAAGATCGCTTCGATCAACGTTGGCGAAGGCATGCTCGGCCGTGTCGTGAATACCCTCGGCGAACCCATCGACGGCAAAGGTCCGATCGCCGGCGAAAAATATGAAATGCCGCTGGAACGCAAGGCCCCCGGTGTCATCTACCGCGAACCAGTAAAGGAACCACTGCAGACCGGCATCAAGGCCATCGACGCAATGATCCCCATCGGCCGCGGACAACGCGAACTGATCATTGGCGACCGGCAAACCGGGAAGACGGCGATCGCCATCGATGCCATCATCAACCAAAAGGAATTCTTCAAGGCCGGGAAACCGGTATACTGTGTATATGTGGCCATCGGTCAAAAAGCATCCACCGTTGCCGGTGTCATGAAGACCCTGGCCGACCATGGCGCACTCGAATATACCGTGATCGTCGCTGCTTCAGCCGCCGACCCCGCGCCGATCCAATTCTACGCACCCTTCGCCGGAGCCGCTATCGGTGAGTTCTTCCGCGACTGTGGCAAGCCCGCCCTCATCATTTATGATGACCTTTCCAAACAGGCCGTAGCCTATCGCGAAGTATCCCTGCTGCTCCGCCGCCCGCCCGGCCGCGAAGCCTATCCCGGTGACGTATTCTACCTCCATAGCCGTCTGCTCGAACGCGCCGCGAAGATCATCGCCGACGATGGCGTGGCAAGGAACATGAACGACCTGCCAGATGCTATCAAACACCTCGTCAAAGGCGGCGGCTCCCTGACCGCCCTACCCATCATCGAGACCCAGGCCGGTGACGTCTCGGCCTATATCCCTACCAACGTGATCTCCATCACCGACGGACAGATCTTCCTGGAAGGTAACCTCTTCAACGCCGGTATCCGCCCCGCTATCAATGTGGGCATCTCCGTTAGCCGTGTGGGCGGTAACGCACAGATCAAATCCATGAAGAAAGTAGCCGGTACCCTCAAACTTGACCAGGCCCTCTATCGGGAGATGGAAGCCTTCTCAAAATTCGGCGGTGACCTGGATGCGGCGACAAAACTTATCATCGACAAGGGCGCCCGGAATGTGGAGATCCTCAAACAGCCGCAATATTCGCCGTTCTCCGTCGAACGCCAGGTAGCGATCATCTATCTGGGCACACAGGGCCTGATGCGCCAGGTAAAGGTGAGCAAGGTCAGGGACTTCGAAGATCATTTCCTTATGGAGATGGACAACAAACTCCCCGAAGTGCTCGCGGAATTCAAGAAAGGCAACCTGCCCGATGACGGTATAAAGAAAAATGGTAGAGCTGGCAAATAACCTCATTCCCCAATACAAATAGCAGCTCTTTAAAATAAAAGGCCGCACCATGTGCGGTCTTTTTTATTCAAAAAAATCGCTTCAAACACTTGCAGAATTAAAAACTTTTGGCAATCTTTACAACGTCATCACAGACACCCCCTCCAAGTTCCCGAAAAACACTTCTTACATTTTTATCTCCAATCCTCTCTTTTAGTTTTATCCGTGCAATATCGGAAGCAATGACCGGGCTTTGTCGCCAGGGGATCCGTATCGGCATTATCGACTCCTCTTTCGCGGTTTATCCCGTATTCAGCTGATTGTCAAATGGCAACATTTATCGTGACGCCAGGTCAGATCATGTAGTCGTCAAATATATTACAATAGGAAGATTTTAGTTTTAAAGGGTACGATCAACAACCGCCGGGCTTTTCTAAGCCTGGCCTTTTTTTGCCCCCAAACCCTCAACGCGCCCCGTTAAACTTCCGCCGCCCCACCCGCACCGGCGAATTCACCGGCCTCCCACCGCCATTTACCGGCGGCTCTCCGCTATCAACCGACAAAAACAAATAAATTTATAAAACAGTTTGGTTTATAAAATAAACCAAACTACCTTAGCTGAAACTTATGAGCAGCGTTATGAAAGCACCCATTCTTCTCACCACCTTTCTCATCCTGGCAGGCTGGCTTACCGCCCAAACCCCCGTCTCCGGTACCGTCAAAGACGGCAAAGGACACGCTATCCGGGGCGCCAGTATCACCATTAAAGATTCCTACGACGGTGCCACCGCCGACTCCCTCGGCAATTTCCACTTCCAGGCCGCCGACAAAGGCAATTTTACCCTCCTCGTCACCAATATTGGCTATAACACAGTCGAACAGCCTATTTCGACAACGGGTACCCCCATTACCCTCCACATCGTATTAAAGGAACAGCTCAGCGAACTGAGAGCCGTGACCATCACCGCCGGCTCCTTCACCGCCGGCGACGCCAAACGCGGCGCCGTCCTAAGCTCCCTCGACGTAGCCACTACCGCCGGCTCCAACGCCGATATCACCGCCGCCCTCAAAACACTTCCCGGCGCCCAACAGATCGGCGAACAGGAAGGCTTGTTCGTACGCGGCGGCGCCGGTTACGAAGCCAAACAATACATCGACGGGACATTGGTGAACAACCCCTACCTGAGCAGTGTACCCGATATCGCCTCCCGGGGACGGTTCTCCCCGTTCTTGTTCAAAGGCACTGTGTTCAGCACGGGCGGCTATTCCGCGCTTTACGGACAGGCCTTGTCAGCCGTCGTCCTGCTGGAATCCATCGACCTGCCCGAGAAATCAGAGATAGATGCCACCGTTTCGCCGATCATCGTCGGTCTTGGCACGCAACAATTGGCCAAAGACAAAAACGCTTCATGGGGCTTTTCTTACAACTATACCAATGTAGACCTCTATTTCCATGCGGTCAAACAGGTTCCCGATTACTTCAGCATGCCGCAGTTCCATACGGCCGACGCTAACTTCAGGATCAAGACCAAAGGCGGCGGCATGATTAAATATTATAGCACGTTTTCCTACAGCGACCTGGGCCTGCGCCGCCAGGACTGGGACAGCCTCAATATGAAAGATGCCTTTTCCCTCGCCAACCATAACTGGTATAACAACCTGAGTTGGAAGGAATACCTGAGTAATGGCTGGAAAATGAATTTGGGTGCCAGTTACAGCACCAACCTGGATAATATCGGGCAACAAGTGCAGAGCGCTGCCAACAAACCCATATCCTTTCCCGATTCCGTATTCTGGATGAACTATAAACAGTTCGGCATCGATCAAAGGCAGGACCTTTCGCAGGTAAAAGCCGTCTTCGACAAGAAGCTGGGCGGCATCAGCGCCATCCGCTTCGGCTCCGAATACTGGTATTCCTATAATTATCAGAAATACAGGACCAATGAATACAATTCCGATACCCTCTTGAAATTCAAGGATAACTACAATGCTATTTTTGCCGAAACCGATCTTTTCTTTACCAACGCGCTGGCCGCTAAAATAGGCGTCCGGTATGAATATTCATCGATCATCAGCAAATCCGATATCGCGCCCCGCGTATCCCTGGCCTATAAGACAGGAAAGGATGCCCAGGTCTCCCTGGCCTATGGCATCTTCTACCAGAAACCGGAAAACAGCCAGCTTTTCTATACCACCAACGTAGGTTTTACCAAAGCGACGCATTATATCATCAACTACCAGAAGATGTCCAATGACAGGATCTTCCGCGTCGAAGCCTATTATAAAAAATACGAGGATTTGATCAAGACCGTTCCCATCAACTATTTTTATTCCACCTTCAATAACTCGGGAAGCGGTTACGCCAAAGGCGCCGAACTGTTCTGGCGCGACAAAAAAACCATTAAGAATTTCGACTACTGGATCAGCTATTCCTACCTGGATACCAAACGCAATTACCTGAATTATACGTCGCAGCTCATGCCATCCTTTGCCGCCACGCATACCGCCTCTATAGTAATGAAACGCTTCTTCACAAAGATCAAATCCGGCGTCAACATCACCTATAGCTATGCCACCGGCCGCCCATACTACAACTTTATCCTCGACAGCATGAACAAATATAACCTGGCAGAACGCGGCAAGACAAGGGATTTCAATAGCCTTAATTTCAGCGCCGAATATGTTCCCAGCGTCGGTAATCCCAAGGCCAGGATGTTCGTCGTATGGTTTGCCAGCGTGAGCAATATTTTAGGCTATAACCAGGTCTATGGATACAATTTTTCCTATAGCGGCCTCTATAAACAACCGATCACACCCCCCGCAAACCGGTTTTATTTCGTCGGTTGCTTCCTGAGCTGGGGTGTCGATCGTTCCCAGGACGCCATCAACAATAATCTGTAAGCAGGTACTAGTAACAGGCATAAGCATTTAATTCTCTTAAAATAAAAAACAACGACTATGCAAAAGACAATCCTTTTTTTCGCCCTCCTGATCGGCCTGACCAGCCAGGCCCAATCGGACAAGTATGTCCAGACCATGCAGAAAAATATCATCCTGATGGATTCAGCTAAGTCCATTGACCAGCTCACAAGCCTCGCCGCTACTTTTGACCGGATCGGCGACGCAGAAAAAACGCAATGGCTGCCTTATTATTACGCCGCCCTTGCCCAGACCTGGATCGGCTGGAACCCAAACACCAAAGACAAGGATGCCAATGCGCAAAAGATCAACGCCTACCTGGCCAAAGCAGAAGCCATCGAAAAGAATGCAGAGACCTACACCGTGGAGAATATGTCCGCTACCCAGCAAATGCTGGTCGACCCCCAATCCCGTTATATGACGAACGGCCAGGATGCCGCTGCAGCCCTCCAGAAAGGCATGGCAGCCGATCCCAATAACCCCCGTCTGTATTACCTGATGGGTATGAGCCTGTTCAATACTCCGCCCCAATTCGGCGGCGGCAAGGATAAGGCAAAACCCGTTTTTGAAAAATCAATTGCTCTTTTCAAAAGTGCTCAGCCCAAACCCCTTTATCCCACCTGGGGTCAAAAGGAGGCCGAAGCACAACTCGCGATGTGCCAATAACTTTAATAGCAGGGCGGTGGCAGAAGCTTTTTCATGCCGCCGCCTTCCCTTTCTTATTTTAACTCATTTTTGAATAATGGAACAAGAAAAAGAACTGACCAGTGAAGAGAGCCTGCAATTGATCACCCGGATGATCACCAAGGCGAAAAATGATTATTTCGACAGTGGATTGAGTGCCCTTCTGTGGGGTAGCGTAACCGTCTTTTGCGGCCTGGCCGCTTTCGTCAATTACTGGCTGGATTGGCGGCCGCTGGATTATGTTTGGTTCCTTACCCTCGCCGCGGTAGGACCCCAGGCCATCATCGCGATCCGGGAACGGAAAGACCGGCGGTATAAACATCATGAGGATGACCATATCGGCGGTATCTGGATCAGCTTCGGCATCTCTATCTTTCTCATCTCGTATTTCGCTACCAGGTACCAATTGCCCCAACAACCTGCCCTCTACCTGACCATTTATGGTATCCCCACTTTCGCCACCGGTTACGCCCGGCGTTTCCGGCCGATGCTCCTCGGCGGCCTGGCCTGTTGGGTCTTCGCCATTCTCAGCACCTTTACCCCCTATCCCTATGTCATGTTATACTTGGCGGCCGCCGGTCTGCTCGCTTGGTTCATCCCCGGCCTTATCCTCAGAAAATCCTATCTGAAAGCAAAAAGACAAAATGTTTAAAGATCTCAACCCGATATTACATTCTCAACTGCGGCTGGCGGTCATCTCGATATTGATCACCTTAAAAGAAGCCGAATTCACCTACCTCAGGGAAAAGACCAACTCTTCCGCCGGCAACCTCAGCGTCCAGATCAACAAGCTCAAAGAGGCAGGGTATATCGATGTCATCAAATCTTTCAAAGACAATTATCCGCAAACCGTTTGTAAAATAACACCCGAAGGCGTCCATGCCTTCGAGGAATACGTCCGCGATCTCCAAAGCTACCTTAACATAAAAAAATAGGGCGCCGTGACTGTTTAAGCCGGACGCCCCTGTTTTCCATATTTCAATAATAGCCTTAACTCTTAGCGAGCTTCATTGTCAGTCTCTCGTTGCTGTTGATGATCACTTCCAGGTTGTACGTGCCTGGCTGCAGTTGGGAAGTGCCTTCGATATTGTACATGTTGGACCCATTGGTGCCCATCGCCGTCTGCTTGATCAGTTCACTGCCGTTGTCATCCGTAATGCGCATCATCACAAAAGATTTTTCCTTTAATTGCACATTCACCTGGATATCGTTGACATTGGGATCGGGCGTTACACTCACCGCTTCAACGCTCTTGGTGCCATAGGACCGAACGATCAACACTTTCGAATAAGTGACCTTGGATCCGTCTACCTGGCGCAGCCGGTAATACAGGTCGTTCTTACGTTCCAGCTCATGGATCCTGTCATTGAAGGTATATTCACCGCTGGCTCCCGCACTTACCTCACCGACTTTCTTGTAAAGCGTTCCATCAAGGCTTCGTTCTACTTCGAAGACCTTGCTTTGGTTATCCGTGGAAACATTCCAGTTGATGGCTACATCTTTTTTGCTGTACAAGGCCTCGAAGCTTGTCAGCGTGCTCTTGCTGGGGAACCGGATCGTCGCCGTCGTATTGATAGAACAGAGCGCGGGCGAACCATTGTCGCAAACTTTATAGGCGAACTGGGTACTGTTGCCCGCGAAACCGTCTTTAGGCGTAAACACAAACTCACCGTCTTTGTTAAGGTCCACCCGCCCGTCCGGAGACTCCGCCAGCAGATAGGCTGTCAGCATTTCGTGATTGGGATCGTAGTCATTGCTCAACACATTTCCGCTGGCCGTATGGGAAGCCGTTCCGGCAAACCGGTCGCGGGTCGCCACAGGCGCCACATTGCAGGTTGAAGCATAATGCGTGGCGGCACCAATGTTCAACTGGTCGATGGCAATCCGTTCGTTGCCGCCCATACCCTGGTAATTGATAAAGATCTTATAAGTACCGGGATAGGCGAGTAGCTTGTTGTAGGTGTAAGTGTGGTTGGCTTCGCTCCCCGTCAGTTCGAGACTGTCCAGAACCGTAACAGGATGCTCATTGCCGTCGACTGCAATGACTTTGATCCACCTGCGATCGGTGACCGCAGCGCTAAACCTGTAAGAAAAAGAAAGCGGAATGCTGGCCCCCAGTTCGAGCAACGGCGTATAGATACCGGTGCGTTCAGTGGCACTGGCGCCGGTACCGGATACCATCGCCCCATCACCTTCGATGCTGGGTGTCCATCCACTGCGATTGACATCGAAGTCAGCGAAGAACCAGCACCTGCCCTGTAAAAAGCCTTTTACATCGGTAAGTTGTACGCCGGGCCGGGAATTGAAATTGTCGGTAATAGAGGTGGAAGTTTCAGCAAACAGCGATTGAAGGAGCAGCGCAGAAAACAAAACCGTTAAGAAGTTCCTTTTCATCTTTGTAATTTTCAAGAGGTGAATGAATGAATACATGCTATACCTGCAGCGAATACAGGGGCAATTCAAAGGAAGGAACGTTCGATCAAAACGAATGACTTCTGTTTAAAGGATGCTGAGCTGTTTTTCGGGGGAATTGTAATTTCGAAAGGAGGGTCCGCTTACGCGATATAACCCAAAGATAGACGCTTGTTTCTATTTTTGCAAGCCCCGCCGGCAAATAAATTACCCACCTACCTGACCCAGCCAACACTATGCCGCCATGCCTTTGTAAATCAACTAAATGAGCCTCATCCGTCACCGACCGGACCCGCTCTCCCCGCCCGGAACGACTATCCGCGATTGCCCTCGATCTTCTCATCCACCGCATTCGCCAGCACCGCGGCCCCCATCTTCCGCATGGGATTGCTTCTGTTCTCCTCATATTCCTGGCGGTGGCGGATGATGTCCAGACAGGCATAGATAGCCTCGATAAAAGAAGTGTTGTCGGCCTTATTCTTGCCGGCGATATCGAAGGCCGTGCCATGATCGGGTGAGGTCCGCACCATCGGCAGCCCCGCCGTAAAATTTACCCCCTCGCCGTTGGCCAACGATTTAAAAGGGATCAGCCCCTGGTCATGATACATGGCAAGGACCGCGTCAAAGCGATGCTGATACCCACGTGCAAAAAAAGCATCGGCGCTGTAAGGCCCGAATACCAGCATCTTATGCTTGGCATCCTTGATCGCAGGCTTGATGATGTCTTCTTCTTCTCTTCCTACCAGCCCTTCATCACCCGCATGCGGATTCAACCCCAGCACGGCGATCTTCGGCTTGTCGATGCCAAAGTCCCTCATCAGGCTTTCGTTGAGGATAGTCAGCTTCGAAAGGATGGCCTCGCGGGTGATGTACTTGGCAATGTCCTTTACCGGTACATGCTCCGTGACCAAGCCTACCCGGAAGTTTTCCGAGACCATCAGCATCACCACATCATTGACATGGAATGCCTGCTTCAGGTAAGGCGTATGACCGGTGAAATCAAAACCCGGACTCTGCGTATTCTTTTTATGGATAGGCGCCGTCACCAGCCCCTGGATCTTTCTGTCCCGCAACGCTTCTACAGCCATCGTCAGGCTCTTTACCGCATAGCTTCCGCCGATATCCGTCAACTGTCCCGGAACAACGGCAATCTCTTCCTCCCAGCAATTATAGACATTGACCTGCTTGTGCGCGATGCGGGTAAGATCCTTCGTATTTTGATAATTGATGTTGACATCCGGTGAGAACTTCCGGTAAAAATTGATCAGTTTGTTCGAAGCAAAGATCAGCGGCGTACAGAATTCCAGCAACCGGTGGTCCGAAAAGGTCTTGATGATCAGCTCGGTGCCGATCCCATTCACATCCCCTACTGAGACCCCTATCACCGGTTTTTGTTGTTGATTGCTCATGGTACTCGTATTTCAATGCATTCAGACGAAAATGACTATTTTTCATTGGTCGCCTCGAACCCTCGCGTGGCTAAAGTTGGCTTGCGCTCGGTTTAAGGGGCTAAATATACGTAATTTTGCACCCTGCATGTACACCCTAAAAAAATCCCTCGGCCAGCACTTCCTGAAAGACGAGCATATCGCCCGCAAGATCGTGGCCGCAGTTTGCGAACATCCTTTCAAACAATTACTCGAAGTCGGACCGGGCGCCGGGGCACTCACGAGTCATTTGATCAAAATGGAAGGGATCGACCTCAAAGCCGTAGAACTCGACGAAGAGAAGATCCGCCACCTGGAACAGGCGTGGCCGGAACTGAAAGAAAAGTTGATCCACGCCAGTATCCTGGACATCGACAAGCCCTTCGAAGGTAAATTCACCGTCATCGGCAATTTCCCCTATAATATTTCGTCGCAGATCCTGTTCAAAATGCTCGACTGGAAAACGGAGCTCGAAACCATGGTCGGCATGTTCCAGAAAGAAGTCGCTCAACGCGTAGCCGCCAAAGAAGGCAGTAAGGTCTACGGCGTGATCAGCGCGCTCATCCAGGCTTTTTTTGAGGTGGAATACCTTTTCGAGGTGAGCGAACAGAGTTTTAATCCGCCACCCAAGGTCAAAAGTGCCGTCATCCGGCTGATACCGCGCGAGGCCCCGGCCTTTAAGGATGAAAGACGCTTCTTCCTCCTGGTGAAGACGGCCTTCAACCAGCGGCGAAAGACCCTGCGCAATGCCGTTCGCGCCCTTTTCGAGCCCACCCAACTGGGTGACCCGATATTCGACAAACGCGCCGAGCAGTTGTCGGTGGCAGATTTTGCCGCCCTCACCTGGAAAATGCGCTAATCAATTAATACCAACAACAGCAGAATGAAAAAAGCCATTCTCACAGCAAAAGTCCACGATTACCTCATCCAGACCCTTATCCAAAAAGGCTACGACGTTCAATATGCCCCGCAGATCACCTACGATGAATTGTCGGCATCCCTCGATGGCGTGGAAGGCCTGATCGTCACGACCCGCCTCCGGATAGACGCCGCTATGATCGACAAGGCCCCCGACCTGAAATGGATCGGCCGCCTGGGCAGCGGCATGGAACTCATCGATACCGCCTACGCCGCCGCAAGAGGCATTCTTTGCGTGAGCAGCCCGGAAGGTAACCGCAATGCCGTCGGCGAACATGTCCTCGGCATGGTCCTCGCCCTGATGAATAAACTGGTCATCAGCAGCCAGGAGATAAAGGAAGGCAAATGGATGCGCGACGCCAACAGGGGCCTCGAACTCAGCGGCCGGACCGTCGGCATCATAGGTTTCGGGAACACCGGCGGAGCCTTTGCCAAACTACTCGCCGGCTTCGACGTCACGATCCTGGCCTATGATAAGTACAAATTCGGCTTCGCAAAAGGCAAGGTCCGGGAGGCCTCCCTCGAACAATTGGCACGTTACGCCGATGTCATCAGCTTTCATGTCCCCCTTACGGAGGAAACCCGCCATATGGCCGGGGATGATTTTTTCAACTCCCTGGAAAAGAAACCCATTTTCGTCAATGCCTGCAGAGGGAAGGTCCATGATACCCGGGCGCTGATCCGCGCCCTGGAAACAGGGAAGATCGCCGGAGCCGCCCTCGACGTCCTGGAAAACGAAAAACTCGATTCGTACACCCCCGAACAACGGGAGCAGCTCGACCAACTCCTCGCCCGTCCGGACGTCCTGATCACCCCCCATATCGCCGGCTACACCCACGAGGCTTTTTTAAGAATGGCCCAGGTAACCCTGGAAAAACTGGGGATTTAGGCCATTTTCACTATTTTTGCCGTTGTGGACGCGGGGTCCCTAGCCGATTAGCCAAAAATACTGCTGCGGGCGGTAAACGATTGACGCAGCATGATAACGTAAATGAAATAGTGCAATGTCTTGGATATTTCCGGGGCGTTGTATTTTTTTTCCTTGTACACAAAAAAGTGAAGTTATGAGTGGATTTACTTATTTCACAAAAGACGCCCTGGAACAGTTGAGGGGAGAGTTGCAAAAAATGAAGACAACCGAAAGACAAGCCGCTTCCAAGGCTATCGCTGAAGCCCGCGAAAAAGGAGACCTGCGGGAAAACGCGGAATACGATGCGGCAAAAGAAGCGCAGGGCCTGCTCGAAGCCAAAATACAAAAACTGGAGAGCGACTTGGCCAACGCTAGGGTCATGGACCAGGGTACCATCGATACCAGCAAGGCGTCCATCCTGACAAAAGTCACGGTGACCAATCTCACGAATAAAAAGCAAATGACCTATTTCCTGGTATCCGAAAAAGAGGCCGACCTCAAAATGGGAAAGATCTCCGTTACCTCTCCGATCGGCAAAGGACTGCTGGGTAAAAAAGTGGGCGAAGTAGCCAACGTAAATGTTCCCGCGGGCACCCTTCAATTCAAAATTGAAAATATTACCGCGTGACCATCTTTTCAAAGATCATCGCGGGAGAAATACCTTCTTACAAAATAGCGGAGAACGACCGGTTTTTCGCGTTCCTCGATATCTTTCCCCTGCGGGAAGGGCATACGCTCGTCGTACCAAAAGTAGCGATCGACAAGTTTTTCGACCTGCCCGACGCCTGCCTCAGCGAAATAATGCTTTTCGCCAGGCCCATAGCGAACGCCATCGAAAGCGCCTTTGCTTGTAACCGGTGCGGCATTTCTGTGGTTGGCCTCGAAGTGCCCCATGCACACGTGCACCTTATTCCTATCGACAGCGCCGATGACGTCAACTTTACCCGTCACAAGCTAAAGCTCGGACCAGCGGAGCTCAAGGCCGCACAAGAACGGATACTCCAACACCTCCCACCCTCAAAGCAATGGCGATAGCACTATTTCAACCGGCAGGCGAGATAAAGGCCATGCAGGAGCAGAAGCTGACATTACTATTGGAATATGTTGCCCGGTATTCGCCTTTTTACAAAGACCATTTTGCCCGGCACCGGATCGACATCGCATCCATCCGCACATTGGCAGACCTTTCCCGCATCCCCACTACCTGCAAGACAGACCTCCAGATACGCAATGAAGATTTTATTTGCGTTCCGAAAAACGAGATCGCCGAATACACCGCCACATCAGGCACGCTCGGCAGTCCGGTGACCATCGCACTCACTTCCGAAGACCTGGACAGACTGGCATACAATGAATACAAGTCATTTGATTGCGCCGACGGCTCTCCCGGCGACCTCTACCAACTGATGCTCACGCTCGACCGCCAGTTTATGGCCGGGATCGCCTATTATTCCGGACTTCGCCGCCTGGGCGCGGGGATCATCCGCGTAGGGCCGGGCGTACCCGCCCTGCAGTGGGAAACCATCCACCGGCTTAAACCCACCGTACTGGTAACCGTGCCTTCTTTTTTATTAAAACTCATCCGCTATGCCCACGACCGGCATATAGATATGGCCGGCTCCTCCGTAAAAAAAGCCATCTGTATCGGCGAGAATATCCGCAACCAGGATTTTTCGCTCAACATCCTGGGCCGGAAGATCACCGATGCCTGGAACATCGGACTTTACTCCACCTATGCATCCACTGAAATGCAAACCGCATTTACCGAATGCGGCGCGGGAAAGGGCGGCCACCTCCAGCCGGAACTGCTGATCGTCGAGTTACTCGACGCGAACGGCCTGCCGTCGGCACCCGGCCAGGCCGGAGAGGTCACGATCACCACCCTCGGCGTGACAGGCATGCCCCTCGTACGCTACAAAACAGGGGACATCTGCACCTTTTCCGACCAGCCCTGCACCTGCGGCCGGCATACGCTCAGGCTATCGCCCATTATTGGCCGCCAACAGCAGATGATCAAATTCAAAGGAACGACCCTCTACCCCCCCGCCTTGTTCGATCTGCTGGCCGAGATGGAAGAGGTCGTCGATTTTGCGGTGGAAGTATACTCCAATGAGGTAGGCCTCGACGAGATCCTGCTCCATATCGTTCCCGCCGCCAATAGTCAACAAAGCGATCATCGGATCAGGTCCTATCTGCAAGCCAGGCTAAGGGTAAGCCCGCGGATCGACTACCTGGGCCCGGAACAACTGCAGCAGCTACAGTTTCCCGAAGCAGCAAGAAAGGCAATCAAATTTATTGACCGGAGAAAATAAAATTTCGTGTATGACACCTGTTGGCCAGCAAGCCCTTTCCCTGGATGATTTTTCAACGTTGCTGTATGGCAAGTCACCGCTGCCCCTGGACGAAAAAGCCCTGGAAAAGGTGATGACCAATTATAATTTTCTGACCAGCTTCTCAGCCGACAAACTGATCTACGGGATCAATACGGGTTTCGGTCCCATGGCGCAATACAAGGTCGAGCCTGAGAACCTCCTCCAACTCCAGTACAATCTCATCCGCAGCCATAGCTCCGGCAGCGGCAGCCGCATTCCACCCCTGCTGGCGAAAGCAGCCATGATCGCCCGCTTGAATTGCCTTATGCGGGCCTACTCCGGCGTGCATCCGGAATTGTGCAGCCTGTTGAAGGACTTGATCGATAAAGATATCACGCCCTGCATCTACGAACATGGCGGTGTCGGCGCCAGCGGCGATCTCGTCCAATTGGCGCATATCGGCCTGACCCTGATCGGCGAAGGAGAGGTGTTCTTCGAAGACAAGGTCCAGCCCACGGCCGAAGTCTTTGCCCGGCAGCAGCTAAAACCGCTCACCATCCGCATCCGCGAAGGACTCGCCATCCTCAACGGGACCAGCGTCATGACCGCCATAGGCCTCGTCAATATCCTCCGGGCCCAAAAACTGGTCCAATGGTCGGTGATCCTTTCGGCGATGACCAACGAAGTGGTCGAAGCCTACGACGACCACTATAGCCGGGAACTTAACCAGGTAAAACACCATCGGGGTCAACAGCGCATCGCAGCCATGTTCCGGGACATGCTCAGCGGGAGCAAGCTGATCCGCAGCCGGACCGAACACCTCTATCACCCCGGCAGCCTCGAACAAGAGGTCTTCGAAGACAAAGTACAGGAATACTATTCCCTCCGCTGCGTCACGCAGATCCTGGGTCCGGTTTACGATACAGTATCCCAGGCCGCGCAGGTCCTGGTCGACGAACTCAACTCCGTAAGCGATAACCCAGTCGTCGATCACGCCAACAACAACATCTTTCACGGCGGTAATTTCCATGGCGATTATGTCTCTCTTGAAATGGATAAGCTCAAGATCGCCATCACCCGTTTGTCGATGCTGTCGGAAAGACAGCTCAACTACCTGCTCAACGATAGGCTCAACCAGAAGTTTCCGCCTTTTTTGAACATGGGCGTACTGGGCTTTAACTTCGGCATGCAGGGCGTACAGTTCACCGCTACTTCTACCGTCGCCGAGAACCAGACGCTCTCCTTCCCCATGTACGTGCACAGCATACCCAATAACAACGACAACCAGGACATTGTCAGCATGGGTTCTAATGCAGCCTTGCTTACAAAAAAAGTGATCGACAACTCCTTCGAAGTGTTGAGCATCCAGCTGATGTCGGTCGCCCAGGCCATCGACTATTCCCGCTGTCCGCCAAAGCTCGCCCCTCTCACCGCCTTAGTTTATAAACGGATAAGAGAAATATTCCCGAGCTTTACCGACGATCAGCCCAAATACAAAGACCTGGAAAAACTCAGAGAACTGCTAGAGCACTCCGAGCCGGTAATCGACTTCCGGGAAAAGAAACACTAACCTTAATAGAGCAAGATGAAATGCGCACTGGTGACCGGCGGATCGAGAGGAATAGGCAAGGCCGTTTGCCTCCGGCTGGCGGAGCAGGGCTACTATATACTGCTCAACTACCTGTCCAATGAAGAAGCCGCTTCCAACACCCTTTCCGACCTGCGGAATGGAGGCGGGGACGGAGAATTGCTGCCCTTCAACGTAGCCGACAAAGAACAGGTGAAGTTGCGACTCGGCGGTTGGATAGAAGCCAACCCTTCCCGCCGCATCGAGGTGCTGGTCAACAACGCCGGTATCAGCAAAGACGCCCTCATGGTTTGGATGGACGATGAACAGTGGTCGAGCGTGATCGGTGCGAATCTCGACGCCTTCTTCTACGTAACGCGCCTCGTGCTGAACGGTATGTTGCTGAACAGGTATGGCCGCATCGTGAACATCGTTTCCTTATCGGGGCTCAAAGGCGTCGCCGGCCAGACCAATTATTCCGCCGCAAAGGGCGGTGTCATCGCCGCCACCAAGGCCCTGGCGCAGGAAGTGGGCAGACATGGCATCACGGTGAATGCAGTAGCGCCGGGGTATATTCATACCGATATGACAGGCGATATCGATGAGAAGCAAATGCGCGTACTCATACCGGTCCGCCGCTTCGGGTCGCCCGAAGAAGTGGCGCACGCCGTAGCATTCTTAGCCTCCCCACAAGCCTCTTATATCACTGCGGAAATCCTTTCGGTCAATGGCGGATTATATTCCTGATATAGCCGCACTGCTGCCCCAGGCTCCTCCCTTTATCCTGGTGGACGAACTGCTCTTTGCAGATGAGACTACCGCCCGCACCGCTTTCCTCATCACGGCGCAGTGTCCGCTGGTCGACGATGGCCACTTGAGCGAAGGCGGATTACTGGAGAATATTGCCCAGACAGCCGCGGCCGGTTCGGGCTGCCATGCGCTGCAGACCGGCGGAACGGTAGCGGCGGGCTTTATCGTCTCCGTGACTAACTTCGTGATCGCCTCCCTGCCGGCAGTAGGCGATAAGCTGCTGACGGAGACCCGGGTCCAAATGCGCATCCCGGATATAATCGTAATTTCAGGTGTGGTAAATTGTAAAGACCGGGTGATCGCCACCTGTGAAATGAAAATCCTGACCAGCATATGAAAGAAGCCTTTGTTGCCGCCGATAACATAGTTTCACCGCTTGGCACCGGTACGGCGGAGAATTTTTCCCGCCTGAAGCTGGGCACGACCGGCGTGGATCGGCAAGTGCGGCCCGCGATGTCCGAACAACCTTTCTATGCCTCCCTTTTCGCCCCCACCGAGTTTAAAAGCGCTGTTTTCACAAAATTCGAACAGCTGCTGCACGCGTCCATCGAAAACGCGCTGCGAACCAGCGGGATCAGACACGGCGATAAACGATCCGTACTCATCGTTTGCTCTACCAAAGGGAATGCCCATTTGCTCGACGAAGACGCATATGCGCCACCGGAAAAGATCTCCCTCCCCGCTTCGGCTTCGCGCTTGGCGAAAGCGTTTCAACTCGATGCTGCCGCGCCCATCGTCATCAGCAACGCCTGCATCTCAGGCGTCCTCGGTATGATCACCGGCCTGCGGCTCATCCGTGCGGGCCTCTTCGACAATGCCGTCGTCACCGGCGCCGATGTCATTTCGCGATTTATCCTGTCGGGCTTCGGCTCCTTTCAAGCCCTGAGCCCCGGCCGTTGCAAACCGTTCGACCTGGATCGCGATGGTATCAACCTCGGAGAAGGCGCCGCCACGATCGTGCTTTCTTCCCGGGCCGAATACCGCGAAGGCCTGCGGCTGAGGGGTGGTTGCGTCAGCAACGACGCCAATCATATCTCCGGCCCCTCCCGCACGGGCAGGGAGCTTTGTCAGACCATCGAAAATTCGTTGCTCGACGCCGGCGCCGGCAAGCCGGATATCGGCTTTATCTCTACGCACGGTACCGCCACGGCCTACAACGATGAAATGGAAGCAAAGGCCATCACCCATGCCGGCCTGAACCATGTCCCGGTCAATAGCCTGAAGGGCTATTATGGCCATACACTTGGTGCCGCCGGGCTCATCGAATCCATCGTTACCCTCCAATCGATCCGGGAAGGGGTGGTCCTGCCCAGTAAGGGATTCGAACAAAACGGCGTCACGACGCCGTTGAACATCGCCACCAGTTTGCTGTCCACGCCATTGACCACCTGTTTGAAAACCGCGTCGGGCTTCGGCGGCTGCAATGCGGCCGTAGTGCTCGGAAAATGAAATGAAGCATGGATTATATCACCGCCAGCTGTGTCATTGAGCAAGGAAAGATCTACCGGAACGGGAAGTTGCTGTTCGCGTCCGGCATCCCTGCCGGAGCCGATGCCCGCGCCGAAGCAAACGCCCCTGCCGGAGCCGATGCCCGCGCCAGAGCAAACGCCCCCGCCAGAGCAAACGTCCCCGCCGAAGCAAACGCCCTCGCCGGAGCCGATGCCCGCGCCAGAGCAAACGCCCCTGCCGGAGCAAACGCCCCTGCCGAAGCAAACGCCCTCGCCGGAGCAAACGCCCCTGCCGAAGCAAACGCCCCTGCCAAAGCAAACGCCCCTGCCGAAGCAAACGCCCCCGTCGAAGCCGATGCCCCTTTAACCCCGAATACTCCCGCATTCCTGGCGCCTGCGGAATTCCTGACCGCGGCATACCGCCATTTCGACCTGCAATATCCCAAATTCTATAAGATGGACCCGCTCAGCCGCCTGGGTTGGATCGCCACGGAAACCTTGCTCGGTCCAAGCTGGGACGCCGCCATTTACCGGCCCGAAGATATCGCCGTCGTGCTGAGCAACGCGAATTCGAGCCTCGACACAGATTACAAATACAACGAGACCACCAAAGACATTCCAAGCCCTTCCGTATTTGTGTACACGCTGCCAAATATCGTGACGGGCGAGATCTGTATCCGGCATGGATTCAAGGGAGAGAATGCGTTTTTCCTTTCTCCTTCCTTCGATCCGGTCCTTCTCGCCAACTATTGCGGCTATCTCCTGCACGAGGGCATTGCCAACGCTTGTATCACCGGCTGGGTCGACCTGCTGGGAGACACCTACAAAGCGGCCCTCTTTTTGATCGAAAGAACGATGCGCCCGGACGCGCCCAAATTTTCGTTGGAAGCGATGCCCCCGGCCGCGCCCGGTCTTTTGCCGGAGACCAACCGTCCGGATCAACCCGAATTTTCAGCCGAAACAATGCAAGCGATCTTTCAAAACCCGTCTACGTCATGAATGTAAACCTCAATAAACTTTCGGCCTCTCAGGGCTCAACAGGCTCACAGGGCTCACCAACTTCACAGGGCCCACCACCTTCACCAACCTCACCGATTCCACGAGTTGCAGGCACCGCAATCGCCGGCGCCGGCGTTATCTCGGCGATCGGCAATAATGTCGCCGAATCCTTGCGGACGTTTGAAAATGGCACCGCCGGCATGGCCGATATCACCCTGCTCGATACCATTTATAGGGGCCGGCTTCCAGTAGCCGAAGTAAAGGCGACCAACGAAGAGCTGGCCCGGTGGGCCGGATTATCCGCGGCTGCCGCCGGGCTCGCCGCCCCCAACCACTCCTCCGGCGACCACACCCCCGGAACTGCCCCTTCCGTCAGTCGCACAGCCCTGCTAAGCCTGATCGCGGCAAAGGAAGCCCTCGACGATGCGGCAATTCCCGGCATCGAAACACTGCGCACCGGCCTTATAAGCGCCAACACGGTCGGCGGTATGGACAAAATGGAAAATTTTTTCGAATGCCGTCTTTCTGACCCTGGCAAAGACAGGCTGCGCAAAGTAGTCCTCCACGAATGCGGCGCCGTGACCGAATGGGTGGCCGACCGTCTCGGTATCCGTGATTATCAGACTACGATCAGCACGGCCTGCTCCTCTTCTGCCAACGCTGTCCTTTTCGCCGCCAGGCTCATCCGCAGTGGTCTGCTGGATGTGGCGGTAGCCGGAGGAGCCGACGCCCTGACAAAATTCACCCTCAACGGCTTCAACTCCCTGATGATCCTGGATGCGCACCTATGCAGGCCGTTTGACGATAGTCGCTCGGGCCTTAACCTGGGTGAAGGCGCCGGTTACCTCGTATTGGTATCCGAAAAAGTAGCGGCTACCCTTTCCCGTAAACCCGTCGCAGCCCTGAGCGGGTATGCCAATACAAACGATGCCTGGCACCAAACCGCCTCTTCCCCGGATGGCCGCGGCTCCTGGCTGGCCATGAACGGCGCCTTGCAACGCAGCGGATTACGGCCCGCCGACATCGACTACATCAACCTCCACGGCACGGGTACGCACAACAACGACCTGTCGGAGGGAACGGCCATCAACCGGCTTTTCGGGCCGGCCTGTCCACGAATGAGCTCTACCAAGTCTTTCACCGGACATACCCTCGGTGCCAGCGGCGGCATAGAAGCCGTGTTCTCGGTACTGGCCGTTCGTCATGGACTAGTCTATCCCAACCTCCGTTTCCAAACCCCGATGACGGAGCAGCCATTGGTACCCGAGACCACATTCTTAAAGGACATGCCGATCCGGCACGTCCTCTCCAATTCCTTTGGATTCGGTGGCAGCTGCACCTCCCTGGTCTTTTCAGCCGCCCCTGGGTAGCCGGCGGGCCAGGACAAACAGTAACGAATCGACCAAAACAACAATGATGAATATCTATATCAGATCCGCCTCCTGCATCTCGCCGCAGCCAACCTTCGGCGACAATCCCTCCTGGGCGGCCATGGATCATAATTCCGGTAAGCCTTTATCATCGACACCCGATCAGCGGGCGCCATCTGCACCCGACCGCCTCGCCTGCATCGAACCCGATTACAAAAAATTACTGGATGCCAAAGCGCTCCGGAGAATGAGCCGCATCCTCCGCATGGGCGTGGCCACCGCCAACGACTGTCTGCTGCAGGCAGGCGAAAAACAACCCGGCGCCATCATAACCGGCACGGCATACGGTTGCCTCGAAGACACTGACACCTTCCTGCAAAGCCTGATCCAACGAAGGGAACAGGCACTGCAACCCGCCCCCTTTATTCAATCCACGCACAATACCGTCGGTGCCCAGATCGCCTTGATGCTCCAATGCACCCGGTACAACAATACGTTCGTCCATCGCGGCGCCTCGTTCGAGAACGCACTGCTAGATGCGATCCTCCTGTTAAAAGAAGGAGAAGCAGACACAGTACTGACAGGCGCCATAGACGAGATCACCGACACCAGTCACGCCATCCTGCAACGATTCGGCCTCTACCGTCACGTACCGGCCGGAGAAGGCGCGGCCTTTTTTCTGCTGGCCGGCCAATCTTCGCCCAACGATCTGGCCAGATTGGAAGGAATGGCCACTTTTTATAAGCCGGACGACCCAAAGACCGTCGAAATAAAACTCACCTCCTTTCTGGATCAGCACGCCGCGAAACCGGATCTGTTGATCCTCGGCGCGAACGGCGCCGCTGCCAAAGATGGTTCTACCAACGACGGCCAAGCCAGCGGGCTTGCCGGCGACGGTTACTATCGGCAATTGACGGCTCCGGGCTCGGTCCTGGCCGGGAAAAAGCTGCTGCCATACAAACAGCTTTGTGGCGAATACCCTACCTCCACGGCTTTTGCTTTTTGGATGGCGGCCCGGTTGCTTAAGCAGGGCGAACACCGGCAAATCCTCGTCTATAATCATTATCTTGGTATTCACCATACGGCATTCCTCCTTTCCGCCGCAGTATAAAAACAGTCGAATGAGATTTTTGCTGCTTTACTTTTGTCTTTTGGGCGCCGTGACCGCCACGAGCGCACAATCCCCACCGCCCCCGCCGGCATTTCCCAAAGGCGGACCACCGCCGCCGCCACCACGCCCCAAGCTCGACTTCTCGAAGATCAACTTACCCAAATTTAAAAAGCCACCGCCACACGGAACCCCTCCTCTATTGCCAAAAGGCGGCACCCCACCAGGCCTCCGAAACGGCGGCACCCCACCGGGCCTGCCAAACGGCGGCATACCACCAGGTCTCCCAAAAGGCAGCACCCCACCAGGTCTCCCAAAAGGCAGCACCCCACCAGGCCTACCAAAGGGCACCCCACCAGCCCTCCCCAAGGGCACCCCCCCAACCCCCCCAAAAGCAAGACCCCCGGGACTACCCAAAGGCGGCCCACCGCCCCCGAAAGACATAGCACCCCCACCAAAACCCGGAAACTGATGCTCCTAAACCACCTCTATACCATCGATCAATTCGAGGCCACCACCGCAACGCTCCGCCTAAACGCAGCGCATCCCATCTTCGAAGGTCACTTCCCCGGTAAGCCAATTCTTCCGGGAGCCTGCCAACTCCAAATGATACAGGAAATGTTATCCGGAATAACCGGGAAGGACTATCGGCTCCAAAAAGCCACCACCATCAAATTCATAACGCCAATAGATCCACGCCAAAACGAAACGATCCGCCTTGACCTGCAATACGCGGAAGAGCAACCAGAGGGAGAGCAATCAAAGGAAGATCAATCAAAGGAAAAGCAACCAACGAAAAACACCCCCCTCCACGTCACCGCAACCCTCACCGCCGGCGAAGCCATCTGCCTGAAATTCAGCGGAACCTTTCAAGCAGACTAAAAACCAATGCACGGGATTTATTTTGTTCTATGCTGCTCGATATACTTCACCATTGTATTGATGTCCACCAACACCTTCCGGCCTTCCTTGGGGTCCTTGATCACTATTCCATATTCCCTGTTCAACAACACGATCAACTCAAGGGAATCGATACTGTCCAGTCCCAGGCCTTCACCAAACAGGGGTTCATCATCGCGGATGTCCGCAGGCACAACAGAAGGAATATTCAAAAACGAGATGATCTGTTCTTTCAGGTGTTGCTTTAATTGTTCTGTATCCATGACTTGGTCCGCTTATATATATTCAAATCAGATTTCTTCTCTTTAGCCCCCAGTAGCTCAAGCCCTGCAGACCTGCTGTAATCAGCACTAAAGATAGGATATTTGGCCAAATTGTACCGAAACCGCCGCCCTCCAGGAAAAGCCCGTAGTAGGCTTCCAGCCCCCAATGCAGCGGCGAGATATTCGATACCAGCCGAAAGGAACCGGGCATGGCAAATGTCGGGACCATCAGGCCGCCGATCGCGGCGAGGATGACGATGGAGATGGCGCCGAATCCGGTTGCCTGCTCCTCCGTCCGCGCAAAAACACCGATACAGATCGCATAGCTCACCGCACACCAACCGCATAAAAAGGTCACGACCGCCAATGCCACCCAGTCGGTGGGGAAATGGAGCGTCGGCAAGCCCATCACCGGGAACAGCCAGATGCCGATCGCAAAGATAACGGCAGCCTGTACAAGCGTTACCGCGACATACGTGAGCTGTTTGGAAAGGATCGCGACGAGATAACTGGTAGGCAGCGTCTTCAACCGGATAAAACTTCCGTTCAGCTTCTCGCGGACAATGTTGCTGCCAAGCGAAATGACCAAAAAAAACATCGCAAATACGGTCCAGGCCGGTACATTGTGCTGCGACGCATTGGGGATGATCGCGTTCCGGTCCCGCGACACCGGCAATTCCTCGATGTTGGTCTCGTTGTTCAGCAGTTCCGATTCCAAAGCGTCCGGCAGCTCCTTTTCATTCAGCGAGAAGTAAAGGGTCTTCAGGATATGTTTGCTTTCTACTACCTGTAGCGCGCTGTACAAAGCGCCTTCCGCGCTGCGCCGAAAAGATTCTTGCAGGATCGGATGATAATAAAGCACGATCGGCATCGCCGTCGTATCGCCGGACACCCGTTTATTGACGCTGTCCTCGAGCCCGAAACTGGTCATCGCCTTCCTCGCCACCATCCTCGCCCTTGCCTCGACCCGCGCAGAAAAATTGGCCGGGATCACCAGCGCCAGCATCGCATCTTTTTGCTGCACACGCGTCCTGATCGACGAGTCAGTGCCCGACGCCCGCAACAGCTTGAACAACCCCACCTGGTCCACGGCCTGAATAAATTGACGACTGGCCGCACCCGTATCCCTGTTGCACAGCAGCAACGGCACCCTGTTCTTGTTCATCAACTCGAAAGTGCTGTTTTGAATACTCGTCACGATCAGCACCAACAGGATCGGCAACCCAAACATAAACAGCAGCCCGACCCTGTCGCGTACCATGACCCGGACATCTTTCTGTATGGTGGCAAATAGTTTATACATCGGTGTCCCTGTAGGCTTTTCCGGTCAATTGGAGAAACAACCCCTCCAGCCCATCCGTCCGATGCGCCGCGAGCAGGTTGTCCAGGCTATCGATCGCGACAATATGCCCCTGGTCGATCAGCGCGATCTCCTCACAGAGTCGCTCCGCCTCCGCAAGCTGGTGCGAGGTATAAACAAGCGTTGTGCCATCGGCATTTAACTCCTTTAGATAATCGATGATAGCGTGCCGCGTCTGTACGTCGACACCGACGGTCGGCTCATCCAGGAACAGCAGCCTTGGCCGGTGCATCACGCCGATAGCCAGGTTGACCCTGCGTTTCATCCCGCCGGAAAATTGCGCCACCTTTTTGTCCCGGACCGCCGATAGCCCCAGGATGTGCAGGAGCTCAGCTGTCCTTTTCCTGATGGTAAAAGGCCGCATCCCATACCAGGCACCGAAAAATGCCAGATTCTCCGCAGGGCTCAGGTCCTGGTAAAAAGAAAAATCCTGCGGGATAAATCCAAAATGCGCAAAAGGGCGCCGGTCGTGTTGGTTGAGGACTTCGCCAAAAAGCCGGATGCTCCCCGCGGAAGCCTTTAACAGCCCGGTCATCAGATGCATCAAGGTCGTCTTGCCTGCACCGTTAGGCCCGAACAGACCAAAGCGACTTCCAGCCGGGATCTCCAAATCGAAGCGACTGAAGAGTTGCTGCTCTCCGGGATACGCGAAGGATAGGTCTTCGATCCGGATGGCTGAATTCACCATTTTATTTTCGATAATTCCTTGAACGCCTGTTTTTCCAATTCCGCTACCTCGATCAGATAGTCCCCCATCCGGTTGAAATCTTCCTGGCTCCCGATCCTGCCCTTGTAAATGCCTGCGGCCTGTACCGCCGCTTCGCGCCAGAGATCGCCCGACTTGGTGAACAGCGCGGAAAGCCGCGGCAAGGCATCATCGGGGTGGTAGGCAAAGGCTTCTTGCAGGAAGGCCGCATAGATATATCTGAAGCCGCCGCCGCCGGTGCCGATCTCCTCCTGCATGCGCACCAGCTGCGCGAGATAAAGACCCGCCTGCTTCTGCCCCAGGCCGTCCCGCCATTTTTTAATTTTTTTCCCGGTGTTCCGGATGCCGCTGATACCCGCGATCCCCCCGGGTACATGCAGCATGTCACGCACGTTGCGGGTAATACCGTTCCTGATACCTTTTCTGATCTGTTCGTCCGTGACCAGCCGCGCCGGCGCTTCCGGGTAGTAAAGCTGACCGCGCGGGGCAAGCACCCCCCGGGCAAACCGAACCCGCTCCAATTCATAGGCGGAGAGCGACGCCGGCTGCTCCATAATAGGATCACTGACCAGGTAGCGATCCCCCTCCCTGCCATACACGATCAGGTTATGCGCGTTGAAATGAAAGCGATACTCCTTTGGAAAATAAGGCAAATAATATACGCCAACCTGACAACCCACGACATGCCCGGCATCCAGGCACTCGTCCAGCACCGACTGCGCCTTTTCCTTCGAGCGGAATTTTCTCCGGTGTACCGGGACGCTCAACGCGCGGCAGGTCCGTTTGAAGACGAGGCCGGGCATCGTACGATAGGCAAAGGCAGGTCCATTGTTGACCTTGAGAAATGGAACGTACACGAAAAAGAGCCCGGAACCTATCCCGAATGCAAGGGGCTCTGTGATCCGGTCTACCCCGACCGTTCGGAGCAGACTCGTCGTCACGCCATTCTCACAATGCGCGGCCTGTATGTGTTGAAACGGTAATTTCATTTCTGGTTCATGCTTTTGAGGTCACTGACCGATACTTCGAAGACCTCGGCATAACGCTGCAACCTGCGATCGGACAATTGTTGGAAGATCGCCGGCCGGAGATGACGCCTGACCTGCCATTTCCAAAAGCCGGTATAAGCCGCCACCACCTTGATATCCATCAACTTTAGCTCCATGTGATAGAGCAGCGGGCTTGCCTCATTTTTCATCACCTTCTCCCTGGCCGCTGCAACGCGTTCGCTGATGTCCTGCCAGGCGACGTCGAGCGCACTGTTCTTCACCTCCCAGCCCTCGCTCAGCTGTGTGGTATAATTGCCCTCTCCGTCCGTGGCATAGCAAACCTCTTTCGTGATTTTGCCAAGGGCACCCTGATCCTGAGGAACGGCTTCTTTTTTCATATAGTAGATGGCTTTCCTTTAACACACGGTCAACATCGCATACATATAAGAAAACCGCGAGCTTTCCGGAACAAGACACAAGATCCGCTCGCCTTTTTTGAGTTTGCCGCTATGAAACAGCTCATTGACCATGAGGTAGACGGAACCAGCACCAACGTTTCCCATAGTCGTCAGGTTCACAAACCATTTCTCGTAGGGAATGTGGGCGCCATGCACCGCTATCTGTTCAAAGATCTTGCTTTTGAAGAATTCACTCGACATATGCGGCAGGAAATAATCGATATCCTCCGAACTGAGCCCTTTTTTGTCAAAGATCTCTTTGATCCGTCTTGCGCCCAGCACAACGATATTATCGCTCAGCAATTTCACGTCCTGTTTGATGCTTAGGATGGATTGGCTGATGATCTCCTCCGGTGAATACTCGAGGTAACTTTTCAGGGTCCCATCCGGCTGTTTTACACAGGCCATATACATACATGCTTCCATGTCGTTCGCATAAGACGCGCCTTCTATCCAGTCTACCCGCAGGCTAAGACCGTCCGGATTCGGCTCGTCCTGCAGCAAAAAAGCCGACGCGCCATCCGATAGCATCCACCGCAGGAATTCCTTGTCGAAGCTGATAAAGGGATTCTCCGTCAACTCCTTTAACTTTTGCGCCTCTTCTTCAAAGACATTCGCGACCAGGGAGGCGGAGAAACGCTCCGATCCTGTCGCTACCGCCAGCCGGGCCTCGCCCGACTTGATGGCCATATAAGCATACTTGAAGGCATGCATGCCCGCACAACAGACGCCGGACGGCGAAACGACTTCGATCGCTTCCGCCTCGGGCAGCCAACCATGCACCATCACCCCATGACTGGGCATAAGCTGATCGGGACTGCTCGTACCACAGGACAACAACTCGACGGCCTTCAACCTGGCCGGGTCCTTTTCGAACAGGGCCTTTACAGCCAGGGCCGTCATCTGCGCATTCGTATGCGTCGCTTTGTGCGCTTTGTTCAACGCGTAATACCGCGTCTTTATACCGTTGTTGCGCAATACGATCTTCTTCGACTTGGAAGGCTTGCCATTGATATAACCCAGATAATCTTCCATCTCATCGCTCGGCACCGGGTCATTCGGCATGTAAAGGGAAGTATTGGTAATATATACAGGTCGGAGTGACATAAGTATCGAATTAATTAAGCGCCAAATAATGTTCTTTTTTTGCTTTTATACGTTTCGCTGAAAACGGTCTTATAAAAACACCATTCACAAAAACCAGGATAGGCGCGGCAATAAAAAGTGAAAATAGCAGATAATATCTGAATACAGTCAGCCAAAATTTTCTTTTTTTCCGTTTTAGGATGAAGGTAACCCAAACGTGATAGGTCGGTATGGCCTTCGTTTCCAACATTAACAAAGTATATGTCAATTTCACCGCTTTCTGCCGCATCAGTTCGTCCTGCAATTGCGCCCAATCTCCCGTCAGCAGGTGCTGCAGGACAGTTTTGCCAAACACTTCAGTGTGGGCAATATCTTGTGCAGACACGCCCGGCAGCGGAAAAAACCCCAGGTACCTGTCTTTTTTACCGCCCAGCAGCCAGTGAAAAAGCGTCACGAAACTCACATGATTGGGATGGGTGTCGACCAGCGCGATATTCCCCACCAGCCGCGCTCCCGCCCGCAGCAGCATTTGCTTGACGCCGGCAAAAGCAGTCACCCACATATTCCTGGCGCCCGTGATCGTTACGACAGGCGTGTTTGGCAATACAGCCAAAAAATCAGGATGGTGTAACAGCGAGTTGACGGGTATGCTGGGCGAGAGAAACCACGTCTGATAACCGAGAATGATCAGATCATAGGAAGAATGTTGCAGGGAAAAAGGCTGCAGCTCGACGCCTACACCCAAAACGGCGTCGGGCATGACCGAATAGAACTGCTCCTTGGTCCAGGGGAAGGGATAAGCCGTCACAGGCTGGATGCGCACCCGCTCCACGGCAATACCGGCGGAAACCAGCGGCGCCGTAAAATGGTTGATGATCTCGTCTGACTGCCCTGATTGGGAATAATAGATAGCCAATACTTTTTTACCCATTCAGTTCTTTTGCGCGTAAGGTTTTAGAATGTTTGCAATAAGCTAAGATGGCTTTTTGAACGACTGGAGACAGGGACTTGTATGATCTGTACACAAACGCACTGTCTTTTTCCACGGCTTTGTTGTAATGCACGACGCCGGGCGCGTTTTCCTGTATGATCAGCCGCAGAAAATGGTACTCGCCGTTGCTGCTGTCTTTTGCCAATGCCATCTCCAACTTCTCAGCGCCGGATTTGAAAACGCTCAATTTCTCTTTTGGGCGGCGGAGCAGGCCAGCCTTTCTCATCAAAAGCGCGCCTTCATACCCCTCCTTTTCTGGTAACGCCGCTTGCTGTAAAAGGAGAAGCACCGAGTCGACGGCAGGTAGAGCACCCGATGCCATTACACTATAGTAGCCTGCTTTATCAAATTGCTGCCATCCAGCATTGGTAGCCGCCCGCTCAACACCGGTGGTCAGCACAACAGAAATAAAAATTAGGCCAATTGTCATAACTACCGACTTTTCAGCGCCCCATGCCCTCAAATATAAAGAATAATGATTTTTTGCACAATAGAAAGGGGTTCTTTCCCTAATTTTGCCCGGACCTTGAGCGCCTCGCACTATTTGCGGGGTCTTCGCTAATTTTACCGGGTTTAATATTCCCCCTTACTTTAGTTGTGAATGGACAAACGATTTTCTGATTGGTGGGCGATCATTCTGGGTGGGTCGAGCGGCTTCGGTCTAGCTGCGGTGGAGAAACTTTCCCGTCATGGCATGAACATCGCCGTGCTCTATAGGGAGACCAGCGCGGCAGAAAAAACAATAAAAGAAAAATTTGCCGCTATCGCCGCTGCCAGCAACGTTACGATCGATGCCCATAATGTCAACGCGCTGGATACCGACTCCAGGGAATCGTTCATCCGGCAATTTGCCTCGCATCCCGGCCGGCGCAAAAACGTCAGGCTGCTGCTCCATTCAATTGCAAGAGGCAATCTGAAGCCACTGCTGACCGCACCTGGCGATGCTGGTCAGGCCTATCTCAGCATTGAAGACATCCGCTTTACGACCTATGCCATGGGCACGAGCTTGCTGGATTGGGCCCGCTCGCTTTTCCGGGAAGCGCTCTTTCATGCCGATGCTCGGATTGTAGGGCTTACGAGCGAAGGTGCACACAAATATTGGGACGGCTATGCCGCCGTTTCCATTGCCAAAGCATCTCTGGAAAGCCTTGTCACCTATATGGCCGTGGAACTAGGCAAATACGGGTTGAAAACAAACCTCATCCAGGCCGGAATCACCGATACGCCCTCTCTCCAACGCATCCCTTCAAGCGACAGGCTGCTCGCCCTTACCCCGGACAGGAATCCGTTGGGAAGGATGACGAAGGTGGAGGATATTGCCAATGCCATTTACCTGCTTTGCCTGGATGAAGCAGCCTGGATCAACGGCTCCGTCATTCATGTCGATGGAGGCGAACATTGCCGATAAAAATTATGTTTAGTTATATTTTTGATCTATTGCCGTATAAATCCTCCTTCCGCTTTGTGGATGAGATCTCGTTTCTGGATGCGGATAAGGTGGTAGGACACTACACCCTACGGGAAGACGCCTTCTTTTACGAAGACCACTTCCCCGGCAATCCGGTGACGCCGGGAGCTATCCTTACCGAGATCATGGCGCAGATCGGACTGGTGGTGCTGGGCATTCACCTCCTCACCGCCCCGCCGGACCAACCGCGCCCCCCTGATTTGGGCGCGCGTCCGACCACCCCTGCTCCGGCTGCGTTCCCCCTTTTGAGTTCGGTAAACGTGGATTTTCATAAGATGGCCCTTCCGGGTCATCGCCTGACAGTCACCTCCAAAAAGGACTACTTCCGCTTCGGCAAGTTGAAATGTCATGTGGAAATGCATGACGACGCGGGCCAACTCATCGCAAAGGGTACCTTTTCAGGATGTATAAAAAAAACAGCAACAGCATGAGTCGCCGCGTGGTCGTTACCGGGTTAGGTGTCGTTTCCCCAAATGGGATGGGCGTTCCCGCGTTTCTCGATGCGATCCGGAACGGCGAGTCGGGGATCAGGCATGTCCCCCAATATGAGGCCCTTAAATTCAATTGCCAGGTGGCGGGATTGCCACAGTTTGAGTGGGAGCGGTTGAAGAATTATGTCTCCGAAGTAACCTTTCATGGACTCCAGGGCCGGGCGATCGCCTATGGCCTGATGGCTGCCGTTGACGCCTGGCGCGACGCCGGCAATGCCGTCGGCGGCGACCAGACATGTTGGGACACGGGTCTTGTGTTCGGGAGCAGCGTAGCAGAAGTGGAAACCGTCAAGAAGATCTTTAATAAGGTGGACGCCGGCGAAGCACGCAAGCTAGGGTCGAGAGTGGTCGAGCAATTCATGAACAGCGGCATAACTGCCTATATATCAGGTAAACTGGGTCTCGGAAGCCGCATCATCGCCAATTCCGCCGCCTGCGCCACCGGCACCCAGGCCATCCTCATGGGTTGCGAATATATCCAGCAAGGTATGGCCAAACGGATGCTGGTCGGAAGCAGCGAACACGTCGACCCCTATATTTTTGCCGCTTTTGATTCCATGCGTATCCTCTCCAGGAAGTTCAACAGCCAGCCGGAAAAGGCCTCCAGGCCGATGAGCGGGTCGGCAGGGGGGTTTGTGCCCGGATCAGGGGCGGGCGCCCTGATCCTCGAGGAT
This sequence comes from Puia sp., assembly GCA_965214315.1. Classification (GTDB taxonomy): domain Bacteria; phylum Bacteroidota; class Bacteroidia; order Chitinophagales; family Chitinophagaceae; genus Puia. The sequence continues at coordinate 171,221 of CBDCBP010000009.1, read as the reverse complement.
CTGGAATACGCTTTGCAACGTAACGCCAGGATATACGCTGAATTATTGGGCGGGGCCTGTAACTCGGGAGGACAACGGAACGGCGGGTCTATGACGGCCCCCGCGGCGCCGGGAGTCATCCGCTGTATTACAGACGCACTCGCCAATGCCCGGGTCAGACCTGGATCTATAGACTTGATTAGCGGACACTTAACGGCTACGGCCGCAGATACCCTGGAAATTCAGAATTGGTGCTTGGCACTTGAGCGAAATGGTTGTAATTTCCCGCTGATCAATTCGTTAAAGTCCATGATCGGACACTCACTGAGTGCCGCGGGCTCGATCGAATCGGTTGCTACAGTGCTGCAGATCCAGCATCAGTTCGCACATCCCAATATCAATCTGGAAGATCCAAACGGAGAGATTGTAAAATTGATCGATATTGGTCGTATGCCGGTGAAAAGGGTGGATACTCCGATCAACACCGTCGCTAAAGCGAATTTCGGGTTCGGAGATGTAAATGCGTGTTTAATTTTTTCTAAATATAATCAACATGGATAGACGAGCGATCTTGGAGGAACTTAAAACAGTATTGGAACCCTATACCGAAAACAAAGATTTATTGCGGAACATTGACGAACAGACCGATCTGGTTAAGGACCTAAAGATCAATTCCTCGAATCTGGTGGACGTTATCATCGACGCAGAGGCCAAATACGACGTAGAGATCGATTTCGACTCCGCGGAAAAAATGTATACCGTAGGTTCCTGCATCGATGTCATAGAAGAAAAGATCAACAGATGACCAGTACCGGTAACGACATCGTTGCCTTGCACGCCACCCAGCCGGAAAAAACAAACCTGCCGCGCTTTTACTCCCGCATCCTGACCATTGATGAACAGATAGTATACGACCGGCTCGACCACACCCCACTGGCCTTCGATCACTTCGTATGGCTATGCTGGTCAATAAAGGAATCCACTTACAAATTCGCCAGTCGTAGTCTTCCCGATCTGGTTTTTTCTCCGTTGAAGATCACGATTGGTGCGCTGGTACCACCTGACCATGCCGCCGCAGATGGGTATTACCGGGCCAAGGTTTCCTTCGGTCAGGAAACCCATTATTCCCGCTCCTTCCTTCGGGAAGGCGTCATTGTGACTGTCGTTAGCGAAGACGAGCAGTTTGCGGATACCCATTGGGGATATCAACTGATCGGCACTTCGGCCTACGCCGACCAGTCCTTCTCAGTGCGAACATTTGCGCTGCAGCACCTGAGCGCCGCACTCTCCCGGGACGATTTACAAGTTGAAAAGGATGAGAACGGCTGTCCCATTGTCCTGGCCGGCCGGCAAAGACTCGACCTTCCCCTGTCCCTGGCCCATCACGATCGCTATGTCGCCTGGTCTTTCATAGCGGCGCAGGGAACAACTGCTTATAAAGGAAGTCAGCCGTAAATTGCGTCGCTTCTAACCATCGCCGCCGCGTCTTGCGACTGACCAGGAAAGGGTTGAAATGCTTCTGGAGCTCATGGGAAAAACCTTCATAAGCCTTCAGCCCATTGGGAATATGCAGCGAATCCGCCATGCGGTGGATGGGCAGACTCCCATAGAGCGGATAACCTTTATGATCGTATGGCACGATACCATCCTCCGTCCCATGTACGCTGAAGATAGGCACCCGGGCATTGTGCAGCCAGGCGGTGTCAAAGATGCCGCCCCAGAAATTCACGATGGCCGCCACCCCCTGGCTCCCCGCATCGGGCGTATACACCGTTTGCAAAGCCAGCATGCCACCCGCCGAATTTCCCGCCAGGATGATCCGCGTCGTATCGATCCCCCACTGCGCCGCGTGCGCTTTGAAGAAGGCCAGCGCCGTCCGTACATCCTGCACCCCGCGATTGCAATTGGCCACTAATTCGGCATAAGTAAATGTTAAGGACTTTTTCCCCAGTTTGTAATTGATGGCCGCACAGAGCCAGCCCCGTCGCGCAAGACTGCGGCACCAAACTTCGACCCCGGCCGCGTTTTTGGAACTGAATTTGAAGCCGCCGCCATGCATCCAGATGATCAGGGGACTCAGCATGGGACTATCGGTCTTCGGCTTGTACAAGTCGAAGACAGCATACTGTTCGGCTTCGGCATAACTCAAATTCTTTTCGATCGAGCAATCCGCAAAAACGACATCCTTATATACTGTCTGAGCGATCATGGTGCGTGGGGCAGCGAATACACATACTGCAAATAGGAGTTTACACATACGGGAGGACTCATTTTAATAACGACGGCCGCTCGGTGATCTCATGGTACTTGATCACGTCGTCGGCATAATAATGAATGACCATGCTCTTTCTGGTTAGGGTAGGGTCGAGGATCGGCATCCCGCCATGGATGAGGTTGGCATGCCAGATGAAAACATCGCCCTTACACGCGACAAAGATCTCTTTTTCCAGCTGCTTCTCACGGATCGTTTCCTCGATCCGGTCCTCGTAGTCCCCATAATCTTTTCGTCCTAATCGCAGGCTGGTGGAGCCTTCGTTGAAGTCCTCATTCAGCAGGTAGGGAAGACGGTGACTACCGGGATAATAAAAAAGCGGGCCATTGTTCCCTGTCGTGTCCTCCAGCGCGATCCAGACCGCGATCAGGTAACCGAGCGGGTAAGTCGTCATGTGAATGCTGTCTGAATGGGCGCGCTGGCTGCTGCCCCGCATAAAATTGATCGTTTGAAAGGGCAGGACGGTTTTGTCGAGCAAGAAGCTTAGTACCGAAACAAGTCGTTTATCGTGTGTGACCTGCCGGATCATCCCGGACTGCCGGTTCGCAAATAGAAGTTTATTGTCGTGCGTGGGACGGAGCTTGCCACGGGCAACCAGGCGCTCCGTTTCCCCTTGAATGGCATCGACCTCCGCAGGGCTGAAGCAGCCCTTCATGATCAGGTAACCCTGATCGGACCAGGACAGCAGCGATTGCTGCAGTTCGGCGGGAAACGCAGTAAAAGCAGACCGGGTCGGCGCCAGATCGCGGGAATGCCCGGTATCCAACCAGGCGCGGGATTGCTTGTCGGGAAAATTCTTGCTGGAAATGGAGGCCACAACAGGTTGATGGAGCCGGTATTTCTTGTAGGCCGCCCTGTTATGGGACAGGCTCCTGTAATGGAGGAGATTGTACACCCAGTGGAAGAATTTATATTTTTTCAGCTGCCCCATCATAGCGTTACCTGACCTTCCCTGGATGTTGCCGGACAAAAGCCTCCCAGCTGGCTGCTTTTTTCCTGCCGCCTTTAGCGGTCTTATCGCCCGCGTTTTCCAGCAACGCATCGGTCCGGTACTGGAAATAATGACAGACAGCCACAGCCAGCGCATCCGATGCGTCATACGCAGCCAACTCCTGTTCCACCTGCAGGATGCGCTGCAACATTTTCCAAACCTGTTCTTTTTCTGAATTTCCGTTGCCGGTAATGGATTGCTTGACCTTTTTGGGGGAATATTCAGTGACGCGTATCCCCGCCTGCATGGCGGCAGCGATGGCAACGCCCTGGGCCCTGCCCAATTTTAACATGCTTTGCACGTTCTTTCCAAAGAATGGCGCTTCGATCGCGAAATCTTCCGGCACGAACCGGCCAATGAGATCGCGGACCTTCTGATGGATGAGCTGCAGCCGGGCATAGCTGTCCTTACTGGTCGGCAGCCGCAACACACCCATTTCGATCAGGGAAACTTTGTCGCCGGCGCAGTTCACCAGGCCAAAGCCCATGACAACGGTTCCGGGATCGATTCCTAAAATTATTTTAGATTGCATCGCGTTGAACAAAAGTATTAAATTAATAATCAACTACGTAGTGGGACCACTGGTATTCGTCCTGCTGGCGGCTTTTATTTACTGGCAGGTCACCCGGCAGCACAATTGGCACAGCTCTTTGCAAGCAGTTTTGTCCGCTGTAAAAGGGCCACAGCAATGGAAGCTATGGCTGGTATTGGCACTGATGCCCGTCAATTGGGGGATCGAAGCCCGCAAATGGCAGCTCGCACTGGGGCCGGTCGGCGGCATCCGATACCGGGATGCATTCAAAGCAGTTTTTGCAGGCGCCGCCGTCGCTTCCTTCACCCCCAATAGAATGGGGGAATATATCGGCCGCATCCTGTATATAAGGGAAGGCCATCGCACCCAGGCCATCGCGCTGACCATTGCCTGTAGCATGGCGCAATTGATGACCACCCTCGCCATCGGAATAGCGGGTATCTGCTATCTATCGTTGACCCCCCATCGGCCCATACCAAGCCCCTTCCATTGGCAGCTCGCACTCGACATCATGCTCGTGATCGTACTGCTATTATTGTCAAGTTTAACATTTATTTATTTTGGCCTATCCAGAGTGGTCGATCTGGTGATGAAAATACCCCTGGCAAGAAAGTACAAGGCTTATATAAATGTTTTGGAAAATTTTGACGCCAGGAGCTTGGTTTGGATTTTGTTCTTATCTTTTGGCAGATATATTGTATTTATGGCGCAATATTGCCTGGTGTTCCCCATTTTTGGGATGAATGCCAGTTTCTGGCAGGTCATCGGTGGAATGAGTATTGTATTTTTGGTGATGGCAGTAGTTCCCACGATCACCTTTCTCACGGAATTGGGACTGAGATGGGAAGCCAGTATTCAGGTGCTGGAGTTATACAGTGCCAATACCGTGGGAATTTTCGCCGCCTCGTTTGCGATCTGGCTGATCAACCTGATCATACCGGCCTTGATAGGAAGCTTGTTAATTGTAAGTATCAAATTATTCAAAAGTCGATGAGAGTTATTATTACGGTCTGTATCTTGTTGCTGATCTTATCCTTTCCAGTAATGGCCTGGGATGCCCAGGCCCGGCTCACTGACACTGAACAACAACCCGGCAGACCGAATGGCCCGGCCGACCCCGGCGACGATTTCTGCAACGGCATGCACAATACCGCATTCAAAGCCGGCGAGTCCCTGACGTATAAAGTTTACTATAGCCTGGCAGGCATGTCCGCCGCCGCCGGCGAGGCTACCTTCAACACAGCCTACGAGAAGTTCCAGGGAAAGGACTGTTACCATGTCATCGCCGAAGGCAAGAGCTACCACGATTTTCTGTTCAAGGTGCGCGACAAATACGAAAGCTATTTTGACACCGCGACCCTGCAGCCCTACAAATTCATCCGGGATGTCAGTGAAGGGGGCTACAAAACTTATGAGAACGTCACCTTCGTAAAGGCTGCCCATACCGCTATTACCAATACGGGCGTCTATCCGGTTGGCGATTGTATCCAGGACGTCCTCAGCGCTACCTTCTACGCGCGGAACATCGATTTCACCCACCATAAGATCAATGACCGTATCCCCTTCGATATGTTCCTCGACCGTCAGGTCTACCATCTCTATGTACGTTACCTCGGCAAGGAAACCATCCGGACCCGGTACGCCAAATTCCGCACGATCAAATTCAAACCCCTGCTCGTCAAAGGGACCATGTTCGAAGGCGGCGAAAAGATGACGGTCTGGGTAACCGACGACCCCAATCATATCGCAGTCCGCGTAGAAAGCCCGATCACCGTCGGCAAGGTCCAGGTCGACATGACACTCTACCACAACTCCCGCTATCCGCTCAGCTCTTTGGTGGATCTGTAGCAGCTGGCAGCCATGCATGACCGCACCCACCTCCTCATGGGTGACCTCACGAAAGCCACAACCGGCGCCATCGTCGACGCAGCCCTAAAGCTCCGCCAGACGAAACCCATTGCCCGCACGAATGCCCTTCTCGAAAGCTTCGGGGATACAACATTCATGCACGGGATCGTGTTCGAAGAAAAGCACATAGCCGCCGTCAGCAGCCTCTTGCAAAAAAGACCTTTTTTCCTTTAAGGTAGTCAACGGGAACATGTCATACGCCATGATATAAGGCAGCGGAAAATGACCGGCCGAAGGCAGGAGGTCGGCCAAGAATACCAGGGTTTTCCCCTTATAGGTCAGTTGCGGCAGCATCATCGCGGCCGTATGCCCCTCGGCCAATCGCATCGATAAACCGGGGATGATCGTGTCACTGATGGTTTCAAGCCGTGTCACCCCGGCGGCGCTCCCCGCAGCCACGCCGCCCGCAACACTTCCAGCCATGCCGCCCGCAACACTCCCACCCTTTGGGTCCGCCGCGGCCACAATCGATCGCCCCGCATCCACAAACCGTAACTGCCCACTCTCCTGTATCGGCAGAATATTCTCTTTTAAAAAGGAAGCCTTCTCCCTGTCATTCGGCTCCGTCGCCCAGGCCCAATGCCTCGAATGACTCCAGTACACCGCATGCCGAAACGCCGGGACCAACCTGTCCCCTTCCCGCACGATACTCCCGCCACAATGATCGAAGTGGAGATGCGTCAGCAGCACATCGGTGATATCGTCGCGATGAAAACCAAGCGCAGCCAACGATTTGTCCAGCGTATCTTCACCATGCAGCTCATAATGGCCGAGAAATTTTTCATCCTGCTTATTGCCGATACCATTGTCCACCAGGATAAGTCGCCCGCCATCTTCGATCAGCAGACAACGCATGGCCCAGGAGCAGAGGTTGCTCGCGTCAGCCGGCTGGATCTTGCTCCACATCCTTTTGGGCACCACGCCGAACATGGCGCCCCCATCCAATTTAAAAAAACCTGTATTGATGGTGTGCAACTGCATAAGTATACGTTTAAGCCGCCGAAATGGGTGAAGCAGTCAAGTGCCGCTGCTTTAACAGCGCGGAATAAAGCCAGCCCAAACCGATCACAAAAAAGACGATCAGGAAAACAAGGGAGTTTTTCATACTCCCGGTCATCTCTTCCACAAATCCGAAGCTGAACATGCCGATGACAATCGCGAATTTCTCCGTCAGGTCAAAATAGCTGAAATAGGAGGCAGTATCTTTGGTCTCCGGCATCAGCTTGCTGTAGGTCGACCGGCTCAGCGATTGAATACCACCCATGACCAGTCCCACAGCCAGCGCCAGCACATAAAAAGAATATTCGATGGGCTCCTGGTGCGGCGACAGATCCATTTTCCAACGCGTCAATTCGCCTTCTACATAAGCGTCCTGCCTGTCGAAATCGGCGGCGTTCAGCTGCGGCCTTTTGGCAAGCAGGTCTTCCCGTTGCTGTTTCAACTCGGCGATCCTGTCGTGGAAACCTTTTAGGTTTTCCGCCCTCCCGGCCGTGATGTACGCCGAAACGCAGATCATGATCCAAAACATAACGACGCCCATCAGCACCCGGATATTCCCATACCGCGCAGATAGCTTGCTCATCCATACCGCCCCTACGATAGCCACCAATTGTATCAACACGACCGTTACGATGAGCTTGGTATCTTCCAGACCCAGCAGCTTGCTGCCGAAGAGGGTGGCTGCCATCATTACCGTCTGAACCCCCATGCTATAAAAGAAGAACCCGCGCAGGTATCGCTTCAACACCGCCAGCTTCTTTACTTCCCCATAGACCTTTTTTAATTCGCTGAACGCGGTCCTGAAGATTTGCTCCCTTCTTACGACAACCGCGCCAGCCTTCGGCAAAACGGCAAAGGTCAGCTGCGCAAAACCAGCCCACCACAGGCCAACCAGCAGGAAGGTCAGACGCGGCCCAATGAACGGATCCTTGTCCTGCGTCAGCAGCACCAGCACGAACCCAAGAACCTGCAGGATCACGCTGCCGATATAGCCGTACGCATAGCCCTTGGCGCTGACACTGTCCTGGTCCCCAGGCGCCGCGATCTCCGGCAGATACGCGTTGTAGAAGACAAGACTGCCCACGAACCCCATGGAGGCCAGAATAAAACAAGCGATGCCGAACCCTAAGTTGGCGCCGTCGAAAAAATATAGGGCGGAACACCCCATCGCCCCCATATAGCAAAAGAACTGCATGAATTTCTTCTTGTTGCCGCGCGTATCGGCGATCGAAGTGAGAATGGGGTAGAGGAGGGAGATGACCAGATAGGCCGCCGCAAGGGCATAGCTGTACAACGAAGAGTTGGTGACATGCAACCCTAAAAAGGGGATCACATCGCTTTTGAAATGGTGACGGGTCGCAGCTATGAAATAGATTGGAAAGAACGTCGTCGTGATCACCAGGTTATACACCGAGTTAGCCCAATCATACATGGCCCAGCCGGTGATAACTTTTTTTGACGCCGTTTCCGTCATGCGATGATGCCCCTCCAGAGCAGGAAGAGCATCGCCAGCCCCGCGGCGATCCGGTAGTATCCCCAAGGCCTGAAACCGTATTTTTTCAGGAAGTCGATAAAGACCCTGATCACTATAATGGCGACGAAAAACGTGACGACGCTGCTGAGCAGCATGATGGTCGCATGCTCCCGGTTCAACATGTCCGGATGTTCTTTATGTGCATCCCATACTTTTTTTACGGTGGCAGCCAGCATGGTGGGCACTGCCAGAAAGAACGAGAACTCGGCCGCCGCCTTGCGGGTAAGCTTCTGGCTCATGCCCCCGATGATGGTACAGGCGCTGCGGCTCAGACCGGGCAACAGGATCGACAATACCTGGAAACAACCTATCTTGAAAGCAACCCCATTGCTGACATGTTGCTCGTCTTGAATGGTAGGATGGGTGAACCACTTGTCCACAAAAAGAAAGACGATGCCGCCGGCGACCATAACGGTCGCAATAAAATAAAGGTTGTCGAGGGCCCGATCGATGTATTTGCTCAAGAGCGCCCCGAATACCAGCGCGGGGATCACGGCGACAATGAGCTTGGTATAAAAATTAAGCCGCGAAAAGTCGAAGAATTTCTTCCAGTACACCACGACGACGGCAAGGATTGCCGGCAATTGAATAACGATGTCGAACAGCTTCGAGAAGTCATCATTGGCGTCTACCCCGATCATCGGGTTGACAAACTTCATATGGGCTGTAGAAGAAATGGGCAGAAACTCCGTCAGCCCCTCTACTATAGCCTGGATAATCGCCTGAGCACTTGTCATAATTGGCCTTTATTGACTTTCCTTCTTATCCTTCCGGAAGATCGCGAAGATCTCTATCACAAAACCGCCCAGGATGAGAATGGGGGCAAGCGTTATCCTGGTAAAACTATATATTTCCTTGGGATTGAATACATTAGGGTCTTTGCTCTTGCCTCCGCCCATCAGGATCAACCCCAGCGCAACAGCAACCAGGCCGATCAGCATCCACTTGTAATTCTCCTTTCCAAAAAGAGGAATATGCTGATAAGGAGCGGGACGGGCCGCCGAACGCGCCGTGGAAGGAGCTGCTTTTTTGACTGTTGCCATAGTGAATAGAGGTGATTGGGCCTGCAATATACGGTAATCGGAGAATCCGCCAAAAAGCCCCCAAAGCCGGCATGATCCGCTGCCCCAAGGGCCATCATTGCTTAATACAAGTCGTCTAATTTCATCTTGAGGTATTTCACCACGCTCCGATGCGTACTGATAAACGAGATGCCGATCCCTAACAGGACGATCACGACAAACATCCCTGCCAGCAGGCTATAATCGCGGAGCGCCTTGATCTCGGGCAGCCACTGTTCCGAAGCGAAGATGATCCCCACAATGGCACCGATGGCGATCACCCCGCTGATGGCCCCGTTGATGATGGCCCTGAAGTCCATGGGCTTGGCGATAAACCAACGGGTGGCCCCTACCATCTGCATGGTCTTGATAAGGAAGCGGTTGCTGAACATCGCCAAACGGATCGTATTGTCGATCAGGATGATCACGGCAACACTGATCACGACCGTTATGACCAGCAGGATAAGACTGATCTTCCGGATCATATCGTTCAGGTTCGTCACCAGCTTCTTATTGTATTTGACTTGATCGACGGCGATGTTCTGACTGAAGGCCTCCTTGATTTTATTGAGGGAATCCGCATTCGCATACTCACTCCTGATCCTGAAGTCGACGGAAGCAGGCAGCGGATTCTGGTCCAGCACAGTCATGAAATCGTCATTGCCGTCACTCACAAAATGTTTGCGGGCCATGTCCTTGGTGATATAGTCATAACTTTTCACGTACGGCTGAGCAGCCACGAACTGCACCAGTGCAGCACTGTCTTTCGGCGAGATATTTTGCCGCACATATACCTGCACTTCCAGACTCTCCCGGAAATTATCGCCCAGTCGATTGGCATTGATCACGATCCAGCCCAGCAGTCCCAATAGGAACAGTACCAGGGAAACACCTACAATGGCCATGAAATAGGACGGAGTGGAACGCTTGGCATAGCCTTTTCCGAATTGCGCCATGAGTATCGTGTTTTATTGGGTTAGTAAGTTTCTTATCAACGCTGATCAACAAAAATAACGGTTTGAGGTCATCTTTAGCCCCCTTTTTGCCGGCTATTCTGCAGCTTATCCGTATTTTTGTTACCCTTTAACGATGAACTGCCACACTTATTTCGGTCGCACACAGGCTTTTAACTTTTTCCCAACACGAGAAGCATTTCCATCATGGAATATAACTTTAGCGAAATTGAAAAGAAATGGCAGGCCCGCTGGATCGCAGAAAAGAGCTATGCAGTATCGAACGACAGCACAAAACCCAAATACTATGTACTGGACATGTTCCCCTATCCCAGCGGGACAGGACTCCATGTAGGCCATCCGCTGGGTTACATCGCCAGCGATATCTTCGCCCGTTATAAGCGCCTCAAAGGCTTCAATGTACTCCACCCCATGGGATACGACGCCTTTGGCCTCCCCGCCGAGCAATACGCCATCGACCACGGCATCCATCCCGCCGTCTCCACAGAGACCAACATCGCCAACTTTCGCCGCCAGATGGACAATATCGCCTTCTGCTTCGACTGGGACCGCTCTTTCAAGACCTCCGACCCATTCTACTATAAGTGGACGCAATGGATATTCCTCCAGTTATTCGACAGCTGGTATGACAAACGACACGGCAAGGCAAGGCCCATGGACGACCTCCTGCAAGATTTCGAAAAGGAGGGCAATAAACACCATCCCTGTCCCGGCGACGCCGCCATAACATTCACGGCAGCAGAATGGGAACGCTTCGACACAAAGCGCCGCGAAGACACCCTCATGAACTATCGCCTGGCCTACTGCGGCTATGGCGAAGTCAACTGGTGCGAAGCCCTCGGGACCGTCCTGGCTAACGACGAGGTCGTCAACGGCGTCAGCGAACGCGGCGGCTTTCCCGTCGTAAAAAAGAAACTTCGCCAGTGGTATCTCCGCATCACCGACTACGCCGACCGCCTCCTTCAGGGATTGGAAACAGTCGACTACAGCGATGCCATGAAGGAGATGCAGACCAACTGGATCGGTAAAAGCTTCGGCGCCGAGATCGATTTTGATATCCTGGACTTTGACAGGGTTGCCCGGCCCGCCCACCAAAAACTCCGCGTCTATACCACCCGCCCCGATACCCTCTTCGGCGTCGACTTCCTGGTCATCGCCCCCGAACACGCACTCCTCGATACCATCGTCCCGCCGGAACACCGCGCGGCCGTTGATGCTTACCTCGCGTATGTGGGCAGCCGCAGCGAAAGAGAACGCATGGCAGAGAAAAAGATCACCGGTATCTTCACCGGCGCATTTGCGCTCCATCCCTTCAGCGGACTCCACATCCCGATCTGGACCTCGGAATACGTATTGGCCGGCTATGGTACGGGCGCCATCATGGCAGTGCCCTGCGGCGACGAACGCGATTTTAAATTTGCCCGCTTCTTCGATCTGCCCGTCACCAATATCATCGGCGAACATTTCAACGGCGAAGCCGCCAACCCCACCAAGGAGGCCATCCTCCAAAACAGCGGCTTCCTGGACGGCCTCGTCATGAAGGACGCGATCCTCATCGCCATCCGCCACCTGGAAGAAAAAGGCATTGGCACCCGCAAGGTGAATTACCGGATGCGCGACGCGGCCTTTAGCCGCCAACGCTATTGGGGAGAACCCTTTCCTATCGAATGGCAAAACGGGATAGCCCGCCCGCTCGACGCCGCCAGCCTTCCACTCGAATTGCCCTACGTCGAAAAATATGGACCCGGTCCCGAAGGCGAAGGACCACTGGCCAACGTGCCGTCCTGGACCGAGCTGCACCTGGAGACCAACACCATGCCCGGTTATGCCGGCAGCAGCTGGTACTTCCTCCGCTACATGGACCCGCACAACGATGCCGTTTTCTGCAGTCGCAAGGCCTCCGACTACTGGGGACAGGTCGACCTCTATATCGGCGGTACCGAACACGCCGTAGGCCACCTGCTCTATAGCCGCATGTGGACGAAATTCCTTTTTGATCGCGGCCATATCAGCCACGACGAACCCTATAAACGCCTGGTCAACCAGGGTATGATCCAGGGCAGCAGCCGCTTCGTCTACCGCCTCGAGTTCAAAGGAAAACTGGCAAAGGACGCCCCGATCTTCCTTTCTGGCGGCATCGCGGCCATGGCCGGAACACCCGAAGCACATGATTTCCTCTCCTCCGCCGTGCGCGAGCTCTTCCACGACCCATCCATCGAGCTCGAAGCCTTGACTGTCTCACCACTGCACGTAGACGTCAACATGGTCGACGGCCTGCACCTCGACATCGAAGCTTTTAAAAAATGGCGGCCCGAATATGCCAACGCGCAATTTATCCTCGAAGATGACAAATACACCTGCGGCTCCGAAGTGGAGAAAATGAGCAAATCGAAGTTCAACACCGTCAACCCCGACGACCTCGTCGCACGGTACGGCGCCGATACCTTCCGCATGTACGAGATGTTCCTTGGTCCCGTGGAACAAAGCAAACCCTGGGACACAAAAGGCATCGAAGGCGTTCACCGTTTCCTCAGGAAACTCTGGCGGCTTTTTTTTGACGAGACAAAAGGTAAGATCTGGAAGACGGACAAACCCACGGACGAGGAATGGAAGACCATCTATCGCACCATCAAAAAAGTAGAAGAGGCTACCGATCGCTTCTCCTTCAATACCGGTGTCAGTGCACTCATGATCGGGGTCAATGAGCTGACCGATCTCAACTGTCATAAAAAGGAAATACTCGAAAAACTCGCCGTGATCCTGACACCCTATGCCCCACACCTGGCAGAAGAACTGTGGCTGCAACTCGGCAATGCCGGGTCCGTCCTCGACGCCAGCTACCCCGCCGTGGAGGAGAAATTCCTCGTCGAATCCGCGAAGAACTATCCGATCGCCATCAACGGCAAGACCCGCACCGAGCTCAACATCGCCCTGGATGCGACCCAACAGCAGGTGGAAGACCTGGTTTTGGCCGACGAAACCGTGAAAAAATGGTTGGAAGGCAATAAGCCCAAAAAAGTCGTCTATGTTAAGAATAGAATGATTAATATAGTTGTATAATTGCATACAGCCATTTCACCGCTCTCTACCATACTGCAAAGGCATATAGCCGATTACCACCCTGTCGTTCCCTTCGACGCGACCAGGGATCGCTTATACCCTTTTGACTTCACCGAACACAACACCAGTCTTTCTTCCGCCGATATGGCCGACACAGAACGTTTTGCCTGCTGGATCAACAGATCCCTTCAACTGCACAATGCCCGATATGGCATCGGCGGCTATGGCGAGCACAGGACACTTTACGCCCGCAGCAAGCATTTTGACAGCGCCCTCGCCGCTGCAGCCGAGCCCTCCGTCGGACCGGCGGCGCCCCTCTTTCCCGGGGGGCGGTCAGACTGCCCGGAGGCCGGCTACCGGAATACGCCCAACGGCAAGGACCAAAGCATCGCAACGCAATCCGAACCTCGCCGCCTTCACCTCGGGATCGACATCTGGGGACCCGCGGGCACCAAAGTGATGGCACCCCTTCCAGGCATCGTACACAGCTTTGCTTTCAACAACAATGACAGCGACTACGGCGCCACCCTGATCCTTACGCATAACCTGGACGGCACCGGATTCCATACCTTGTATGGACATATCTCACTCAACTCCATAAAAAACCTCCACGAAGGGCAGCGTGTTGCCAAAGGAGAGGTCATCGCCGAATTCGGGATGCGCTATGAGAACGGCAACTGGCCTCCTCACCTGCATTTTCAGCTGATCGCAGATATGCAGGACTGGAAAGGCGACTATCCCGGCGTCTGCCGTTTCTCCGAAAGACAACAGTGGCTCGACGGCTGCCCCGATCCCAATCTTATATTACAGATGATTTGAAGAGATTCGCCGCCATCTCCTCCCACGCTTGTCTGATGTACGCGCAGGTCCCGGAAGGTTTTCTTTTCTTCAATGGTCTGATAATTGCTTAATTTTAAGAATCTTAATTTTCAAGCATGAAGGCTACCTGGAACGGATCGGTCATCGCGGAAAGCGATGACACCATTATCATAGAGAACAATCACTATTTCCCGCCAGAGTCGATAAAGAAAGAATGCTTCGCCGACTCGGCCACGCATACCACCTGCCCATGGAAGGGAACAGCATCTTACTTCAATGTTAAGGTGGATGGTCAGACGAACAACGACGCAGCTTGGTATTATCCGACGCCAAAAGACGCGGCAAAAGAGATCAAAAATTACATCGCTTTCTGGAAAGGGGTCAAGGTCAGCCAATAAGATCTTTTTAAGCGCTCGATTATGAACAAATACGATGCTATCATCATTGGCTCGGGGCAAGCGGCAAATCCCCTGGCGGCAAAACTGGCCGCCGCGGGCTGGAAGACGGCACTGATAGAAAGAAAATGGGTGGGCGGGACCTGCATGAACGTTGGCTGCACGCCCACAAAGACAATGGATCGCTTCAGGCAGGGTAGCATACCTGGTAAAGCGAAGCGCGGATTTTGGTATACATACCACTGGTTGGTCCGTCGACATCGAAGCCATCATACGCCGCAAGAATGAGCACGTCATGCCATCACGGGAACATGCCACGAAAAAACTGAGCGAAACCAAAAACCTCGACCTCATCTTCGGCGAAGCCGCTTTCAGCGGTCCAAAAACGCTCACCGTTACAACCGAAGAAGGTTCCACCTCTACCCTCACCGGCGAAAAGATCTTCCTCAATAATGGGGTGCGGGCCGCTATACCACCCATTCCCGGCCTCGATACCATCGACTACCTGACTTCCTCCACCCTGTTGGACCTGTTGGTCATCCCGTCCCACCTGACGATCATCGGCGCTGGCTATATAGCCCTGGAGTTCGGCCAGCTTTACCGGCGGTTGGGCAGCGAGGTTACCATCATCGAGCAGGGACCGAAATTCCTCCCAAAAGAAGACGAAGACATCGCGGCCGAAATTAAGAAGATACTCGAAGAAGATGGCATCCGCATCCTGATTTTCCGCAACAGTGGATAAATGCAGTCCCGGCAATGCCGGACCCGTAGTGGCCATCAACGTCGACGGCCACCCGCAGCTGCTCACCGCCTCCCATGTACTGATCGCCGCCGGCCGCACACCCAATACCGACGGATTAAACGCGGCAGCCGCAGGCATCACCCTCGACAAAAAAGGTTTTGTGGTGGTCAACGATCGCCTGGAAACAAGCACCCCGGATATCTATGCCCTCGGCGACGTCAAAGGCGGCCCTCAATTTACCCATATCTCGTACAACGACCAGGTCATCCTTTATAAGAACCTGTTCGAAAAAGCCAATCTCAGTATCGCCGGCCGGCCGCCCATTTATTGCATGTTCACCGATCCCGAATTGGGCAGGGTGGGACTGACCGAAGCACAGGCGAAGGAACAAGGTATAAAGATCAAAGTAGCTACCATGCCCGCGGCGAAGATCGCCAGGGCCTGGGAAAACGACGAGACAAAAGGCATGCTCAAGGCCATCGTCGACGCCGAAAAGGGGACGATCCTTGGCGCAGCCATGCTGTCTTCCGCCGGCGGTGAGCTGATGACCATTCTGCAGATGGCAATGATGGGCAATATCACCTATGACGTTATCAGGGACAACGTCTTTGCCCATCCGACCTTCGCGGAATCGCTGAACAACCTCTTTGCAGGCCTGGATAAATGATCGCGGTTAGAAATATTACCAAAACTTTCGGCGCGCACAGAGCCGTCGACAACGTCTCTTTTGAGGTAAAAAAAGGCGAGACCATAGTATTTTTGGGCACCAGCGGCTGCGGCAAGACGACCCTCCTGAAAATGATCAATCGCCTGCTCGAACCGGATTCAGGCGAAATTCTCATCGATGGCCGGAGTGTGACCGGCCGGCGCCCCGAAGAACTGCGCCGCGGCATCGGGTACGTCATCCAAAACTATGGCCTGTTCCCTCACTATACGATCGAAGAAAATATCGGCACCGTTCCCCGCCTGCTCGGCTGGGAAAAGACGGCCATAGCAAAAAGAGTGACCACACTCATGGAGAAGCTGCAGCTGCCGCCGGAACAATATCGTTCCATTTATCCTGCCCAACTCAGCGGCGGCCAGCAACAACGGGTAGGCATCGCCCGGGCCCTCGCCGCGGACCCCCCGATCCTGCTCATGGATGAACCCTTTGGCGCCCTCGACCCCATCACCCGCTCCAGCGTGCGGAAAGACTTCCGGGAACTGGATGAGCTTAGGGCCAAGACCATCATCTTAGTCACCCACGATATCCAGGAGGCATTCGAGCTGGCAGATCGCATCTTCCTGCTCGACAAGGGCGAGATCATACAACAAGGAACACTTGATGAATTGCTGTTCCAGCCGGCCGGCGACTATACCCGGCAATTCTTGCAGGAGCAGCAATTCCAGCTGGAGGCCGGGAGGATAGCGGCAGGAGACTACCCGGCCCTGATCAGGGCGTTTGATCATTTCAAGAATAAAAAAACCTGATGGATCAAAACGAAAGTCTCTGGCAGTTCATGCATCAGCAAGCGGGAAAATTACTGCAACAAACCCTGCAGCACATCGGACTGACCTTCATCTCCCTGCTGATCGCCGTCCTTATCGGCTTGCCCCTGGGTATCTATATCACGCGGCGCAAAAGGGTCGCAGGCATCATCCTGGGCATCGCCGGCGTACTCCAGACCATCCCCAGCATCGCCCTCCTGGGTTTTCTCATCCCTGTCCTTGGCATCGGAGCAAAGCCGGCGATCATGGCCCTATTCCTCTACGCCCTGCTGCCCATCATCCGCAACACCAGCGAAGGCATCAATGGAGTAGACCCTGGGGTAAAAGAAGCCGCGATCGCCATGGGCATGACACCCGCGCAACGGCTATTCCGCGTGGAGCTGATCCTTGCTTTTCCCGTGATCATGGCCGGTATCCGTACCGCCACCGTCATCAATGTCGGCGTAGGAACGCTGGCCGCCTATATCGCGGCCGGCGGCCTCGGAGAATTTATATTCGGCGGGATCGCCCTCAATAACACCAATATGATCCTGGCCGGCGCCATCCCCGCCGCCTTGCTGGCTATCCTCCTTGATTTCCTCCTGTCCCGCGTACAACGCACCAGCAGCAGGGGAAGAAGGATAGCCCTGGGGGTACTGCCGGCTATACTCGTTCTCTGCTCCTCTTTCTATGTGATCCCGATTGGCTACGATTCACGCCTCCTGGCCGGCTTCACGCCCGAGTTCATGGGCAGAAAAGACGGCGACCTCGGACTGCAATCGGTCTATGGACTGAAGATCCGCACCGTCGTCATCAGCGACGCAGTCATGTACAAAGCCATCTACGATCACAAACTGAACGTTATCAGCGGTTATAGCACCGACGGCCGGCTCAGGGCCTATGATCTCATCACCCTTACCGACGACAAAAAGATCTTCCCGCCCTATTATGCCGCACCCGTCATCCGCAAAGACATCCAGCTAAAATATCCCGAACTGACGCCTGTGCTGAACAAGCTCGCAGGCAAGATCGATGACTCCATCATGACCGGGCTAAACTACCGGGCGGAATACCTCAACCAGTCACCCGAACAGATCGCCCGCGATTTCCTGGTATCGCAACAGCTCTACCTCCCTCCCCGCAATGGCAATAAAGGTCTCGTCCGGCTGGGGTCCAAGATCTTCCCCGAACAATACATTCTTACCGATATATACGCCATGCTTATCCGCGCATACACCGATCTCCGGGTGGAGAGTAAAACCGGACTGGGCGGAACAAAAATATGCTTTGATGCGTTAAAGGATGGACAGATCGATATGTATCCCGAATACACCGGCACCGCGCTCCTCGCTATCCTGCATCCACCCTCCGGCCTGATTGACCACCTCGCCGGAAACAAGGACAGCGTATATGCCTACGTGCGTGAGCGGTTCGGCAAGGAATACAACCTTAACTGGCTCGATCCTATTGGATTCAATAACGCGTATGCACTGATGATGCGCCGCGCCGAGGCAAAACAATTGGGCATCGGGACGATATCCGACCTTGTCCATTACCAACAAAAAAAATAGCGAATGACCCTGACAGAGCAATACCGCGCCGTCCGGAAGGCCAGCGAAGACATCTGCCGCCCCCTGCAAAAAGAGGACTATGTGGTACAGCCCATCGCCGACGTTAGCCCGCCCAAATGGCATCTGGGTCATACCACCTGGTTCTGGGAAACCTTTCTCCTTCTCCCCCACAGTCCGGGTTATCGCCCCTGCAACCCGGATTACAATTTCGTTTTCAACAGTTATTATGAGACCATCGGCGCACGCGTCGTGCGTACAGACAGGGGCAACCTCAGCCGTCCTTCCGTGGACGAAGTCTACGCCTATCGGAAATATGTAGACGCTGGAATGGAGCGCTTCCTGGATGCCGGCGTCGACCCGCAACTGGCGTCGGTGATCGTCCTGGGCCTCAACCATGAGCAGCAGCACCAGGAATTGCTTTACACCGACATCAAATACATCTTAGGCCACAACCCCCTGTTCCCGGCGTATTCGGACCAGGACCTTGCAGGACATAGCCAGCCGGCATCGCATCCCGAAGCAGGGGTGGCCACTACCGGGGAAGGCCGCCCCGCGCTGGACGGACAGCCCGCTCCATTCCTGTTCATACCCTCCGGCATCTACGATATCGGATACCAGGGGAGCGGCTTCTGTTTTGACAACGAACAGGCCGCCCACAAGGTCTACCTCAATGACTATCGCATGGCACCGCAGCTGGTCACCAATCAGGAATACCTCGGGTTCATCGGAGCCGGCGGGTATGAGAATTTTGTCTGGTGGCATGCTGAAGGCTGGGACTGGGTCAAAAAGAACGCCGTTACCGCACCCCTCTACTGGCATTTCATCGATGGCCAATGGCAGCAATATACACTGGCTGGCTTGCAGCAGCTCGACCCGCTGCAGCCCATCTGTCATATTTCTTATTATGAGGCCACAGCCTACGCCGCGTGGAAGGGCTGTCGCTTGCCGACCGAATGGGAATGGGAAGCCGCATCCGGCGCGTTCAATTGGGGAAAACGGTGGGAATGGACCGAAAGCGCCTACCTGCCCTATCCCGGATTCAAAAAAGCGCCCGGCGCCATCGGAGAATATAACGGTAAATTCATGGTCAGCCAGATGGTGCTGAGAGGCGCGTCTGTCGCGACTCCTGCGGCTCACAGCCGGAAGACCTACCGGAATTTCTTTCACCCCTATTTGAGGTGGCAGTTCACTGGCATAAGGCTTGCTATGTAACCAAGCCGCTCCCATAGAGTGTCTCCTAACATAAAAATACAAAGGCCTAGTATGTTCCCCACCACCACCACAAAGACTGCACGCCGGCCTGCCAACTTCTACAGGGAGGTGCTCGACGGATTGAGCGGAGAACATAAATACCTGTCGTCCAAATATTTCTACGACGAGATAGGGGATAAGCTATTCCAGCAGATCATGGCCTCCCCGGAATATTACCCCACCCGCAGCGAACTCGAGATCCTTCAGCACCAATCCGGCAAAATGGCCAGGCTCTTCGTGGAGCAAAATACCCCCTTCGACCTGGTGGAACTGGGCCCCGGCGATGCTTCAAAGTCATGGTTCCTCCTGCGCGAATTGCAGCGGGAGCGTGCACCTTTCACCTATTATCCCATCGATATCTCCTCCCAGGTGATCGGCTGGCTCGAAGATAAACTTCCGGTGACACTGCCGGGCATCCGCCTGCAAGGCCTCAACGGCGAATTCATGGAGAAGATGCGCCAGGTGAATACCTTTTCCGCCAACAGAAAGATCGTCCTCTTCATGGGCGCCAACATCGGCAATATGAACATTCAGCAGGCAACGCAGTTTTGCCGCCAGCTGCATGACCAGATGCGACCCGGCGATCTGCTGCTCATCGGCTTTGACCTCAAAAAACATCCGCGTACGATCCTGGACGCCTATAATGACTGCCAGGGTATCACCCGCGATTTCAACCTCAACCTGCTTCGGCGGATCAATCGTGAATTGAACGCCGACTTCGATCTGGACCAGTTTGAGCACTATCCCGTATACGAACCCGGCACCGGCGCCTGTAAAAGCTATCTGATCAGTCGCATGGCCCAGGACGTACATCTCGGCGACAACATCATCTCGTTCCGGGAGAACGAGGCGATATTCATGGAAATATCTCAGAAATATTCATTGGAAGAAACAGCATTGATGGCCGCCCAGTCCGGCTTTGAACCTATACATACTTTCTTCGATTCAAAGAAGTGGTTCGCCGATGTGCTCTGGCGACGCCAGGCCTAAGCGGCCAATCCTGTAGGCAGGTGACCGACACCCGCGGCGAGTGCCGCGATCTCCTGCTGGACAGCTATCGTCTTGTCATTGTTGTACCATCGTTGCAGCGCTTCCTTGATCGCATGGATTTCCATCCCATCTGCTTTCAGCCGGGTAAAGATTTCCTGCAGCGGCGCAGGGCGCGGACCCCAGGTGAAGTGTTCCTGAAACGTGGCCGTATCCAGACCGATCAGCTTGGGAATGCTCCGGCTCACGCCATTCGTAAGATACCGGTCCATCAGGCCGGGGTTCTCATCTCTCAACAACAACCGGAGATCGATGAGCGGATTCAGGTCCGCAAGGACATGCATGATCGGGATACTGTGCGCGGCGTCGCCGCACCAGGCTTCCGTCAGCACCAGCCAGGTCTGGGGAAGACTGACCGAGCGGATCAGCGCTTCCACCGGCGGCAGTAACAGGATGGATTTCTCGACGCGATGCATCCGCTGCTGGTTGAGCGCCGTATAATGCACCATTGCCTCGGATTGGTCTGCGCCCGTCGTGCCGCCTGCAGCCACCAGATCGCTTATCGATTGGGTATAGGCTTCATACCCGATCGCTTTTTCAACGTACGAGGCTTCCACCATCCTTCCCGTATCCATATTTGTTCTTTTAGGATAGCAAATATCGGTTTTCTTCGCCGGATTCAATGTCGCCATCCGGACTGATGACCTTGTCACCGCTTCTCAACTTGTCAGCGGCTTTGTTCATCTCAAGTATCACCCCAGTAGTAAGCTCATCTCCTAACAGTGTTGTATATCGCCGTTGAAATTCGAGATCGCACTCCCAAAACTCCTCTTGACGCGCACTGGCCTTTTCAGAAAGCGATATCGTCCTTACTCCACCATAGTCGAACCGATCGATCAGTTCCTTTCGTTCCAAACCGTCCAAAAGGCGGGTGACCGTACTCGGGCTAAGCAATAAAGTTCTCGCAATGATAGAAGGACCTGTTATCGAAACGTCTATCAGGAACAAGATGATTTGGGCCTGGCTGGGCGATAGGCCGGCTGACTTCCAACAGGCTACAGCAAGTTTTTCCACTTCACGGGCCAGCGCACCCGCCGAGAAGTAAAGGGAGTATTCGAAATGACGTGAATCTGCTTTATACTTCAACCGTCCCACGACTCATTTTTTACCCGCCGGGCAGGTCGCCCGGGGTAGTCAAAATTAAATTATTTACTGTTGTATATACAAATCAAAAAATTGGCGACTCAGCAGCGTAACCAAAAAAAGGCAACATTAATTTTCAGCACCATATACATTATGCCCGGCCTACATTTGAGCGAAAAATTCATTTGTATATACAAATGAAAAAATAGTAAAAAACCACCCCCGTCACGGAAACTCGGCAATCGGCATATCCACGGAAACCCGGCAATCGGTATATCCCCGGAAACCCGGCAATCGGCATATCCCCGGAAACCCGGCAATCGGTATATTTGCCCATGGCGAATGGCAACCTGAACACTGAAAAAAGCGCTTTGACCCCCCTGGAGAAGGAGTTTGAGAACAACATCCGGCCCGCCGCCATCGACGATTTTTCCGGTCAACCTCAACTCATTGAAAATCTGCTTGTATTCATTAAAGCCGCCAAAATGCGCGGAGAAGCCCTCGATCATATTCTTTTTCACGGCCCTCCCGGCCTGGGCAAAACGACCCTTTCCCGGATTGTAGCCAATGAACTGGGCGTGAATATAAAGGAGACCTCCGGCCCCGTCATCGAAAAACCCGGCGACCTGGCTGGCCTGCTCACCAATCTGGCGCCAAACGACGTACTCTTTATCGACGAGATCCACCGCCTCAGCACCGTCGTGGAGGAATATCTCTACGCGGCCATGGAGGATTTTCGGATCGATATCATGATCGACAGCGGGCCCAATGCCCGCAGCATCCAACTCACCATCCACCCTTTCACCCTCGTCGGCGCAACCACCCGCAGCGGCCTGCTCACCGCACCGCTCCTGTCCCGTTTCGGTATCAAATCCAGGCTGGAATACTATAATGCAGAGACCCTGCAAAAGATCATCCTCCGCTCAGCCGGCATCCTGCAGACAAAAATTACTTCCGATGCATCCGCCGAGATCGCTCGTCGCAGCCGCGGCACACCCCGTATCGCCAATGGCCTGCTTCGCAGGGTCCGGGATTTCGCCCAGGTACTCAGCAATGGCGTCATCGACCTCGGCATTACACAACACGCCCTCCGGGCATTGCACGTGGACGAACATGGTCTCGATGAAATGGACAACCGCATCCTCTCGACGATCATAGAAAAATTCAAAGGCGGCCCGGTCGGCATTACCACCATCGCCACCGCCGTCGGCGAAGAGACCGGTACACTGGAAGAGGTCTATGAACCCTTCCTCATCCAGGAAGGATTTATGATGCGCACCCCCCGGGGAAGGGAAGTCACCGCGAAAGCATACGAACACCTCGGAAAGAAAAAGCCGGGCGCAGCCGGCGAGTTGTTATTTTAAGCACTGACAGGAACAACAAGCCTGAAACCGTTGCCATGTATATTCACAATTTCAATATTGCTGTCATCCTTTAAATACTTCCTCAATTTAGCAATATACACATCCATGCTCCGGCCGTTGAAATAAGTATCACTACCCCAGATCTTCTTCAACGCCTGTTCACGCGGCAGCAGATCGTTCATATGCTCGGCCAGCATCTTCAGCAACTCATTCTCCTTTGGCGAGAGCGTCTGCGTTTGTCCCTTATGAGCCAATTCCCGCAATTTCGGATTGAAATGGTAAGAACCCATTTCGAATTCTTTGTTATCGGCCTCTTTGTTGAGGTCATCGTTGCGCTTCAGGATCGCCTTTATCTTCAGCAGCAACACTTCGCTGTCGAAGGGCTTGGTGATATAATCATCGGCACCCAATTTATACCCCTGAATGATGTCTTCCTTCATCGTCTTCGCGCTTAAAAAGAACAGGGGAATGTCCGGGTCTACATCCCTGATCTCTTCGGCCAGGGTGAACCCATCCATATGCGGCATCATGATATCAAGTAGACATAGATCGAACCTTTCCCGCTGGAACGCAGCCAGACCCAGCCGGCCATCCCTTTCCAGCGTTACATCAAAATCACTGAGCTCAAGGTAATTTTTTAGCACCATTCCTAGATTGGGATCGTCTTCGCACAACAATATTTTCGGTTTCTTTCCTTCCATGACTATTGATTTTAATACAAATAAAGATAAATGATTGCCTGGTAATCAACGGATGGGAATAATATTTTGTTAAACCGCCTAATTTGGCGTGTGCATCCCCGAGTGCGATATTCCCCTATCTTTGTCGGCTGGTATAATTAGTAAGTGTATTAAATCAACGCATGGACGCCAACTTCAATCCTGACAAGCAACACACATTAGCCTCATTAACAAGCATTTCTGGTACAGGTTTGCACACCGGTATTAAAGTGGACATGACCTTGAAGCCCGCCAATCCCGGTTTTGGTTTCCAGTTCCAACGGATCGATCTGCCAGGCCAGCCGGTGATAAAGGCAGACTGCGATCTCGTCACCGACACCTCCCGGGGCACCACCCTGGAAGATAACGGGGCCAGGGTGAGCACGGTGGAACATGTATTGGCAGCATTGGTAGGGATGGGGGTGGACAACTGCCTTATAGAGATCAATGGCCCCGAAGTACCCATCATCGACGGTAGTTCCGAGCCCTTTGTAGAGATCATCGGGGAAGCCGGCGTGGCCGAACAGGAGGCAACCAAGGTCTGGTATACCATCGACACGAATATCACCCACTATGATGAAAAAAAACGGGTAGAGATGGTGGTCATGCCCGCTATCGAATACAAACTGACCACGTTGATCGATTTTAACAGCCCCGTGCTGGGAACCCAACATGCGAGCCTCAAGTCCATGCGCGACTTCAAAGCCGAGATCGCGCCCTGCCGCACCTTCTGTTTTCTGCATGAACTGGAAATGCTCCTGGAACATAACCTGGTGAAGGGCGGCGACATCAACAACGCGATCGTCATTGTCGACAAGCCGGTGACGTCGGAGGAAATGGAAAGGCTGGCCAAGGCGTTCAAACGGGACAGGATCGAGGTAAAAAGCGGCGGCTATCTCAACAACCTGGAGCTGCGCTTTCCCAACGAACCCGCACGCCACAAACTCCTCGATGTCATCGGCGACCTGGCCCTTATCGGTTATCCGATCAAGGGACATATTATCGCCAACAGGCCCGGCCATTCGACCAACGTCGATTTCGCCAAATTGATCAAGCAATACATCAAGAAGAACAAGCACCTGAAGAATACGCCCGTATACGACCCCAACCAGGCGCCGGTCTATACGACCCAGCAGATCGAAAAGACACTGCCCCACAGGTTTCCGTTCCTGCTGGTGGATAAGATCATCGAACTGACCGACCGCACCATCGTCGGCATCAAGAACGTGACGTTCAATGAGCCGTTCTTCGTCGGACATTTCCCCGGTAACCCCGTCATGCCAGGCGTGCTGCAGATCGAAGCACTGGCCCAAACAGGCGGTATCCTCTGCATCAACTCCATGCCGCAAGGCGAGTATGACACCTACTTTCTGAAAATTGACAACTGTAAATTTAAGTACAAGGTCGTCCCTGGAGATACCATGCTCCTTAAGATGGAATTGATCAACCCTATCCGCCGCGGTATCTGCGAAATGCGTGGAACCGTCTATGTTGGCAACAAGATCGCCACCGAGGCCGACCTGATGGCCCAGTTGGTCAAAAGGGGGTGAGAAGGAATGATCCAGCTGGTTAAGCGGTCGTAAAGGGTGTTTTATTTGCCGTATTTGTGTCAAATAAGTTTATTTTTGCGGGATGCCCGGTCGTCGATCAGCATTTTTATGAAGAAAACCGCAATCCACAAGGAAGGTCCCGTAATGATCCAAAAAACTGAAAATCAATCAACTGATCGTCGAATGATCCATCATCTTACCGCTATTCACCCCGATGCGCGTTTGGCGCCTGATGTAAGAGTGGACCCCTTCACAATGATCCATAAAAACGTTGAAATTGGCGCTGGGACCTGGATCGGCAGCAACGTGACGATCATGGAAGGCGCCCGGATCGGGAAGAATTGCAGGATTTTCCCTGGTGCAGTGGTAGCCGCTGATCCGCAAGACCTTAAATTCGATGGCGAAGAGACGACAGTACAGATCGGAGACAATACTACCATCCGCGAATTCGTCACCGTCCATCGCGGCACCCGCGACCGGTGGACTACCAAAGTCGGCCGCAATTGTATGATCCTGGCCTACAGCCACATCGCACACGACTGCATCATCGGCGACAATTGTATCCTTAGCAACAATTCCCAGGTGGCAGGCCACGTCACCCTGGGCGACTGGGTCATCCTCGGCGGCATGTGCGCCATCCACCAGTTCGTCCGGGTAGGATCGCACGTTTTTCTGGGCGGCGGCTCGCTCGTAGGAAAGGACATCCCCCCCTATATCAAGGCGGCCCGCATGCCCCTCAGCTATTCGGGCGTCAACTCCGTCGGTCTCAAACGCCGCGGATTTACCATTGACAAGATCAACCACATCCTGGACATTTATCGGGTTATTTACAATAAGGGCATGAACACCAGCCAGGCACTCGAATACCTCGAGGAGGAATTCCCGGCCAGCGACGAGCGCGACGAGATCGTAGCGTTTATCCGGGAAAGTGGCCGTGGTATTATTAAACGCTTCAGCAAAAGCAGTTTTGATGAAGATTACGCTGATTGATGCCGGTAAACGGTTCAACCGCGACTGGATCTTCCGGCATCTCAACTACGAATTTCAAACAGGTCACAGCTACGCGATCACCGGACCGAACGGATCGGGAAAATCAACGCTCCTGCAGTCCATTGCCGGAGCAATAGCCATCAGCGAAGGCGGCATCCAGTATGACAACGGCGGCACCCTCCCGCCGGAACACGCCTATCGGCACCTTTCCCTGGCCGCTCCCTACCTCCAACTCGTCGAGGAAATGACCGTAACCGAATTCCTCCATTTCCACGCCGCCTTCAAGCCCCTGCTTCCCGGCATCACCACGCCGGAGATCATCCGCAAAGTCGGCCTGGAGACCGCCGCGCATAAACAGATGCGTTATTATTCCTCCGGTATGAAACAACGCGTCCGCCTGGCACAGGCCATCTTTTCCGACTGCACCCTTATTCTCCTCGATGAACCCTGTACCAACCTCGACACCGAGGGCATCGGCCTCTACCGCAGCCTGATCGCACAATACACTGCCGGCCGGCTGGTGATCGTCAGCTCCAACGACGTCCAGGAGTATGATTTCTGTGAGAAAAGAATAGACATCCGCAATTATCGCTGAGAAGCGATCAGCAAATTCAAATCGGTATACTTCAGATCAAAGCGCTGGCTGAGATGAAAATTGGTAAGCGCACCCTTGAACAGATAGATCCCGCTGCGTAAGTGGATCTTATGCCATACCAGGTTCTCGAACCCCCCCTCTTCCCCGGCCTCCAGCAACAGCGGCATCAGCACATTGCTGATGGCATGTGAAGCCGTGCGGGCAAACCCCGACGGGATATTCGGCACACAATAATGGATAACGCCATACTTCGTGAATACCGGTTGTTCGTGCGTAGTGATCTCAGAGGTCTCGAAACATCCTCCACGGTCGATACTCACGTCGATGATCACACTCCCCGGCCGCATGTTGCTCACCATCTCGTCCGTGACGACGACGGGGGTCCGCCCGCTTTGAGAGGAAAGAGCCCCGACGGCTATCTCGCAGGTCTTGATCTGTTTGGCCAGGATACGCGGCTCTATCACCGAGGTCCACATCCGCTGGCCAATATTGTTTTGAAGTCGTTTGAGCCGGTAAACGCTATTGTCGAAGACCTTGACGGAAGCGCCTAGGGCCAGCGCCGCGCGGGCGGCGAACTCGCCGACGATACCGGCCCCCAATATGATGACCTTGGTAGGAGGGATGCCGGAGATTCCGCCCAACAGGACGCCTTTCCCATGGTTGGCCGAGCTCAGGTACTGGCCCGCCACCAGCATTACGGCACTCCCGGCTATCTCGCTCATGCTGCGCACGATAGGATACGTTCCACTATCGTCCTTGAGGTTCTCAAATGAGATACCCGTTATCCTTTTGTCCATCATCTTCTGCAACAGTTCGGCCTTCATGGCCGAAAGATGAATGGGGGAAACGATGATCTGGTTCATGTGCAGCAGCGGCAGGTCCTCCTCGATGACTGGAGCGCTCTTCACCAGAATGGGCGCCTTCAGGACTTCGGATTTTTCATATAGGATCCGGGCACCGGCCTCGCTGTAGTCCCTGTCACGATAATGCGCAGCCTCACCGGCATTGTGCTCGATGACCACTTCATGACCGTTACTCACGAGCACCCCTACCGCATCAGGCGTCAGGGCGATCCTGTTCTCCTGGAAGGCAGTCTCCTTTGGAATGCCGATGTGCAAAGGCACGCCCTTTGGTTTGATGTCCAGGGTTTCTTCCAGGGTTTCGTAACTGAACGAGGTGCTGATAACTGGTTTTTGCTGCTGCGACATAAATGTCTGTCAAATTACAATTTAAAATTGATTCTGGCCCGTTGGTTTTCACGTCAGCCGGTAATTTTACGCATGCCGGGCTCCAGTACTTCCAGCCAGACATGGATGGTGTCCGCAGGAAAAATGTCCGGGGCACGATCCGGCCATTCCACGAGACAAAGATCGCCGCTGTAGAGCACATCTTCCACCCCCGTCCGAATGGCTTCCTCCTCGTCTTTCAGCCGATACAGGTCGATATGAAAGATCCTCCCGGCAGCATAGCGGTATTCATTAATAATAGAAAAGGTCGGGCTGCCTACCGTATCGGTGACACCCTTTTCTAAGCACAGTGCGTGGATAAGCGTGGTTTTACCTGCCCCCATACCCCCATGGAAGGCAAAAATCCGTTGCAAAGGATATTTTTGCCAGAACTCCCTGGCGGCCTCCCCGATACCCTGCAACTGAAAACGGAGTTCCATGCCGGCAAAGATAATATCTTTGCATGTGGCCCCGCCACTTAATTATATGGAAACCATTAACTGGAAAATAGATGGGATGAGTTGTTCGACCTGCGCATTGACCATCGGCAAGTATCTCAAAAAAAAAGGTCTTCAAAATATCAAGGTCAGTCTGGCCAGCGGTGATGTAAGCTTCGATAACGCAAGCCATTTCGACCGAAGGCTATTGCAGAAGGGCATTGCAGATCTTGGCTATACGGTCTTGAAGGAGGAGGACGCTGCCGGGGACGCCGCCGTCAGAAAACGGATTAACAGGCACCTGCGCTATTTCCTATTTTGCCTCCCCTTTACCCTCCTGCTCCTCGGTCATATGTTCGGCGACACGGGACCCCTGCACTGGTTGATGCATCCCTGGATACAACTGGCGCTTTGTACGCCGGTATTCGTAGCCGGCATGCGCTTCTTCGGCAGGAGCGCCGTCAACAGCGTCCTCAACGGGCTGCCCAACATGAACGTGCTCATCGCCCTCGGCGCAACGGCCGCGTTTGTTTACAGCCTCGGAGGCACGCTCCTACAATTGGGTCCCGACTATCTTTTTTACGAAACGGCAGCGTCTGTCATCACCATCGTCTTCCTGGGCTATTACCTGGAAGATGCGTCGGTGCATGCGACCCAGCGCTCGCTCAATAGGCTGGCAGCCACACAAAAGACCATGGCGACTATGATCGCCTTCGACGACCAGCATGAAGAAATGCTTTTTCCCATCGAGAACACGCAGCTCCGCAGCGGCGATCTCATCCTCGTCCGTACAGGCGAACAGGTCCCCGCCGATTGTAAGATACTCTGGGGCGAGGCCGGCGCCGACGAGTCGATCCTCACCGGTGAAAGCCTGCCTGTCGAAAAAAAGCAAAAAGACAGGCTTATCGGCGGCAGCCTGCTCGTCTCCGGCACTGTCAAGGCCCAGGTAACCGCGGACTATGCCGACTCTATACTGGCGGGTATCGTCAAACTGGTCCGGCAAGCACAGGGTGAAAAGCCTCCGATCCAGCAACTGGCGGACAAGATCAGTGCCGTCTTCGTGCCCGCCGTACTGGGGCTTTCACTGCTTACCTTCTTTGGCAATTACTGGTATGCGCACGAGGCCGGCCCGGCACTCATGCGCAGCATAGCCGTACTGGTCATCGCCTGTCCCTGCGCCATGGGGCTGGCAACACCGGCGGCCATTGCAGTAGGATTGGGCCGCGGTGCAAAGAACGGTATCCTCTTCCGCAACGCCCGTCACCTCGAAGCCTTTCGCAGGATCCGCAAGGTCGTTTTCGACAAGACCGGCACCCTGACGACGGGCGCGTTCGCCATCGGCAACTGGCAGGCCGACGCGGCACTCAGCCGGGAGCAATTCAAGGAGATCGTTTTCTCGCTGGAACAATACTCCGCACACCCTATTGCCAAAAGCATCACTGCAGCTTGGAAACAGCCTTCCGCCATACGCTGGGCCAAAGTGGAAGAAGTAAAAGGACTCGGGATGCGCGGCCAGACCCGCGAAGGCGACGTGTATTGGGCAGGGTCCTACAAACTGGCTGCAACCCTCACCACGGACGACACGCATAACGTTTATCTTATTCAGAACGATCGCCTCCTGGGATTCATAGACGTCACCGATACTATCCGCCCCGAAGCCGCAGCCGTGATCAATTGGCTGCATGCCGCCGGTATCCATACCACGCTGCTTAGCGGAGACCGGCGCGAAGCCTGTCAAAAACTCGCGGCGGCGCTGGGCATAAAAGAAGTGCTCGCGGAACAGACACCAGCGCAGAAACTGGAACAGATCAGCCGCCTCAACGCGGAGATGCCCGTCGCCATGGTCGGCGACGGCGTCAATGATGCTCCTGCACTGGCCAGGGCAACCGTCGGCATCTCGATGAGCGAAGCCTCCAGCCTTGCTGTGGAGACCGCAGACGTTGTGCTAATGAACCATGGGCTCCGCCACCTGCCGGACGCGCTGGGTCTTGGCCGGCAAACCTTTGCCACGATTCGGGGCAACCTGTTCTGGGCCTTTTTCTATAATATCATCGCGCTGCCTTTCGCCGCCTTCGGCTTCCTGACACCCGCAGTAGCGGCACTTGTCATGGGGCTCAGCGACGTGGTCCTCGCCTTGAATTCACTTCGCTTGTATATCAAAAAAATCGACTGACAAACAACATGGCCGATACCAATGCGCTTCCCGCCGGCATCGATCCGCTGTCACTCCTGCGCCAATATTGGCGTTACGACGCTTTCCGGCCACAGCAGGAGGAGATCATCCACTCGATTTTGAGTGGAAAGGATACACTCGCGCTCCTGCCTACCGGCGGCGGCAAATCCCTTTGCTTCCAGGTGCCGGCGATGGCCCGTCCGGGGTTATGCCTGGTCATCAGTCCGCTCGTCGCGCTGATGAAGGACCAGACCGACAGCCTTCGCAAGCGCAATATCACGGCTTTTAGCATCCATGCCGGTATGGGGTACAAGGAAGTCGTTGCTATCCTTCAGCTGGCTGCGGGCAGTAATTGCAAATTGTTGTACGTATCGCCCGAACGCCTCGAGACGGCCCTCTTCCTCGAATGGCTGCCGGCATTGAGCATAAATATGATCGCCGTCGACGAGGCCCATTGCGTCTCGCAATGGGGCTATGACTTCAGACCCCCCTATCTGCGCATCGCTTCGATCCGCAACCTCCTCCCGGATGCACCGCTATTAGCCCTCACGGCCTCCGCTACGGCCGGGGTGATGAAGGATATCGCCGACCGCCTTGAAATGAAGGCGCCGGCCACCTTCCGCCAGCCATTTACCCGGCCCAACCTCTCCTATAGTTATTTTAAGGTGGACAATAAGATCCGTAAGCTCACCGAGATCCTCGCCAGCGTCCCCGGAAGCAGCATCGTCTATTGCAAGACCCGTCAGGCTACCCGCGAGATCAGCGAATGGCTCGTCCACCAGGGCATTCCCGCCGTAGCCTATCATGCCGGCCTGACCCGTGAAGAAAGGGGCGACCGGCAGGAAGACTGGCTAAAAGATCGCATACGCGTCATCGTGAGTACCAACGCATTTGGCATGGGCATCGACAAAGCCGGGGTCCGCACCGTTATCCATGCCGATGCACCCGAAGCAGTAGAGAGTTACTACCAGGAGGCAGGTCGTGCCGGCCGGGATGGCCGCAAGGCGTATGCGATCCTGCTCGCCGATGATACGGAGTCCGCCCGGCTTGAAAGCCTTCCGGAGGCCCGGTTCCCGCCCATCGATCAGATCCGCCCCGTCTATCAGCAACTCATGAATTACCTGCAGCTGCCTATCGGGTCAGGGGAGGGACAATACTTTGATTTCGATTTGACCAATTTTACCAGGCGGTTCGAGGTCCCGACACCCATTGTCGTGAACATCCTCAAGGTCCTCGAACAGGAGGCGTTGCTCAGCTTCCAGCAGCAGGTGTACCTGCCTGCGAAACTCCAGTTCGTGACGGGCAATGAAGCCCTCCATGCTTTCGGCGCGGAACACGCGGAGCTGGAGTCGATCATCCATGCCCTGCTCAGGAATTATGAAGGGATCTTCGATCAGCCTGTTGCAATACGTGAGCGGCAACTTGCGAGGCTTACCCACATGGACACCGCGCAATTGGCGGCCGGTCTGGGACAGCTGCAAGCCTGGGGCATCGTCGACTACACGCCGGCGAAAGAGTCCCCACAGTTGTATTTTTTCAGGGACCGCCCCGCGGCGGAAGAGTTGTATATCGATCCGGTACAATACAGGGAAAGAAAAGAACAATTCGCCGGTCGCGTCCGCACCATGCTTCGCTATATGAAGGAGAGTCAGTGCCGGAGCCGTTACCTCGCCCACTATTTCGGCGATAAAGACGCCACTGATTGCGGCATCTGCGACAATTGTCTCGCGAACAAAAGGACCGAAGCGCCCGCTTCAGCCCCTTCACGCCGCCGATAGCACCGCGCCCATCACGCCGCCGTCCCTAGACCTTCTCCGCCGTCAGTTGCCTGATCTGGGCCTCCAGCGCTTTCAATCTTTTTTCCAACTCGGGCAGCTTGCGGGCTATGGCCTGGCTGCGCAACGTGCTGGTATAATCATGCGCAGGCGACCCCGTCACCGCGCCGCCAGGTGATTTGATGGATTTGGTAACGCCGCTTTGCGCATTGATCCGGGCGCCGTCCGCAATCTGCAGATGCCCAACAATACCGGCCTGCCCGCCAATCATCACCCCACTGCCGATCTTCGTGCTGCCGCTGATCCCCGCCTGCGCGGCGATGACAGTATGATGACCAACGTCTACATTGTGCGCGATCTGGATCAGGTTGTCCAGCTTGGCACCCATGCGGATAAGCGTGGATCCGATCGTAGCGCGATCAATAGCGGCATTCACGCCGATCTCTACATAGTCCTCAACCACCACATTCCCGATCTGCGGCACCTTCTTGAACGAACCATCCGCCTGCGGCGCAAAACCAAAGCCGTCCCCGCCGATGACCGAACCGGCATGTATGGTCACATGCGCGCCGATCACACAATTGTGGTAGATCTTCACCCCGGGATGCAGCACAGTATGATCACCTATGCGCACATTGTTGCCGATGTATACCTGGGGATGGACCTTCACGTGATCGCCGATCACCACACCCTCGCCGATATAAGCAAATGCACCTATGAAAACCTTCTCGCCGATTCTTGCGCTGGATGCCCGGTAAGACGGCTCCTGGATACCAATCAGCTGCTGCGCTTCGATCTCCTGGTATTTGGCGAGCAGACTCGCAAATGCCGAATAGGCATCCCCCACCCGGATCAGCGTTGCGCTTACCGGCTGCCGCAGCTCCAGCGTGTCATTGACGATGATCACCGAGGCACCGGTAGTATACAGAAATTCCTCGTATTTGGGATTGGCCAGGAAAGCCAGTTGCCCCGCACCCGCTTCTTCTATCTTGCCAAAAGAACCGACGGCGGCCAGCGGATCACCCTCCGTCTTGCCATTGATGAGCACAGCGATTTGTGCGGCGGAAAATTGCATAGTTGGTTAATTCAAATAGCAAATATAAAATTTTTTCACCGTGCTTGCCAGTGTTTGCTGGATAAGCGCGTTGTCGACCTGGGAAATATCCTTTACCGAGTTGTCTTTGAAGAGAATATTGATCTTTTCGTCCAGCGGATTGTAGGTCGTGTTGATGGCTTCACCCGTAAACACGAAATACCGCGCTTCCCCGGTTGTTATTCCCAACCGCCCGGCCACCTCCGCCCGTTTGTCCTGTACGGCGGTTTCGTCAAAGGCAGTTGCCTGAAACCTGACTTTTAACAACCTCCGGTCAATAAGCCCCCGGCTCAACATCGACAGGATAATGTCCGAATGAAACATCCAGTTCTTGATCGTGCCCATGACGTCGCAGTCATCCAGCAGACAGAATTTATCGAGATTGCGCTCCACAGCCCCTGCGGCTTTAACGTCTCCCAGAAAAAAATCCAGCACGGGTGAGCTCGACACGACAGGAACGCCGATCCCGGTCAACTCCCTTGCCCGCTCAAGGGCCCTCACCAACATCTTTTCCGCGCTCACCACCGTCTTATGCAGGTAGACCTGCCAATACATCAGCCGGCGAGAGACGAGGAATTTTTCTATCGAATAAATGGCTTTCTCTTCCACCATCAGCTGCCCGTCACTCACCGTCAGCATTTTCAGGATGCGGTCATAGCCGATCACGCCTTCCGAGACACCGGTAAAAAAACTGTCCCTGGTGAGATAGTCCAACCGGTCCATATCCAACTGGCCCGATACCAACTGGTGTAAAAAGGGCTTCGGGTGGGTATTCGTAAATATACGGATGGCCGTTTCCAATTGGCCGTCCATATCTTCGTTCAATACCCGCATGATAAGGAGTGAGATCGCCTCATGTTCAACGCCTCGGATAACGACACTCTCCAACGCATGCGAAAAAGGCCCGTGCCCGACATCGTGCAGCAAAATAGCGATCTTCACGCCCAGCGCCTCGGCTTCATCGATCTCGACGCCCTTTCGTTGTAGTTCGGTCACAGCATTGCACATCAGATGATAAGCCCCCAATGAATGATGCAGCCTGGTATGCACTGCCCCGGGGTAGACCAAATGGGCGAAGGCCATCTGATGAATGCGCCGCATCCGCTGGTAATACGGGTGTGCTACGATGTTTAATAATAGGGGATGATCCAGGGTAATAAAGCCATATACCGGGTCGTTGACGATCTTACGCGATAAGGGGAACATCCTGTTTGGGTTTTGTTAAATCGTTCCGAAACAATTGTCAAATGTAATTAAATTTGGCTGGGAAATTGTAGTTTGTGGGTATGTCAATAGGTAAAATACTATGGGTCGACGATGAAATAGAAAGCCTTCAATCCCATATCCTCTTCCTCGAAAACAAGGGCTACGAAGTAAAGGCCCTTACCAACGGTTTCGATGCGATCGACTTCGTAAAAGACAATGAGATCGATGTCGTTCTGCTAGATGAGACCATGCCCGGTATCACCGGACTCGAAACACTCGCTAAAATAAAAGAAGCCAACCAGCAGACACCGGTCGTGCTCATCACCAAGAATGAAACGGAAAATCTGATGGACGATGCCATCGGCAGCCAGATCACCGACTACCTGATAAAGCCGGTCAATCCCAACCAGGTACTGCTGAGCCTGAAGAAGATCATTGACAACAAGCGGCTCGTTGCAGAAAAAACGACCACCGCCTATCAACAGCAATTCCGCAACCTGTTCATGGCCCTCAATAGCAACCCGGACTACAACGAATGGATGGAGATCTATAAGAAACTGGTCTATTGGGAACTGGAGATGGAGAAATCCGACAGCCCCGAAATGCGGGAAGTATTACAGACACAGAAACAGGAAGCCAATACGGAGTTTTTTAAATTCGTTTCCAGGAATTATGCCAATTGGGTCAACCCCCGTTCTGCAGAAGGCCCGATCATGTCGCATACGCTCCTAAAATTCAAGGTCCTTCCGCATGTTGAAAAAGGGATACCCACCTTTTTCATTCTGCTGGATAACCTGCGCGTCGACCAGTGGAAGGCCATCCAGCCGATCTTTGCGGAGAGCTTTCGTATCCTCGAGGAGGATAGCTTCTACAGCATACTTCCGACCGCGACACAATATAGCCGGAATGCGATCTTTTCGGGTCTCATGCCGCTGGAGATCGAAAAACAATTTCCCAACCAATGGAAGAACGACGATGAAGAAGGGGGTAAAAATCTCTTCGAGGAAGAATTCTTCCGTGGACAGCTTCGCCGCCTGAAGAAAGAGAACCTGAAAACATCCTATACGAAGGTGCTGAACTACCAGGCCGGACAAGACCTCGTCAACAACATCCACAATCTCCTCAACAACGATCTCAATATCATCGTCTACAATTTCGTGGACATGCTCAGCCACGCCCGTACGGAAATGGAAGTGCTCAAGGAACTGGCCAGCGACGAGATCAGCTACCGCAGCATCACCGCCAGCTGGTTCGAACACTCGCCCCTGCACCAGGCACTTAAAAAGATCGCCGACAAAAAGATCAATCTCATCCTGGCCACCGATCACGGCAGCGTTAGGGTCAAAACACCATTTAAGGTGGTCGGCGACAAACAGACCACCGCCAACCTGCGCTACAAACATGGCCGTAACCTCAACTACGAACCCAAAGAGGTCCTGGCCTTTCGTGATCCAAAAGAAGCCGGGCTTCCCGTGCCAACCGTCAACTCTTCCTTTATTTTCGCCCGCGGCGACGGATTTCTCTGCTATCCCAACAACTACAACTATTATGTGAACTATTATCGGAACACATTCCAACATGGCGGTATCAGCCTTGAGGAGATGATCATTCCCGTGATCAGGATGACCACCAAGGGTTCCTAACATTTGTGGATAAAATGGGCGGCGGCGGCTACGCCGCCACGCCACGTTATGTAGTAACTTTGAGACACATGAAGTTCACACAAACTACTTTGGATAAGATCGAGCGCGTCCTGGACGAGACCGGTTATATCGTGCGCTATGAACGTGGGAATTTTCAAAGCGGGTACTGTATCCTCGAACAGAAAAAAGTGGTCGTGCTCAATAAATTCCTGCAATTGGAAGGTCGTATCAGTACGCTGATCGACATTGTTCCACAGCTAAGGATCATACCCGAAAATCTTGCCCCCGAGACCCGCCGCATTTACGACGACATCCTGGCAGCCTGCCACACCGCGGAATAAATCTTACCTTCATGCTGTGAGTAGTGCTCCATTAAAAATCACGTTCCTTGGTACGGGTACAAGTACAGGTGTTCCCATGATCGCATGCCCCTGTGAAGTATGCGCTTCTCCCGATCCCAAAGACAAGCGGCTTCGTTCCAGCATCCTAGTTCAATCCCCCCTTACGACCATTGTGGTGGACACGACGCCCGACTTTAGGCTGCAGATGCTGCGCGAGAACGTCAGACACCTTGACGCCGTCCTGTTCACCCACCCGCATAAAGACCACCTCGCAGGCCTTGACGATGTCAGGGCCTATAATTTCTTTCAACACAGGGCCATGGATCTCTATGCCAACGAGATGACCCAGGAATCCATCGTCAGGGAATTCCCTTATGCTTTCGCCGACTTGCGCTATCCGGGTATACCCGAACTGCGGCTCAACCGCATCGAAAAGGAGCCCTTTACCGTAGGCGATATCGCCGTTACGCCCATCCAGGTCTGGCACATGAATATGCCGGTCCTGGGCTTTCGCTTTGGCGATTTCACCTATATCACCGATGCCAACCGCATCGAAGAAAGTGAGCGCGAAAAGATCAGGGGCAGCCGGCAGATCGTGCTCAACGCCTTGCGCCACCAAAAACACCTATCCCATTTTTCCCTTTCGGAAGCCATCGATGAAGTGCGCCACCTGGGCATCCCGAAAGCCTGGTTCACCCATATCAGTCACCAGTTGGGTACATATGACGAGATCATGCCGACGCTCCCCCCGGGCATGGAACTGGCCTACGACGGCCTCATACTCTACGCCTAGCCGCCATTGACAATTCTTTAACACTCGAACGGTCGACGGACGCAAATTTCCGTTAAACTTTTAACAGCCCGCCCTGTCTATATAGCACAAAAATTGTCGTATGCGAAAATTAATCCTGATGCTGCCAGTGCTGTTACTGGTGGCTGCGCGCTCGTTCGCCCAGACATCCGTGGAACTGATCCCCCAGGTCGGCTATTCCTTCCCGGCAAGAAACGATTTTTATGGCATCTATGGCCGGGTGGCCGGCAACCTGAATCTGGGCGGGGCCGTGAATTTCAACGTCAACCGCAGCTTTGGTTTTGAAGTGCTCTATAACCACATTTCCGGTTCGTCTGGCCTGTATGATTACGGCTACGACGGTGGATCGAAACTGGTGGGTGGAAACCTCAACCAGGATTATATCATGGGTGGATTTGTGTTTTCCGGTACCATCCCTAATTCAACGGTTCGGCCCTTCCTGGGCATCCTGCTGGGCGCCGATATCCTCACCCCACAGGCCGGCGCCAATTACTCCGCCGAAGGCCATTTTGCGGCAGGACTACAGGTAGGAACAAATATCTATTTCTCCCCGCGCGTAGGCATACAGTTGAAGGCCCAGTTCCTTTCACCGGTCAACTCGGCAGGAGACGCTTACTATTACAACAACTATGCTGGCGGTGGTATAAACCCCAATCAATCCATCTATTCGTTCACGCTCGGCGGAGGGCTGATCATCGGCCTTGGCCAGGTGCTGCACGATCCCGTCTACCGGCCAGCCCGTCGCCCTGGTCCCCATTATCGCCGTTACTACTATTAAAACTACCCCGCGCAAGCGGGGTTTTTTACTACCTTTACGGTGTGATTCGTAACGATTGCTCGCTATTCAAAGCCGCCGCAGGCGGCTTTTTTTAAAACCTCTACATGGAATTTGCTACAGATGAACTCACCGCGCAGGTGGGCCGCACAGCCCGCCAATTTGCAGACCAGCACATCAAACCCTATGTAATGGAATGGGACGAAACCCAGACCTTCCCCCATGAATTGTTCAAAGAACTGGGACGCCTGGGCATGATGGGCGTGGTCGTCCCGGAGGAATACGGCGGTTCCGGCCTGTCTTACCTCGAATACGTTGCCATCATCAGCGAGATCTCTTCGGTCTGCGGCGCCATAGGCCTCAGCGTGGCTGCCCACAACTCTTTGTGCACCGGGCATATCCTGGCATTCGGCAAAGAGGATCAAAAAAAACGCTACCTCCCCCGTCTCGCTACCGGCGAGGCACTGGGCGCATGGGGACTAACCGAAGCAAATACCGGCAGCGACGCCGGTAATATGCAATGCACGGCCGTCAAAGAGGGCGGCGACTGGATCCTCAATGGCACCAAGAACTGGATCACCCACGGCATCAGCGGCGATATAGCCGTTGTCGTGGCCCGTACTGGCGAACCCCGCGCCCGCAACAATGCCACCGCTTTTATCGTGGAGAGAGGCACACCAGGCTTCACAGGCGGCAAAAAAGAAAACAAATTGGGCATGCGCGCCAGCGAGACGGCGGAGATGATCTTCGACCAATGCCGCGTACCCGACGCCAACCGCCTCGGTGAAGTGGGTGATGGCTTCCGCCAGGCCCTGGTTGTCCTCGACGGCGGCCGTATCTCCATCGCCGCGCTCTCCCTGGGTATCGCCAAAGGTGCACTCGCTGCCGCCCTTCAATATTCCAAGGAACGCCACCAGTTCGACCAAGCCATCTGTAATTTTCAAGGCATTTCCTTTAAACTTGCCGATATGGCAACAGAAATCATGGCCGCGGAACTCTTGACCCTGCAAGCCGCCGACCGGAAGAATAAACACCTGCCCCTGACCCGCGAGTCCGCGATGGCCAAATACTACGCCAGCGAGGTAGCGGTCCGCGCCGCAACGGAAGCGGTCCAGATCTTTGGCGGCTATGGCTACACAAAAGATTTTCCTGTAGAAAAATTCTACCGCGATAGCAAATTATGCACCATCGGTGAAGGGACCAGCGAGATCCAGAAGATCGTGATCGCCAGGGAAATCCTAAAAACGTAAACGCTCAAATGCGCTATCCGACTATGTTAAAGCTCCTGGCCGGGATCTTCGCTGCATTAAGGCATGAAATCTTCTTCAGCCTTCGTGCCGTACTTGTCAAATAGTTTGTCGATAGCCCCGGAGAAAAAAGGGAATTTTTCCTTGGTGAAGTGTTTGATGACCTCGATGGCCTTATGCGCCTGTTCTTCCGTCAAACCCTGCGCCTTCAACTGATCGATCAGCTCCTGCATGCTATGCTACTTTTAGTAGATTGATCTTGCTCTTGTCGAATTTCTTTTGGGCATACTCGAGGTCGAGATGGAACTTGTCCTCTTTTGCGGAAGGCAGCTCGAACATCGCGTCAGTAAGGATGCTCTCGCAAATGCTCCGCAGACCACGCGCACCTAACTTGAATTCAACAGCTTTATCGACCATGAAGTCGAGGACTTCGACATCAAAACTCAACTGGATACCCTCCAGCTCGAACAGTTTTTTGTATTGGCGGATGAGCGAGTTCTTTGGCTCGGTAAGAATGCTGCGCAACGTCGGCTTGTCCAAAGGATCAAGATGTGTCACCACCGGCAGCCTTCCCAGCAATTCAGGGATGAGACCGAAGGACTTCAGGTCGGGCGCGTTCACGTACTGAAGCAGGTTCTTTTTAGCGTTTTCCTGCTGCTCTTTATTGACATTAAACCCAATGGCATTCGTGTTGATCCGGCGGGCGATGATCTTGTCCACACCGTCAAAAGCACCACCGCAGATGAAAAGGATATTCTGAGTATTGATCTTGATCAGCTTCTGCTCGGGATGCTTCCGGCCGCCTTGCGGAGGCACAAGTACATCGGTGCCCTCCAGCAGCTTCAACAGACCCTGCTGTACACCTTCACCACTGACATCCCGGGTGATCGACGGATTGTCCCCTTTACGGGCTATTTTATCGATCTCATCGATGTACACGATGCCACGCTCCGCCGCCGTCACATCATAGTTGCAGACCTGCAGCAGCCGCGTGAGGATACTTTCGACATCTTCCCCTACATAACCAGCCTCCGTGAACACGGTGGCGTCCACGATCGCAAAAGGGACATTCAGCAACCTGGCAATGGTCTTCGCCAACAGCGTCTTCCCCGTACCCGTTTCACCCACCATGATGATATTGCTCTTTTCTATCTCTACCTCATTCTCTACCACCTTTTGCTGAAGCCGCTTGTAATGATTATACACCGCGACCGACAGCACCTTCTTCGCATCGTCCTGCCCAATCACGTATTCATCGAGGATCCGCTTGATTTCGATCGGTTTCTTAACGGTCAATTTGAAGGAACTGTTGCCCGTCGAATCTTCCCTGATCATCAGTTCCTGCTGAATGATCTCCTGTGCATGCTCAACGCAGTTTTCACAAATATGCCCTTCCTGGCCGGCAATGAGAATCTTCACCTCATCCCGGTTCCTGCCACAAAACGAACAATGCAATGTATTTTTTGCCATTAGAGCTTATTATCAAAATGATTGGACTACAAAGTTACCCAACTTATTGGATTCTCACAGTAGGGTGGAAAAAACAGTGCCCGGGGCCGTTGGCCAGAGAGGATTTAAAACGAATGAATTAACTTATATAACTGTTAGTCAGTAGATTATGACTCAATTTTTTTCATAGACCGCGTCCACGATACCATAGTCTATTGCCTCTTTGGCATCCAGCCAGTAATCCCGGTCGAAATCCTTCATGACCTGCTCGTACTTCTTGCCGCAATTTTCGGCTAAGATCCTGGCACTGATATCTTTAACACGTCTCGTTTGTTTCGCGGTGATCTCCAGGTCAATGCTTACCCCCTGCATGTATCCGCCCAGACTGGGCTGGTGGATCATGATCTCGGACAGTGGAAACACAAAACGCCTTCCTTTCACCCCGCCGCTGAGCAGGATCGACCCCATCGAAGCAGCCAGACCCATACAGATCGTGCTCACAGGGCTCTTCAACATCCGCATCGTGTCGTAAATAATAAAACCGCTGGTCACTACACCGCCAGGGCTGTTGATAAAGAACTTGATCTCTTCCCCCGGTTTGTCAGCCTCCAGCAGGCGCATTTTCGTCACCACTTCCCTCGCCGATTTGTCATCTACCGGTCCCCACAATTCCACGCTCCGGTTTTCAAAAAACAACTTCTCCATCTTCTTCGCCAGCATGCCCAGTTCCTGCCCTTTGTCGTCCTTGGATTCCTTTTCGTTCGGCTCGTCGTCCATTCGCAAGGAATTCAGCTGATATTTCGAATAATTCATGTTCATTTTTTTATAGTTAGAAAAACAAGGAAACTTTTTGGTTAGACCTACTCGTTTACACCTATTCCCTGCCGTCTTTTTTAGGGTTCAACAGGAGGACCTCATCCACCAGACCGTATTCCTTTGCTTCCAGCGCCGTCAGCCAGTAATCACGATCGCTGTCTTTTTCTATCTGTTTGGCCGTTTTGCCGGTATGAAAGGCCGTGATCTCATACAATTCCTTTCTCAGCTTGCGGATCTCGCTGACCGTGATCTCGATATCCGAAGTCTGGCCACCGATAGAACCACTGGGCTGGTGCATCATGACCCGGCTATGCTTGAGCGCCGTGCGCTTGCCCTTGGTCCCCGCACACATCAACACCTGCCCCATCGAAGCCGCCATCCCGATACAGATCGTGGCGACGTCAGGGGTGACATATTGCATGGTATCATAGACCCCGAGACCGGAATAAACACTGCCGCCGGGGCAATTGATGTACATCTGGATATCGCGATGACGGTCCGTACTGTCCAGGAACAGCAACTGGGCCGTAATGATATTCGCAACTTCCTCATTGATGGGATAGCCGAGAAAAATGATCCGGTCCATCATCAGCCGGCTGTAAACGTCCATAACGGCTACGTTCATCGGCCGCTCTTCAATAATGTTGGGGGTAAGGCTCGTGACAACGTATTTGTTGTAATCGTTCAACGTATTACTGGAAATGCCACGGTGTTTCACAGCATATTTCTCGAATTCGTTTGCAGGATTCATGTTTTTGTTTTTCAATGTTTTAATGCCGATGCTATGCTCAAATACGAAATCTTCCTTTCAAATCTCCGTCCAAACTTTCAAATTGCCAAAAAACTGACAATCCGACATAAAAAAGGTAACCCCAAAAAGAAAACCCCGGCGCTTCGCCGGGGTTACTATCCTCTTCTAGTGATGATGATGTTGATGTTCGTCGGCCAGATGCTGGAACTCATCCCGACTAACAGGCTTGTCCGTAGGGTGGACCTGCGATTCCGCCCAGCCAAAGACCTTTTCCGTCTGAATGCGGTTGACGGTATCTTCCACAAACTTGCGGTCCTGCATCATGCGCTGCACATAATCAGCTACCCAGGGTTGCTCTTCGGCGCCTGCGGGCATGCCCATATAACCAAATAACTGCTGCTTGGCAAAGGCCTGGATATCTTCCGGACCTACCTCGATGCCATTGTCATGTACGACCTTGTCGACGATCAATGTCCACTTCAACTGGTTGACGAAATTGGGGAACTCTTGCTCGACTTCCGTCAGGGATTTTGGCTTCTCGCCTCCCGTCAGCATCCAGCGTTTAAGGAAATCTTCCGGAAAGTCGATCTTCGTCTGATCAAGCAAGGTATGATAAAGGGCATGCTGCATTTGATTCCGGCTTTGACCATCCCAATATGCCTGGATATCGGCCTTGACAGCGTCACGGAAGGCCTCTTCGGTAGTCAGTTCCTTTCCAGGATAGGCCACAGTAAAAAACGCTTCATTGAGCTCGGGTTTTTCGATCAGCCCAACCTTGGTGATCTCCGCCTTGAAAAATTTGTCGGCTGCTGCCTTGTCCGACTTGTCCAGGCCCAGGTCGTTCAATACCCATTCCCGTTCTTTGTCGTCAAAAGCGGCCGAAGGCTGCAGCACAAGGCTGTCACCGTTCTTCGCCCCGATCCATTTCGGCCGGGTAGCTTCGTTGAAATATTTTACCAATAATGAATTGTCCTTCTGAATGCCTCCTTCCACGGGCTCGCCCTCGGCATTCGTTTCCGTGAAATGCAAATGCAAGACGTGCTCATCGCCGGTTACGTTCTCGGGTTCGGTCATTTTGCCATTGCGGGTCCGCAAACGTTCCACTTCTTCATCGATCATTTCAGGCGTGATCTCGACGGATAACTTCGTCAGTTGGGCCGTTGGCAGATCGGCCAGGCTGAAGGCAGGTTTCAAACCGACCTCAAAAGCAAAGGAATAATCCGCGGGGTTGTTGATATCGATCTGGCGGGCATCGTTCTCGGCAAGGGGTAAGGGCTGGGCAAAGATCTCCAGCTTTTCGGTCGACATGTAGGTAGTCAATTCCTTCTCGACCGTTCGCAGCACTTCATCGGTAAATACGGAATGGCCATACATCTTCTTGATCAGTCCGGCGGGGACCATTCCCTTCCGGAAGCCGGGAATATTTGCCTGCTTGCCATATTGCTTCAGCGACTTCTCAAAAGACGGAAGATAGTCGCCCTTCGAGACGTTGACGGTTATTTTGTCCGTCAGCAGTCCGATGTTTTCCCTTGTTACTGTTGCCATATTATTTTTTATTTAAATCGGGGGTGCAAATCTACGCTTTTTTGCCGATTTTATTCCATTGCCGGTTTCCCCCCTTTAAAAACCGCCAGAACCATGGACAACTCATACAACAGGTCAGGATAT
This sequence comes from Puia sp., assembly GCA_965214315.1. Taxonomy (GTDB): domain Bacteria; phylum Bacteroidota; class Bacteroidia; order Chitinophagales; family Chitinophagaceae; genus Puia. The sequence goes on along the minus strand of CBDCBP010000009.1, from coordinate 126,907 downwards.
GGCAGCTATGCGTCGCAGCGCGCAGGTCCGCACCGCCCTTCCTCATGCGCTAAGCACAAAAAAAACCAGCTAATCATGTGATTAACTGGTTTTTGCGGGCGATAGGGGTCGAACCTACATGCCTTGCGGCGCCAGATCCTGAGTTTTACTTCAACTTAATCCAGCTGAATCTCCTTTAAACTTCTGTAACCTAACTAATTGATTTTAAATAGTTAAAGCGTTGTTCGGAATCTTTATTCCGCCATTGAGAACATCGTTTAATCGCAGGCTTCCAGCAATTTTTCCGAGGGCGCGATGTCGTAAAAGATCGCAAAACCTTCAAATATGACAATACCAACATTCGCCGTCGACCCCGACACGCATAGGCTCAAAATCAAGCATGACACCTGTCCAGCGCCACCGACCCAATTAAGCTCAAACAGACCCTTTTTATAGTCAAATTGCGCAGTTGGTAAGGGAAGTTCCCGGTAATAGCCCTGCCGGCTAAGCGAAGCCCGTATAATGCTGAAATCATCCGATCTTTACCGGGCATGAAAGAAAAGTTTGCAATAGTCGTATTTTTGGCCTGGACCCTAGTTGCTAACGTCACGGCGCAACTCCCCGTCGCCACCAATCTTGCCCATTGCTACCAAAAAGGCACTCGAAGCTTGGATGGCAGACCGGGAAATGCCTATTGGCAAAACCGCGCGGACTATAACATTACCGTAGACTTCGATCCTGCCACCCGAATCCTCAAAGGCACCGTCTCCATCGAATACACAAACAACAGCCCCGATACCCTCAAAAAGCTGCTTTTTAAATTGTACCCCAATCTCTATCAGCGGCAGGCAATGCGGGCAGTTGCTATAGCGCCGGAAGACCTCGGTGATGGCGTGGACATAGCTTCCATTCGCTTCAACAACCAGGACCTGTCTCTGATGCAGCTAAAGACAAGAGGCACGAATATGACCCTTGCCGGCGTCACGCTTCTGCCCCATTCTAAAACTCAATTCGATGTGACGTATAGTTACATGCTAAACAAGGGCTCCTTCATCCGAACGGGTCAGATTGACACGGGCAGCTTTTTTATTGCCTACTTTTTCCCCCGTATTGCCGTGTACGACGATGTGGACGGCTGGAACGAATATCCGTATACGGGTCAGTATGAATTCTATAATGACTATGGCGACTTCCGCCTGGCGATTACTGTTCCCGCGAAATACCTCGTATGGGCCACGGGCGAGTTGGAAAACGCGGATTCAGTCTATTCCCCGATCCTCAACGACCGTATAAAATTGGCTCTCAAAAGCGACAGCCTGACAGACCTCGTCACTCCCCAGGATTGGCGGGCAATTAAGCTCACCAGGGGGCAAATCACAAACACTTGGATATTCACGGCTAAGAACGTCATCGATGCGGCCTTCGCCCTTAGCAACCATTATGAATGGCGGACCTCAAGCATCCTGGTCGACCCGGCTGTGGGTCGTCGCACCAGGATAGATGCCGTATATAGTCACGAACATCCCAACTATGAAAAAGTAGCCTTCTATGCAAGAAAAACTGTCGATATAATAGACCACCGGTTTCCAGGTATTCCCTTTCCCTATTCTCACCTGACAGTCGTAGACGGCTTAGACGCTATGGAATATCCCATGATGGTGAATGACTTACCTTTTGAAAAACCAGCGGACGCCATCGAGTTTACGGCGCACGAAGTCTTCCATACGCTATTGCCCTTTTACGTAGGCAGCAACGAGACCAAGTACAGCTTTATGGATGAAGGGTTGGCCACAATGACCGAGTTCATGTTCCATCCGCTGATCGACTCGACGATACCTGTTGGCAACAATACTATTGACGTCGATCGTGCATCCGGGAGCGAGCTGGATCTCCCCATTATGACCCTGACGCCCCAACTATTAGGTGCCGCCCGGTATGCGGACAAAGATATGAAACCCGCGCTGGCATTTTATTACCTCAAAGAAGTGCTGGGCGATGAACGGTTCAATGCCGCCCTGGGCGATTTCATCACCAACTGGGCCGGCAAACATCCGACGCCGTACGATCTCTTCAATTGCTTCAATACCGCCACTGGCCAAAACCTAAACTGGTTTTGGGACAATTGGTTTTTTCATAAGTACGTACCCGATCTAGCACTCAAATACTCGAAAGGCGTCGCAACCATTCTCCGCAAAGGAGATGGCATGGTGCCCATTCATCTTCTCGTTACCTATTCCGACGGCTCGACCCGCAACATCTCCAAAACCTCCGCCTGTTGGTCTAGCGGAAGTCGTCACATCTCCATCTCGCTTCCAAGGGCACAAATGATTAGCTCCATCAAACTCGGAACACCATTCGATACAGACTGCGATCGGTCGAATAATATCTGGTCGGCCAAGTAAACACCTTCAGGCAAAAAGCGGCGCGGTCATCACGTTGCCCATCGATGATGATTCCGGTGCAGATCGGCGACAGTCCGGCCTGCTCGGCCCTGAGGCGCATATGCTGAGCCGTTACAATTGGCCACAGCAAAGCTGACGGGCACAAACTGGCGTACGGCTATTGTATTCAAGCAGGATACCTCTGCCAAAGCGATGATAAAGACCTTATGCGCTCCTCTGGCCTTGCCGATAGAGGAGCTCGTCGTTAAAGAATATGAAGCTGATCAAAAAAAGCAACTCGTAAAGCATTCACATAAAATCAACCGGTCTTCGCCTATTGGTCTTTTAGGACAATGCTGATTGGGATGTTCATCAAAAGACTTGTCCGATTGCCGCCAGCGACCTTTAATAAACAGGTCGAGCCAATACAGACATCGTTCGGCCTGCAAAACACAATCCAAAACCATGGAAATTGATACCACAGGCCTGCAACTTTATTGAACGAGTCTGTCGCCCTATTCGCCAATATTTGAATTTGCATATAGCGTCTAATGCTCGCCAGATTTGCGGCCAGGTTCAAGTAGACGGCCCATTAAAAGCGCCGGTCCCAGCGGCTAGTACGTTTAAAGATCGGCCAGGTTCAAATCTGCTGCACGATCCGTACAAAATGACATTGCTGTAAAAAGCCTGATGAGAAATCTAATCAAACGCGCCCCCTATCATAAAAGCCCCAACGCTGCGCGTAACATTTGGCCTCAAGAAGTATTGATTATAATAAATTAATTGACAATGAAATATATATTAATATCCCTGTGACTACGTTAAAAGGAAAAAGGCCCACCAAGTGGACCTTTGACCCAAGTGCGGGCGATAGGGGTCGAACCTACATGCCTTGCGGCGCCAGATCCTAAGTCTGGTGCGTCTGCCAATTTCGCCACGCCCGCGACACTTGCCGCGTTTAGGAAAGGAAGTAAAACTAGGCCTTTTTTTTGTAATTTAGTAGAGTATGGACATGGAAACAGTAGCAGCGATACCGAAATACAATCTTACGGAAGACCAGGAAAAAAAATTGATTCTACGGGAATACCGTGCCCTTTTGCGTTCACTCAAGCTCAAATTGAAACAAGGCGATAAAGAACTCATACGCTCCGCTTTCGAAATGGCCGCCGAAGCCCATAAGACCATGCGCCGTAAAAGTGGCGAACCTTACATCCTCCATCCCCTGGCCGTAGCCAGGATCTGTTCCGAAGAGATCGGTTTAGGCGTCCGCTCGACGATTTGCGCGCTGCTGCACGATACCGTGGAAGACACCGATATCACCCTCGAAGACATCGAAAGGGAGTTCGGCGGCGAAATAGCCCGTATCGTCGACGGACTCACGAAGATCTCCAATGTCGTGGACGTGAACGCCTCCCGCCAGGCCGAGAACTTCAAGAAGATACTCCTCACGCTCACGGACGACCCCAGGGTCATCCTCATCAAACTGGCCGATCGCCTCCACAACATGCGGACGCTGGACAGCATGAAACGGGAGAAACAGCTCAAAATAGCATCCGAAACGGTGTATGTCTATGCGCCACTGGCCCACCGTATGGGACTATACACGATCAAGACAGAGCTGGAAGACCTGGCCATGAAATACCTCGAACCGGAGGAATACCGGGAGATAGCCCGTAAGTTGTCCGAAACCAAACGCGAACGCTCCAGGTATATCAACGAATTCATCAAGCCATTAAAAGATAAACTGGAAAGAGCCGGCGGCTTTGACTTCGAGATCTATGGCCGCCCCAAAAGCATCCACTCCATCTGGAACAAGATGCGCAAGAAAGGGGTGGCGTTTGAAGAGGTCTATGATCTCTTTGCCATCCGCGTCATCCTCAACTCCCCTGCCGAGAAAGAGAAGGAAGATTGCTGGAAGGTCTACTCGATGATCACCGATGAATACAACCCTTCGCCGGAACGGCTCCGCGATTGGCTCAGCAACCCGAAATCCAATGGATACGAAGCCCTGCACACAACGGTAATGGGACCGCAGGGGAAATGGGTGGAAGTGCAGATCCGCTCCAAGCGCATGAACGAAATCGCGGAAAAAGGGCTCGCCGCGCACTGGAAATACAAAGAAGGTGCTGCAGATGAAAGCCGGTTCGACAAATGGTTCCAGCAGATCAGGGAGGTCCTCAATACAGAGGACAATGATTCTGTCGATTTTCTCCAGGACTTCAAGACCAGCTTTCTCGCCGACGAGATCTATGTGTATACGCCAAAGGGAGATGTCAAAATGCTGCCCGTCGGATCGACTGCCCTGGATTTCGCGTTTTCCATCCACAGCGCCATCGGCACACAAACCATCGGTGCCAAGGTCAATCATAAGCTCGTACCGATCAGCCATAAACTTCGCAGCGGCGACCAGGTCGAGATCATCACTTCAAGCAAGCAGAAGCCCAATGAAGATTGGTTGGGTATCGTCGTCACGGCCAAGGCCAGGACTAAAATAAAAGATTCACTCAAAGAAGAGAAGCGAAAGATCGCGGACGAAGGCAAATATACCGTGCAGCGCAGGCTCGAGAACTACGGCGCGGGCTACAACCAGCACAATATCGACGTCCTTACATCTTTCTATAAGCTGGCCTCCTCGCTCGATTTTTTCTACCAGGTGGCAGTCCGCAACATCGACCTCAAAGAACTCAAGGAATTCCAGGTACTGGGCGACAGGCTAGAACCACCCAAACCGGCCAAACTGGCCATAGAGAACCGGCAAGGCGAAAGTGCCCCACCCGCCATTCCGCGCAAAGACACGGAATTGATCATCTTCGGCGAGAGCAGCGACCGCATCGTGTATACGCTGGCTAACTGCTGTAAACCCATTCCGGGCGATGACGTATTTGGGTTTGTGTCTGTCGGCAAAGGGCTCACCATCCACCGCACCAATTGTCCCAATGCAGCCAAACTGATGGCGAACTATGGACACCGCGTCGTCAAAACAAAATGGGCGAAGAATAAAGAGATATCCTTCCTCACGGGTGTGCGCATCGTCGGCATGGACGATGTAGGGGTCATCAACAAGATCACCAACCTGATCTCAGGCGAGCTGAAACTGAACATCAACGCCCTCACGATCGAAGCAAAAGAAGGTCTTTTCGAAGGCAATATCAGGATTTATGTGCACGACAAAGAAGAATTGGAAGAATTGGCATCCAGATTAATGCAACTGAACGGCATTCACACCGTCGTAAGGTATGATGCAGAAACAGCGTAAATATTTATCTTTTTTGAAAACGCCGACTTCACCTATTTTTGCCGCCTCGAAAGGCTATAAGCCCTATAAAAAAATCATATTTGAATGGTCGATGTAATCTTAGGCCTCCAGTGGGGCGACGAAGGAAAGGGAAAGATCGTGGATTTCTTCGCTCCCCGTTATGACCTGATAGCCCGTTTCCAGGGCGGCCCCAATGCAGGGCATACTTTGTATGTACAGGACAAGAAGATCGTCCTCCACCAAATACCTTCGGGCATATTTCATGAAAAAACGATTAACCTTATCGGCAACGGCGTAGTACTCGACCCCATCACGCTAAGGCGGGAATGCGATACCGTCGCCTCATTCGGTGTGGACTACCGGAAAAATCTCTACATCGCCCAACGTGCCCACCTCATCCTGCCGACCCACCGTGCCCTCGATAAAGCGTCAGAAATGTCAAAGGGACAGGAAAAGATAGGAAGCACGCTAAAAGGCATTGGTCCGGCTTATATGGACAAGACCGGGCGCAACGGCCTTCGCGTCGGCGATCTGCTGGACAAAAGCTTTACCACCCAATATATCAAGCTCCGGCTCAAACACCAAAAACTGCTCGACAGCCTCAACTTCCACGAAGATCTCTCGGAATGGGAAGAAGAATTCTTCGAAGGGCTTGAATTCATGCGCCAATTCAAGATCGTCAACGGGGAATATTTTATCAACGACAACATCGCAAAGGGCAAGACCGTACTGGCGGAAGGAGCCCAGGGAAGTATGCTCGATGTGGACTTTGGAACTTTTCCTTTTGTCACATCTTCCAATACGATCTCCGCCGGCGTCTGCACCGGCCTCGGCGTTCCACCCCAGCAGATCCGCGACGTCATTGGCGTCAGCAAGGCATACTGCACCCGGGTTGGGAGTGGCCCCTTCCCAACCGAACTGGAAGATGCGACCGGAGAAGAATTGCGTAAGACAGGCAGCGAATACGGCGCTACTACAGGGAGGCCGCGCCGCTGCGGATGGATCGACGGCGTTGCACTTAAATTTGCCTGTATGATCAATGGGGTGACAAAGATCGTCATGACGAAGGCCGACGTACTGGACGCCTTTGCCGAACTAAAAGTCTGCACCGCTTACAAGGTCAACGGCGAAACCACCCACGAAGTGCCCTTCCAGATGAACAAGGTAAAGATAGAACCTGTACTGGAAGCTTTTAAAGGGTGGGGATCAGACACGACAACCATTAAAAACTACGATAACTTGCCGGAAAAGATGCAAGAATACGTTCAGTACATAAATAAATACCTTGGAGTAAAAATTGCGTATATTTCCAACGGGCCCGGAAGAGACCAGTTAATCGAGCATATCGACAAAAAATAGGTAGGATAAAAGCGGTTAACGCTGCTTTTCGTCGAAAAAAAATTAATCCAAAATAAATTTGGCGACTTAAAAAATTCGCCGAAAATTTACATAACAATCTTATTGGACATGGCACCAAAATCTGATAAGGAGGGAAAGGGTTCAAAGAAATCCGCGCCTCAGACACCGAAGGATACTCCGGAGAAACCATCGCCGAAAACCAAAAAAGTGGATGACGATGATGACGATCTGGATGACGACGATGATACGCCAAAAGCGTCATCGAAGAAACCCGCGTCCAAAGCAGCGTCTAAATCCAAAAAGGACGAAGACGGTGAAGAAGATGATGAAGAAGGTGAAGATTTCGACGAAGTCGACGAGTGGGAAAAAGTCGAAGAGGAAGAAGAATGGGATCCTGACTTCGACGAATTCGATATCCCTAAGTCCAAGACCAAGAAATCCACCGGCGGCAGTACCTCCAAGAAGACCAAGGCCGGAGACGAAGATGATCTCGGCATCGACGAAGAATTCAAGGATCTGGACCTTTTTAACGACAGCGGTTTCGAAGAGGAAGAAGATGATTTTTGACAGGTGAAAAGAATTTACGTTTCCTTCTCTATAAACGATCCACAATATATAAAGCGGCAAATGTTGATATGGGCCTCCCCATGCAGCATTTTTTGTTTTTTGGATAACCAGGGTTATCAGGCCGCCCCGCTGCAGCCTGGCCCTTCACCGCACCGGCAGCATCCTCCTGACATAGACGACCGCCCGATCTCCACTTGCCTGAATAACAGTCCACCACCCGATGTTGAGTGTTTGCTGGGCGTCGGCGCCGTTGAACAATTCACCGCATCCCCAGGCCGGGCCTTTTCCGGTCTGCAGGCCTGGGCGGCCGATCGACAGGACTGGCTGTTTGGCCATTTTGCCTATGACCTCGCTGCCGAGACCGAACCCAGCTCCCCGCTATCGGCGATTCTGCCGGAAGACCGCGTCGGCTTTCCAGCCCTCTTCATCTTCCTGCCCGAGATCGTCATCACACTGCAACAAGACAGCATCCGCATCGGTTCCCTGGGCCCCGCACCTGAGGCCATTTGGCAAGCCATCCAGGCCGCCAAGCCCCAGCAGTCCACCCAGCCCCAGCAGGCCACCCAGTCCGCAAGCCCACGGCAAACCGGTGCCACGAACCCTCTGCAGGACACCGAGTCCGCAACCCCGCCCGAGGACCCCCGGGCCACCAGCCCCGGCATGGCAGCCCCGCAGACGCCCATCGCTTTCGAGCCGCGGTTTACCCGGGAAGAATACCTCGCCACGATCAGGGCACTCCGGGAGCACATCCTCCGCGGGGATTGCTATGAAATAAACTTTTGCCAGGAATTTTATGCCTCACAAGTTATCCTCGACCCTTTAGCAGCCTGGCAGGCCCTTAGCCAAGCCTCTCCCAACCCCTTCTCAGCCTTTTATCGGCTCGACAACCGATACCTGCTTTGCGCCAGCCCCGAACGCTTCCTGAAGCGAACCGGATCCACCCTCCTTTCCCAACCCATCAAAGGTACCGCACCTCGCGTCCGCAACGATGAGGCCGCAGATCTGCAAGCCGGCCTCGCCCTCGCAAACAGCGCCAAGGACCAGGCAGAGAATGTGATGGTGGTCGATCTCGTCCGCAATGACCTTTCCAGGATCTGCACACCCGGCTCTGTCCGGGTAAGCGAGCTCTTTGGGATTTACTCCTTTCCGCAGGTATACCAAATGATCTCGGCGATAACAGGTGAATTATTACCCGGCCTGCACTGGTCTGAAGCCATACAGGCTGCCTTTCCCATGGGCTCCATGACTGGCGCCCCCAAAAACAATGTGGTAAAGCTGATTTCACGCTATGAGCGTTCCAGGCGGGGAATCTTCTCCGGTGCACTGGGCTATGTGACGCCGGATGCCGATTTTGATTTTAATGTGGTGATCCGCAGCCTCCTCTACCGCCAGGATACCGGTTATCTTTCCTATCAGGTAGGTTCGGGGATCACTTACAACAGCGACCCCGCTGCCGAATACGAAGAATGCCTCCTCAAGGCCCAGGGCATAAAAAAAGCCCTTGGGATCAGCTGATCCCAAGAGCTGGTTACTATTTTTGTTTACATCTTCACCGCAACACCCCGTCCTGCAGGACTTGGATCGGCGGCATTGCCGCTGCTCGCCAATTGCTTTACCGACTCAGTAAGGATATCATATTTGTTTGAAACGAAAAGGTCCATTTTCTCTCCCGGCAGTTTCAGATCATAACTGTTGTTGCTGCTGGCCATGATCTTGTCAAAGTCGGGATTATAGCGGCTGAAGGTTGCCGAATCCAGCAACACATATTTCGCAATAACAGCGGAAGAATACTTGCCCGATACGGCAACTGTCCGGGAACTGCCCAGTTCCTTGGCAGTCAGGTTGCGGTGGAAAACATACATGTCCGACCCGGACAGTTGATCCGTAGCCTCTTCCTTGGTCAGGGTCGTTACGCTTCCCTGGCCTTCAAAAGTATATTGCGTTCCGATAAATTTCTTTACATGCAGGCGCGATTCCAACGGCAGATAATCCTGTAAGTCCCAGAAGCTCCTGCTCCCGCTGGTACGGATCGCGTGGTTGACCTTCGCCGTCCCGGTATTATAGGCTGCAATCACCAACAGCCAGTCACCTAGTTCGTTGTACAGATCGCGCAGGTACAACGCCGCCGCACGCGTACTCTTAACATAGTTCTTGCGCTCGTCCACCGTCCGGTTGACGGTCAGCCCGAGATCCCGGGCGGTCTGGGGCATCAACTGCCAGGGACCCTTGGCTCCGACCCTGGAGACGGCCGTGGATTTGAGATTGGACTCGATCACGGCGAGGTACTTCAACTCCTTCGGCAGGCCATATTGCGTTAATATATTCTCGATAAGACTGAAATAAGGCCTTCCCCAACCACGAAGGTTGTGCAGTTCTTCCCAATTGTCCTTCATATAGTCCTGCACAAAGTTGAGCGCTTTGGGGTTGAGGCGCACGCCATTGCTACCGCCAATGGTTGTCGCAATATACAGCTGGCCAAAAGCGACGGCTGAAACAGAAGTAAAAGCAGGAGCCGAAAGCGAACGATGTCCGCCGGCGACCCTTTCCGTGTCGGAAAAGCGGTAGGACTCGTTCGAATCGAAAGTTGCTGTGGGAGACGACCATCCGGAAGCAAGGATGAGGGTGGCGAAAAGAGCGACGACACCCAACAATAAAAGCCTGTTACTGAACATTGATCAACACATTTAAAGATGGTAAACTCCGTTATCGGCATTTACAATCTTTCATAGGGAACGGGAAAAAGAGGAGAAGCTTTGAAGCCATCAACCAGGAACGAACACTTCAAATTTCTCAAAAAGGGTAGGATCGTAGGACTTTATTGTTGCATCACCTGATGCGAGAATTCAAGCAAAGATAATTCATTAAACCGGCTGGTCATAGCCTGGATACCAAAAGGCATGCCATTTGTATGGCCGAATAGTGGTAGGGAAATGCCGGGAATCCCCGTAAGATTTGCATAAACTGTATATATATCAGCGAGATACATCGCGATGGGGTCGCTTATCTTTTCGCCGATAGGGAAGGCCGTTGTGGGGGCCGTAGGAAGGACGATAAGGTCATAATCTTTGAAAATCAATTGCGTACGTTCGATCAGCAGTCTCCTGACTTGCTGGGCCTTGGTAAAGTACGCGTCGTAGTAGCCGGCGCTTAACACAAAGGTACCCAGCAGGATACGCCGTTTGACCTCTCTTCCGAAGCCTTCGGACCGGGTCCGTTTGTAAAATTCTGTTAATTCGAGTCCCTCCGCCTTCGTGCGATGCCCGTACCTAACCCCGTCGAAACGGGCGAGATTGGACGACGCCTCGGCGGTCGTCAAGACATAATATGCCGGTACGATATAATCAAGTAACTCAAAATCAATGGCATCGACGATATGGCCGGACGATCGCCATTGGTCCATCCGCGCCAGAAAACTAATTTTGATCTCCGGGTCGAGCCCCGCATGTTCCAGCGCCTCTTTGAAATAGGCGATCCGGTATTTTTTGCCATCAGCCAACGGCGAAACCATCGATTGATCTTCTTCAGCCGGTAGAGAAACCATCCGCTGCCCCCTGTCACGCGGCGGCGGAACCATCCACAGTCCCCGTTTAACCGTGCTGTCGAATTCGTCCTCGCCCGCGATCACCTCCAACACAGCAGCCACATCCGGCACCGTACGCCCAAAGATCCCGATCACATCAAAAGACGAGGCATAAGCGATCAACCCATACCGGGAAACGCTCCCATAGCTCGGCTTTAAGCCGACGACCCCGCAGAAATCAGCCGGTTGTCTCACCGATCCGCCAGTGTCGCTGCCCAGGCTGATCATACAAAGCCCGGCCTGCACGGCTACGGCACTCCCGCCGGAAGACCCTCCCGGCACCCGGTTTTCGCCACGGGCGTTGACCACGTGGCCATAGGCTGAGTTCTCGTTGGACGAGCCCATGGCGAATTCGTCGCAGTTATTCCGCCCGATGATGATCGCGTCTTCCGCCAATAGCTTTTCGACCACCGTGGCATCATAAATGGCTATGTAATCCTCCAGCATCTTCGAACCGGCCGAAAGGGTATGGCCCTTGTACGAAAGCACGTCTTTGAGCGCGATGACAACGCCATGCAACCTGCCGAGCGGCTGTCCGGAACTTCTTTTCGCATCCAGGGCTTCCGCCCTCGCCAGGGCCTCATCCGCATATACTTCTAAAAAAGCATTCAGGTGACGGTGTAGCTCGATCTGACCCAGATAGTGCTGGACAGCCTGGGTGCATCCATGCGCTACCTTACCCAGCGAATCTTGATAGGCTGCTATGGAGTCAAGCACTAATCCCATTTTGCCGCTTCCAGTTTTTGCTGTTTCTCGACTCTTGCGCAGAGCAGGATACTGATCTCATACAAGATGACGAGCGGGATGGAAGCAACGATCGTACTCAGCATGTCCGGTGGCGTGATGATGCTGGCGACGATCACTATGATCAGGATGGCATATTTGCGCACCCTGCGCAGGTAACCGGCGCTGACGACCCCGATCTTTGCCAGGAAATACATGACCAGCGGAAGTTGGAAAGCCAGACCCGCACCAAGGATCAGCTGGGAGATCGTGCTAAAATAACTGGTGATCGTCCAGATATTCTCGATATTGCTGTCCATGGAAAAATTGGCGAAGAAGCTTATCGTGTACGGTGCAATGACGAAGTAACCGAATAATACACCCAGAAAGAAGAGCATGGACACATAGAAGATAACCCCGCGTGTATTCTTTAATTCCTTGGGTTTCAAAGCGGGTTTGGTGAACTTCCAGAATTGATAAAAGACATAAGGGAAGGCCAGGATGAAACCGCCTATCAGGATGATATTGAAATAGACATCGAACTGCCCGGCTACCGCATTGCTTTGCATCTTCACATGGATTTCCTGCATGCAGAGTTTATTGCCCAACCCCCATCTTTGACTCAAACGACAAAGGAAACCGTACGTGAAGAAGTCCGGATGTGTCGGACCCATCAGGATGCGCTGCACAATGAACTTATTGTAAACGGCCATGACAATAGCGCCGATGGCCACGGCAAGCGCCGATCTAAACAGATGGCTCCGCAGCACATCCAAATGTTCTATAAAGGACATTTCTTCCGCTGTCCCTTCCTTCGCCCTTCGCTTGAATAATTTCATGAAAAGTAAATACTACGTTAATTCGGCAAAAAATTGGCAAAAAATAAATTTTTGCCGAAACCCACAAAGTCCGGCCGGACCATAAAAGTATTGCAAAAAGAAAACCCCGCAAAAAACGATTGCGGGGCCTTATCACGCTCTGTAGCGTGAGAACTAGTTATGAACGGAAGTATCGGATGGAACCGGCTTCGTCGTCGTATTCTGAGTCGTAGTGGCTGCTGTGGTTGAATTCGTCTTCTTGTCTTCGTTCACGTGGTCTTCTATCTCTCTGGCCACGTTATCCTTTGCATCCTTGAATTCACGGATGCCCTTTCCAAGACCACGCATCAACTCGGGGATCTTCTTGCCACCGAATAACAGCAGCACTACCAGTGCTATCAATATAATATGCGGACCGCTGAATAAATCTCCCATACACTAAATTTTTAAGGTACTACTAAAGATACGCAGGAAAATTCAAAAAAGATGTGTAGATGCCGGAATTGTCATTTTCCTACTTTTTCTTCGCGGCTTTGCCTGCTTCGATACTAGCTACGGCCTGCCTCTTTTCCTTGATACGAGCACTCTTACCGCTGCGTTCGCGCTGGAAATACAGTTTGGCGCGGCGGACTCGACCAACTTTGTTGAGTTCTACCGACTCGATATTGGGCGAAAACAGCGGAAAGGTCCTTTCCACGCCTACCCCATCGGAGATCTTCCGGACAGTAAAGGTAGCCGTGTGGCCGGTTCCCTGACGCTTGATCACATCACCTTTGAAACTCTGGATACGCTCCTTGTTTCCCTCAATGATCTTATAATTGACCGTGATGTTATCACCGGCTTTGAAGGTAGGAAACTCGATTTTTCCCGTCAGTTGCTCGTGCACAAAAGCTACAGCAGCGTTCATAACTCAAATTTTTAATTGCTGGAAATAGGGTCTACAGAAAACTAGCCCATTTCCAGCATGCGCTAATATCTGTCCTTCGGACCCAAAACGCTACGCGTTTTTGAAGGACTGCAAAGCTAAATAAATTCACCCAATCAGCAAAGTTTATTTGAGCGGCGCAGCCGCCCTTACCGCAACGTTACCTCGCGACGTTAACGGCACGCTTCTCCCGGATCACCGTCACCTTGATCTGGCCGGGATACGTCATTTCCGTTTGTATCTTCTGGGCGATCTCGAAACTCAGCTTATCGCTGTCCATGTCGGTTACTTTATCGGCTTCCACGATGACCCTTAGTTCGCGTCCGGCCTGAATGGCGTAGGCTTTTTCGACCCCAGGGTAAGCAAGCGCCAGGCTTTCCAGGTCTTTGATCCGCTGCAGGTACTGCTGCATGATCTCCCGCCTTGCGCCGGGTCTTGCGCCGCTGATAGCGTCACAGGCCTGGATAATGGGCGCTATTACGTATTGCATCTCCACCTCGTCGTGGTGCGCGCCGATGGCATTGACCACCGCGGGGTTCTCCCCGTATTTTTCGGCCAGCTTCATCCCAAGCAGGGCATGGCTTAGCTCGGTTTCCTCATCCGGAACCTTCCCGATATCATGCAGCAAACCGGCTCGCTTGGCTAATTTGGGATTCATGCCCAGTTCGGCGGCCATGATCCCGCAAAGATTGGCTACTTCCCTGCTGTGCATCAACAGGTTCTGGCCATAAGACGACCTGAAGCGCATCTTTCCGACTATTCGCACCAGTTCCTTATGCAATCCATGGATACCCAGTTCGATGACCGTCCGCTCGCCGATCTCCATCACTTGCTCTTCGATCTGCTTCTTGGTCTTCTCAACGATCTCCTCGATACGGGCGGGGTGGATACGGCCGTCAGTCACCAGCCTTTGCAACGAAAGGCGGGCGATCTCCCTGCGGAGTGGGTCGAAGGAGGACAATACGATGGCTTCCGGCGTATCGTCCACGATCAGGTCTACCCCGGTGGCGGCCTCGATGGCCCTGATATTACGGCCTTCCCGGCCGATGATCTGACCCTTTATTTCATCACTTTCCAGGTTAAAAACGGTAATGGAATTTTCGATGGCCTGCTCCGCGGCGGTACGCTGGATGCTTTGGATGATGATCTTCCGGGCCTCCTTATTCGCCTTCTGTTTGGCTTCGTCGATGATCTCCTGCTGCAAAGCCAAAGCCCTGGTTTGCGTCTCCTGCCGGAGGCTTTCCACCAGCTGCGCCCTAGCCTCGTCCGCCGTGAGAGCGGCTATCTTTTCCAGGCGGCGGATATGCTCCTCCTGGTGCTTTTCCAACTCGGTCCGCTTCAGGTTCACGACCTCTATCTGGCGGTTCAGGTTCTCCTTTATAACATCATTGTCCTTGGTCTGCTTATCCAGATTCTCCAGCTTCTGGTTGATACCCTGCTCTTTCTGCTTGATCCTGGCCTCGGACTCGTTGATCCGCCTGTTCTTCTCCAATACCTCTTTATCATGCTCCGCCTTCAATTGTACGAACCGTTCCTTTGCCTCCAGCTGTTTCTCCCTTTTCAGGTTCTCGGCGGACGACTGGGCTTCCGCTACGATCTTTTTGGCCTGTGCCTCCGATTCTGCTATCTTATGTTGCGTGTCCTTAGCGAAGATCAGCTTTCCGGTGATGACCCCAACCAGTATAGCGATGACTCCCACTATTATGTAAACTACCATTAAATGTTAAGTTTAAAATATTCACAATCAGGTGTTTCAGAAGCAGCGACCCCATGGTTGGCCACTTGTGTTAGTTGGCGAAGATAGAAAATAGCCGTCAATTTTCATGGAATTCCCCTATAAAACCTTGTCCAGCTGCTGCTCCATGCGGGCAAGGGCATCCAGCACGGCATGCGCCTCGAGGCCGCCACCCCCGTCCGGCGGCAGGGTAGCATACCACAATACCACCATGGCGACGTAATCCTGCATGTCCCGGCCGGCGAACTGGGTCTTGTATTCAATGACCTTGTCATTGATCAGCTTCAACGTCTTCCTGACGGACTCTTCGTCCTGCGGTTCGATCTTGATCCTATAGGTACGATCACCTATGATCACATTTATTGGGATTAATGCTTGCATGATTGGAATAGTTGTTATATATTTATCAACACCTTATGCACAGGAGGCTTGCCAGTGAGGGTAAGGTCGTCATTTTCTTCCATTCTAATCGCCGTCATCACCTTATAAAAATTGAACGAGTTGACACCAATACCCTATCTAAAAACTACATGAGCCATGTTCCTAAAAGTCAAATCCTCCGTGTTTATCGACCATCTGACTATCCAGGTGGACCATCCCCAGAAATGTATGTTGAAGGCTGTGTTAAAAGATGACACCGGTCTCATCTGCCGCGATCTCGAAACAGAAGTCGAGAACGACCAGCAGGAGCTCGACTGGAACGGTCTCAACGATCTCCCCTACGGCGTATATACGCTCGAAATTTCCCGTGGGAAGGAAGAGATGAAAATGCGGCTCGTAAAAAGAGTCTGACCGGCATACAAAAGAAAACGCTCCTCCGGTCGCCCCGTCACTCCTCCAACATCGCGATACACCGGTCAATTTCCCGGATGTACTGCCCCAGTCTTTTTTCCAATGCCTTTTTTTCCCCTTCACTCATAGACGCTTTCGCCGCCTTCAATAGCTCGACCTGTTGTTGCAATTGCTCCAGCTTCATCGTCTTGTCGATCAGCATTTCCCGCTGCTGACGCAACTCCTCCCTGAGTTTTCCATTTTCCTTCTGCAGGAGGTCGCGTTGCCGCAAAAGTTGCTGCAACTTGTCCTGGATCCGCCGGACCCTAAGCTCTGCTTCGCTGGCGCCAGGCGATGACCGCCCTCCGCTATTGGTTTCTTCACTCATGGCATTCCAATACGACCTAAGATTTACGGATCTCGGCCTGCACCTCTTTTTCCAACGCACTGATAATCCTGCTTACCATCGTCTCGATCTCTTTATCGGTAAGCGTCTTCTCCTCATCCAAAAAAGTAAAGCTGACAGCGAGGGATTTCTTGCCCCGTCCCAGCTTCTCACTTTCAAATATATCGAAAAGCTTTACTTCCTGCAATTTATCCAGGCGGGTATTCCGGATACTCTTTTCCACCGCCTCATAGCTTAGATGCTCGTCAACTATCAAGGCCAGATCCCGATAGACTGGCAATTGCCGCGGCAGCTCACGGTACACTACGACATTTTCTGCGGCCATTTCCTGTAGCAGGTCCCAGTTGAAGTCCACAAAGAAGACCTCCTGCCGGCAATCGAATCGCTTGAGCAGGCCGGATCGCACGCTTCCCAGTTCCACCAGTGTCTGCTCGCCTTGCAACACCGCCAATCCCATGTCCAATTTCGGATGCGCAATGGCCGACCAGACTGGTACCGCCAGGCCTAATAAAGGGAAGATGCGTTCGCAAACCCCTTTCACAAAATAAATATCCAGCGCCCCGCCCTTTCCTTTCCAGGAGGCTTCCAAAATGGCACCGGTTAGGTACAGGCAAAGCCGGTTGGATTCTATATATTTCCCCACGGCCCGCGTATGATAGGTCTTGCCAAATTCAAAAAAACGCAGGTCGCCGACCCTCCGGTTGAGGTTATACCCCACGGATTCCAGGCCGGTCTCGAGCAAGCTGGGACGCAGAATATTCAGTTCCGCGCTCAGGTTGTTGATCATCTTTACCGCAGACGCCAGCTCCGCATCGGCCAAATAGGCGCTGTTGGTGATCGAGTTCGTGAGGATCTCGTTGAAGCCCTGACCGACCAGCCAGTGTGCCACCTTCTTTTTCCGGGCAGCACCATGTCCGTCACGCTCGATGGCGGGTGACAGGGTGATCGATGCCGGTATGGCAATATTATCCAGCCCATCGATCCGCATGATCTCTTCGACCAGATCGGCCGCCAGACTAATGTCCGGTTTATGCCAGGGCACCGCCACCCGGATGGCATCGACGCCCGCCGCAACGACCTCGAATCCCAGCGCCAGCAGGATGCCCTTCACCGCATCCGGAGGATACTGTTTGCCACTCAGGCGGTGGAGATATTGATAGGTGAGGGATACTTCTGGTTTCTTAGCTGGGTCAGGATATACATCCACCACCTCCGAAGCAATCTCGCCGCCTGCCAGTTCCACGATCAATGCGGCCGCCCTTTTCAGCGCGACGACAGTTCCGGAAATATCCATACCTTTTTCGTAGTGGGTAGCGGCATCCGTCCTCAACCCATGCCTGAACGAAGTCTTGCGGATAGTAACAGGATCGAACCAGGCGCTTTCAAGAAAGAGGGTAGTAGTAGCGTCATTGATCCCGCTATGCAAGCCGCCAAATACACCCGCCATCGCCATCGGCTCCTCCGCATTGCAGATCATGAGATCCTCCGAGGACAACCGCCGTTCTTTTTCATCCAGTGTCACGAACGCCGTCCCTTCCGCGAGGCGCTTGACAATGATCTGCTTTCCCTTAATGGCGTCCAGGTCAAAAGCATGCAACGGCTGGCCGAGCTCGTGCAACACAAAATTGGTGATGTCGACAATATTGTTGATGCTGCGAATGCCGATCGCCTTTAATCTGTCCCGCATCCACCGCGGTGATTCCCCGACAGTAATGCCCCTGAGGCTTATCCCTGAATACCGGCCACACCCTTTTTTGTCAACGATCTCCACCGATACCGGCGTACTTATTGTTGGCGCGGCGAAGTCCCGTACCGCCGGATATGTTGGCCGACAATCGCTCTTATCGTGATGCGACAGCCACGCGCAGACATCCCGTGCTACGCCCCAATGGCTCATGGCATCCATATGGTTCGGCGTTAGTCCGATACTGATCAGATGATCCGTATAGGGATGGAACCACTCGGCTGCAGCTGTTCCGGGCTCGACGCTGTCCGGCAGCACCAGGATGCCCGCATGACTTTCACCCAGCCCGATCTCATCTTCAGCACAGAGCATCCCCTGGCTCTCCACTCCCCGGATCTTGGCCACCTTCAAGGTGATCGGTTCACCCTTGACGGGGTGAATGGTCACACCCGGCAGCGCAACGACTACTTTCTGCCCCGCCGCGACATTGGCAGCGCCGCAAACGATCGAGAAGGTCTCCGGACCGCCGAGCGAAACGGTCGTCAGCTTTAATTTGTCGGCATTGGGATGCGGCACGGCTTCTATGACGGCTCCGACCACTAACCCCGCCAGTCCACCTTTCACCGATTCATATTTTTCCAAACTTTCCACTTCCAGCCCGATCGACGTGAGGATCGTCGAAAGCCGCTCCGGGTCTATGCGCACCGGTAAATAATCACAAAGCCAGTTGTAGCTGATAGTCATGTCTATAGCCTGTTTTCGGCAAAGATACTTGTTCCCGCCCCAAATTCTGACCAGCCCGATAATCGACTTAGGCTGACGAACTAATCCGGGATGATCGGCGTTTAATAAAGATGATTGGATAAGTAAATTTTCCGAGCTTTGATAATCAATTGTTAAACATACCATCCCTCGGTCAATTTGCATGATAAATGCATGATCGCCGGTGAACCGTTAAAAGCGCATTATGAAAAGACTCCTCTATTTGGCCCTCGCCCTCTCGGTAATTGCCCTCCATGGTTGCGGACCGACTTCAGTTATCGTACAAAGTACCCCACCCCCCGCGCCTCCGCCTCCACCCCCCGCGCCGCCGGCTTCTTACCAAACCTTTTACGACGCATTGAGTCCATATGGCCAGTGGATCAATAATCCCGAATACGGATATGTCTGGATGCCATCGGTAGCTCCCGATTTTACACCCTATGGCTCCAATGGCCACTGGGTCTATACCGACCAGGGCTGGACCTGGGCTTCCGATTATCCCTGGGGCTGGGCGGCCTTTCACTATGGCCGCTGGTTTTTTGAGGACGGCTACGGTTGGATGTGGATTCCTGGCAACGAATGGGCACCGGCCTGGGTGAGTTGGAGAAGGAGTCCCGACTATTACGGTTGGGCGCCGCTCGGCCCACAGGTCACCATTAACGTGTCCAACGGCGGTGGCTATAACCCCCCCAATCATTACTGGCATTTTGTCCCGCAACAGTATGTCGCCAGCCCCCACGTCAACAACTACGTTGTCAACCAGCAACAGAATGTTACCATCATTCAGAATACGACCGTCATTCACAACACTACTATCAACAATACGACCATTAACAATACCACTATAAACAACAATACCACCGTCAACAACACGACGAACATCAACAATGTGAACAATCGCACCACCGTCAATAACTATGCAGGTGGCCCCGATCCAGCAGAAGTATCCCGCGTCAGCGGCACTTCTATCCGCCCCGTCCCGCTGAGGGAAAGCAGCCGCCCCGGCGAAAATGCCGCTGGAGGAGGACTGGCCATCTACCGGCCAAGGATAAACTCCTCGGCTTCAACAAGCGGCAGCG
This sequence comes from Puia sp., assembly GCA_965214315.1. GTDB lineage: Bacteria > Bacteroidota > Bacteroidia > Chitinophagales > Chitinophagaceae > Puia. The sequence continues at coordinate 106,882 of CBDCBP010000009.1, read as the reverse complement.
GCGCGGCCGCGCCTGCTCCTCCCCACGTACAATCCCTGAACCAGGTCCGTCCGGTAAATCCTACCAGTTACAGTAACGCGCGGGCGGTTACTAATCCTTCCCCCGCCGTTCAGACGCCGCCTGGTGCCAACCCAAACACCCAGCGACCCGCTGGCAATGTCGCTGCCCCGCCAGTCAACATGCCGCCAGTCAACACGCCGCCAGCCAACACTGCGCCGGTCAACACCCAGCGAGTCAACACCCCGCCAATCAACACCCCGCCAATCAATACCCCGCGGGTCAACACGCCGCCAGTCAACACTGCGCCGGCCAACACTGCGCCAGTCAACACGCAGCGCGCAAACACGCCCCCAATCAACACCACCACCGGCAATGGTACGCCGCCCAACTACAACCATCCTCCTGTCCCAAGACCCGTTCCCAACAATGCCGTCCCGGTTCGACCACCGTCGTCGACGACGCCTCCCCCAACAACCAATCCATCCACGACGGTGAGAACCCCAGCTTCCGTAACCAAGCCTGTCAATCAACCCCCGGCTGGCAATAGGTTCAGACAGAATAAAAAGCCGAGCAAAGACAGCACCAACAATAAGAATTATCGGCCCTGAGCTACCTCAGATCCTCCGGCAAAAGAGACCGGCGCGGGTCCTAAACCCGCGCCGGCCCTCACTATTCCGTCCCCGGAAACGTCCAAAAAAGAGGGAAACCGCATTCTGTAGTTTGCCCATCCCGGCAAAATTTTCCCCCCGAAATACTTGTGCACAACAGGTGTGCATTTAAACCGTAAAAGGACTAAAAACTTTTTTAAATTGTGGATAGACCCGCAGAATCTGTGTGTAAACCCCCAAAACTTGTGCATAACTGGGTGAATTTCTATAGGAAAAAGAAAGCAAAAGAAAAATGGCCTTCGTCAGATTTGGGAGTTCTATATTCGCCCTCCTGACTAAATGGGGTAACATTCAGGTCATGTTGCAGTAACAATTTCTTAATATTTTATTCTCGACGGTTGTATGGATCTCACTAACCTTAATTTGAACAAGGATCGCAGCAAGATGAGGCGCAAGCCACCAGTGGACCTGAGCACCATGGTATACGGGAAAGTCCCACCGCAGGCAAAAGAGCTGGAAGAGGCGGTACTCGGCGCTATCATGCTGGAAAAAAGCGCATTCGATACAGTAGTAGAGATTTTGAAACCGGAGTGTTTTTACGTGGAAGGACATCAGCGCATCTATCGTTCGATGCAAAGCCTGGCGCAAAAAAGTCAGCCGATCGACATCTTCACCGTCGTCGAAGAACTCAAAACCCGGATGGAGCTCGAGGTTGTTGGCGGTGCGTACTACGTCACAAAACTCACCAATTCAGTCGTTTCCTCCGCCAACATCGAGACGCATGCCCGCATTATCCTTCAGAAATTCATTCAGCGGGAACTGATCCGCATCAGCGGCGAGATCATCGGGGATGCCTATGAGGACAGCACGGATGTTTTCGACCTGCTCGACGATGCCGAAAGCAAACTTTTCGAGATCACCAATAACCACCTCCGGAAGAACTTTGACAGCATCGATACGGTGCTGGTGAAGACCATCCAGCGGATAGAGGACCTGCGCCACAAACAGGATGAGATCACCGGCGTGCCCAGCGGCTTTCCTTCGTTGGATAAGATCACCTATGGCTGGCAGCCCACCGATCTGATCATTCTTGCAGCCCGTCCCGCCGTTGGTAAAACGGCATTCGCCCTGAACCTGGCCCGCAACGCCGCCCTCAGCGCCTCCAAGCCGACTTCTGTAGCCTTCTTCAGCCTGGAAATGAGCGCTGCACAACTGGTCCAACGTATCCTCAGCGCCGAAGCGGAGATCCTGATGGAAAAGATCGCCCGCGGACGGCTGGAGGAGCACGAGATGAAGCAGTTGTACAAAAAAGGGATTGACAGGCTCGCCAAGGCCCCCATCTTTATCGACGATACCCCCGCCCTCAATATATTCGAGCTGCGCGCCAAATGCCGCCGCCTCAAAAACAAACACAATGTAGGCTTTATCATCATCGACTACCTGCAGCTCATGAGTGGGGCCGGCGACCAAAGGAACGGCAACCGTGAACAGGAGATCAGCCGCATCTCCCGCGACCTGAAAGGCCTTGCCAAAGAGCTGCAGGTACCTATCATCGCCCTGTCTCAGCTGAGCCGTGCCGTTGAATCCCGCAAAGAAGGGGAAAAGATCCCTCAGCTCAGTGATTTGCGTGAGTCAGGTGCCATCGAGCAGGATGCGGACATGGTCATGTTCCTCTACCGCCCCGAATATTATGGTATCACCGCCAACGAAATGGGCGAAAGCAATAAAGGCGAGACGCACGTCAAGATCGCTAAACACCGCAACGGTTCACTTGACACCATAAAGCTTAGGGCGCTCTTGCATATTCAGAAGTTTACCGAATACGGCGACGACGATTTTGGCGGGATCGGCATGCCTTCCGGCGGTAACTGGAAGCCTGTCCAGGACAATGAAGGCAATGGCGGGGGCGCAAGGCTCTATATCCAGGCCGGCAGCCGGATGAAAGACCTGCCCCAGGATGACGACGAGACCCCGTTCTAGCGCCTATGGCAGATCCCTTTTTCCATATCGGCGGCTATTCGCCCGGTCAGCAAGAGATCATACTGGACGAAGACAACTCCCGGCACGTCATCCAGGTGTTGCGGATGCATCCGGGCGAAGCTCTCCGACTAACCGACGGAAAAGGAACCCTGCTCGATGCAGTTATCCTGGACGACCACAAAAAGAAATGCCGGGTTGCCATAAAAAACAGCGCCACAGAACCGCCGCGCGCGAATAAGGTCACGATCGCCATCTCTCCGGTCAAAAATGCCGCCCGCTTCGAATGGTTCCTGGAAAAGGCTACCGAGATCGGCGTCAGCGTTATCATCCCCCTGCTCTGCGAACGCACCGAACGGCAGTCGGTCCGCACCGACAGGCTCCACAATATCCTGGTCAGCGCCATGCTTCAATCCCAACAAACCTGGCTGCCCAACCTTACCGAGCCCACCCCACTTGCCGACTTGCTGTCGCAAACCCATGCAGGACCAGCCTATATCGCCCACCTGCTCGAAGCACCACGCCCAACCGACAGCCTGGCCGCGGTTGCATCGGCCAATCCCACGATCCTCATCGGACCCGAAGGGGGCTTCACTCCAAAAGAGGTTGAGTTGGCCTTGTCTGCCCGCTTTATCCCCGTGAGCCTCGGCCAAAACCGGCTGCGAACGGAAACTGCCGGCACCGTCGCCGCTACGCTACTTTGTATACACTAAAATATGAAGGAGAAGAAACTCAGTTGGAGCTAGTGCCAGGCGGAAACAGACTGCATGACCAATCTGTTTACCGCTGGACTTACAAATTTATTGCGGAGTAAAAATAAGGCAGTTCCTGCATTCGACTTTACGCAAATGGGAAAGGAAATTATTAATTAAGGAATGCTCCTTATTCGCCCACAGCGCTGCCGACTCTATTTTTGATATTTCCAGTTTCTCGACTTCCCCTCCAACAGCCATTCAACCGTCGTGGCTATGCGCTTTTCACGCGTCGCCTCCGTCTTTGCCTCCGTGATCCATTCGATATATTCCCGGCGGTGAGAGGGGGGAAAAGCATCAAACGCCGTTCTTGCCTTCTTGTTTTTTTTCAACGCCGCCGTCAACCCGGCAGGCTCCGGTAAAGCAGCCTTGGCGGCTTTTGCGGCCGGCCTGGCTTTTCTTATCCCCTGCTCGTTTAGCAGTGCCGCTTCCTTGACCAACGCCACCATGACCTTGTCCGCGGGAAGGTCCTTGAGCGAGCCGATCCGGTCAAAATGCCCCATACTCTCCTTGTTTTTTATGTTCAGGACACCCTCCGGGTCTTTTAACAACGACGCCTTCCAGAAACCAAGGGAGCAATGTTCCTTGAACCCGGCCATATTGCAAACGATCTGTCCGCCATATTCGAAGAAAGGCATGCCCCACTTCACCGTTTCGGTTACTCCCGGACAGCCCTTATGTACTATTTTGCGTAAATGGCTGAGGATAGGCCGGGCGAATTCGGCAGACTTTGCGATATAGGCATCGACACGCGCATCGGTAGTGGGCATAGGCAAAAATTATCACATTAAGATAATTATTATTTTGCCTTCTTCCGCATCCGCGTATTCAATAATTCCACGCCAAAAGCGAAGGCCATGGAAAAATAAATATACCCTTTGTCGATATGGGTGTGGTGAAAAGGTTCCAGCCCTTCGAAAAAGAGACTGAACCCCACCATCAGCAGGAAGGACAAGGCGAGAATCTTCACCGTCGGACGGCGATTGATAAAATCCGCGATCGTCCGGGAAAAGAAGAACATGACGATCATCGCAAGCACCACTGCCGTGATCATGACCGCGATCTGTTGGGCCAAACCAACGGCCGTGACAATACTATCAAACGAAAAAACGGTATCTACCAGCACCAACTGGCCAACGATTGGCCAGAACGACGACCCGGCGCTGCCGTTTATGGTTTGGTCCTCCTGGGAATTACCCTCGAGTTTTTCGTGGATCTCCCTCACCGTCTTGTACAATAAAAAAAGCCCTCCCGCCAGCATGATCAGGTTGCGGATGCTAAACCCGTGGCCGGCTATGGAGAAGACCTCCCGGTTGCCGCCGGTTACCAGCCACCCCAAGCCCAGCAAAAGCCCGCTGCGGATCAGAATGCCTGCGATCATCCATATCCGACGGGCATCCAACTGTCGCATAGGCGGCAGGCGCCCGATAAGGATCGATACAAAAATAACGTTGTCGATCCCCAGCACGATCTCCAGCACGAAAAGGGTTAGGAGACTGACCAAGGAGTCGAAATTCAAAAGAGAATGCATGTACGGTCAGTTAGGGCACAAAAATACGGGTTGCATTTTGACTTTAGTCGATCATTGCTTATTTTACCATAAATACTGCTAAAACCTGATCGCTATGCATGTAAAACACCTCACCTTCTTTGCCCTCGCCGTATGCCTGATTGTATCCTGCAAAAAGAACAGCGGCACAAACGCCGCGGGAAGCGGCAATAAATTAAAAACGTATATCGAAAACGATACCGTAGGCGGTCAGATCGCAAGTGACACCTTCGCAGTCAGCTATGACAACAACAACCGGCTCACCGGCCTGGTGTCACCCAACCTGAAACAGGTCTATACTTATGCAAGCAACAGTTATACGCTCGACCTGTATGTGAACGGTGTGCTGAATGTACACGAGAACTTTTATATCAACGGCTCGTCATTGGTAGACAGCACCATGCAATACAACAACACCAACGACACGACCACTGAGGGCTATATTTACAACGGAACGACCCTGACCACACAGTTCACCTATGACTATATTAATAATATAGCGAATATTGATACCCGTGACGACTACACCTACGACAACAACGGCAATCTGCTGAAAGACGTGCAAAGCGACGGATACGGCGATATCAGCCAGGTGACCACCTATACCTATACGGCCGATCCGATCGGTGCAAGGATAAAACCAACCTATTATCCGCAGCAGGCCAAATACCTGCCGGCAACGCTGACGCTGACGGATGGATTCGGAAATCCCCAGGGCATCATCACCTATACCTATGTATTTGACAGCTCCAAAAGGCTTGTAAAAGAAACGGATAGGGGCAACAACGGCGACGTGTCTGCGAAAACGTATATCTACGAGTAAGCGAAAATCGACCGTGATCGCCTCTTTGATTTAGGCTATGATAAAACGGCCATTGCCAATGCCAACAATTGCAGCCTGGGCAGCTATAACACGGCCGCTTATAATGGAGATATTGCCGGCTTGATTTGGAAAACGAAAGGCGACAATCAGATCAGAAAGTATGATTTTTCCCACGACGCATCGAGCCTTGGCGACTTTCGCTATACGGGATCAAAGACGACCGCCAGCATCGATTATGGATATGACAAAAGCGAAAATAGCAACAGCGATAACAATCGGGCAATCGCTTCTATTTCTTATAACTACATGAATTTGCCTGCAACAATAACTTTCTCGAATGGTAAGGGCACAATTGTGTATGTCTACGACGCGGCTGGAAATAAGCTACAAATAATTGCGACCGAAAATAGCGCTTCTGTTCCATTAAACCGGACTAGCTATCCTTCCAGTATCGTTACCACCACCTCTTATGCATTTGCGGGGACGTCAGTCGTAAGTTCGGTCGAACGCTTCTCCAAAGTACTACTCAAAACATTAATTACCTGCAACATTAATATATGACACTTGAGGAAAAATGGGAAGATTTCTTTCAAAGTCCGCCACAGAACGAAGCAGCGACGCCCTGATAAAGAAGATGGAAAATTGGCTGGCAGACTTTGTGAATGTTGATCCCGGGAATATACTTTCTGCTCATACCTGGTTTCTTTTTAGCTTCTATTTTGAACATGATATGGAACAAGCGCTTGGTATTGCAAGCGCTTGTTATGATAAAACATCAGATCCTACATCCTTGCTGCTGATGGTCAGCCTCGAAGAAGAGTTTAGAGGAGGAATAGACGACCCACTCTACAACATGCTGATAAATTCGAACAAATACTTTGATAGGGATAATGAGGTTTATCTGTTTTACGAAGCAATGTATCTCAAACGAAAAGGAAAAACCTACGAAAACCTTTTGTTACAAGCTATTGATATTAATAATTCCTTTCCGCATGCCTATCTTGAATTGGGTAATCTGTACGAAGACAATAGTGCAATTTTCAATGGCCATTTAGATAAGTCAATCGAAGGAATGGAAACCAATAATTTCGATCTGTCAGGCAGATCGAGAATTCGATATTTTTTTAATGAAGTTGTCTTTTTGAGTCAGGTTTCTTCCTATCAAATAGAGTATTTCAAGTCTCGAAGAAAGTGATTGGGAGTATACATGATTGGCATGGCTCATTCTCGCGTCCCCCTCCCTATCCGCCCCACAATAAACGGCCCCTCATAAATAAACCCCGTCCAAACCTGGACAAGACTGGCCCCGGCCGCGATCTTCTCCTGTGCATCAGCCGCCGTAAAAATACCACCGGAGGCGATCACTGGCAGACGACCACCTGCGCGTTCAGTCAGATAGCGCACCACCTCCGTGGCCCGCTCACGCAACGGCGCGCCGGATAGCCCCCCGGCGCCGATGGCCTCAACCCGCTCCGCCGGCGTCACCAGACCCTCCCGGCTGATTGTAGTATTGGCGGCAACCAATCCGTCCAGCCGAATCTCCAGCGCCAGAGCAACTACATCATCCAACTGCTGCTCGCTCAGGTCGGGCGCGATTTTCAACAGCAGCGGCCTCAGCCGGATACCCAAGGTCGCCGACAACTCGGCTCCAACCCGCTGTAAATTGGTCAAGATGCCCCGCAATGCCTCCTTGTCCTGCAAGGCCCGAAGCCCCGGCGTATTCGGCGAACTCACGTTCACCACAAAATAATCGACCACGCTATACAAGGCCCGAAAACAAAATTCATAGTCCTTCCACGCATCCTCATTCGGCGTATCCTTGTTCTTGCCCAAATTGCCGCCGATGATCATCGGTAAGCTGGCCGAGTTACCCGCTCCACCCACCCCAGCGCCACTTCCACCCGCCTCTGCGGTGCGACCCACCGCTCCCGGGCCACGCAGCGCCCCAGCCACGCCGGCGCTATCCCGCCAGGCCCGCAACCGCCCGGCCACCACCTCCACCCCATCATTATTAAACCCCATCCGGTTGATCAAGGCCTGATCCTGCGGCAGCCGAAACAACCGCGGTGTAGGATTCCCCGCCTGCGGCCTCGGCGTCACCGTCCCGATCTCCACAAACCCAAACCCCAACGCATCCAATTCGCGAAGAAAAAGCGCATTCTTGTCAAAACCCGCGCCCAGTCCCACCGCGTTGCGAAACCGTAGGCCCAATAGTTCCCGGCCCCCCGACGCCCGCTTTGACTGCTTGCCCAACTCCTCCGGCCGACATGCCCAAACCACAAAGCGACGCGTCACACCCCAGCCGCACAACAACCGCAGCCCCTTCATCGAAAAATGATGCACCGCCTCGGGAGGAAAAAAGAACAACATTGTTCGCAACAGCTTATACATGCCCGCGAAGATATTTCACTTTCTTTTTTCACACTAAAATCTTACATTTGTTCTGGAAAGTTGCATAAACAACTAAAGCCGAAGGCCTACTCCGGCTCAGGCGCCGGCCAAACCCGGCACCCGGGAACGGGCCAGCAAAAAAACCACATCACTATGCAAGAAGCCTACATTGTCGCCGGCTACCGCACCGCCGTCGGCAAATCCAAAAGAGGAAAATTCCGTTTCTACCGCCCCGATGACATGGCCATCGACGTGATAAAAGGTCTCCTGGCTTCCGTCCCGGCACTCGACCCGACAAGGGTCGACGACGTCATCGTCGGCAACGCCGTACCCGAAGCCGAACAGGGACTGCAGGTCGGCCGGATCATCGCCGCACGGGCAGTGGGCATACACGCCCCTGGCGTCACCGTCAACCGCTATTGCGCCAGCGGACTGGAAACGATCGCCATGGCCACCGCCAAGATCCGCTCCGGGATGGCCGACTGCATCATCGCAGGCGGCACCGAAAGCATGACGATGGTACCACAGGCCGGCTGGAAGACGGTACCCGCTTACTCGATCGCCTCGGACGAACCCGACTACTACCTCAACATGGGCCTCACCGCCGAAGCCGTCGCCAAAGAATACCAGGTTACAAGAGAAGACCAGGATCAATTCTCCTTTAATTCACACAAAAAAGCCATCGAAGCAATCACGAAGGGTTACTTCAAACCCGGCATCCTCCCGCTAAACGTAGAAGAAGTGTATGTCGACGAGAACGGACGCCGTCAAAAACGTAGTTATACCGTAGATACCGATGAAGGCCCGCGTGCGGATACTTCGCTGGAAGCCCTCGCGAAATTGAAACCCGTATTTGCCGCGGGAGGTGTCATCACCGCCGGGAATTCCTCTCAAACCAGCGACGGAGCCGCCTTCGTTGTCGTCATGGGAGAAAAAATGGTCCACGAACTCGGCCTGAAACCCATCGCCCGGCTCGTGGCCTGCGCCAGCGCCGGCGTCCACCCGCGCATCATGGGCATCGGACCGGTGGAAGCCGTACCAAAAGCATTGCGCCAGGCCGGTATGACCCTGGGCAGCATCGACCTGGTGGAGCTTAATGAAGCCTTCGCCAGTCAGGCGCTGGCCGTCATCCGTAAGTTAGCAATAGACCCTGCCATCGTCAACATCAATGGCGGCGCCATCGCCCTCGGTCACCCCTTAGGGTGCACGGGTTGCAAACTGACGGTACAGCTTATCCACGAGATGAAAAGACTGAACAAAAAATATGGCATCGTAACAGCCTGCGTCGGGGGTGGCCAGGGAATAGCTGGCATTATAGAAAATCTTAATTAGTGCGTAGAAGTGTGTAGAAGTGCGTAGAACTGCGCAGAAAATCTACTGATTTATCGGAAAGCCTCCCTCCTGGAGGCTTTTTAATTTACTCATATCATAAATAGTTTTAACTTGCTCTGTAGTTGAAATACCTACGGAATCTACTACAATACCATGATTCGAGTTTTTATTACGGATGATCATGAGATCTACTTGGAAGGACTGTCCCTGTTATTAAGCAAACAAGATGGCATAGAAGTTATCGGCACTGCGGCAACGGGTAAAGAGCTCCTCGGCCAGGTGCAAGACCTGAAGGCTGACATTTTGCTGCTGGATGTTTATTTGCCCGATCTGGGTGAGGAAGAGCTCCTGCAACAGATCAGGGCCATCCGCCCCGATCTCCGCATCATTTACCTGACCTTGCTCCGCGGCACCCGTTACATTCATAAATTGTCGAAATACAATATCCAGGGCTACGTATTAAAAAACGCCTCCCTGGACGAGTTGCTGCTGGCGCTGAAAACGGTCCAGGCCGGAGGAACATTCTTTAGCAAGGATATTCACATTGGGGACAGGGACGAGGATTTTCGCAATACGATCACCATCGAAGACAAACAGATCGACGAGATCCTCTCCCGCCGTGAACTGGAAGTCCTGCGCCTGATCTGCAAGGAATACAGCAACGCGGAGATCGCCGAGAAGCTTTTTTTGAGCGTAAGCACCGTTGAAACACATCGCAAGAACCTGATCGCCAAATTGGGCGTCAACAATACCGTGGGCCTGGTAAAATTCGCGCTGAGGAATAACTTGATCGACTAGTGAAATCATTGACCCTTTCCCTGCTGTTGCTTGCAGGCGTGCAGCTCTACGCACAGGTGGACGCCTCCGCCCTCCAACGCCTATACTACCGGGCCGTACACCTGACGGCGGCCGACTCTGTCAAATATTATGCAGATTATATTGCACATGCCTACCCCGCCGGCAACAATCCGGACGCCAATATCATGTCCCTCCGGTTGTATGGCTGGTACTACGAGAACAAAGGAGAGTTCAGCCGGGCTTTGAGCGAATACTATGTTGCGCTCGACTCTGCGCGTAAACACCACCAAATCGAAAGACAAACGGAGCTGCTCGCCGATCTCGCGGCCGTTTATACTTCAGACATGAAGCAGCCCCAGAAAGCGAAGACCATCTACCTGGAATGCGTTCGCCTCAACAAAGAATTGGGAGACGCCCACTCGCTCATCGCTTCCTATTGCAACCTGGGGGCGATCTACAACCGCCTCGGCCTCTACGACAGCGCACTCATCCTCCTGAAAGAAGGCCTGCGCATCGGCCTTCCCCTCGAACAACAGGGAAAGGAGAACCTGTTCGATCTCTACAACAATATCGGTAACACGTATTACTACGAGAAAAAATTCGACGAGTCGATCGACTGGTTTCGACTGAACTACAAGCGCGACCTCGTCAGCCACCTCCCTTCCCGCCTGTCCGACCTTTGGGTGGATGCCCTCAACATGGCCGACTCCTATTCCGAAAAAGGCGCCTACGACTCCGCGGCCAAATACGGCGGTCTCTCCCTGCAACTGGCGATACAACAGGAATCGCGGAGTAAGCAATCCGATAGTTACCAGATCCTTTCTACGCTGGCCCTCCACCGCGGAGATTACAAAAAAGCCTACGACTATCAGCGCAAATGGTATGCGCTGGATACGGCCCTGGTCAACAGCCAGACCTATAAAGAGATCGCCGAACTGGAGCAAAAATATGAGGCGCGAAAAAGAGAGAACGAAAAACTCGTCCTGCAGGCCGAGATCACGGCGCAGCGATTTCATAACCGCATCGTGACGGTCATGGCCGTAAGCCTCCTGCTCATCGCCATCGCCGCAGCCATTCTGTTTGTCATCAAGCGCAAGGCCAATATGCAGCTTAGCGCCACCAACGACCTCATCGTGCGGCAAAACGAAAAGCTTTCCCAGCTCAACTACGAAAAGAATTCGCTTATTAGTATCGTGTCCCATGACCTCAGCACCCCATTTGCCAGCATCGGCATGTGGCAACAGTTATTGCAGAAGGAACAGGACAGCCTGACCCCCGATCAGCAAAAGGCCCTCCACCGGATCGGCCAGGCTACCCACTATGGAGAAAGCCTGATCAGGCACATCCTCGATGTGGAAAAAGCACAGACCAACCAGCATAAAGTGCAATTGGAAAATCTCGACCTGCGGATCTTTGCCGAATCTAAACTCGACGAGTTCAGCCCAGTCGCGGCCAGGAAGGACATCCAGCTCCACCTCGACTGCCCAAACAGGACGATCTTTTTGCTCAGTGACCGGCAGCTCCTCGGCCGCATGCTGGAGAACTTGTTGTCCAACGCGATCAAATATACCCCTTCAGGTAAGCATGTCTGGACCAGCGTCAGCGAAGAAAAGGATGCCGTCAGCATCCGCATCCGCGACGAAGGAGTGGGCATCCAAAGTGAGGAGCTGCCCCATCTCTTCTCCAAATACAGTAAGATCTCCTCCCGGCCGACCGGCGGCGAGTCTTCCACCGGGCTCGGCCTTGCCATTGTAAAACGTATCTGTGAGGAGCTCAACGGTCAGATCTCCTGCGAGAGTACCGTGGGGACGGGCACCGTGTTCACGGTTATACTTAAGAAATGACCGGAAAGGCGGTACAGGTATAATAATGGAAGCGGTACAGGTATAATAATGGAAGCGATACAGGTATAATAATATTGATAATTCTACGTTTAAGTAGCGGTACTAACCCAATCAAATAGACCGAAGCCATCTCCTTTACTAGCGGATGGCTTCAATTTTTTTGGTCATCCTCACCTTCCTTGTGATAATAACTCCCCGTTTTATAGTCAAATCGCCTGACCCCCGTCTGCTTGTAATCGGGATCATAGGATACAAAAAAGTAGAGGTAGATCACCCTGCTAAGCCGCATGATCCAGGGCTGCATCACGACCAGGAACACGCCGTTGAACCCCATCCAATAAAAAAAGCGGTGGTCCTCCGTCGACAACCCCACCAATATCCACCAGGCGATAAGTGTCGCTACCGACAGGGCAAACGACAAAGCGTAGCTTACATAGCCCGTTCCATACCAGAAACCGACCTCCAACTCAAACGGCTGCCCGCATTCGGAGCATTTCACCGGCATTTTCAACGTCTTTTTCAACTTCCAGGGATTGGGTTCGTTGAACATATGGCCGCGGCGGCAGCGAGGACATTTCATCGTAAAAAGGCTCCAAAAATAGTTTGGCTTGTCTTGGCTGGGCATGCGCAAAGGTAGGATTTAAACACTTATACCCCCGCCGCCCAGGTAGTCAGCCCATGTCCCGTAAAAGTATACGCCTGGCAATGGCCGCCCAAGGTCGCTAACACCTCCATCACCCGGTATTTCGAGATACCCGGACAATAGAAGGTCATAAAACCGCCGCCGCCCGCACCGGAGATCTTACCCCCCGTCGCGCCGGCCCGCTTTGCCTGCTCGTAGATTTCGGCAATGTGCGCATTGGAGATTCCCTCGGCCATCTGCTGTTTTTGCCGGAAGCCAAAATCCAGGATTTCCCCGATCTCATGGATGCGTCCCAGCAACAACGCTTCCTTCATCAACTGCGCCTGAACCTTCAGCTGGTGCATCGCCTCGATAGATTTCTCTTTTTTCTCCGTGACATTCCGGCGCTGCACTTCTATGATCCGCGCCGATTCGCGGCTGGTAGCAGTGTAATAAAGTAATAAGTTGTTTTCCAGTTCGAAGAGATGCTGCTGTTTTACCCGCAGCGGATTGACGATCACCTTGTCGTCCTTGTAGAACTCCATGTAATTCACCCCGCCAAACGTGGCCGCATATTGATCTTGGCGCCCGCCCGCCATTTGCAGTTCCTTTCGCTCGATGTCATAAGCAAGATGCGCCATATCATATTCCCCCAGCGGCAGCCGCAGCATCTCGGCAAATGCCCCGATGATCGCCACCACCAAAGTGGATGACGTGCCCAGCCCCGAACCCGCCGGCGCATCCACAAAAGTGGAGAGCCGGAATCCCTTCCCCTTCCACCCGTATTCCTGCCGGATACGGTTGTATACACCCTTGAGCAGATCCAGTTTTCCGTCTATCGGCAGGCGATCGAGCGCCACTCCGCTTTCAAAGACTTGCTCCTCCTTCCTGTCCATCCCCTGGACCACGATCGTCTCATCCTCCAGCGGCTCGATGGTCGCATGGGCATAAAGCGATAAGGTGGCATTCAGGATCGCCCCACCATAGAGATCGCAATAGGGACTGACATCCGTACCGCCGCCCGCCAGCCCTATCCGCAATGGTGCTTTGCTTCTGTATATCATAGTAATTCGTTAATGGCCGTTTGCACCCGCCGGTAATCTTCCGGGATGCCGATATCGATAAAATAGCCGTCTTGTACAAGCCCATATATCCGCCGGCTTTCCAGCACCTGCTCCAGGTAGTCCTTCTCAAAGGAAAAAACCGCGGGCAGGTCCTCCCGCAGAAAACTGTCGCGATCCAGGGCATAGACCCCGCCATTGATGAGGCCTTCCCGGTAAGCCTTCTTTTCCCGAAAACCCCCAACACGCAAATCGGCATCCTGTTCAACCACCCCAAAGCGATCGAAGTCCCGCATCGGTTTCAAACACAACGTGCAATCGGCCTGCCGGTCCGCATGAAGAGCAGACAAGGCCCCCAGCCCGATACGGAAGAACGTGTCCCCGTTCAGCACTAAAACGCTTTTCCCGGTCGCCAGTGTACAGGCCTGGCGGATGGCTCCCCCCGTACCCAGCGGTTCTGCTTCCAGCGACACGGTATAACCACCCGAAGGGAAATAGGCCCGAAAAAAATCCTCAAAGGCAGCGCTCTTGTAACCAAGCGCGAAAACAAATCGTTCGATGCCGGCGCGCTTGAAATAGTCCGTGATGTACCCGATAAACGGCTTGCCGCCTACCGGCGCCATGCATTTGGGCAGATCGGGAACACTCGACCTCAGCCGGGTACCCAGGCCCCCCGCCAGTATGATGGCTTCTTTGATCGTTGTGGAAGACATTTACGAAGAAAAATATTGCGCCTCCACCAGCTGGCAGATGATATGTCCCAGCAGCATATGCCCCTCTTGTATCCTCGGTGTATTGCGCGAAGGGATGTCGATCAGGTGATCACTCAGCGCCTTTAACTGGCCGCCGCCTTCACCGGTCATGCCGATAGTCGTGATGCCTTTGTCCCTGGCCGTCTCGAAGGCCTTCAGGATGTTCGGCGACTTCCCCGAGGTCGACATCCCCACCAGGATGTCCCCGGGCTTGCCGATCCCCTTGATGAGCCGGGAATAGATGAGGTCATAGGAAAGATCATTGGCTACCGCCGTCAGGTACGAGGTATTACAATGCAGGGCTTCCGACGGCAGGGCATCCCTGTTGATGAAGAATCGGCCCGAAAACTCGGCAGCCAGGTGCTGCGCATCTGCAGCACTCCCGCCGTTGCCGCAGAAGTATAAGTGTTTCCCTTCCCTGAACCGGTCGACGATCAGCGTCACGACTTCTCCTACCACCCCAATCAGTGCTGGGTGCTGCAGGATCTGGCTTTTAACAGCGATCGATTCGTTGATGATGGCTCCAATTATAGCATTCATGGCCGCAAATATCCAACTTATTTTCCCATCTTCCGCAATACCGACTGCCAGTGCCCGCCATTGATCACCCGGGTGATACCCGCCTCCTCCAGGAAGATCGCCGCCTCCCGGCAATGACTGCCGTTTCCGCAGCAAAGGATCACCGGCTTGTTAAGGTTCTCGATCCGGCCGATATTGGCGCGGATCCGGTCCATGGGAATATTCAATGACCGGGGGACATGTCCCTGGTCATAGTCATAGGCCGTACGCAGGTCAATGACCACCGCCCCATCCCGCAATGCCTGTCTGATCCTGTCGCCACCCCCAAAAATGTCAGATAGCCAGCTCATAGCGTCATATATTGTTTAAGGAGATGATCAGACTGCTGCATATTTACGTTCGCCGATCTGCTGTCTCCACATGGCATAATATAACCCTTTTTCTGCGAGCAGGTCCCCATGCGTACCCATCTCGACCACCACCCCTTTCTCCAGCACATAGATGCGGTCGGCATGCATGATCGTCGACAACCGGTGGGCGATCAGGATCGAGATTTGGGCGCCATCGGCGGAGATCTCCCGGATAGTCCGCGTAATGTCCTCCTCCGTCAGCGAATCCAGCGCCGACGTCGCCTCGTCGAAGATCAGCAGGGTGGGTTTGCGCAACAAGGCCCGGGCAATGGACAACCGCTGTTTCTCGCCACCTGACAACTTCAGGCCCCCTTCGCCGATCATCGTGTCGATCCCTTTCTCGGCCCTCGCAAGCAGGTTGGTACACGAGGCCTTCCGCAGCGCTTCCTGCAGTTCTTTTTCGCTCGCCGTGGGATTCACGAATAAAAGATTTTCCCTGATAGTGCCCGCGAACAGCTGCGTATCCTGCGTAACAAAACCGATCTGGCGACGAAGGTCTTCAAAATTGATGGCCGTCTCATCCAGCCCGTTGTACAGGATATTGCCGGACTTTGGCCGGTAAAGTCCTACCAGTAATTTCATCAGCGTGGTCTTCCCGCTTCCGGATGGGCCCACAAATGCAAGCGTCTCCCCTTTCTCAGCTTCGAAGCTGATATGGTCGATGGCATTGTGATGGGCCGTTTGATGACGAAACAGCACGTCCTTGAACGCCAGGCTTCGCACAGGTCCCAGCGGCCGCGGATCGACGGGCGGCATCTCCGGCTGCTTCTTCATCAGCGTATCGAAATTGTTCAGCGAAGCCTCGGCCTCGCGATAGGAAAGGATGATATTTCCCAATTCCTGCAACGGTCCGAAGATAAAAAAAGAATAGAAGACCATCGTCAACACCTCGCCAGGCGTCAGCCTGCCATGAAACACCAGCATGAACAACACGAACATGATACACTGCCGCAGGAAATTCACAAAAGTCCCCTGGACAAAACTAAGCGCCCGGATGCTCTTTACCTTTCGTAGCTCCAGGTCAAGTATCTTGAAGGTGTTCTTATTCAGCCGCTTCACCTCCTGGTCCGTAAGCCCCAGGCTCTTTACCAACTCAATGTTGCGCAGCGACTCCGTGGTCGATCCCGCCAGCGCATTCGTGTCGGCGACGATCTTCTTCTGGATGCGCTTGATCTTCTTGCTCAAAATACTCGTCAGAAGGGATAAAAGGATCATCCCGCCCACGTAGATCGGCATGATCGACCAGTGCAGCGTAAAGGAATAGATTGACACGAAGACCACGCCCACCAGAATGCCAAACAATACGTTGATAAAAGAGATGATGAATTTCTCCGTATCAGCTCTCACTTTCGTGAGGATCGAAAGGGTCTCTCCGCTTCGCTGGTCCTCAAAATCGCTGAAAGGGAGCGCCATGGAATGCTGCAATCCGGTCGTGAAAATAGTAGCCCCGAACCGCTGCACGATCACATTGCCGAAGTAATCCTGGAAAGCCTTGGCGATCCGCGATACCATGGCTACGCCCATCAGATAGCACAGGTATTTCAGCACACCCCAGATGTACTCGTGCTCCGTCCGCGTCCCGGTAGGGGAAAAAACCTTTCCTGCCCCGAATTGCCCGGTCTGATGCGGGTGAACGGCGAAGATATCCAGCACCTTACCAAAAAAATAAGGATCGAGCATCGAAAAGCTCTGGTTGATGGCGGCCAATAACAGGGCCAGGGCCACCATTCCCTTATAGGGTTTTAAATATTTCAATAGCGTTCTCATCTGTATGCCAAAAATTGAGTCGGGTAATATATTTCCGGTCACAATTTCGGAAAAAAAAGACAAGTGGGCCTATCCGGGTTGTTTTGGACTGTGCAGCAGCAGTAAAGGGAAGAAGCAAAACAGCGTGATGCCGGTCTGCATGGTCAGCGGCGCTTCCGGAATAAAAAATACCAGCAAAGTCACGAAGGTAAACACAGCAAGCCTCGTCTTCCACCACAGGGCGATACCCGCGATCAACCAAAAGACGAATAGCAGCGCCGCGAGACCCGGAATACCGTCCCGCACAA
The DNA here is from genome assembly GCA_965214315.1 of Puia sp. Classification (GTDB taxonomy): domain Bacteria; phylum Bacteroidota; class Bacteroidia; order Chitinophagales; family Chitinophagaceae; genus Puia. The sequence continues at coordinate 89,390 of CBDCBP010000009.1, read as the reverse complement.
GTGTTTCAACGTATTGGTTGTGGAAATTATAGCCGATAAAACCCCGGACCTTCCGGTGCGGACCGTCGGCCGTGTCACCGATGTACATATTCGCGGCGATATATTTCGCATCCAGCAGATCCTGGCTGTCGCCCGGACTCACCCCAAACAGCCAGGCATGGCGCTCGTTCAGGATTTCGACCGCAAAATGGCATTCCAATACCCTGATCTGTAAATAATTGAAGGCATCGCCAGGAATGAAATGCTCCGATTTGATCTTGTCCAGGTCGGCGGTCAGCAGTTCGCTGAACCGCGCCTTCACCGGGTTATTGGTAAAGGCAAGCAGCCCGACGACCAGCAGGCACGATCCGCCAAGGGTCAGCACAACCCTTCGACGCCTGCCCCCGGAATAGTGCCCGGTCAACGCGATGGCCACCACGATGAGCAGGATCACAAGGATCAGTTTAGACGAAAGGAGGATGATCATTCCCGTTAAGAACACGATCAGCACTCGTTGCAGCGGCCGTTGCATGTGCACGACCCGGTCCGGCAGCACGAGGCCGCCGCCGGGTGACAACAGGTACAATGCGCCGAAAAAGACATACACCGAAAAGAACACCGCATTTTGCGAGATAGGACTGGTCAGCGGATGATAGAAAAAGACCGAAATATCCTTGTCATGTAGATAATGTCCTACGGCCACCGCAAGACAATAGCCGGAAGCGAGCACCAGCGCCAGGCAATAACCTGTCATCAATTGCCGGTAGCCCCGCGTGTCGATAAAATTGCCGGCGCAGAGGATAAAAGCGATAGCCACCAGGGTGGCATCCTTGGCCACGGTATCTACGCCATGTTTTGTATTGTGCGTATGCAGCAACCCCGCCGATTCGATAAGAAAAAACACCAGGTAGGCCCACACATATTTGTTGGAAAATGCTTTCTTTACTGCTGTCGATGGCCCATTCTCCCACAGTTTGTACGCCGCCAGCAGGATGATAAAAAGACTATTCAGCCGAAACCAACCGAAGACCGTGGTAGCCAGGACGGCAAAGGTGAGCAGCACGTAGACACGCTGGCGGTCCATTAAGCAGCCACCCCCGGTTTCGCGACAACGAGATACTTTTCCTTAAAAATAGTGTAAGCGGCCGAACCATAGCTGATCAGAAAACCGAGGATTAGACCCAGCAGCGGCAGGACGGGAGCAGGAACCAACTTGGCGGACTTCGTCAGGATAAAGCCCTCCAGCACATAGATCGGCTGAAGGAATTGCAGTCTTTCGCGGGCATTGGTAAGCCGGTCTTCTGCGACCATGCGTGCATTGCTTACCTGGGAAAGATCCAGTATTACTTTTCCGCTGGCGTCTTTTGCATTTGCCGGAGAAGCGGGCAGAAATGATTGTATGGAATCGAGTTTTCGCAGTTCCAGCTGCGCCTGGGAGAGCACGTCTTCCAGGTTCTGCTTTCTGACCTCGAGCCGTTGCCTGACATAAGGATTGTTCTCCAGCGCACTGGCCATTCCTCTTTGAAGCGCAGGAAGGAGGGTCGTGTCGGCTACAGCTACTTCCACCGTCATCCCGCCTGTTTCCTCACTGCCAGGAATGAATTCGGCGTCGAAATCATGCACCTGGCGGATCTGATCTTCCGTCATATTAAACAGTTGTGCAGCCAATTTCCGGTTCGGCTTGCTCAGCAGGTCCGCCCAGCCATTGATGACCCTGAGCCCCTGTGCATTCGAAAGGACGGGAGATTGCAATACTATCTTTGCCTTATAACCCCTGGGCAGCAAATAATAAAGCAGACAGCCTATAAGCATTCCCACTACAGTGGCCAGAACGATCCGCTTTCCAAACCTGCGAAAGAAAACAATGGCTTTGAGCATCATCGGGGTCATGTCCAGATCGTCGGTCCCGTTTGCCTGAAGGGAAGAGCGGTCGTTCATATATAGTATAATTGTTCGATATTATATCCTGCGTACGAGAGGTGCTACACGCGTTTTAAAAACGCCACAAAGTACCCTTTTTTTTGTTTCTGAGAACCAAGTTTTTACAACCGATACGGCCAATATCGTTAATTTCGCGCGGTGATCAAAAGAAATTTGATATATAATTCTCTGCTCTCCGTAAGCCAGATCCTATTTCCTTTGATCATATTCCCTTACACTTTTAAGATCCTTCAACCGGATGGCATCGGTCTGGTCAGTTTTGCCGATAGCCTCACCCAATACCTGATCTCCTTCGCGGCGATCGGCATACCGGTGTACGGCGTGATCGAGACGGCCAAATGGCGCCATGACCGAGCGCGGCTGTCAAAACTGTTCTCAGAACTCCTCCTTATCCAAATCACCCTAACCCTGGTGATGTGCCTTACCTTTATCGCACTCATTTTTTCGATCACGAAACTGGCCGATCACAAACTGCTTTATTTCATCAGTTGCGGCATCCTGCTCATGAACGTCTTCACCGTCGAATGGTTTTTTCAGGGCATTGAACGATTCCGCTATATCACCGTCAGGACAGTTTCCATCCGCGTCCTGTTTGTCCTCCTCATTTTTTTATTCGTCAAAAGAAAAGAAGACCTGCTTTTATACTATGGACTCACCTTTCTCACGGCCTTCCTCAACGGTGTCATCAATTTCAGCTACGCGCGCAGAGCAGTCAGCCTGCGTGTATCAGGCTTGTCGATCAAGCGGCATCTCCGGCCGCTGGTCCACATCTTCTTTTCCAATGTAGCCATCAGCGTCTATATCCTGCTCGATACGGTCATCCTTGGATTTCTTGCCGACGACGTCGCCGTTGGTTACTACTCCACCGCGGTTAAGATCTGCAAGATACCGCTGGCCTTTATGACCGCTTTGAGCATGGCGTTGATACCCCGTATCTCAGCGTCTTTTTCGTCCGGCGACCAGGAATACGTAAAGAACCTCGTTCAAAAATCTTTCTCCTATATCGTCCTGCTGGCAGTACCCATCGGGGCCGGCCTGCTGATCGTCGCCCCGGAGCTGGTGTCGGTACTCGCCAACCAACGGTTCCTGCCGGCCATACCCGTCATCAGGATCATGGCCCCACTGACCCTAATTATCGGACTTAGCAACCTCTTTGGCGTTCAGATCCTGACCTCCATGGGCAAGGAAAAACTCACGCTGTATGCAGTGATCATGGGGATGATCCTAAGTGTCGTTTGCAACCTGATCCTGATCCCGCGTTTTTCGTATATGGGGACAGCCTGGACCACGTTGTTGACAGAAGGTCTCGTGACGATCGTCACCGGCTGGTATGCCATGCGCTGGTTCAAGGTAAAACTTCCCTATCACTTGCTTTGGCAAAGTATGGCCACCTGCCTGCTGTTCTATCCCTGTTCCCTGCTGGCCGGCACCATGACCACCGAGGCGCTTCCCAGGCTGATCTTCGTAGCAGCCATGGGATCATTCTTGTATTTCTTTGCGCACTACTTTATCTTTAGGAACATGTTCCTCAAACAAACAATCGGTCAATTACTGTCAAAAGCCGGCTATGGTCAAATATGATTTCCTGATCGTGGGTTCAGGCTTATTCGGCGCCGTCATGGCACACGAGGCGCACCAAAGAGGGAAAACCTGCCTGGTCGTCGACCGGCGGCAACACATGGGCGGGAACACCTGGTGCGAGAACGAAGACGGTATCAATGTCCACAGATACGGCGCACACATCTTCCACACCAACGATGAAAGGATTTGGAAATATGTCAATTCCTTCGTCGAATTCAACCGCTATACCAATTCCCCGCTGGCCATGTACAAGGGAGAACTCTACAACCTTCCCTTTAACATGAACACCTTTTATCAGCTTTGGCGCGTAAAGACGCCAGAGGAGGCGAGGGCGAAGATCGATTTGCAAAGAGCCCCCTGGCTGAAGAAGGAACCGGCCAATCTCGAAGAACAGGCACTTTCCCTGGTCGGCACCGACATTTACGAACGGCTGATCAAAGGATACACTGAAAAGCAATGGGGACGGAAAGCCACCGAACTGCCGGCTTTCATCATTCGCCGCCTGCCGGTCAGGTTTACCTTTGACAACAACTATTTCGGCGACAAATACCAAGGCATACCCATCGGCGGCTACAACCGGCTTACCGGCGCATTGCTCAAAGATGCAGACGTCCGGCTCGGTGTGGACTTTTGCCGCGACCGCTACGAACTAAGCCAGCTGGCGCATACGATCATCTTCACGGGCCAGATAGACGAATTCTACGACTATCGCTTCGGCCCGCTGGAATACAGGTCGCTTCGCTTCGAACAAGCGCGTCTCGAAATACCCAACTATCAGGGCAATGCGGTGGTCAATTATACCGAAGCGGATGTCCCGTATACCCGGATCATTGAGCACAAACATTTTGAGTTTGGCACTCAGCCCCATACCATCGTCACCAGGGAATATCCCCTGGAATGGCAACCCGGCCTCGAACCCTATTATCCTGTCAACGATGACAGGAATATGAAGATCTACAAACAATATCGCGAACTGGCAGATGCGGAGCCCGGTGTCCTCTTCGGCGGCCGGCTGGCCGAATACCGCTACTATGATATGCACCAGATCGTCGCGGCGGCACTGACCAGCGTCCGCTCCTTATTTTCAGAAGAACCATTAAATGTATAAACACTTGCCCGGGAGAACACCAGATAACGCATATGTCTATATCATCATCGTCAATTATAAGAAATGGGAGGACGCCAGGGAATGCCTGGATTTCCTTTTCCGGTCGGACTACCAGCAGTTCTCGGTCATCCTGGTAGACAACGATTCCCGCAACGGGTCACTGCAAAAGCTCATGCAATGGGCGGATAGCCCGGCACAACGACCCTCCGCGGACCTGCCCTTTACCACGGGAGAACTGCGCAAACCTATCGCTCACCGGCTTTTCGATCGGAAGGAATGGGAAAACACGATCGTCGACCGGGCAGCATTGCCCCGGCTGGTCTTCGTGCAGAATGACAGCAACAGCGGATTCGCCGCCGGCAACAACGTCGCCCTCCGCCCGCTTATCGCCCACGACGCCTGGGTCTGGCTTCTTAACCCCGACATGATCGTGCAATCCGATACCCTGTCGGAGTCCGTGAAATTTGCCGCCGAAAAACCTTTCAGGACAATCTCCGGCCCTGTCGTAAAACACTACGATCCCCCGCATACCATCCACATCTACGGCGGCGCCAGGATCAACCGGAAATCGGGAACCGTCGTCTTCCTGAAAGATCACACCGAACTGGCCAGCCTGGATTATATCTCAGGCGGCGCCCTCTTTACGCATACCGCCCATTTTCGCGAGATCGGCTTGCTGCCCGAAGAATACTTTTTATATTGGGAAGAGACAGACTGGTGTTTTCGGGCGACACAACAGGGCTACCGCATGGAAGTATGTGAAACGGCGATTTGCTTCGACAAGATCGGCACCACCATCGGCAGGGGTTTCCTCGCCGAATATTACTACACCCGGAACGGACTGCTGTTCCTCTCCCGATCCGGTAAGAATGGGTCCCAACCGCAATTGACCTATACCTTTCTTCGCTTCCTCAAACGGGTCGTGACGGGCAAATGGAACAGGGCCTGGGGCGTCTACAAAGGCGTCCGATCCTATTTTAAAATGAAAGCCGATGAGAATAAATAAATACTGGCCGATAGTATTTGTTTATTTCTTCCTCAATTCGGCGGGGCTGCCGTGGGGCCTCCTGTATACGACCATCCTCAGCCCACTGCTCTATTACTGGGTCGTAAAGGCAAGACGAAAAGACATCATGCTCCCTTTTTTGGCGGTCATCATCCCCTTCGTGGTCTGCCAACTCATCAGCGGCGTCGAATTCGGCAAATACATGGCCTCGCTTCTCAATATCACGGCCGTCTACGTGTTCGCCCAGGCCACCTATACCTTCCTGATAACCTGCGAAGACAAAGAGAAGCTCTTTCGATGGCTGCTTTACAGCAACTTTGCTCTGTGTCTGATCGCCTTGCCCTTTTACTTTTCACCCTATTACGATCTTTTTTGGATCAGCCAGGTCTACACCGACGGGGTATCAAATTTCCTGCGGCTTAAGCTGTTCACCTACGAGGCCTCCTACTATGCGGTGTTGTTCACGCCCCTGTTTCTCTTTTATTTTTATCAGCTGGTGCTTCGGCAGAATAGGATCAAAGCGCCGGTCCTGGCGGTCTTGCTGCTTACCCCTTATGTCCTCTCCCTATCGATCGGCGTGCTCGTTTGTCTCCTCCTGGCTTGTGTCCTCGTCTATTTGATCCACTCCCGGCCGCTGTCCCGAAGATCGAGGATGTTCTACCTGCTGCTTTTCGGTAGCCTCCTGGCAGTCATTGGCATGATCGGCCTGTTCATCTTTGCCCCCAACAACGCGCTCGTAGTCCGCCTGGAGAATATCTTTACCGGACATGATATCTCGAGTCAGGGCCGCACCTCCGACGCCTTCGTGCTCGCCGAGCGCATCCTTGAGCGCAAAAACGCCTGGTGGGGTATCGGACCGGGTCAACTCAAAAAGTTGGGCGCCGAGATCATTCGCACCTGGTACAACTACCAACCCGATTTCGATATCATCACGATCCCCAACGCCACGGCGGAGACACTGCTGATCTTCGGCTGGGTGGGCCTCGCGCTTCGGCTGATCACAGAGCTGGTGCTGTTCCGCTATACCATGGTATGGAAAAACTACTACCGGCTGGCGCTCTTCCTGTTCATCTTTATCTACCAGTTTACGGGCAGTTTTATCACCAGCACGGCGGAATACGTGCTATGGATACTCGCCTTTACAAATGCTTTCCCGCAATTCGACGTGATCAGGCCGTCTTCCGCCCAACGCCAAACAATACCGGATTTACTGTAGATTTGCTCCCAATAAAAAAAATCTACTACTAAACGACTCCGACCAATGCCTGCATGCAGAATATGTACCAACGACGGTCCGAAGCAAGTGTTCAGCGTCAGGGAAATGATGTTCGGACTCGACGAATATTTCGACTACTTCCTTTGCCCGGAATGCGGCTGCCTTCAGATAACAGCTCTTCCGGAATCAATGGAGAAATACTATAATGCCGACTACTACAGCCACGCGCCGGACAACAGCCTGCTCAAAAAGCTGACCACACGTATGGCGATCTGGCGGGACAAGGCCGACCTCTACAACAACCATATCCTGGGAAAGATCATCGCCAGGTTCATCCCTGCAAGGGAGGAGATCCGGTTCATCTCCTACCTGGACGGCATCGGCAAACATGCCCGTATCCTGGACATCGGCTCCGGAATGGGCTTTCATCTCCGGCGGCTCGAAGCGCTTGGCTTTACCGACCTCAGGGGAATCGATCCCTTTCTCAAGGAAGAAACAGTAAAGTCCGGCAACATCACCATACGGAGGAAATACCTGGAGCAGTATGACGAGAAGGATTTCGATCTTATAACGCTGCAGCATACCTTCGAACACCTTCCCAATCCCCGGCAGACCTTACAAATGGTCTATGACAAATTACTGCCCGGCAGGTATTGCGTTATCCGTGTACCCGTTGTTCCAAATATTGCTTTCGAGGAATACAAAGAGCATTGGTTTCAGATCGACGCACCCCGACACGTATTCATCCCTTCCGTCGAGACCATGCAACGGCTCTGCCAACCTATAGGGTTCGAGATCCGGGGAATCGTGTACGATAGTACACCCAAACAGTTTTATATCAGCGATGAATATCGCCGGGGTATACCGCTCGTCAAACAAAACCATCGGCCCAGCCCGGAAAAAATGGCCTTGTACCGGAAAAAGACGGTCATCGCCAATAAGGTTGGGACCGGAGACCAGGCCATCTTCATCCTGAGGAAATAAGAACCGGCAGGCATGGCGCCGGCTATGGATACAATCCCGTTCGTTGGTTGATATAATCGTAACTGTTCTCGAACCGGGCTGCAAGACCGTCCCTGAAAGCGCTGGTGAAAAAGGCGATCCTGCGTTTTTTATGATCGTCGAATAATAGGATGCCCAAGATTGTCTTCAGGTAATACTTCGCCAGTACCAGTTTCGTGTCCCGGTGCTGCCCATAGTATTCCTTCACCCCCCAAACGACATTCCGGATGACAAAATACCTCAGCCAGAGCTTTTCATATTTTATTCTTACCCGTTCTTTGCCAAAGACCATTTTCGTATAAAAATGATTGCTGGCGTTCTCCTTGTGCAGGATCCTGCTCCCCGGCACCAGCATGATACGGCCGTAAGTGGCCAGGCGCAGGGAATATTCGATGTCGTCAAAATGCAGGAAGAATTCCTTCTTCGGCAGTCCGATCTGTGCTATCGCTTTCCTGTTCACCACGATCCCCACAAAAGTGGCATAACCGATCTGGAAAGAGGGGTTGTCGTAATCGCTCACCGCCACGGGCTGACAGCCGAATTCGGTCCCCAGCCGCCGGTAATCGAACTCGCCGCGGTGTACAACCGAAATTTTTCCTTCCTTGTCGATCACCGAACAGGCCGCTGCCGCCATCGATCCGGGGTCAAGAAAGGGCAGCAGTTGCTCGAGCGCGTCGGGAAAGGGCTCGGCATCATCGTCCATCAGCCACAACCAGTCGGCTCCGTGCGCGATGGCTACCCCGATGCCTGTATGCTGGCCACCCGCCCCGCCCAGGTTTTGCTGCGTCACTACCGTCAGACCCTCCTGCGCCGCAAGCCAGACATCACTGCCGTCCGAACTGCCATTGTTAACTACAATGATCTCCTGCACGGGAACTGTTTGGCGTTTCAATCCGCTGATACATTCTTTTAAAAGGGCCAATCGGTTATAGGTGACGACGACTGCTGTGACTTTCATGATTTGCAAAGGTATGAAACGAATGTTACCCCATTTCATTGTCCGTTTTCAAAACCGTCAGGCCTGCCAGCCTGGACAACAGTCTGCGTTCAGGTAGCTTTCAGTGCATTGGTTATACTTTTCCGCAATGCGATGGCCGTGCCGGTCCACCCGAACTGCGCGGATCTGACAAGGCCTGCGGCCTTTTTCGCGGCATACAGGCCCTCGTCGCTCAATAACCGGTCGATGGCCGATGCAATGCTGCGGGGATCTTCCGGTTGGGTATAAGTGGCGGCGTCCCCGCAGACCTCGGGCAGCGAAGTGCGGTCGGCAACGATCACCGGTACGCCGGAAGCCATCGCCTCCAGCGGCGGCAGCCCGAACCCTTCCGCAAAGGAAGGAAAACAGAAGATCGTGGCCATGGCATACACGGCAAGCAATTCCTCGTCGCCGATGCTGCCGGTCATGATCACCCGATTGCCGATCGCGCCTGTAGCAAGCAGGTCCTCGAGGTTCGGCGCCTTCCAATCCGCCTTCCCCACTACGACAAGGGGGATCGACTGGTCCCCCATCATCGGCAGGGCCTTCAGCAGGTTCTCCAGGTTTTTTCGGACATTCAGTCTGCCCACAAAGAGCAGGAACCTGCCGGGAAGGCCTAAACGGCTGCGCACTTTTTTGATCAGATCCTGATCCCATTTTGGCAATGGTTTGAATGCAGGCGACACACCCAACGGGACCAGATCGATCCTGGATGCGTCATTCACATATCCATATCTGACCAGGTCCTTCGCCACGAATTCGGTGGTTGCGGTAACCCTGACGGCCCTGCGCGTCAGGAAAGGCTGCGTGGCAAAATACAGCCGCTCCTTCCAGCTAAAATATTGCGGGAAATCCCGGAACAGCACATCGTGGATAAAAGCAATGGACGCCGTTCCGGTCGTCAATGCGGGGAAGGTCTGGTAAACGACCAGCTCGAGACCCAACGCTTTGCAATAACGGGGCAACACGAATAAATTCGACAACTGATTCATCCCGGCCCACACGTAAACGAGCTGTATATTGGCACCTTCAAAGGGCAGCGCCTTGCCCTTGTCTTTTTTATCCAGGAAAACCACCCAGTCGACGGCGGGATCTAAGCGAAACAATTCCGGAAGCAGGTTTTGTAAAACTATCCTTGTGCTCACCGGTCCATTAAAAAAGGATTTGGCATCAATTCCTATTCGCATGCATAGGTTATTATGGCGCGGGTCGTAGAAAAACGCCTTCGTACTGATCGATTATTTTGCCCCAATTATACAGTATTTTGATCTTTTCCAGGTTCTTTTCCCGCCATGCAGGGTCCGGAACACGGTCCAGGATCTCGTGCACCTCCCTCGGGCAGCTGAAATACCAGCCTTCTTTACCCAGGATCGCCTTATTGAACGCATTGTCATGGGCCGCAATGGTACAGCCGGTTGCCATCGCCTCGAGAAGAGAAGGATTGGTCCCGCCCACTGAATGACCATGGAAGTATATCGTGCTGAAATGCCGCAATGCATTCACCGTATCGGCATCGTAGATGGCGCCGATGAAACGCAGCCGGTCGTCCCGGTAAGTCTTGACAAGGTATTGCCCAAAAGAATTGCCGGGATTGCCGATCAGCACCAATGGCTTTTTCTTTTCACCGGCCATCCAGCCCTGCACGATCATTTCAATATTGTTCTCAGGCTCCATTCGCGCCATCAGCAGATGGTAGCCATCAGGCCGCAGATCCCATGGCGCCAGCTTGCCCGCATCAAAGGTGCGGGGAATATCCGCGCCGTAAGGAATGTAGATCGCTTCCCGGTCATATTTCTGCCGGATATACTCCTGGATACCGACCGAATCCGCGATCAGCACATCGCCGTGCCTCGCCGCCCACTTCTCTGCCCGCACGAGAAACTTTCGCGTGATCGCACCGTACTTGCTCCGCCTCCATTCCAGCCCATCCATGTTGATCACATTCAACATGCCCTTGGGCCATAACCGGTGCCATACCGAATTGCTCGTGTAGCCCAACTGCAGCAATACATCGAAACTCCTCCCTCTGGCATCCCGCAGACAATTGTAATCATAAAGGAACTGACCCGCCGTGCCGATCATGCCCTCCCAGTCTTTGCAATGGATGATGTGTATGCCCTGCCATTCCGTTTGCTGATAAGGATGGTCGCTCGAATTATAGACCCATACCGAATGCCCTCGCTCCACCAGACCTTGGGAAAGGTATTGCGCAAATTGCTCAAACCCGCCATAAGCATTGGGGATCCCGCGTGTGCCAAGTATACCGATTTTCATGCGTTGGTCTGTTTTGCTGTCCGGCTATGGGTGCTTAATCTCAGAAATTTTTGCAAATGTAAGGGACCGGAACTTTATCTATCGGTCTTTGTTGCTGTCAAAGGAACTAATTAACAGTATTCCGGGTAAGTGGCATTTTTATGCCGGCTTTTTTTTATTCTTTTACCACCAGACGTTTTATATAGTTGACTGTCAATCCGATTGGCCCGCCAGTCCGTGGTCCGATCTCCCCATTGCCCTACGTCCGGACCACCGCACATCGGTGGCGCCTTTTTCCCCCTCCCTTTTACCAGATCACACAACCGAAGAAATTCTGGCTTTTCCCCGGGCAATAACTTATATGAAAAAGTGTTATAGAGATTTTTATCGCGCCTATTCCCATATACAGAAATCATTATATATGGTGGTAAAAATAAATCTTTTCGAAGCACTTGCGCATTAAACGTTTGCCGGTAGCATTCGTCGAAGAAAAACGGATGCAAGGGAATGCTAAAGGGCAAAATTTTGTAAGCGCTTAATTGATTGGATATTACCATAGATATGTACACAATAAGGGCAGTAAATTTTTTTAAACCTTCGGGCTTATGGTCGGAACCACCGGTATCGGAAAAACCAATTTAAAGGAAGAAGATATTATCGCAGGGAGACGGATCGACCTTAGAGCATATATCGTTCAGCGTCATGCTTACCTGCTGGTCAAAAGGATCTTCGACATTGCCGTCTCCTCGTGCGTGCTGCTTTTTATATTCAGCTGGCTGTTCCCCATCCTCTATGTACTCATAAAACTGGACTCGAAAGGCCCCATCTTCTTCGTGCAGACAAGGGTAGGCTTTCTCGGACGCTCTTTCCCCTGTATGAAATTCCGGACCATGCGCGTCAATGCCGAAGCCAATACTAGACAAGCCACTGACGACGACCCCAGGATCACCCGGATAGGGCGTTTTCTACGCAGCAGCAACCTCGACGAACTTCCCCAGTTCATCAATGTACTGGCGGGGCACATGAGCATTGTCGGGCCGCGTCCACACATGTACAACGACTGCGCCAACTTCTCCCGCGTGTTGGAGTCTTACAAATTTCGCAGCGTGATGAAGCCAGGTATCACCGGTCTCGCCCAGGTAAAGGGTTACCGCGGGCCCACCCAGACCTTTGATAAGGTCTTCAGAAGGTTTCAGTGGGACACCTTCTATGTACGCAACGCCGGTTTCTGGCTCGACCTGCGCATAGTCCACTACACCGCCATGCAGACCTTGTCCTATATCATCAGCAAACTGATCGCGATCGAAGACGTTACCCCAACCATCGTTTCCGCCGATTGGATGGAGCCAAAGAATGTGCTCAACTAATGCGCACGCCGCCGGAGCCCATGGCCGTGCAACCTTGTACCCGCGCGTATAGACCAATCCAATGAACATGTCCGTACCCCCAAGCAGCTTCCTTGCCCTTTTCAAGCAGGTTGCTTGCCCTTTTTATTTAACGACTTACAATGCAACGTTTTCTAAGTAGCCCTTGTCATGGCCTCTTAGATGCTGTTCGAGTCCGACCCTGTTCTGGTGGCATCCAAATTGCTGCCTACAACAAGAATAGAAAAACCAATCGTTCGTATCATGCAGAGCACTATCATTGACCCATCAGCCCGTTGTCCTGAAAACTGGGAAAAGGGAAACTGGCAATTTGTTCGCGAATATTGTGGAGAAATCTATAATTATTTGATATTCAAACGAGTGACCGATATTATCATTTCCATCGTCGTCTTGATGGCCATCTTTCCCTGGTTGCTCCCCATCGTATACGTCTGCATAAAACTGGATTCGAAAGGCCCCATTTTCTTCCGTCAAAAAAGAGTTGGCTTCCTCGGCAGGACATTCTATTGCTACAAATTCAGGACGATGCGTATCAATGATGCCGCAGACAGCTGCCGGGCATCCCAAAATGACTCTCGCGTAACCCGCGTCGGGTCCTTCCTCCGGAATACCTGCCTGGATGAGATCCCGCAATTCATCAATGTGCTCCTGGGCGATATGAGTATCGTCGGCCCCAGACCTCATATGCTCAAAGATTCAGACGAATTCTCCACCTTGGTGTCCAATTACTCTTACAGGAATATGGCCCGCCCCGGGATCACCGGTCTTGCCCAGGTAAGAGGTTACCGCGGACCTGCTACCACCTTCCAAAGTATCTTCCGTCGCTACCAATGGGATTCGTATTATGTTCGCAACGTGAGCCTCACCCTGGACCTCCGCATCATGGTGCAGACCGGTCTCCTGATTATGCGCTCAATTTGTAACCGCAATCAGCCGGTACCTGTTGACAACGGTTCTCATAACAATGTATCCCATGACACAAGCCGGCCCGTTTATAATTCGGAATCCCTCGTAGCCGCAAAAAAGATAGCCTAGTATTGCAAGGCTAAATTCTCGTACCTTGGTGTTCTATGCGTGTAAACAGACGAACCGCCATGAAACGACTGGCGCTGCTTTCCACAGGCGCCTTCTTGCTTCCTTCCTGTATGGAGGACGCTTCCAACCCTCCGATCCCGTTACATAACTTCAAGATCGATGATCAGCAGGAACAATTGCTGCAAACATTGACGGCTGTCATCATACCTGATGGCGCTACGCCAGGCTCGTCAGCAGTCTCAGCCCATCTCTTTGCACTGAAGATGCTCGATGACTGCTATTCCAAAGAAGACCGTGACAAATACTTGAAAGGGCTGCAACTTTTTGATGCAGCCGCCCGCAGTAGTTCCGGCCACTCGTTCGTCCAGTCCTCTCCCGGCCAACGCGCCGCCCTGCTCTCCTCGATCGAGAACAAGAAGCTCACTGATAAGGACCTGACCTTTTTTTACGCTGCCACCAAGCGGATGACGATTCTCGCCTACTCTTCGTCCCAATATTACCTGACTAAAGTCCAGGTATATGAGCTCGTACCCGGTCGTTTTCATGGGTGCTTTCCCGTCACTAAAAAAAGCTAGCCATGGGAGACGCAAAATCAAACAACTCATTTGACGCCATCGTGATCGGCTCCGGCATGTCCGGAGGCTGGGCTGCAAAAGAATTTACAGAAAAAGGCTGCAAGACCCTCGTCCTCGAAAGAGGGCGCGATGTACGGCATAACAAGGACTATCCCACCACCAATATGATGCCCTGGGAATTCGAACATCGCGGCGAAGTCCCCATCGACATCCGGCAGGCCAATCCTGTCGTTAGTCGGTGCTATGCCTTCCGGGAAGACGCCATGCATTTCTTCGTAAAGGACACCGAACACCCCTATGTGCAGGAAAAACCATTCGACTGGATCAGGGGCTACCAGGTCGGCGGTAAATCCATCATGTGGGCCCGCCAGGTACAGCGCTGGAGCGACTTTGACTTTGAAGGACCGGCCCGTGATGGCTTCGCGACAGACTGGCCGATCCGCTACAAGGATATCGCCCCCTGGTATAGCTATGTAGAGAAATTCGTGGGCGTTTCCGGCAATAAAGACGGCCTGCCCATGCTCCCGGACGGGGAATTCCTGCCACCCCTCGAGCTGACTTGTGTCGAAGACTATTTCAAAGATTTTGTCAAAAAGACCTACAAGGACCGGCACGTCATTTATGGGCGCTGCGCGCATCTCACCCAGCCCACCGCGCTCCACCTCCAGCAGGGCAGGGGCCAGTGTCAGAACAGAACACTCTGTCAGCGCGGCTGCCCCTTCGGTGGCTACTATAACAGCAACTCGACCACGATCCCCTGGGCCCAGCGCACCGGCAACATGACCCTGCGGCCCTTCTCCGTGGTGGAATCGATTATCTATGACGACAAAAAAGGAAAGGCTGCCGGCGTCAGGATCATAGACGCAAATACCCGTGAGACGATCGAATATTTTGCACCCGTCATCTTCGTCAATGCAGGCGCCCTCAATACCAATTTGGTCCTGCTCAATTCCACTTCCTCGCGCTTCCCTCATGGCCTGGGTAACGACAACGGCCTACTGGGCAAATACGTCGCCTTTCACAATTACAGGGGACATATCTCCGCGGAATACGATGGATTTACCGATCGCACCACGGATGGCCGGCGGCCAACCGGCGCCTATATCCCCCGATTCCGGAACGTCTTCGCACAGGATAAAGATGCCGACTTCCTGCGCGGCTATGCCGCCGGTTTCTCCGCCTTCCGCGGCTTTGACCGTCCTACCGAAGGTTTCGGCGAAACGCTCAAACAAAACCTGAATTCGGCAAAACTTGGTCCCTGGCGCGTCGGCTCCCATATGATGGGCGAGACCCTGCCCAAGGAATCTAACACCGTTAGCCTGGACCCAACGCTAAAAGACCAATGGGGCATCCCACAACTCAAGCTCAACATCAGCTACGATGACAACGATGAGAAAATGCTCAAAGACTTCTTTAAACAGCTGACAGACATGTACACCGCTGCCGGATTCACCAACATAAAAACTGGCGACTCCGGCCAGGCACCCGGCCTCGATATCCACGAGATGGGCGGCGTCCGGATGGGGAAAGACCCTAAGACCTCCCTGCTTAATAAATGGAACCAACTGCATGCCTGCCCCAATGTATATGTCACAGACGGGGCCAGCATGACCAGCACCTCCTGTCAAAACCCGTCCCTTACCTACATGGCGCTTACAGCCCGGGCGGTCGACCATGCGATCTCGGAAATGCGGCGGGGATGAAAAGCGGCAACTAATTTTTTCGTACTTTTCATCGCAATAACAAATCACTATGAAAGGCTTTTTATTGACGGTCGCCGCCTTCGCGGCGATATTCCTGATACTCAATGCCGGTTATTATAAAGACTGGTTCGAAAGCAAGCCGGAGACCTATTGGAATGCCTTCCTGAAAGAAAGAGCCGATACCCTGGATTATATTGGTATCATGAAAGAGCGCTACGGATTAGCCTATACCATCTGCCTCAAGGTAAAAGAAGCAGTTGAGAAAAAGCACCTCGCCCATCCCATCATCTTGTTCGAACCAAACAGTTTCTATCGCGACTCCTTGCACATCTACACCCAGATCCACGCTCCCGAACCTGCCTTGTTCTACTATTATACGGGGCTTGAAGGCGTATGGACGAACTCCCCCAATGTCAGCAAGGCCAATTTATTTCTCCGCATTTCCAAAAAAGGGGTCAACCTCGACGAGATCCATTCTCCGGAACAACTGCAACGCATCCTCGTCTTCTATAAAAAATATCCTCCAACCTTATAAACTATGCCATTCCTCGCATCCTTGTTCCTGGCGTTACTTTTCCTGCTGTCTGGGTATGGCCTGCTCCGGCTTGTCGGCATGCCACTAAAGACCGCCTATACCATCACGGTCTCCCTGCTGCTGGGCGTTGCCGTGGCCAGCTTCCTGCCGTTCCTGCTGCAGCTCTGCTTTATTCCACTGACGGCCGTTACGGTCTTCGGGATTCTGGTTCTCGCAACAGCCCTGCTGAACATTCCTACCGTGCTTGCCATTCGAAAGACCGGCTTCGCCGCGTTCAGGAAAGAGCTGTTTAAAGACCGTTTTAAAGCCGCTCCTTATGAAATGCCTTTTTGGATCATCATCGGTTTCCTCGTCTTCCTGAGCGTATGGCGTTGTTACTACCTTCCGCCCACCTCCCGTGACGCCTTGTCGGGCCCGGAAGCGATCGCGGAATTCGCCTTTCGGGAACACACCATGATCAACTCCTTTTTCAAAATAGACCTATGGTCGACGAATAACGAATTCAAATCCCCCTATCTGATCTCGCTCCAGTTGATTGTTAAGCTTGCTGGACTCCCCTTTGGCCAGGTCTGGCTCAGCATCGTCTTCGTCAGCTTTACCATCTTCCTCTACAATGCACTAAAGGAGACCCTGCATCCGCTGCTTGCCGGCATCCTGATGCTGGTCTTCTTCCTCACACCGGAGCTGTATGCCTATACGTTCATGGTGCTCTACGACTATAGCAATATGGTCTATCTCTTTCTCGGCCTGTATTTTTTGTTTAATTACTTTTCGGCGGGACACCGAACGGCCGGAGACGCTCCACGATCCCATTTTTATTTTGCCGGCCTCCTCATCGGCATCGCCACCTATATCCGGTCCGAGACCCTGGTGCTGGCGCTCCTCTTCCTGCCACCGATCCTGCTGATGCAGTGGCGCAGCAAGACTCCCTTGAAAAAGGCGGTACCCGCAGACATCCTTTTCTTCCTGCCCGCTGCAGTGGGGTATATCCTCCCGAACGAGGTGTACAACAAACACTACCTACCGCTGCACTTTGACGTTGCGGGACTCGTCAACCATCAACTCACCAACCTCGCGCCGCTCTTCCAGCGGTATAGCGATATCGTCACCCGGCTGCTCACCGGAACGTTCTCGATCCACTTGTGGGGGTATATCTTCTGCGTGACTGCCGTGCTGTTCGTGGGAGAAGCCGTCTTTATCCGACGGTTCAATCGCAACGCCCGCAACTGGCTCTACGCCTTTGCAGCACTCTACGGGGGCATCGGCGCCCTGGGTTGGCTGCTGCCGCTCTTCGACCTCAACGACACCACTAAACGCGCGTTGTTCAAAATACTTCCGGTGGCTTTGCTCTATCTCGCCAACAACGAACTGCTCATCCGGCTGTCGCGATCCATCACCAACTGGGAAAATGCATCGCCCCGTATCCGCCCGGCCACCGGAAAACCGGCCCTCGCAGCCACGAAGACGGTACTGACAAAATCGGGCAAAGCCGTGGCAGCTCCCGGTTCGGGCGCGCGCAAAACGGCCCCCGGGCGGAACCGAAAAAAGTAAAAATTACCCAACTTTTACGCGACCACCGGCCATTCCGCCAATGCACTTTGCGGCGTCATTCGGGCGACCTTAACCCGCCCATTGCTCCCGATCGAGACTCCGAAATTGTATGGCCTCTGCCAGATGCTCGGAGCGGATCGCTTCGCTGCCCGCTAAGTCGGCGATCGTTCGGCTGATCTTGAGTATATGGTCATGCGCCCTGACCGATAATTTCAGCTTCTCCATAGCCATATGTAACAATTTCTCGCCCTTGGGATCGATCCGGCAATAATAATGCAGGAATCGACCGCTGATCTGCGCATTACAATAGGTGACTGCCGATGTCTGCCCTTCATATCGCCGCCGTTGCATTTCCCGCGCCGCTATCACCCGCTGACGGATCTGCTGCGAACCCTCGGTCGCAACGCCGGCCGATAATTGTGTAAAGGGGACGGGCACCACTTCCATGTGCAGATCTATCCTGTCCAGCAACGGTCCCGAGATCCTGTTGAGGTATTTGAATACGGCTCCGGGTGGACAAGTACATTCCTTATCCGGATGATTATAATAGCCGCAAGGACAGGGGTTCATGGACGCGATCAGTATAAACGACGAAGGGAATTCTACAGAAAGTGCAGCCCTGCTGATCGTCACCTTCCTGTCTTCCATCGGCTGCCGCATGGTCTCCAGCGTGCTCCGGCTGAACTCCGGCAACTCGTCGAGGAACAGTACGCCGTTGTGAGCCAGGGATATCTCACCAGGTTGAGGTACACTGCCGCCTCCCACTAACGCCATCGCCGATATAGTATGATGAGGCGAACGGAATGGACGTTGATGAAGCAGGGTCGTGCGTGCGGGCAGCTTGCCGGCTACACTATGGATCTTCGTGGTTTCCAGGGCCTCTTGTAAACTAAGTGGAGGCAGAATAGTTGGCAGGCGACGCGCTAACATGGTTTTACCGGCACCGGGCGGCCCGATCATGATGGCATTGTGCCCGCCGGCTGCCACGATCTCCAGGGCCCGTTTGATATTGCCCTGGCCTTTTACCTCATTAAAATCAAGATCGGTCTGGGGCCACGCGGAGAGCAAAGGCGGCCCATCGTCACCAGCGACCGGAGCCGATGAAGCATTGTCCCGGAAAAAACAGATCACCTCGCGCAGTTCAGCAAATGCATGAACAGCTATGTGCTTTACAATAGCCGCCTCGTCGCCGTTTTGACTGGGAACGATCAATCCCTTGAATTGTTCTTTTTCCGACTGCATAGCGATAGGCAGCGCTCCTTTGATGGGCTGGATACCGCCGTCCAATCCGAGCTCCCCCATTACCACGAAATTTTTCAGCAGTTCGGCATCGGGCAATTGTTCGCTGGCCGCCAGTATGCCCAAAGCGATAGGGAGATCGAAAGCGGCTCCATATTTCCGAATGCCGGCTGGAGCGAGGTTGATGACGATCTTGGTCCGGGGCATGTAATAGCCATTGCTCTTGATGGCACTTTCGATCCGCTGGATACTCTCTTTTACCGCACTGTCGGCGAGCCCGACGATGAAAGTATGCAGCCCTTCCGTCACATTCACTTCAACTGTAATGGTGATAGCTTCCACTCCATATACCGCACTTCCAAACAACTTCACCAGCATACCCCGCACATTTAGCAGCTGAAGCTAGAAAATATTTCAATGCGGGAAAAAAAGAAATTCGATGACGTTTCACAGTACTGTTCCACATATGAGGTATACCTATAACTTTTCCAGCATCTCTACCACCTTCTCCCGCTTCAGGATCAGGTAACCGATCCTGTCATTGCTGATCCCCGGCTTCAATTGATAGCTGAACGCCAGCTGATCGTCCTTTACCGATGTCTCAAAATAATTGAAAAGAATATTCGGATAGACCTTCAGCTCTTCGCCTATCTCATAGAGATGCGTCGACAAGATGAACAGTGAACGGCGGATACGGATGAGGCCCTTGATCACCGCACTCGAACATTTCATCGCATCCTGTACATTCGTCCCTTTGAACAACTCGTCGATCAGCACCAGCCATTTCTTCCGGTTACCGATCTTCTCCAGCGTATTCCTGATCCGCTGTACCTCGTTGAAGAAAAAGCTCTCCCCTTTGCTGATATTGTCTTCGACATTGATATTGCTCAAAATGCCATCGAATAGGCTCAGCCGCATGGATTGTGCCGGCACCCCCATTCCAAGATGCGCCAAAAACACGACGACACCGACCGAACGGATAAAAGTGCTCTTGCCAGCCATATTGGCCCCGGTCAGGAACACGAAATTTGTGGCGGTATCCAGGCGGATATCATATGCCACCGGCTTCGGAAGAAGCAGGTGGTAGACCTGGCTGGCCTCCAGATAAGGGTCCTCCTGCTCTACGAAAGAAGGGAAGCAAAGTCCATAGCGGAGGATGGCCATGGCCATCGAATACCAGGCATCCAGCTTGTTGTGGATCTCGACAAGCGTTTGCAGGGCGGTCTTGAAACGATATCGAACATAATGCCCGTAATAGACCACCTGGATAGGGTTCAATGGCTTGCCCGGCGTCGTGGCCGCCAGTTCATGCAGGATGTCCTGGTTCAGCAATTGTTTTGCCTTGTCCAGCAGACCCCCCAGCAGCGGCGGATTATCCGGCTGCTCCAACAGCTTTACCAATCCATTCATCCCGCGCACGAAATCCGCAAAATGCCCCACCGAATAGCGGACCATCGAATAGTCGCTGGAATGAAAGAGCTTATAACTCAGGGCAGCCGGGAAATGCTGCCCATGGGGAATGTCGTCGATCGGCGTCTCGTAGAAACGTTCCATTACCATGATCGTTCCATTGCTGACCGACACCGGCCAGACATTCAGCTTTTCCACCATCAACCCCAGGATACGCTGGGTCGCCTGGATCGGCTCCAGGTTGCTGAAAGGGTTGCTGAAATAAGCCAGCAACACATCCTTGCCACCCCTGGTACGCGTAAAGTCCAGCTTGTGGAAAATAGAGAATTCCTCCTCCTTACTGTAGAGGGAAAGGTCTTCGTATGTGATATTGTCAATTTCCATGTTTGTTTCCTGTTCTAACGGTCAAACCGC
The DNA here is from genome assembly GCA_965214315.1 of Puia sp. Lineage (GTDB taxonomy): Bacteria > Bacteroidota > Bacteroidia > Chitinophagales > Chitinophagaceae > Puia. The sequence continues at coordinate 68,481 of CBDCBP010000009.1, read as the reverse complement.
AAGCGCTGACCCCACTGAGATTCATCAAAGACTCCATTTCCATAAACAAGATGGCCATTCACAAAAGTATGGGTGATCGTCGCCGGGAATGCAAAACCCTCCAGGGGACTCCAGCCGCATTTGTAGAGGATATCCCGGCTGCTCACGCCCGAAGGCTTGCCAAGGTCGACGATCACCAGATCGGCGAAATAACCTTCCCGGATAAACCCTCTTTCGGCAATGTTGAAACAAACGGCCACCGCATGGCTCATCTTCTCCACCAGTTTTTCGAGACTGATCTTTCCCTCACGCACATAGTGCAACATGAGCCGAAGCGAATGCTGGACCAGCGGCAGTCCCGCATGTGCCCGCTCATACACGCTGCCTCCATGGGCCCCCGGCGACTTTCCATCGGCTCCTGATGGCAGGTTAACCAGCCGGCCGCCTGCGTCCCTTATCAACCCCTTTTCTGCAAGCGTATGCGGCGCATGATCGGTGGCGATCAGATCGAGCCGGTCGTCCAACAGGGCTTCCCATAAGGCGTCCCGGTTGGGGGACGCCTTGATGGCAGGGTTGCATTTGATGCGATTACCGAGCGTCGCATAATCATCGCTGGTAAAATGCAGGTGATGGACACAGACCTCCGCCGTGATACGCTTTTCGGCCAGCGGCAGCATATTGCCGAAGAGCGCCATCTCCTTCTCCGTCGTAAGGTGAAACACATGCAGCCGGCTGCCGTGTTTCTGCGCAAATTGGATGGCCGTCAAAGAGGACTCGAAACAGGCATGCTCATCCCTGATGATGGGATGATCGGATGCCACCAATGCCCGGCCTTCGCCCTTGAGCCGTTCCAGGTTCTGGCGGATGATCTTTTCGTCCTCGCAGTGTGTAGCGATCAGCACCTCGCATTCCCGGAAAAGCCTGTCCAGCGTCAGGTAATTGTCCACCAGCAGGTTGCCCGTAGAAGATCCCATAAATATTTTGATGCCGCAGATATCCTTTTTCTTTTTATTGGTGAGCAGGGCTTCATCGGCATTGTCGTTCGAAGTACCCATGTAAAAGGAATAGTTGGCCAGCGAAGAACGGGCGCCGATGGCATACTTCTCTTCCAGCAGCGCCTGCGTAAAAGCCGGCGGCAAGGTATTGGGCATCTCCATGAACGAGGTAACGCCGCCGGCTACCGCCGCTTTGGCCTCCGTATAGATGGTAGCCTTGTGGGTTAGCCCCGGCTCCCTGAAATGAACCTGATCGTCGATGACGCCGGGCAATAAATGCAGGCCTTCGCCGTTGATCTCCGTGACAGCAAACGAAGGGGAAATTGCCGTTCCCATTTTTTCGATACGGCCGTTTTTGAGCAACAAATCTGCCGTACTAGTCTTACCTTCGTTTACAATTGAGATGTTCTTGATCAAGTAATTACGCATATAGAAAGTTGACTCGGCCGGACACCATTATTAACCGCTTTTATGACGCAATTTATTAAAACCCTTGTAAGACGCAGGATAATTTTAAGGTTGATCAAGGAGCGCCTGCCACTGTTGACTTCCACGCTGCTGCTGGCCGCTTTCCTGCCTGTGTTGTCCCGGGCCCAATCTACTTATCTGCCCCAGGACTCCAAGTTCGATCATTTTATCGAACGCATGGATATCCTTCAGCAAACGAACCGCGACCTTAACCTGTCGATCGATAAACCCATCACCCGCCGTCTCGCCGTCCAGGTCGCACACATTGCCGACTCGCTGCATAAGAAATTCCCTTATGACGACATCGACCACCTATCCCCGGTGGACCGGGAAAACCTTTCCGACCTGCTGATGAACAATATAGAATTTGTGACCGGCGACAAGAAGGGATACCTCAGCAAAAGACCCTGGTTCAACACCTTTTATGTCAATAAGGCGAATTTTTACGAGGTGGAGGACAAAGACTTCTTCCTGGCCATCGACCCTGTTATTCAACAGGTTCAGGGAAAGGAAACCGGCAATGGCCAACGCGTCTTCCTAAATTCCAAAGGCCTCACGCTAAGAGGTATGATCGCAGACAAAGTTGGGTTTAGTGCCTATCTCGCCGACAACCAGGAAAGAGGTCCTTCCTGGTTCCAGGATCGCGTCAATCAATTCAACGCCGTCCCCGGCGCCGGCTATTACAAGACCTTCCATACTACCGGGTGGGACTATATCGAGAACAGGGCTTCCATCTATTTTAATACCTGGAAATATTTCGACTGGCAGTTCGGTTATGACAAGAACTTTATCGGCGACGGCTATCGAAGCCTCTTCCTCAGCGATTATAGCGCGCCTTATCTTTTCCTGAAGTTCAATACCCGTATCTGGAAGCTCAACTACCAGACGATCTTTGGCGAACTGGTCGGCCAGCACGAGATCGGCGCCGACTATCAGTATCCAAAGAAGTATGCGGTCTTCCACCACCTGCTCTATAACGCGACCCCCTGGCTCACCCTCGGCCTTTATCAGAACGTGGTGTTCAGCCGCGCCAACCATTTCGATTTTACCTACCTCAACCCCGTCATCTTCCTCGTGGCCGCGCAGCAGGAGAATGGCAGCCCGGACAAGACCAATGCCGGCATCGATTGGAAGCTTAACATCGGTCACTCCACCCAATTCTACGGGCAGTTGTTGTTCGACGAATTCATCCTCCACCAGATCATTCATTACGGTGAGGGTAACTGGGCCAATAAACAAGGGCTCCAGCTCGGCTTCAAATACATCGATGTCGGCGAAGTCAAAAACCTGGACCTTCAGCTTGAAACCAATATCGTCCGCCCGTTCACTTACCAGCACGACGATACCGTGGCCAATTTCACCAATTACAATCAGCCCCTGGCCCATCCCCTGGGCGCAAACTTTTATGAGCTGATAGCCATCCTGCGCTACCAGCCTGTGTACAAGTGGAACCTCGAGGGGAAGATCATCTATTACAAACAAGGGTTGGATTCCGCCGGCGAAAATTTCGGCAGCAACCCTTTCGAGAACTATACCACCCGTCCCAGGGACTATGGCTTTCAGATCGGTTCGGGCGTGCCCGCGAAGTGTCTCATCCTCTCGGGTTTGGCTTCCTGGCAATGCAAAGAAAACCTCTTTTTCGATCTCTCCGCCCAATACAGACACTATTCGGTTCATGATCCTGCGAACACGTATCACAGCTCCAATTCCATGCTGATCAGCGCCGGCTTGCGGATGAATGTGTTCCGGCGACAGTACGACTATTGAGCAGCTTACATCGCCATCCAGACCGCCGCATAATGACACAGCGCGGCGGCGAATACGAATCCATGCCACACGGCATGCGTATACCTGTACTTGTCCCATAAATAGAAAAATGTACCGATGGTATACAAGGCCGCCCCGGCACAAATAAAGACAAGTACCGCATGCGGCAGCTGCTCGAAGAATCGCCGCCCACCGACGACCATGATCCAGCCCATCGCCAGATAAATGAGGGTGGATACCACCTCAAACCTCCCTGTGAACCGGATCTTGAAAAAGACGCCTACCGCCGTAAGTGTCCATAGGACGGCAAGCAGCGTCATCCCAAAAGTATTGTTGACGTAGACCAGCAAAAAGGGGGTATAGGTCCCCGCAATGAAAAAGTATATACTGATGTGATCTAAGATCTTTAAGTTGTTTTTCCTTCGCGGATCCCTTGTCAAATGGTAGGCTGTACTGGAGGCGAAAGCCAGCAGAAAACAACACCCATACACACAAGAACCGATGATCCCCTGGGTATTGCCGTGACCTGTGGCAATGCGTGGTAAGAGCGGTAAGGCCGTAAGGCCGAAAAGCACCCCGGCAGCATGTGTCCATCCATTTACGATCTCCTGGTGTCGATTGTAAGCGTCCATCCTATTGTACTTGTCCATCTTATCTTGAGTGTTTACCCCTCGAAGATAAGAGAAAAGACCACCATACGCGTCTTCAGTTTGTCGATGACATTCGAATATTGCAGGCTCGGATCACGGCTATGCACATTCTTGATGCCTTCGCTGAACTTTAATTCGGGGGACAGAATAAATACAGGGAAATAGAATTGGAACCCCAACCCCGCTTCTATACTCATATCGGAAGGACTGAGCTTCACCAGGTTTTGAGCCTTCCTGGCGGAAGAATTGGAGGCGAGATCGTATTGATAGTTGAACCCACCCAGCATATACACACGGAAATTATTGATCCGGTCCGAAAGGAATTTTACATGCGCGGGAAAGCCTAGCAATAGCGACTGGATCTGTTTCGTCGCGACGGGATACTCCCCTGCAGGCGGATAAGTGACCTTGTAGGTGAGGTTGTTGCTTGCAAAAATAAATTCCGGGAACGCAAAACGGAATTCCAGGTGGCTGGCCACCTTGAAGGTAAACATCCCCGACACCCCAAAGCCGCCTGAATTGCCCGGTGTCACGCTGAGAATGCTATCGGTCTGCAGAAATTTCGGATGAGCGCTCACCTGCAAATGGCTCTGTTCGTACATGAAGCCGATGCCCAGATAATAGGGTTTGGAATCATGGTCGGGTAAATTTAACCCATCCCTGATCTGCGCCGAAGCCGGTTTGACCGTCAAAAGCACGCTACAGCATACAAGGACAAAAACGCCATTAAACGGATTTTGATACCCCAATTGTTTCATAAATCTTTTAACTTCAATTAATTACAACAGTTTTTCTTTCCGCCTTTTGTAGGTAAATAATGACTATAGGCTTGACTTTGGGGTAGCCGGTATAACGAAGAAATGGATACTTTATTGTTGTTTATCACCGATGTATAAGGAACAGATGCCCAGGCTCAAACGGCGCATCCGGGAATGCACGTACCCGCAGGTGGCCAGGATGTCGATGAAGGCCGCTCCTTCGGGAAAGGCCTTGACAGAATCGTTCAGGTATTGATAAGCCTCCCGGCTGCTGCTTACCATTTTGCCGATGTTGGGGGCTACGAGGCGGAGGTACAGGTCATACAATTGACGAACGCCAGGCGTCTTCGGCTGCGAAAATTCCAGCACGACCAATTTTCCACCCGGCTTCAACACGCGCAGCATCTCGCGCAAGCCGCGTTCCAAAAACTCGAAGTTGCGCACCCCAAAAGCGACTGTCACCGCATCGAAATGGGCATCAGGAAATTCAAGGGCCTCGCTGTCACCGGTTTGCAACGCGACCCGTTGTTCGAGGTGCAGCCGCGCGATCTTTTGCCGCCCGATCTCCAGCATGCCGGTAGAGATATCGACACCGGTCACCCGGGACCCGGCCAATTGCTTTGTCACGAGTATCGCCATATCGCCGGTACCCGTAGCGACATCCAGTACATTCATCCCCTCCTTTCCTGACGGTAGTTCCCGGATAGCGCGCCGCCGCCAATAAAGATCGATACCCCCAGATAGAAAACGATTCAGAAAGTCATACCGGAAAGCAATTTTGTCAAACATCGCCGCGACTTGCTGCTTTTTTCCCAGCTTGGAATCCTTGAATGGTACGACCCTGTCGTGTGAATAATTGGCCATAGTAACTGCAAAGATAAGTATCTTGCGGGCTTATCGTCTATCATGGAAATTCATTCCGCCGTTTATGTGATCAGCAGCCCGGACTACACCCAGTGCCCGAAACCCGACAGACCTGAATATGCGTTTATAGGTCGCAGCAACGTAGGAAAATCTTCGCTGATCAATATGCTGGTCAACAACGACAAGCTGGCCAAGACCTCGGGCAACCCCGGCAAGACGCAGCTCATCAATCATTTCAACATCGACAACAGGTGGTATATCGTCGATCTTCCCGGCTATGGCTTCGCAAAAGTTTCACAGGCCCAGCGGCGAAAATGGGAGAAAATGATCGAGGACTATCTCCGAAAACGGGAGAACCTCATGAATGTGTTTATCCTCATCGACAGCCGGCACTCACCCCAAAAACTCGATCTCGAATTTGTCAATAAGTTGGGCGAATGGGGAATCCCTTTCTGCCTGATCTTCACGAAAGCCGACAAAGAAAATCAACGCGTCGTCAGCGCCAACGTAAAGGATTTTTTGACGTCGATGCGCGAAACCTGGCAGTTCCTGCCGCAGCATTTTGTCACCAGCGTCATCAAAAAAATGGGCAGGAACAAGATCCTGGACCTTATCGGTACGATGAACGAAGAATACAAGCAGGTCGGATAGGTCGCGCAGAACCCTACGTTCGTCCGGCAATTCCGTTCCTTGGTCGAAAACAATTTTCCAGGTGGCCGGAAATTTGCATCTTTACACTGTTGAAGAATAAATCCATCATCCTTTCGAAATCCAGTCCAGTTCCAATGAAAACCAGCGCATAAAACGCGCCAAACACCAATTCCCTTGAACAACCTCCGATTAGCCTTGGAGGTTTTTTCATTTTTTACCACTCCGTTGTCATTCCGCCTCGCTCCTCAAGTTCACAGATTTTTTAGACTGGTATGTTCCCTTTCCGTCCATCAAGTTTTACTTTCGCTGTTCAGCCGATTTTCTTGTGCTGCGTGGCCCGCATCATTTGTGTGTTGTTTGGATTAGGCTCAACGATATGCTATCAGAAGTAAAAGTATATTGTCCACGGATGTCTTCGATCTGGACAATTATCGGCCAGAAGACTTTAAAAGTTTTTCCTTTGCCGAGATACCTATGTACAAGGCAAGGTGTAGACCGCGCAACTATTTGTTGGAAGCATGCGCAACAATTTGAACACCAAGGTAAAACCTGGAAAACGAAATACGCCGTAGTTGCGGGCTGCCGTTTGGTATTGCACCGAGAAATTTATAACCAGTAAATTTAGTTTTACCTGTTGGACATTATTCTTTGCCTGCACATTAATTGCGGTTAGATCATTTACCTTGTATTGAATCTAGCCTTCTCAAGGCCTCTTTAGCAGCAATCCCCCCAATTCATCTACACCAGGGAGTACTCGATTAGCAGCAGCAAACCTATTTTACAAACCTGCCTCAAGGGCACAAAAAACCTTGTTATGAAATCCTTGTTGAATCGCCTTGTCCGACTTGATTACCTCATCCATTTAAAGGCCACCGGTAAACCTGCCGATTGCGCACATAAAATCGGTATTTCGGAACGTAGTTTGTATGACTACATGAAACTCCTAAAAGAAATGGGGGCACCCATCAAGTTTTCGCGAAATCGGGGCACCTATTATTACAATGAAACAGGAAGGTTTCGTATCAGCTTCTTGTCGGACGGCGCCAATGAAACGCTACATGAAATGACGGGTATGGTGCACTAATGTCAAAATCCCCGGCTTCTTGCCGGGGTTCTTCTTTGTTTTTGGTGGCAACAGCAGATTAATCCCGGTGAAACACATAGAATCCTTGACTACGGTCATCGAGTCGAAATCCAGCCGGAAAGAGAAATCGCAATACAATTGGTTGGAGATGGGGTGTGCTATTTAGTATTAACCTTTTAACCTCTGGAAAATTATGAAAGTAGAGGGCAGCTTGCTTTAAACATTCAGCATACAAGGCAGAGCTCACCGCATCCCAGATGCCGCCAAACAACTGAATGACGAAATCGCCTGCAATAGGGCTTTGCGCTCCGGGCCGCGAATAGTGAGCGTTAGCATCGTGAATCTCTATCTCGAACACATCATTTGCATCGATCGATACGGTGAAGGCCTGGGATGTATGTGACCCCGCGATATATTCAAACGACTCCTTGAACTTTTCTAACAACCCGGCAAGATCCCAATTTTCCGTGCTTTGCTTGGCGAATTGCCTATGCAATTCTGGAAGGTCATTATCTATGGAAAAATGGCGAATGGAAAACATTTCTCCAGATGAGAGAAAATGTCTAAAAAGCTCGGGTTGCAGGCCGGTGTACGCCACGGGTTCGCACAACATTTACGCAAGGTGTTAGGCTACAAGGACAGTGCTTAACCAAAAATGAGTTTTGATTAACAGGCGGTTTGTTAAACCATGCATCAGGATAAAATTAGACAACTGGGTTGTTTTACAAAAATTGTAGTAGACTTATCCATGTCGATGAGGGTATGCATCTTGCCTTGCATATAGGTAAACTCTTATTTTCACTATCGAGATATGCTCACTCGTCGACATAATGAATCAAGTCCGTTGGTCTCATGGTTGAGGACAGTTTGGATCAGGTGTTTCGTATATCTGTTCTTCAGCGAACTATTGGCTATAAGCGAAGTAGTGTTGAATGACCCTCACTTTTGACTTAAGCCGAAAAAAATTGACGGAATCATTTCGTGCTACGATGAACATCCACCTGATGTGCTCGGGGTTAATGATTTGTTTTATGCCATGCGGCAAAAGCAGGTGCAGGTCGTACCCATGGTGACCGCTTCGGCCGTCGCAAACGCGCCGATAGCGGGACTTTGTTGGATACTGGTTTCTGGTCCTTGGCTAGCCGTTGAGGCGGCGCCAAGAGATCTGCTGAATACGAGGCCAGGAAACGGCGACTAAGGCAAGGATGGCGCCGCTGTCGGCGCCCATTCGGTAGAGTTCTGGTCGACCGAGATTTCGAAGCAAGTTAGTCCGGCGGTAACGAATCGAGTCTGGCCCGAACGCGCCGAAAGGTTGGGACTATCCTATCGTTTGGCGTGTCGGCGGATGGATACAAATATGCGGAACCCCCGGCAGTAATCAATCAAGCGGATAATTCCTGTATCGGCCGGTTTGGGCGAAACACGGAATCGGTGGTGCAAAATTCTCCGTGAGAAGCCTAATAGGTGAAGGTTAATGATTATTGGTCTCTGATCAGGTCCCGCCAAAACTAAAAGGGGGCGATTTAATTGTTGAGCTGAAAATGAATGAATTATCGATTGCAGCAGAAAATTATTCACGCTATCAAGATTAGTCAGGGCGCGATAAGATTTTCCCACTCATTCCTTCGATATGAAACAGTTGGCAACGGAAAAATCACTATATATATCCGCAAAAAAATATGCGCGCACTTGGAGGACAGCGCGTCCTTTTATTATTCCCAATTTGTCCGGTTAAATTATAGGAATAATCGAATAAATGTTTATATTTATTTTCAATGCAAGGAGGCCGCAGGCAAATTGGGCGACCGCATACGGGTGTACAAACAGGTTAAGTGCGAATTTATAAAGGGCTATGTTAAGCTAGGAAATTTGTATTATTGCGGAATCATCTCAAGTGTGTCCTTCTTTTCAACCGAACTTTTAGCCGCTCGAGTTATGAGCAAAAAATATCGCATCATTCCTTGCGTGATCATAACTATTGTTCAATACTAAGCTCTGAATTTAAATGAAAATGGTGGAAGGCGAAAAAGAAATGGTAGCAGCCGGCTTGTCTCAGGACGAATTTATTGCCGGGTTCCGCAAAGGCGATCCCAGGGTAATCCATTTTATTTACGAAACGCATTTCGTTCGCCTTTGCGACTTTTGTTTTTATTTTCTGGGTAATAGTTTTGATGCACAAGATATCGTTAGTGATATTTTTGAGAAACTATTGACCGTAGATCGAAAAAACAAGGTCATCGGTAAATCGTTCACGGACATGAATGACGTGGTGAATTATTTGTATGTGGCGGCAAGAAACAATTGCTTCAATGTATTGGAACAAAGAAAGCGAAAGCGGCAGATTAATCTTGATGTTACTGAGCGAAAATACGCTAATGAGGAAGAATTGGACTTGGAGTGCCACAGAGGCCTGGCTGATCTTAAATTACTCGAGACAGTTTACAAGCTGAACCAACGATCTGTGAAAGTTCTGCGAAAGCTCTACTTTGAGGACATGTCTTATGAACAAATTGCAGCGGAGATGAATATCACGCGTTCTACAGTCGGAAATTTGCGTCAGCAAGGTATCAACCTGCTCGCGAAAAAACTTAACCGGGAAGATTTTATCCTACATTTCTTCATTTTTGCGATGCTGTCAATATTCAGCTTATAGCCACAGGTCAGTTCCGAGCATTTCTTTCCCGCCATTCTTTTTTTTAAATTTCGCACTAGGATATAGTGATTTTTGTCCGGTGAACTATTCTACTGTAACGCTGACAAGTTGAATCGAATATGGGATCAGAAAATAACAGGATTACGGAGCTAACTTACAAATATCAATCCGGGGAGATTACGCCGGAGGAATTAGCGGTATTATGGGCATACTTGAATGGCGAACAGGGGCGGCTAGAACGTTTTGAAAAACGAGTGGATGCAAGCCAGATCAAACAAAAGATCCTTACGATAATGGAATGGGAGCTTGCCAAGCAAAAGAGCAGAGAACGAACATTGAGGGCTGTTGCGAGAGAGGAAATCGTATCTTATCGTATTTGGCCGAGGCTCGTTTCAGCCGCCTGTGTGCTGATCGCTTTTGCCGGTCTGGTCATCTACCGCCTTGATGGGAAAATGGATAAAAGACCTACGATCCCTCCGGCTGCAACTGCTAACATTCGTCCTGGAGGTAATAGGGCGACTTTGCGACTTGGGAACGGTTCTGTCATCACGCTTGATTCGGCGTCGAATGGTACCATTGCCCGACAAGGGAAGACGGTTATCGAAAAGAAGGCGAACGGGAATATAGCTTATGATGGGTCAAGTACTGCGACCAATGTGATGGCGATGATTAATACGATCACCACCCCACGAGGAGGCGAGTACCAAGTCACCCTTCCAGATGGCACAAAGGCGTGGTTGAATGCAGCATCTTCCATCACTTTTCCCACGTCATTTACCGGTGGCAAACGCGAAGTTGAGGTCGTAGGGGAAGTCTATTTTGAAGTAGCGAAAGATGTTGGGCGGCCGTTTGTCGTCCGGGCAGGCGACCGATCGATCGCAGTTTTGGGTACCAGTTTCGATGTCACGAATTATATTGACGAGCCGTTCAAAGCAACGCTGCTAAGCGGGGCAGTGAAGGTTGCCGAAGGCAATCAATCGTTACTGCTCAAACCCGGAAACCAAGCGAAGGCTGACGGACAGTACCTTCATTTGGTGACTTCGGCCGACACAGCAGCTATTGTTGCTTGGAAACAAGGTGATTTTCGATTCCGGGGGGAAAGCATCGAAGCTGTGATGCGACAGTTGTCCCGATGGTACAATATCGACGTCATTTTTGTGGGGGATAGGCCCGCGCAGACCTTGACAGCAGTCGTATCCAGGAACATGCCGGTTTCGGATGTTTTAACGGCGCTGGCTGTTAGCGGCTATCATTTCAAAATTGACAAAGATCGTATTGAAATAATGCCCTGACGCTGGCAAAAATTTCTATCGCCGGCGTTTTGGCTGATCTGCATTAATCATTAAACCTTCCTTCATTCTCCCGCCTTACAGGGATGTCTAGCTTGCTGCCATGTGAATAGTTTCGGAGCTTACCCGAGACACAGCCTCCTGCACCAGATTATAACTTTTAGTCAAAAATGGAATTATCCGCATCCTATAGCAGAAAAATGCCGGAAAGCGTCTGACTCACGCCCCCGGCAGGTTCTCAGTATCATTTCGCTCAACTAAGAAACATTTAAAGTTATGACATTAACTGGACTTGAAAAAGCCAGGCAAAATGACTTTGCCAAAACTAACAATCATGGGAATTTTCAAGAAAAAACATGGCAGCACTTCAAAAGTTTTTCAATTCGGGAAAAGGGTGTCAAAAAATGGTTTATGCGGATAAATTTGACACTTGCTACCATCATCATCCTGATGCTTCAGGTTCAAGCAAAACGGGTATACGCGCAGGAAAAGGTGACACTCCATGTAAAGGGTGTCAGCTTGGAAAGCGTGCTTGAAGTGGTTCGAAAACAAACGGGATACAGCTATGCAGTACAGGATCAGTATTTGGGCGCTGGACACCCCGTGTCTATTTCAGTTGATGGTGCGCCGCTTAAGGAGGTGCTCGATGCGGTGTTTCGGGACCAGCCGTATTCGTATCAAATCGTGGACAAGATCATCGTTGTTAAAAAAAAGGAGGATGATAAAAAACTGCCATCGCTGAATGGACGAAATTTGCCTGGCGAGGTCGAAGGGTTAGTTCTCAATGAAGCGGGCCAGCCCCTTGCACAGGCGAGTATAATGATCAAGGAGACTGGATCAGCAGTCTTAACCAATGAGAACGGAGGTTTTACGCTTCGTGGCCTAAAAGATGGCAGCCTGCTTTTAGTTAGTTATGTGGGATATCAACCTAAGCAAGTAATTTTTAGGGTGGGTGCCAAGTTAGAAATTCGACTAACAGTTGCGACCAGCCAGTTGGATAAGGCGCAGGTCATTGCCTATGGACTGACAACCCAGCGGTTAAGTACAGGGGATGTCGCAACTATCTCGGCTCGTGAAATAGAGGAACAACCAGTCAGTAATCCGCTGGCAGCAATGGAAGGAAGAGTTCCAGGGCTTTTTATTACGCAGAATAATGGGGCGCCCGGCGGTTCCTTTACAGTGCAAATCAGAGGCCAAAACAGTATTGCGAATGGAAACGATCCATTCTATGTTATAGACGGGGTACCTTATGCATCACAAACGCCTGGAAGTATTAACCCTCAGTTGCAAGGCGGCAGCCCATTAAATTTTATCAACCCGGCGGATATCGAAAGTATCGATGTTCTGAAAGATGCTGATGCCACGGCTATCTATGGGAGTCGGGCAGCCAACGGGGCCATCCTTATTACTACAAAAAAAGGAAAGGTGGGAAAGACGAGTTTCGACGCAGCGGTGAGCGGGGGAGTGGGGAAATTGGTGCCTAAGGTAAACTTATTGAACACTAAACAATATCTGGACATGAGGAATGAGGCATTTGGCAACGATGGTGAAGTACCTACAGTTACCAGTGCGCCGGACCTGCTCTTCTGGGATACGACCCGGTATACCAATTGGCAGAAAACGCTCATCGGAAATTCGGCTACCTACCTTGATGCGTTAGTAGAGGCATCGGGCGGCAGTGTAAACACTCAGTTCCTAATAAGCGGCAGCTACCACCGCGAAGGGACTGTAATGCCCGTCTTAATCCCAGGGGACGGGATCGACCAGAAGCCTTCTATACATTTCAATATTAATCACGTGTCCACCGATCAACGGTGGAAGCTTAGTTTATCCGGGAGTTATTTGGCTGATCTAAGCACGGTGCAGCAAGCAACGCCGATGTCAACAGTGGTTTCCTTGCCGCCCGACGCGCCGGCCGCCCGTAACGCGGATGGTTCGTTGAACTGGGCGCCAACCTCGCCGGGAAACTTTGGAACTTGGAGTAACCCGCTCGCGAACTATATGCTTGGGTACAAGGCAAACACCAATAACTTAGTGAGTAACGCCACAATTAGTTTTACTCCGGTGGAGGGATTGGAAATAAAAGCAAGTCTCGGCTATACCAATACAGTAACCAATGAAATCACAACTATTCCGACATACGCGCTGGATCCCGCTTATAACCTTACCTCCGGATTTAGCACGTTCAATACCAACAGTGTCTGGACATGGATTATCGAGCCGCAGGCAACTTATAAAGTCAAAATCGGCAAAGGTGTCCTTACCTCCCTCGTTGGAGCGACATTTAATAAGAGCAACACCGAACGTTTACAGCAGAACGCAACAGGTTTTAGCAGCGACATCCTTTTGTCAGATCTTCAAAATGCTACATCCGTAACCATCGGCTCCGATATCAATAATTTATATAAATACGATGCGGTATTCGCTAGACTGGGTTACTCGTGGGAAAATAAGTATTTGGTCAACATAACCGGCAGGCGGGATGGCAGCAGCCGCTTTGGCCCCCAGAATCAATTTGCCAACTTTGGCTCGATTGGTGCTGCTTGGATCTTCTCCGCTGAACCCTTTTTGCAAACGGCCCTTCCGTGGATAAGCTTCGGCAAGTTCCGAGTGAGCTATGGAACGACAGGAAACGACCAGATCGGCGACTACACCTTCCTCGATCTATATTCTAGTACCCAATACCCGTATCAAAATAGTCAGGGGCTTTACCCCTCTAGCCTGTATAACGGTTATTTGGCCTGGGAACGTACAAAAAAGACCGAAGCGGGGTTGGACGTAGGATTTTTAAAAGACCGCTTGCTGATTAAAGCCAGCTACTATTATAATCGCTCAGACAATCAACTGGTCAGCTATCCGCTTTCCAACGTCACGGGCTTTAACTCTATTGCCGCAAATCTTCCCGCAGCAGTTGAAAATCGGGGGCAGGAGTATTTGCTGACTACCGTAAACGTTAAGACAAGAAATTTCCAATGGAAAAGTATTTTCAATCTTACGATTCCCATCAACAGGCTGCTTGCTTTCCCAAATCTGGCAACTTCATCCTACCGCTATCAATACAAGGTAGGCAAGCCACTAAGTATGCAATTCGCCTGGCACTACGCTGGCGTTAATGACACGACTGGTGTATACCAATTTACCGATGCAAAGGGAAATCTTACTTATAATCCGGATTACTTTAACGACCGGACGCTAACAATCAGCACCGCACCCCGTTACTATGGTGGATTCCAGAATAGTTTTCAATACAAAAATTTAACATTGGACGTATTCTTGCAATTCGTCAGGCAGACGGGTGATAACTTTTTTGTTTCCTACGATGAGATGCCAGGCCTTCCATTCAATCAACCAAACCTTGTGACCAACCGTTGGCAAAAGCCGGGCGACAGCAAGCCGATCGAGCAATTCAGCCAGGATTACGCCAGTGCGGCATTCAATGCCTACAATTACCTTTATGATTGCGATCAGGCTTTTTCAAATGCGTCCTACCTTCGACTAAAAAATGTTTCACTATCCTATGTGATAGGGGGCGATAAGTGGAAGGCAAGAAATCATCTGCAGACGTTACGGGTCTATTTACAGGGTCAGAATTTGCTCACGATCACTAAATACAAGGGATTTGACCCGGAAACACAGCGGTTCAATCTGCCGCCGTTACGGGTGATCACCGGCGGAGTGCAAGTAGGCTTTTGAACAAAAAGATAAATAGAATCGAAAAACTTCAACTTATTATATTTTTTTACTTCAAATCCAACGCATAAGATGAAATATAATATTACTAGGGCGGTTAGTATTTTCCTGGCGGCCTCGCTCTGGGGTCTTGCTGGTTGCAAAAAATTTGTAGAGATACATGATCCCACGACACAGATCACCAGCACGGATGTCTATGAAAGCAATGCCAGTGCTGCGGCAGTATTGACCGGAATATATAGCCAGCTTATGTCAAACTCTGTTCAATTTGCCAGCGGTACCGGGAGCATTAGCTTTTGCGCCGGTCTTGCGGCCGATGAATTGACCAATTACGCCACCAGCATTGAGAATTACAGCCAATACTTTACCAATTCGCTGACGGCAGCTTCGCAGAACACGGCTCCGTTCTGGAATGCCTTCTATCAATATATTTACGTTGCCAATACTGCTATCGAAAAACTTCCGGGTTCTACCGGAGTTAGCAGCAATGTAAAGATGCAGTTGCTCGGCGAGGCTTACTTTATGAGGGCCTTCTTGTACTTCTATGCCGTTAATCTTTTCGGAAGTGTACCTCTGGCCACGACGACAAATTATGAAATAAATAATTCGCTGCACCAGAGTTCGTCTTCCGAAGTGTATCAAGAGATCGTCGGCGATTTGCAGACTGCGAAGGCGTTTTTGAGCACCAATTATCTGGCTGCCGATGCTCAAACGCCGAGTTCAGATCGCGTAAGACCCACCAAATGGGCCGCGGCAGCGTTACTAGCCCGTGTATATCTATATACGAACATGTGGACGGAGGCCAAAACTGAAGCAGACACAGTCCTTGCAAATACTGCACTCTTCTCGCTGCCTAGCGACCTCACGACGGTGTTCCTCAACACCAGCCAAGAAGCTATTTGGCAGCTGGAACCGGTAGTACAGGGTTACAACACCTTTGATGCTTACTATTTCATCCTGACAGGCCCTCCTGGAAATACGGGGAATAATTACGTAGCAATGAGTCCGTTCATCTTGAGTGCGTTTGAGCCGGGCGATCAACGCTTTCAACAATGGGTAGACAGCCTTAGCGATGGTACCACAACTTATTATTATCCTTATAAATATCGGCAGGGAGGCTACAACGTTGGAAACCCTGTGACGGAATATCTTATGGTTCTCCGCTTGGCGGAGCAATACCTGATTCGGGCGGAAGCAGAGGCCGAGCTGAATGACGCGAGTGACGCGCAGACCGACCTTAACACCGTTAGGCTTCGAGCTGGGTTACAACCTACCTCGGCAATTACGACCACGGACTTGATGGCGGCGATACAGCATGAACGGCAAGTGGAATTGTTTACCGAATGGGGACATCGGTGGCTAGATCTCAAGCGTACAAGTAGCATCAACTCTACAATGAGCGTGGTTTGTCCTCAAAAAGGAGGCAATTGGAATGCAGATTGGGCGCTTTTCCCGATTCCGGAAACGGAATTGAAGATCAATTCTAACCTGATTCAAAATCCGGGTTACAATTAACTCTGCGATAGCATCACATTACACCATATGCTAGCTATTCGAACACACAAGATGAAATTGTTTATCTCCTTTTTATTGATCTTACCCGTTCTCGGATTGAGCCAGGTGATTTCAGTAACAAACCTGGATAAAACTTCCGGCATTCGTTTTGAACATGGGTTGACCTGGAAGCAAGTCAAATTGAAGGCAAAGGAGGAAAACAAGTATATTTTTGTGGATTGCTATACTACTTGGTGTGGACCTTGCCGCTATATGGCAAAAAATATTTTCATTCAACCGAATGTAGGTGACTTCTTCAACGCTCATTTTATCAATGTGGCAGTACAAATGGACACCACCATGGCAGACGATGCTTCGATAAAAGCCCAGTATTTGGACGCCCAAATGATCCGCTTAAAATATTCGGTGACTTCTTTTCCTACGTACCTCTTTTTTAATGCCGACGCGGACCCTGTGCATGTCTTTGTTGGAGCATCAAGAGATCAGGCGGAATTCATATCGAAGGCGGAGGACGCGTTAGACATGAACAAGCAATATTATACCATCCTTCGCGAATGGGGCAAACATTCGCTTGATTCCGCATATTTGCGCACGGCGCTAATGGTGTTGTTGTCAGTTAAGGATAGTGAAAATATTCCAGCTCTGCGGGATTGTTATATTATGACCCTGAAGAATCCGCTTCTGCCTGGCAACTTTGGCTTGATCGCACAAGCAACGCTAAAAACAACCGACAGTAGTTTTGGTTTTTTGCAAAATGCATTGTTGGCTAAGACGATGACCGAGGAAACATGTAAGCTGATCCGGGGAAGCCTTGGAAAGGTTATTTATACTGAAAAGGTACAACCGTTGTTTTCGCTTAATAAGGTCGTTAATTTTAAAACAGTTGAGAATTCATTGAGCAGGTCGTTTCCTCAAATTGCGGATAGCACCATAAAGGCATACTGGAAAAGCCGGTTTCGAAATGATATCATTCGGGCTATAACGAACGGCATTTACGATGAAGGGTCCGATGATGCGGATTGGGCAAAAATTTACCTTAAATATCAGGGGTCCTTCCCTGGGTTTTCGCTGTCGTTGATCATTGCGGAGCAAAAGCCCCCCTATTTCGAATTCAAGAAACGTTGGGTAGAATGTTCGCACTCTGCGCTTAGTCTGCTGAACCGGTATGGAAAAAAGTTAGATCCCGAGGAAATCAACGACGTGATATGGTATGATATTTTCCTACATTGCGGAGACCGCGGTGTCCTGCTGGAAGGGCTAAAATGGAGTCGATATTCATTGGAGCATGGGTTCTCGGCGCAGTCCAATTGCATGGATACATACGCCAATCTTTTGTACAAGATGGGAAATGTGAAGGAGGCGCTTTCGTGGGAAAATAACGCGATCGCGGCATTGTTGTTGAAGCACGACCATTCCCTCAACCCCGGCGACCTTGCGGATTATAAGGCCCATCTCGATAAGATGGAACACGGGGAAATTACTTGGGATATTCCCTGAGCGGCCTGGGCGACCACTATTTCTACTGCAAGCTCAGTTCATAGTTGGCCGTTACATTTATACGCTTGCCTTTAACAAATATCCATGCGAATGAAATGTTTGACCATTTTTTCCATTTTGCTTCTTTTCTTTTTTACGGCGCTTGCTCAAAAACCACCCCTCGACTACGCGGGGGTAGCAAATTGGCCCAAAATTCGGTATACCAAACTTAGTAACGATGGTAGGTTTGTCTGTTATTCCGTGTACTCGCAAGGCGCAGGCGCGTTGCTTTCGGTTGAACCCGCCGATCTGTCATGGAAACGAAAAATTTCTACGGAGTCGGAACCTTTTTTTACCGAAGACAGTCGGCGGCTTGTCTTTATGGCTCCGGACGAGAAGCTAGGCATCCTGGACCTACTAACTAATTCAATTCAATATATATCCGGTGTACGATCATTGGAGGTTCCGGAGAAAGTTGAGGGCGAATGGATCATTTTTCGGCGCAACGACACAACTCAATCGCTTACGCTGCGCGATCTTGCTTCGGGGGTAGAAAGGAGCTACTCAGGGGTGTTAAGCTATACATTTAGTCAAAGCGGCCGCGTCTTTTTGATGAATCAACTGTTAGATCGAACAAGGGTTTTACAGGAAATGACGTTGCGTTGGGTTTCACTAGAAGATCTCCAGGAGAAGGAAGTCTTTCACCGTTCCGGGCAGCGTTGCCCGGGTGCAACAGACTTCGCGTTTGATCGATCGGATGAACAATTGGCATTTTTAACGGTTGCAAGCACCGGTTGCGCGAGGACACTCTGGTATTTTAAAGTTGGGATGGCACAAGCTGTCGCATTGATCGATTCTGCCACGGCCGGCATGAGTGGCCGGCGGTTGAGTGAAAGAGATGTGAATTCAAATAAGTCCGCCTCTATCTTTTTTAATGATTCGGGCGACCGCCTTTTTTTTTCAGTCGTCAGTGGTGACTCAAGAGCTAAACAGTTTGCTCGGGACTCGCTTGTAAAAGTGGATGTATGGAGCTATCGGGACGAGTTCATTCAATCCAGGCAGTTACAGGATCCATTTGTAATACACCGGGAATATCTGGCCACAATAAATCTTCTGACAAAAGATAGCGTGATGTTGTTGCAGGTAGCTGCTGATGAGAACAAACTGCTGTTTTCCAGTGATGACGCTATCTCGAGTTTCGCGCAGCTTAGCGGTGCAACGGGTGATCCAAGCGAATATGCGTGGAGGCCCGGTGCCAGGCCGGACCTATTTCTTGTGTCGACCAAGAATGGATCGCGCAGATTGCTCGAGGGTAAAGTAATGTGCGATGGACTGTCCTATTCGCCGGGTGGCAAATACATTGTCTGGTACGATCGGACAAAGCGCTGCTGGTATTGCTACAATGTCGCTAAAGCAACAAAGGTTCTGGCATCGAAAGCAATTCCAACACCTTTATGGATGCAAAATGACCGGCCGGAATTACCCTGGGCCGCGGGGATTGCAGGTTGGCTTTCTGATGACAGCGCCGTGCTGATCTATGACCGGTTTGATATTTGGAAGGTCGATCCCGAGGGATTAAAACCTCCCATGAATTTGACATCTGGATATGGAAGTAAACACAACATTCAGTTGAGATATATGAATTTTAGGGGCGGATTGACTAAGCTTGGTTGGTTACCGGATACCCTAATTCTTTCGGCCTTTGGCGGCCATTCCAAAAGGAATAGTGTATTTTCCCTTTCGTTACGTGGTAAAGTCGTGCTTCGGCAGATTTGTAATAGTTCCGGGATTCTCTATTTTCTATATCCAACCTATACCCCGGAAATGCGTGGAATCCTTGATCCTTTTATTCCATTGAAGGCAAGGGATACCGGTTTGTACCTCGTCCGGCGAATGGATGATGATGAATTTCCCAACATAAGTTTGACCCGGGATTTTGCGACATTTTGGCAAGTTACCGAACTATCGCCGCAAAAATCCTATAATTGGTATAAAAGTCAACTGATTGGCTGGCAGCTTGAAAATCGAAAAACAGGTGTGGGTATATTGTATAAACCGACCGATTTTGACTCTCGAAAAAAATATCCACTTATCATCTACGTCTATGAAAAAAACTCCGATGCGCTGCACACGTATATCGAGCCCGCGTTGAGTAATGGCGTTTTGAATATCCCATGGTATGTAAGTCATGGATACCTTGTTTTCGTTCCTGATATCGAATACAAGATTGGCTATCCTGGCGAAAGTGCGTATCAAACGGTAATTACAGCGGCAAAATACCTTTCCACTTTGCCATGGGTCGATCGCCGCAAAATGGGCTTGCAGGGGCATAGTTTTGGTGGATATGAAACCGATTATATTGTGACCCGGACGTCTCTTTTTGCAGCTGCGGCGCCCTCGGCCGGAACGTCTAATATCATCAGCGAGTACGGTCAATTGATGGGAGGAGATGTAAAGCATTGGTTTTACGAGAATTCGCAAGGTAGGATCGGCGGTTCGCTTTGGAAGCATCGACAACAATACATTTTGAATTCGCCCATTTTCCACGCTGACCGGGTTAAAACGCCCCTTTTGATAATGCACAATCAGCAGGATGAGACGGTATCTTGGACGCAGGGGGTGGAATGGTTCACCGGCCTTAGACGGTTGGGGAAAAAAGTTTGGATGCTCCAATACGACGGGGAAGGGCATACTATCGATAACGAGCGAAATCAATTAGATTATTCCATTCGACTAAGCCAATTCTTTGATCATTATTTGAAAGGGTTGCCCGCGCCGGAATGGATGACCGAGGGAATTTCGGCAGAGAAAAAGGGGACGACTTCAGGATTTGAATTCGACCCTCATCCATAGATTGCTCATGTGCGTTATCGGCTCGGGGCCGAGCAATTGTTAATGGTTCATAAAACTTTTGATTTATTTTAGTTAAACGATTGGCTTATAGGACTGAAGGACTGAAAAAAAAGTTGGTCGCCCTAACAATTGTAAGACGACCAACTATTCGCTCTTTGACTAGTTAGTGGACGTTACTTTTCCAGTCCATTTGTGCGTGGTCCCACATGCTGCAGTAGTGTAGACGCTGACGGGAGCCGTGACACCGCCCGTGACTACCGTGCGCAATGCGGGTGAAGAAAGCCTGCAACCCGAGACAGCGTTTGTGTAAAGATGGAAACGGCTGTTGGTGGCACTGTGGGCTTTGAAAGCGAAGGAGCTGGCGGCTGTGATTAGCAATGCAGCGGCGCTCAGAACAATTCTTCCATTTTTCATAATAAAGGTGCTTTTTGCTTCAAAAAGCTAAACTTTAATTAATAATTGCCTACTCTTTTTCAGGTTTTCGGCGATCCCTGTTATTGTACAATTTGTTCCTTTCAATAAAGAAGAAGTGGGTGTTTCATCGTACTTCCTTCTTTGCACCGCAGCAAAAAATGAAGGATGCCTGCGTTTCCATTCATAAGGCTTGCTGAAATAAATGGTGACTGATCTACCTGCCAATAGCAAATGTTGTCTTCTCCGCTACGGAAGTGGTGCGTAATCAACGCCGCAATCCAATCCACACCGTCCTGCCAATCACTCTTGCTAAACACTTTCATTGCCTCGATGTATAGCTCTCCCAGCCCTACCAATCCCGAACTAAGCGATAAGTCCCGCGCGACAGGTCGTCTTGGCATCGTGCTCAGTACGCTTTCGGCAATTGTTCTATAGCTGGTGGTTCCAAGGATCTCATAGGCTTTTATAAAACACAAAGCAATACCAAATACTCCATCTTGTAGGCTCAGATCGGGCACTTTGCCCTTGTTGTCGCGGTACCAAATCAATTTGCCATTTCGTTCGTGCGATTGCCGGCGAAGCCACAAAATGCCTCGGACAATCGCGGGTTCTACGCGGCTGTCGCCAGATTGCCGCAGATAACCGAGCAGAAAGCAAAGAATTCCGGCAGCACCATGGCCAAAGCCGGTTAGTTTAAGAACATGTTTGTGCGTATCTGTA
The DNA here is from genome assembly GCA_965214315.1 of Puia sp. Classification (GTDB taxonomy): domain Bacteria; phylum Bacteroidota; class Bacteroidia; order Chitinophagales; family Chitinophagaceae; genus Puia. Next base: position 46,655 of record CBDCBP010000009.1, on the reverse strand, counting down.
TGTGAGAGCCAGGCGCCGTCCGGCTGCTGAGCCTGCAGAAGCAGGTCGACAATTCGGTTTAGCCGCCTAATTATATTTTCGTCATCGAATAAGGTAAGGGCGTACAGAAGTGCAATTCCCTGACCCGCCGCGCCTTTAACTACCCCGTTGCCTTCGGCGTTGTTGTGAAGAGCGAGGGCTAGCCATTCTTCGCGACTGCTGTCATTGTCAGCGATCATCCCGGCGGCTAAAGCAGCGGTTTGCGCGATCAAGATCCCCGTGGTGCCTTGATAAAGCCCGGATGGGAATTGAGGCAATTGCTCCTCAAGATACCTATCGATAAACGCGTTACTAAGCTGGAAGCTATTTTCGCAAGCGGCGACTGAATACCTAGCCTGTTTTGCGCATGCGAGTAAATAGCGGATACCACTGAGGCCGTCGTAATAGCCCGGATGGATGGTGATCGATTTGAGATTGTAGTTCTCGAATTCATTATTGAGAATGCCTCTGGAAAACCAAAGGCCTTCGCCAGTGACCATGATCGGATCAGCCAAGCCATTTATTGCGCGCTGAATGATGCTGTCAAGGTAAACCCGTGGCGCCTGGGGGGCAACGGTCAGACGGAAGGTTTGTTCGCGACTGAACGTGTGCAGGCAGTTTTTCAAATCAGCCAGCGAGGGCCTGTTCTCCGGCTTGGAGTCGAGGCAGCGGATAATTGCTTCAATGACAGTCGATGACGGAATGAAAAATTTCAATTGTTCTTGCAGTATGTCCGCCACCGTGGCAAATTTGGCTGGCACCAAGCCGGTGAAAACGACTAGCAGGCAGGCGCCAATAGCATAAATATCCTGAGCGCTAGTCGGTTGTTGGCGTCCGTCCTGCTCTGGAGACATAAATCCAATAGTGCCCAGGAGATAGGCGGGACTTGGTCGTTGCCGATATTGGTCATAAGCCAGTTCGAGATCGATCATCCAAAGTTTTTCCCTCGAGACGAGGAAATTTCCCGGAGTGATGTCGCGATGAAGATAGCCTTTCGCATGCATCGTTGCGACAATATTTACTAGTTGGATCCCATAACCGATTAGCTGTTGCCGTTCGAACAGATTAATCTGCGCCCAGCAGCGACCTTTAAAAATATCGACGATCACATCATCGAGATTAGGCCCTTTAATATGCTCCATAACCAGAAAGGAATTTCCATTCGCTTTAAATATTTCGTAGACTTTCGGGATTGGAACCGATCCGGATAGCGCCTTGTGTACTTGAAACTGCCATTGGAGGCGGTCGCAAATATCTCTGCCAAACGCATCGGATATCATGTGTCGTTTCCCTTCTTTGATTACGCACCACTTAAGCATATAAAAGTTCCTCAGCCAGAGCGCTTTGGTTACATTTCCTTTGGCGTCGTTCTTTAGGACAGACATAGGCAAGTATTTGCCCTGCAAGACTTTTGAAATATTTAGATCGCCTTCTGCGCATATCTCCGTGAACGGCCACGTGACGCCGACCGGTAATAAAAAAGGTATTGCGTCGGGAACTTGGTCAAAATGATAACGCGCGTGCAGAACCGTGCCAAGATGGCGATCGGTACAAATCATCGGTCCTTGATAACGGTCGGTCAAGCTGATTAGGTTTTTGGCGATCGCGGCCGCACGTTCGCCGTTTTCCGGGTAGAGGCAAATCAACTTTCCCAGCTGCCGGTATCCTAACTCGCCGTCGAGCACAGCCTGGGCGACCTCACTATTGCGAACCAATTGAAACGGTATCTGCATCGAGACGAGCTCCGGTATAAGCTCTGTTATCAATTTTCTCAAATATGGAAGGACGACTGCAATATCAAGAATCCAGCCATCCTGACGGCTCGGAGTGCCCACCTGCCAGTAATAGTCGTCCAAGGCAAAATAAGCAAGCCCATAGGAATCGAGAATCGTCGAATATTCGTCGATCTCTTTCCAGCGATTGATCGAAATTAAGGTGCTAGCCGGGTGGCTGATTAATTGGTTCATACGCCGTTATTTATTGCTCGTACTAATAGGGCTTTTATTACGATTGTATAGCTTTTAGGATCCATTCGAAAGGGCTATTTCCCTTATAGATTTTCGAAAGTTTCTTTCGGGAATTGTAGATAGCTATATAGGGTACGACGTCGGGGTGCAATGCACTCAAAAAAGAGTAGTGATAATCTTGACCCACCGTAATGTTTGCATAGGTCGAGAGATGGTAGGTAGAGTCCAATTTTGCCAGTTCCTGAAGACTCGCTTCGGTGACGAGGTAGATGCGCGTTTGCGGAATGACTGTTATGTGTTGAAGCAATACGGTTACTTCTGCTTTACATTGGTCGCAGTCGGTACTGATCAAATAGAATAGAATAGGCTGGCCAGTAGGGATTTGTTGGGAATTAATTATTGTTTTACTATCTAATAGCAATATGCTGAAAGTGGGGAAACTGGGCTTTTCGACGCGGCATGAGAAGATTACCAATACGCCGGCTAGAACGATAATCTGTTTCATTAGTATAGGTATTTTTGCTTGGCAATCAATGAAGTTTTTTTTCGCACATTTTCGATGGACACTGATTGCCCGCCGGCTTCGGTTTCGAGGGATGCCTCGGACAGAAGGCCGCCAGCAGTCAATACCATTAGAATAGGAAAGACCTGGTATCGTAAAACGATTGCGGTGGCTGCGGTGATAAAACAGAAATTGAGAACAATAAAAAAACTCAGTAGGATAAGGGTTCGCCGGCGCTGCGGATTCCTTCGACGAAACCCACGATTGGTCAACCACCAAATCCAGCAACCGGCCCAGTAGATATGCACAAACATTGAAAGGGGAGGATAAAAGGCGAGGACGTTACCCTGCACCGTTTTAGATACAACCTTTATTGACGGACTGGAATAATCAAACCAGTATTGGACAAGGTTGTCAACTTCGTTTCGACCGGTGTTGTAAATGGCCAATTTTTCGAGGGGCGGCAGTAAATAGTGTATCGTGTTCGGCAAGACAAAGTATTGAATATAAGGGATTGGATTGCGAAAAAGGAACCTGTTCCCAAATTTGGCATAGATCGCCGAGGCTTTCCCCCAGGCGGAATCAAAACCAGCATCGCCTTCCCAAGTGTAGTTTTGATAGAGATATGAGCGCAGAGGGGATATTGGTTCCCGAATAAAATAATTGCCCACATATTCCTGAATTTGGTCTTCAAAGTCAGGCGGAACATTCTTGTAGAATTTCTTGCTGAGGCGATTAAGTTTTACGGTTTCGGCAGAAGATAGGAGCGTGTCATCGAAATGTCCGTGCCGGTAGGCATATAGTGCGTTGTTAGCAATTTGCCAACCCGTGAAGAAGCTAAATTGGGCCGTGCCAGTCATTTGTTGGGCGGCATTCCTCGTATGTAGAATAAAAGGGAGGATCATCAAGGGGCCCGCAATAATACCGGCCAATTTGATCCGCCAGGGTTGGATTGATAGACCAAACGCCACGCATGAAACCGCTGGGTAGACGTAAGCATTGTTTCGGACGGTAAATAAGAGGAATAACAGAATGGCTTGAGAGAATACCTGATATAAACGCGGTTCATTGACAATCCAGATCAGCCCTGTAAACCAGTAAAGACTTAGTGCAATGAAGATGGGGTCCGAATTGACATAGTTGCAAAGGAAAAGTGAGAGAGGGTTGCCGAATAACAAAATAGCTAGGATGATGCGAAACGGCTTTCCCGGCGAGAAAAAATGCAAAATAGTGAAATAAAAGTAAAGGGCTGACACTTCAAAGAAGAAATATTGAAATGCGATAAGCGCGGTATCGGAGTGCGTCAAATGATGGAATATTGATAGAAACCAAGAATAGCCGATCGGCCAAATACTAACCTGGAGATGTGCGTAAGCCGCATAAATGTAGCTATAGCTATCAGAAAAGAAATCAGGATAGGGATAAAAGAGTTTGAATAGCACGAATTGCGCGGTGATTGCGGCGAGCGCGACAGCTAAAGGCTTACGATTCGAAAGGATGAGTTTCATATCAAACTGTTAAATCGAGACGATTTTTGACTGAAGCTGATTGCTTTGGAGGCAAATGACTTGCACATACACACGAACAAGTTGATCTACCGCAAAATTACCGGTGTGCCGCAATCTTTGAAGGACAAAATGGCCTGTCCCGGGCATTAATTTGCTCCCAGTCATATAATCTATGGTTTAATAATTGCCGTTCCAGCTTGCAGCTTTGTGATCGACAGCAGTTGAATATTCGTCTGCTGAGGTCGAATATACATGTGAATGAACGCTGATACCAAAAAAGATTCGATTGGGTAAATGTTTAGTTTATGATCCTGCAAACTATTGGCAGCAAAAGGATTTTGTTGCAATGTATCTTCAGTGAATGGCTGCTTGATAGTCGCAGTGGAGCGAACTAATTTAGCCTGAAGTGACCACTTGGAGCGAACATACTCATCACCGATATAACTTTCTTTGGCTAATTGTGGCCACTAGCCTAGCTTTTGGGCACGTTACCGTTTGCCAGGGACAGCCCGCAAACATTCGTGGCCGCGTGTATGATTCCACAATACGACAACCTTGCATTAATGCAGTAGTTGCAATTCTGGCGACAGATTCCAGTCTTGCAAGGTTTGTCCGATCAGACAAGGATGGGTGGTGGATGTTGACGGGCCTCCCTGCCGGGACCTATAATCTAATGATTACCCATCCAGCGTATGAGGCTTATTGGGCGACATTAATCGTAGGGCCGGACGCGATCGTAGAGTATCCGACTATTGATCTATATCCCCGAATAACTTATATGTCGCCAGTCGTTGTGGCGCCGTCGCGACCCGCACTTCGATGGCGTGGAGATACAATCGAATACAATATGTCAGGGATGAAGATGGGCATGAATGAATCGTTGACAGGAATGCTGGTTCGTCTCCCGGGCTTGCAGGTAAGTCCCGATGGAACCATTACCTATAATGGTGAACGGATTAAAAAAATTTTGATCGACGGGGAAGAAGTATCAGGATATGATCCGGTAGTCATCGCACGAAGTTTGGATGCCGCAATGGTGGCAAAAGTAGAGATTCTTGATCATAAAAGCGATGGGGCAAAGTTTTCAGGGGTGGATGACGGTATACGGATCAAGACGCTCAACGTTATTTTAAAGGAACGTGTCAAACATGGCCCTTTTAGTAAGATCGAAGGGGCAGGGGGCGGATTAAAGAATGCGGGTATCTATGACGCGGGGGGAATCTTCGGATTGATGAATGGCTCCCGACAGGTTATGGTACTTGCTAGAATAGCAAACACGGGGAAAGTAGATGTCGGAGGCGATGTCGACGGGCCGATAACTAATACCAATGGCTTCTCGGCAGATGACCCGTTGGGGGCCTCCGCCGGTGGTGGAATTCCTGCTTTTGCTGGATCGGCGGTGCATTATTCCAATGGGCGCAGCGAGGCGAATGATCACCTTCTGATGAATTATCAATATGGGCATTTGTTGACCCATCCCTTCACCAAATCAGAGATAGCTCAGGTTCTTGCCGATAGTGTTTATCTGCAAACAATGGACAGCCGTTCAAGAAATCGTCTGGATCAGCAATTAGGAAATGCCGAGTACGATTTCTCGTTAGACTCGGTATCGGCGTTGCGGGTCTCTGTAGGGGGAAATCGGGTACAATCCTGGAATGAGTACCAGGACTCCGGGTACAATTCATTCAACAAGATTTTAGCAAGTACTCAAGGACGATCGATTCAGGATAGTTGGAATCAGTTAGGGGTCAATGGAAGTATCGGTTTTAGAATCCGAGGACGGCGCAATGCGGAACGTCTCTTCTCAGTGACTGCGGGCTACTCTAATTCAATGAAAAACACAGACGGATATATGAATGCTTCGGAGCATTTTATACCTGTTTCGGGCCGGCAAGAAAGCTATGATACGATTGACCAGCGTGAGGCTTTTTTGAATTCCTCGCAAAACGTTGGCGGAACGGTGAACTACAGACAGCCGATTGGAAAAGAAAACAGGATAGGTTTTGGCTATTCGCTGTACTTAACTGGAAATAGATCTGACCAGGCTACATTCGAAAAAGCGGACGGCAAGTACGACGTGCGTGTTGACAGTTTGAGCGGCAAGTATTTCACCCAGTTGGTTATGCAGGAAGGATTTGCTTCGTTGTCAGGTAGCAGGAATCAATTTACCTATATGGTGCTTGCTGGCATGCAGCGAAATAGTTATCGCCAGAACGCGTTTGCTGGCGACTCAGCTTGGGGAAAGCACTTCGATTTTCCGTTGGTCCGGAGCCAGTGGGTATATACTCTTAACCATTCCAGTCACTTTTCACTTAATTTTGAAAACTTCTCCCAGCTGCCTTCTCCGGGACAACTACAGGCAATCTCGAACAACAGTAATCCTTTGGAAGTGGTGAAAGGCAATCCTAATCTAAAGCCAACTTCGATGCAGTCGTTAAGTGTCCAATTTAGCCGGATCGGACCACTGCTGCTTGATGTGTCGTGCAGTTCCGGCTGGACGGAGGCAGCAATAAGCACGCGCATTAGCACGGACAGTCTTGGCCGACAGCTGTCCACGCCGGTGAATGTAAGTGGGACAAGGTTGTTCGGCCTGAATGTGTACGCCACCCGGTCATTTCAAAACTGGACTATAGGGATGCATTTGAACTTAGAGGATAGTCGCGTAGTGAACTACCTAGATGAAGTCTTGAATCAGACAGATCGGTATTCAGCTGGTGCTGGATTTAGTATTGGTCGCGATGTTCCGGATCAGTATTCCATGCATGTAAATTCGGATTTTGTTTACACCGACACACGTAATTCCGTCAATCATATGACCGCCATTCGATATTTGACGCAAAATCATAGTGGCAGTTTGGCAATACTTTTTTTCCGCGGATATGATCTTCGCACGGATGTGATATATACCTCGCAACAAGGGGTCGCCGAGGTATCTCCGGCCACCTCCATTCTGCTGCTCAATGCTTCGATCACCCGAAGCCTCGTCGCTGGCCGTTTATTGATTAGGCTGAAGATGAACAACCTTCTAAATGAAAATGCAGGAATCAGCCGAACGGTGGCCGGTAATATATTCACGCAATCTTCGACGAATGCTTTGGGCCGATACTGGATGGCGGGGGCGATTTGGCGATTTGATAAATGGAAAAAGTAATGCGAAGTCAATGTAAATGACTGAATCATGAGTACGAGTAGCATTTGGCAAACGACAAGTAATACCCATAGCGATTCTATTGCATTAAGAGATATAACCGTCTGAATCATTTCCTAAAGGGAGCTTAAATATATCTGAGACTAGCAACGGTGACATTCTTTGGTATGCCGCACCTTTGCGCCTATAAAAATACACCTATCGTTACTGGCCACCTTCTGGCTGACGTCCTGCTACGCTTTTTCCTAACACAGCCTCCACACCGCGCACAGCCCGGAAAGTTCGATCCGGGCGACGCTAGTCCACGGCTATAAATAGCAATGCCTTTTCTACAACGCCAATGGTGAGGTCCCTGACCGGCGCGAGATCCTTACCTGCCTTAGACTCTATCAAGAGCCGGCGGGTTAACTCGGACGATTCCAAAATGCCCGTATGGAAATATTCTTGTGTCTCTGGTTGATGCTTGCTTCGGGGTATGGGGGTCGGATAACACGGGAGCAGGGCGACCCGGGCGCCCACTATGCCATGGCCAGCATCGCATTTGTCAGGCTCGTAGGGACGATTATCGCCGGCGCAAATAGCGAAAGACATATCGATCGGGCGATATAACAATATAATAAAAGGTTTTTGTACTGATTACATTCGATCGACATACTTAACATAGGTTCGCCATCGTTTGGAATGCGTATGTAATACCATTAGCGGCCCCGGTGTCTACCGGGCAAGCGCAGGACACTCGGTTTGTTTTAATGAACGAGGGAGTTGTTTGGCTCCCTCTTTTATAAGTTACATTTATCTGAGACGAGGAACGGTCGCGCGTACTTTGCCAGAATTGGTCCCCCACCCGGACCGCCAACGATTCGTTGTCTTGCTGTATTTTTTCTCCTAAAACCCTTATTCCAGGCCTACACACGCCTCACGTTGATTTGCCGCCCTGTGGCAACGGAGCAAAAAAAAATTTAACTGGTTGTAGCATTTTGTGCATGGTCGTATCTAATCCCATGAAAACATTACAATCATGAAAAATGCACAAAGGGTCTTTATCGTCTTTACACTCGTATTGCTGGGCAGTCATGCATTTGGCGCCGGCGCCGGAAACACTTTTCAGGTAACCAGATCGGGGCACGGTAAGCGAAACTTAATCTTTATTCCCGGCTTTACCTGTTCCGGGCTACCCGGTCTACAGCACCTTCCGAAAACGCGATTGAAGCCGGCGATCAACTACCAAAATGGAAAAATTAGTTGGTAATGACAGTACAACTGAGCTTCGTTCAGTTTGTCTTGGACAATGAATGCCGGCTTTAAATAATATGACCCTACCATGATACCGAATGATTCCAGTATATTTCCAACAAGCCCTGGCCCCGAGGCAATAACGAACAGCAATAAAGAGTTACTTATTTGGGCAACCCTGACCCAAAAATCGCCGTTATGACCAATTCGAAAAGCCTATCCGGGCCCACCATCCGTTTAACGTATTTGATATTACTGACATGGCTGCTGCAAAATATGGAGTGCGCCGCTCAGACGATCGATAAAGATGCAATCCCCTTGGCCCCAATCGTCAATTGGACCAAAGGAAAAGACAGCGTGGTAAAAGGATTTCCAAAAGAATACAGCAAAGACGCCAAAAAAATCGCCGATTCGATGGCCATATGGGCAGCTCACGCATTTGCCAACCTCAAAGGCCTTAGCGCATCGGGATCGGACATTGAATGGCACACGCTGTATCTGCCCAGGCCGGCTAACACACCATCCGTTGCAGTATATCAGTTAAAAATGGCCATCCCAATCGGTAAAGGCAGTGGCTTGCTGACCATTGCGGTCAACGATTTGTCGATTCTTCAGCAACCGCTTGTACTCAATGGACAAACGCGTTGGCTGACCAGACCCCTCCAGCGACAGGACACCGGTGTATTCACAACCCACCCGGATTCGATCGGCAGTGCCGAACAGGTTAGATCGTGGTTGATCTCCTATTCCGATAGCCTGCCTTTTGAGATCGTCACCCGCAGGGAATATTTTGAGGAGGCGTTAAAAGAGCTCAATGCGCAAAAAGACAGTGTCAAACTGGTCATTAACCACGTTATGAGAGGCAAGACTGCGCAAGAGGAAGAGGCTTACAGACAAAATGAACTTCAGACAATCGACAACAGTTTTACGGGCAATGAGCGCGAACAAAAAAAACGTGACTTTTTGGTCAGCTATAAGCCAGATTCTGCTTTTCAGGAAGACACGTTAAAGGTGCGGGCCGCGATAATCATTGACAAGATGGAACTGATAAAAAGCCTGCTGGAATCTCTCAAGGATTTAAAAAAACCGGCATTTGTGTCCGTTCCTGCAATTGAATTTGACGGGCTTGAAGACGGCATGCCAGGGGCCAGGTTCCTGGCGCAGTCGAATCCCTCTTATTTTAAAACGAATATCGCAAGGGAAAGACCGCAGTTCCTCGTAATAACCTGGCAATATGACCCCGACGATGCAGACGCTGTCGCGCTGGGAGCAACGATGCAAAAAGAACTAGACTTTGTCGCGCTCCGGCATATACTCCGGCAGTCCCGGCCATTCTATTTCGTTCCCAAAAAGAAATAAAGAGCCGTACGGCAAAAGCCCCAATCTGTCAGCCCGTCGATTTCTGCGACGAAGATTAAGCTGCTTCTACTATCCGACCATTCAGTTTCCAGCAGCTTTGACAAGTTCTTGCTTACTCGCGGAAGCCGGTGCGGTAAATCAATACGCTTGGTGAACGGACTAAATTCCGGGTAACAACAGTAGAATAGTCATAAAACAGCGGACTTCCCCGCGATCATATTGTGCCGGCCCCCGAACAGGGCTACCGTAATAACGGCAATGGGGCCATCCAGCATTATTCAAATCCCACTTGCGCGGGCTCGTGAAGGTTTTTGCCCATAAGGGCAAGCCGCCGTACGTGAGAAAGGGTCACCACGTGCCAATTATTTCGAGGTGATGGGCTATCGAGCTAAACGCATTGAGTTATATTAAAACCGAAGCGACGAGAAACCTTTCGTCGTAATTGGTAACGAGGCAGAAAAGCCGCGCTTTGTGGAGCAGTCTAACAGGAAAATTGATGATTTTCCAACGTCGGCGCAATCCTACAAACTAATTCACCACTTTGTTCGCACAGCTGGAACTGGCAAACGCTTCCGGCTTCGCCTTGAAAGCAAATCCCATCCCAAGAATATAACCCATGGCTTCCTTGAGCGCGTCATTGCTCTTGAAATGCGGATTCGTATTGATGTCAGCATGTACTTCCATATCGACATTGTACTTGCTGAAGAGAGGGCACAGCTCGTAGGCAATCTCGATGCTCTTCGCCACTTCGACCAGCATGCGTTCCTTGATCGTGTACTGGTGTCTCGTCTTCTCATTGTGAATAAACATAAACCCGCCATGCCCTTCGCGCAAAAAAACGATGACTGTAGCAAATTCCGTTTCCAAACCTTTCACCTGGGAATCGGTGCCGATGCAAACCTTTAAGCGGTAACCTTTTTCGGTCTCCCGGCGGATCGCGTTTTCAACGGCTTCAATGATGGGGAGTTCGATGACATCGCCATTAAATTTTCGCCATAACATATTGTAAAGGATTTTTCGAATTTACCGAAAAACCATCTATTCGCAAAATCGGGTGCTCGTTAATGTTTTATTAACACCATCCGCGGAAACCGCTTACCCGGTTGGCCGTCACAGCAGCTTTACCTGATAACAACCCGGCAAAAGCTGACACGACTCGGCACCTCCAATAGAGGCCCGGCAATCCGGCAGCAATCGGTATACCCTAATAAGAGCTCGTGCTTAGCAGCACCAGCGTGCAGGCTGCCAGCGGCTGTATACCGTTAGCGGCTGCCAGTGCCCAAAGCTCGGGGTTCTCCGCACCGGGATTGAAGATGATGCGGTTGGGGCGGAGCGAAAGTATATAGTCGTAATATTCTTTCTGGCGCCCGGCATCCAGGTACAGCGTCACCGTATCCACATCGGCGAAAGCTTTCTTCTCCGTCTCGATATCCACGTCGCCCGTGCGCGTAAGCCGGTGCCCAATGGCGACAACCGGATGACCCTTACCGCGTAGCCGCCCTATCGCCATGTTGCTGTAGCGCGCCGGATTATCGGAAGCGCCGAGGACCAATGTTTTTTTTACTTGACCCATACATTTAATTAACAATCTTGCTCCCTTTGTCGTTTGATTTTTTCAGGATATCCTGCAAGGCCATATCGAGCCTGCCATAGCGAAATTTGAAACCAGTTTCCAGTAGTTTGGTCGGCAGCACCCACCTGCTCTTAAGGATCAACTCCGTTTCCGTTCCGATGATGGCCGCCCCAAACCGGAGCAGCCAGGCCGGAGCCGGTAGGCCGAAAGGGTGATGCATCCAATTACGCAGCGTTGCCATAAAAACACTATTTGTAACCGGCTCGGGCGCCGCCACATTGTAGACGCCTTCCAGCTTTGGACGGCCGAATAACCATTCGATCGCACTACCTATGTCATCTATATGTACCCAACTGTACATCTTGCGCCCGCTCCCCTGTCTTCCGCCGAGCCCTGCTTTGATCAACCGCAAATAAGGCACCAGCACCCCACCTTCGCCAAGCGTGATCGCCGTACGAAGAGCTATCTTGCGCGTGAACGTGGTTCTCTCGGCAAAGAAGCACTGCTCCCAACGCTTGCAGACCTCTACGGAGAAACCATGCCCGATCTCGCCGCCATACTCATCCTGCGGCCGGTCTTCTGCATACCGGTAGATCGTCGCCGAGGCGGCATTGATCCACAACTTTGGCGGTACTACAGCAGCTCGGATGGCCTGCGCCAACGCGGCGGTAGAATCAGTCCGGCTGTCGAAAATGGCTTGTTTGTTGTGTTTATTATAACGGCAATTTACACTGCGCCCGGCCAGGTTGACTACCAGATCGCATCCGTCCAATTCGGCCGCCCACTGCTGCTCTACCTGCTTTCCGTCCCAATGCAGGTAGACGATGCGATACCCGTCCGCTGCCTTCAAACGCTTACGCCCATAGCTATTATTTTTTGCAGCGTCACTTTGACGGCTCAATATAACGACTTCGTTATCCTTACCCCAGCGGCTGGCTAGCGCCTGACCGATAAATCCGGCTCCTCCGGCAATGACGATCTTCTTGTTTTTCATGAACCCCGTTTTTTCACTTAACACCTCGATCAACTGTCGCGTATCGCCGACATTGTTAATAATACTCAGGGTGTAAACCGCATAACCAAGGTTGACCAGGTAAAAACCCATCAGCAACAGTTTGTTAACGGCCTGCCTGAACTCCTTATTGCCGTGAAAAATATCGACCAGAAAGACCTTCCCGTTGCGAAAGAAAAAGCCGCACAACAGCTAATCATTCTTTCGGCGCATCTTTCTGCGCACCCAACCTCCTAAGGCTTCCCCGCAATCAGCTTGACCAGGCTCCCCAGGAACCACTGCTAATCGGCCTTGACTATCATATCCAGCGCCTTGTCGGCTTGCTCGCTGAATTTCCGGATATTCCCGATCGTATCGGTAAAGGTCTTTACAGCCTTGTCCCGCTTGTCACCCTCCACCTCGCTCGATTCCTTCAACACCGGCAACAAAAAATCCAACTCCCGCTTCTTCCTTTCCTTAATGATCTGCCGCGCCACCTTCCAGATATCCTTCTCCGCACTGAAGAATTCCTTTCGCTCGCCCTGAATCAGCACCTTCTGCACCAGCCCCAGCCCATTAACTCCCGCAGGTTCATATTCGCATTCTCCCTGCTGATCGATAACTGCTCCATCACTTCTTCCGCAGGCAAGGCATCGGCGCTGACCAACGACAGCGCATGGGTCTGCGCCATCGTCCGGTTAATACCCCAATTGGTCCCAAATCTCCCCCAGTCCGCGATAAAACGCGCTTTTGCTTCGGCTAGTTGCATACGCAAAGCTGACTGGACTTCCTGAACTTTCAAATAATATTGAAACAAAAATTAATCGACCGGACAGGTATATTTCTTCTCCTCCCTAATTTTCCATCCCTTCCCCGGCTTGATGACGATCGCCAGGTAGAAGCCCCCATTCTGCAGCTTGTTCTTGCTGAAGAGGTTCGCCCAGTTATGCAGGCCCATCAGCAGCGGACCCGCCTTCAACGCACCCCCCAGCCATACCCTGCCTTCCGTGGTCACCTGCAAAGGCAGATACGCACCCAACGTTTTCGTTTCCCACCGGGGCGTCACCGCCAGCAATGTAAAATCACTGGTCATCATTCTTTGACTGCCCGCGACCCCGCTCAAATTGAGCGTCAGATTCGCATTCAGGGCGAAATGATCCGGCAGCATCCGGTCGACATTGAACTCGAACCTGGTCGGATCCCAGATCCTGAATTTTCCGGCAGGCTGCGAGATGACACTTACGATCGTCGCCAGGCTGTCGTTGAACTGCGCCAGCTTGCTGATATGGTCGAATTTCGTATTTAACGCAACATCGGTCGCATTGCTGTTCGGATTGGCCGCCGAGCGGCTTTGCGAACCATACACATACACATTCTCGCCGAAATCCAGCAAGGCCGCTCCGATTTTCCAATCATATTCGTAATAGTCATCCGGATCGCCATAGATCCTGACGTATTGCGGCTTTACCAGGTATTCGAAACCGATATCCATAGCCGCACCGGCCCTGGTATGCCCGACAAAATCTTTCAGGTTCTGAAAAGTAGTCCGGTCGCTATGCCAATAATCGTAGTTGGCCGAATACCCATATTTTGCATCGCCCGCCGCCAGCGAATAGTCGGTCAGCGAACTGTTGACAACATCCACGGAGCGGTTGATCGTGCCTCCATTCAATTGCGCAAAGATCCCCGAGACACCGCGCATGACCTTTAACGTTATACCTGCATTCAATCGTCCGCGGTCGTCGTCCAGGAGGGTCTTGCTATAGGTGCCAAAGAGTTCCAGCCAGCTGCTGCTCACCAGGTTCTCCCTGAACGTATTGTTCTCGTTCAGGTTGAGGAACGAGTTCATGTTGGTTATCGTATCGTTGTAAAAGAATTTCCCCGTGCTCACACTGGTATAGCTGCGCAGGTTCGCGCCAAAAGAGATGGCCTGTTTTTGTCCAAGGTCCAGGCGGACATTGAAAAGGTGCACATTGAAGTCGACAGCGGCATAACGCTTCCGCTCCCCGTCCGTCCATCGGTAACCCAGGGTGTCGCCATGTGCCAGATAGGAGAAATTGCTGAACGATATAGCGTTCGTAGTGTTCTTGATCTGGGCGGAAAAGATGGTGATGTCCCAGGGGTAGGGCGTGCTCAAGAGAACTGCCGGATTATCCGCGACCCCCAGCGACCCCGCAAAAGGCGATCCCTTTACAGCCTGGTAATCCTGTGCCGTGGTTTCCAGGGCACACACCAATCCGATTAGCAGCCCGAATGAGCCAATTTTCATAAGCATGATTTAAAATCGCGAATGATTGTCCCTCAAAAAGGCTGACCATGTGTCTGCCTGATCAAAAATGAAACGACTGTTGGAAAGGGCTTGAGCGAAGATAATAAAAGGTTGGCGCGCCGCTCCCTGCCAAACCAACGTTGCAAAAACCTTCCCAGCCAAAGCCGCCTGCCGAATTGCCTGTTCCAGGCATCCATGTACTCTTGCTCCAGCTCATGGCGGGCTGTCCTCCCCGCTAAAAATTCCGTGATACACTTGAAAGCGATCTGACTGCCATGTAAGGCCATGCTCATCCCATTGCCCGACAACGGCGGCGCCATGCCAGCAGCATCACCGATCATCAGCACATGGTTCTCCACCTGCGTCTTTCGCTCGAAACTGATCTGCGCGATCGTTACCGGCTGGTCGAATACCCTGACCGTAGATTGGAAGACCTCTTCCAGGTACGGATTCTGCCTTAAAATGGTTGTTTCCATCTCTGGGATCGAATGGCCGCAGGCCTTTAAATTCCCGGCTGTGGTCATATAGCATAGACAATAACGCTCATCTTCGATTTTTGATATGCCGCAATACCCATTGCGAAAAAGATGCAACCCGATCCTGTCCGCAGGCAGGTCGCCTGTGACATGGTATTTTACCCCAATATAGTTGTTTAGTCCGGCTGATTTTTTACCGCGTGAAAGGCCGATCCCAACGCAGGTCAAGGTTGCTCCGCTTGCCGAAGGTGCCACAGGCCACCCTCGCCTCGAACCTGCCCGCGCTGGTCATAACAACAGGCAACCTGTTTCTCAAAGCCCATGTCGGTAACCCGCACCCCTTCGAAAAGGTCTACGCCCGCCGTCCGGGCGAGTGCAGCCAGGGCCGCATCGATCTTGTATCTGCTGATGCCAAATCCGCCCAACGGAAGTTCCTGCTCCAGGGCCAGCCCGTTAGGCGCAGATAGCAACAACCTGCGGATCACAGGCAGGTTCCAGTCGCTCAGCGGCAACCCCAGCTCCTGGAGGAAATTCCAGCTTTCCAAAACTGATATATTCCCCACAGACCTTGTGGTAAGGATACCTTTCTTTTTCAAAAAGAGCGACCCGATAGCCTGCCTTACCCAGTTGTATCGACAGCGCTAACCCGGCCAGCCCGCCTCCTGCTATGATGACGTCATACATAATTTTTTTTTCGAGACGATCAACCAACGAAACGCCCATTTCCACCCTAGCGTATACCTCCTCGGCAACGGCTTCGATCCAGTAATGCCTGCCATTCCCCGCGATGAAAACCCCGCAGAACGCTCAAAGGGCGCGTCATGTCTGACCAGGTAAGACCTCGAAAATGCCGCCGTCAGCAGCCGGATACTGTAATAGGCCAGCGGATGCCGTTGGAGGTCATTGATGAACCAACCCAGCCCTGCCTGCGCCTCCATCCAACGGAGTTGACCGATCAGCTCTTCGTCTGTGAAATGATGACAGAACAACGAAGAAAAGATAATGTCCGGTCGGGTGGCTGCTAAAGACCACCCGCCTGATAATCCGCAGTGCACCCACTCGGCAGGCCCTTCCGGCCCATCTTTTCCTTCGCAACCGATAGACAATGAGCATTGTAATCGATCCCTGTTACCCGCACATCGATTCCCTGCTTACGGCACCAGCGGACTCAACACCCGCAGGTTATCACCGCCGCCGCAACCGATCTCACAGATGCTGATCTGCCTCCGTCCCCGACTCAGCCCGCCTGAGCCCTTGCACACTGATCGCATGTCCGCCGAGCCAGGTATTGATAAAGTCCAGCTCACTGCATATTCCTGGCGATGTCCGGGAACGGGATGTCGTCCCGGTCAAGCAGCTCCTTTTCGGGTAGCTCCGCCTTGAAAAGTCCAGCCGCTTTGGCATAGATTGACATTAATTCGTTTCCGCAATAAAGGTCTCCATGGTGAGCCCGGGGCCGAAAGCCGCCCCGAATATACAATTGTCCCGGCTATGCGAAAGATTTTCCAGGATCCGTTGCAGGACGAACAGGATGGTAGGGGAGGACATATTCCCAAATTCCTCCAGCACGGTATAACTCGGTAGCAGATCCCCGTTAGTAAACGACAGGCTTTTGTGAACAGCATCCAGGATCTTCTTGCCGCCGGGATGGATACACCAGTGGTTGATCCGCTCCCGCTCCATGCCCGCTTTCTGTAGCGCCCTTTCTACCAATGCGGCGAAATCCGCCGCGGATCAGATCGGTTACATAACTCGTCAGCGTCATCTGAAAACCTGTGGACGACAATTCCCAGCCCATCGCCGCTTTGCCCGCCGCCACGATCTCCGAATAAAAATGCCGCAGCCTGAGCCCCTTCCCCCTGTATATTGCGTCATCGGACACGACCAGCGCCGCCGCCGATCCGTCCGAAAATAGCAGGCTCGACAACATATTGTCCACTGTGGGCTGCTGCTGAAAATGAAGCGTGCACAGTTCCGTACAAACCACCAACACCCTCGCCCCCTCAACGCTCGCCGCCAGGGCATGGGCAAGCTTCAATGCATGCACGGCCGCATAACAGCCCATGAAATTGATCGAGGTCCGGAATACCGTGGATGGCAGCTGCAAGGCTTCCACCAGCTCCAGATCGAGCCCCGGAGCGCTCATGCCCGTACAACTCACGGTGATCAGGTGCGTGATCTGCTGCGGCTCGCAATGCCCTTCCAGACAACGATGGATCGCTGTCAGCGAAAGCCCCGCAGCATGTTGGCGGTACCAATGCATACGGGATTCCAACGAAGGGAAAGGTTCCAGGTTTTCCGTCGGCGGGTAGAATTGCCAGTGCTCAATGGGCTGTGAATAATCGGGAATGACACTGTAACGGGTGGATATCCCGCTTTGCTGGTAAAGCGCCCGCAATTTCCGCCCGGCACCCTGCTCCAGCCCGTAAATACGTTGCATAAAGGGGAGGATAGCTGACTGAAGATGCCGGAAGGCAGGTACCGCCGTTCCGATAGAGAGGATTGTACTCAAGGTAAGTTGCTGGTTTATATACAAATAATGCTGCAATAATGAGACCAGAAGCCAGTCAGGACCCCACCACCAGCACGGCGATAAAGGCCGCATTGGTACAAAGCGAAGCAAGCAAATTCATCCGCATGGTATTGCGATAATTTGCCGCTGCAGGATCCCGCCAAACCTTGACAGCCCATATGACAAAATAAACGATAACGGGGAGCATACAGGTTGCCAATAACAAGAATTCTTTCAGTTCCAGATAGGTCAGCAAGAAATAATGAAATAGCAGGAGAAAGGCTATGCCATAGACCAAACCGGTGAAAATAAAGCTGCCCCGGTAACCCAAAAGCATGCTAAGCGTCCGCACCCCATCCTTGCGGTCCGCATCATGCTGATAGATCTGTGTCAGCGGATAGAAGCCGCCCAACAAGAGCGAGCAGGCGACCATGGCTTCTACCGGCGCCTGGAGGCTCACCGCGCCGGCCGCCGCACGATGACTGCCCTGGTAGACCATAAAAAATACCAGCGCACCCTGACAACTGATCACCGTCAGCCAACCGGTAAACGGCCTTTTCTTCAACCGGATGCCACGATAACTGTAGGCCCTTGACGCAAGAATGTAGATTGCCAGCCCGGCCACGAACCAGGGCCCGATGATAACACCCAGCGCCAAAGCCAGCAAGTCCATGACCACCGTCACCCAAAACAACTGACGGGTCGGCTGAAGCGGATGCGCCACCCCACCGATCGGCCCCTCATCGCGATCCATATAGCTGTTGTAGCCATTGCTGGCGGGATAAACGAGCACATGAAGGATCACGAAGACCAACACCGCCCGCCCCCAACTCCTGTCCACCACCTGGCTCAGCGCAAACCAATACACCGGCATCAGGAAGAATGAAAAATGCAGCCGCAGCAACTGAAGGGTGGAGGAGGTTTTATTCATGTGGGGTCGCGTTGCCACGCCAGGGGCTTGTAGGTTAATAACAGTTGCTCATACAAAATCCTTAGCCACACAACGACCGCCATCACCGCCTTGATGCCATAAGGCCTGATGAACTCGTTCCGCACCGGCGCAGGGACCAGGTCCGAGACCGACATCGAGATCAGCAGGAACGAAAGGATCAGCAACACCCGGTTCAGCAGATCGGGGCGCTGTGCGAAATACCAGATGCCGATCCCGGCCATCGGAATGATATACGTCGGTGACTCCGCCTTGTGGTTGAAGATCACCATCCAGATCAAGACCGACGAAAGGTATAAAAGCCGAAAGGTGATGTCCTTGTATCGGCGCACATGGATCAGCGGTAGCAGGAAAAGGACCATCCCGGCCAGCGTCACGATGTTCTTGCTGATGGTGAGATGGAACCAGGTCTCCAGCAGCCCCATCACGCTCAGACCAACGGAGGCCGACCGGTCATCCATCAGCAGATGCAACCAACTCTTATAAAGGAAAAGAAGTTGGTGGCCGCTGACGACGGTCAACGGGATGACGGCAAAGAATAGGGTCCAGAAAATAGACCAACCGATCAGCCGCCATTTACCGGGATAGAACAGGTAGAAAAGGAATGCCAAAGCACCATAGAGTTTTATATAGAACGAGAAAACAATGCAAAGGGTTGACAGGGCGTAGTGCTTGCGTTCCGCCAGCGCAAATGCCAGCACGACCAGCCCCGCCATTAGCCCGTTGCTTTGCGTGTTCTGGATCGAAAGCAACATCTCCAGCAAACAGAAAAGGAGTATCCAGCTTTTTTTCTCGTCGTTGAGCACGGGCAGCAGTTTTACTCCTGCCACCAGGCACAGCGCATTAATGAGATTCCACAGGAAAAGCCCGATTACGTCGGGCATCCAGGAGAGCAGGCCGAAACAAAGCGCGAACCCGGGACTATATTTATAAAGGTCCCAATGGTCGTCGGGGAAAAGCTGATAGATGTCCCGGCCCTCGATAAGATGGTAAAACGAGAATTTGAAAATGCGAAAATTGTTGTAGTCTATATAGGGTCTCCCGCCGGGAGCATACACTTTTGGACCCGCCAGCAGACCCTGCGCCGCCGCGATCACGGAGATCACCACATACGCCAACACCAGAATGGACAGGCTCCTGGTTTGCCATGTGCGGTGAAGACCGGTTTTCGAAAGATTCATAAGCGCATTGGTATATTAAGAAACAGCCTGTCTAGTAGACCCCCTTCGCCACGCAATCACATTCCTTTTCGACCGGGACTTGCAATATACCGGCAAAATGCCGGTAAAAGCCAATTCTGTCTTGCCTGTTGGCTTTCATCGCCGGATCCTTACTATCACACTCCTCGCCGCCATTGATGATATTGATGGTCATCCCGAAACCCGGTCGACGCCCTACCTGTGTATCCCGTGCATCCGGCACCCATTTCCCGCACATTACATCGTGACAGGATGGTTTCGGCGCCTGTGCCCGCATCCAGAACCACAACGCCGCACGGAAGGCGACGATCCCGTCATGGCTCACCAGTTCGGGCTGCTGTAAGAGCGGCAGGCCTAACTCAACGCCGGCTAGTCCGTAATTGTAGGCATAACTCAGTTGCAAGGGGCCCCGGCCATAATATGATTTGCCGGGAGCAGGCCGGTAAGGACTCGTTCCGCCCGTATTGTAGATGGTGCAATGACCATCGGCGCAGCCCAGCTCCTCCGTGTAATAAAGGCCCCATGCAAAAGCGCCGCCGGCGGAACCGGGACCGCCATTGGTGGTCTCATGGGCTACATCGGCAAAAAAAGCAGCCAGCTCCCGCTTTCGATCTTCCGGAGTACCTTCTCCGGCGAATAAGGGGAAGCTGGCCGCTGCCTTTATAAAGGCTTCGTAGCTATATAATGCATTGTGATGCGGAAAGAATTGCTCGTATTGTTGTCTCGGCAAAATCGACGAAACAGGCGGGTTCACTACCAACAGGAAAATGAGAAAGTAGTTCACCGCCCAAAACTAGGCAAAACTTACCATTTTTCGTCGCCTTCGCTCCGGTTGATCTTGAATTCAATGTCCTCCAGCGGATCTTTGTAATCCTTCTTCTGTTCAGGCATCTTCAACTCGGCCGCATTCTTCCTGGGTGGCCTGGGCCTTGCAGGATCATTCGGGTTGCGCCGGCCATCTGGCTGACCGGGGCGTTGCGGCTCCGGACGACGCTTGTCGGTTCCATTCTCCATAGACCCGCCTTGTTGTTGCTGCGGCTCACGGCGGGTCGGTTGAACCCGCTCGGCAGATTGCGCCGGGTCGGTACGTTCCCAGGGTGCAGGCTCATCGCCAAGGTAGTTTTGTGGAATATTTTCGGTTCGTTCGGTTCGCTCAGGACCTTCGGCATTCCGGCTGCCCTCAGGTCTTTCCGGCGGTCTTTGGTCCCTGCGAGGCGGCCGGCCGGAAGAGGGGTTGGTGCGTTGCGTACCGCCGTTGTTGCCACGGCCGCCATTGCCACCATTATTGCCACGGCCGCCATTGCCGACATTATTGGCATTGCCGCTCCCGCGACCGTCGCGCCGCATCCCACCCTGTTGCTGGCCATTCCTGCGCTGACTGTCATTGTTGCTACGACCGCCGCTGCTCCTGCCTCCCTGGCTATTGCCATTGGAAGTAGCGGAAACGGTTGGCGCGTCCGTAGAAACACCGCCATACAACACATGCGGATGGTCTTCCACGACCGGGATCTGCCGGGAGATCAACTTCTGGATATCCCGCAGGAATTCTTTTTCATCTAGGTCGCAAAAGGACAGGGCGATACCGCTGGCACCGGCCCTACCGGTCCTGCCTATACGGTGTACATAAGTCTCCGGCACATTGGGCAGCTCGAAATTGATCACATGCGTCAGTTCATCGATGTCGATCCCGCGCGCCGCTATATCCGTAGCTACCAGGATCCGCGTCTGCCTGCTCTTGAAATTCTCAAGTGCCTTCTGCCGCGCATTCTGCGATTTATTGCCATGGATGGCCTCTGCACGAATACCGGCCCGCGCCAGACCCTGGGCAACCTTGTCGGCGCCATGCTTGGTCCGGGTGAATACAAGCGCCGTAGGGATCTCATTTCCTTTCAGCACATGCAGCAACAGACTGCGTTTGTCCTTTTTATCGACGAAATAAATGGACTGCTGTATCGTATCGGCCGTGGAAGAAACCGGCGTCACCTCCACCTTGGAGGGGTTTACCAAAATGGAACCGGATAATTTCTGGATCTCGGGCGGCATCGTCGCCGAGAAGAAAAGGTTATGCCTTTTGGCCGGCAGCTTCGTCAGGATTTTGCGGACATCGTGTATGAAACCCATGTCCAGCATCCGATCGGCTTCGTCGAGCACGAAATAGCGGATATCCTTGAGGTTGAGTAATTTCTGATCAGAAAGATCGAGCAGCCGGCCCGGGGTGGCTACGAGGATATCGACCCCCTGCCGTAAAGCCTGTACCTGCGCATGCTGAGGCACCCCGCCGAAGATCACCGTATGACGGAGCCCCGTATAACGCCCATAAGCCGCAAAACTCTCATCTATCTGGATGGCCAGCTCACGGGTAGGAGTAAGGATCAGCGCGCGGATGGGACGCGGCCCGCCGCGATGCGTGAATTCAGCCGGACTTGCGTCGTCTTCACATAGTAGTTGTAAAAGCGGAAGCGCAAAAGCCGCGGTCTTTCCAGTGCCCGTCTGGGCACAGCCCAACAAGTCTTTGCGTTCGAGTAGGATGGGTATGGCTTGCTCCTGGATCGGCGTAGGAGTCGTATACCCTTCATCATTTAAAGCCCTTAACAAAGGCTCAATGAGATTGAGGTGTTGAAATGACAAAATAATTCTATTTATGATTGAAAAAAGGCCCGTCTATTCAGCAATATCCTTCAGGAGTATGTACAGAAGGTTGTCACGAATGTGATTAGAAAGGAATAATAACGGTGGCAAAATTACACATTCTTTCCAAAAGCAGGGAAAGAAAATATTTTTTAAAATAATTGGACTTTTTAGACCGCAATTTGAATTTTGTCCTATCTTTGTCCTGTTAAGGGTCACATCACACGTCGCACCCGATTAGGTTAAGGCACAGTTGAATAATAGCGGCTCCCGTTAACCACAACACCAGGTCATGGTAAGCCTGCGTTGGAGAGATTGGTTACCATTCGTAGCGGGTGAAGCTGATCTGCGAAGATTGTCCAGAAGGCGCTGTAGTCGCCTCCTGATAAGATTTTCTGAATACTAAAGTTTGGTTGGAACAGCAAGGACACATTTCTTGACAGATTCCTATTTCTATAGGTAGCTCGATAGGATAAGGTTTAAAGGGCCGCCTCATTTCTATGAGGGGGCTTTTTTACAGCCCTTTCCGGAAAAAATTTTCGCTTAAGAGAAAAACACATAGGGCAAAAACGAACTTGCTCCTAGAGCAGCATCCGTCCACGCTCAAAAACAAACCTGCTCCTAGATCAGCATCCGTACAGGTTCTTCCAACAACCCCTTTACCGTTTGCAGGAATGCGGCTCCCGCAGCCCCATCCACTACCCGATGATCACAACTCAATGTCAGCTTCATCACATTACCCGGCACCACAGCCCCATTCTTCACCACCGGCACCTGCTGGATCGCACTTACCGCCAGGATACAAGAGTCAGGCTGGTTGATGATCGCCGTGAACTCCTCCACCCCAAACATACCCATATTGGAGATGGTGAACGTGCTGCCTTCCCAATCCGCAGGCTGTAACTTCTTAGCCTTCGCCTTTTGCGCAAAATCCTTCACTTCAACCGCAATCTGAGAAAGACCCTTGGTATCGGCAAAACGTACAACTGGCACCAACAATCCATCCGGGATCGATACGGCAATACCAATATTTACATGATGATTGACCCTTATCTTATCTCCTAACCAGCTGCTGTTGATCGCAGGATGCTGCTTCAACGCCAGGGCAACCGCCTTGACCACAAAATCATTGAACGATATTTTTACCGGCGCGATCTCATTCAGCCTGGCCCGGCTTTCCACCACCTTATCCATATCGATGGACATGGTCACATAGAAATGGGGAGCCGTAAACTTGCTTTCGGCAAGCCGCTTGGCAATAACCTTCCGCATCTGCGACACCGGTACCTCCTCAAAGCTTTCTACCCCGACTGTCGCAGGAGCAGCCGTTTTTCCGGCCCCGGCCGGCTGAACGGCGCCGTTCGTCGCCTGCGGCTTGGCAGGCGTGAAACTATCTACATCTTTCTTGACGATCCTGCCGTTGTCGCCGCTACCCGCTACCATGGAAATATCGATTCCCTTTTCGGCGGCCAGCTTCCGCGCCAAAGGCGAAGCCTTGATCCGGCCATCGGCGCTTACCGAAAGCTCGGAATGGCCCCCAGCGGTGGCACTCCCACTTTGCGAAGCCACGCCGGTTGCGGCCGTTTCCGCTGTTGCGGCCGTTGTCATAAGCCCCGGCCCTTGCCCCGGGGCAGCTTCAGAAGCACCGCCTGCCGCCTCCGGCGCCGCAACGCCCTTATTCTTGGCAGCACCCACGATCTTCTCGAGGTTGACCTTCTTCTCATCTCCTATGACCGCCAGTAGGTCGTTTACCGCGATCTTGTCGCCCTTTTGCGCGCCGATATACAGTAATTTGCCTTCCTTATAGCTCTCCAACTCCATCGTCGCCTTATCCGTTTCAATATCAGCAAGGATATCCCCCTTCGTCACCGTATCTCCGACCTTCTTGTGCCAATCAGCTATGACCCCTTCGGTCATCGTATCGCTCAAGCGGGGCATCAGGATCACCTCCTCTTGCTTCGAAAGATCGATCCCCCCCGTGGCCCCGTTCCCACCCGCAGCCGCGGCAGCTGTTGTCGTTGGCGACGTCGCAGCTGTTGTTGGACGCGTTCCGGCTGTTGTCGTTGGCGAAGGCGCAGCTGTCGTCGTTGCTGCTGTCGTCGGCGGCGTTGCCACAGGCGCGTTGGCCGTCGTTGCGGCTGTTGTCGTTTGCGCTGTTGCAGATGCGGCTGCTGTCGTCGGACTCGTTGGAGATCCTCCCCCCTTGACGAGGGCAGCGATGTCCTCACCCGGCGCCCCGATGATCGCAAGCAAATCATTCACCTGGATCTTACCACCCTTATCCGTACCGGTGTATAACAAGGTGCCGTCTTTATAACTTTCCAGGTCCATCGTCGCCTTGTCCGTCTCCACTTCTGCGAGCAACTCTCCCTTCTTCACGGAATCGCCTACTTTCTTATGCCAGGCAGCGATCACCCCTTCCGTCATCGTATCGCTTAGCCGGGGCATTAAAATTACTTCAGCCATATAGCATTGTCGAATTTAAATGAGCCTCGAAATTAAGATAAAAATAGCAACCTACACTACTTTTACGTTCCCCGTACGCTTGAGCACGCCCCAGTGCTGCAACTCCCCCTTTAGGGCGCGGCGCACGGCCCTGAAAAGCACCAGCCAGGTCAGCCAGCGCCAGATCAACCGCTGCGGTATCAACCAGATCAGCCGCATCAGTTTCTCCCGTTCAAAGCTAAAGGCCAGCAACGCCACCAGCAAGTCCACCAGCATGAATACCAGGTAATAGCCCGCGATCTTAGATGCGTTTCCCGTCAGCAGCCCGACGATCATGAAGAAGTCGGCCAGCGGGATCACAAAAGGTATGATATATTGAAAGATGAGGATATTGGGCAGCGCGGCCCAACCCAGCCAGCGATATTTCCAGTTCATCAGGGCGTCCCGATTTTTCCAGAACGTCTGCATGACACCATAACTCCAACGGAACCGCTGTTTGAAAAACTGCTTAAGGGTCTCGGGCGCCTCCGTCATGGCCACGGCCCGATTGTCATTCTCGATCACATACCCGCAACGCAAAATGCGGATCGTGAGATCGCAATCCTCTGCAAGCGTATCCATAGTAAACCCGCCCGCCTCCTCGATCGCCCGTTTCCGGAAAGCCCCGATCGCGCCGGGAACAACGGTAATGGCATTCAGATAAGCGAAGGCCTTACGGTCGAAATTCTGACTGCTGATATATTCAATGGCCTGCCACCGGGTCATCAGGTTGACCTGGTTGCCGACCTTCACATTCCCCGCCACAGCG
Organism: Puia sp.; assembly: GCA_965214315.1. Classification (GTDB taxonomy): domain Bacteria; phylum Bacteroidota; class Bacteroidia; order Chitinophagales; family Chitinophagaceae; genus Puia. Next base: position 21,070 of record CBDCBP010000009.1, on the reverse strand, counting down.
CCGACAGGGCCTTGTTCCGCCCTATGGCCGCTACGCTCCTTGCCGAAGTGCTCCATCAACAGACTCACGGCGTCGGCCCGCAACTTGGTGTCCGCATCGATGCAGATTACAAATTCCGCCTCCGACATTCCGATGCCATAATTCAGTGCCGACGCCTTGCCCCCATTGGGTTTTGTAAAGACCTTGACTTTGGGATTACCCGCAAAGGCGGCACTCACTCTTTCATAGGTCTGGTCATGACTGCCGTCATTGACAAAAATGATCTCGTAATTGGGATAGGTTCCTTTCAACAGACTCTGCACCGAACCCACCGCATTCAGTTCCTCATTGAAGGCCGGGACGATAATGCTTACCAGCGGCGCCCCGCTTTCATCAGCCGCCCAAAAGGGCGCAAAGCCATATTTCTTATCCCGCAAATGCTCCTTGGTGGCGATAACGGCAATAAACAATACCCGACTCACCGATAGGAGCATAAAGACGATAAATGCTGAGAAAAGAATATGGCCACTCCAATAACCCAGTTCGGCAAAATAGTAGTTGATCTGCAGGAGATAATAACCCCCGCCCTTCGGTACGGGCGGCATCATCTCATCCCTGGTCTTGCCCAGGATGGCCGCAACAGTAGTAAACTGGAACCCTCTTTTTTGAAAGTACTCGATGATGCGGGGCAACGCTTCCACGGTTGCCTCCCGGCCATCCCCACCCGCATCGTGCAGCAGAATGATATTCCCGCTAAGCCCGGCTTTCGTCATCTCATCCTTGCGCCGGACCGTTCGCTCAAAAATACTGTCCGCCGGCGTACCTGGCTCCCAGTCAAGCGGATCGATCGATTCCCCGATATCCAGGTAATTTTTCGTCCGTGCGATGGCAACCGGGATCAGCTCCTCCCATTTCTCAGGCTCAAAATCCGCGTTGTAGGGCGCGCGGAACATGATCGTAGACCTGCCCGTGATACATTCGATCAGCAATCGCGTCGACTCCATCTCGAGGATCGCGCGCCGGGTACTCACCTTGGCGATGTTCGGATGGGTAAACGTATGGTTGCCTATCTCATGGCCTTCCCGGAATTCGCGCTTCACGATCGGAATATTGTTCTCCGCATTGATGCCCACCACAAAGAAGGCGGCCGGAACCTTATACTTGCTCAGGATGTCCAGTATCTTGGGGGTATAATTGGGATCGGGCCCATCGTCAAAAGTAAGCACCAGCTTCATCGAGTCCAGGGTCCCGTATTTCCGCGCGACGAACTTACTTGGTAAACTGTCATATCTTTCCTCCGTGATCAGCATCTCACCCTTATTGACATCTGGCGTGATCCGCCCGTTGGTAGGTGTCGCAATGACGTCGAGCACTTCCCCGGAACCTTCGTAATCCACGAAGTCCGCCCCGGATTTGGCATCTACCTTGCTGAACTCTGAGAAGTTAAAGTGTTCCAGCGCCGACTTCCGCATATCCAGGTTATAGAAGTCCCATACCCGCGGGTCCTCGTCCCCCAGCCGCCAGATCGATGTGCCCGCTATCCCATATTCCGTGGCAAAGCGCAGGGCATTGAAGATCGTCGCCGCGTCCGTGAATTGTACCTGGTGGCGCACATTGTCATCGTCGTCGTAATCATAATGCAGGTCATACGAATCGTTGTCGAAGTCGATCACGGCTTCGTTGTCCTTGGCCGTGAACAATGCCTGCTGGTAACTGACCGTCCGCGAAGACATGCTCTTCCCAAGCTTCCAGTCATATCCATAGGCGGCCAGACAAAGGATGAGTTTTTGCAGCGGAATATTCTTTACCGCATCATCGACCGCGCCTTCTATCCATTTTTGATGCGCGATAGGCCCCGGACCGCTGTTGTCTGAAAACTGGTCATAGGCCATCAGGAAAATATAGTCGTTGTATTTCGACAGTCCCTTGAAGTCATAGTCCTCGTTGAAAGGGATAACGTCCTGTGTCACCAGCAGATGCTTAGCATGCAGTTGCTCATACAGGTCCTTCTGGAAACTGACAAGGTCTTCGTTGTTCTTTGCGTCCAGCTCCTCAAAATCCACATTGACCCCGACGAAATCGTTCTTAATCAAGATATTGATCACGTCGTTGATCAGCCGCTGTTTTTTTACCGGGTCTGCGATGATCCTGCGAACGGCATCCCCACGGAATACTTCCTTGTAGTTGTTGGAAAGGATGGGCAGGATCTTCACCCCCGAACGCTTCATCACCGCCCAGGCCCGCGGATCGATGTCGGTAAAGACCGTATCCGCGGTAGGATCGACGAAGATCCATTCGGGGATCACCAAATTCATTTTGTCGATATACTGCTGCAGGGACAAAAATGATTGTGCATCCCAGTCCACATAGAAGGCTGCGCGGATGCCGGCCGGAAATTTGGTGAACGACCGGAAGTTGGTATCGTACTTCGCCAGCCCTTCCTGCACCATACGCTCCGAATCCTTTTTGCTTTGTCCAGGAAAAGCCCCCGCCCGGTAAGGGACCTTTTCGTTGATATATTTGCGGAAGCCACCGTATTGCTCGATGAGACTGTTCTTGAAAAGAAAGGTCCGGTTGGTGTCGAGTACCTTTTTGTACAACTGGCTTTGCTCTTTCATCCGCGGTAAAGCGGGTTTATAATCCCGCGATACCGCCAGGAAGATGATGACGACACCGAGGATCAGGATAAGGAGCAACAGTCGCCCACCCCATTTCAGACGCTGCCAGCGTCCCGGTGAATTCGTTTGGAAGATCTGTGTTTTTGAAGAAGGTGTCGGGTTGCCTGTCATAGATTATATGCGTACAAATTGGCAAAATTCTCGCCAATAAAGAAGATGTCAATAGTGATGGAAGGTTTTTAACATTTGTTTTCGGCCGCGAGGCCCGTGGACTTCCTTCAATAATCCAACTCCAACCGCAACCGGTCCCTCAATTCTTTCACGAGCGGGTACTGATCCACGATCTGCTGGAACTGCTCCCGTTTGTTGAGCGGCCGGTCGGTTGACTCCTCGACTTCCGCAGCCTTCTCCTTGATCATCACTTGAAAAGACAATGCTTTATTGGCAAAAACTTTTTGCAGGTGGTCACTCAGATTGCGCTTCTCCTGTTCAATGAATTTCTGTTCCAGGTTATTGCCCGTGACAACCTCGAATGTCTGATCATCCACGATCCGCAGCTCGGCCAGTTCCAGCGACTGCACCGCAGGGTTCCTGTTCTCGCGAAGACAATCGGCGTACTGCTGCCACGCGCGGTGTAGCGCCTCCGGCTCCAGCGGCAGGATGGTGGCCGCACCATTGTTTTGCGATTTCAAGGCAAACTGTTGGCGGATCCGCGACAGCGAACCCAGCGAACCGCTTCCCACACCACTCCCCGCACCACTCCCTGCACCACTCCCTTCACCACTCACCTGCTGACCACTCACTGGCTGAGCACTCACTAGCTGAGCACTCACTGGCTGAGCAATCGCCTGGCCGGATGGCGCTACGGCAACAGCCTTGGCCGCGCCGGCTTTGTCCGCCGCTGACACGGGCTGTCCCGCGCTTGCCGCGGGCGTCTCTTCCAAGTGATTTTCTGCCTTCACCTCCGTTTCTATCAATAGCCGCGCTCCGCTACCGTCGCCCATAGCCGGGCACTCCGGGACGAACGTCGGTGACTCGCTCTTCCGCACCGGCTCCATCGCCGGGATATTCCGGAATGACACCGGCCTCAAAAACTCAGATTTTTTTTTTCCACCTTCACCATTGCTCACCTGTAAGGCCTGGGCCAGATAGCAGAGCTTGATCAGCGCCAGCTCGACGTGGAGCCGTTTGTTGCGGGCTAACTTATAATTGATCTCGGCCTCGTTCAGCACATTCAGCGCGCTGATCAGGTAAAGGGTATCTGCACGCCGGCCTGCGGCCATATACCGGTCCCTGAAACTCTCCACCACCTCTAACAGGCCAGCCACCTTCTCATCTTTGCAGACAAGCAGGTTCCTGGTGAATTCCGCCAACCCGTTGAGGACAAGGTCGCCCTCGAATCCCTTCCGGTTGATGGAATCATAAACAAGCAGGGCGTCCGAGAGATTTTGCTGCAGCATCGCATCCAGGATCCGGAAGTAATAGTCCGCGTCCAGGATGTTCAGGTGTTCCAGCGTATTGGTATAAGTAAGTTCCCCGTTGGTGAAACTGACGATCTTGTCTAAGATCGACAACGCATCCCGCATACAGCCCTCGCTCTTCTGAGCGATGATCTGCAACGCAGGTTTTTCCGCCATGATCTCCTCTTTCTGACAGATTTCTTCCAGGTGAGACACCGTATCCGCCGGTGTTATTCGCTTGAAGTCGAAGATCTGGCAGCGCGACAGGATGGTGGGGAGTATCTTGTGCTTTTCCGTGGTTGCCAGGATAAAGATGGCGTAGGGTGGTGGCTCTTCCAGTGTCTTCAGGAACGCATTGAAGGCCGATGTGCTGAGCATGTGCACCTCATCGATGATATAGACCTTGTACTTGCCGGCCTGTGGCGCAAACCTGACCTGCTCTACCAGCGTCCGGATATCATCGACGGAATTGTTGCTGGCGGCATCCAGCTCATGGATGTTCAACGAAGTGCCTTCGTTAAAGGACACACAGGAATGACAATGATTGCAGGCCTCCCCCTCCGGTGACACGTTCTCGCAATTGATGGTCTTGGCCAGGATGCGGGCACAGGTCGTCTTGCCCACGCCCCGGGGCCCGCAAAACAAAAAGGCATGCGCCAATTGCTGGTTCTTAATGGCATTCTTAAGGGTAGTCGTGATATGTGCCTGACCCACCACCGTCGAGAAATCCTGCGGGCGGTATTTTCTGGCCGAAACGATAAATTTATCCATGTAGCGTACTCCTGAAGCAAACGTACGACTTCCTCGTCATTTTTCCACCGCACCGCCGCCATCTCCCAGGGCCCGCCGCCACCGCGCCGCCCGCCGCCATCTCCTACCGCACCACCCGCGCCGCCCGCAGTCCAAGCTTTTCCACCGAAGGTGCCGCCGCCCACACTGCTCCACCGACCGCGTAAACCCGCCTTTTACTACCTTCCCACCGGCCGCCACCATCACCCGCACCGCCCGCCGCCCGCGGTCCAAGCTTTTCCACCGAAGGTGCCGCCGCCCACACTGCTCCACCCACCACGTAAACCCTCCTTTTACTACCTTCCCACCGGCCGCCACCACCACCCGCGCCGCCGGCCGAACCCAAAGCCCGAGCTTTTCCTTCAAAGATGCCGCCGCCCATACTGCTGCACCCACCGCCTAAGCCATCCGCCTTTTACCACCTTCCCATCGGCCGCCACCACCACCCGCGCTGCCGGCCGAACCCAAAGCCCGCCGCCGCCATCTGCCACTACAGCATGAGCCTACCCGCCACCCATCGTACTGCACCCACCGCCTAAACCACCCACCATCTGCACCCAACTCGCCTGCCGGCCAACCACCCGGCTGCCACCATCTGCACCCATCCCACCCGCCGGCCAACCCCCAGGCCGCCCCCAGCCGATCCGCCCGAAGCCTCCCGATCCACCCGCCCCAGCCGATCCGCCCGCAGCCTAAACTTGCCCGCCGACGTTGCCGCGGCCGCGCCCCTCGCCGCCCAAACCCACCTATTCCGTACCTTCGGAAAAATAATCCTCGAAAAATTTGGATTATTAACATTGTTAATTATATTTGTATTGTTAACTGAAAGCATCCAAAGCGGGCGCGGCAAAATATTTCACATGGGAATTCCGGAGCGGAAGGAAAAGCAAAAGCTGGAGATCAAAAAACTGATCCTGGAAGCCTCAATGAAATTATTCGTAGAAGAGGGGTTCGAAAACGTCACGATCCGCAGGATCGCCGACCTCATCGAATACAGCCCGACCACCGTATACCTGTACTTTAAGGACAAGGACGAGATTTTCGAAGGTCTTCACGACGAGGGCTTCCAAAAGATGCAGGAGTTCAACCTCAACCTTGCGTCCATCCAGAACCCATTGATCCGGCTCCACAAGATGGGGGAGAATTACATCCAGTTCGGCATGGAGAACCCCGAATATTACAACCTGATGTTCATCCTCGGGGAGCCCATGAAGAAGATCGCCAGCCCCGGCTGCGAATGGAAACCCGGGGACGCAGCGATCGACCGGCTTAAGGCAACGGTAGCAGAATGTATGGAAAAGGGATACCTGGGTAAGGGCGATGCACAATTGGTAAGCCTCGCCGTCTGGAGTTTTGTGCACGGGCTGGTGTCCCTGGCGATTCGCCAGCGACTGGAAAAATTCGTGGAGCCGCCGGAAATGATCGTGCCCGTCATGCAGCAGTCCCTGAACTGGCTGATCAACAACATCGACACTACCATCAAAAAACCCTAGCACCGTCAGACCCCGCCCAGCGTGAGGGCAAGGACAACAAGAAGCGCAAAACACGCCCGCAGAACAAAAGCAGCAAGGTTCAATGAAGCACCAAGCCGACGGAGAAGCGAAGCAGCCCGATTCAACATAAAACCAAGCCGACCAGGAATCGACAGCGCAACAGTTCGACAAAGCACCAAGCCGACCACGACTAGACTGCGCAACAGTTCAACAAAGCACCAAGCCGCCCACGACTAGACAGCGCAACAGTTTCAACAAAGCACCAAGCCGACCACGACTAGACAGCGCAACAGTTCGACAAAGCACCAAGCCGACGGAGAAGCGAAGCAGCCCGATTCAACATAAAACCAAGCCGCCCACGAATCGACAGCGCAACAGTTCAACAAAGCACCAAGCCGACCACGACTAGACAGCGCAACAGTTCGACAAAGCACCAAGCCGACCGCAAATCGACAGCAGCCCGGCCCCACACGCTACCAACGCCGCCCGAAAAGCCATCGGGCAGCAACATGACAGGCCACAGGCCCTTTTTTTAGCGATCGAAAAGAACAATGGTAATTAAATGTATATAATTAATAAGTTAAACGTCATGCCAAAATCAACCCTGCTTCTCCTTTTGGCCCTAGCCGCCGCCTTCCAACACGCATCAGCCCAACCAGGCGCCCCGCTGGATGATTATATCCGCCTCGGCCTCGATAGCAACCTGGCCCTGCACCAACGCAATTTCGACCTCAGCCGCTCACAACTCGACCTCAAAAGAGCCAGGTCGATGTTCTATCCCCAGGCTGGCTTCAGCTCCCAATACACCCTGGCCAATGGCGGCCGCTCACAAGAGATACCCATCGGTGACCTCCTCAACGGCGTGTATTCCTCGCTCAACCAACTCACCGGAACCAACAAATTTCCCCATGTCGCCAACCAATCGATCCAATTCCTGCCGAATGACTTCCACGATACAAAAATGGAAGTCACCCTGCCCATCCTCAACACCGATCTCCTACACAACAAAGAAGTAACCACCGAGACCATCAACACCCGCCGCGCAGACCGCGATGTCTACCGCCGTGACCTGGTTCGCAATATCCGGCAGGCCTATTACCAATATCTCCAGGCAGGAAAGGCAGAAGACATCTATGCGACGGCGCTGCTGCTCGTAAAAGAGAACCTCCGGGTCAGCCAGAAATTTGTAGAGAACAATATGGCCACACGCGAGGTCGTCATGCGCGCACAAGCCCAGGTCAGCGGTGTCCGGGCTTCCCTGATCGAGGCGGGCAACGACTTACGCAACGCCGCTGCCTATTTTAACTTCCTCCTCAACCGGCCGCTCGAAACTCCGATTCGCACCGATTCCTCCCTGATGACCTGGCAAGTCCCGGCGGAAGCGGCAAAACAGCAGGCTTCTGGCCAGCCCCTATCCGCTACCGTGACCCTCCCCGGATTCCCGTCGCTGCCGGGAACCACCGCCATGACAAACGTTAGCACCAGCCGCGAGGAATTTTCCCGTCTCAGGAGCTATCAACAAATCATTAAATCAAATTTAAAATGGGACCGCAACTACCTGATCCCGCAGCTCAATGCCTTCTATGATATCGGCTACCAGGGATTTGGTTTTCATTTCAACGGGACCCAATTCTATCAATTGGCGGGGATCAACCTCGTATGGCCGCTCTTCAAGGCGAATGACAACAAATACAAGATCCAGCAGGCACGCATCGATATCGACGCCGTCGACGAACAATACCGCCAGCTCACCGAACAGCTCACGCTCGAACAACAGATCACAGTCAATAATTACCACTCGTCTTTCGAAGCCCTGCGCGCCCAGGCCGATGAGGTGAGCAGCGCCAGGGAGGCCTACCGCCTCGCAGAAAAAAGATTCGATGAAGGGCAGGCCCTGCAGGTCGAACTCATCGACGCGCGCACCCAGCTGACCAACGCCGAGATCCGCTATTCGCAGGGGCGGCTCATGGCACTCAACCGGGCAGCAGATCTGGAACGCGTCACCGCTTCTTACAAACTGTGATGCAACCACGCGAACACCCCAATACACCTTCAAAAAATAATGATATGAACATGAAACTTCTGCTACTCCGCTTCCCCCTCGCGGCACTGCTGGCCTTCAGCCTTGTCCGCTGCGGTGAGAACAAGGCCGCATCCAGCCACCCTGTCGAGGAGCCTATTCCAGTCAGGGTGCAACCCGTCGATGTCGCCAACCTCGGCCGCGTCCTGCAGTATTCCGGCCTCATCGCCTCCAATGATGAGGCCCGGCTGTCCTTTAAGATCGGCGGCATCATTTCCCGCATATATGTCAAAGAAGGAGATCATGTTACCGCCGGCCAGCTGCTGGCGACACTCGATCTTACCGAGGCCGACGCCCAGGTGCAACAGGCATCGCAGAACGTGGAAAAGGCCCAACGCGATGAGAACAGGGTCAAAAACCTTTATCGAGATACCGTAGCCTCACTCGAGCAGGTACAGAATACACATACACAGCTCACCGTGGCTGGCGACGCGTTAAGGATAGCCAGTTTCAACCGGCAATATGCGCAGATCAGGGCCGCCGCCGACGGCACGATCCTGCAGAAACTAATGAGCGAAGGAGAGTATGCCTCAGCCGGCACAGCCGTCCTGCAGTTCAATGGTGTCGATCAGCATAGCTGGGTCGTACGCTTTGGGGTATCCGACAAAGACTGGGCAGCACTTCACAAAGGCGATAAAGCAATGATCGCGATTGATGCCTATCCGGACCAGCGCTTCCAGGGCCAGGTCACTAAGCTGGCCGAAGGCGCCGACCCCTCCGGCGGGCTCTATGCCGTGGAAGTCTCCGTGGACGCCCGCAGCCATAAATTGGCTCCCGGTCTTTTCTGCACCCTGACACTCCAACCGCCCGCCCCCAGGTCATATACCTTTATACCGGCCTCCGCGCTTGCCGAAGGCGAAGGATCTACCGGTTATGTCTATTCGTTGAACGAAGACCGCAGGACAGTTAAAAAAATTGCGGTACAAGTCGCCTTTTTGGAAGGCGACCGAATCGCCGTCAGCAGCGGCCTGGAAGGTGTGCAGCGGGTCGTCACCAAAGGAGCAGGGTATTTGACGGAAAAGTCTATCGTAAAACCAGTCGCAGACACCGATTCATTGACCAGATAAAAATTTTGCGATGAACATTACCCAATTTTCCGTTCGTAACTACCAGTTTACCCTCGTCGTATTCCTCATGTTGGCACTCATCGGGGTCAACTCCATGCTGAATATGCCCAGGGGTGAAGACCCGGACACGGAAGCGCCCACCTTCTCGGCCATCATCCTCTATCCCGGTACCAGCCCTAGGGACATGGAAGAACTCGTCGTTAATCCCATCGAAAAGCGCTTCAATGCCATGGACGACGTCAAACGCATCCGGTCCACCATCGACGATGGCCTGGCCGTCGTACAGCTCGAGTTCAATTATTCCACCGACCCCGACAAGAAATACCAGGACGTGATCCGTGAGCTCAATGCCGTCAGACCCGATCTTCCCAACGACATCCTCAGCATCGATATCCAACGCTTCCGCCCTTCCGACGTGAATATCCTGCAGGTAGCCCTGCTTAGCGAGACTGCACCATACCGCGACCTCCAGGACTGGAGCAAAAAATTAAAGGACCGTCTGGAAAAGATCAAGACCCTCAAGAACGTCGATAACTGGGCGTTCCCACGTCAGCAGGTAAGGGTATCCTTGAACCTGGAAAAGCTATCCCAGAACAAGATCCCACTCAACACCGTGCTGCAGGCTATCAAGGGCGAGAACGTCAACATCCCCGCGGGGAGCATCGATATGGGCGCGCGAAAGTTTAACATCAAGACCAGCGGTGAATTTAAAAGCGTCGACGAAATAAAGAATACCATCGTCACTGGCGTAGGCGGGAAGGTCATTTATATAAAGGACATCGCCGACGTCGGGTTCAATTACGACGAGCAGACCTATATCGGCCGTCTCAACGGGCGGAGGGCCGTATTCGTAACCGCCAGTCGTAAGAGTGGCACTAATATCTTTGCCGTCGAAAAGGAGATGGACCCTGTCCTGGATAAATTCAGGGCAGAACTGCCGCCGGGCATCACCTACGAAAAGAGCTTTGACAACGCCCAGAGCGTCCGCACCCGGCTCGGTCATTTCACCAGGGACTTCGGCGTGGCCATCCTGCTCGTCATGATCACCCTGCTTCCCCTTGGCCCAAGGGCGTCCATCGTGGTCATGATCTCCATCCCGCTATCGCTATTGATCGGTCTGTTTATACTCGATCTCTTCCATTTTACCATCAACCAGCTTAGTATCGTTGGAATGGTCGTGGCGCTCGGCTTGCTCGTGGATGACAGCATCGTCGTCGTAGAGAACATCGAACGTTACCTCCGGCTTGGGTATTCACGAAAAGACGCCGCCATCGCCGCCACGCGGCAGATCAGCCTTGCCGTCCTGGGCTGCACCGCAACCCTGATCTTTGCTTTTCTACCGCTCATGTTCCTGCCTGAAGCCTCCGGCGATTTCATTCGCAGCCTACCCGCCGCCGTCGTGACAACCGTGCTCGCGTCGCTGTTTGTATCGTTGACGATCGTGCCCTTTCTTTCCAGCCGGATCCTCAGCCCGCACGAACACCCCGAAGGCAATATCTTTCTCCGGGCACTGCACCGCGGCATCAACGGTTCTTACCGCAGGCTGTTGCACGGCGCTATCAACCGGCCCGTGCTGACACTCATGATCGCCCTGGGCATCTTCGTAGGCGCACTGATGCTCATTCCACGCGTAGGTTTCAGCGTCTTCCCGGCATCGGAAAAACCAATGTTTCTGATCAATATCCAGACCCCGCTCGGAACAAGCCTGGCAGCAACGGATACCATCACTCACTGGGTAGAGAAAGAGATCAGCCATCTGCCCGATCTCAAGAACTATGCTACGAGCGTAGGCCGTGGCAACCCGCGCATCTACTACAATGTCATCCCGCAAAACGAAGTCAGCAATTATGCGCAGATCTTTATCCAGCTCAATGAGACCCCCTTTCTTCGTAAAAGACAAATGATCGATTCCCTTAGGATCAGGTTCAAGGACTACCCGGGCGCGAAGATCGAAGTAAAAGATTTCGAGCAGGGACCCCCGATAGAAGCGCCCATCGCGATCCGCCTTTTCTCCGAAGATCTGGATACGCTACGTAGTCTGGCCTTCCGGGTGGAAGACCTCCTGAAGAAAACGGGTGGCACGATCTATGTCAACAATGAGCTTACTTCCCTTAAAACGGACATCAAAGTAAATGTCAATAAGGAAAAAGCCGGTATACTCGGCGTGCCTGTCAATGAGATCGACCGTACTGTCCGCTTGGCCATCACCGGTCTCGATGTCGGCACCTTCCGCAAGGACGATGACAAGGACAACGACTATTATATCAATGTCTGCCTGCCGCGTGGACCGCACCAGACCCTGGATGCATTGAATAAGATCTATGTCAACGCTTATAGCGGCTCCTCGGTCCCCCTGAGCGAAGTGGCCGGCATTCAATTCCAGAGTTCGCCGACGAGCATCAGCCACTACGATAAAGACCGGTATACGACCGTCACCGCGTTCGTCCGCAATGGCTACAATACTACCGTTGTCACAAAGGGCGTGCTCGAACAGCTGGACAAAATGCAATTTCCCCATGGTGCCAGCTATATGCCTGCCGGTGAGGTCGAAAGCAAACAGCAAAGCTTCGGCGGTCTAGGCCCCATTATCCTCTTCACCATCTTCGGCATCCTGGGCATCCTGATCCTCGAATTCAAAACGTTTCGCGGTACGCTGATCGTCCTGTCTGTAGTTCCGCTTGGCATTATCGGCGCCGTCCTCATTCTCCTGCTGACGGGAAACACCTTCTCCTTCGTGGCCGTCATCGGGATCATCGCCCTGATCGGCATCGAAGTCAAGAATTCGATCCTGTTGGTGGACTATACCGACCAGCTTCGCAAGGGGGGCATGGCCCTCGACGAGGCCATCCAACAAGCCGGTGAGACCCGCTTTGTCCCAATCATCCTCACGACACTGACTGCCATCGGCGGCCTCATCCCGCTGGTAGCCGAGAACAACCCCCTGTACTCGCCGCTTGCCCTGGTTATCATCGGCGGCCTGCTCAGCTCGACCATCCTCACCCGCATCGTGACGCCCGTTTTGTACAAGCTGCTGGCCCCACGCATCGGCCCCGCCGAACCAGAAGCGCCATCGCCGCCTGTCACCGCGCTTCCTGCCATTTCCGGTTGACAAAGGACGAGTACAATTCTCTAAGGTCACAATTGGTGACCTTAGACGGACGAGGTAAATATGCCAAATATAATCCCTGTGCCTTCACCGAAGACGATGTAACTATGCCGGCCAGTATTCTAAAGAGCGAGAAGGCATGCAAATGAACATTGTTATGAGCTCATTGGCTTCAAATAAAGACCAATGCGCTGAGATCACCATTTGTGATCTTAGAAAACGAATAAATGAGAAAGGCCGGCTTTCTCAAGCCGGCCCTTGCTAAATGTTGTCCAGTTTTTGGGTGATCTCGCCTTCATCAAGCGATATTGGATTTTAAACTTTCCCTGATTGGGTTTCCGAAGGTGCTGGACAAGTAAAAGAGGATACGATCCGTTCAATGCTGAGCTAAAGGTCTAATTCCTAGCGACTCGTGTGCGATATACACATGTAATTCTAACGTCATGCCAAACCAGTAAAAGCTGACAGTCAACTATTTATAAAATCCGTTCCACTGTACCGTTCCACCAAAGGGAAAAATCTCCAGAAAAGAGACAGTTATTTGATTATATTCAACAGCTGGAAAAGATTCATGCAGCGGGATAAAAAGACCAATTGTCGGAGGTCGACTGTGGCTTACCGGTCCAATCCCGGCGGCTGACCCTCGGCATATCTCGCAAACACCGAAGTCCGATCCAGGGCACGGCGCCAACATCGGCAACCTATTACAGCATCCCATCAAAAAGAGGCAAATGATAGCATAGTTCGCCAAAACAAGTCGCTCAACTAACGTTGCCTACTGCGCCAAAACAAGTCGCCCGGCTACATGGAGGCCGCCTACTGCGCCAAATTCAGCGCCCGAACCCAGCGTACTACGCCTACATCAGCGCCCGAACCCAGCCTACTACGCCCACATCCGCGCCCGAACCCAGCGTACTGCGCCCACATCGGCGCCCGAACCCACCCTATTGCGCCAACATCGGATGCCGCTTGAACTCCTTGCTGCGGTCGAACAGATACCGGTAGGTAGTCAACTTACGGCTGACATAGGTTTCCCCCAGCGTTTTGGCAATATTGACCATCTTAGGATTGAAATCTCCGATCCATTGCATCTCATAATGCACGTAAAACCTGGCCGGCTGAATGACCTTCGCCGACTCGGCAATAATATACGCGTCCACGCCCTTACCCTGAAAATCGGGATGCAATGCAAAAATGATCCCCGTGAAATGCTTGCACGCACCGCGCATCTTGAGCCAGACGAACTGCAGCATCTGCAGCGGGCCGACCTTCCCATTGAAATATTTATAATACTGGTTCAACTCGGGGATATTCAGAAAAAGCGCGATAGGTTTATCATCGTAATACGCAAACCAGGCAATATCCTCATCCAGCAACGGCTTCATCTTTTTGAACAACAACAACGCCTGGTCCTTTTTCATTTCTTTAAGACCGCCATGGCCGGCATAAGCGGCATTGTACACCGTCACGAAATCCAGGGCATATTTCTCCAGGTTTTTCTTCTCGATCGTCCGCGCGCTGTAGCGGGGATCGGCTTCAATTGCGGCATGGCGTTGCAGGACCTTTGCGCTCAATGGTGCCATAGGATCGAGACCAAAACAAAGCTGATGGAAGAACGGTTTGAAACCATAATTTTCCAGCAGGTCTTTATAATAGGGTGGGTTGAAGTTCATGCTCCACAGCGGCTCATGAAAACCCTCCACCAGCAGGCCCCACCACTTATCGCGCTCGCCGAAGTTGATGGGCCCGTCCATGGCTTCCATCCCTCGTTGCGACAGCCAATGGCGCGCGACATCCAATAACATGTCCGCCGCGGCCTGGTCGTTGATACAATCGAAGAAGCCCACCCCGCCGATGGGAACATCATCGCCCTTGTTTTTGTATTTTTTGTTCACGAATGCGGCTATCCGCCCGATCAGCCGCCCCTCGCCGTCTTTAAGGACCCACCTGGTAGCCTCGCCATGCCGGAACGCCTTATTTTGCTCGGGATCGAATACCTCGTTGATTTCCTTGTCAATAGGACGTATATACGCCTTATTGCGCTTATTGAGTTCTACATTTGCACGGATAAATTCCTTTGCTAGATTTGGAGTGCTGACGGCTATCAGTTGCATAGCGAATTGGTAAAGAACATAAATATAGTATTTTTAACTTTCCCCACGTCCCCTTACCTTTGCAGCCAAATTAAAAAACACCCGTTTGTATATGGCAAGTACCGGTAAGATCAAGCAAATCATCGGCGCTGTTATCGATGTGCAGTTTGAAGGCAAGCTCCCCGAGATCTACAATGCGCTTGAACTGAAAAAATCCAATGGAGAAACCCTTGTTTTGGAAGTCCAGCAGCACCTTGGTGAGGATAGCGTACGTTGTATCGCTATGGATGGTACCGAAGGCCTCATTCGCGGGCTAGCCGTCACCGATACCGGCGGCGCCATCACCATGCCGATCGGCGATGGTATCAAAGGCCGGCTTTTTAACGTAACCGGCGACCCGATCGACGGATTGCCCGCCGTTCCTAAGACCAACGGCCGCCCCATCCACGCCAAGCCCCCCGCGTTCGAGAACCTCAGCACGAGCACCGAGATCCTTTTCACCGGTATCAAGGTCATCGACCTGATCGAGCCTTACGCAAAAGGCGGTAAGATCGGTCTGTTCGGCGGGGCCGGTGTAGGCAAGACCGTACTTATCCAGGAATTGATCAACAATATCGCCAAGGCATATGCAGGGGTATCCGTTTTTGCCGGGGTAGGTGAGCGTACACGTGAAGGGAACGACCTCATGCGGGAAATGATCGAAGCCGGTATCATGAAATACGGCGACGATTTCAAGCACAGTATGGAACATGGCGGCTGGGATCTCGGCAAAGTGAACATGAACGAACTGGCCGAATCCAAGGCCACATTTGTATTCGGTCAGATGAACGAACCGCCCGGCGCCCGCGCCCGCGTCGCCCTCAGCGGCCTGACCATCGCAGAATACTACCGGGATGGTGACGGCAAAAGCCAGGGACGCGATATCCTTTTCTTTGTTGACAATATCTTCCGGTTTACCCAGGCCGGCTCCGAAGTATCCGCCCTGCTCGGTCGTATGCCCTCCGCCGTGGGCTACCAGCCTACGCTGGCCACGGAAATGGGCCTCATGCAGGAAAGGATCACGTCCACCAAGAACGGCTCCATCACCTCTGTTCAGGCCGTTTACGTGCCTGCAGATGACTTGACCGACCCTGCGCCCGCGACGACCTTCGCCCACTTGGATGCTACAACCGTACTAAGCCGTAAGATCGCCGATCTTGGTATCTATCCTGCCGTCGACCCGCTGGACTCCACCTCCCGTATCCTCAGCCCGCTGATCGTAGGCGACGCGCACTACAACTGCGCCAACCGCGTAAAGCTGATCCTCCAACGTTACAAAGAACTCCAGGATATCATTGCCATCCTTGGCCTCGATGAACTCAGCGACGAGGACAAAATGACCGTCGCCCGCGCCCGCAAAGTACAACGTTTCCTGTCCCAGCCCTTCCATGTGGCTGAACAGTTCACCGGCCTCAAAGGCGTACTCGTGCCGATCGACGAAACTATCCGTGGTTTCAACATGATCATGGACGGTGAAGTCGACGAATACCCGGAAGCTGCCTTTAACCTCGTTGGCAGCATCGACGATGCCATTGAGAAGGGCAAGAAACTGCAGGCACAGGCCCGCGGCTAATTTTCTTTAATCAATCACAACTCCCCAGGAGTATGAATCTGGAAATATTAACCCCCGAGAAGAAATTGTTTAGCGCCGATGTGTACGGCGTGCAGCTGCCCGGCGTCGACGGCCTCTTCGAAGTGCTGGACAGACACGCTCCACTGGTAAGCGCACTCAAGGCTGGCCGGGTTAAGGTTCTCAAGGACAAGAACAATCACCTCGCGTTCTTCACTATTCAAAGTGGTTTCGTCGAAGTCATTCACAATACCGTTACCGTTTTGGTTGAAGGCGCCGTACCCGTTGACGGCAGGTGATAGTTGATCCCTTGAGGTCCTGACCCAACAAAAAATGTTCGTGTCTAACCCTGGCTTCTTCCTAATTCAATTGCGGATCGATAGGGAAATTGACCATCATCTCATACTCCCCGCCGAGATGACGCAGCGCATCCTTCCAGATATCCGTTGGCGTCTTGTGAAAGACAAGCGGGCGGTTCGCCTGCACGGTCAGCCAGGACTTCTCTTTTAACTCATCGGCCAATTGGCCGCTCCCCCAACCGGAATACCCGATATAGAACCGGATCTTGGCCATATCCACCTCGCCGGAACGGATCAACTCGATCGCCGTCTCAAAGTTGCCACCCCAGAAAACGCCGTCGATGATCTCATAACCACCCGTGATCTTGTCGGGATATTGATGCAGGAAATGAATAGTATCCATTTGGACAGGGCCGCCAAGATAAACAGGGATCTTCATCAGGTCATCCAATCCACTTACCAGCTCGTCAAGCGTATAGTCGTAATGCTTGTTCAGCACAAATCCAAAGCTGCCCTCATCCTGGTGCTCACAAAGAAAAACCACCGTGCGCATGAAATTAGGATCTTTCAAAAAGGGATCAGCGATCAACAATATGCCTGGTGCCGGGCTCTCCATATCATCTAAATTAAGTAATCCTGGAATATAGCAAAACTCACCTGCAAAAATGAGTCTTTTCGATGACAGCGATCGTGAAGCAAAATATTCATGCCCTTATTGGTTTGCTTTCCGTACCCAACAAACCACGCAGCGGGAGCCGCAAGGAGCGCCCCTGGGCGGGCCTTTCCAACTAAATATAGCGCATTTTATGGGGAAATCCCTTTTCTTTGTGAAACCTTCGTTAAATAGCGATTTCCAATAGCGCCTTTAAAGGTAACCCTTCATCCTTTTGATAATTTTGTAGATGGACCTTGACTAAACCGGGCGGGCCCCGGCTCATTAAAAAGTATGGGTTTGAAAAAAATTTTCCCTGTCATTTTTGTATTGATCACGCTGTCTTTGATCGGCATTATCTATATCCAGATCAACTGGATATTGACGATGGTGCAGAACAAGCGCGAGGAACTGTACAGCAAGCTGGTCTATTCCCTGAATGCGGTGACGCAGGAACTCGTGGAGCAAAGGGCTGCCCGCCAGGGAAAAACATTCCGCTTGAAGATCGGCGGCTCCTGGCGACCCAGCGATCCCCTGACAGAAGAACTGATGCGCGTGCCAATGGTAGCCGAGCGCTTTTCAGCAGAGGATGTCGGAGAAAAGATCCGCAAGGCTTTTAATAAGGTCGGTCTGAAGAATGTTCGCTTCGAGTTCTCTATCTCCTCCGATTTGGGGACTGCCGGGCTCGCCTTCCATCCACCGGAGCTGCAATCGAAGTTCTACCTCCAGGAAATACAGGATACCTCGGGCAAACAGTTTATTTTTCTCCCGCTGCAGGCGCCCGAAAGTATGGACGTCAGCAACACAATGCCCGACGAGGTCCTGGGCGTCATCATACCGGATTTCAAAGACATCGTCCTCGGCGAGATGCATATCATGATCGCGGGCGCCATCTTTTTCACGCTGGTGATCATCGCCGCATTCTATACTACGTTGAACGCCTTGCTCCGCCAGAAAAAGCTCAGTGAGATAAAGAACGATTTCATCAACAACATGACCCACGAGTTCAAGACACCTCTCGCCACGATCTCGCTGGCCGTCGATGCCTTACGCAACGAAAAGGTCGTGCATGACCGGGAAAAGTCTGCGTACTTCACGGGAATAATAAAGGAAGAAAATCGGCGGATGAACAAACAGGTCGAGACCATTCTCCAGGCCTCTCTCCTCGATCGACAGGACCAACAGCTCAACCTCAAGCCCCTCCACGCACATGCACTGATACAGGAGGCCATGGAGAATTTCCACCTCCAGCTGGAAGGCAAGGGCGGCCGCTCTGAAATGCAACTGAACGCCAAGAATGACCTCCTCGAAGCCGATGAGGTCCACCTGACGAATATCATCACCAACCTCATCGACAATGCCGTCAAATATTCCAGGGATAATCTCCTCATCCGCATCATCACGCACAGCACGCAAAAAAGCCTGGTCATCCGTATCGAAGACAATGGCATCGGCATGAGCAAGGAAACCCAGCGCCGGATATTCGAAAAATTCTACCGCGCCCACACCGGAAACCTGCACAATGTAAAAGGCTTCGGCCTCGGCCTGAGCTATGTCAAAACCATCGTCGAAGCGCACCATGGGAAAATAAAAGTGGACAGCATTGCAGGAAAAGGCACCAATTTCACCCTCGAATTTCCGCTTAAGGATGCCTGAATCAGCAATGTCCTGGGCCAGCATTTAGGTGTTCTTGTAGGCGGCGTTTTTGCGGGATACGTAGACTAGCAGCCGGATCGCAAGGCTACCCGCCGGCGCCAGGCAAAAGCAGACAGCCATCGCCATAGCTGAGAAAACGAAACCCATGATCCAGGGCATACGCATATAGCTCCCGCCAGTCTTGTCCGATCAGCGAAGCGACAAGCAATAAAAGCGTCGATTCCGGGTGATGAAAATTGGTGACAAGACCGGAAACGACACGCCAAACATAACCTGGAGTAATCAGCAATTGCGTCGTAGCCACCAACTCTTCAACACCCCGCCTTTCCATCCATTTCAATAGCGCCGCCAGCACATACGCCGTCGAACCAGCCGTTGCCTCCAATTCATCCGGGCCACCAGACGGACTGCCACCAGCGTCAGCTTCATAGGCCTCCCACTGTTGTACCCGCAATGCGGCCGGCTCAATCTCCTGATGAACCGCCACTTTCTTTCCCAACCAATACAGACTTTCGAGCGCCCGGGCCGAAGTAGTCCCGACCGCGATCACTGGTTTCCCGCTTTTGATGGTCTGCAGGATGTCAACGATCGTCTGCTTGTTCACCACCAGGAACTCGACATGCATATGGTGTTCGCCCATCGTTGCAGCCTTGACCGGCAGAAAAGTGCCCGCACCCACGTGCAGTGTCACATACGCATGCCGGATTTCGCGCTTTGCCAGTGAGGTGAAAATGGCGTCTGTAAAATGAAGACCCGCCGTCGGCGCCGCCACCGACCCTTCATGCCGGGCATAGACGGTTTGATAACGTTCGCTGTCGGAAGTCTCCACATTACGATGGATATAGGGTGGGAGGGGGATGCGCCCCGCCCGGTGCAGCAACTCCGCAAACGTCAGTTCCGCGGGTGTCCAGGATAGTTCGATGATAAAAGCGTCACCCGATCGCTCGATCCACCGGGCTTCTACAACGACACTGACCGCGCCGCCACCCCCGCCTGCATCGCCCCCACGAGCGCCGCCCCCACGAGCGCCGTCCCCACTAGCACCGACCCCACGACCATCGCCCCCACGAGCATCGATTCCACTAGCACCAACCCCATCAATATCGGCCCTGCGAACATCGACCCCACCAGCACCAATCCCACCTGGAGCGATCCTCCAACACCGCCCTCAATAACATCGACCCGATCAACATCGACGCCACCGGCACCAATCCCACCAGGAGCAATCCTACCAACACCGCCCCCAATTACATCGACCCGATCAACATCGACCCCACCAACACCGCCCCCAATAACATCGACCCGATCAACATCGACGCCACCGGCACCAATCCCACGAGCACCGACCTGACCATCACGAACCCCATCATCGTCGAGCGTCTTCTGCAATACCTGTCCGGGTTTCCACTTCGAAGCGCCGCCGATCAGACATTTCCATCGCACGCGCCCTGTTTGCGCCAACGCCGCGGCCATGCCCCCATATTCCGCCGCCGGCTCGAGACAAAAGATTTCGATCTGTCCTCCCGTCGGCTTCTGAAAGACAATGCGCGCCTCGACAACCTTCGTATTGTTGAATACTAAAAACCACCCGGTGGCAAATGATCGGCGATGTTTCGATAAATATCATGCGATAGGATCCCGTTTCTAGCCGCTAAAACTTTGGGGTCGGTAGGGCGCTCAGCCCCCAAAGCGTTGGGGTCGGTAAAGCGCTCACCCGCCAAAGCGTTGGGGTCGGTAGGGCGCTCAACCGCCAAAACGTTGGGATCGGTAGCGCGTTTACCCGCCAAAGCGTTGGAGTCGGTAGAGCGCTCACCCACCAAAGCGTCGGCGTCGGTAGGGCGCTCACCCGCCAAAGCGTTGGGATCGGTAGGGCGTTTACCCGCCAAAGCGTTGGAGTCGGTAGAGCGCTCATCCGCCAAAGCGTTGAGATCGGTAGGGCGTTTACCCGCCAAAGCGTTGGACTCGGTAAAGCGCTCATCCGCCAAAGCGGCGGCGTCGGTAGGCTTCTCACCCGATACATCTTTAGCGTCCAATGCCCGGTAGATAAGCAACTTGCTGGCATCGCGCTCGGGAAGGGGATAATAGGCGATGGAGTCGGCGGGGAGATCATAGCTGTATTCAGCTATGGAAATGGTCTTTTGTTGCATGGTCAGGACGGCTAACTGCCGT
>CBDCBP010000008.1:0-304698 GCA_965214315.1 Puia sp. | reverse complement strand
ATGGTTAGAGTAGCTATTTTGGATCTCTATGAAGGCCAGGCCAACCAGGGCATGCGCTGTATCCGTGAACTACTCACGGAATACGCTCGCATGACCACGGTATGGAACTGCAATTCGACGAATTCGAAGTACGACGGCGAACATCACCTCCCCGACCTCTCCTATGACATCTACATTTCCAGCGGAGGCCCCGGCAGCCCCCTCGACAGCGAAGGCAGCGAATGGGAAGCCGGCCTACTGGAAATGGCTCCGGCAGATCGAACAATACAACGATGACCCCGCAAACGGCGCCCCCAAGCAAGTGCTCTTCATCTGTCACTCCTTTCAACTCGTAAGCCGGCACTATGGAATAGCCCAAGGTGACCAACCGCAGATCCACCGCATTTCGGGGTCTTCCCCATACATATGATGGAAGACGCTCGCGAACGAACCCGTATTCGCAGGCCTCCGCGACCCTTTCTACGCCGTCGACAGCCGCAGCTACCAGGTGATCCAACCCGACTACGACACGTATCGAAAAAATGGCCGGCAAGGTCCTGGCCATCGAAAAGGAAAGACCCCATGTTCCCACTCGAAAGAGCGATCATGGCCATCCGCTTCAACGAATTCATGATCGGTACCCAGTTCCATCCCGAAGCCGACGCCATCCGGTATGAGCATGTACCTCCAACGCGAAGACCGGAAGACACACCGTCATTGCCGAACACGGCGAAGAAAAATGGCAGAGCATGATCACCCAACTCGAACGACCCGGACAAGATCCGCTGGACCTACAGCCACATCATCCCGAATTTCCTGGATTACAGTTTATCCAAACGGACCACGGGTCCGTTGGCCGCAGCCGGGCGATAGCGAAGGCAACCGGACATGAGCCGATTCGCACCGAAGGCTAAATTCACAAAATAGGCGTGAAGGCGCAAAACGATTCACGAAACGGCGTAACTTTCCCTAAAAGCAGCCGATGATACCAGCCTTGCGCCAAGCCTTCAACGCCGCGTTCACCCGGCAACGCTATGAACAATTCCTGGCTGATCTCAATAGCCGCTATCCCGACGCTATAGAGTTCCGGATAGCAGAAACACCCATCTTCCTGCCAACAGGCTTCGCCAACATGCTTACCGATGCCTGCGAGCACATCATCGATCTTATTATAGACCCGCGTTTCCGCGAACTAACCGAACGCGCCATCCCGGAAAACGATCGCGTGGCCCGCGAAAACGACCATCCCCACTTCCTTGCCTTTGATTTTGGCGTCTGCGAAGACGGCCAGGGCGGCTGGCAGCCCCAACTCATCGAGATGCAGGGCTTCGCAAGTCTCTACGGATTCCAGGTCTATTACCCCGAAACCCTTCGCCGCCATTTTTCGATACCCGACAGCTACAGCCAATTTCTCGGCGGCCTCGACCATGACAGCTATCTCCACCTGCTACGCGAGACCATCCTCGGCAATTGTCCTCCGGAACAGGTCATCCTGCTGGAAATAAAACCTCACACACAAAAGACCCGCATCGATTTCTATTGTACACAGGACTACCTGGGGATCGTACCCGTATGCCTGAGCGAACTCATAGAGGAAGGCAGACAGCTCTTTTACCTGCATCCCGCGACAGGAAAAAAGACACCCATCAAACGCATCTACAACCGTGTCATCTTCGACGAGCTCCATGGAGCCGCCTCGCGCCTCGGCAAAAATTGCGTCGATATCCGCCAGGACCTCGACGTTGAATGGGTGGCCCATCCAAACTGGTTTTATCGCATCAGCAAATTCACCCTGCCCTTCCTTCGTCATCCATCGGTCCCCCCTACCTTCTTCCTCAATGAGATCAGCCAACCGCCCGAAGACCTGGAGAACTACGTCCTCAAACCGCTCTTCTCCTTCGCAGGCCAGGGCGTCATCATCGATGTCAAGCCCGCCGACCTGCAAGTGAAAGATCCACAAAATTGGATCCTCCAACGGAAAGTGACGTATGCCGAGCTCATTCCAACCCCCGATGTGCCGGCAAAAGCCGAGATCCGCATGCTCTACCTCTGGAAGGACGGCGCACCCCGGCCGCAACTGGCCATTAACCTTGCCCGGCTCAGTAAAGGAAAAATGATCGGTGTCAATTACAACAAAGACAGGGAGTGGGTCGGCGGCAGCGTAGGCTTCTTCGAAAGATGATCACGTAAGCAGGGACCACGCTTTCTTCGACCCGCGGTCACGCAGGTCCATAAACCAGCAAAGCCCCACCCGCTTCGAAATACAACCGCTCGCCGTCGGGATCGAACGCGATCGCCGTACAATCCAGGGGTGCCGCCAGTTCCTGCAATTGCCGCAAAGGCTGTTGACGAAAAATGGTCAGCTTTCCGACAGCGCTGTAACAAAACACCAGCCCCCCGGCCTCATACGACAAGATCGCATCTACCCCACCCTCTACCGGATAGCGCCCGCGGTCTTCCGGCAACGTGAACACGGCAGGCACCAGCCGCTGCGCTATGACCGGCGGCACCGGAGGCTTGATCCGAACAATATAATCATAAGGATGAAACCGCGGCTCCCGCCCCCTGATAAAACGGCGGACGATCAACATTAGCAAGGCAAAAACAGCTACTATCTGAAATATCTTGTCCATTAATTCGATCAGCAAGATACCGCGTATCTTTAATACTATAATCAATGGCAATGGACTTGCAATTATTGGGAAAGACAGCGCTCGTCCTCGCCGCGAGCAAGGGCCTCGGTAAAGCCTGTGCAGCCGCGCTGGCCGCAGAAGGCGCGGATGTCGTCATCGGCGCACGCAACCCCGACACCCTGGAGCAGGCGGCGGCGGAGATCCGGTCCAAAAGCAAAGGCCGCGTAATCGCTATCCCCGTCGACGTAACCGATGCCACGCAAGCCGCACGCATCGTCGATGCCGCCGCAACGACATTCGGAAAGATCGATATCCTGGTCAACAATGCGGGCGGCCCGCCCTTCGGTAAATTCGAATCCTTTGATGATACCGCCTGGCAGTCGGCTTTCGATCTAAGCCTGCTCAGCACCGTGCGCCTGAGCCGCCTCGTCCTACCCCATATGCGTAGAACGGGAAGCGGCCGCATCATCAACATCGTCAGCCTGTCTGTAAAAACATACCTCGAGCATTCGGTGCTCTCCACTAGTTTTCGCATGGGCGTGGTCGGTATGGCCAAACTGTTGTCGAACGAACTCGGACCGGATAATATTACCGTCAACAACGTCGCACCAGGCATCATCCTCACCGATCGCGTCAGGGAGACCATGCCGCCGCAGGTTCCTGGTGGCCCTACCCCCGAACAGCAATTGGCGGAACGCACCAAGAATATACCGCTTCGCCGTGCAGGCAGGCCTGAAGAACTGGCTGCCCTCGTCGCCTTCCTCGCCAGCCCTCTCGCAGGCTATATCACCGGAACGACCATCCAGGTGGACGGCGGCGCCGTAAAAGCGCCGTATTGAACGCCCGGATCGGGCGGAAGCCACTTGGCTTCCCAGCCAACCACGCCGGCCCCAATACCCTAATTTGATGTACCTTCGGGCAAACGCACAGCATGCAGCAACTCGGGGACATCCCTGTCAAACAGCTCCTACCGGGCTTTTTCGGAAAAATGGTCCATGGCGAAAGCAGCTCTCTGGTGTTCTGGGACATAAAAAAAGGCAGCGTCCTGCCGGAGCATGCCCATGTACACGAGCAGATCACCTATATCGCCGAAGGCGAATTGGACATGGTGATCGGCGGAAAAAAATACCTGCTCACCGCCGGTTCCGTCCACGTCATCCCTTCCCTCGTCCCACATTCCGCCCTGGCTATCACCGATTGCAGGGTCATCGACTCCTTTGCCCCCGCCCGCGAAGATTACCGATAAAAACCGCACCCATGTCACATTCCCACGAACAAACCCATACGCACGATCAAGACCACGACCACAACCACGGTCACGACCACAACCACGGTCAAGATCACAACCACGATCAAGATCACGATCACAACCACGGTCAAGATCACGATCACAACCATGACCATGACCACGACAACGGGCACGATCACGACAAAGATCACAACCATGGTCACGACCACGACCACGGTCATTCCCACGGATTCGGCCACCACCACCATCCCGTAAACCTAAAGCAGGTCAACAGGGCCTTTGTCATCGGGATCATCCTGAATTTTCTCTTCGTGATCATCGAAGTCATCGTCGGCCTCTCCATCCACTCCCTGTCCTTGCTCTCGGACGCCGGCCACAACCTGGCCGACGTGGCCTCCCTCGCCATGGCCCTCATGGCGATCCGCCTCCTGAAGATCAAGCCCACGGAAAAATATACGTACGGTTATAAGAAAACAACCATCCTGGTCGCCCTCCTCAACGCCGCCATCTTATTGCTCTCCATCGGCGCCATCGGCTACGAAGCGATCCACCGCTTCATGGCACCCGAGGCCCTTCCCGGCAAAACGATCTCCATCGTAGCAGCCATCGGTATCGGGATCAACGCAGTCACCGCACTGCTCTTCTTCCGCAACAAAGAGAGCGACCTCAACGTGCGCGGTGCCTTCCTTCACCTGCTCTCGGACGCCATCGTATCGGCCGTGCTCGTGATCGGCGGCATAGTCATGTACTTCACGGGACTGTTCTGGATCGACCCTGCACTCAGCCTGCTCGTTGCCGTCGTCATCCTCTTCAGCACCTGGCAGCTGCTCCGCGATAGCCTGCGCCTCTCACTGGACGGTGTGCCGGGCGGCATCGAGATCAAAAACATCAGGGAGTCGATCGCAGGGATCGAAGGGGTCAAGGACTTTCACCATATCCACGTCTGGGCCATCAGTACCACGGAGAATGCATTGACGGCCCATCTCTGCGTCGACCGCAATGCTACTATGGACTTCATCGAGCAGCTAAAGCATACCATCAAACACGAACTGCTGCACCAGAATATTCAACATGCCACCCTGGAGATCGAGCTGGAGGACAACCCCTGCGACGAACCGGCCTGTTGACTGTTGACCTATCATTCACAACCCCAGCCGCCACTAGCCTCAGAAAAACCTAATTGATGAAAGACCACCAGATGCCGACCCGGATGATCAGCGGTGGATAAGGATAGTTCGGCGCTACAAAATTATTGTGATACCACCCAAAGCCAATCGGGCTGAACGCAATCGCGTTTATATTCTCCGTTTGCACGTAAGCCGTAAACGAGCGTATCCGCATATGAAGGTAGAAGTTGATATCAGGCAGGTGTTGCCTGACAGTGGAATCCTGCTTATACCACTGCTGCACGACCGGCGAATAACCGTCGGCCTTGTACCCACTGATATACCGGATCTCCGTGCCAAAGCTGATCTTTAGATTCTTGAAACCCAAAGTACCGTCATAGCCGATCTGGTTGCTGGACACGATCAACGGCACATGCACGGGCGAAGAACCCGCCACTTGTTGGATCGTCGTCTGCGTCCGCCATTTCCAATGCCGGTAAAGCGTGAACTGCTTCTTGACCGTTATCTGCAGCAAATTAAAGATCGCGCTCGATTGCTCCTCCTGGTAATAATGCTCGAAATACGTGTAATTGCTCAACAGGTAGTACGACGCCGACAGCGAGAACAAGTACATAGGTTGATCGAGCGAGGCGAAGAGATGGGTCGTGTTCTCCTTCGCGAAACTCTTCTGCTGCGCCGCCGGATCGATGTTGAAACTGCTCGCGCGGTCAAACACATAGCTGGGCGTTCGGTTGCTGTTCTCGAACCCTGCCTGGAAATAACCCAGGTCATGGCTGATCAGCCGCCTGAGACTCACATACCCATTGTAATCCCCCGCATCCAGGCCGTTCAGGTACAACCGCCCATGCGCTTCAATATCCCATTTTTGGTTGCGCGTCTTGTTGCGGTATTCCGCATGCCCGAAGACGTTTTGCGCGTTGACCGAATGCGCTTGCACCACCTTGCTGGATATAAGCAAAGACGTATCGAATTTCCCCGACAACAGCTCGATGGTGGCGCCCAGCTTGAAGAACTGCTGCGGATTGTGCGAGTCAGGGAATTGGTAAAGGCTGAAGTCATTTGAAAAATTATGCCAGCCATCCTGGTGGACCAGGCTATCGGTCCCGCCGACACCGAACCCTCCCAGGTGTTGCCGGTAATAAGCGGAGTCAAGCAAATAGTAAGGCGGGAAATAAAGATCGGAGAACTTGTAGTTATAAGTGCTGTAGCTTAGCGTATGTTCTATCCGCAGCCGGGGATAGAAAAGGGGTGTCACCGAAGAATCCGTTACGATGGAATCCTTTTGACCCAGGTCGTACTGCTGCCGCATCAGATAGGTAGCCTGGTTATACTTCATCCCGGTCGTGACGGATGACGCAAAAGGGTTACCGGACGATTGCTGCGTACCATTGCCCAGGTTCACCGGCAGCGTCACCTGGTTGCTGTACTGCGTGGAGTCCAGATCCTTGGGGTTCGTGATACCGCCGTTCTCGGAAGTATTCAAATGATTGGCCACCAGGATGAAGAAGTTCTGATACCGCTTGTTCCTACTCTGGTACCAGGTGCTGAAGCGATAGGTGTTGTGGTTGCTGTTCTGGTTCTGAAACGAACCGGGTGCATTGATGAGCCGGTACTCGGCCGTAAAATTAAAGTTGGGCTTGATGTTTTGCGTATGGAAGATGTCTACGTACTGCTCCGTCTTGCTCGCCAGCATGTACCCCATTTCCGTCCAGGGCTTGGTCGTATGAAAAAAACGTGTCTCTTCCGGGGTAAACAAATAAAGATCGTAAGCATGCCAGCCCGGGTCCCACCCGGACTGCATCCTTGGTGAAAAGACGAGCGGACGGGCGGCCGTACCCTGGTTGCCAAGGTTGATCCAGTCCTGCGGGCGTTGTATCTTATGCCCCAGGTCAAGGATGGAAGAATCAAGCTGCTGGAACCGGCTGCTGTCCAGATACCTGAAATGGATGTCGATGGTGTCCTCCTTGCGGTGCTGCAACGAGTCCTTGCCCCCCGACCCGCCGCTCATACCGCCAAACCTGCTCAGCGGATTCTGCGCCATCAGGGCAGATCCCGGCAACAGCATGACCAGGAATAACCCTGCATATATAATGGTAGGTCCTTTCAATACTGAAAAAGTTGCGGACAATTTAGTCATTAAGTGGCCATCGGCTGTTATAAGAAACGTTAATCTTGCATCACAGCGCGGCGATCAGTCCTTTGAATAACGCCGTCAGTTTGGGCTCCGCTGCCGCCGCCGCTTGGAGGACCTCCTCATGCGTGATGATATTGTCTTCTTCGCGGATACCCAGATCTGTGATCACGCTCATAGCAAAAACGGACATGCCCAGGTGACGCGCCGCGATCACCTCCTGGACAGTGCTCATGCCGACGGCATCTCCGCCCGCGATGTGCAACAGTTTATATTCGGCCCGCGTCTCAAAGGTTGGCCCCGTGACACCCGCGTAGATGCCTTCATGCACCGGTATCTGCAGATTGGCGGCAATTGTCTTCGCCACTTTTATCAGGGCCTTGCTATACGGTTCGCTCATGTCCGGAAAGCGAGGCCCCAATGCGGTTTCATTCTTACCTAACAGCGGATTCACTACAAAAAAACCAATGTGGTCATTGATGATCATCAGGTCGCCTACGCGAAAGGTTTTGCGCATACCGCCCGCCGCATTGGACAACAGCAAAGTGTCCACGCCCAGGAATTTCAGCACCCGGATGGGATATACCACCTGATCCGGAGAATACCCTTCATAATAATGGAAACGACCCGACAGGATCACCACACGCCGGCCATTGATGGATCCAAAGATCAACTTTCCCTGGTGGCCTTCCACCGTGGAAACTGGAAAATGGGGGATATCGGTATAAGAAAGTTCCTGCGCTACGATGATCTCACTGGTGAGATTCCCAAGCCCGCTTCCGAGGACTATACCGACTTTGGGTGCTTCCTTGTAAACAGACCGGATAGCCTTTACCGTTTCGGCTATCTGTTGTAAGATGGTGAGCCCCATTAACTGACCGCTTTATTCACCAGCGCCGCTGCCTCACTGAGCAGGATAGCGGACTGCACCTTAAGACCACTCTCGGTGATAAGCTTCTGGGCCTCTTCGGCATTTGTACCCTGCAGCCGGACGATGATCGGCACCTTGATGGTCCCGATGGACTTATAGGCATCGATGACACCCTGCGCAACCCGGTCGCAACGGACGATCCCGCCGAAGATATTGATGAGGATGGCTTTCACCTTCGGATCCTTCAGGATGATACGGAAGCCGGCTTCTACCGTCTGCGCATTGGCAGTACCGCCGACGTCCAGAAAGTTAGCGGGTTCACCGCCGCTCAGCTTGATCATATCCATCGTAGCCATGGCCAGGCCCGCGCCATTCACCATGCAGCCGACATTCCCGTCCAGCTTCACAAAATTTAGGTTGTATTTGCCCGCCTCTACTTCCGTAGGATCCTCTTCGCTGATATCGCGCAAGGCTTCCAATTCCGGATGCCGCATCAGGGCGTTGTCGTCCAGGTTCATCTTGCAGTCGACCGCGATGATCTTCTCGTCGCTGGTCTTGAAAAGCGGATTGATCTCCAGCATCGCACAGTCCAGGCCGACATAGGCATTGTATAGGTTGGTCACGAATTTTACACAATGCTTCAATGCCTCACCGCTAAGGCCGAGGTTGAAAGCGATCTTCCGCGCCTGGAATGCCTGCAGACCGCCGCCGGGGTGCACCCACTCCTTGAAGATCTTATCCGGTGTGTTGTGCGCCACTTCCTCGATGTCCATGCCTCCCTCCGTACTGTACATGATCACATTCTGCCCCTTGGCCCTGTCCAGCAATACGCTCAGGTAGAACTCCTTCACCGGATTGGCGCCGGGATAATACACGTCCTGCGCGATCAATACCTTGTTGACCTTCTTGCCCGCAGGACCCGTCTGGATCGTCACCAAAGTGCCGCCCAATATCTTTGAAGCGATCTGTTTAACGTCTTCCGCACTCTTACCCACCGCAACCCCGCGCTGTTCCGTGCCCTCGATCTTCCCTTTTCCCCTTCCCCCGGCGTGGATCTGGGCCTTCACTACCGCGAAATTGTTACCGTAATGAACTTTTAGATTCTTATAGGCTTCTTCGGCAGCGCCCGCATTGTCCACCGGGATACCTTCCTGTACGGGAACGGAATATTTCTTCAGCAGCTCCTTAGCCTGATATTCATGCAAGTTCATGGGGAGAAAATTTATTGCGAAAATAGGGCAGAAACATCAAACGGCCAATTGCCTTCGACGACCAACCGGACACGCGATCGATCGCGGACGCCCCTAGATCGACTCCCTTTTCACCAGATCGGCAGTAAGCCGCGCAGGCAGGCTCTCCGTATACACGGCTACACCATTGTGCCGAAGCCGCTCGATCAATACCCCCATTGCCTTCTGACCGATAGCCTCTATCGGCTGCCGGATGACCGAAATAGTGGGTGTGTATAAGCGAAAGATGTCGTTGTCATCAAAACACAATACCGCCAGTTGCTGCGGAACTTTGATCTGGAGCTTTTTTATCGCCTCTATCCCCAATACGCCCAGGTAGTTGGTAAGAAAGAAAACCGCATCGAACGTTTTGCCGGCACCCGCCAGGAGATCCGTCACGGCACTCAACGCAGCCTCCCGGCCACTGCTGTAGGGAACGATTTCTACGATCCGTTCCTGCGACGCAATACCATGCAGGTTGAGCACATCGCAATACGCACGAAGCCGGTCTTTCATGTGCGCCATTTCCGTTTCGATCGTCACCAGGGCTATTTTGCTGTAGCCTTTAGAGAACAGGTATTCCATCCCGCGCGAAACACCCGCATAATTATCCACCAGCACAGCCGGGATTTCATCGTGTTGGGGGAAATAACGGTCTATCAACACCACCGGTTTCTCGGCTTGGAGCTTACGGATATCTTCCGCCAGGTTCAACGTAGGCACAATGATATAGCCATCCACCTGTCGCTGCGACAACATGTTGATGAGTTCGCGCGCTTTCTCCTCGTCGTTGTCCGTGCTGCAATAAACAACTTTGTAATCGTACCGCTTCGCCTCATCTTCGATCGACTTGGCCAACGTCGCAAAAAATGCGTTGGAGATATTTTCCACGATGAGCCCAATGGTCTTGGTTTTTCCCGTCCGCAGCCCCCTGGCCAATTGATTAGGACGATAACCCATTTCGCGCGCAACATGCTCCACTTTCTCGATCACTTCACGACTTATCCGCATCTTGACTGCCTTGTCATTCATGACAAAAGAGACAGTCGAAACCGAAACACCGGCTTTTCGGGCGATATCGCTGATGGAAACTTTCTTCATGTGCTTTTGGGGGTATATTGGGATATAAAGATAAGTAAAGAACTAAATCGTTTTAGCGCGCCTACCTTATTTCTTTTTCCTACCTTTTACTTTCCAACAACTTGCTTATGAAGAAACGCTCCGCATGGCCGTTTTGCTTCGGGCTGCCCGTGTTGGCGCTCTGCTTAGCTTCGTCGATACAGCATCCTGACCAGGGCGGGCAACTAACCCCATCCGTGCTCGCGCTCCAGGCGGACACTACCCCTTCCCACAGTCAAGTAACCATCACCCTCAACCCCGAACTCATCCAGGGGCAATACACGCACTTCAACCTCGAATGGCTGACCCTCATCAATGGACAACCCGCACAAAAAGGCGTACTCCTTCATCGCCACTTATCGCCTACCCGCCCAACCAATTTCGTATTACCGCTTCGCCTCCCCAACACCAACGACGAGATCGTCCTGCGGATAACCGGGCGGCTCGCGGCAGCTCCAGGGCACACCCAAAATGCCCCCCTCTTTACCAGGTGGCTGCCAAAGCGCTTCTGGCGGGGTGACAACTCCATCCCGGCGGCAGCAGGTGACCTCAGTTTTACCGACTCCAATAACATCTTTACCATCACGTCGGCCAGGATGCAAGCGCAATTCGACAAGGAAACGGGCTGGCTGCTCCACTACGAAGCAGGTGGTACCCCCCTGCTGATCGATTCCGCCGGATTGCGCACGGACCTCGGCCCGGCGGATACCATGCTGCCCCACCTGCAGCTCTTCTTCGCCAGTACCGGCACCCAGATCGTCATCGTAAAAGCGGAATACACGGTACCCGACATCAAATGTCTCCTCCACCTGAGCTATACTTTCAATGCCGCGGGAGACATGCTCGTGGAACAGGTGCTCGAGGCGGACACCACCGCCGACACCGCGCCCGGCCCCACCGCCGATACCACCGCCGACACCACCGCCGACACCACCGCCGACACCGCGCCCGACCCCACTGCCGACACCACCGCCGACACCGCGCCCGACCCGCTTTCCCTCCCGCATTTCGGGATGAGTTGGCTCCTTCCCGCTGCCCTCGACTCGGTCGCTTCCTTTGCGGACGACACACAAACTTTCTCATCGCTCACCGCTCCGGTTAGCCTTTCCCGGGAGGAAACGATTGAAGGCGTCCGCTGGCTAGTACTCAAAAGCCGCAACGGCCAGGGCATGCGCATCGTCGCCGACAGCGCGCTGCTCCAAATACGCTTGCATCCCGCCCATGGCGCGCATGGCCCCTCCCTGGCCATGTACAAAAACATTGATTCCGCCACCCAACGCCGTTTTAACTATTCCTACAAGGTCCTGCCCCTGACAACCACGCGCACTGTAGCACCGGCCGCTACGAGCCCCGCACACGCTGCGAAACAGACCACCACACGTGCTAAACCAACCACCACACTCCCCGTGCAAACTGCTAAATAGACCACCACACTCCCGCGCGAACTGCTAAACCGATTTAATTTTGCAATGTGTTAAATCTACACGCGCGAAACGGGAAAAATATAATTTTCTGATAAAAAAAGCCCTTTCTATTACGATCCGTTCAGTTTTCTTTGTACCTTTATTTCGTTGTTATCGTCTACCTGATTCGGTTCCCTTTGGAACGTTTGCTTGCATGGAAAGCGTGTTATAAAACCAATTTTCTAGTCATCTCCAACACCTCTCAGATGAAGCCAAATGTCGTCTCCGCTACAGCCTCCATTCCAACCAGTTCACCATTGACAGCACTTCCGACCGCCAAAATTGTCCAACATCCCCGCGCTGCAAAAGTCATCAAAAAGACACTGACGCCTCCGGATGAAGAGACGTTGAAACGGCTCAATGTCCTGGCCAAACAAATCCCGTTCTGCATACGCCACAGGGGTACGAATAACCCACTATTATAAAGCAAGAGCCGAAGCGGCACCCGCTCCTGCAACAGTGCCGCCTGGGCAATAGTCCCGTTCGCGCAACAGTCCCGCGCGGCAACTATGCCTGCTCAGGCAAGACCTTTGAATTGAGAATGACCTCCAGCCGGCACCCTTTTCCCGGCGCGCTGTCGATCTCGACCTTTCCATTGTACAATTCAGCCCGGCTGATAATATTGGAAATGCCTACCCCATTTCGCCGCGCCCGCGGATCGAACCCCTTCCCGTCATCTTCGACCCGAAGCCGTATCTGCTCCCGGTGTTTATACAGGTCTATTATCACAGCCGAAGCTTGGGCATGTTTTAGAATATTGTTCAACTGCTCCTGAATGATCCGGTATACATTGATCTTCTGCTCCGGCAAGAGGCCATCCTCCTCGACACCGCTGATAGTTAAGCGGATCTTCATCTTCTTCACCATCTGGATACTCCGGATCAGTTCCTTGATAGACTGAATAAGCCCAAGATCATTGAGACTCGGCGTGATCAGTTCCTTCGACAATCGCCGGATCTCCTCTATCGCCATCCCAATGTTATTCCGGCTCTTGGTCAGGAGCTCCATTCGCGGCTCCCGCTCCTCTATCGCCACATCCAGGTATAATTTGGACGTCGCCAGGATCTGATTGATGTTGTCATGCAGCTGCTGCCCCAATTCAAACCGCTCCCGCTCCTGCGCACCCAATACCACCTCCGTTATCTGCTGCTGCTTGAGCCGCTGCTGTAACGCCAATTCTTTTTCTAACCGTATCCGGTCCGTCACGTCATTGATGATCACCTGCATACACGGTTTTCCAAAATAATCTATCCGGTGCGGCGTGATCTCCACGATAATGATGTTACCCGACTTATTGCCATGATGCCATAGCTTCCGCTCGACATTTACCTCCGCCGCCTGGCTCCGGATACTCTCTACAAATAGCTCGGCTTCGCCCGAAGGATGGAGATCGCGCATGGTCAGCCGATAGAATTCGCTCTTGTCAAAACCATATTTCTCCATGGCCGCATCATTCACCTCTACGATCCGCAGCGTGTCGAGCTCAAATATCCAGGTCGGGTAAGGGTTTTTGTAAAAGATCTGCCGGTATTTCTCCTCAGAAGCCAAAATGGTCTCCTCCGAACGCTTCCTTACCGTAATGTCCTGGATCGCCCCGATCATGCGGATCGGACGCTGTTCCGCACTATAGATGATATAACCCCTGTCATGTACGTAAGCATACTCGCCATTGCTGTTTTTAAGCCGGTACTCATCCTCCCATTTACTCGCCGCCCCCTCCCGGATTAGCGCCGACAATTTCCCCATCACCCGCTCCTTATCCTGCGGATGGATGATCGTTTCCCATAAATTGCCCGGGAAATACGCGTTCACAATATCATAACCAAACAATTGCTTATAAGTGTCGCCCACCAGGAATACCTTATCCGTTTCAATATCCCAATCCCAAATGGCATCATTGGTGGCCTTGACCACCGTATTGAACCGCTCATTGCTCACCCGCAGGTTCTCCAAGGTTCGTTTTCTTTCCAGACTGTACTGGATGGCCTTCGTTAACAATCCTTCCGTCAATTCCCCCTTTACCAAATAGTCCTGCGCCCCCTCCTTGATTGCTTCCAGCGCCATATTCGTATCCGATAAGCCCGTGAGAATGATCACAGGTATGCGCTGCACCACCGGTTTGAGATGAATGAACGAATGGATGCCAAAACTGTCCGGTAACGTGAGATCCAACAGGACGACATCGATCTCCCGCCCTGTTAACAGCGCATGCGCTTCCCGAATGGAATCGGCAGAAAATAGTTGCCGGATGACAAGTCCGGAAGCCTTTAACATTCGATCCAGCAGAAAAAGATCACTGGGATTATCTTCAACAGTGAGAATAGTAAGACCAGCTTTCATCATTTGCATCGTTTGTAAGCACGGTGAAGAATGAAATGCGTCATTTGCGACAGGTGAGAACCAGAAAGTGAAAGGGTCTTCAAAAAAAAGAAAAATCCCCGCCCCAATGAGCTGGAGGGTCAGTAAAAAAATCCCCGCCCAACAGGCCGGCGGCTCATCAAAAATCCCCGCCTCAATGAGCCGGAAGCTCATTAAAAATCCCCGCTATACGCGGGGATGCACTAATCAAATACCATAACCATTAAACCTTATCCTATTAGACTATGAATGTAACTCATTTTATGATCATACACAAAAATCTTCTGCGGTCATTTTTAGACAACTATAACATCGAATAAGCGTAACCATATACTATATTCGTAGTCATAAATACGAAGGCAGATTAAAAAAACACTAGCCTATAATTTGTTCATTTTCAATCAATTTTAGCCAAGTATACCAGCAAAGCTTACCCGCAGGCAGCGCAGCTTTCATAATTCATAATCGCCCGACAGGATGCAAAAAATAACCCCGAAAGACATTGCCGCAAAAAAAATTACCCCGGCGATGCCCGGGGTAAACGTGTGTGGTTTTTCAGACAGATTTGTCAGGGTAAAGCAACAGAAGTTCGGCCGTTGATGGATTCAAAAACAGGGAGAACAGATAATCGGACGGAATTAAAAAAAAAAAGAAGATCTTTCAGGGATATCACTCAAGAAGATGTTGCCGACGGGGAGTGTTAAGGGGAGATCGCGCAACCTGGCGCGTATGGACCAAAGGTATATTTGGATGCGGTTTTCCGCAAATAATGTAAGTGGTATTTTATATTTCTAAGTGAAAACGCTTATTAAATCGCAGGCTAACTAGGCTGCATGAAATGTAAACCCAAAAGAACTGCCCTCCCCCAGCCGGCTGTCTACCCAGATCCGCCCCCCCTGCGCCTCGATGAACTCCTTGCTGATCGATAACCCCAATCCCGTGCCATTGCGGTCATGCGTCCCGGGAACCTTGAAATACCGCTCGAAGATCCTGGGCAGATACCGCTCGTCGATCCCCTTGCCATGATCCTTTACCCAGAACTCGACGGTATCCTTGTTCCGGAAAGCCGCCACCTCGATGCCCGATTCCTCCGGCGAATACTTGATGGCATTGGTAAGCAGATTGATCAATACCCAGGACGTTTTCTCGACGTCCGCCTGTATATACGGCAGGTTCTCAGCCAGGTCCATGTGTATATTGATATGCTTCTGCTGCGCCTGGAAGGACACTGCCTGTATCGCCTGGTTGACGATCGTCGCCGGATCAGCCGGTTGCAGCTTCAACTGGATATTACCCGTTTCCACCTGCGACATATTCAACAATTCTCCCGTGATCTTCAGCAGCCTGTCGGCATCGTCCGTGATGCTCCGGATCAACTCCTGCTGCTCGCCATTCAACGCCCCCACCCGGAGGTCCGTGAGTAACCGCGCACTCATCTTGATGGACGACAATGGCGTCTTCAGTTCGTGCGACACCGTGGCGATAAAATTGGTTTTTGCTTCGTTGAGCTCATGGAAAGGCGTGATATTGCGCAAGACGATGACCTGCCCGATGATGACGCCATTGTTGCTGACATTCAATACGTCTTTGCTGAAGTACCCTTCTTTGTCATCGCAAAAGATCTTCAGGTCTTTTTTAGCGGCATCCTCCTGCAGCAACGTGCGCATAAGGTCATTGGACAACGCCGTATCCGGCGCATACCGGCCCGCAATGTCCTTTTCCTTCAACCCGAGCAGTTTCTCCGCCACGGCATTCAGAAAGAGCACATTCCGCTTCTCATCCAGCCCGATGATCCCGTCCCGCATCTGGTTGATGATCGTCTCGATCCTGCTCTTCTCGAACTTGATCTGGGCCAGGTTGCTGTTCTCGTACTCATCCAGCTTCTCCGCCATCGTGTTGAAAGCATTGGCCAATTCCCCGAATTCGTCTCCCTGCCGCAGAAAAATGCGTTTTTTGTAATTCTTCCCCGCAATCGCCCGGATGCCCTCGGCCAGACTGCTGATCGGATCGCTGATGATACCGGGCAAATTGAAGATAAACGTAAACGATACCAGGGTCAGGATCGTAAACAGAATGGTCAGCACCTCCTTGGCGCCGTCCGCCGTTCGCTGCGCCGCGGCACTCTTGCGCACGATGGCCATTTCGTTCAGGTCAAGTATTTTATTGATAGACCGGCGAATATCAGCATAGTTACTTTGATCGCCGGGGTTCGCCATCATTTCATTGAAGTTCTTCGTCAGTTCGTCGGTCGCATCTTTCTCGCCGACCTCCGTGATATTGCCCTGCTGCTTCTTGAGGTTGCCGCGAAAAATATCCATCGCATTCTTATCCCCCGGCCCATTCTCGAGCGCCTCCAGCATCCGGTTGGCGTACACGATCGATTCATGGTTATTCTGCAGCACCAGCCGGCCCTCATCACTGAGCCGGTTGATATAGAACAACCCCAACACACCAAAAAGGACGATCACTACAAAGAGAAAGATCAGTCCCAGAGACAATTTGGTTTTCAGTCGTATGCTCATGGTCCAAAATTATGATAGGATCACCACATCGATCGACGATGCGGCCAATTTGTTCAACAATTGATTGAAGACGGCCGTATTCAAGATCACATTGTACAGGGTCAGGTGCGGCTTACCGATACATATTGTCGTAATAGAATGGGCTTCAGCCACTTCCATTATCCCCTTCGAAATATTGTTCTGCTTCACCCGTACCACTTCCGCACCGAGTTCGGTAGCCAGTTTGAAGTTGTTGATCAGGTGCCGCTGCGCCGCCAACCCGATCCTGTCCCCATCCTCCTTCGCCGTCTGCACATATAGCAGCCACCAGCGGCTGTGGTAATAACTTGCCAGGCGGGCGGTTTTTCGGATGACCTTCCGGGCCGTCTCATGGTTGCTGCCGATACAGGCCAGAAATCGTTCATTGGCCAGATACGCCCCGCGCGGCAACTCCGTTTCTATCTTCCGTTCCACCTGGCTCGCCACCTCTTTCAGCGCCAGCTCCCTTAGCTGCAGGATCTTCTCAGGCTGAAAAAAGTGCTGCAACGCGATGCTTATTTTGTCGGCCGCATAGATCTTCCCCTCTTTCAACCGCGCCACCAGTTCATCGGCGGTAAGATCGATGTTCACCACCTCGTCGGCCCCTTCCAACACACTATCAGGAACCCGTTCGGTCACTTCGACACCCGTGATATTTTTGATCTCCTCATTCAGGCTCTCGATGTGCTGGATATTGACTGCGCTGATGACATTGATCCCCGCATCCAAGATGTCCATGACATCCTGCCAACGTTTTTCGTTCTTGCTGCCCTCTATATTCGTATGCGCCAGCTCATCGACGATCACCAACTCGGGGTGAAGGTTGACCACGGCCTGCACATCCATCTCCTCCAGTTCCTTCCCCTTATAGAAAAGTTTCCGCCTCGGCAATACGGGCAACCCCTGCAATTGCGCCTCCGTCTCCAGCCGGCTATGCGTTTCCACATAGCCCACCTTCACATCTACTCCGTTGCGCAACAGGGTCTGCGCCTCCTGCAACATCCGGTAGGTTTTCCCCACCCCGGCGCTCATCCCAATATAGATCTTAAACTTCCCCCGCCGGCTTTGGCGGATGAGGTCCAGGAAATGCTGCACGCTTTGATCTTTATCGGCCATGACTCATTTCATCAAGTGCGATATTCAGTTTTAACACATTCACTTTCGAAGGCCCAAAGATACCCAGCAATGGCCCAACGGTAAAACGATCTACCAACGCCCCGAGCTTTTCCTCGGAAAGCCGGCGGGCTTTCGCCACGCGTTTGATCTGGATCTTCGCCCCGGCCGGCGAAAGATCAGGGTCGAGCCCACTGCCAGAATACGTCACGAGCTCGACTGGAATATCCTCCTTTTTGACGCCCGGATTGTGCACGAGAAAACTGTCGATATGGGTTTGCACATCCTTCAGATAATCCGGGTTGGAGGGCCCTTTGTTGCTGCCCGCGCTGCCTGCGGCATTGTACGCAACGGCCGAAGGACGGCTCCAGAAGTAATTGTCCGCGGAAAAGTGCTGACCGACATTGGCATAGCCGACGACTTTCCCATTGACCGAGAGCGTCTCGCCCTTACCCCCGCCCGGGGCGGCCTTGCCTATCGCTGCGATCAGCAAGGGATAAAGACCACCGCAAAGAACCACGAATACCACCGTCAGCTTCAATGACGGTAAGAGATATTTTTTCATTTTTCGAATTTAAGTTTACATGAACAATGCCAGCAGCAGGTCGATGGCCTTGATCCCCACGAACGGCACAATAATCCCTCCCAGCCCATAGATCAACAAATTCCTGCGCAGCAGCGCACTCGCCCCGATCGGTTTGTACGCCACCCCGCGAAGCGCCAGCGGGATCAGGATCGGGATGATGATGGCATTGAAGATCACCGCCGACAGGATCGCGCTTTCAGGGCTCTTCAGCCGCATGATGTTCAAGGCCTGTAACGCGGGAATGCTCGTGATGAACAAAGCCGGAACGATAGCGAAGTATTTTGCCACATCATTGGCAATGGAAAACGTGGTGAGCGTGCCCCTCGTCATCAACAATTGCTTGCCGATCTCCACGATCTCGATCAGTTTCGTGGGATCGTTGTCGAGGTCCACCATATTCCCGGCCTCCTTGGCCGCCTGCGTCCCGCTATTCATGGCGACACCGACATCGGCCTGGGCCAGCGCAGGGGCATCATTGGTCCCGTCTCCCATCATCGCCACCAGTTTGCCCCCTTGTTGCTCCTGCTTGATATAATTCATCTTGTCTTCCGGCTTGGCTTCGGCGATAAAATCATCCACACCTGCCTTCTCCGCGATATACTTCGCCGTAAGCGGGTTATCACCCGTGACCATCACGGTTTTCACACCCATCTTCCGCAACCGCTGGAACCGCTCCTGGATACCGGGTTTGATGATGTCCTGCAATTCGATAACGCCCATGGCCATGCCCCCCTCACTCACGGCCAGCGGCGTACCGCCATTCGAAGCGATCTCCTTTACCTTTGCCT
This sequence comes from Puia sp., assembly GCA_965214315.1. Classification (GTDB taxonomy): domain Bacteria; phylum Bacteroidota; class Bacteroidia; order Chitinophagales; family Chitinophagaceae; genus Puia. Next base: position 285,512 of record CBDCBP010000008.1, on the reverse strand, counting down.
CCGTTGCCATCGGGATCGCATTGCCGGCCCTGGTAACGATCGTACGGATCGAATCCACAGCGCCTTTACGGATCTTCATCCCCGAGATGTCGACACCGCTGCAGCGCGTCTCGGCCGTAAAGGGTATGAACCGGGCCCCGGTCATCGAATACGAATTGGCGTTGGCATTGGCCAGCTCTAAAATGGATTTACCCTCGGGCGTCTCATCCGCCAGTGATGACAATACGCAAGCTTCTATAAATGCCTTTTCATCCACGCCCTCCGCCGGCCAGAAATGCGTGGCCTTGCGATTGCCGATGGTGATGGTACCCGTCTTGTCGAGGAGCAGCGTATCCAGGTCACCCGCCGTTTCTACGGCCTTGCCGCTCTTGGTAATGACATTGGCCCTGAGTGCCCTGTCCATGCCTGCGATACCGATAGCGCTCAACAAGCCGCCGATCGTGGTCGGGATCAGACAAACGAATAAAGATACAAATGCTGCTATCGTGATCGGCGTACTGGCATAGTCGGCAAACGGCTTCAAGGTCACGCAGACGATCAGGAAGATCAGCGTAAAACCGGCCAGCAGGATCGTCAGGGCGATCTCATTGGGTGTCTTTTGCCTGGAAGCCCCTTCCACCAGCGCGATCATCTTATCTAGGAAACTTTCCCCGGGATCGGTCGTTACCTTCACTTTGATCTTGTCACTTAGCACTTTCGTGCCACCCGTCACGCTAGACTTGTCACCTCCGCTCTCGCGGATCACGGGCGCGCTCTCACCGGTGATGGCACTCTCGTCGATCGTCGCCAGGCCTTCGATGATCTCCCCGTCCATGGGGATCGTATCACCCGCTTCGGCGACAAAAACGTCCCCCTTGCGCAGCTGGGAAGACGGTACCACCTTTACCTCGCCCACATAGATCTCGCCTACCGCGAAAACCTTTTTGGCGGGCGTGTCTTCACGCGTCTTTCGCAAACTGTTCGCTTGCGCCTTTCCCCTCGCTTCCGCGATGGCCTCGGCAAAATTGGCAAACAACACCGTGATCAGCAGCACAAAAAATATCACCACATTATAGGTAAGACTCCCTTGTGACCGCTCACCGGCCCAGATCCAGACGCACACCAGGAACATGATGATCGATGCCACGTAGACCGTAAACATCACCGGGTTCCGGAACATCGATCCGGGGCGCAACTTGACGAACGATTGTTTCAGTGCCTCACTGACGATCTCCCGCGGAAAAAGAGATTTATTGGTTGCGTTCATAATTACATTTTTAAGCTGAAGTATTCTGCAATAGGACCAAGGGCGAGCGGCGGGAAATAACTCAATGCGGTGATGATGATGATCACCACGAAGACCATGATCCCGAAGGTCAGCGAATCTGCCTTCAGGGTGCCGCTCGACTCAGGTATATACTTTTTATTGGCGAGCAGGCCGGCGATGGCGATCGGCCCGATGATGGGAATATACCGCCCCAGGATCATCACGATGCCGCCGGTTACATTCCAGAAAGTGTTGTTATCCCCCAATCCCTCGAAACCGCTGCCATTGTTGGCATTGGTACTCGTAAACTGGTACAGCATCTCGCTGAACCCATGATAGCTCGGGTTATTGAGCCAGGTCGACGGTTTTACCGCCCAGCCGACATTGCCGTGATAGACGACGTAATAGCAGGCAAGCGCCGTGAAACCCTTGATCAGGAAGGCAGACAACAGCGTTACAAGCGCGGCGATCTTCACTTCCCGGGCCTCTACCTTGTGCCCCAGGAATTCCGGGGTTCGGCCTACCATCAAACCGGCGATAAAGACGGCAATGATCACGTAGATGTAATAGTTTAGCAGACCGACGCCGCAACCGCCATAGAAGGCATTGACCATCATCGCGAGCATTTGCATCAGCCCCGACAATGCCATGGAACTGTCGTGCATGGAGTTCACCGAGCCCGTCGAGATGATGGTGGTCATGATGCTCCAGAACGCGGAGGCTGCGGGCCCGAACCGGACCTCTTTGCCCTCCATCGCACCCGTTGGCTGCGCCACGCCCAACCGGGCGATCGCCGGACTGCCGTGGATCTCCGTGACCATCGTCGGCAAAAGCAGGCAAAGCATCCCAATGGTCATGATCGCAAAAGTGACATAGGCGAACTTTTTTTTGTTGATGTAAAACCCAAGGGCAAAGATCATCGCGATGGGGATCAGTAACTGCGCGACCAGTTCGAGCATATTCGTGAAATAGTCAGGGTTTTCCAGCGGATGCGCGGAGTTGGCGCCAAACCAGCCGCCGCCGTTCGTTCCCAGGTGTTTGATGGCGATCATGCCGGCAGCGGGGCCGCGGGATACCTGCACCGTATCGCCCTGCAGGGTAGTGATGGTGTCTTTCCCGTCATAACTGGCAGGCGTACCGTGGAAGGCCAGCAATACGGCGATGACGATGCTGATCGGCAGCAGGATACGCGTCATTGATTTGGTAAAGATCTCCCAGAAATTACCGAGGTTTTGGGTGGTCTTTTCCTTCAGGCCATTCAACAGCGCTACGAGGCAGGCGATGCCGGTTGCCGCGCTCACGAATTGGAGGAAGGTGATCACAAAAAGCTGGGTGAGATAGGTTGCCCCGGTCTCACCGCTATAATCCTGAAGGTTACAATTGACCAGGAAACTGATCGCCGTATTAAAGGTCAGGTCCGGCGACATGCCCGGATTTCCGTCGGGGTTGAGCGGCAGCTTGCCTTGAAAAAAGAACAGCGCGAAGGCGTAGACGAACCACACCAGGTTGATCGTGAGCATAGCCTTGAGGAAGTCCTTCCAGCCCATCTTCCGGGAGGGATCGATACCGCAGAAGCGATAGATAAAGCGTTCTGCAGGGCTCATAAAGTCGAGCACCGTCCGCTCTCCTTTGAACACCCTGGAGATATATTTTCCGAGGGGAAAGGCGATCAGCACGGCCAGCAGGAAAGTGACGATGACACCTATTAGTTCAGTATGCATTGTTTAGAATTTTTCTGGTTTCACCAGCACATAAAGGAGGTAGGCAAAAACCCCGATCGATAAAATAAAAAGACCTGTCATCATCGTGTTAGATTTTTAGGGTTAGATTTTTTCGAAATAGTCAATGGCTTTGAAGAAGATGTAGAAGCACACGAGTGCGGCCAGGAATAAGATAACTGTCACCATATAGCTAGTTTTAGGCGGAGGGGGCCAAAAGAAGTGCCTGAAACCCGCGGCCACCCTTTTGCGCGCTTAAAGCCTTGACCGGCTTCGGTTACAGCCCGGAAGCGCTTTCCCCCCGCAGCCTTCCGCCCTCGCCGCGACCCTTTCAAAATGGAAGGCTTTTCGCCGAAATGGAAATCGTTGCCGCGGCCCGCCCTCGAAGGCATTGCCGCCGCCCCCCGCGAAGTCGGCCTCGCTGGCGCCGCCGAAGTCGGTGCTGCTGGCACCGCTGAAGTCGGTGCTGCTGGCGGCCTTGAAGTCGGTGCTGCTGATGCCGTTGAAGTCGGTGCTGCCGTTGCAGTCGATGCCGCTGGTTTAGCCGAAGTGGATTGCGCCCGTGTAGCCGAACTCATTCTGCCGGTGCAGCAGAAGTCGGTGCCGCTGGTGCAGTGGAATCGATGCCGATGGTGCAATCGCTGTCGTTACTGCTCGTGCCTTGAAGTCGTCACGGTCGAAGTTGATGCCGCTGGCGCAGTCGAAGTCGATGCTGCCGGTGCAGCAGAAGTCGGTGCCGCCGGTGCAATCACCGTCCATGCCGCTGGTGCAGTCGAAGTCGGCGTCGCTAGTGCCCTTGAAGTTGATTCCGCCGGTGCAATCGAAGTCGTTGCTGCTCGTGCCTTGAAGTCGTCACGGCTGAAGTCGATGCCGCTGGTGCAGTCGAAGTGGTTGCTGCTTGCGCCCTTGAAGTCGTCGCGGCGGAAGCAAGTCGCCGCCGCTCGCATGTCCGCCCACGGGCACGTTGCTTAGAGTCTCCTCCTGGCCGCGCGCGGCCGCGCGCAAGCCGTCGCCGCCGGTCATCCGGACCTCATCCCACGGCCACGCGACGCACCACCTAGACTCGGCTGAAGGCCTAAGCTTCGTAGTTGAGCTTATATTCTTCTATCTTCCGGTAAAGCGTCGTCAGCCCGATATTGAGGAGGCGGGCTGCCTCGGTCTTATTGCCACGGGTGTGGTTGAGGACGCGTTGGATATGCAATTTTTCGACACTGGCAAGATCAAAAGCGGAGATCGGACCGCTGCTGCGGTTTCCGCTCACCTGCAGATCAGCAGGCAGGTTCTCCAGGCTCAACTGGTGGTCGTCGGCGAGGATGACGGCCCTTTCGATAATATTCTTGAGCTCACGGATGTTCCCTTTCCACTCGTGTTGTTGCAGCCGGTCGAGAAATTCCTTGCTCATGGAATCAATGTGTTTATTTCCCTTGTTCGAGAATACATTCAGGTAGAATTCCGCGATGGCCGGGATGTCCTTTTTCCGGTCCCGCAGGGACGGAAGGGAAATGGTGAAGACATTCAACCGATAGAAGAGGTCGTCTCTAAACTTGCCGTCTGTTACTTCCTGTTCCAGGTCCCGGTTGGTGGCCGCGATGATCCGCACATTTACCCGGGTCGGTTTGGTCTCGCCCACGCGGAGGAACTCGCCGGTCTCCAGCACGCGCAACAATTTCGCTTGAAGATCGATATGCATCTCGCCTATCTCATCCAGGAATAGGGTGCCCGTATTGGCCTCTTCGACCAGCCCCTTCTTGTCGCGGGTAGCGCTGGTAAAGGATCCGGCTTTATGACCGAAAAGCTCGCTTTCCAGGAGGTCCTTACTGAAGGCGCTGCAATTCAAAGGAACAAAAGGCTTGGTCGCCCGCTTGCTGGCATAGTGGATGGCCTGTGCAAAGACCTCTTTGCCCGTACCCGTCTCGCCCAACAGCAGAACGGTCGCCTCGGTAGGAGCGACCTTCTTGGCCATCGCGACGGCATCGGCTATCAGCGGGCTATGCCCCAAAATGGTCTCAAAAGTATAGCGCTTCCCCATCTTTTGCTCCAGCTGGCTCACGCGCTTCTGCAACTGCACCTTCTCCAACGCCCGGCTGAGCAGCGGGATGATCTTGTCGTTATCGTCACCTTTCGTGATGTAGTCGAAGGCCCCGTTCTTCATGGACGTGACACCGTCGGCTATATTGCCATAAGCCGTAAGCAGAATGGCCTCCGCCAACGGGTGCTTTACCTTGAGGTCACGCACGAAGTCCACACCATTGCCGTCCGGCAGCTTGACATCGCAAAGCACCACATCGATATCCCCCTTGTCGAGCAGCTTATTGCCTGCCTTCACCGTATCCGCCTCCAGCACCGTCAGCCCCTCCAGCCGAATGATCCTTGCCAGCAGGGAGCGCAACTTCTCCTCGTCATCTATGATCAGAACAATTCCCGTTGACATTCCAAACGCAATTAGGGGGCAAAACTATCCCTTTTCCCCCAATCCCCTATAATTCCTCTTTTTTTGCACCAAAAAAGAATTATTTTTGCGTTCCCCTGTCTCGCGGCGCCGATGGCTCACCCCCACACAACCCGCGCCACGTTGCACCGGTCCCGAAAAATGACCTACCGCCCGCGCCCCCGCGCGGCGGCGTCCCTTAAGGAGAGGTGGCAGAGCGGTCGATTGTGGCAGTCTCGAAAACTGTTGTGCGGGAAACTGTACCGAGGGTTCGAATCCCTCCCTCTCCGCTAGAAGTTTTTCAAAATTTTCTTGAAGGCCTGTAAAACCCAGTGTTTACGGGCCTTTTGCTTGAAAGGGATAGCAAAACTTTCCTTGGTTTTGCTTCGTTTTTCCTCGTTTTTCAGTGAGCAATTCGTGAGCAACCCATTTTTCTCGAAAACCGGCTCACTGGAGATCATCAAAAGACCTGAAATTCAGCTAGGTTGCGCATATTTCGCCTAAGTCAAGAACGTAAGCAATTGCTAATTTAATGACCTGTTTAAAAGCATTTGTTTATGATCTCGAAGAGTTTTGGTTTGCTTTTCTACCTCAAAAAGCATCATGGTGACACCAAAGTTCACCGTCCGATTTATCTCCGTATTACCGTTGATGGAGCGATGAAAGAAATGTCTATTCACCGATCCTGGGACCCATCCAAGTGGAACACCAGAGCCGGTCGCGCCATTGTTCCCAAATCGCCACCGCGTCGTTCAACTCCGGCGCCTGAGTGCGAAGCTCAATCGCTAAATGCCTATCTCGACACCTTACAAGCAAAAGTCCATGAAGCCCGGCATCAGTTGCTCATGAGTGGCAAGCTCGTCACTGCCGAAGTTGTTCGCAACTTCGTGCAAGGCCGGGAAGCCAGCGGCGAGCGGCGCATTTGTTACTTGAAATCTTCCAATATCACAACAACCAGGCGAAGGCATTGCTAGGTAAAGAATTCTCAAAAGGAACCTTGACCAAATTTAATACGGTCCTAAAACATACGCGGGCATTCCTCCAATGGAAGTATAAATTGGACGACATCGACATCCGCAAACTGGATTACGAATTCGTTACCGAACTCGAATTCTGGTTCAAAAGTATCCAGCATATTGAGCACAATACCACCATGAAATACATTGCTTGTGTCAAGAAAATGGCGATCCGGGCTTTGCGAAATGGCTGGCTGCAACGCGACCCTTTTATTGGATTTAAGCTGGCATTGCGGGAAGTGGAACGGGAGGCATTAACGGCGGAAGAGTTAGATCGGATTGCTGCAAAAACCTTCCCTATCGAGCGTTTGAATCAGGTACGCGATATCTTTTTATTCAGCTGCTTTACTGGTTTGGCCTACGCGGATCTGCAGAAGCTAAAGCGGTCGGAGATCAGTACCGGCATTGACGGTGGCAAGTGGATTTTTACCCGCCGGCAGAAGACAGACACAGCATCGAGAATACCATTGTTACCGATGGCGCAGCAGCTATTAGAGAAGTATTCCGAGCATCCATTGTGCCGCGATAAAGACAAAGCTTTTCCGATCCTGAGCAATCAAAAGATGAATCAGTATTTGAAAGAGATTGCAGATGCCTGCCAGATTGGCAAGTATCTAACTTTCCATATTGCACGTCACACCTTCGCCACTACGATCACCCTAAGCAATGGCGTGCCCATCGAGACGGTTTCTAAGATGCTTGGGCATCGGAATCTAAAGACGACGCAGCATTATGCCAAGATACTCGATAGGAAGGTCAGTAATGACATGCAAGCGCTGAAAGAACGGTTATCGCTCAAACCAATTGCCGATTGCCATCAAGAGGATAAAAAGACGGTTTAAAACGGTTCCAGGTGCCTGCCAGTTAGCAACTCGGTGGAGCTTTAAAGTCCCCGCCCCTGCCCAGATGTAAAAACGTGGGCACGTTTTGGGTAAAAAACCTCAGGCTCCAAAGTCGCCGGTTTGCTAATAAGAAAAAATAAATCTAATGGAAACAAACACACTACCCGGTGACGAACAAGAGCCAGTACAAGGTGCCTCAAGTCAGTTATCTCGGAAGAATAAGGGCGGCCGGCCCGCCGGCGGCGCCGGCTATTCGCATCATAGACTGAACATTTACGTAACTGATGAAGAATATAAACTCTTTATGGAATTCGTTGTGGAGGGATGGTATGATCAAAATGCATCCGGCGCCGGACGGTTTTTATTATCTACAGCACTGCAAGAATGGCGTAGAAAAGGACGAAAGAAAATGTGATCTAAAAGGAAAATCCGGCTCACTTCGAGTCGGATTTTTTCGACGCTGATAGGCTATTACTTCAATCTCTGGGTGGCCTTCGGAACCGTATAAATGTTGATTGATTTGTTCATAGGATTAAATTCAATAAACTTCTCTTGAGTCTTTCCGCTCGGCTTTAAGAACGTCACGTTTTTACGGTCGCCACCTTTAAGGCAAAGGATAATATTCTTCTTTTCGTCTTTATATTCCGGCGATGGTACCCCCTTGTTCCGGAGCATGGTAACCCCCTTAAGAGAAGGCCCAAAAGAGAAAGAGCGTTTGGAGGGTTCAAAGATAGGGTTCGAGAATAAAAGGGCTTACTTTTTATTCCGGCGGGATTCTCCTTTTAGTTCTATCCGATGGCACCTGGCTGTCAGTCTGTCGCAAAGTGCATCAGCAAGCGTCGGCTCATCCAGGTAGTCGTGCCAGGCAGATACAGGCAGCTGCGAGGTGATGATGATCGATTTTTTGGCATAGCTGTCTTCCATCATTTGCAGCAGGGCCAGTTTCACATTTTTGTTGAGGTGTTGCAGACCAAAATCATCGAGGATGATCAGGGATATCTTTTCAAGTTGATTGAGGAGCTTGATATAGCTGCCTTCTGTCTTGGCGATGAGGATGGCTTCAACCAGCCTGTTCATGTTGTAATAACGGGTTTTAAAGCCCATCAGGCAGGCCTGGTATCCGAGAGCAGACGCGACCACGCTCTTACCGCAGCCGGTGGCGCCGGTGATCAGGATGTTTTCTCCCTGGCGAAGATAAGTGCATTCGAGCAGAGCAGCCCAGGTTGGCTTAGTCAGATTGCGTTCAACGCTGCACTCGATTTCGGGCGGAGTAACATTAAAACGGAACCTGGCAGCCTTCAGGAGGGCTTCCATCCGCTCATTGCCCCGGTGTAATTTTTCAGCCTGTAACAGGTGAGTGATAAGCTCGTGTCCTTCCAGTTGTTGGTTGATGGGTAGTTCCAGTTGGGAGCGATAACTGGCCGCCATTCCGATTAATTTCAGTTCCTGCATTTGTGTGAGCGTTTGCGTGGTGTTCATTGTTTTTTATTTTATGTTTTAGTGAGAAAAAGAGTCACGGCGCTGGCGGGAGCATATGATTGGTCGTCTATCGTTTCTTAACATTTTCCGGGAGTAAATCATATGCTCCTGACAGTGCAAGCCCGCGGCAGCGTCAGGGGCTCGCTACAGGAGGGGATGATTGTGGTCACAGCCATCCCTACTTGTAATTTTCGGGACCTCTGATGTTGTGATGGGTGGGTAGCCGGCGCGTATCGTCATCGAACAAGAGCGGTTGCCCATCCAAGCCGGATCTCAGGATCGCCCTGATCATTTTAAGGGTTGGCCTGGGAACATTGGCGGCTCTCCTGCAAGCCGCTTCCAGGCGCTCCCGGCTATAGGTTTTTTGTAGCATGATCATGGCATGGCAGGCCTTGAAGTTCTGCTCCGGATAGATACTGCTGTGCAGGATGCGATCGGCTGCCTGGCGGGTATATTCACCTACTTGTCCGGCTCTGGCGAGCAGTCCCTCCACTGTCCATCCCTGCATGGCTACCATATGCTGGTGGTTGGCAGGCATGTGTTCGGCCAGACGGTTGAACTTGGGTTCATTGCTGCTTCGGACATGGAAGGCAATGCGTTCCTGCCCATGGTAGACCTCTACGGTTCGGTTGTCGAAGTAGACCCACACCTTACGGCCCACGTAGGTATAAGGAACGGTGTAGTAGTGGCCGTTGTCGGGCAGCTCGATAGCATAGTTCTGCTGTACGGTCACCTGTTTGCCTTTCCTGACCCGGAACGGCTCCGGTGGAAGCGGTTTGAGAACAGGCTGTTCCAGGCGCGTAAAGATGTCCCTACGGCTTTCCGGGCTGTTCTTGTAGGGCTTATTATTGAGTTTGTCCAGGTGAATGCGGATGTGCCGGTTCAGTTCCTCCAGGCTATGGAAGACCTGTTTACGCATCGGGGCGTAAATATGGGTGTACACGATGTTGACGGCATTCTCAACCATCCCCTTATCGGTGGGCTCTCTGGGGCGCGTAGCGCTAAAGGTGGTCTGGTAGTGATCCGACAGCTGGTAACACAGCTCCGTAAAGACCGGCTCGTTCTTATCCGATCGCTTTACAGCGGTTCGGAGATTATCCACCAGGTAGGTCAGGGTCACCCCTCCGGTGTAGCTGACCATCTTGTTGGTACAATAGGCAAAGTCTGCTGTCTGCTGCGACCCGACGGCGGTACAGAAGATAAGGCCGCTAAAGGGCAATACACCGATAAAGACTTCGCACTCGATCACCTCTGCGGTGGATCGATCCACATAGGCCAGCTTCTTGCCGGCAAAATCCAGCTGGGTAAACTCCCCGGGTCGGTACTCCCAGTGGAAGGCCGGATCGGTGTCCTTCAGGAACTTGCCAAACAGGTAACAGTACTGGCTGTACCGGTAGCCATCCGGGTTTTCCTCCAGGTATTCCATCCATAGCAGTTGCCGGGTCACTCCCGTTTTATGCAGCTCGCCTTTGGCCTGTTCAAAGTGGGCCAGCAGGGCTGTAAAGCGGCGGCTGCCGATCACCGTCTGATCACTGTTATAGATCTGATCTGACAGCTCTTGATCGCTTGGCTGCTGTTCATCGCCTTGCCGCACAGCTGCCGGCTGGAGCTTCCGCAGGTATTTTTTGACGGTCTTCCGGCTGATGCCGGTCCGACGGGCGATCTCTTTGATCGCAACACCGTCCTGGTGTAGTCGCTGAACTTGCTTGAGTTGATGCATGTCTATTGCCTTTTGAGCCATTTACCCTGTTTTAGAGGGGCAAAGGGAATATAAACTGCTCAGACACTCTCAAAGCCTTACTTAAGGGGGTTACCATGCTCCGGAATCGTCTCCGCAACCCGAGGGGGTGGGGTTACCATGTGCCGGAATGACAGTGGAAAAAAAGGGGAAATTAGATATGAAACCGGGGGAGAAGGAGGGGAAAATTAGAAACAAAACTGCCGTATTATTCATTCCCCGTGGGTGGGGTTACCATCACCGGAATGAGGGGTTACCATAAATCGGATTGGGGGGGTACCATGCCCCGGAATCTACATTTTCGTCCTCGTAACCTAATTCTAAAATGGGGTATCTGGTCAAAATCGGCCCCAGATCGAACCCTCGATAGGATCGGAATTTTGTGATCTTATAGTTCCCATCGGACTCCTTTTCCCGAAAGTTAAGCTGTATCCATGCGAAATACTTCTCGTCTTTAAGCGGCGTGATTTCCTTAAAAACGGACCGCCCTTGGAGTAAATTGAATGCTTCTTTTAGGTGAATTCGTATAATACTCCCCATTTTCGAGACCAAAAGGCCAGTGTGCTAAGTTAAGATAGGGCCTGTAAGACTGCGGTCTCAGGCTGCCTTTTTGATTGGTTCATGATACCTATTATTGGGTGATTGCCTAGTGGTATGATGCGTTTTATCGTTATAGTAGGCAATGTGGTTTTGAACGCCTTCATACAGTTCAAAACCATCATCTGCCGGGTTCAGAAAGATATAATCGTACTTGATGGATTTCCAGAATCGCTCGATCCACACATTGTCCAGCGCACGTCCTTTACCATCCATGGAGATCTGTATGCCCAGGCTTTCGAGATATTGCGTCCACAGAGCACTCGTGTATTGTGTACCCTGGTCGGAGTTGATGATCTCCGGAACACCGTGAGTAGCTATTGCCTCTTCGAGCATGGCCCGACACCATTGCGCACTCATGGAGTTGCTAATCGACCAGCCTACTATTTTCCGGCTGTACACGTCTATGATGGCGGTCAAATACATGAATCCCCTCTTCATCGGTATATACGTAATGTCGGTGCACCACACCTGGTTGGGTCGGGTAATGGCCAGGCCGTTGAGCAAATAGGGTTTTACGAATTTTCTTAACCCCAGTTTGGTCAAATTCTTACGCCGGTACAGCGTTTCACGACCCATGATCTTCAATAGGCGGCGGATACGCTTTGGGCCCACCGGGTAGCTCCTGGCAATCAAAAACAGTACAAGGGACACCACCCCTTCAGTCGGGTGATCGGTGAGGTGCCTATCGATGATCTCCATCATTTTGAGATTCTCCGGTTTCTCCGGAACAGGTTTGTAATACACTCTGCTTCTATTGACGGTAAGTAATTCGCATTGCCTGCGGACCGATATACTTTTCACTCTCGGGCTTATTAGACTTGCCCGGTCTGCTATCCTCCAAGTCTCTTGAAACTTTTTTTTAGAAATTCATTCTCCACCCTCAACTGACCGATCTGGGCGTATAGTTCCTGAGTGTCGACATCTTCCTTCTCAGGCGAACCTGCCTTCTCGAAGGCTGCACTCATATTCTCCAGAAACTCTGCCTTCCATTTAGAGATCATAACAGGGTTAACATCGAACTTCTTGGCCAGCTCCGCAAGCGTTTGCTGGTTCTTAACAGCTTCAAGAGCAACCTTGGCTTTGAAGGCGGGAGAAAATTTGCGGCGTGTTTGTTTTTGCATTTTGAGATAGTTAAATTACGATAAATATTTAACTAGCCCGGTGGTCCGATTTTAGGGGAGTATTATAGAATTCAAGCAGACTTCAACCTCGCCTGTAGTTGAAATATAGTATATCGATAGCGCTAATATATCAACACTAATGCCAACTCTCTACAAAGTTATAACCGAATTTATTCAACAGTATAATAAGGAATTTGATTTTTACCAAGAATTGGCAAGAATAGTTGCAACTAAACTTGAAGATCAAGTTATCAAAAGGGGTATAAAAGCTATGATAACACATCGAGCGAAGCGCCCAGACAGACTAAAAGAAAAGCTCCTAAAAAGGAATAAAGAAAAAAATTATAAAAGTAGAGATGAAATTTCCAATGATGTGTTGGACTTGGCCGGGGTAAGAGCAGCGCTGTATTTCCCGTCAGAGAGTTCCATTTTAGAAGAAATCATCGCCGATACCTTTGTTATAGTAGAAAAAAGAATTTTCCCAAATGAACCCCATAAACCTAAGCCTGGAAAGCGTTTTTCAGGATATTGGGCAACACACTATCGGGTCAGACTAAAAGAAGAAGATGATACTAAGAGATATAAAGACTCAATAGTTGAAATACAAGTCGCCTCGGTATTAATGCATGCCTGGTCAGAAGTAGAACATGATCTTCTGTACAAGCCCCTTTCAGGTAATTTATCAGAAGATGAACTAGCTATTTTAGATGAAATCAACGGTTTAGTTTTAAGCGGCGAAATCGCATTGGAAAGGCTTCAAAGGGCGATGGCCGAACGAACGAGAAAGCAAAACGATATTTCAGATAAATACGAGCTCACAAATCTAATAGTCAACAGCCTCAGTAAAAATGATCTTGAAAGACTTAAACTTGGGCCCACATTTCTCTTAGATAATTTCAATAGATATATTGAGAAAATCAATATAGATGTGCTTCTCAAATATATAGAAAACATCAATCCGAATATTCCGGAAACAGTGACTGACCAAATTTTAGACATGCTTTTGTCAGACAATTATGATTTAAATCTTGAAAAATATTTTGAAAATCTTCGAACGTCTGCCAGAAGTGTATTCGGTTTTGAATCTTTTGTCAAGTGCTGGGTAATACTACAAAAAGCAGCTAATGAACTCTACGCAAATCGCGAAAATACCAAATACAAATATGTGATCGACGCTTATAATGCGTTATCAAATCTTAACATTTTAAATTCAGAGGAACTACTTGAAATAGAAAATGACAAAGAAATTAGGAATCAATTGGTTCATGGAGTATGGGAGATAAGCGAAGCCGATCTTCAAGAAAAGTTTTTTTTATTGAGCAAAATTGCCGCAAAAGTTATTAAAAATATTCCGTCAAAAGGGAAAAAGATTCAATTAAATAAAGAACTCGCAAAGCTCGCTACATCATTCAAATAAAGTTCCAAATAGACCGACTCCTGAATGATTAATTTTGGATAATGCCGCTTTTGTAGCCATAGCCAAATATTACTCTTTCTCATTATTAATACGAATGCCATCATAAAAATATGCAAGGATATATTTATCAAATTCATCTAAATCTACTAGGCGGGTCATTTGCGCTTGGCCAACAAGTTTAAATGAGGCAATTGCGCCATGAATAGTCAAAGTGGGATCGATAAAATTTATAACTTGAGCCTGATGAATTTTTTTTGTGATCATTCGAGGTAGCCCATATTCTTCAAGTTGATAAACTACAGAGGGCAAAAAGGCATGTGATGTCCATGCAACAAATCTTGAAATGTCATAATTTTTATCTTTGAGGATTTCCTTCTGCAAGGTATTTACATCCTTTAGAAGGGCCGCAAACTTAAACGAGACATTTCTCTCTAATTTGAAAAAATCGTCGATTCCAATGTCGTATGGACCTAACTCGTTCAGTAATTGGGGGATAGATCTGAGCCAATTTCCCGCCAATGTTTTTATAAATGCCACAAAAGTACTATTTCTTGTTTCCCAAGCTCCAGGCTTTAAATTGATTATTTTATATAGCGAGCTGTCCCAATTCTCCCTCCTTAATGAATTCAAATATCCAAGGCCATTCCATTTATCAGGAGTTTGAACCATATCTAAAGCAATCAACCTAATAAGGTCTGAATCACTAGTTTGAAAAGCCGACTCATCCTTTAACTTGTTAAAGACCGCCTCGCCTAAAATAGAGGACATTTCTTGATGATAAATGGCAATTTTTGCGGCCTGATCTTTAGTAAGGACATCTTTGTGAAGTTCCTCGTCTAAATCGCCTAGTATTTCTTCAGGAAAAGCAAAATCTAATTGCGTTTTTTCGCTTGCTGGCGGTTTGTCAAGAATATATATTTTTCCGATAAAATGTTTGAACATCCTACCTCCACGACCAATAATATTTCGGTATGTAAAATCTTTTAAATTAGATTTTCCAATCTTATTCATCCAGATTATAACATTCTCCGCAGAGGTGTTTACGCCTTCAATGATAGAGGACGTAGAAACAATATTCGACAGGCCTTCGCCTTCCTCAAAAAGTTTTACTTGGATTTGACTCAAGGAACGGTGTAATCTACCGTTATGAACTCCCGTCCCTCGTTTCACAAGATTTGTCAGATTCCAGTTGTATTCATAGTTTTTACCAAGCCAATCTGAAAACTGGTTAAGCAAAGTGGAATTTTTTTCATTGAAATTAGTGAGAACAATAGTTGAAATTGTCTCAATGTTAGTATATGTCCCAGCATAAATCAACGATTTCGTATCCTTTGCCTTTAGGATTTCGATTAGCTTTTCCGCTTTTTTTTGACCATCCTTATCAATTTCCTTATAAAGTTCATTAATTTCTAAGTAAACAGTGCTGAAGTCTAAACGAACAAACTCCATGTCTCTCGTAAACGGATTTTCGCCTACACTTGAAATATTGGGAGCGAGAAAATATTTTTGTTTAGATTTTTGACCCAGTTTTATGATCGCTTTTATTAAGCTTGGAGACCTTTCTTTGTCATGCACACTACTCGCTTTATAAAATTCATCAATAATCAGTATGTCAAAACTGTCAATTTTATTCAAATAATTGATCGCTCGTTCTTGGGGGAAAATAAAAATATTTTTCTCTCCTGGATCGACTTCGGTAGTTGTGATTATTTTGTATTCATTCGCAAACTTTTTATACAGCCTTCTCCGAGTCTCATCAGTCAATGCAATTGTGGGTACTATGATTAAAACGTTGGCAGGATTTTTAATTTTAATAAAAGCATCTATAACAAAACTTTTTCCAAAACTTGTTGGAGCACTAACCGCAATATTTCGACCCTCTAATAGATATTTCAACAATGACGACTGTTCTCGATGCAGTGTTACAGGATTTTCTTCACCGACGTTTACTTTAAAAACATCATAAATATATCTCTCTTCCCAATTCGAAGTATCAGAATTTAAATATGGAAACAACCCAGTTTGTCGTATCAGGTGATTGACTAACGGAGTATATTGCAACTCATTAGTAGAATGATAGTCAAGAAGCTTTATTAATTCTTCTCGCGCTGCATTATCATTGCCGGACTGAAGTAATGCATTTATATTGTGGCAGGATTCGAATATGATTTCTTCCATGGTCAATCTCTTAGCGCTGCGGCCTTTGCAATAAATTTATTTACAATCGGCGCTTTCTCAGGGACAGGGAATAAAATGATATGAAATTTTATTTCAGAATACATATCTATGTTCTTACATTTTTCAATTTGCTTTTTAAAATAGGCTGTCGACCGCTCCTTGTGAAAAGCCTTAATTAAATTAATGTAATCATCAGATAAATGTGATTCAGCTTTTGTAATTGGGCATTCGTGAAGCAATAAAATTGGGATATTTAACAACGGTTTTATTTTATCAATTGATTGCTTCTGGGAAAGTGCTTCTATTATTTCCTTTCTTAAAATATCAGGAATTTCTGGAAATTCATTTATATCGGAAACACTTGTAATAATAGCATTTTCCTTTTTTAGCTTTTTTAAGGTAAGAGAATCCTTTACAGATTCAATAATTATATCCAATCTTGCATTTTCGATACTGCTATAGAACTTTGATTCCCCAAACCAAAGGGAAAAAGCGTTATCTCCCTCAATTACTATGTGAACGCTATCGGCTCCTTTGGCGTTGTCCTGGGCATTTTGTTTATAGAATATCTTGGGAACAATAGGCAGAGCCCTATAGTGATGCTTCATGATTCCATAAAGCACAATTTCTGCGATCTCGCTTCCTTTTCCAATATCAGCATCAGATTCAGAAAGCCTCAGATTCTTTGCAGCCTCTGTCAAAATTGAATCTTCCCCTTCTACGATAAGTGCTTTTCGTTCTTTATAGCTTAAAGCAGTTTCTTTAATATTGTTCCAAATAAATTTTTGGAATCTTTCAGAATGCCATTTTCCATCTTCAAAGTCGTTTATTATACTCAATACCCTCTTTCTTTCAATAGGAGTTAAGGATGGATCACCTGCGAGTAAAGAAAAAATGTCATCAATAAGAATGTGAAAATCCATTAAAAAGGGGTTTAGTGAACTGCCAATAATGGCCTGCCAACAAACTACTTAAAAAAGTGGATTTTTTGTCGTTTTTGGACGACAAAGTCTTATTTGGTTACGAAATCACCTACATGATGGATTAAACATTTCGAGCTACAAGTCCCATACAATAATACTAATTATTTTAGTATTATGCAAAAATTTATGCCGCCTTATAATCTTTTTGAAATTTCACTCTAAAACTCTAATTTTTGACACTTCAAGGATTAAAAAAGAATGTTCTTGCAAAAGTTTAATTAATTGGCTGGCATTTCTCTCGAAATATGCCTTTAAATCCTTCAATCGCATATTTCCAAGTTTTACAAGAACTAGCTTTTTAGGTTTACGGCTGGCGACGTAAGAATAGTAGAAATCCGAATCTTTAGTGATCAGAACTCGATCTTCGAGAATTGAAATTTCATTGATGATCCGATCGTCGGTAAAATTCCCTTCAGGCAAAGCGGAAGTGTGCAGAACATCATGTCCGGGGAAATACTGGGCAAGCGAGGCGGGTAAATGGGCATCCAAAATCAGTTTCATGCAGCAGGAACTTCAATGTCCTTAAACTTCATTGAAGCCGACGCATAAGCTATACAGGCAAGAATGTCCTCCCGTTCCAGATCCGGAAATTCTGTAAGGATATCCTCTACGGCGTCGCCGCCGGCAAGGTATTCCAGGATGGCTTCAACCATATACCTGGTATTCCTGATCCCAGGTTTACCGTGGTTTATATCCGGATTCAATGTTATGCGCGTCAATAGATTTTCCATCATTTCGGTTTTAGCCTTGCCATGGAATGCCTTCCAAGGATATGCAAATTTCGTAAATTAAAATCAATTCGCCCTTTCAAAAAAGGCGCTTTCTCAGATACAAAATACGACAATTCTGAGAGGGTTACGGGAAAATATCCAATCCATAAATCCGGAAATTCGTAACTTTTCAGGGATAAAATCGCATACGTTCTTTCACACCGCCGAATTCATGCCGTAAATCAGCTCAGGCCAACAAGAATTTGATAACCAACATATTGTCGGATAGGTTCGAATCCCTCCGTCTCCGCAAAACCGAACAGATGTCCCCTCTGCCTTTGTCGGGGCATTTTGTTTGGAGCAGACGATAGGGCTCGGTCGATCCCCATGCAGAAAACAGAATGCAAGTGAGCAGAGCGGACGGACATCTGTTCGGTTTTAAGCTCTTCCTTATGGGATCGGCGTAGCCAATCGCTCTCCCTCTGCTTGGGTAATTTTCAACCGGTATTAAAAGCTCGTAGAACGCTGGCCCTTTTTCAATTTTCCACATCAAGCTGGTCGAAAGAAATGCAAAGAAAAAGTGCGCTATTCGGGCACTGGGACTAGCAACTAATTTGGTGCATTGCATCGGTTTCAGAGCCCATTCAAAAAAGGGTTTAAAACGGGATTTTTATTGGCAGGAAAGCTGTATTTCCGTCTGGCAAGTCACATTCTTTCCTCCCGATTAAAAGACAACCTTTACTTATGCAAGAGAAATGGGAGTCTAGTTTTTGCATTTTATCAGGCGATCCAAGGCAATCGATTCCAGATCCAAAATGGCATAGTCGGGATCAAAGGTTGAATCACAATAAGCTGCTCTTCCGCCATGACGATCCAACTACCTTTCCCCCTGACTTTCATCTAGCTGCATGCTACTTTGTTTCGGTTTTGATTGCGCTGAGCTGGTATCGATGGCCGGATACGAACGCCCAGAGGTACGACGTCGCGAACAACCCTGCCCAATCAGTTTAGTGGTACCTTTTTCCGCGCAGCCATCTCATAGTATCCACTGACTAATCCAGCACTTCATATACCACTACCGGCGCCGTCTTATTCTTCAGCATAACTTCCCTCAGCAGCTGACAGTTAAAGGAATCTTTAATTTGCAGATAGGACGTGTCGGCAATAATGATCTGCCCAGGTCCCGCAACGCCTCGCAATCGCTGAGCCGTATTGACGACATCGCCGATCACCGTACAATCCAGGCGCCGCAGTGTTACACTGCCGATATTGCCACTGATCATCTCGCCCGTATGCACTCCGATAGACACCATCGGTGCAAAAGCGCCGGCCCCGGCACCGTCCGCATACTGCCGGATCTGTTCCCTGACAGCCAGGGCAGCATCCACCGCCCGGTCCAGGTGATATTCGCCGCGAAAGACCGCCAATACCGCATCCCCAATAAACTTATCCACGTATCCGTTCTGGCCAATGATCTCTTTAACCATCAAATCGAAGTACGTATTCAGCAGCCGCACCACCTTATCTGCCGGTTCGGTTTCCGTAACGGCGGTAAATTGGCAGATATCTACAAATACGACGGACGCCTGTATGGTCTCATTGACCATCAGGGTATGCTCATATTCCCTGGTGTTCATAAAGTTCAGGACCGTCTCATCCACATACATGCGTAGGATATTATTCTCCTTGATCGCCTGCAGCGTCTCCCTGATCTGCCGCACATGTTGGATCGTCTTCTTGATCGTCACTTCCAGGTCAACTAAATCGAAGGGCTTGCAGATAAAATCAAAGGCGCCCTTGTTCATTGCCGATCGGATGTTGTTCATATCGCCGTAAGCGGAAATGATAACCGTCTTGATGATCGGACTAAGCGCATTGAGTTCGCTAAGCAACGTCAGACCATCCTTTTCAGGCATATTGATATCGCTTAGCACCAGGTCGATTCCCGGATCCTCCTGCAATGTCTTCAGCGCCAAGTTGCCGTTAGAGACGAATACGAACTCATATTCCCTTTCTCTGATCTGCCGCCGGAACTTTTGCTTGATCAGCCTTTCCAAATCGGCTTCATCATCGGCTACCAGGATCTTCGTCATGATAGTACACTTTTAATTTTCTCTTTAAGCCGCTTAAAATCCAGCGGCTTGGTAAATAGGTCCTGGGCGCCCGATTGCATAGCGTTGTGATAGTTCTCCTGGTCTCCGTAGGCCGTGATCATCATGACCAAAGGAGTCGTCCCGGTAAACTTACTGCGGATCCGCTTTAGTAGCTCGATTCCATTCATGCCTGGCATATTGATGTCGGACAAAACCAGTACCACCTCGTGATCTTGTCCGTCCAGGTAATCGAGCGCGTCCATCCCGGAATAGGCAAATGTAAATTCCGTTTCGCCGTTCCTGATTTCCCGGCGGAAGCTTTGCTCGAAGAGCACCTGCATATCTTTTTCATCGTCTACTACAAGAATTCTCATTTCTATGACTTTCATTTATATCTATGCCGGCATCAAGCCGGTATCACGATCAAAAATTCAGCATACTCGCCTTCTTTAGTGTCGATCGACAGCCTTCCGTTATGCGCTTTGACAACGATATCGTAGCTAAGCGACAAACCCAACCCAGTCCCCTCTCCGGTTGGTTTCGTCGTGAAGAACGGCTGGAAAATTTTATCGATGATCTTCTGCGGAACACCCATCCCGTTATCCCTGATCCTGATCTCAATCTTATCACCGGCCCTTTTGGTGTTGACGCATACCATCGGCTCAAATGATGCGTCGGCGTGCTTTCTCTTCTCCGATACCGAATAAAAAGCATTGGTGAACATGTTGAGCAATACCCTGCCCATATCCTGGGGAATAACATTGGCCATACCGATCGACGAATCGAAATCAGTCCGCATGGTGGCATTAAAGGTCTTATCCTTCGCCCGCAGCCCGTGATAGCTCAGCCGAAAGTATTCGTCCGTCAGGGCATTGAGATCCGTTGGCTCCTTGGAGCCGGAACTCGTTCGGGAATGGAGCAGCATCCCCTTCACGATAGCGTCGGCCCGCTTGCCATGTGCATTTATCTTCGATTCATTTTCCCGGATATCCTCCGCAATGAGCAACGCTTCGCTGGTATTGCCGGCCTTTAGTTCCTGCTCCATCTCATCCAGCAATTCGGTGTTGATCTCAGAGAAATTATTCACGAAGTTCAGCGGATTCTGGATTTCATGCGCAATGCCGGCCGTCAGTTCACCCAGCGAGGCCATTTTTTCCGACTGGATCAACTGGCGTTGGGTAGCCTTTAGTTCTTCCAGGGATTGCTCCAGTTGAGTCGTCCGCTCATGTACACTATCCTCCAGCTGCTTATTCTGGCGGACCAGGCTCCGTCCGCGATAATCAATGAACGCCCACACCGCAGCGACGAACAGCAAAACGAATAAGCTAAAGGCCCACCAGGTACGGTACCAGGGAGGATGGATAATCAGCAGCAGTGTTTTTTCGGTTGACTCACCATCCACGTCGGTGGCCTTTACATGCAGCAAGTACCTGCCCGGCGGCACAGAGAAAAAGGAGATTTTATTTTCTTGTCCAGGATCGAGCCAGCCATGATCGTAATTTTCCAGCATGACCTGGTACTTGACCGGACCTGGTTTGCTAAGGTGCATCGCATAGAACCAAACGGTAAAGGAATGCTGCCCGTACGCCAGGTTGACATTGGTGGCCTTGAACAACGGGCTGTCCAGCGCGCCCGCAGGCAGCGGCTCCCCCTCCCCGTGATTGCCAATCGTGATTTGCGTGATCGACAAATTTGGGGGCAGCTTACGCACGAGCTTTTCGGGAAAAAAATCATAATAACCACCGAGCGTTCCAAAATAGAGCTCATCGCCTTTGCCCTTGGTAAACCTCGAGATCCACGAGTAATTTGCTTTGACCCCATACCCGGGACCGAAGATCTGCATGGAATCCCTGCGCTCATTGATGCTGATGAGCTGCCAACCCGTCCTAAGCCAAAGATTGTGCCGATCATCTTCCTGGATGCCGGTGACAAAAGTAAGGTGTTCGCCGGTAGCAGGATTCGGAAAGGGAACGAAAACATCATGCGTTCTGTCATATCGGTATAAGCCAGACGCGGTACCCACCCATAACACATGGCGTGCATCCGAACAAAAGGTGAAGGCCTGGTAAGTCTCGGAAGGGTAATAGTGAAATGTCCGCGTTTTCCGGTCCAGCCGGCTCACCCCCATCACATCTCCAACCCATAAAAGACCTTCTTCGTCTTCGTAGACTGTTTCCACTGTCCCGAATTTTAGGCCGCCCGCGCGTGGGTGTCCCGTCTCATATGGATAGTGTTCAAACCGTTGGTGGGCCAAATCCAGCATATCCAAGCCTTCTCCCCAAAATGGGATCCAGAGGTTATGTTTGCTATCGACTATTACGTTACGCGCCGAATCATTCAACAGGCTGTTCGGACTACCCGGTTCATGGCGGAAATTCTTGAAAGAAAGGTCGTGCAGATCAAGCCGGCAGACCCCGCCCCCAATCGTCGATATCCAAATCCCGCCGCTCTCATCGGGTTTGATGGCGGTAAGCGGTCCGGGGGGAAGCCCATTCATTTTTTTTGGATCGTTCACCCACTCCCTGGTACTGCCATCGACCAAATCTTTACGCAGCAGACCCTTGCTGGTACCCACCCACAAAACCGTTCCACCTGGCTCCTGGTAAAAAGCATTACAATCGGCATTTATGGTCACAAAAGGAATACCCGTGGGTACAGTCGCAGTACTAAAGATATTTCCGTTTAACGAAGCGATCCAAAGCAGGCCCTCTTTGTCAAGGACCGATTTTGTGGCCGAATTATCCACGTATCCCCTGGATGTATCTGCGGCATGTTCTGGGTAGGCAAGGCTCGTACCATAGTGCACGAACTGCCGGGTAATGGTGTCATATCGTAGCAGACCGCCAAATATAGAACCGATCCACAGCACTCCCTGCGCATCTTCTTTCACAAATGTTACATGATCCGAATAAGAGGAGCCATACCGGTTAAGGACAAACGGCGCCTTTTCCGTTGTGTCCGACGGGAAATGAGTTGCCCTGGCATTTCTCCTGTCCCATAGGTCCAATCCCCCGCCCAGCAAGCCGATCCAGAATCGTCCCGACCGGTCTTCGGACAGACTTAAAACTTTATTGTCCGCCAGGCTCGTCGGATCGGCATCTGAATGCTCGAAATGAGTGAAATCATCTGTTTTCTGATTATACCGGCATAGCCCACCCGCTCCAGTCGGATTGTTGAGTAAGTTGGGTCCTGCGCCGGCCCACAAGGTTCCCTCGCTATCCTTAAAAAGAGCGAATATATTGTCGGCCGGAAGGCTACGCGAATCACCAGGCCGGTGTTCATAATGACGGTATGTCCCCGTTGAAGGATGCAAGACGGTCAAACCATGATTCGTCCCTATCCACAAATTGCCGCCATCCTGCGCCAGGCTCAGCACAGTATCCGAGCTCAGGCCCGCGCTGTCCTGGTGCTTCCTGAAATGGGTGACCATACCCGTAGCTGGATCCAGGCGGTCCACACCCATGCCATAGGTGCCGATCCATACATAATTGTCTTCATCGATATAGAGGCAATAAGGCATAGCCTTGGAGATCGAACCGGGATCATCAGGGTTATGAACGTATTTTTTGACATTACTGCCGTCGAAACGGGATACGGTCGGTTGCTGCGTAGAATTATTCCATTGGATGATCCAGAAAAACCCTTGTTTATCCTGCTTAATATCAGTACACATGCCAACAGTAGCCAAGTCGTTTTTATATTCCTTAAATATTTCTTGCGCCGCCGCCGGCCGCGGCAGCAGACACCATAAAATATACCATAAACAAGGAAACAGTTTTCTCATGTGAAAATACGGTAATAAGAATATCCTTAAGTTGACAAGCCTCCCATTAATGTACATGCCTCCGCTTCATGACACCGCCCGAAGCCTCCTTGATCGTATTGGCAAAAACAAAGGCATTCGGATCCACATCACTCACCAGGTTTTTCAATTTACGCAATTCCAGCCTCGTAATCACCGTGAAAATAATATCCACGTCGTCATGAACATGAAAAGCTCCGGGCAGGAAACCTCGCTCGCCCTTGTAAATCGTTATACCCCTACCCAATTCATTGACCAATTTATCTTTGATGATCTCGCTCCGTCCCGATATAATGGTGACGCCCGTATAGGCTTCAATACCCTCCACCACGTAGTCGATCGTCTTGGAAGCCGTAAAATACGTCAGCATCGAATAGAGCGACGTTTGGATGCCAAATCGAAAAGCAGCAATGCTGAAAATAATGATATTCAATGCCAGTATAATCTCACTGATCGTAAAACTGGTTCTTCTCCAGGTATAGAGCGCCAGCACTTCTATGCCGTCGACCGCGCATCCCGCCCGCATCGTCAGGCCGATTCCAACCCCAAGGAAAAAGCCTCCGAAAATAGAGATGAGCAGCTTATCGGATGTCACCACAGGATAAGGCAGCCAGAGAAGGCAAATCCCCAGCAACGCTATACAAACCAGCGTCTTTACCGCAAAATGGAAATTGATGGAATATAGCCCCATCACGATAAAGGGCAGGTTGGCCAGCACGATCACATAACCCAGGTTATAACCGAAGATCTCATGCACCAACAGTGAAATGCCCGTGACACCGCCGTCGAAGAAATTATTAGGAACCAAAAAGCCTTTCAGTGCCAAAGCCGCCATGAGAACGCCGGCGACAATCAGCACTGCGTCGCCTAAAGAAAAATCTGCATGTTTAGTGACAGACCGGTGCAGCCTTTGCCTGGATTCTATGGCGTCAAGGTTTTCGCGCTGGCGCTGGGAAAGGCGCGCGCAAGCTGTCGGTGTAAAGTAAGTATGCGTCTTCAGCAAATGGATCTGCTGCCGGGCCCATTCATCCCTGTTCTTGACCTGTCCCGTCCGGTGCATTTCCTGGTACAGGCTGTCAGCATGAGATTCGTAATGCTCCGTACCTAGATAGTAAAGGTCCGCATCGCAAAGAACTTGTTCCAGATGGTCTCTGGGTTGCTGGGGAATTCTGGTCGCCAGGATCAATCCTCCGATTCGGTCAATTTCCTGCGGGGTATACCCGAAAGTTGGCAGATGCTCTCTAGCCAGGCGCAAGGATATGGATTCGTGGTCGGCATGGTCCACCAAAAATCCGGCATCGTGAAAGACAGCAGCGGTCCGCAGCAACTGAAGATCATCCTCCGTTACCTGCTCGGCCCCTGCCAACTCCTCGACACGCTGGCACACTTCATGGGTATGCCGAACATCGTGATACGTCAGATGCTGCGGCAGATCATTCGATAGTTTGTTCAGTATGAAAGCTTTGGCCTGATCGACTTGCATGGTAATAGCAGACAAATTTCCCTTTAAATATAACGAGTCTCACATAAATATGGGCATTTACTAATAAATTTCGCACTCCGGTAACGCTTCTATCCAAGGCCTTCTCCTGCCGCCTTAATTGATTTGGATTCTTCCATTGTGCCCTCCGCCTCGTTACTATCCGATACGGTCACCTATTATGCTGATGCGCGGAAATTCGACAGCATGGAAGATTCGCTTACCAGATGCGCAGCCAAGTGCAAGGCTTTTTATGATTTTGGCCGACCTGGGCTTGATATTGTTGGCCCTCCTGTCGTAAGAAGAAACGGGTAAGGACCGCGCAACTGGCGGAAGTGTCTTACCTGTATTTTTCTGGTCGGTAGTTAACAGGATATTAATAATGTCAATTCTACGCACACTTATCCGAATAAATGACACGCCCATAAGCTAAACCAATACGAAACGGGTCATTTTTGACACGCTGAAAATTTGAACGAAGTAAATGGATTCCCTTAGGGCGAAAAAAAACACTTGGACAATCGAGAAACAAACGCTTACTTTATTTTACGAAGATCGTCCCCCCATTACACCATTTCCCTTAACACCTAAACGCTAATCTTATGAGAAGGATCTTCCCCTATCGGCGAGCGGCTTCGCGTTCGCCCGGCTTCGGCCACATTCCCCGATATTGTTATTTCTCCACTTACTGATGCGATGCGGCCGTTTTGATCAACGGCTGAACGTCCTTTAGCAATTTTGCGCTTATGCAAAAAATTCTGTCTTTCGGCGGGACGGCTTTGCTTTGCCTCGCCCTGACGATGTCCCAAGGGCAGTCCGTCGATTCGGTGACGGGCAAGGTGCTCGGCTTTCCTTCGCGCCTGCTGGCGCGTTTGCAGAAAAAGACCAGCGAGCTGAATAACCAGCTGACGCAGCAAACGGAGTTGTACCTCCAGAAAATGGCCCGGCGCGAGGCGAACATGCAAAAAATGCTCGCCGGCGTGGACAGCAATGCGGCCAAATTGCTTTTCGGCGGCTCAGCCGGTCAGTATGCGGCCCTCCAGCAAAAAATGCGCAGGGACACCGGTCAGCAGGGGCAGACCTATAGCGGCGTCTACCCGGCCTACCTGGATTCCATGCAGGGCTCGGTAGCCTTCCTGCGGCAAAACCCGCAATTGCTAAGCAATGCCGGACCGGCGCAGCTGGTACAACTCCAAGGCGCCAGCAGTCAGTTCCAGACACTGCAGGCAAGGATGGGTGTTGCAGGCGAGGCACAGGCCTATATGCAGGAACGCAAACAAATGATCGCGGGTTATATCGCTCAGCATAGCAACCTCCAAAGCGTGTTGGGGCCGTCATTTGCCGGAATGAACAAAGACCTTTACTATGCTTCACAAACGCTGCGTCAGTACCAGGAGATGTGGAGCAGTCCTGATAAGCTGGAGCAACAGGCACTCGTTTTGCTCAACCGGTTTCCGGCCTTTCAAACCTTTATGAAAAGCAATTCCATGCTGGGCGGCCTTTTCAATGTGCCAGGTGGCTATGGCACCCCCCAGGGTGTCGTCGGGTTGCAGACCAAAGACCAGATTGCGGCGCTGGTGCAGCAGCAGACAGGTGCGCCCAACCAGGCAGGGCCGACGGGCGCGGCAGATGGTGGCAGTACGCCTGGGATCGACGCGCTGCAAGGCAACCTGGCAGCCGCCCAGTCGCAACTCGACGCCTACAAAAGCAAGCTCAGCCAGCTTGGCGCTGGCAACGGCAACATGGACCTGCCGAACTTCACCCCCAATGACCAGAAGACAAAAACGTTCTGGAAGCGGCTTGTCTATGGCGCCAACTTCCAGACGAGCCGCAACAATTACGATTTTCCCACGGTAACAGACTTGGGGTTTTCGGTAGGATATAGGCTTCGCCATAACAATATCATCGGGGTAGGGGCCAGCTACAAATTGGGCTGGGGCAATGGCATCCGGCACATCGCTTTTAGCAATGAGGGGGTGGGGTTGCGCAGTTTTCTGCAGCTCAAGATCAAGGGCACGTTTTCGGCAACGGGCGGCTTTGAATACAACTATACGACGCCATTTACCCGCTATCAGCAACTGCGTCAACTGCAAGACTGGAGTCGTTCAGGCCTCGTCGGGCTGGTTAAAACAGTATCGATCCACAACCGGATGTTCAAATCGACGTCGCTCAGCCTGCTTTGGGATTTTCTGAGTTACCGCCAGGTGCCGCAAACACAACCCTTTGTGTTTAGGATTGGCTACACTTTTTAATATGATATCTACCTTTATGTCTAAGCGTATTTTATTTTTCTGCATCGTCACTATCCTGCTTGAAAGGGATATATCTTATGCCCAAGTAGACGCAAATCTGGATCAACTTCGAACCGTTATTCCGCCTTCGCCAAATACGTCAAGTTTGGGCAAATTTGGGGAGTGGCCGGTGGGCTTGTTCACGGGAATACCCAGTATAAATATTCCGATTTACGAAGTAAAAGGGCGGAGCATTGCCATACCGATTTCTATTGACTATCACGCGTCGGGCATTAGGATCGGCGAGACCGCTTCATGGGTTGGACTTGGTTGGGCCCTTAACGCCGGCGGATGTATTTCACGGACGGTCCAGGGACTGCCAGATGAGGACGGATATCTCGTGTTCGCCTCTAATTATACTACGCCTAACAATTTGTGTTCAAACGCCACCAATTCGACGACCCTTGTAACCGATGTAATGAACGCTGCGCAGGGAACAACAGATTCACAGTTGGACATTTATATGCTTAGCGTAATGGGAAAATCATATCGCATCTATATCAACGCTGCCAACGATTCCGCTTACACTATGCCTGCTAGCAATATTCGCATCACCAGCAATTTTTTACAAAATACGAGCAGCGCCAATTCGACCTGGTCGGTTATCATGGAAGATGGGACGCAATTATTTTTTGGGGGTGCAAATCCAGGAAATTATTTGGAGCAAACATCTAATTCAACTATGGGCACAGGCAATTTCGTATCCGCGTGGTATTTGCAATCTATAAAGTCAACGACTGGAGAGACCATTACCTTTACGTATTCACCTACTACTATCACCCAACCGGCTCACTTCACTCAAAGTGATTACATTAACTACCTGACTAGCTCAACTGCCGATGCCCCATTCGTTGCATCCCCTGCGACCAGCACGCTGGTTTCATATAACACCATAACCCAACTTAGCCTAAGTACAATCGAATCAGATCTTACAAGGGTAACTTTTATTCCGTCATCAACGACAAGGACGGATCTGCAAGGTGGTGTTTCACTGTCTGAAATACAAGTATTATCAAAAGCAACAGGAGCGATCACAAATGATTGGACGTTTAATTACAATTATTCACAAGCGGCTGCTGGAAATGCCTATACGGCTGGAGCGTTAAATCCGTCGTATAATAACAACCGGCTTAAACTTGCAAGTTTGACAAGAAATGCTGTAAGCGGAGGACCTGGTGAGACCTGGACCTTTGGATATAACCCTTTGCCGCTTCCCTCCCAAACCTCCTACGCGCAAGATTATTGGGGATTTTATAATGGGGCCACAACGAATACTTCATTATTACCCAATATTCCCTTTACCAATGCACAGTGCGGCTTATTTCCGCAAAGCTACACCGGCTCGTTTTCATATAACCAAACGCTTACTTTTTTTACTGCAACGGGGTTTATGCCTACCAATCACGACAATGGCAACAACCGCAGCGCAAATGAAGCCGCTATGCAAGCGGAAATGCTCAACAAGATCACGTATCCGACCGGAGGATACACGGTATTCAACTATGAAGGGAATGGTCAGACCGTATCACAGCCTGTGCTTATTAAAAATAGCAATACCCTGCCCCTCAATCTCAATTCCACATCTAATCCCTATACAGCCAGTCAGTCGTTTCTATTTTCAACCTCTTCGCCAGAATATGTAAACATTGTTCTTAATTCCAGTATAAGCACGGGAATTTACAACGATTTTCCAGGCGCAAAAGTGACGGCACAACTCATCGATATTGCCAGTGGCGCAGCGCTCTGGACAAGCTCCGCAAGCAGTACCAATAGTTGGATCAATGTATTCCTCCCCGGAAACTACAAGGTTGTATTGTCGACCAATTGCACCCAAGATATGTTTGGTCCCTCTGACTATATAACCGCGGCTTTGGAAGTATATTACTCAACGCAAAGTGCCAGTCAAAACGTTAAACAATTTTTTGGAGGCGTCAGAATAAATAACATTCAGCAATTCGATGGGATTTCAACAACCCCTGTCAATTCGCGCTATTATTCCTACGCCACACCGTTTTTGATCAATCCGGTCGATACGATTAAAGACTTTCTCACCATGCAAAATTCCGTTATTACAAATCCGAATACATCGCAAACGTACCGAACAAAAGTGACCAGAAATACATCGAGCAAGTTCTCTCTCGGTTCGATCCAGGGTGGAACGGTTGGTTACGCTACAGTTACCACAAATTATGGGGCGGGTGGCGCTGGCGGATACACGGTATCAACCTTCGCAACTGATGCTGCAAGCCAAGCTTCGCCGGCATCCCGTGTCTTTCCCTACCCCCCGACTGACGGGTATACCTGGCGAACCGGGATGCTTGTTGGAGAAAAGACATACACGTCAGCCGGAGCTTTAGTAAAGACGGCATACAACAAATACGGTTTCGTGAGAGCATTTCAACTAAACAACCTCAAATGTGGTACCGCGACCGCTTACTCCAGTGACCATACCCAGAGTCAAATCTACAGTGGCATTACCGCCCTTTGTTTTAGCCTGACAAACGAAGCTGTTCAAAAAACTTCCATTACGCAGAGTACATTTGATATAGTGACAGGCGACTCTGTTTCGACCACGACAAATTATTATTATGACGACCCTGCTAACTTT
The DNA here is from genome assembly GCA_965214315.1 of Puia sp. Classification (GTDB taxonomy): domain Bacteria; phylum Bacteroidota; class Bacteroidia; order Chitinophagales; family Chitinophagaceae; genus Puia. The sequence continues at coordinate 255,762 of CBDCBP010000008.1, read as the reverse complement.
GAACCTGTCCGAAGTGTAACTTTAGATAGTAAACTCGATACGGTCCTCACCTACACCCGCACTGCCCTTGAAGAAAGCGCGATCAATAGCAGTATACCTTTAACTGCAACGGCAATTACCGCGCTCAATACCATGGTTACGAATAACATGGTTAGTCAGCCTGTCGAGTCAGAGGAATACATCAAAGGCGTACTCATGAAAAAAGGGTTGACCAATTACAAGGTTGAGTCCAATGGCTATGTGCAGCCAGACAACGTCATGATGCAAGTCACCAACAATCCTATTGAGACCCGGTTGCTTTTTAAACGTTACGATTCATATGGAAACTTGGTACAGCAACAACGAGACAACGACGCTTACCGCACCTACTTGTGGGACTACCAGCATCAATATGTTATCGCCCAATGCATCAACGCGGATTCGGTGGATATCGCCTATTGCAGCTTCGAGGCGGATGGGGGTGGGTCTTGGACCGTTCCTTCTGCAAACAGAGATACGGGCGGAATTACCGGAAGTCGTTGCTACAACCTTAGTAACGGTGCAATCACCCGGTCCAATCTGACTAGCGCCACAACGTATGTTGTCTCCTTTTGGGCCAGAACAACAAGCAGTGTTGCTCTTTCGGGGGGGTCGGGAGCGATTACGGGCAAGACGATCGGCGGCTGGACCTATCATGAATATGCACTTTCCGGAGTTACCTCGGTGACGGTTTCCGGCAGTGGTGATATAGATGAATTGCGACTCTACCCCTCAAATGCCCAAATGACCACCTATACCTATACTCCTCTGGTCGGAATGTCGTCGCAGTGCGATGTCGACAATCGGGTAACCTATTATGTGTATGACGGACTAATGCGGCTTTCCTATATAAAGGACCAGGATTTAAATGTGATCAAACGTTATTGCTACAATTACAATGGCAACACGACCAACTGCCAACTCCTGCCGCCCGCGCCTGTGGTCATGTCGAATGCTACGACTTCATCGATGGCCTTAACGTTTGTAAGTCAAACTTCAGGTCTTAAATTCTCCTTTACCTGCAACGCGGGGAGCTCCAGTTCAACCTTGGGTTATCTTCCGGCCGACACCTACAATGTATCTATAACCCCGTCGTCCCCTTCGAATGTTTATCCGATCATTTTCGTTTGCACCGGTTATACGCAGACGTACTATGCCACGGTTGGGTTTAACAATATCGTCGCAAGTGGCACGCTAACGCTCTCTGCCAGTCCAGTCCCTCAGGTCCAGGTCAATAGCGCCGATGAGATCAACCAAACCGTGCAGGAGGTACTTACAAATAGCTATGGCGGCCAGTTTACCTTTAATCTGTCGTCCGGTGCCGTCGTAACCAATTATGTCCCTGCCGGTACGTATAGTGTTTTGATGAGTAATGGAAGTCCGACTGCCAGCTACCAGATCGACTTTACTGCGAATGGCAATTCTCAGTATTATTATGGCCCGGTAGGTTTTAGCGGCGTCGATGGCAGCAGCCAGATCCATTTGACTTCTTATCCAGCCCCGACGTTTGCGGTGATGGCTTCCAATAATACGACCAAACCGGTCACGCTTACTTTTACCAATACCGTGTCGAGTTATGCCTATACATTCACGGTACCGGTGGGCGCCTCCAATTCGCAGGTTGGCACCGTACCGGAGGCAACTTACAATGTCTTGATGACCCCAAATCCTTCGAACTCCTCACAACCCATTTTGTGGGAGATCTATAGTAGTTCGCAAACGTATTACGGACCGGTAGGATTCAACAATATCACCGTAAACTCCACCTGTCCGGTAAACATCATTAAAGAATATTAAACAAGAAAATATGAAAATGCTTACGGGCCTCCTACTGTTCATGACACTACCTGCGGGTTATGCAGGAAATTTCTTTACCCTTTCGTTTACGAAATTGGATGGCACAACAGTGTCCACCTCCGATTATACCGGGAAAAAAGTGATCGTCTTCGCTTTTAATGGGGCACATCCGGACCTGAACCTGCTGATTGCCATGGACTCCATTCAGCGAGCATATCCCGATAGTTTGCAAGTGTTGGCTTTCCCTGCCCTGGAGCTTGATTCGTCCGCAAACAGTCAAACCGTCGGCAACCTGGTGGATTCCCTTGGATTGCAGTTGGTCGTAGGGTCGCCGGCGCTGGTGAAAATAAGTTCCGGTGCTGGACAAATTCCGCTATTTACGTGGTTGACCTCCGTTCAAGGCAATGGGCATTTCGACCGCGACATGGAAGAGGAAGGAATGTTATTCATAGTGAACAACACGGGTAACCTCTATTCGATCCTCAACAGAGGACTTTATCGTGCAATATTGCCATCGGTGCTGAGTACTGCCACCGCGCAATAGGGGCTGGCTTACGCTGTATTTGTCAACTCGGTTTTGATACAAAATATAACTCTTATGCGCCAATTGTCGCTTTTCGACTTCCGCGTGCTCTTGTTGCTCCTCACCGCCTTGTTTTGCGTGGACCTCACGATACAAGGACAACCGGTTACACCCCCTGCCGCCTATACCCCTGCGCCGGGCAACTATGTGAGATCATGGGAGGCATTTGCCGCGGGATTGGATTCGAACTCGATCACTACCCAGTCAGTGACAGGATCGTTACAGACCACGCAGTATTTTGATGGGTTAGGCAGGCTCATTCAAACGGTGAATAAACAAGCTAGCCCCCTTCAAAATGATATGGTCTCGGCTATTGTCTATGACTCACTCGGCCGAGAGCAATACAAATACCTGCCTTTTACTTCCATTGTTGCGCAAACAGGCGATAATACCAATGATGGGAATGTTAAATTGGATGCTTTTGAGCAATGCACAAGTTTCAGTCAGGCACAATATCCCGGCGAATCCTATTATTACGGCCAACAGCAGTTTGAGGCTTCTCCCTTAAACCTGATTCTCACTAGCTATTCACCCGGAAATAGTTGGATCGGTTCAAACCGCGGGGTGCGGGCACAATACCTTGTCAACGAAAGCACAGATAGTGTGGAACTTTGGACTATTGGTTTCGTCGCTGGTAGTTTGCCGGTAAATGCGGGACAATACGGCGCCGGGCAACTCAATAAAACTGTCAGCATCGATGAGCAAACCCACCAGGTGGTTGAATACAAAGACAAAGCCGGGCTGACGATCCTGAAAAAAGTACAATTAACATCCTCACCTGGCACTGCGCACGCCGGTTGGCTTTGCACCTATTACATTTATGATGACCTGAACAACCTGCGGTTCGTGATCTCTCCGAAAGCGGTCGCGCTGATCAACGTGTCGAGCACTTGGACCATCTCTACTGCCATCGCGAACGAACTTTGTTTCCGTTACGAATACGATGCCCGTAACCGGATGATCATTAAGAAAGTGCCAGGCGCCGGCGAAGTGCATATGGTGTATGATCAGCGTGACCGGCTGGTCATGAACCAGGATTCCAATCTACGCAGCCAGCACCAATGGCTTTTCACCTGCTACGACAACCTGGACCGCGCTGATTCTACCGGCCTGATGACGGACCCGACCAATTACAACAACCTCTCCTATCATACCACGGCGGCAATGCAAAGTGCCACTTATCCCAACTTGTCGTCCTATACGGCACAACTGATGACCCGTAATTTTTATGACGATTACACCTGGGTGGCAGCCACCGGCGCGCCGGTGCTCTCCGCATTTGACGCCAGCCATACCACCACTGGCAACTGGTTTTTGACGAGCTATAATGGTTCGCCAGTCTATGACGTACAAATTATCCCGTTCTACATTACGCGGGGGATGCAAACCGGTGTCGCTAACATTGTGATCGGCACGGCCAGCCAATTCATGTATACGTCGATGTTTTATGACGACCGCGGCAGGACCATCCAGACTTCCGCTAATAACTATGGCCTTGGAAAAGATACCGTCACCAACCAATACAATTTTGCAGGCAAGATGCTGCGGTCACTTCACGGCCAGTCAAAGACCGTTAATACGGCGCAAAGTCATATGATCTTGACCAGGATGGACTATGACCAGGTCAACCGCCTCAAAGCGGTCTACAAGTTCATCGATAATGTGGCTAGTATACAGGCGATCAGCAGCATGCAATACGACGAACTCGGGCGATTGAACGCCAAGTACCTGGGCAATAGCCTCGACAGCCTGATCTACAGCTACAATATCCGCGGCTGGGTGACGGGCATCAACAAGAACTATGCAGGCGGTACGACCAACCATTGGTTTGGGATGGAGCTAGCCTATGACAATGCCTCCAGCGTAACGGGGACTACCTATGCGACGCCGCAATTCAACGGCAATATTGCAGGGGTGATCTGGAAGAGCAGGGGCGATGGTATCAACCGCAAATACGACTTTACCTACGATAGTGTAAACCGGTTGACCGGTGCGAACTTCAACCAATATATTGGGAGTGCCTGGGGCAAAACATCTGGCGGCAGCAGTCCGGTTACGATAGATTTTAGCGTCAGTGGCCTGGGCTACGACGCCAATGGCAACATCCAATCGATGATCCAGCAGGGGTTCAAGATCGGGGGGACTGGTACGCCGATCGATTCGCTGACCTACACCTATCTAGCAAACAGCAACAAACTGTCGCAGGTCCATGACCAATACAATGACACGGCCAGTGTACTGGGCGACTTCCATTATAAAGGGACAAAGGGCAGTTCCGACTATTCCTATGATGGCAATGGCAATCTGGCACTGGACAACAACAAAGCCCTTAACAGCCTTTATTATAATTACCTGAACCTCTTGGGCAATGCGCATATAATAGGGAAAGGGAATATTAACTATGTCTACGACGCGGGCGGTACCAAGCTGCAAAAGCAGGTGAAAGACAGTACGACCAATACGGTCACTTACACCTCCTACCTGGGAGAATTTCAGTACACCCGCCGGGCGCCGTTCTCGAGCCCTTATGGCGGCAGCGATACCCTGCAATTCATCTCGACCGAGGAAGGCCGTGCCCGCTGGGCTTTCCATAAACATGTGGCCGGCGATACGGTCACCTATCCGGAGTATGATTTTGTCGAGCGCGATCATTTAGGCAACGAGCGGGTGATCCTCACCCAGCAGCGGGATACCACACAGTATGTTGCGACGATGGAAGCGGCCAACCGGGCCACGGAAAATGCGCTATTCTACAATATCGGCACGACCTGTGTGGCTCGTAGCAGCGTACCTGCGCCAGGCTATCCCAATGACACCACCTTTAGCAGCCCCAATGATAGCGTGTCCAAGCTGAATGGCAATGGGCCGACTGTGGGTCCGGCGATTATTTTAAAAGTGATGTCCGGGGATATCGTAGATGTGGGTACGCAGTATTATTACAACACTGGCACCTATACCAGTAGTCCGCCGATTTCCGCACAAAACCTCTTGAATTCTCTCGCGTCGGGTCTGGCCACACTGTCTTCGGCGGCAAGCGAAAGTATCACTACCTTGACCAATCCGACAACTAGCCCCCTACTGGCGGCCCTGACCTCCTCAATCAATAATGAGAGCGGGACCGGTACGACTAAACCGCAGGCCTACCTGAACTGGGTCTTGCTGGATAAGCAGTTCAGGTACGTCGCTGGCAGCAGCGGGGCCCTGCAAGTGGGCGCTGCCGGGCAAAATGGCGGTGCCCTGCAACCGCCGCTTGCTCAAAAAACAATCACGATGTCGCAAAGCGGATATTTGTATATTTACGTGAGTAACGCCACCAAAGGGTGGGACGTGTTCTTTGATAATATGAGTGTCCACTTGTACACGCGGCAGCTGATCGAAGAGAATCATTATTATCCGTTTGGGTTGACCATGGCGGGGATTAGTGACAAGGCGATCAAAACGCAGTATGCTACCAACAAGTACCGTTACAATGGAAAGGAGTTGCAGAACCAGGAATTCTCTGACGGGAGTGGGCTGGAGGAGTATGACTACGGATTTCGGCTTCAAGATCCCCAATTAGGCAGATGGAATGCGATTGACTTAAACTGTGAAGACAATTATTCCATGACGCCGTACAACTATGTATCAAACTCACCTATCGGGCATAGAGACCCAGATGGGCTTGATGAGCAACTTCCCACCAGAATGGCGTCCACATTTGTGGACCCCACCGGCAAAATTATTCTCCATATTAACGATGGCGATCCGTCGATCTATCAGCTACCCAATTCTGGTGCATTTGATGGAAACAAAGATGACTTAACAATAGTTGGATACGAGAACCCATCTGTCGACTACAATAAGAGCATCGGAAAAAATATACGAAATGTTGGATTCTTAACAAAAGATCCTCGTAAATGGCCTTACGATCCCGCTTTTTCCCCCGATTTCACAATTGAAAGGACATTGATACCGTTAGGCATTATCGGCAAATTGATGAAAGCTCTTAACTTCGCTAAATGGCTTCAGTCTGTAGGGGACGATGCAATAAACATTAGTGACAAAATTGCCAAACAGATGGCAAAGCGGGGATGGTCGGGCGAAACCATAGAAGAAACTGTTCGGAAGCCTTATGCAACCTCGGACGCGACCAATAAAGCTACTGGTGAAGACGCGACGGCATATTTTAATAAAGACGGTAGCTATGTAGTAATGGATAATAATAGCAATGACATAATACAAGTAAGCAATAAAAATGATCCCAATTGGGTTCCTGATCCAACAATTAAAACACCTTATAAGCCAAATCCATAATGCAATTAAATAGAATTGAAAAGATGTTTGAAGATAAAGCAATTATCCGCGGGGGGATTTTTCTCCTCGACGCTCACGATTCATTGGAATTTATAGAGGAATGCATGAGACAGAGTATTGGACTTTTTGGAGTAGACGGTTTTTTCTTGTTCGAAGGCAAAATACAGCCTTCACTTGAACACAGTATTGATTTTACTGTAAAAAAGACTACGAATGCCGAGAATGGCCATTACGAACAAGCCAAACAGCTTATTATAAAACACGAGACAATGTATTTTGAAATTGTGGTTGACTGCTAATTTATTGTGCGGCTGACCCCCGCTCCATTAAAGACTAATGCCGCTCGTAAACAGAATTTTTTAATGCAAAGGTTCCTGATAAGTATTAAATACACGCAGGATATTGACGGCGTGAGCTGCTTCATCGATGGTGAACATGATCAGGTAAGGGAACCGCTTCATTGGTTTGCAGCGAACGTTTTTATACCGAATGGCGGAAGCAGTAAGCAGATCAGCGATGCGGTCAAAATACTCGGCGACCAGGTCGGCAAAGCGGTAGCCCAAGTCAACAGCGACGAGGTTGTAAAAAGGCGGACAGAGTGACTAAATACAACTCTCGGATATGGACTTTTTTCATCCAATTGAAAAAAGAAAATCTGCTATCTTGGAGCCTGTAGTAGTTCTTTGAACAGATCAAAATCCGAACGCCCACGAAAAGGGGTTCGGGTTAAAAAGGGGTTGGTAGGTATTATCCGTTTGGGTTGACGATGGCGGGGATTAGTGATAAAGCGATTAAGACGCAGTACGCTGAGAATAAGTACAGGTTCAATGGCGGCAATGAGCTTCAGAATAAAGAGTTCAGCGATGGGACAGGGCTTGAAATGTATTATGCCACGCATAGGATGTACGACCCACAGGTCGGCAGATTTTCAAGAATTGACGACATTGCTGAACTCGCCTATCCCTCTTCTACTTATGCTTTCGTATTGAATAATCCCATTTCATTTTACGATTCCTTAGGCGATAGTGCCACGTTGCCTACAGTCACTGTTACTGCCGCTAAACCCAGAAGTTTAACATACGGCTTAAATCACTACAATTTTGCACAGGTAGATGCTTGGGTTGATGGTATGTTGCACAAAGGACACTCGTCATCACAAATAGATCGATGGGCATTATCGAATGATCTGTTAAATGAAGATACGAGAAAATGGATACGGGCTGGCACTACGGACGATTCCAAGAGGTATAGGCATAGGATGGCTTCGTCGTGGAGGGCGCAGGGCAAAGTTTATAAAGCTCTATTGGCGGCATACGCTGCGCGGCTTGGATTTGAAGGTGTGCAAGTGTTTTTGAAAGACAATTCTGTTACGTACGATAATGCCGCTGATCTTCTTGATGATGCCAACTTTGACGACAAACAATTGAAACATGGAGAATACCACGGTGAGATGGACGGAGACGCGGATGAAATCCAAACTGATGTTGCAAGAGGTGCTACTAAGACTGGGGAAGGACAGAATAAATTACCTGATGGTACTGACGTAAAATTTTATAAATCCAATACAAACGGACAATCCATGCAGGTAAATACAGGGGATGTAATATACAAGATACGAATTAAATAACCATGAAAACAAAATACCTGGGTCAGAATAAAATTCAATCAGAATATCAAGGAATGTTTTGGCATACGTTCTGTGCAGAGGATCGTATTGTACCGGAAGAATCTTGGCTAATGGAATTTGTTCATTCTGATAATTTTAGAGAGTCTATAAGACAAGAAGCTGTTAAGCAGCCTGCATCCTTAACGTATCCTTTTTTAACAGGTGGATTTAATTTATCTAATCTTGACGTCACAAATTTTAAGGTCTTTAATAAAGCAGGCCTTGTTGGTTTTTTTAATGAATATGCTCAATCCGACGATTGGGGAGAAGACAGGGCAGCATTTATTGCCATAATGGGTGAATTTAATCGTCTTCTTGAAAAACAGAGAGGTGATAAATTTTTTCTTATAAGCAAGGAGTGGTTTAGTAAAGGCGATCCAGTCCTTAGTCAGGATAGTGAGATTTATTTATATTATTTTCTGATCATTTGGATAGACATAGATAAGGGAATAGTAAATGTTTGCGAATGGGATTATGATTAATGGGGTTAGCTATCCCAGCGCCTTTTTAATCTTCCGGTTACTAATAAACGAATCAAGGAACTCGAAGACGAGTTCCTTGTCTTTTTGGGAGAGCTTGTTGATATCCTCGATGCGGTGAAGGGTGGCGGCATCGAGTTCTTCATCGGTATTGCCGACGAGCCAGTCCAGGGAGACGTCCACCACTTTGGCCATTTTGGTCGCCACATCGATGGAGGGCTTCATCTCATCGCGTTCATAGTGTCCGATCGCCGGGCCTTTAGTGCCGAGGTGACCTGCCAGTTCTTCCTGGCTGATGCCTTTCTTTTTGCGAGCCTGTAACAGTCTGCTTCCGAAACTCATGGGTTGTATGATACTCCCCAATATTAGGACCAAAGGGTCGGGTTGTTAAGTTAAGGTTTGGTCGTTTTTCATAGGGTTTTCAGGCTGCTTTTTGGATAGGGTTGTGGTATCGGTGGATGGGTGACTGCCGGGTCGTGTGATGAGTTTTCTCATTGTAGTAGGCCATGTATTCGTCGATGCCCTGGTACAGTTCGAAACCGTCTTGTGCCGGGTTCAGGTATACGTAGTCGTACTTGACCGATTTCCAGAACCGCTCGATCCAGATATTATCCGTGGCCCGACCCTTGCCGTCCCTGGAGATCTGTATTTTCTGTTCTTCCAGGTACTGTGTCCATAACGCGCTGGCGTATTGCGTGCCCTGGTCAGACTTGACGATCTCCGGCTTTCCATGTGTGGCAATGGCTTCCTGCAGAACATTCTTACACCACGCGGCGGTCAAAGAGTTGCTGAGGCCCCAGCTGACGATCTTGCGGCTATAGACGTGGATGATCGCCGTCAGGTACATAAAGCCCTTCTTCATTGGGATGTAGGAGATATCGGTGGACCAAACCTGGTTCGGCCGGTCAATCATGAGCCCCCGGAGGAGATAGGGCTTGATGAACTGTTTCAACCCCAGCCGGGTCAGGTTCTTCCGTCGGTACAGCGTCTCACGGCCCATGAGCCGAAGACGCCGGATTCGCTTGGGCCTACCGGGTAGTGAACAAAACCAAGGCTATTTTGTTTTACTTATAAACGTATGCGCAATTTGATGCGTCCGTCCGCGACTACGCAGGACGATCAATAACAGCTATCTTCGCAACGGCATTTCACAATCGAAAAAGGACGTATGAAGAAAATAGGATTTTTATCATTCGGACATTGGTCCAATCATCCCGCCTATAAAGCCCGCACGGCAAGTGACACCTTGCTTCAGTCCATTGACCTGGCCGTGGCTGCCGAAGCAATCGGTTTGGACGGTGCGTATTTCCGGGTACACCATTTCGCGGCTCAGTTAGCCTCCCCGTTTCCTTTGCTATCGGCTGTAGGCGCCAAAACAAGCAAAATAGAGATCGGAACAGGTGTCATCGACATGCGCTATGAAAATCCCCTTTACATGGTGGAAGACGCCGGCGCCGCAGATCTGATCTCGGGCGGGCGATTGCAATTGGGCATCAGCAGAGGTTCACCGGAGCAAGTCATCGATGGATGGCGTTATTTTGGGTATGAACCGGCCGAAGGAGAAACCGCCGAAGAAATGGGACGCAGGAAAGCGTTGGAATTTTTGGATAAACTCAAAGGAGTAGGCTTTGCCAAGCCTAACCCATCCCCGATGTTCCCTAATCCACCCGGCCTATTGCGCTTGCAACCGCAATCCGAAGGATTGCGCGATCGTATCTGGTGGGGAGCAGCCTCCAACGCTACAGCGGTCTGGGCGGCCGAAAATGGCATGAACCTGCAAAGTTCTACCTTGAAATTCGACGAAAGCGGCAAGCCCTTCCATGTTCAACAAGCAGAGCAGATCAGGCTGTTCAGGGAAACCTCGCGAAAAGCAGGTCATCAGCGTGAGCCTAGGGTGTCGGTGAGCCGGTCCATTTTTGCCATAACAACCGATGAAGACAGGTATTACTTTGGGCAAGACAACAAAGACGGCGATACCATCGGGTACATTGAAAAGGACAAACGCGCCATTTTCGGAAGAAGCTATGCAGGAGAACCCGATAGACTCATCAGCGAGCTGGCGCAGGACGAAGCCACCCAGGAAGCGGATACGCTCCTTTTGACAATACCCAATACCTTAGGCGTTGAGTACAATGTACACGTGTTGTCTTCCATATTGAAGCACGTCGCACCCGGACTAGGCTGGCGTTAATGCCCGATGTTTAAAGATCACTTTCGGGAAATTTTACCACTGCTAAAAAGTCAGCGCTTCTTCTAATTTGGCCGGTAATGCTTACCTTACGAAAGCTAAAGTAAAATCCAGCTTCATGTCACATCCAGCCTTCAAATTCACAGGAACAGGAGCGGCACATTACGACCAATACCTCGGACCTATGCTGTTCGAACCGGCCGCAGTACAGGTCATACCCTTTCTCGACAGCCCCGATAGGATCGATGCGGCGGTAGAGATAGCCTGCGGCACAGGGCGACTGACCCGTCACATGGCCTATAAACTTCCCCCACCCGTCCGGATGGTAGCGACAGACCTCAATAATGAAATGCTCGAGATAGCCAGGCAAAAAACAAACAACGACGCAGTAGAGTTCCTGCCTGCAAATGCCGAGGACCTTCCCTTTGCCGATCTTTCATTCGACCTGGCCGTTTGCCAGTTTGGATTGATGTTCTTCAGCGATAAGCCAAAGGGGATCAAAGAGGCCTATAGGGTACTCAAACCTGGCGGCAGCTATTTCTTCAGCACTTGGGAAAGGGTCGAAGGGATGCCGATGCTCGATCTGCTCTTTAACCAGGTACTCCTGCCAGCCAACAAGGGCACAGACCCTGGCCGCTTCCTGGTGCCCTTCTCCTTGTATGATGCAAACGCGCTGCAAACGCTCATGCGCAACGCCGGTTTCAAAAACGTTCAACACAGCAAGCTCAAATTCCAATCGGGCGAAACCAATGCGGCATCCGTCGTGATGGGATTTTTCACCAAACACTCCATCGGCGCCGAGATCCGCCAAACCGATCCGGAGAAATTCGAACAGATCAAAACGGAGATGGAGAACAGCGTCAAACAGCAGTTCGGCCAGGAAAGTTTCTCATTTGAACTTGCTGCCCACCTTGTCTCCGGAAGCAAGGAATGACCCGCCCTTCCGCAGCGGAGACGTCCGCACCGAAACTATTGCGGCTGCACCGCCTGCACCGCCGCCATTCAATCCACCACCGGTAACCGATCACTTGCTCCTGATTGTATGATGAGGCGCCAACTCATTCACCGTATCGCTCGCGACGAACGGCACACGGTACCCGCCGGAATCCAAAACAGCCTTCGGGAAATGCTGTTTAAGCGAGGGCCAATCGGTCGACACACACTTTGTACGGTACAGATACACTCTTTCCAGCTGTTTGAGGGAATCTAACAAGACGACACCGGCAGCCGTCACTCCCGTCCCAACTAAATTAAGGAGCCGAAGGTTGTGCAGGGCCTGCAGCGGGACCAATCCTTTATTCGAAACATGCGTATCGTTCAAGTGCAAGACAGTCAGCGCCGCACATTGTCCGACGACGGCCATTCCGCTATCCCCTATCGGCTTGTCACTCAGTTTCAACGACACCAGCTGCCGGCGTAAGGGCAACAGCAGGTTCAGGTCGCGATCACCAATATCGACTGCGTTCAAAAAATCAACGGCAAGGTAATGGCTTCCCGCGGCTACTGGCATGACCATCACTTTTTTCGCTCGCAACGCATCCATATCTTTCTCCGCGGCCGCCTCTACTACTGCATCCGGCACTAGCGCCGACCCGCCACCATTACCCCCCTGCAAAGCCAGCAGGTATCCGCCAATCTTACCCGGCTGCGGAAACTCCCTGGCTTTCCTGGAAAAGTCCGCCCCCTGCTCCACCCACCAACTGAATAAAGCGATCTCACTTTCCTTTAACGGCGTCCGCTCTTTCGGCGGCATCCTATGCTCATCCTCAATCGGCAACAGCATCCGCTTGATCAACTCACTCTCCGCCGGATGGAATGGACGAACCACCGCCCCATCTTTCCCACCCTTGAAGATTGACGCAGAATCATCCAGCCGAAGCTTACCTTTTTGCCGCGCGGACCCATGACAGGTATAACAGCGCGCCTGCAACATCGGCTGGATCACGTCGGCATATACCCGGCTTTCATTGATGTCTGCAATCGGCTTCCGCGCAGCAACAGGCTCCTCCTGGCTATCAAGCGCCGAACTCAAATAATCCGATCCATGCGTGAGCGAACCCCCAAGATGCCCCGTCACAAAAACCAACACTAAAAGTAACCCGCCAGCGACCCCGAAAACGACACCCCTCATCCGCCGAACCCCCATTAAAAAAAGCACAGACGATACAACCGCCACAGAGATCCCCATCCACATATGCCAGTTCACCAGCTCATCATCGTAGTCGCCGCCCGAGGACAACACATAGCCCGTAATACAAGACGCCACTGCGGACAACACGCCGCATAGCAGCACTATTTTGACAACCCCGGCCGTGATCCCAAACCGGGGCCACCGCGACAGCCATTGCAAAAAAAGCCCCATCAGCAGGATACCGATCGGTAAATGAACCAATACTGGGTGAAGACGACCGAAAAACAAGCCGATGGATAACAACATTCAGGAAACATATCTTTTACGCAGCAAGTGCATCATATAGACATTGATCGCCCATTGATCCGCCAGCGGCTGACGCGTGTAAGGCAGCGCGGGCATATAATCCGGCGGCCCGAATTCGGTGAGTATGGTCAACCGCTCTCCGCGCTGTTTTTTCAATTCCACTACTTTGTCCCACCACCCCAAGTGCGCCTTGACGCAGTCGTCCCATTCCGGTGCCCTCGGATCGTTTACCTGCGGTCCATCGGGATGACCGATCCGGGAGTGAATATGATCCACTCTGTCCAGCGCAAGCGCCACATTCTCCGGCTGGTTGACCAGCAGGCTATTGTGTACATTCGTCCAATGCGAGATATCCAGGGTCAACCGCATCGCCGGGTTCTGCTCGATGAAATGCCGGGTCGCAGGCGCCGCGAAACACATCCTTGACCGGTGCGTCTCATGCAGGATCAGGATACCCGTCTCGGCGGAAAGCGACAAGGTATGATCAATAAAAGCCTGGTTCTGCTCGAACGAAAAGAAATCCCTCCCCGAGTGGCAATTGATGTAGATGGGGCGTTGCACCGTATTATGGGCCGCGGCGTCGATCATCTGTTTAAAATGATCCAGGTGATCCCTGAAATCCGGCTGGTTACCTGCTACCAGGAACCCCACATCCAACTGATTTTTTTTCAGTGCGCCAAACAGGTCATCCTGTTTCTGTTTATCCAGCGGCCACCAGATCTCTATGCCGTCATATCCTTCTTTTTTGACATGGGCGCAATACTGATCGATGCTGCCTTTATAACCCCAATCTGTCGCCAAAACTTTAAGTTCAAAATTTTTATGCATAGTTGTAGTTGGTAAATTCTCCGAGCGGACATCCAGCCCCCCGAGCAAAATCGCCGAACTCGCCGCACCCGTCGTCTGTATAAAATTTCTCCTGCTATAAGGCATCTTTCTACCCAATTATATCATCTATGACCTTCCCTGCGACATCCGTTAGCCGAAAAGGCCTACCCTGGAATGGAAAAGTGAATTTCGTATGGTCGAACCCCAGTTGGTTCAATATCGTGGCCTGTATATCGAAAGCAGTCGTCCTGCCGCTGATAGCCGCATACCCGATCTCATCGGTTTCGCCATAGCTGCCGCCTCTTTTAATGCCGCCACCAGCCATCCAGATGGTAAACGCCTCCACATGATGGTCCCTTCCCTTAAACGGGTTCTGCTTGCCATCCCGGTTCTCCATCATCGGTGTTCTGCCAAACTCTCCGCCCCAGACGACCAGCGTCTCGTCAAGCAATCCACGCTGTTTGAGATCAAGCAACAATGCCGTCTTCGCTCTGTCCACCTGTTTACATTTGGTGATCAATCCCATGTCTACAGAGGTTGATGGATTGGTACCGTGCGAATCCCAGCCCCAATCGAATAGTTGCACAAACCGAACCCCTTTTTCAACCAGCTTTCGTGCCAGCAGCACGTTATTGGCCAGGCAGGCTTTGCCCGGCTGTGTCCCATACATGTCATGGATATACGCCGGTTCGTCATTAATGTTCATGACATCCGGTACGGAGATTTGCATGCGGTAAGCCAACTCATATTGCGAGATGCGGGACAAGGTCTCCGGGTCGTTGAATTCCGCATATTCCTCTTGGTTCACCGCATTGATCGCTTCGATAGACGCTTTCCGGATGTCCCTGTCCATCCCCTGCGGGTCGCGAATGAACAACACCGGATCGCCTTCGCCCCGGCATTGTACACCTTGGTAAACGGAAGGAAGGAAACCGCTTCCCCATACACTCTTACCAGCATCCGGAAAACTGCCGCCCGAAGTAAGCACCACAAATCCCGGCAGATTCTGATTGGCCGTCCCCAATCCATAAGTCACCCAGGAGCCTATGCTCGGACGTCCCAGCCTTCCCGTTCCAGTATGCATCATCAATTGCGCTGGGGCATGGTTGAACTGGTCGGTCGTGACCGCTTTAAGAAAGCTCACCTCATCGGCGACCGTGGCAAAATGCGGTAGATAGTCACTCACCCAGGCTCCGCTCTCCCCTCGCTGCGCAAAATGAGCCTGCGGCCCAAGCATTTTCGGCACACCGCGTATAAAAGCAAACCGTTTCCCTTTCAACAGCGAATCCGGACAATCCTGACCGTCCAGCTTCATCAACTCCGGTTTGAAATCGAACAACTCCAACTGTGAGGGCGCCCCCGCCATATGCATATAGATGACGCTTTTCGCCTTCCCGGGGAACATCGGCAGCTTCGGCGCAAGCGGGTTGGCCGGATCGAATACCACCCCTCCGCTGTCGGAACCGGAAACTCCGGACACACATCCGGGCATCAGCGCCCCAAGCGCCAGCGCACCCAGCCCCATGGCGCTTTCTTTTAAAAAATGCCTGCGCGTGACATGGCTGAGCGCCCGCGCCCTTGCCTCATTCACCAATCGCTGGTTATGCAACTCTTTCTGGGTCATGATTTCGTAATTACTTCATCGAGATTTAACAGGGCCTCCGCAACGACCACATAGGCCGCCGTTTCCGGGTTGTCATGCTGGCCGGTCGACCCAACCATTTCACAGGTCGCATCCCGGTCCTTGACGAACTTCGCATAAGCCACATCGTATAGTTTCTTAAGTATTTCGAGCTTCCGCGGTTCCAAGGGCTTATACATCAACAGCTCATACCCTTTGCCGATCACCGCATCCTTTCCTTTGACCCCATCCATCATCCGGAACGCAAAGTACCGCGCCGCCTCCACATACACCGAATCATTCAGGGTCACCAATGCCTGAAGCGGCGTATTGGTCCGGATCCTCCGGGCCATACATACCTCCCTCGACGACCCATCAAAAGTGATCATCGAAGGATAAGGCGACGACCGCTTCCAGAACGTGTATAGCGCTCTACGATATTCATTCTTGCCCGGGCTCGTCACCCAGTACTCCGCACTATAGGGCGAATGCCAGATGCCAGCAGGCTGCCAAGGGCATGACCGGCGGGCCATACATACTGTCGCATAGAAGGCCGCTGACCGTCAGCGCCTGATCCCGCACCGCTTCGGCTGAAAGCCTCACCCTGCCGCCCCGCGCATATAACTTGTTGTAGGGATCTTTCTCCAGCAATCCGGGGCTGACCTTCGAGCCCTGCCGGTACGTAGCAGACATCACCATCTGTTTCAAACATTGCTTGACACTCCACCGGTCCTCATGCATGAGTCTCCAGGCCAACCAGTCCAGCAATTCCTTGTGCGTAGGCGCCGCACCTTGCGTGCCCATGTCTTCCAGGGTCTCCACCAGACCGGTTCCAAAAAGCTGCTCCCAGAGCCGGTTCACCAGCGTCCTCGACACCAACGGGTTGTTTTTATCGGTCAGCCATTCGGCTAATCCTAACCGGTTATGCGGTGCGCCCGGCGGCATCGGATTGAGTGAGTGCGGTACGCCCGGCTCCACCGCTTTGCCCTTCACCAACCAGTTGCCCCGCTCAAAAACATGGGCCACCCGGTGCATGTCCGCCGGATTATCCATCATCACGGGAATGCCCGGCAGTCGCTTCCGCAATAATTCCCAATAGGTCCGCTCCGCCTCCGCATACCCCTGCGCAGTGCTGCCCGCAAGCTTGTGCCCGAAATGAAGCCAGTCGATTTGCAGTGCACTGGCCAAAGGATGGCCGGGGATACTATTGCTATAAGTGAAATAAAGATCGTGGACACCCGAAACAGCCGGTAGATCGACTGGCTCGATCACCCAGTCTTTTGTCTTCGGAACGGAGATCTTTTTTAGCACCGGTCCGTCAAGCTTATCGAGGTGGATGGCCCATGCACCACCGACATTGGAATTGAACCGGTAGATCAATAGATCCCGCTTGTCCAGGTCGACCTTTGCCAGCCTGGCCGCACCATGGTCCCGAAAGGCAAGATATTTGGTGTCCTCCAAAGCGCTGTTCACAAACATATCGCATTGGATCGAATTGATCGAAGGCTGCCAGGTCTTCACAAATTGTATTTGCTGCGCAGCCTCATCCGTAGAACCATTCCTGGCCAACCAGCCCGCAAGCGATCTCAACTTAACACTATCCTCGCCATGGATCTCCCGAAGCAATGGATAATCATCCGGCGTGTCCTCATCACGGGTGTCATTGAAAAAAGCGGCAAACTTGTAGTATTCATCATGCTTGAACGGGTCATACGGATGACTGTGACATTGCACACAGGCGAAGGTCGTTCCCATCAATCCCTGCCAGGTGGTATTCACCCGGTCGAGCACGGCCGCCGTTCGGAACTCCTCATTATCGGTGCCGCCTTCATCATTGGTCATCGTGTTCCGGTGGAAACCCGTCGCGATCAACTGTTGGTCCGTATGGTCAGGCAACAAGTCCCCCGCAATCTGCTCCGTCAGAAAAACATCGTAAGGCTTGTCCGCATTGAAAGCATTGATGAGCCAGTCGCGATATCGCCAGATCTCCGGTCTTGTGGCATCCCGCTCATACCCTTTGGTATCCGCATACCGGGCCAGGTCAAGCCACATGGCAGCCCATTTCTCGCCAAAATGCGGTGAGGCCAACAAGGAATCTACTAACCGCTCATAGGCCCCCTCCCCCTGGTCCCCGAGAAACTGCCTCGTCAGGTTGGCAGCCGGAGGCAGGCCCAGCAGATCCATCGACACCCTTCTCAACAGCGTCGCCTTATCAGCCTCCGCGGAAGGCTTCAACCCCTGTTTCTCCAACCCGTCATAAATGAAATAATCGATATCATTCCGCACCCAAGCCGGCTTGGCGCCCGGTATCAACCCAAAAAAATGGCCCGCAGGTTTGGGCGGCGAAGTTTCCTTTACGGCCACATACGCCCAATGGTCACCCCAGGGCGCGCCCTCCTTGATCCACTGCCGCAGGATATCGATCTCGGCCCCGCTCAGCGGTTCCTGTCTATAGGGCATCCTTTCCTTCGGATCTTTTAACGTCAGGCGCCGGATCATTTCACTATGCGCGGGATCACCCGGAACAATAGCCGGCTTTCCGGATTTGTTGGGCGCCAGCGCCTCGGAGCGGAACAACAGGCTGAAGTCGGCTTGCCGCCTTACGCCGCCGTGACAAATAATGCATTTCTTATTGAAAATAGGCTTGACCTGGGTATTGAAGTCGACCCTTCGCTGGCGGGTTGCCACAAACGCCGCAACTCCCAGGACCACCACCAGGCAAGCGATGGTTAATGTTATTTTGTTGGATGGTAGCATAAAGAGCGCCGTTTGAATTTACCATTTTTTATTCGAAAAAGGCCGCTCAACCGTTTGCACGCAAAAAAACCCGGAATTACCTACTTTCAGGTATTTCCCGAATCGATTTTAACCATCTTCCTGCCCATCACCCTGCTCGCAGGCAGCGACGCCTACGCCCAAAATAGCGCAAACAGCACCAACAGCAATAACAGTGCAAAAGCACGAACAATGCAAACAGCTCAAACAGCACTAACAGCGCAAACAGCACTAACCGCAATAACAGTGCAAACGGCACCAACAGCACTAACAGCGCAAAAAGCACTAACCGCAATAACAGTGCAAAAGCACGAACAGAGCAAACAGCACTAACAGCAATAACAGTGCAAAAGCACAAACAGTGCAAACAGCTCAAACAGCACTAACAGCGCAAACAGCACTAACCGCAATAACAGTGCAAAAGCACGAACAGAGCAAACAGCACTAACAGCAATAACAGTGCAAAAGCACGAACAGAGCAAACAGCACTAACAGCAATAACAGTGTAAAAGCACGAACAGCGCAAACAGCACTAACCGCAATAACAGTGCAAACGGCACCAACAGCACTAACAGCGCAAACAGCACCAACAGCACTAACAGCGCAAACAGCTCAAACGGCACCAACAGCACTAACAGCGCAAACAGCACCAACAGCACTAACAGCTCAAACAACACAAACAGTGCAAACAGCACAAACAGCACTAACAGCGCAAACAACACAAACAGTTCAAAGCCTCCGACATCCTGAAACGGCCCGCAAAAGTACTGCCTGAAGGTCCGACGACGGACCATACCAGTCTGCAATTGACCTATATCGGTCGAGGGGTCAGTTTGATCTTAATTTTTTAATCTGTTGGGCCCCATTCGCATTATCCGGATTTAACTGCAGTGACCGCTCGTAGTCCGCTATAGCCCGTTGCTTGTCTCCCTTGTCCATAAACGCCTCCGCCAAACTGTCCCAGACATTCCAGGACTGTGGATGATCAACCGTATTCTGCTCGAACACAAGGATCGCATCATCCAGCCTTTTCATGCCGACCAGCAAATAACCCAGCGAATTGATACTGGCTTCATCGATCAGGACACCATTCCGCTGCGTGCGGTAATGCCTCAACGCTTCCGACGCCCCCTTGGCGATCGCTTCCTTCAACAAAGTCCTGGCAGGACTATTATACCGGTCATACTGCAGATGCGCAACAGCAGGATGCTGTCCCCCTATGGCATCTTCCAAAATTTCCCTGGTGAACGACAAGCCGTTGGACCCATCGGCGAAAAAGACGACGGCGTTCCTGGCCGGCAGGAAGGCCGTCACGTAGGCCTTGGCATCGCCATTGTCCCCCCAATGCCAACAATATTCACCTTCCGGCATGGTCTCCAGACCGATCCCCAATCCCCAGGCGACAGGTGGATAGGCGGAGTCCACGCGGATCTGCGGCGTGAGCATCTGCTCCCAGGTCGCCTTCTTCAGCGCAGCTCCATTCATCAAAGCGATCAAAAATTTTGCATAGTCCCCCGCCGTGGTTTGCAGACTGGCCGCCGCATTGCCATCGTCACGCGCCGTGTCTTCCTTGGCGTCAGGAGGCTGGTTCCTACCTGCCAGCCGCCCCAACTGATCATGCCGGCAGGCGATCAACGAATCATAACGGCTTCGCCAGATATAACTGCTGGCCGTCATCCCCAACGGCCGTAACGCATATTGTTGCATGAACTCCTCGAATCGTAACCCTGTGATCTTCTCGACGACTTTCGACAGATACACCATGCCTTCGCCCGAATAACTGAATTTTTCACCCGGCTTAAAATGGATCAGCAGCAGCTTTGTACGGTCATTGTCCCGCCAATTTGGAAAACCCGAGGTATGGCTCAGCACCATTCTTGCCGTGATCAAATTGATCCGGTCGTCATTGACCACATCGTAGTTGTTCCCCAGGTAACCATTCAACGGACTGTCGAGCGACAGTTTCCCCTCATCCACCAGTTTCAGCACGGCATAGGCAAATACCGGCTTACTCAATGATGCCGCCTCAAACACCGTATGCACGTCGACAGGCTTCTTTGTGTCCGCATTGCTGACGCCAAAAGCGCCGGTCCAAACCAGGTTTCCGTTTCGGATCAACGCAATGGACAATCCCGGAACATCCGCCTGTTGCAATAGGTGCGGGATATCTGTCTGCAGTTTCGCGATGGCCGCTTTTGCAGGTAAGGTGGCGGGAGAAATAACCGCGGGGCCCTGCGCCCGGGAATGCCTGCAAAATAGCAGCAATGCGCTGGCGGCAAGAACAGTCGTCGATTTCATCTCCCAAAATAAGATATTTTCGCGATCATTCTTCCTGCTCTCTGTCCAACAGCATTTGGAATGCACCCGGCGAACGCTATCCCTTATGCAAACGCCGGATAGCGATCCACATCCGCAAGCTTGCCTGTTTTCAATGCTATTTCACCCGCACATACCGTTCGATGTTCTCCCGGTCCGGGCCCTCCATCCCTTGCTGAACAAGCGTGTCACCATGAAAACGCATGATGAACGTGTAGGACGCAGACTCATACTGATGGGCGCTATAATAATCGAGATGTTCCGTATACTGATCGCCCTTCAGCGAATAGGCGCCGCCGCCGGCATCAAAATGGTTGGAAGAATCCTTCGCAGGGTTGACATCGTGTTTGAGAAAAGCAAAATGGGCGCTGTCCCGGATCTTGATAAAGCTGACGCCCGAAGTGTAGTCGGTTACCACCGGTACGCCTTTCGTGATGACGGTGCCCGTGATCAATCTCCAGGTTCCCCGGATAGGCAAAGCCGCGGAGGAAGAATCGGCTGAAGCAGTCGCCGCCGCTCCGGGCGAAGAAGGTGTCTGGCAAGCCATGACCAACAAGCAGATTAGTGGAAGTAGTCTTTTCATGGGATGAATATATCACTTTTTCCTTATCTCACTCCGGCCCGCTGCGGCTGCGACAGATACTCATTATCTATCAACTCGTACAACGTCATCACCCCGATCTTAAACAGATCGCCCATTTTGTATACATCTGAGATCGCAAACTTTTTCGGATCATTCATCATTACGGTAAAGCGGTCTACTTTCTTGCCCAGATCGTTAGCCACTATGGTCTTAGGGATATATTTAAAGATATCGGTAAAAGATACGATAGTGCCCTCGGTTAGCATGGGCTTGATAAGGTCATAACGCGGGTCTCTGTTTCCCATAGCACAAAAGAAAAGTTTTTTTTCGTATTAAAATTCAGTTGGTCAAAGACATTTTTTTTCGACAGTCCTTTTCTACATCCCAGTTCTACTTTTTCTTACACCCATTGTTTCCACTTCACTGAAAACCGCTACCGTAAAGGATCACAAGGCATTTTCATCGAAACAAAAATACTAATAAATTTAGTAATTAAATACTAAAAACAGTAGCAAATTCATAACTTTGTTTTCACAACGCTCTCCTTGATGTACTTCACCAAGACCTATTTCAGTTTTAAGTACGGAACCTTGTCCACAGAAGAATCGGTAGCCGCAGGGATCGAAGCTGGCGCCACCATACTTGCCCTCACCAATATCAATTCCACGTGTGATGCGTGGGATTTTGTGCTGTACTGCCAGCAGCAACAGGTAAAGCCTATACTGGGCGCCGAGATCCGTAACGGCAATACGCTGTTATACACGCTTATAGCAGCCAATAATAATGGCTTCCGCTGTATCAACGAATTCCTGTCCACATATCTGCTGGCAAAAAAACCCTTTCCGGCAGCCGACGCCCTGCACCCACCCTTCCCGGACTGCGCAGACGGCTTCGTCCTCTATCCGCTCGGTGGCAAGGCACCCGACGCCTTACTGCAAAATGAACGCATTGCCGTCCGTCCCGCCGAGGTCAACAAGTTGTTAAAGCTGTCACCCGCGTCCTCGACAGATAAATGGATCATCCGGCAGCCTGTTACCTTCCGGAACAAGACCTATTATAACCTTCACCGCCTGCTTCGGGCTATAGACAAAAACACGCTGCTGACCAAACTGACACCGGAAGACCTGGCCGGAGAAAATGAATATTTTCTGCCCCAGGTAGAGATGCTCACCGCTTTTCGCCAATATCCATTCATCATCAGCAATACCTACCGCCTCATCGACGCCTGTTCGATCACCATGCAGTTCGGACAGGACAAAAACAAAAAACGCTACAGTGCCAGCCGGGAGGACGATCGCGTGCTGCTGGAAAAACTGGCCAGGGACGGTTTCCGCCAGCGCTACGGCACCAACAAAAAAATAAAAGAACGACTCAACAATGAGCTGCGCATCATCGATCAAATGGGCTTTACCGCCTACTTCCTGATCACCTGGGATATGATCCGCTATGCCCAGGGCCGCGGCTTCTACCACGTCGGCCGCGGCAGCGGCGCCAATTCCCTTGTCGCCTACTGTCTCCGGATCACCGATGTCGACCCCATCGAACTGGATCTCTATTTTGAACGCTTTCTCAACCCGCACCGTACCAGCCCCCCCGACTTCGACATCGACTTCTCCCACCGTGAACGCGACGAGATCATCGATTACATGATGAAACGTTACGGGAAGGATCACACGACATTGTTGGGTATGTATCCCACTTTTCAGTACAACGCGATCATCCGCGAACTGGGGAAAGTTTTCGGCCTCCCAAAGACGGAGATCGATGCCCTGGCCGAAAAAGGTTACTACACCGTTGCCGGCCGCAACGAGAATTATTTGAAAAGGACCGATGTCGAAAAACTCCATCGGATCATCCTGCAGTACGGCAAGCTCCTGCAGCATTTTCCCAGCGGCCTCAGCATTCATCCCGGCGGCATCCTTATCTCCGAAGAACCCCTGTCCTCCTGGTGTACCCTCCATATGCCCCCTAAGGGCTTCCCTACCGCCATGATGGACATGTTCGCCGCCGAATCCATCGGTCTCTATAAATTGGATGTGCTCAGTCAACGCGGCCTGGGGCACATCAAAGAATGCCTGGAGCTCGTAAAACGCAACCATCGGATCGACATCGATATCCATGCCATCTCAACTTTCAAACAAGACCCGGCCATCAAAGCACAGCTCCGCACCGGTAACACCATCGGCTGCTTTTATATCGAGTCGCCCGCCATGCGGCAGCTGATTAAAAAACTGCACTGCGACAATTATGAGACGCTCGTCGCCGCCAGTTCCATCATCCGCCCCGGCGTGGGGCGCAGCGGTATGATGCACCAATATATCTACCGGCACCATAACCCCGGTAAATTCGAATATGCCCATCCGAAACTGAAAGAGATCCTGGGCACCACCTACGGCGTCATGATCTACCAGGAACAGGTCATTCAGGTAGCCCACGAATGGGCCGGCCTGGATATGGCCGACGCCGACCTGCTCCGCCGCGCGACCAGCTCCAAATACCGGGGCAAAGGACAGCTGCCCATGCTGAAGGAAAAGTTCTTCGCCGGCTGTGCCGCCTATGGCTATCCGGACACCGTAGTCGCAGAGGTGTGGCGACAGATCGAGAGCTTCGCCGACTACAGTTTCTGCAAGGCACACTCGGCCAGCTACGCCGTTGAAAGCTACCAGAGCCTTTTTCTCAAGACCCACTTCCCCATGGAATTCGCCGTAGCCGTCATCAATAATTTCGGTGGATTTTATAGCCGGGAACTCTATTTCTACGAACTGATGCGGTCTGGCGCCCGCGTACACCGGCCATGCGTAAATAACAGTGACTACTATACGAATATCCGCGGACAAGACGCCTTTACAGGCTTCATCCACGTCAAAGGCCTCGAGCAGGCTTTGGCGGAAAGGATCGTCGCCGCACGCGACCGCTCCGGCCCTTACACCTGCCTCGCCGATCTGATCGCACGTACCGCATCCACCCCCGAACAACTGGACCTTCTCATCCGGACCGGCGCCCTCCGCTTCACCGGTAAGAGCAAAAAAGAACTGCTGTGGGAAGGCGACTTCCTGCAAAAGAGGACAAGGCTTTCCGTCTCCCTGCCCAACCCTCTCTTCCGCGAAGCGCCAGTTTCCTTTGTACTGCCTATACTGCCCGTCTATCCCATGGAAGACTACTATGACGATGTAGAACTGCTTGGTTTTACCGTCGGCGATCCTTTCGAGCTGGTCGACGACGAACCCGGACGCTATCTTCCGGCCCGCGACTTGGCCGCCCAGACCGGCCGCACAGTAACCGTGCTCGGTTACCATATCACCCACAAACCCGTTCGCACCATCAAAGGAGAGACCATGAGCTTCGGCACTTTCCTCGATGCGCACAAAGACTGGATCGACACCGTTCATTTTCCACCGATCCACGCGGCCCAGCCCCCACAAGCCGGCTTCTATCGCATTACCGGCACCGTTATCGAAGAATTCGGCGTCTACAGCATCGAAGTCACCCACATCCAAAAAGTAGGAATAAAAAAAAGAAATGGATAAAAGCCTCCGTCATATCGCCCACTTCGACCTGGACGCCTTCTTCGTCTCGGTCGAATGCCTCAAAAACACCGCCCTCAAAGGGAAACCCCTGCTCATAGGCGGGTCCGGCGACCGCGGCGTCGTCGCCACCTGCAGTTACGAAGCCCGCAAATTCGGCATCCACAGCGCCATGCCCATGCGCCTGGCCCGCCGCCTCTGCCCCGAAGCCATCATCATCCGCGGCGACATGGAATCTTATGCCAAATACTCGCGCCTCGTCACCGACATCATGCAGGATACTGTCCCCCTTTTCGAAAAGGCCTCCATAGACGAATTCTACATTGACCTGTCGGGCATGGATAAATTCTTTGGTTGCAGCCGCTTCGCAAAAGAATTGCAAAGCAAAGTACGCAAGGATAGCGGCCTGCCCGTATCCTATGCCCTGGCCAGCAACAAATTGATTAGCAAAGTGGCTACCAACGAGGGCAAACCCAATGGCCGGCTCGAGATTCCCTTCGGCGAAGAAAAAGGCTTTCTTGCGCCGCTGACGGTCGCCAAACTCCCCGGTATCGGCCAGGAAACGGCCTGCAAACTCATTCGCCGTGGCGTGGAAACCATCCGAACCCTCAGCGAGATACCCATCGAAATGCTGGCGAGCCTGCTGGGCAATAACGGCATCGAGCTTTGGCGAAAAGCCAATGGCCTCGACGAATCGCCCATCATCCCCTACCGCGAACAGCAATCCATCTCCACCGAACGGACATTCGAGACCGATACCATCAACCTGGCCTTCCTCCACGCCGAACTGGTCAGGATGACCGAATCGATCGGCTTCCAGCTTCGTAAACAAGACAAACTCACCGGCTGCCTCACGGTCAAACTCCGTTATTCCAACTTCGACACCGCGGTAAAACAAAAAACGGTCGAGTACACCAGCGCCGACCATCTCCTCCTCCGGACGGCCGGAGAGCTCTTCGAAAAATTGTACGACCGCCGGCTGCTGATCCGCCTCCTCGGCATTCGCTTTACCCGATTGGTACCCGGCAACTACCAGATCAAGCTCTACGAAGACACCCAGGAAACGATCCGCCTCTATCAATCCATCGACTCCATCAAACGGCGTTATGGCGAACAAATGCTCATTCGCGCCGCCGGCGCAAATGGGTCCACGAAAAGTAAAATGGGGAGATACAAAAGGTAAAGCAAACGGCCATGGATGGTCAAACGCTGTGTAACCGATAGTTGAAATAACCAATAACCACGTATTTTGATGATGGCGAAGCATAATGGGTATGACCTCGTTAGACCGATGTTCACAAGCGGAAAGCTTACGATATTTAGCGAAATATTCAAACTGGTGCCGAAAACTGTCGTAGCAAACGATCTGGGAAAGGAGAAACGCAGGTTCAACGAATTGATCAAAGACCCCAACGACCTAAGCTACCAGGAAATAAGGCTGTTCAGCGGTTTATGCAATCTAACGCCCGCCGAGATGGGCATCCTGATAGAAACAGAACACCCGGCAGATGCCAGGGAGGACGGTCAGCAAAAAGCATACAAGTACGGTGCAATAAAACCGATGTTCGAAGCAAGAATGATCCAAACCCTGGAAGATATCTTTAAATATATCCCGAAATCGACCGTTGCCGAAGAAATTGGCAGAAAAGGGACCACCCTCGATCGATACATCAAAAACGTAGACAACCTCCCCATCGAAGACATTCGTTCGATCGGCGCCCTGTTCGAACTGTCCTTGTCAGAAATGCTTAGGTTGGTAGACGCGCAATTCGCAAAATAAACCAAACCACTGCGATCCATAACCATCGGCCGGCGCCTTACCTATTGCACACCCAAAAGCCGGCCCACAATTTAGACCGAATAGACCTTTCCGGCAAGCCGCCCCCTTCAAAAAGGGCGGCTTTTTCGTACCTTGACAACCCATGTACAACCCTTTTCCCCTCCTGACCAGAGGTCTGCTCGAAGACCAGCTTGTAAAAGGGAAACGCTGGTTTGTCCGCCAGACCTTTACCCGCGGCATGGAGCCCCGGCTCATCGCAGCCTTCCTGCTGCGAGGGTATGACGATGAAGACAAAGAGATCGCCGCGAAACACCTGACCGCCATCACCGTCGACGGCAACGCCTTCCTGTATGACGCGAGCAGCCCCGCACACCTGCAAAAGCTGCAGATCGCTGCCAGCCAGCCCTTCGGCTACAAAGTGTTCTATGCCGCACGCAAAGGGGTAGAGTGGAACCCGCCGCCAGCCTACCAGGAGAAAATGCGCCACTATATCCGCCGCCATCACCCGGGCTGGCGACCGCAGCGGGAAGGCGATAAGATCGCCATCGGGCTCTACGAGGAATTCGGCCAGCTTTTTCTTACATTTAGCCATGCCGATGAGGAAGACAGCATCCCTTTTGACCAAATCGAAAACTACTAGCCATGTGCCTCGACATCGCCTTCTATTCTGCTTTACAATTGATAGATGATTATTTCCCGGACCTCGTTCACGACGGAGCTATCCAATTCGATCTCGACATGGGCATGCACTTCATGGCGCTCGGCCATAATCGCTACCCCGTCATTCTCTTCGCGGACGGCCGCTATCAGCGCAAATATTTCGAATGGGGCATTATCGCCGAATACATGGACACCCCCGACAAAATAAAAGCCATGCGCAGGTCCATGGTCAATGCCCGCAGCGAAAAAATCCTCGCCGACAAACGCTCCTTCTGGAACCGCATCCGCACCCAACGCTGTCTCATCCCGGTGACAGGCATCTATGAGCACCGCGAGATCAAAGCCTGGAAAAACAAGGTCCCCTACCACATCCGGTTAAAGGACCGCCCCCTGTTCGCCCTCCCCGGTCTGTATCACTACAATACAAAACTTCCCTCCGATCCCGAAACCGGCGAAGTACGCGGCATGTTCACCCTCATCACCCGCGCCGCCAACCCCCTCATGCGCCAGATCCACAACAGCGGCGACAACGCCTTTCGCATGCCGCTCTTCCTACCGAAGGAAATCGAAAAGGAATGGCTCCGCCCCAACGCCACAGATGACGATCTGCAACGCATCCTGGACTACGAACTGCCCTCAGAGGAACTCATTGCAGACCCCGTCTTCAGCATCCGCGCCAGATCACCCCGGCCCGATGGCCAACCCAAAATCTCCCCCTGGACTTGGCCCGACCTCCCGGCTTTGATCACCTGACGACCCAGACACATGGATACCCTCGATCTCGCCATCATTTTTATGATCATTGCCGGGGCCGCAGCAAGCGCGCATTGGCGAAAACTGACACCGCTGGCCGCGCTCAGCGGAGCCGTTTGCGGATGGGCCGTTTACATGGGCGATGGCGTTCGGGGCCTTTCACTACTGGCGCTGTTCTTCGCCTTTGGAACCACAGCTACTTCCTGGCGAAAAAAGGAAAAACGCGACATCCGCGGGTCCGCAGCCCATCAGCCCACCCGGCGGACCGGCCAGGTCATCGCCAATGGCGGCGTAGCGGCTACCGCAGGCCTGCTGGTCCTTTTCTTCCCCGACCACCGGCAACTCTTCAGCCTTATGCTGGCCGCCAGCCTGGCCTCCGCCACCGCAGACACCCTCGCCTCCGAATTGGGCATGGTCTATGGACACCGAACCTTTAACGTCCTTACGCTCAAACCAGAAGAACGCGGCCTCGACGGGGTCATAAGCGCTGAAGGACTGCTGATCGGCGTGATCGGATCGGGGCTCATCGCCCTGGGCTACATCCTGATACCGCATACCATACCCCCCACGCACCTGACAAACAGCTACGCCGCCTTTGTCCTCATCGTCGCAGGAACCATAGGCAACCTCGCCGACTCCATCCTTGGCGCCCTGCTCGAACGCCGCAGCCTCCTCAACAATGATGGGGTAAACTTCCTCAATACCCTCATCGCCGCCGCCAGCGCAGCCGCCCTCACCGGTTTTCATGGCTAATCCATTCCGCGAAGCAACTAACTGTTCATCCAATGGAGGTCCGCGCCAACGGCCCCTTCCCCGCGCCGCAACCCAATCACCCTATCGAACCCGACAATCCCATCACCCCTATCAAACCCCATAACCCCATCACTCTATCGAACCCCACAACCCAATCACTCTATCGACCCCCACAACCCAATCACCCTTATCGAACCCCGCAACCCGGGGTTTCTGGGTAAAACTCTACTAGATCGATAGGTAAAAAGATCGGATTACGAGCTATCTAGGCTCGGATTTGACGTTGGACGTCCAGTCAATTTTTCGATGAAACCCAATACCAGCAAGGGTTTTAGACTTTATTTCGGCGCTTTGCGATAATAGAATTGACGCTAAGATGTCCTTCTTCCGTCATAAAACAGCCGTACATTTGTATCATCAAAGTGAGATAAATCAAAGGTTCCGACAAAAGGAGCCGATCCAGATAAAGATTTTTCATATGGCAAGCAATCGTTAGAGGTCGACTGTTTCTACAGTGGACCTTATTTTTTTTTTGCCCCTCTACCACCCTGCTGTCCGCAATCGACCGATCATTAAACACCCTCACAACCACTCAAGGCGACAGACATCGCCCATCTCCCAACACCCTCGCTACTTCTCACAGTGACACACATGTCCCATGCCCAAACACACCTTAAATCGACTCACAGTCACAAACATGTCCCCATGTCCAAACACTCCTTCAAGCGACTCACGGTGACACACATGTCCCATGCCCAACACACCTTAAATCGACTCACGGTCACAAACATGTCCCCATGTCCAAACACGCCTTCAAGCGACTCACGGTCACAAACATGTCCCATTCCCAAACACACCTTCAAACCACTCACGGTCACAAACATGTCACATGCCCAAACACCCCCGCAACGACTCACGGCCACAGGTATCCCTAAAAACTGAAAAACCCCGATCAAATCGGGGTCTCAGCTTCCTATATGTAACACGCGCAGTATGCTATACACGGAGGTCGGCGTTCTTAGAAGAACCAGCTCGAAAGCTGCGACCGGCTGGCTTGTAACCAGTTCTGAGAAAGCTTAGGGGCATTGTCAACCATTTCAGTGTCCAATATTTTTACTTTCACGAGGATAACATCGGCATCACTCATCCTCTCCTTCATAGCTGCAGAGAGCGCGCTATTTGCATTCGCTTCCTGCAGATCGGTCTGCAAGAAAGCAATGCCTTTGATCTTCACAAAGAAATCTTTTCCCTTCTTAAAAGAAATCCAGCTTGGTAGGGAGCTCCTTATCATACGCCTCCAGGTTCATTGCAGGCTTAGAGATCACAAACCAAGCCTGACCTTCGTTGTCCAGTTCAACAGCAGAAATGACATGGGTCGGCAGCTTAACGATAGAACTGCTTTCAGTAAAGAACAATGCACTATTCAATTCCTTGATCTTGCTCTTCAGTAGCTCATTTTGTGTTTCGATGGCGGTAGCGAAGGTCATTTTTTAGGGTTTGGGTAATGATTAATTTTCGTTTTGGGCTGTCTGTGCCTTTGTGTCGTCGGCTGGGTACATGTGATCAAAGACAATTGGCATACCAACTCATAACAATATGATAATAAATTATTTATTCATGGTACCCCCTGGTGCCGCAGTCCCAGTTTGGGATGATGTTTCCAAAATCCAGTATTTTCCGCCATTTCAAGACGCGAACGCACGACGAACGGACCAAATCACCGGTCCAAATACACCGCACGAACGACGAACGATGATCAAAGCCCCCCAAAATTCAAGCCCTTATCCATCACTAACTCCCCTGCTTCAAAAGTCCGGCGACGCAGCCACATATTCAGCGAACCTCGATCGGCTTTTGCTGTTAAGACAATCGAGAAAGACACCATTCCATGATGAGAACAGGTTTGTTCGCCTTGTCATTGTTAGCTTTTTCCATAGACGCCCACGCCTGGCTGCACATCGGCACTGACACGATCCCTGCCGCCGCCGACAAGAACCTGCTCGTCTTCCCTTTTGCCGTCCGCTCGCTGGAAACAAATTGGGGCTTCGGCGGGATCGCCGCCCGTTTCTTCAGGCCCGGCCACGACACGATCGCCAGGACCTCGGACGTCAATGTCCTCGGCTTGTATACGCTAAGGTCACAGCTTATACTTGCCCTAAGCTCCACCGTCTTCTTCCCCAAAGAAGACCATATCGCCCGCTTCCAGTCCTCCTATAGTTATTACCCCGACGACTTCTGGGGCCTGGGCAATCACACCCTATATGCCGCCAAAACTGCCTTCAGCCAGAAACAATACTTCATCAACCCGCAATTCCTGAAGCGCATCCACGGCAATGTATACCTGGGCGTCACGTACGAATACCAGCATTCAGGCCCCATAAGCTATCCCGCAGGCAGCATATTCGACCAGCAAAATACTACCGGCCGTCATGGCGGCAATACTTCCGGTATCGGCCCCATCTTATCCTGGGATACCCGAAACAACGCCTATAGCCCCCGACCGCGGAGGCTTTGCCGAAATACAATTCGAATACTTCAGGCGGTATACCGGTAGCGACTTCAACTTCAGCCTACTTTCCATCGATTTGCGCAAATTTTTTTACATGTCACGCAAATCGGTATTGGCCCTGCAGGGGTTGGGTGGCCTGACCTTCGGCAACACCCCTTTCCGCAAATTAGAAGAACTCGGTGGGACCGACATGATGCGGGGTTATTATGGAGGAAGGTATACCGACAAATGCCTGATGGCTTACCAGGCCGAATACCGACGCTTCCTGTTCTGGCGCATCGGCATAGTAGCCTTTGCCGCTACCGGTGAAGTAGCTTCAACACCCGGACGCTTCGAATTGAATGGATTACACTATACGGGCGGCGGCGGACTTCGCTTCGCCCTCAGTAAAGAAGAAAAACTAAACCTGCGCGTCGACTACGGCGTCGCCAGACATTCCAACGCCTTTACCGTCCAGCTCCGCGAAGCATTCTAAAGGCCACCGTCGGAGCTCCGGGCTAAGGCAGCCTTTTCAATCCCACGATCCCGATCAATATAAAACCGATGAACAGGAACTGCCATCCATTGTACGGCATCTTCAAAAACAAGATCTCCACCAATTTCACCCCTACCAATGCAGTCCCCATCCACACCGCGAGACAGGTGGAGGCAGGAATATCCTTCATCGCATACGAGATACAAAAGACATTTGCCAATCCGAACACTACGTATCCCAGAAAAGGCCAGACAACAGCCCATCCTCCCGGCTGATTAAAAAAGGCCCGCCAGTGCAGGGCCTTTAGTTTCTTCACACTCATGAACCTGAGTGAAAAAGTCCATGCCATCTCGAAGATCGATGCCGCAAAAAGGTATAACCACGCCATATCTTGTCCTGGATTTATAAAATCATTAAGTCGCAGATTCCATGCCCTGCGCTATCGCCCCCCCGCAACCAAAAACTGCTCACCCCTCTACTGACCGCGGCCCAGCTGCGCGCTCTGCCGACCGCCCGCGAACCCTTTCCAATGCCCACCGTACTAAACGCTGCCGCAAACCATGATACGCCCTAAAAACCGGATACCGCTCCGCCAGCCGCTTCTCATCGATCCGCCGCACACTGAACCAATGTTGCAGAAAATAGTCTTTGGGATAATCATACGGTAACCCAAACTTATCCGGTTTCTTCCGCCCCGGCAGGTAAGCAGTACCGAACCACCAATCCCACACTGCGAATTTAGTGGAATAATTGGCGTAAAAGACAGCCCGGTCATCGGAATGATGCCACTGATGCATCTCGGGCCCATTGATCAGGTACTGCAGTCTGCCCGAACGGACATCGATGTTGGAATGGATGTACATCCCCCACACGGCATCGATCAACGCCTTTATCGGCACCACTACCGGGTCAGCGCCCAACAGCACAATAGGCGTGAACTCCACCGTCTGGTTGATAATGATCTCCAGCACATGTGACCGGGTGCCCGCCAGCCAATCGACTTCCTTATTGGAATGATGCGCTTCATGCGTCCGCCACAACAGCCTGGAATGATGCTGCGCCCGGTGAAACCAGTAGATATAAAAATCATGCACCACCAAAAAGAACAACACCTGTAGCGGCACCGGCCACGACCCCACCAGGTGCCTGGGAGAAAGATGCCAGGTGGCATCAAGCGGCTGAATGATGTAATCGAAGATGAAGATCTTCAGAAAATAGCTCTGGATAAAGGTATACCAGACGAGGTCTACCCAAAATCCGTCGCGAAAAAGCGCCATCCCCCTGGTATACGGATATTTCCGCTCCAGCCAGATAAAGATGAACACACTTAGCACCAGCAGGCCGGTAGTATAATAGACGATCGTCCCCATAGTCGATTAAAGCGTTGTTGCTTCGGCCAACGTCCTCCTGAGCCTTTTCATCGCGCCAAGTTCGCTGTCATACACCTTTTTTATGCCGTCCCCCAACGATAGTTCAACGTCGCGTATGTCGCGTACCAGCTTTTGCATCCCCTGCGGTTCGACAGAAGCAGCCTGATCGGAACCCCACATGGCACGGTCAAGCGTGAAATGCCTTTCCACGAAGCAGGCGCCCATGGCCACAGCGGCAACGGTCGTCGCCAACCCGGTCTCGTGCCCGGAATAACCGATCGGCGTCCAGGGAAAAAGCTCACCCAAGGTCTCGATCATCCGCAGATTCAATTCCTGCGGCGGACAGGGATAAGCCGAGGTCGAATGCGCGATCATCAGGTTTTTGGTGCCGAACGTTTCCACCGCAGACTTGATCTCGTCCATCGTAGACATGCCGGTAGATAGGATATAGGGCCTTCCCGTTTGCTTTACCTTGGCGATCAGCGCATGGTCGGTCAGAGATGCGGAAGCGAACTTATACACCCCCGGTTCGAATTGTTCCATAAAATCCACCGATTCCTCATCCCAGCAGGACACGAACCAGTCGATACCCTTTTCCTTGCAATAGGCATCGATTACTTTATAATCGTCGAATTCCAGCTCCACCATATGCCGGTAGTTGATATAGGTCATCCGGCCCCAGGGCGTATCCCGCTCCAAATGCCATTGATCCTTCGGCGTGCAAAGCTCCGGCACCCGCTTCTGAAATTTTACCGCATCACAACCAGCTGTAACCGCTTCATCGATCAGCTTCTTGGCGATGTCCAGCGAT
This sequence comes from Puia sp., assembly GCA_965214315.1. Taxonomy (GTDB): domain Bacteria; phylum Bacteroidota; class Bacteroidia; order Chitinophagales; family Chitinophagaceae; genus Puia. The sequence continues at coordinate 221,543 of CBDCBP010000008.1, read as the reverse complement.
CCGTTGTGATTGATGCCAATCTCGGCAATAATGTAGATGGGATGTCCCGCTCCAATGGTCCGCTTCCCGCTGACCCGAAACGAGTTCCCTCGAAGATTAGACTGGAATGTGGTGCTCATACGTTACATTTAAAGGTGATAGGTTTTATGATCAATTTTATGCTTCTTAAATTACCGTCCAGCCGCCATCCACGACCAGGTTAGCCCCCGTCATATAAGCGGATGCATCACTGGCAAGAAAAACGATTGCGCCCTTATAGTCCGAAGGCGCAGCCATCCTGCCCAACAACGTCTTCTTCGAATAATTCTCCCTGAAAAAAGCCTCCTGCTGATGGGCTACCCCGCCAGGCGAGAGCGCATTGACCCTTACGCCCTTAGTCCCCCAATATGCCGCCAGGAATTTGGTAAAGCCGATGACCGCCGATTTCGTAACGGGATAAGCCGGCGATTTAAAAAAGGTCTGTTCCCCCGCCTCATTTTGGTAGATGCGCTGATCCGGCGCCACCATCCCGTAGGTGGAAGCTATATTGATGATACTGCCAATGCCTCGCTCCGCCATCACTCCGCCTAATACCTGGCTGCATAGAAAAACCCCGCTTACGTTGACCCTCCAGCTCCGGTCCCACATCTCCAACGGATAGTGCTCGAACATCGATTGCTCCCCGGCCAACAAAGGGTTTTCAAACATATCGTTGATCGCCGCATTGTTCACCAACACGTCGATCCGGTCATAACTGGCCATTATCCGCTTCCGCGCCGACTCCAACGAGGCCACACTGGTGACATCCAGCCCTATCCCGCAATGCAACGCACCACGCCGCGACATACCATGCGGCTCCTCACCATGCGGCAACGCACCATATTGCGACACACCATGCGGCTCCGCCCCCAATCGCGCCGCCACCGCCACAGCCGCCTCCTCCTCCAGGTCAGCGGCAACCACCGAAGCCCCGGCAGCAGCCAACGCCTCACAGTGCTGCACCCCAAGCAGCCCGCATGCGCCGGTGACCACCGCCACCCTGCCTTCAAGCGAAAAAAGATCGGCACTCATTATTTAGCCTTTACCGGTTTCATATTAAAATTGCTCACCTTCCTGAACACGGCCTCCACCGGTTTTCCCTTCAACCGCGCAGCTACATCCCCCGCAACGACCGCATCACGCAGCAACCCCAACACTTCCCGATAAGCAGCCAACGTATACGCCACGTCCGCATCGGTATGACTAAAACTCATGTTGTGGAACCCCGACCACAGCACACCCCTCTTGATCAACTCCTGCTGCACATAAGACTTCAACGCCAAAGGATTGCCGCCCGAAGGATCAAAGCTCACGAGCGACCTGCAGTCATACCCCGTACAACGGGTATAGCCATCGATCCCCAACTCTTTCGCCAGCGCGTTATAACCCTCCTTCAGTGTATGCCCCTTCTCAGCCAGATAGGCCGGCACATTCTTCTCGATCATCTCGCTGATCGTAGCGACCGCCGCCGCCAGCGAAAGCGCCTCTCCCCCGAACGTGGTAAAAAAGAACACCTCTTCCTGAAAAAGCTGCATGACATCCCTCCGTCCGGTGAGCAAAGAGATCGGCATCCCATTGGCAAAGGCCTTCGAATAACACGCCAGATCAGGCACCACGCCAAAATATTCCTGCGCACCGCCAACAGCGATACGGAACCCCGTCCACATTTCATCGAAGATCAATAACGTCCCATTGGCTTCACACAATGCCTTTAGCTCCTGTAAGAAATTATTCCTGGGCGCCTCGAAAACAAAAGGTTCCAGGATCACGCACGCAGTGTCCTCATCCAAACCCGCCTTTACACTGTCGAGGTCATTGTAATCGAACGTCGCGCTCAGGTCTTTCACCGCAGCAGGGATACCGCTATTGCGGCTGGTCACGGCAATGTACCAGTCATGCCAGCCATGATAGCCACAGCACAAGACCTTGCTCCGGCCCGTATACGCCCTTGCTACCCGTACAGCTGCACTGGTGACATCCGCTCCCGTCTTGCTGATCCGGATCGACTCCGCATTCGGAATGACCCGATGGACCAATTCAGCAAGCTCCACCTCGAGCTCATGCATCATCGAGAACGTGATGCCGTCGCGCAGTTGGGCAATGATAGCTTCATCGACCCGCGGGTAAGCATACCCCAACGACAACGGACCAATGGCCATATTGTAATCCAGGAACTCGTTACCGTCGACATCCCAGACATGGGCCCCTTTCCCTTTCCTCAAATACTTCGGCGCAACCCCGTCCACGTATTGTCCGGGCCCCTTCGCCAGCGTTTGCGTCACAGGAGTCATAATGGGACGGGCCCGCTCATACAATTGGTTAGAAACCGTGGTAACGGGATAGTTGTCGTTGAATGCGATCTTATTGGGCATAATTAAATGAATTGGCATATTTGATCCTTGCAGCCATCTTCTCAGGCGTAAACCCTTCCGTCTCCAACACCTGATCCAACAGTCCCGGTTTAAACCAGCGCTCGCCGAGCGAAAGCGAGAGCACATCCGCCGTCATCCGCCGCTTTAGTAGGACTTCGGCTACGACCGAATACAATCCACCCGTTTGCAGGTGGTCCTCGATCGTCACCAACCGATCGGAACCAAGGGCCGCCTCCACGATGGCATCTTCATCCACCGGCTTCAGCGACCGCATATTGATCAATCCCACCGAAAGCCCCGCTTCCTCCAGCAGCGTCTTGGTCTGCAGCGCATTCCCGAACAGGAACCCATACACCAACAAGGTCACATCGGTACCCCGCGCCACCACTTCAGCCTTACCTGGCGAATAAGGCGCATGGGGAAACACTCCTTTCTTATGGTTGATCCGCACATAGGCAGGCGCAGGTGAGCGCCAAATCGCCGGCAACATGCCTACCAGGTCATCCTCGTCGGCCGGACAGTACACTTCCATGCCGGGTATACCCCGCATGATCGACACGTCTTCAATGGATTGATGAGTAGGGCCATTGCCATCCGACAAAAAACCCGGGATGTACCCGCTCAGTTTCACCGGCAGATGCGCAATCCCCAGATCGGTCCGGATGAATTCAAAGGCACGCATGGTCAGGAACGGCGCCAGCGCATGGACAACGGGTATGCGCCCCCGTAAGGCCAAACCGGCAGCCATGCCGATCATGGTTTGCTCCGTGATCCCGGTGTCGATAAACCTCGCCCCAAGCGCCGCGGGGACATGGCGCACCAGGGCCCTGTTCTCGGCCGTCATCACGACAAAGCGTTCGTCTTCCAACGCCGTTTGTGTCAATAGCTCCTCGTAAGTCATATCAGTTTCTTTATCTTACTACCAAGATTTCAGCTTCGATCCTCGCCTCGACCTCGCCATGCAATTCCCGCAACAACTGCTCCACCTCCGCCGCACTAAAGGCACAGAACCAGCGATCCGCCCTCGCCTCAATGCTGGGCAGCCCCCTGCCACGCACTGTATCAGCGATGATAACATTCACCTTCCCCTTCACACCCTTATCGTCAAACGCTTTCTGCAACTCCCGAAAATCATGCCCGTCGATCCGCTGCACAGCACAGCCGAAGGAATGAAACTTGTCCGCCAACGGCTCCAGCGGGATCAGGTCTTCCGTCCGGATATTGGCCTGGAACTGATTACGGTCCACCACTACCGTGAGGTTATCCAGCTCATAGGCATTGGCGACCAACAAGGTTTCCCATACAGACCCTTCATTGAGCTCTCCGTCCCCCGTGATCACGACAACCCGGTTGCTTCCGCCGCGAAGCTTGCAGTCCAGGGCGACACCCGCCGCCACTGCAGGCAGATGTCCAAGTGAACCGGAGTGGAATTCAACCCCGGGAATATTCGTGTTCGGATGCCAGTAAATGCTGTCCGCCGTCGACAGATGATTCGCCAGCCGCTCCGTCGCGATCAATCCAAGCGCCGCAAAAGTTCCATACAAAGCCGGTACATCGTGTCCCTTGGAGAGGAACAGGTAGTCCCGCCCCAAATCGCCGCAATCGCCGAAGTCGCCGGCCCCGCCGGAAGCCCCAGAACTACCGGAACCCCCAAAACCATCGAAACCACCAGAACCATCGCAATCGCCAGAACCACCGCAATCACCGGAACCCCCAAAACCACCGAAACCACCGGAACCACCAAAACCACCGAAATCACCAAAACCACCGGACCCACCATAACCACCAGAACCCCCAAAACCGCCACCCACCCGCGCACCACCCCGCCGGATCACCTGCGAATAGCAATACACCAGCAACTCCACACACGAAAGCGATGCACCGATAAAACAACCACCACCCCCGGACATCCGTATAACATGCTCCCGTACGCTGAGCGCAGTCGACCGAAGCTTATCCAATTCGATTGTTGTCATGATTATCTTGATAATTGTTTTGTCTGTTCCGCACCTACCGTTCTCAGTTCGTCAAGGTGATCCCTATACCAGTTTACACCCGCGAACCGCGCATTGATGGCGTAAATGTCGGGACGCCGATCCAGCAGCGCCAATATGTCGTCTACGCCAAAGAACGGGTTCACGGGATACAATTCATCGAAGACCGCCCGGATAAAAGCATAGTCCTCCGCATAGTCGACCGTAAACCGATGCGTCATCGAATGATCCCGCCCGTCTTCCATCACGACGTTCCCTATTCGAAACTGCGCCGGCCTTTCCCAAATGTAAGGGGTGGTATGCTCACGCTCCAGCGGCCTGCGCGCCTCCCTCCAGGCAAGCTCAAGCGCAGAAAAAGCCATGATCTCGACATCGTTCCCGTCAGGCCAGGTGGCCGGATGCAGATTGCTTACAAAATCATATTCATCCACATGCGAAAGGTAAAAGGCGATCACCCGATCGATAACAACAGGGTCGATCAGCGGGCAATCACTGGGTATCTTGATCACCGCATCGGCAGGATACATCAACGCCGCCTGGTAATGCCTGTCCAGCAGGTCACGGGCATCACCCCGGAAACATTCCAACCCTTCCCGCACACAGATCGCTTCGATGAGATCGTCGGCCGCTTCCACGGTGGTGGCGATGACGACCCTGCCCGGCAATTTTGCCGCCGATACCCGCTCCGCCTGTCTCACGAAAAGCGGCTTGCCTTGTAAAAGCATCACCACTTTTTCAGGCAGACGGGAAGACCCCACTCTTGTCTGAATAATGGTAGTGATTGTCCGATCTTTCTCGTTCATGTACGGGGTTTGATGTAATTGCCTTCCTGGTCATCCTTAAGAATTCTTCTTTTGTACCCTTGAACTCCACGTATCGCCGGCAAAGCGCGGCTATAGCCGTCGCAGAAACACCTCCATTCTGAATAGGCGCCAATCGTTTCAGCTGCTCCACATCAAAATAGGAATGCACTTTTTTGCCCAGTGCGATACCAATGTATACGACCGTTGAATACTGTGTGATCAATTCTTCGCAGTTGGCGATCATCTGCTCGGTCTTCCCCTCCGTGTAGATCAGGGCGGCAGGCGCACCCTCCCTGATCTCTCTGACCGCCCGCTGCTGCTGCTCGTTGGGGTGCAGCTTGAAGATCAGTTGCCGCCCTCCCGCAATACGCACGCAGTCCCTGATGAACGCCGGGCGGTCTTCTCTGCCAAAAGCCTCCCGGATATCCGATGTCGCTACCAGCACATATCCCTTGTGCGGGAAGTCATTGTTCAAGTGAACGGCAGCGTTGTCATAGTTGGGGATGCCGGTCACGAAGATCCTGGCAGGATCGGTACCCCGGCTCGCGAATTGGGCCTTGTAACCCGCCGATGCCGCGCAATAAATGTCACAGATATTATTACTGCCGTTGAAAGCTGTATTCGCCGCCAGTACAGGCGGGATACCCAGCCTGCGGACCCATTTACCCCAGGTCGTCAGGGGATCGGTCATACCCTCCTGCACCCAGACGGTTTTCATTTTTCGTAACTCCTTCGTCACCAACAGATCGGTGCAGAGCAACACCAGGTCATAGCTATTGCGATAGATCGACTGCGCGTAATCATTGCGCAGACCATGGTCGGCCAGATAAGCATCGGCCTTTCGCTTGAATTCGCCGGACAATATGGAGGAATCGAGTATGCCCGTAGCCTTGAACGCCCGTACTATCGGATGCTTCGAATAAAGCTGGCTGAAGAAGCAATCATAATCAGGCAACTGCGATGCGATCTGGTGCATCTGGCTTGTCTGATTGGGTGATCCTATCACGAACAGGATCTTTTTGCGATGGATCGTCGCGGTTTCCTTAAACATGAATTTGCAAACGAATTAATCCGCAAATTTCAAGGTAACTTAGGTACACAGTATCACCAAAAACCAGAAATTACAATTCCTTAATATCCGCGCCGGGTTATTCACTATTTATCCAGATAGGGAAGTATCGCCTGCTGCCAGATCTTGTATCCCTTTTCATTCATGTGCAGCTTATCCCCTACAAACAAACTATCCACTGGCCGCCCATCGGGCCCCAGCATTAAATGATACACGTCCACGAAGGCAGCATGAGCGCGTTGTGCGATAAAATTATGGATGAGATCATTCGCCTGTTCCATCTCCGGCATCAAGTTCTCCCTGCTAGGGCTCGGCTTTATCGACACGTATACCACATCTACATCATTGCCCAATCGCTTCCGGAGCATGTCGTATAGTTTCACAAATTTCTTATAGACCTTCTTCCCCGTCATCTTCTTGTCCGAAGCCAGGTCGTTATCCCCGCAATAAACAACCACTTGCCTGGGATGATAAGGATAAATGATGGCCGGAGCATACCGGATCACATCGTCGAACGTGGACCCGCCAAAACCCCGGTTAATAATGGAGTAACCGGGAAAGTAATCCTGCACATTCGTCCATTTTCGAAAGGACGAGCTGCCAACAAAAAGGATCGCGTTCGCCGGCGGATGCTGGATACTGTCCCGGTGTTTGAATTCGGCGATCTCATTCCAAAACGGCGGCTGAGCGGCGGCGGGCTGAGCAGCAGCCGGCTGAGCGGCGGCGGGCTGAGCAGCAGCCGGCTGAGCAGCAGCAGACTGAGCAGCGGCGGGCTGCGTCTGCACAGGATCGGAAGTCTGCGCATGCAGTTCACATCCGGCACAAAACAATAGGAAACACAACATCGCCCTGGAAAGCATCGTCAATAAGGTATTTTTCATTCGGAGTTTGTCTGATTTTGTAAAAGTATGAAATCTATCCCCTCAATGCCTCGATATCATCAGCCGTTTTCGCTAAGGGTTTACCCAAGAGCCGCGACCCGCCTTCCGTGATCAGCAGGTCGTCCTCGATCCGGATGCCGCCAAACGCACGCAGGGCCTCCAGCCGGTCGTAGTTGATGAAATCCAGGTATTTGCCCTCCGCCCGGTATTGATCCATCAATTCGGGTATAAAATAAAGCCCGGGTTCGATCGTCACGACAAACCCCGCTTCCAGCGCCCTGCCCAGCCGGAGCGACTTCCAGCCAAATGCCGTGCCCTTCTTCAAATCCTCCGTATACCCCACATATTCCTCACCAAGGTCCTCCATGTCATGTACATCCAGGCCCATCATATGCCCCAGCCCACATTGGAAAACGATCGTATGTGCGCCTGCCTCTACCGCTGCCCCGGGGTCGCCCCTGGTAACCCCCAGCGCATTCAACCCCTCCATCAGTTTCCTGGCCGCCAGCGCATGCACATCCCGGAAAAGCACCCCCGGCCGCAATGCAGCCACCGCAGCTTCCTGCGCACCCAATACGACCTCATACATTTCCCGCTGTAGGGTGGTAAACCGCTTTCCCACGGGGAAGGTCCGGGTCATGTCACCTGCATAATGCATGGCATTCTCAGCACCGCTGTCACAGATCGCGATCCGCCCTTCCCGCATCACGGTCGGGCCATAATGGTTATGCAGCACCTGCCCATTGACGGTCAGGATAGTCGGAAAAGATAGGTTCCCGCCCGCCGCAATGGCTATCCCCTGTAATCCGCCCGCGAGCTGCGCCTCCGTCATCCCGTCCCGGGCACCCCGTATGCCCGCCAGATGCATGTCAATGGTAGTCCCCACCGCTTCCTCGATCTGTTCGACCTCTTCCGCCGTTTTTATGCTCCGCTGCTCGACCACGGCCTTGATCAACGGCACAGAAGCATGCTCGCGCAGCCTGTTCGGCGCAAGACCGAGCCAGGCACTTAGCTTCAGGCTATTCTCGGGCCGGTAAGGCGGCAGGAAATGAATGGTTCGACCCGATCCCTGCGCGGAACTGAGCACAGGAGGCAGCGCTTCAGCCCCCTCGGTATTTGCAACCCCTGAAGCCAGCGCCCACTCCGCCAGCGAGGGCAAGGGCCCGGTCCACACGATCTCATCCATCGTCGATTCCCTGCCATACACAACCACCCGGTCATTGTCGACATCGATGATTGCCGCAAGCCCTGGCTTGTCCAAACCAAAAAAATACAGAAAACTGCTGTCCTGACGAAAAGGATAAAGATTGTCCCGGTAATTCATGCTGCTGTCTTCATTACCCAGCAACAGGATCACGCCCTTCCCGATCTGCTTCTTCAGCCGTTCCCTCCTGGCGCTGTAAGTAGTTTGATCGAACATGTATTTATTCATAAATCACCTTCTTCAGATAAAAAACGCGGCTATCGATGAGCGGAATGGTCTCACTGTTGACGACAAGCCCCTTCTTATTGTCGACCAATTCCCGGCTCACCCCCTTGTCGGTAGTGATCTCCATAGGCAGCGCCATGTCGATATTGACCAACTTTATGAGCCACTTCGCCGGCCCGGTCTGGCGCACGTCGACTTCCAGTTTCTGCGTCGTATACAGATACAGGTGAAAAACCGGGGACAAGTCCATCCCCGCAGCCCGGCTGAACAACTGCTGCACATCGTTGGTACTGGCAGTCCGCGTGTAGGTCCAGTCGCTGTCCGTTGCCAGCTGCCTCAAAGCTGGAAAAAATACGCTGTCGCCAAGCATGTAGCGCAACGTGTGCATAAAGAATGCGCCCTTACCATAGATGTCCGGATGATACGCATCCTCTTCGGCAATGTCTTTGCCGAGAATAATAGGTTTCTCGTTCTTGAATTGCGGCACCATCCGCTGGAACAGCCTTTCATAGGCGCCTTCCCCCTCCATCTCCCGCGTGTACAAGGCATCCCCATAACTGCCGATGCCCTCGTGTATCCAATAATCTGCCCAATCTCCTGCCGTGACCTTGTTGCCCCACCATTCATGCCCGAACTCATGGTTCATCAACCCGTCATAGTCCTGACCACCGACTTTCGTGTACCTGAATTTATTCCCGTATGCATTCATCGTCTGGTGCTCCATCCCCAGGTGCGGCGTCTCGACGATCCCTATCTTTTCATCCACCCACGGATATTCGCCAAAATACTTCTCCTTGACCCGCGCATAATGTTCCAGTAACTCCAATTGATAGGGCGCCTTGTCCGCATGTTCCTTCAATACATAGAACTCCATCGGTACCGTATGTCCCAAATTCGTGGTATACGTGCGGCGCACCACCGTATAATCACCTACGTTGAATACGATACTGTAATTATTGATCGGATAATTCGTCTTCCAGTGATAACTGCTCCGGCCGCCTCGGGTCTTCACGCCGATCAGCAGACCCGGACCCGCCACAACCATCCCCTTCGGGACCGTGATCGTCAGATCGACCCCCTGATCCGGTTCGTCCGAAGGATGATCCTTGGCCGGAAAATACAACTTCCCACCCGTGCCTTCCGCCGTCACAGCCACCCAGGGGTGACCGGTCGAGTCCTGCGTAAACGTAAAGCCATCATCCCATGGCGGCCGCTTGGCGATCATGGGGTGCCCTGCGTAGTCGACCCTGACAACGACTGGCCCGGCCCGCCAGGCGCCGGTGATGTGCAGTTCGTGCTGCTCATGCGTGAAAAGCGCAAGCACTCCATTCACCGTAACAACACTCACCTTCATCGAATCCATCAGATCAAAAAGCAGCCCCGTAGCCGCCTCCTTCAGCACACATTGAATGGTCGTATGACCCGCGATACGTTGATCTGGGATATCAAGCGCCAGATCGATGGTGTAGTGCAGGACATCCATATTGGCCTGCTCGTACTTGAGCTTGCCGCCATAAGTAGGCATTTGAGCATACCCCCCCGAAACCATAAAGCAACAAAAAAAGCACAGCGCCGCAGCCAGCGCCCATTGAACACCTCTCAGTTCCGCCAATCCGCGAAGCCGACCGATCGCGCTATAACCTGGATAAGTGGTCTTCTTCAGGTCATCCAGCATCTGATGCCCGTGGTCAGGACGCATGGGCAGCGAAATACCCCGCCGCGCCTGTACGGCCAGCAATTCCCGGATAACAGCAACCATATCCACATCCCCGCCAAGGTGATCGGCCTCATAGAAATTCCCATCTGTATCCCGCCTGGTGCTGCGCAAATGAATAAAATGAATATGCTCCCCAAGCCGCCTGACCATCCCCGCCAGGTCATTGTCTGCCCTGACACCATAACTTCCTGTACAAAAACAGAGTCCATTCGCCGGCGACGGCGCACAGTCCAGCAATTCCCGCGCGTCCTGTTCGGTACTGACGATCCTCGGCAAACCCAAAATCGGATACGGCGGGTCATCCGGGTGAATGGCCAGCTTCAACCCTTCAGCAGCCGCGACCGGAACGACCTGCTGCAAAAAATAGAACAAATGCCCCTTCAACTTGCCGGCATCGATTCCCGCATATCCCCTCAACGCCTCCAATAGTTGCTCCTCCGTAAAATGCTCTTCACTTCCCGGCAGCCCCAGCAGGGTATTGCGATACAGCACTTCTTTTTCAGCGGAATTCATCAGAGCCAGCCGCCGCTCCGCGTTCGCGATCTCTTCAGCCGTATAATCCTTCTCAGCGCCCGGCCGCCGAAGCAAAAAAACATCAAATGCGATAAAAGCCGCCTTCTCGAAACGCAATGCCTTGCTCCGGTCGGCCAGCTCATACGCAATATCCGTCCGCATCCAATCGAGGATCGGCATAAAATTATAGGTCACCACCTCGATCCCGCATTCCGCCACATTGCGCAGGCTTTGCTGATAATGGCTGATATACTGCTTATAGTTGCCGGTCTGCTTCTTGATGTCTTCATGGACCGGCAGACTTTCGATCACCGTCCAGCGCATCCCCGCGCTTTCTACCTCGGTCTTTCTTTTTTGGACCTCCGCCAACGGCCACACTTCCCCAACGGGTACATGGTGCAGGGCCGTAACCACCCCTGTACACCCGGCCTGCCGGATATCCCAGAGACTAACCGGATCGGCTGGCCCATACCAACGCATGGTCTCCTCCATTAACAAGGGTCTTTCTGTATGCATGCTTGCGAATTATTTTCCAAAAGACTGTGATCGATCACATGGCCGTTCATTGCTGGAGTTTCTTCTTAACGCCTCCCTCGAATGGGGAAGCGGGAAGCCCGTCTTTGAAGAGAATATCTCTATTGTAAAGATTGGCACCGGCGGGATTATCCGCCCAGGCGTAACGCACCGCCGTGGGATGGGGGATCTCATCATTCCAAACGTATACCTTCTTTCCATCGATCATGGCTTTCGCCGGCAGGAACCTGTCGTCGGCACCGGCGATCTCAAATCCATTTAACGCCCCCCCACCCTTCACAATAAGGCCTGTATTCAGCTCATCAAAGAGCACATGCATCGTCTTCCCATGCGCCTTCATCGAACTATAGAGCGGTCCCGTAAAAATAATATCGCTCTTGCCATACGCCACACGCGCCGCCGCCAGGAACAATCGCTTCGACAGCTCATCGAGTGCCGGGCCCCGCAGCTCGTCGGAGTCGCTGAGATCGGCAGCCACCGCCATCGCCACCCCGGGTCCACCCAACGCCAGCCGCTGCGCCTCCCGCAGCTCGGCCCATTGACTCTCCGCCGGCTGCCTCCCGACCGGACCATGCCCCTCCAATTGAACATAAATAAACGGCAGATCGCCCTCACTCCACCACCTCCGGCTATCGCTGATCACTGCTTTCAGCACCGACTGATAGTCCCCCGGGTTTGACAAATTGGCCTCCCCCTGCCACCAGAGTATGCCTCTCACCGTGTAAGTCGCGGCCGGCGCAATCATCCCATTGTGCAGGCCGCCGGTCGCCATCTTGTCCGCAGGCCCCCTGCCATCGGCAAAACTGCTATCGGTATAACGGGTAGCACCACGGGCATAATCGGGAAAAGACTTCAGCGCCCCGGGGCTCAGCCACGCTTCGGCCGGCACATCGGCGACTGCCGCATTGATCAGTCCGACAGGCACATGAAATTGATCGTATACCTTCCGTGCAAAAAGATACCCTATCGCAGAAAAACCCAATACAGCACCGGGACTGGCCGTCTCCCAGTGCCCGGCAGGAACATTTTCCCGCGGACCCTTGAAATCATACCGCTCGGTGATCCGGAATTGCCTGATCGGCGCATTGTCCGCATGCGCAATGAGATCGGCATACGACACCGCTACCTTCTCCATCGGCATTTCCATCTTGTTCTGCCCCATACACATCCATACTTCACCCACCATGATATTCTTGAGCCAGATATGGTTGATGCCATCGATATCCATCGTATAAGGCCCCCCGGCTTTCTTGGGCGACAATTCTACGACCCACTTCCCGTTGTCAGCCGTGACACTGCTGGCCGTTTGTCCGTCGAATTTCACCGTTACCTTTTCACCCGGAGAACCAAACCCCCAAATACGGATGGGTATCTCCCGCTGCAGGACCATTCCATCACTCACCAGCCTGGGAACCCTGATCTGCGCCGCACCCGCCAGCCCCAAACACAACAAGAGCAAAACTAACCATGCCCTCTTATTACTATCCATAAGTCCGATTTGTAACGCAATTTAGAAGTTCGCACTGCAAAAAATAAATTTTTCTGCCGCCTCCGCCCACAAACTGCAATCGGTTTACAAAATTTGCCCGATCTTGATCCCCCAAATCGAAATCGTCATGTCGTTCGGCTTCCGTCACAGCGTATTCGCCCTTTTCCTTTCTATCGTCATCGGTCTGCCGGCAGCGACCCAGGTCCTGCCTTTTCGCGACGCGGCTTTGCCCACCGCCGCCCGCGTAAACGACCTGCTCTCCCGCCTCACGCTGGCAGAAAAAGTCAGCCTGCTTGGCTATCGTAGCAAAGCAGTCGACCGGCTCTCCATCCCAGCCTACAACTGGTGGAACGAAGCACTGCACGGCGTAGCCCGCGCAGGAGAAGCCACCGTTTTTCCCCAGGCCATCGGCATGGCCGCCAGTTTCGACAACAGCTTGCTGCGCCAGACAGCCGATGCCATCTCCACAGAAGCCCGGGCAAAATACAACTTGTCCACCGCGGCAGGCCGAAGCGAACAGTATATGGGCCTCACCTTCTGGTCACCCAATATCAATATCTTTCGCGACCCACGCTGGGGCCGCGGACAAGAGACTTATGGCGAAGACCCCCTCCTCACGGCGACAATGGGCACGGCCTTCATCACCGGCCTCCAGGGAAACGATCCGCATTACCTGAAAGCCTCCGCCTGCGCTAAACACTTCGCCGTCCATAGCGGTCCCGAATCGGACCGCCATACTTTCAATGCCGTCGTCGATGAAAAAGACCTGCGCGAGACCTACCTCTACGCCTTCAAAAGACTCGTGGACTCCGGTGTAGAATCGGTCATGTGCGCCTATAACCGCGTTAATGGCGAACCCTGCTGCACCGGCCCCACCCTCCTGCATCACATTCTACGCGATGAATGGCATTTCACGGGACATGTCGTTACCGACTGCGGCGCGCTCGACGATATCTTCGAACGGCACAAAGCCCTTCCGGGCCCTATGGAAACAGCAGCCGCCGCCATCAAAGCCGGCGTCGACCTCGACTGCTCCAATATATTGCAGGACGATGTATTGAAGGCCGTGCAGGCAGGATTGCTCACACCAAAGCAGGTGGATTCGGCACTCGCTCCGCTGATCCGCACCCAGCTCAAACTCGGCTTCTTCGATCCCAAAACGGCTGTCCCGTTTAGCACCTACGGGGCCGACAGTATCCGCAACGCCTACCATACGACCCTCGCCCGAGGGATGGCGACCGAAAGCATCGTGTTGTTGAAGAACGAACACCATGCCCTGCCCCTACGCGGCGACACTTTGGGTTCATTGATGGTCGTTGGCCCCAATGCGTTCTCCTTCGACGCCCTTGCCGGCAACTACCACGGTGTATCCTCCCGGGTGGTGACCTTTCTGGAAGGCATAACCGCCGCCGCCGGCCCCGCTATACACGTCGAGTATGACCAGGGTTGTGATTACAAGGACTCCATCCACTTCGGCGGCACCTGGGCCGCATCGAATTGCCAGGCGACAATCGCCGTCATCGGCCTGACGCCCGTCATGGAAGGCGAAGAGGGCGACGCCTTTCTGGCCCCGCATGGCGGTGATCGCGCCGACCTCAGCCTGCCCGCTGCCCAAATCGCATATATACGAGCTTTGCGCAAAGCCATCGGCAACAAACCCCTGATCGTAGTCGTCACCGCGGGCAGCGCAATAGACCTTACGCCGATAGCCGCCTGCGCCGACGCCATCCTCCTGGCCTGGTATCCCGGCGAACAAGGAGGCAACGCGCTGGCCGATATCCTCTTCGGAAAAGTGTCACCCTCCGGACACCTGCCCGTAACCTTTTACCGCCGCACGGACGACCTGCCCGCTTACAAAGACTATAGCATGAAAGGCCGCACCTATCGCTATTACAATGGCCCGGTCCAATACCCCTTCGGTTTCGGGCTGACCTATACCAAATTTTCCTATAACATGCATCAGGCGCCGAAAAAGCGCTGCACCGAAAAAGACACCGTCTCCTGGACAATGTCAGTGACCAACGATGGCGATATGTCCGCCGACGAGGTCATCCAGGCCTATATCGAATACCCATCCGGCAACCGCATGCCGGTAAAGGAACTGAAGGCATTCCACCGTCTATCGTTATCCTCACGTCAAAGCCGGCAGCTGCAACTGTCCATCCCCGTTAAAGAATTGCAGAAATGGGACCTGGCCGCGGGCAAATGGAAACTTTACCCCGGCGAATACAAACTCATCCTCGGCAGCGACTCGCGGGACGAAAAGCTGGTCTCGGAATTTAACATCAAACCCTAAACAGAAAGCCTGATCTTCTTTTTCTCCAATACGCCCGTCAGCAACACAATGAGAAAAGCAAAGACGAGCGACTTGAGGATGCCCACCCCACCCGTCCTGAAGAAAAGCGGAAGCCGCGCCCACGGGCCAAGCAGCTTGATAATAGCAATATGGATATCGGGCAACAGATAACAGGTCAGCGTGATCGTACCCGCCGGCTTGATCAGCCGCCACCAGTTTTGCTTGTTTTGAATATCCGTCACATAAGCCAGCACGATCAGACTGGCCACGCTGATACCGGTACAGATCAGGATCCACGAAGGCGTATCCCCCAGCTTCGCAATGCCGCCAAATGGCCGCAACACAAATCCCGCCGCGATCAGGAAAGGTACGAAGCAGGCCAGGACCATCAGGCCCTTCCTGGCATTCCCCGCATCCGACATCCGCTTGTAGTACACGGTGGTCACCACCCCCGCCATCGTAAACGCCGATAAGGCGCCGCCGCCGATGGTAAGGTAGCGCTCGATCGGCCTAAACCAACTCCATCCCGCACTATCCCCGATCGAGAACACCACGAAATACAAAAAGAAGAACGCCAGAATAGGTAGCCTGTCGCCAATAAAGAAATACAACAAGGCCCCGGTCAGATACGCCCAGCCGATCAAACCCAGTATACCCCACCAATGTGGCTGCAATGCAATCGGATGGCCAGGCGATCCGCCTTTAAAAATTAGTGCCATCCAAACGAGCGCCGCGATGCCGATCCCCCTGAACAACCATTTCTTCCATTCGGGCCAACGCCCGGGATAAACCAGCCAGACAAAAAAGAAAGCTACTGTGATGATCAACAGGAAACCCCATTGGTTGATCATCGCCGGCCCCGTCGTATACTCCTCGTAGTTGACCAGGAAGAAACCCATGGCCAGCAAAGCAAACGAACGGCGCAGGATATGCCAGAGCGTCATCCCATGACCTAGACCCCGCTCCCTTCCATGCCGGATCGCCAGCGGGATCGAAAGACCTACGATAAAAAGAAAAGCCGGGAAAATAATGTCGGCAAAACCAAGCCTGTCCTCCCCCTCCCTCGCGTGTTCCAGCCAGTCGGGGATATGCTTGTCCAGGACGAGGTCATTCACAAAGATCATAAGCAGCATGGTGATCGCCCTGAACGCATCTACAGATGACAGGCGGCGGTTGGTCTGGGTCATGGTGAAAGATAGGATTTAAATCGACGCGACCGACCCGCCGTCAACGCGCAAGTTCGTGCCACTGATAAAGGAGGCCTGCTCGGAGGCCAAAAAGGCAATGGCAGCGCCCACTTCTTCGATCCTGCCCGCCCGCTTCAACACTATGTGCGGCCGCTTCTGCTCGAGGAAACGCTGCAATGCCTCCTCGTGTGTAATGGCCGACTTCGCGGCAATCGATTCGAGCATCTCCGCCACCAAAGGCGTATAAATAAAAGCCGGCGATACCGTATTGACCAAAATATTGTATGCCCCCACCGACTTGGACAGACTCTTGCTGAAATTGATGATGGCAGCCTTCGTAAGATTATAAGGCGTCATATCCGGGTCGGGCTGCAGCCCGTTCTCGGACGATATATTGATGATCCGGCCCCATTTTTTTGCCTTCATCCCCGGCAAAACAGCCTTCACCAACCTGACCATGGATACGACGTTTACTTCATACAATGAAGTATATAGCTCGGTAGGGATATCCTCAAAAGGTCCTATCTGGCCCACGCCCCCGGCATTGTTGACCAGGATATCTACACCGCCCAGTGAGGAGATCACCTCCCGCAGCAGCCTGTCTACATCGCCCTGCTCACTTACATCCGCCTGTATGGCCAGGACCCGATGGC
The DNA here is from genome assembly GCA_965214315.1 of Puia sp. Classification (GTDB taxonomy): domain Bacteria; phylum Bacteroidota; class Bacteroidia; order Chitinophagales; family Chitinophagaceae; genus Puia. The sequence continues at coordinate 204,588 of CBDCBP010000008.1, read as the reverse complement.
CCGTCTTCCCCTCGATCTCCGCCGCCATCCTGATCCCTTCCTCCGCATTGCGCGAACAGATAGCCACCTTGGCGCGGGCCTCCGAAAGCGATAAGGCCGCCGCCGCGCCGATACCCTTGCTGCCGCCGGTAACAAGCGCCGTCTTACCCGTCAATAATCCATTCATAATAAGAATTTTTTCCAGTAAAAAAGCCAATCGATCATCCTGCTCGTATACCCATACTCGTTGTCAAACCAGGCAATGAGCTTGACCTGCTTGCCGACTACCGAGGTCAGCCCCCCGTCCACCACACATGAATGCATATTGCCCTTGATGTCCAGCGACACCAATGCGTCTTCCGTATAATCGATGATGCCCTTATATCGTCCCTTCGCTGCGTGTTGAAAAAGCGCATTGACATCGCGCGCCGAAACCGGTGTTTCCAACTGCACGGTCAGATCGGCCATGGCCCCATTGGCCACCGGCACGCGGGTCGATACGGTTGCAATCCGGTCCTTCAGGTCAGGCATCAGCCGCTCCAGCGAAGCTGCCAGGTCGATCTCCACCGGAATGATGGACTCGGCGGCCGACCGGCCACGACGGTGCTGCTTGTGCGGCGCATCAACCAGTTCCTGCCTCGAAGTATAAGAGTGGAGGATATTCACCTGCACCGTTTCGATCCCGGCCTGGCCAAACACATCAAGCAATGGCACCATGCAGTTAGTCATGCACCCACCTGGCGAGAGGATATCTACCGAAGCATCGAGCAGCTGCTGATTGTAGCCATAGACCAGCAAAGGCAACTCCGGCGATCCCGTCGTCGACAGCAGGATTTTACGCGCCCCCGCCTGCAGATGGATCGCCGCCTTATCACCGTGTGTGAACCGGCCCGAACACTCCAGCACGATGTCCACACCCAACGCCGCCCATGGCAACTCCGCCGGATGCTCCGTTTGGAAAGCGGCCAATTTACTCCCGCCAATCATCAGGTGCCCATCACTGGTAGACACGGGCTCCGCGAGCGTGCCAAAGATCGAATCATACCGCAACAGATAAGCCAGGTTGTCCGGCGGCATGATATCGTTGACCGCCACCAGTTCCAGTCCCTCCAGCATAAGCAGGCGCCTGGTCAGCAGCCTGCCGATCCGCCCCATTCCATTGATCGCGATCCGCATAGTTTGACTTTGTAGGGATGAGCCGCAAATATCGTCCTTATACGACGAGCCCCGAAAAAAAAATTTATTTTTTTCGGGCGGCCCCCTACCTTTGCACCAAGTCATCAGATGATACGATGAAAAAAACAACATCCGATCTGCTCCCCCGTCACTCCCTCGCCGACGCCGTCGTCGGCAGGTTGCAGCAGCAACTGTCGCTTGGTGTCTATCAGCCGGGAGACAAATTACCCTCGGAACCCGAATTGATGATTCAGTTCGGCGTAGGACGCAGCACCATCCGCGAAGCCGTACGCATTCTGGCCAATACAGGCCTCGTGACCGTCCGCCAGGGCTCAGGGACCCTGGTCGAATCACAAAGGGGCATCGCCGAGCCATTGCCCCAACGCCTTCGCCGCGCCGATGCCGCAGACCTCGACGAGGTCAGACAGCTCCTGGAAATAAAGATCGCGGAAAAAGCCGCCCTGCTCCGCACCCACAAAGACATCGTCAAAATGAAAGCGTTACTGGCACAGCGCAAAACGGCTGCCCAGTCGGGCGATATACAACAGACCATCGCCACCGATATCCGGTTCCATGTCGCCATGGCGGTAGCCGCGCGCAACGAGATCCTCGCCGACCTATACCGGACCATTGCGGACCAAATGGGAAAGCATTTCAGACAAACCCATTTGACAACTGCCGGCTTTCTGTCGTCCCAACAATGGCACGAACAACTCCTGCAAAGCATCATCGACCGCGACCCCAAAAAAGCCTGGCAATACGCACAACGAATTGCCAGCCCAAAATAATGCACCATGTCGACAACATTGACTCCCCCTCCCGCGCACGCCGAAGCCGAAGCAGTCGTTCAGAAAACGATCTTCTCTATCCTCCTGGCCATCAGCTTCTCCCACCTGCTCAACGATACGATGCAGTCGCTTATACCGTCTACCTATCCGTTGTTGAAGCACTCCCTTCACCTTAACTTTAGCCAGTTGGGTCTCGTTACCTTTTGTTTCCAATTGACCGCTTCCCTGCTCCAGCCTTTCGTAGGCCTATACACCGACAAAAAGCCGCAACCTTATTCCCTGGCAGCCGGCATGTGCTTCACCCTGGTGGGCCTGGTGATGCTATCTCGGGCCGGCAGTTACCCCCTGGTGCTGGTCGCCGTCGGCTTCGTCGGCATCGGCTCTTCTATTTTCCACCCGGAAGCTTCCCGCCTCGCCTATATGGCCTCGGGCGGCAAACGCGGAATGGCCCAATCCATCTTTCAACTCGGCGGCAACGCCGGCGCCTCCCTCGGACCCCTGCTCGCCGCGCAGATAGTCGCCCCTTACGGCCAGTCCAATATCATCTGGTTTGGATTGTTCGCCCTGCTGGCGATCGTCATCCTTTTCCGGACGGGAATGTGGTATAGCCACAACCTCCGCCTGAGACAAAAAAAGGCAACGGCGCCTCGGCTGGAAACGACGCGCCTGTCCAGGACCAGGGTCGGCATATCCCTTTTCATCCTGCTGGTGCTCATGTTCTCCAAATACTTCTACATGTCCAGCATGAGCAGCTATTACACCTTTTTCGTGATCGATAAATTTCATGTGTCCGTCCAAACCTCGCAGATGCTCCTCTTCCTCTTCTTGTTCGCCGTGGCGGCAGGTACCATGATCGGCGGCCCGGTCGGCGACCGCATCGGCCGCAAATATGTGATCTGGGTCTCTATCCTCGGCGTAGCGCCTTTCACCCTCCTGCTGCCCTATGCCAACCTCTTCTGGACCGGCGTTCTCACCGTCTGTATCGGCCTCATCCTCGCTTCCGCCTTCTCCGCGATCCTGGTCTATGCACAGGAGCTGGTGCCCGGTAAAGTAGGATTGATCGCAGGACTCTTCTTCGGCCTCGCCTTCGGGATGGGCGGCATAGGCGCGGCCGTGCTTGGCCACCTGGCCGATAAGACCAGCATCCACCACGTCTTCTATCTTTGCTCCTTCCTCCCTTTACTCGGATTATTCACCGGCTTCCTGCCAGACCTGAACAAAAAATAAAAGACCGCCAAAAGCGGCCCTTATCCGCACAAGCCCGCAACCACTCCCGCACCTTACTCCTTGGCAGGGAAGCAGGCGGCCCATTGCCCAAAAACAACTCGCGTACCCTAAAACAATCAGAGGCCATCCCATAACAGGACAGCCTCCAGCGATTGCTTGCCAAAAAAAATATTAGCGCTAAAAGACTACTTCTTCATCGTCGTATCCATCTTCTTAGTCGTGTCTGTAGCCATCATCTTGGTAGAGTCGGTCATCATTTTGGTAGAATCTACAACCACCTTGGTAGAATCAACCTTAGTGGAATCAGCCTTAGCTTCGGTGCTGGCGCTGTTGTTACAAGCTGCAAATGCTGCGATAGCGGCTACAAAAAAGAACTTTTTCATGAAATTGTTTTTAACGTTAATTGAATGATTTCGTGGTTAATACCTCCCAACATGAAAAGTAACCCCATCAACACGAGATATATTGTATATTATTATATTTAATACATACGGCGCTACAGATGAAGGCGACAACACTTTTTTTACATTCCTTGCGACAAGTTTGGGTTACTAATGTTTAATTTGGGTATTAAAGCACAGTTACAAGCGTGAGGACCGAGACCAACGAACAAGAACTACTCGAAGGACTGGCAAAGAACGACCGAAAGGCCATCGAGGCGATCTACAAGCAGCATTTTGGTATGGTGCAGTCCCTGATACTCAACAACAGTGGCTACGCCGACGACGCCCGTGACATTTTTCAGGAGGCCATGATCGTGCTCTACCAGAAAGCGAGATCCGGTACCTTCGAGTTGAATAGTCAACTGAACACTTACCTTTATTCCGTCTGCCGCCGGCTATGGCTTAAACGCCTGAACCAAATGCAGCGGATATCCCCTGAAGTCGACAACCTGGAAGAGACCATCCCGGTAGAAGAAGAACTGGAAAGACACGAACAACGCAACAGGGATTTCCTGATCATGGAACAAGCCATGAACAACCTGGGCGAACCTTGTAAAAGCCTTTTGGAGGCCTATTATATCGAAAAGAAAAGCATGGTCGACATTGCAGGCGATTTCGGCTATACCAATGCGGACAACGCAAAGAACCAGAAATATAAGTGCTTGATGCGGTTGAAAAAAATATTTAGTCAGTTTAACAAATAAGTGATGCAGGAAACTACCCTATTAGACGCGGTCGAACGCTACATCCGCGGGGAAATGCTACCCGAAGAAAGGCAATTCTTCGAGCATGTGCGGAGCAGCAACCCGGATGTCGACCAGCTGGTCGTAGAACATTCCTTGTTCCTGGAGAAATTCGACCAATACGGTCAGACCCGCCAGTTGAAAACGGAACTGAACGACGTTCATCGCCAACTCGCCCTGGAAGGCCAGATACAAGATCAAAGTCCCGCCATCGTAGTAAGCCTCTGGAAGAGATATAAGCGGGTCGTCTTCGTCGCCGCCTCCATCGCTGGGGTAACCGCCCTGGCCATCAGTGGCCTCGTCTCCCTGTTGACCCCTAAAGTCAAACCGTCCCAACTCGATTATTTGAGCGGGGTAGTGGCACGCCAGGGGAGCAAAATAAATAATATCGACACCAAGCTCAATTCTTCAACGCCTGCACCCACCTTCGATCGCGGCGGCACCGGCTTCCTGATCGACGGAAAAGGTTACTTGATCACCAGCGCCCACGTGGTAAAAGGCGCCACCCAGATCGATGTACAAAATTCTTTGGGCGAATACAATGCCCGGATCATCCAGATGGACCCCCTCGCCGATATCGCGGTCCTCAAAATAGAGGATACGTCCTACCACGCCTTCAACGGTCTGCCCTACGGCATCAGCAGGACCGGCGGTGAATTGGGCGAAGAACTCTTCACACTCGGGTATCCGCGTCCGGAGATCGTTTATGGCAAAGGGTACATGAGCGCCGAGACCGGTTACCAGGGCGATACAACGGCTTTCCAACTTACGATCGCAGCCAACCCCGGCAATAGCGGCACACCGGTGCTCAACAACGATGGCGAGGTCATCGGGATCGTTACGTCCACTCAACACAATGCCCAGGGTATGGTCTTCGCAGTCCGGTCCAATAACATTTTCCGCGCCATCGATTCCATGAAAGTCGACAGCAGCATCCAAAAAATGGACAGCAACTTCGTCCACTTGCATATCCCCATCAACTCCGCACTAAAGGGCGTTGACCGGGTACACCAGATCAAGCGCATCGAAGACTATGTGTTTATCGTAAAGAGAAACTAATAAAAAAAGGGCCCGGCGGCCCTTTTTACTTCAATGCTTATTTCCACAAATTTTTCGGGTACTCACCCTTATCGATCAACGCATTCAAACTCGCCTGCACGTCAGGCGCATCTTCCTTATACGTCACCCCAAACCACTGCGCCGAAGTCGGAATGACCTTGATACTCCCCTTCTCTTTTATAAATTGATCCCCGATGATCGGGATAAAGAACTCCGCCTTCGGATTCGTGCCCTGCGCCTTCAAAAATGCGGCGAAATACTTCTCTGTATACGAAAACACCGAAGGATCAAAACCCCAGAAATTCATCGACACCTGCGAGTCGAACGGCACTTCAAATTTCTTGTCCCCTTCCTCATACGTGATCCTGTCCCCTTCCTGGTAGATCTTCGTCCGTTCGGCAATAGAGACCAGGTTACCTGACGCATCGACCTCACAAACCCCACGGCTCACCGTCCCGTTATCGGACAATGTTTTGGCCAACTCATATCCGACGATACAATATAATTTCTCGCTCACCGCCCCGGTCAGAAAACCATAAGCCTTCTCAAACGCATCCCGGCCATAAAAATCGTCCGCATTAATGACGGCAAAAGGTTCCTTGACCGCATCCTTTGCGCAAAGGACAGCATGCGCAGTCCCCCAAGGCTTGGTCCGCTCCGCCGGCACGGCATAGTCCCCCGTAAAACTATGCAGGTCCTGGTATACATAGTCGACAGCCACCTTGCCCTTCAACTTCGGCTCGAAGATCTTCTTAAAGTCATCGGAAAAATCTTTCCGGATAATGAACACTACCTTTGTAAACCCCGCACGGATGGCATCATAAATGGAATAGTCCATGATCGTTTCTCCGCTGGGCCCGAAGCCCTGTATCTGTTTCATACTCCCATAACGGGAAGCCATTCCGGCGGCTAAGATCAAAAGGGTTGGTTGCATTATTGTAATTTTAATTTTAGGACACGAAAATAAACCATTAAGGTGAAACCTCCATCATTGATCGAACCATTGAACTGGCCCGAACTGGCCCTGCAAAACACTAGCGCCGATACCCTTCGGCTGGACAAAATTCACCCCATCGTATCAGGTAACAAAGTGTTCAAACTGGCAGAACACCTTCGGCTGGCAGCCGCGTCCGCAAACACTGCTGTCATCACTTTTGGCGGCGCCTGGAGCAACCATGTCGTGGCCACTGCCTATGCCGCAAAACAAGCAGGCCTTACAAGCATCGGATTGGTCCGCGGAGAACAACCGTTTGCGTTATCTTCGACATTGCGGGATGCAGCGGCATATGACATGCAGCTCGAATTTATTTCCCGGCAGCAATATGCGCAGAAAGACGACCCCTACTTCCTGCAAACATTGGCCAATCGTTACCCCGGCGCATATATCATCCCGGAAGGAGGTGGTGGTTGGCCAGGGGTCAAAGGCAGCGAGAACATCCTATGCAAAACAGATGCCGCTTCATACACCCATATCCTTTGTGCCCTCGGAACAGGCACTACCTGGATGGGGCTCGTTCGCGCAGCCATGCCCGGACAGACCGTGATTGGCGTTCCGGTACTGAAGGGCATCGACGGCATCGCCGCCATCGACCGCCAGCAATGGCTGACACCCCGACAGACTGAAAGGGCCGCCCTCCTCACCGGCTATCACTTCGGCGGCTACGCCCGCCACCCACAGCCCTTACTGGATTTTATGAACGGACTCTATGCGGAGACAGGGATACCGACCGATATCGTCTATACTGGGAAACTCTTCTACGCCGTAAGGGAAAGTCTGGTCCGCCAGGTCTTCCCCGCCCATGCGCGGCTCCTGGTCATACACAGCGGCGGATTGCAGGGAAACAGGTCCCTCCCGCCGGGAACCTTGCACTTTTAGGCCCGGATTTTGTAACTTTGGCGCCTATGCAAAAGCTCGCAGGATTACTGTTTATCGCCGTCTTCCTTACAGTCGTCCTTCATGCACAGGATACCCTTCCGCGGTTCACGGCTACAGTGCGCGGCCCCGGTAAGATCCTCATCAGCTGGCATAATAATTACCCGGTCGTCACCCAGCTCAGTATCCAACGTTCCACCGACAGCCTCAAAAATTTTACTACCTTGCTGACCGTGCCGGATCCAACACTGCCTGCGAATGGCGCCGTCGACAAAGCCCCACAACCTAATTTTTACTACCGGCTATTCATCGTATTCGACAACGGAAAATATTTGTTCACGCCCTCGAGACGCCCCAACACTCCAACCGAACCTCCGCACACCCTGGCGGCCGATACAATCGACGAGACCATATCGACAGCCGCCCGCAACCGGATGCTCATCGTCTCACCGGCTGGCAATACCTCCAGGGCAAGCCGCAACTTACCCTCGGCCATTCATGGGCTTCCCGAGATCTCCATCTCTAACACCGTCTTCATCCGCAAAGGAGACTCGCTCCTCGGCCAGTTGTCCGGGGCAGCCGTACAGTCATTCAGAGACTCGGTATTGCGACGCACAAAGGACACCCTCGTTTTTGTCGATGGGGATACCATGCTGATCAAGCCTTTCATCGCGAAAGAAGTATACAAGACTTCCGTTTATATATTCGCGGGAAAAATGGGCAATATTCACATAGCGCTGCCCGAGGCTGTGAAAAAACACTACGCCGTAAAATTCTTCGATGAGAACAACAAATTGCTTTTCGAACTATCGGAGATAAAAGATCCTTCGCTTATTTTAGACAAAACGAATTTCCACCATTATGGCTGGTTCCGCTTCGAATTGTACGACGGCGGGCAGTTGAAGGAAAAAAATAAATTCTTTATCCCAAAAGAGTTCTGACGCCGGCCCGAACATGACCCCGGTTACCGCAAAAGGAGCTAACTCACCCTCACTTCGAACACCTCCCCAAACCGCGCCTTCCATCGCTCCTTTACCGCTGCAAAGTCGACCTGCCCGCCCAGCTCTTTTTCCAATGACGTAACCGCCTTATCCCTGATGCCGCAGGGAACGATATCCCCAAACCAGGACAGATCCGTATTTACATTGAGCGCAAAACCATGCATCGTTATCCAGCGGCTGCAGCGTACCCCCATCGCGCAGATCTTCCTTTCCCGCCCCTTGACGCCTGCGTCGATCCAGATACCCGTTTCACCCGGCGACCGGTCACCGCGGATCCCATAGTCGGCCAATACCCTGATGCCCACCTCTTCCAGACTCCTCAGGTACCAGCCGAGGTCGGTCCGGAATTTCTCCAGGTCTAAAATGGGATAGCCCACCAATTGCCCCGGTCCGTGAAACGTGATGTCCCCTCCGCGGTTGGTCCTAAAGAACTGAACGCCTCTCGCCACCATCCCCTCCTCATCGATCAGCATATGCTCGGCATGTCCGCTCTTGCCGAGTGTATAGACCGGCGGATGCTCCACGAAAAGCAGGTAATTCGCCGTGTCACCCCCTGCCTCCGCCGTCTTTTTCCCCACATTTTCCCGTAACAGCGACTCCTGGTAGTCCCAGGCCTCCCGGTAGTTCATGCGCCCCAGATCTTTGAAGAGAACCGTTTGCATAGCTTACAAATAGGGTGCAAAGGTACGATTTAGTATTTTTGCACAAATTCCGACTATGCAGCAGCAACAGGATAAGGAAAGGGAGCCGGATGAAAACCCGTCACAGGATGGGTCGGAGGAACTGTACGAGCGCATGAGCCTGAAAGTTGACAAAGGACAGGAACCGCTTCGCATCGACAAATTCCTTGTCGCCCGCATCGAGAACGCCTCCCGCAATAAGATACAAAAAGCACTCGAGGCCGGTATGGTCCTTGTCAATAGCAAGCAAGTAGCGCCCAATTATAAGATCAGGCCGATGGACGAGATCATTATGTACTCCGACAAAGAAGCCCCGGGCGAAGAGATCGTGCCCGAGGAAATGCCCCTCAACATCCAATATGAAGATGACCAGGTGATGATCATCAACAAACCGCCCGGCATGGTCGTCCATCCTGCAAGCGGCAACTACACCGGCACCCTCATCAATGGCGTTGCCTGGTATCTCCTGCAAAAGAACGATACCATCAACGAACAGAATTTACCGCGATTTGGATTGGTCCACCGTATCGACAAGAACACGAGTGGACTGATGGTCCTGGCAAAGACCGAAAAAGCCGTCCGCAGCCTTGCGAAACAATTCTTCGACCACACCGTCCGCCGGCAGTATATCGCGCTGGCCTGGGGTGACCTCGCCGAAGACAGCGGAACCATCGTCGCGCACGTCGGCCGCCACCAGCGCTTCCGGAAATTGTTCGACGCCTACCCGGAAGGAGAACACGGGAAGGAAGCCATCACCCACTATAAAGTATTGGAACGTTTCGGCTACGTGACCCTCGTACAATGTATTCTCGAAACAGGACGCACCCACCAGATAAGGGTCCACATGCAGCACATCGGTCACCCCCTCTTCAACGACGACACCTATGGCGGCGATAAGATCGTCAAGGGCACTGTTTTCAGCAAATACCGTCAGTTTGTCGACAACTGCTTCGCGGCCTGCCCCCGCCAGGCCCTTCACGCCAAGACCATCGGCTTCGTCCACCCCACCACCGGAATTGAAATGCTTTTCGAAAGCGAACTCCCTACCGATATCAGCACCGTCATCGCAAAATGGCGCAGCTACACCGCCGCCACCGGCCTCGCCCGGCCTTAAGCCGCACTTCATCCCCCGGCCTCGAGCCGCACTTCATCCCCCAGCCTTGAGACGCTCTTCATCACCCGTCTTTGAGCCGCCCTTCATCGCCCGTCCTTCAGCCGCACTTCATTACCCAGCCTCGAGCCGCACTTCATCCCCCAGCCTTGAGCCGCACTCCATCCCCGTCCTTCAGCCGCACTCCATCCCCGTCCTTGAGCCGCACTCCATCCCCGTCCTTCAGCCGCACTCCATCCCCGTCCTTGAGCCGCACTCCATCCCCGTCCTTGAGCCGCACTCCATCCCCGTCCTTCAGCCGCACTTCATCCCCGTCCTTGAGCCGCACTCCATCGCCCGTCCTTCAGCCGCACTTCATACCCAAACCTTGAGCCGCACTCCATCCCCGTCCTTGAGCCGCACTTCATCCCCCGGCCTTGAGCCGCACTCCATCCGCGTCCTTCAGCCGCACTTCATCCCCCAGCCTTGAGCCGCACTCCATCGCCCGTCCTTCAGCCGCACTTCATACCCAAGCCTTGAGCCGCACTCCATCCCCGTCCTTCAGCCGCACTTCATTACCCAATCCCGCCGTGATTGTCACGCCGTCACCCAACCCCGGCCATCCCACCGCCCCGCCCGCTCAGGCGGCAGGCATAAATTCGACCTCGCGACGAGGAAGGAAGAAACCCTTTATGCAATTTGAATTGCGGATGCAGATTTGGATATGCGTTTTTTCAAAAATTTCGGCGCCCTCGTAAATAGGCGCCCCCTCCGTAAAAATGCCCCGCATGGAATCGAAAATTTTCAACTCACTAAACCCTTCTTTCCCCTTATTCCTTTTGTATTGTGCTTCAATATAGGAGTGCATAATTTCTATGCCCAAGCCAATCATATGGCTCCTTGCTGACCTTGATAGTGTCGGGATTGTTAATTAAAGCCGCGGCAGCCGCTTTGTCGCATCCATGAAATCCAATGATTAAATTGGATCGATTGTCATACATGGCACCTTATTCTCCGATTCCCTAAAATTATAAACTTTTTAATTTTCTTTCAGGAATTTTTCAATCAGCTAAACGCGCTTAACGCGGGAAACTCATCTTATAATCGACATTGATCTTGCCTTTGGTGATATCATCCAACTTGCTTTTCAGTAACTTCCGCTTTAACGGCTTCAGGTAGTCGATAAAAAGCTTCCCCTCGATATGATCGTATTCATGCAGGATGATCCGCGCCGTAATACCATTGAAAGTCGTTTCGTGCATGTCGAAATGCTCATCTTCATATTCAATCGTCACTTCTTCGCTGCGGAAAATATCTTCCCGTATCTTGGGAATGCTCAGGCAACCTTCATTATACGCCCATTCCTCCCCATTCAAAGCAACCACATGCGCGTTGATAAATGCTTGCCTGACACCTGGACCATCCGGATACTTGTCCTTTTCACCTTCCTCCAGGTTCTCGAATATCTGCCGGGAATCGATCACAAAAAGCCGGATATCCCGGTTGATCTGCGGCGCCGCCAGTCCTACCCCATTGCTCGAATACATCGTCTCCCACATGTCTGCCACAAGTTGTGCCAGATTAGGGTAGTCAGGGGTGATATCCTTGCTCACCACGCGGAGAATAGGTGTTCCGTAAGCCACAATTGGTAAGATCATACTAAAAAATTGCGAATATATAATTTATTGGCCAGTCTGCCGCAGCAAACAGCATCGGCTAGTAACATCGGCCCGCGATACCACCCAACAGCGTCGGCCCGCAGCATCGGCCTGCAATATCACCCAACAACATCGCCCAGCAACACCGCCGAGAAGCATCGCCAGCATCACCCAACAGCGTCGGCCCGCAGCATCGGCCTGCAATATCACCCAACAACATCGCCCAGCAACACCGCCGAGAAGCATCGCCAGCATCACCCAACAGCGTCGGCCCGCAAAATCGCCCCGCAGCATCCCCGAGCTTACTGCCCGGCCCGTCCCATCCAGTCCTGCAACATGATCGTCGCAGCGATCTCGTCCACCATTGCCTTATTGCGCCGCTGCTTCTTCTTCATGCCCATCTCGACCATCGCCCGCGATGCTAATTTGGATGTAAACCTTTCGTCCACCAGCTGAAGCGGCATGGCCGGAAACTCCTTCCGCAACCGCTGAACGACCTGGCGCACCAGTGGCGTCGCATGCGTATCGCTGTCATCCCAATTTTTCGGCTCCCCCATGAGGATCAGTTCCACCACCTCCGTGCGAAAATACGCCTTTAAAAAAGCGATCAGCTTCGGCGACTCCACCGTCGTCAACCCCGTGGCAATGATCTGCAAAGGATCGGTAACCGCTATCCCCGTCCGCTTGAGCCCATAGTCTATCGCCATGATCCGCGCCATACTTAGATCCCTGACGTCTTAGTAGTCAATAATAGATCGACAATCACAAAAACCGCAAACACGACGCTGGCGATCCCGTTAGCCGTCATAAACGCCAGATTGACTCGACGCAGATCATTAGGCTTCACAATCGTATGTTGATAGATCAGCATGCCTATGAAGATCGCGATGCCAACCCAATAGGCCCATCCGAAATGACCATAGCCTCCTGCAGCCGCCACACAAGCAGCACTCAGTAGATGAAGACATTCGGAGACCCGCAGGGCGCGCCCCTTCCCCAGCCAGGAAGGCATGCTGTTAAGCTGGTTATTCCGGTCGAACTCCTCATCCTGCAAGGCATAAATGATGTCGAAACCGCTCACCCAAAAGATCACGCTAAAGGAAAAAAGTAAAGGCAACAAAGCAAAATGGCCCACTACCGCAAGATACGCGCCGATCGGCGCCAATGACAGTCCCAATCCCAGCACCAAATGACACAGCGGAGTGAAACGCTTTGTATAGCTATATCCCAACACCACGCCCAGCGCTACGAAAGACAACGCAAAACACAATGGATTAATGAACCAGGTGCATACGATAAAAGCCATACCATTCAAAACCACAAACCGCAATGCACTGCTCTCCGAAATGATGCCTCGCGGTATCTCCCGGATGGCCGTCCGCGGATTCAACGCGTCCCACTTGACATCGAGCCAGCGATTGAACGCCATCGCCGAGCTTCGTGCAAACACCATACAAAGGACAACCAGCACGAAAAGGCGCCACACATCGAACCAGGGCGGAAGCTCTTGCAGAAAAGAATGGATATGCCATCCGCCCAAGCCCAATGTCTTGGACAAATTCCCCTGACCAATGCCGGCGTCCGCATGCAAGCTCACCAACCCCAGAAAAAACCCTATCATCGCGAAAGGCATTGCGAAAATGGTATGCGAGAACCGGATCAGACTGAGATAATTTTTCACTGTAGTCATAAAACTTTTTTATTTGTCCCCGCCGGCGCCGCCGAAGCCCCACCGCGAACCAATTCCCATAACACGATCCCCGCCGCCACCGATATATTCAACGAATGCTTCATGCCCCACTGCGGGATCTCTATCGCCCCATCACAAAGCGCCAGCGCCTCCGCCGAAACTCCATCCACCTCGTTCCCAAAAACAACAGCCAAAGGCCCGGAATGTTCTCCCGAAAATGCCTGCAGCGCAACACTCTCTGCCGTCTGCTCCACCGCAAATACCCCATATCCCGCCTCACGCAGTGCCAAGACCGCCTCCACTGTCGACGCAAAATACCGCCACTCCACCGTCTCCGTCGCCCCCAGCGCCGTCTTGTGGATATCCCGGTGCGGCGGCTGCGGCGTATACCCGCAAAGATAGATGCCCCGGACCAGAAAAGCGTCCGCCGTCCGAAACACGCTCCCCACATTATGCATACTCCTTATATTGTCCAACACCACGACTACCGGCATCTTCTCCGATTCCCTGAATTGATTCACCGATAACCGGTGCAGCTCATCCATACCCAATTTGCGCATTCGCAAAGGTAATTAGCTTTAAAGAAAACTGCATAGGAGAAGACAGCGCCGCGTCGCCATGGTCCTCTTCCTGCTCCTGGCTAGTCATATGCACTCCTATGAACACCCGCCGCGGCTCTAAACCAACTACTTATCCCCACAAAAAAGCCTCAACAACCAAATCGTCGGGGCTTTCTTACATTTGCCCCCTGGCGAGCCAACGGCACGCCGGCCGAAGGCCCATCATTAGCCCAACACGCCGGGAATGGGATATTATCGGTAACCATTCCCGGCATGATCGATATGACCAAAGGCACCGACACCCCACTCATGCAGCAACACCGGGCGATCAAACAACGATATCCCGATGCCATCTTGCTGTTCCGGGTCGGCGATTTCTACGAGACCTTTGGTCAGGACGCCATCGTCGCCTCCAAGGTGCTTGGGATAACCCTTACCAAGCGCAACAACGGCGCCGCAGCCTCCGCCGAACTGGCGGGATTTCCCTATCATTCCCTGGACACGTACCTGCACAAACTCGTGAAAGCCGGTCACCGCGTTGCCGTCTGCGACCAGCTGGAAGACCCTAAGATGGTCAAGGGTATCGTGAAAAGAGGCGTCACAGAACTGGTGACGCCAGGCGTAGCCACCCACGAAAGATTACTGGACGGCGCCACGAATAATTTCCTGGCTGCCATCTATTTCCCCGAAGACTGGCCCGAAAACAAAAACACCACCCTCGGCCTCTCGTTTCTCGACATCTCCACCGGTGAATTTTATCTCGCAGAAGGCGATACCGAATACGCCGACAAACTCCTGCAGTCCCTTCGACCCGCCGAGATCGTCTTCCAACGCAGCTTTCAGAAACACTTCAAAGAAATATTCGGAAGTAAATTCTTCACCTATACCCTCGATAGCTGGCTTTTCGAAGAAGCCTTCGCTACCGAAAGCCTGCTCAAGCACTTCCAGACACATTCGCTCAAAGGCTTTGGGATCCAGGAGATGAAAGCCGGCATCATCGCCGCCGGCGCCGTATTGTATTACCTCAAAGACACCGAACACCCCCAACTGCAGCACCTTGCCTCGATCCAGCGCATCGACCGTGAAGATTTCCTTTGGATGGATAAGTTCACGATCCGCAACCTGGAACTCATGGGACCAAATCCCGCGGGTGACCAGGGAAACACCCTCCTGAAGATCCTCGACAATACAGTCTCACCCATGGGCGCACGCTTGCTCAAACGCTGGCTCCTCATGCCACTGAAAGACACCGCCAGGATCCAACAACGCCTCGACGCGGTAGAATTTTTTATAAAAGACCCTGCTCTGAGAAGCACAATGGCACAGCACATCCACGAATGCGGTGACATCGAAAGACTGGTCGCGCGTATCCCTGTCCGTAAGATCGGGCCCAGAGAACTGCTCCAACTCGCAAGAGGCCTGGAGCATACCGCCCTGATTAAAACATTGGCCGTGGCCTTTCCCGAAGGTCTGCTCACCGAATCCGCTAACCGCCTCGCCCCCTGTACCGACGTCATCCATAGGATCAGGACCACCATCGGCGACGCACCTCCCGCAACCGCTGCCAAAGGCGACACCATCCGGCCCGGATTTAGTGAAGAGCTCGACCGGCTCCGCAGGATCGCCAGTGGCGGTAAAGAATATCTCGTGGAACTGCAACAGAAAGAAGCCGAAAGATCAGGCATCTCCTCACTGAAGATCGGCTTCAACAACGTGTTCGGCTATTACCTCGAAGTCACCAATGCACACAAGCACCGGGTGCCGGCAGATTGGATGCGCAAACAGACCCTCGCCAATGCCGAACGATACATTACCCCGGAACTAAAAGAATACGAGGAACAGATCACGGGCGCCGAAGACAAGATCCGCACCATCGAACTCGATTGCTACGAACAATTGCTGGTGAACCTGCAGGACAGCATAGCCCCCATACAAACCAATGGTCACCTGCTCGCCGCCTTCGACTGTTTGCTCTGCTTTGCCGCCAATGCCCTGCAATACAATTACAAAAAACCCCAACTCCACGAAGACCAGCTCCTGGACCTCAAAGGCAGCCGTCATCCCGTGATCGAAAGACAGCTCCCGGCGGGAGACACCTATATCCCCAACGACGTACTGTTGGATCCCGCCGCTCAACAGATCATCATCCTCACAGGGCCTAATATGAGTGGTAAAAGCGCCCTGCTGCGGCAAACAGCCCTTATCACGCTCATGGCACATATGGGCAGCTTCGTTCCCTGCGACGCAGCCCGCATCCCCCTGACGGATAAAATCTTCACGCGCGTGGGGGCGTCCGACAACCTCAGCGGCGGCGAATCCACTTTCATGGTGGAGATGAACGAGACAGCCAGCATCATCAACAACATCACCCCTAATAGCCTCATCCTGCTGGATGAGATCGGCAGGGGGACAAGCACGTACGACGGCATTTCCATCGCCTGGAGCATCGCCGAGCACCTGCACAACTCCCCCTGCGCACCAAAGACCCTCTTCGCGACCCATTACCACGAACTGAATGAGCTCGAAGAAAAACTCCCCCGCATCCACAATTATCATATTACCAATAAGGAAGTGGGCAACAAAGTCATCTTCCTGCGCAAACTGGCGCCCGGCGGCAGCATCCATAGCTTCGGCATCCACGTGGCAAAAATGGCAGGCATGCCCCCTTCGCTCCTGCAAAGAGCCGAAGAACTCCTCCACCAGCTGGAGAGCAAACACGTCGGAACACCCATCGAAGAATCCCTCAAAAAATTGCCGCCCCCAAAAATGCAGCTCTCTATCTTCGACGCCCACACCGAAGCCTTCCATCGCATTCGTAAACTGCTGGAAGACACCGACATCAATCGCCTGACCCCCGTCGAAGCCCTCCTTAAACTGCAAGAGATCAAAAACACCTTGAACTGACAACAGGTGCCGCCAAACCTAACCCGAAGCAAAGCCTAAGCAAAACAATGCCCAACCGAAGGCGAAGCAAACCAATCCCTAACCAAAGCCAACCCGAAGCAACGCAATGCCCAACCGAAGGCGAAGCATACCAATCCCGAACCAAAGCCAACCCGAAGCAAAACAATACCCAACCGAAGGCGAAGCATACCAATCCCGAACCAAACCCGAAGCCAACCCGAAGCAAAACAATGCCCAACCGAAGGCGAAGCAAACCAATCCCGAACCAAACCCGAAGCAAAGCCTAAGCAAAGCAATACCCAACCGAAGGCGAAGCATACCAATCCCTAACCAAAGCCAACCCGAAGCAAAGCAATGCCCAACCGAAGGCGAAGCAAACCAATCCCTAACCAAAGTTTAACCGCAGCAAACACAACCAAACCAACCGCAGCAAACCCAAACCAACCGCAGGCAACCCGGTTTCATCCGCCAAAAAAACCGGTTCATCCGTCACCAGACGCATTGCGTCCCCAAGAATGACCAGTCCCGTTTCGTTTGCTATTTTACATGAGCAAAGGGAGGAAGGAACTGCCGATCCAGCTATCCCTGATCTAACACAACGATCGATCTATGATCAGATTTTCGTATCAACTCCATGACTTCCGTCATTGGCTCGGCGATCTCGGCAACCTGCTTGACCTAAAAATCACAGGTGGAAAAATAGACTTCCCCCTGACTATCGGCGAAGGTTTTATCCTGGCGGTAAACGTACAGGACGGCTTTTCCTATTGCATAATGGACTTCCAGCTGAACGATGACCTCGTCCTGCACCGCCGCGAAAACGCAGACAACGCCGGGCTCTATCTTTGCTTCAGCCCGTCTCCCATTCTCAGCACGACGATGCACGGGGAAGAAACCGCATTTCCCCGCAGCACCCGCATCAAGAGGGTCGCCCTCTTTTTTCCCGCCAACTTCCTCAGCCGGCATATCCGCAAAGACATCCTCGACAGCCTCTTCCAACACGCAGACAACCCACAAGCAACGGCCGCCTGGGAATCCATCGCCTTCGAATTCAAATCAGCGCTCGAAGACATCTATAACGCCGAAAGCAACTCCCCACTCTACCGGCTTCAATTGCACAATCGCATCCTCCAACTCTCGGAAAAATACCTTCACTCTTTTCTAACCAAAGCCAGTTCTTCCTCCACTAACGGAAGCACCTGGGGAAAGGGAAAAGAAAAAGACCTCGAAGCCCTGAAAAGCATCGTCCGCATGCTTAGCGACCGGCAATTGAATAAATTTCCCTCCATCGATACCCTCTCCCGTACCGTGATGATGAGCTCCACTAAGTTAAAAACGAGGTTCAAGCAGATCTACGGCATGAAATTGTATGAATTCTACAACCGGAACCGGCTGGAACAGGCAAGGGAAATGCTGAAAACCGGTAGCTACTCTGTTAAACAAGTGGGGATCAACATCGGTTTTTCCAATCTCAGCAATTTCGCCAAGGCCTTTCGCAAAGAGTTCGGCATGCTTCCAAAAGAGATCGGCAAAACCAAGTAAACCTGGCACCTGAAAGTTTTGTTAAATAGCTTTTACAGCTATTAAAAGAAATTGTGCAGCCCCCCTTAAGGCATATTTTAGCGTAATTTTGCCATCCTTATTCGGATAGAACAACATCTACACTCCCCCCTGCCCAACACGACGATTGCCAATGAGATCACGGACCACCGGTCCGCCGCAAACGGACGGCCTAAACGCTGTGCCGATTAAGTAAAAGTGTCAAAACAAGGTGAATATGGTAATGTACGCTTTCCACCTGGAAAATTTCGAAAAATGGATGGCCGGATTAGCCGTTCAATTGAATACCGCTGTCGACAACCACACATTGACGATCCCGGCGCACCTCGGCTCCGGAAGCATTGTAGCGCACAATGTCAACACGCAGCTTTCCTATGCAGTAATGAACTTTACATTGAGCAGTGACCTCGAGCTCCATCGCGAATCGGGAAACGCGGGCTTCGACATTTCTTTCAATATGGTTGAAGTACAAAAGGAATTGTTGGTCGGCCATCGTCAGCAGATGATGACAGACAAACGCCCCTTCAGGAATGATATTTTTCTTACCGACAGCCGCGATAGCACCTACCTGCGCATGTCCGCGGGCAGCAATGTAAAAAGATTGCTGATCTTGTGCTCCCACGAGCTCGCGATGCAATACCTTCCCGTCGAACTATTCGACAAATTGTCCCGCTTCGCAAAGGAGAATAGCATCAACGAAAACCCCCTCTTCATCAACCTCTCTCACCGGACAATGCTGAAGGAATTATTCGAGATGAAGGAAACCGATCCGCTTAGCCCCATCCGGATGCTCTCAGGCATTATCCACCTGATAGAAAAATTCCTCTATTCCTTCCTCCGCCAGGAACAGACCGCCTTACCAAGAACGGTGAAAAAGAATGACCTGGAAAGCATGCAGCACGTAGAGCAGATCCTGAGCAGCAAGCTGGAAGGATTCCCCTCACTCGAATCGCTGGCACACGAAGTATTCATGAGCACCAGCAAATTGAAGCATCTCTTCAAACAGGTCTATGGCCACACGCTATATGACTACTACAACAAGAGCCGGCTGCAACGTGCAAAAGAACTGCTCGTCACCGGGCAGTGCAGCATCAAGCAGGCCGGCAGCGAAATAGGGTTTAGCAATCTCAGCCATTTTGCAAAGGCCTTTCGCAAGGAGTTCGGTATTCTGCCGCGCGACCTCGTAAAAGGACGATGATCACCGGCTTGTGCGCACCTCACCACCTATCCCCGGATACGTTCCCATTAAGTCGTGCAGCCGACCGTACAGTTGCACAAAAACAAGGTAATTCTGTTGGTAGAGCCCATGCCGTGCCTCGTCGGGCTCATACGTAGTGGCTATCTTTGCCAGCGAAGCTGCTGCTTCAAGACTGTCAAAAACACCCACCGCATGCCATCCCAGCATGGCGGCGCCAATGGCCGATGCATCGGCTTGCGCAGTGACATGAACCCTTTTCATAAAGACATCGGCTATGAGTTGCAGCCAAAGCACATTGCGCGTGAAGCCGCCACTCGCGTAGATCTCCCCGACCGGGCCGATCGTTTCCTCCAGCGAAACGCCGATCTGCCGCAGACTGTAACTGATGCCCTCGAGCACTGCCCGGGTGAAATGCGCCTGCCCATGGATCGCCCTTATTCCAAAGAAAACACCCCTTGCATCGGCATCCCATATCGGCGCCCGCTCACCCAACAGGTACGGCAGAAAGATCAGCCCCTCACAACCTGCAGGAACGCCCTCAGCCCCGGCAACCAGCTTATCCAGCAGGACGGCATCCGGGCTGCCCCCGCCCTGCACCAGCCCGGCATACCATTGGACGGCATTTCCCCCGTTGTTGGTGGCACCTCCGCAGATATACAATTCCTTGTCGAGAATATAACTGAATAACCTTTCCCGTTCGTCGTACTCCGGCCTGGCCGCCGCCATCCGTACGGCACCGCTGGTGCCAATGGTTAGCGCAGTTGCGCCCGGCCGCACGGCACCCGTCCCCAGATTGGCCAGACAGCCATCACTCGCGCCTATCACAAACTGCAGTCCCGCCGGCAGCCCCAGGGACCCCCACACAGGCAGCAAGACCGACTCACGTTGCATGCACGATACCGGCTCGGACAACTGCCCGGCGGCAACACCCGCCAATGCGAGCGATTCGGCATTCCAGCCAAGAGTACGGCTGTCCAGCAGACCCGTCGCCGAAGCAATGGAAAGGTCCACCTGGTATTTTCCGAACAACCGCCACCAAATGTATTCCTTGATCCCGATAAAATGCGCCGCCCGCTCAAACAGCGCTTGCTGCTTTTCCTTTAACCAAAGCAATTTGCACAAAGGGGACATCGCATGTATGGGCGTTCCGGTCTGCCGGTAGATCCGCCGTCCCGCCTCACTGCCTTTCAAAGCCGCCGCATAGGCCTCGCTGCGCTGATCCGCCCAGGTCATTGCCCTCGTCATCGGCTTGCCTGCACCATCCACCAATAGCAGGCTGTGCATCGCACAGCTGAAACTCACCGCCGCAGGCTCGCCCGCTATACTGCCACCGGTAACCCCACGCAGCACCGACAACACGGCATCGAACAATTGATCGGGATCCAGTTCATGCCGCCCATCGGCATCCGTAAATACCGGATAGGAAGCTCCAGCATGTCCAAGCACGGCTCCCCCAGCTGTAAAAGCTACAGCCTTGGTGCTGGTAGTGCCGATATCTATGCCTACGACATAGCGCATAAGAGAGGTCAGATCAGGTCCTGTAGCTTCCTTACTACCGTATCCACTTCCGCCCGCGTATTGTGCTTGCTGAAAGAGAACCTGACCGTAATTTGATTCGGATTGTTGTTTATGGCGCGAATGACATGCGAACCCTGCTCCACGCCACTCGTACAGGCACTCCCGCCGGAAGCACAGATATGATTGATGTCCAGATTGAAGAGAAGCATCTCCGACTTCTCCGTCTTGGGGACCGATACGCTCAAGACCGTATACAGACTTCGGCCGACCGGATCACCGTTGAAAGAAATACCTTTTATGTGCTTCTTCAACTCCTCCATCATGTACATCTTCAGCCCCTTGATAAAGGCGCTGTCCGCCTCATAGGCCGCGGTAGCCAATTCCAGGGCCTTGGCAAACCCTACCACCCCGTATACGTTTTCCGTGCCCGCCCGCATGTCCCGCTCCTGGGAACCCCCATGGATAAACGGGTTGATCCGCACGTTCTCATTGATGTACAACATGCCTACCCCCTTCGGGCCGTGGAATTTATGCCCGGCCGCCGTGACAAAATGCACGGGCGTATTCCGCAGGTCGAAAGGGAAATGACCGATCGTCTGCACCGTATCACTATGAAAAATGGCGCCATACATTTTGCACAGCTCGCCAACAGCATGGATATCGAGGATATTCCCGATCTCATTGTTGGCATGCATCAACGTCACCAACGTCTTACCGGCGCTGCCCGCCAGCTTATGCTCCAGGTCTTCGAGGTCGATTTGACCATTCGGCAGCACGGACAAATACCTCACGGCAGCCTCGCCCCGTTTGTGCAGGTGCTCCACCGTATGTATAGTAGCATGGTGCTCGAGGGGAGAGGTAATGATATGGGTGCACCCCAGGTCGCGCACCGAAGCGGTAATCGCCGTATTCGAGCTTTCCGTTCCCCCGGAAGTAAAAAAGATCTCCGCCGGATGCGCATTGAGGAGTTTCGCCACACTCTTGCGGCCACTTTCGATCGCCAGCCGCGACTCCCGTCCGTAGGAATAAATGGAAGAAGGATTGCCAAATTTTTCCGTTAGATAAGGCATCATCGCCTCCAGTACGACCGGATCGATCGCGGTCGTGGCAGCATTGTCGAAGTAAATTCTTTCCATAGTTTTTACTGGCTGACGCGCCTTCGCTTTTGAAGGCGACGCATATTATGACGCGATAGCCTCTTTAATGTCCTGCATAAGCCGTTGGGCAATATTATTGGCCGTAGTCTCGAAATTGCTCTCCGCATAGATGCGGATAATAGGCTCGGTGTTCGAAGACCTTAAATGCACCCAATCATTGTCAAATTCTATCTTCAACCCGTCATCTGTATTGATAGGATGGTTCCTGTATTTCCTTTTGATCTTGTCCAGAACAGCCGGCACATCGATACCCATATGCAGCTCGATCTTGTTCTTGGAAATAAAATAATCCGGATATTTCGTCCGGAAGGATTTGATGCTCCCTTTAAAATGAGATAAGGCGCTGAGAAAAAGTCCGATCCCGATCAACGCGTCGCGGCCGTAATGCAGATCCGGTACAATGATGCCGCCATTACCTTCTCCACCGATCACCGCATCGAACGCTTTCATTTTGGTGACCACATTCACTTCTCCGACCGCCGAAGGATAATACGCACCGCCATGACGGATCGTGACCTCCTTGAGCGCTTTCGTACTGCTCATGTTGCTGACCGTATTACCCGGACGCCGACCAAGCACATAGTCAGCGACAGCCACCAACGTATATTCTTCTCCGAACATGCTGCCATCCTCACACACAAAACACAGCCGGTCCACATCTGGATCAACGGCAATGCCGAGATCAGCCTTGGATTTCTTCACCGCAGCACTCAATCCGGACAGGTTTTCCGGCAATGGCTCAGGATTATGGGCAAATTTCCCATTGACCTCCTCGTTCAGCAGGATGACTTCAGCCACGCCCAGTGCCTTTAATAACGGCGGAATAAATATCGCTCCTGTAGAGTTGATGGTATCCACGACGATCCTAAAACCCTTTGCCTTGATGGCCGCCACATCCACGAGCGCATATTGCAGCACGGCATCGATATGCTTTTGCATCCAGACATGGCGCTGCATATATACTCCCAACTTGTCTACCGGCGCAAACACAAAATCTTCCTTTTGAGCCTTTTCCAGGACAGCAGCGCCTTCCTCCGCACTGATGAACTCCCCATTACCGTTCAGCAATTTCAGCGCATTCCATTCCTTGGGATTGTGACTCGCGGTCAGGATGATGCCGCCGTCAGCATTTTCTCCCGTTACTGCCATCTCCACCGTTGGCGTCGTAGACAGACCAAGATCGATCACATCCAATCCTAATGCGCTCAAGGTGCTCACCACCAGGGCATTGATCATCTCCCCACTTACTCGTGCATCCCGGCCGATCACGACCTTCTTCCCCTTGTTTTGCAAGATCCGCCCCCCAAAAGCAGCCGTAAATTTGACAACATCCAATGGAGAAAGGGTTTCACCAGGCTTCCCTCCAATCGTCCCCCGGATACCAGAAATGCTTTTGATCAATGCCACTGATGCTAGTTTTAATTTGAGATACACGCCGAAAGGCTCAAGTTCACAAAAATAAGGTTTCCTATAAATCTGCCGAAAGGGATTTGCCGCTAATTTTACCAAAAGCTTCCCCTTCATGACATCGATTCCGACAGCAAACACTCCAGCCGGCAGCGGCATTACCCGCGATTGGTTCAGAGAATGGTTTGATTCGCCCTTCTACCACAAACTTTATTTTGAACGGAACCAAAAAGAAGCTGCCGATTTTATTCACCGTCTCCTGGCCCTGCTAATGCCCCCGGCCGGTTCCTTCCTGCTGGACGTTGCCTGCGGCAGGGGGCGGCACGCCCGCATCCTCTCGGAAGCGGGGTACGATGTAACCGGTATCGACCTGGCTCCCGGTTCTATCGCCTTCGCCAACCAATTCGCGGACGAGCACCTTCATTTCTTCGTGCACGATATGCGCCACCTGCTTTGCACCAATTGCTTCGATTACGCCTTCAATTTTTTTACGAGCTTCGGCTATTTCGAAACGCAACGCGAACACCTCAACGCCGTCCACACCATCGGCGCCGCCTTGCGACCGAAAGGCATCTTCGTCCTGGACTACCTCAATGCCCCCCACGTGCGGGCCAACCTCGTTCCAAACGAGGTCAGGACCATGGGCGATACCACGTATACCATCACCCGGTGGTGCGACGGCAAACACTTCTATAAAAGGATCGTGATCAGCGACAGGACATTGACGTCGCCGTTAGCATATACCGAGAAAGTGGCCGTGTTCCTGCCAAAAGATTTCGAAGCGCTCTTCGAACCCAACGGCCTGCGCATCCGGCAGCTCTACGGCGACTACGCACTGGATCCCTACGACCCCGAACGATCACCCCGATTGCTGATCATCGCCGATAAGATCGCATAGCCTGCCGCCGCGCCTCCGTGCCATTACCACCCTTATGATTTTTCAGCAACAGGTACCGCGATACCTCATACAATCCATCCGATAATTGCTGCAACTGCTGCTTTTGGGGTCCAGCCGCGGCCGCAGCCGGCACCGCATCGCTGCCCGCCACAGGCACCATCTCCTCCTTGCTTGTAGTCAGCTGCCGCCGGTAAAAATAGTCCCCCTTGACAACCCCGATATACGCCTGATCGGGATCATAGATAAAAGCCAGCCCCTTGTCACCATACCGGGCCGTATCCAACAAGTCGCGCCCAAGGGTCGTATTGCTGTAAGGAAGCGCACATAGCCCCGCGAGTGTCGGCAACACATCCACCTGCGAACAGATCGTGTTGATCCGCCGCGGACGCCGCAGCGCAGGCGACCAGATCAGCAAAGGGACATGCTCCGCCGTTAGACGCTGATCCGTCCAGGCCCGCGGAAAAAGCGCTCCCGCATCCCCGGGAATACCATGGTCGCCAACAAATAAGAATATGGTATTGGCAAAGTAGCCGCACTTCGACGCCGCTTCTATAAAAGTCCGGTAGCCGAAATCGGTATACCGGAATGCATTCATCTCTTCATTGCTCCCAAATCCATAGCGCCGCAGCGAATCCAACGGCATTGTCACAGGATGAACAGCCTGCCGGTCTTCGTCCGGAATGGTATAGGGTCGATGGTTGTCTGCCGTCTGTATCACGGCGAAGAACGGCCCCTGCTGCTTTTGCAGCACCTTGTTGGCCTCCAGGAAGAGATTCTTGTCGCTGATGCCCCACACATCTACTTTAGGCGTGCTGTAGTTCTGCTGTTCGTAGAGCCGAAGCCCCTCGATATTGTCGGTCAGCAGCCCGCGGATATTCGCCCAGCTCGTACTCCCGCCCAAAAAATAATATTTGTCATACCCTTTGAAGTCGTTGATGATGCTGTGTTGATCGACGGCCGCCGGATTACGGCTCGAAGTAGTGGTCGCAGCCGCCACATCCGGGATCCCCGTCACCACCGCCCATACCCCTCGCGCCGTACCATAGCTGGGTGTAAAACAATGATCGAAGAAGATACCCGTTTTGCTCAGGCTGTCGAAGAACGGGGTCGTGTTCAGCGGATTCCCCCACATCGAGCTCTTATACGCGCTGAAAGACTCACAGATCACGACCACCACATTCGGCCTCGACGAAAGCGCACCTGACCGGCGTGGTACATCGCGCTCAAAGGCCGCAGGAGACAATACACCACTGGCATCCAGAGCACCGCTGTCAAATCCATAGTAGCCCGCCAGGACCGGCAACGCGGCCTTGACCTTTGCCTCATCATATGCGCTGTGGCGAAATTTCAGGCTACTGAAAAACGACTGAAAAGGATTCAGGGAAAGATTCGCCTGATAGTCGCCGCCAAGGCTGAAGGCATCGCTCCAACGCAGGGGATACTGCCCTATCCGGCCAAATATAGCAAGGCCCAATAAGAGGGAGCTGACCACGAACCAACCGATCCGGGCCCTGCGCGTCCCACGCTCCGGCGGCCCGGCGGCAACACCGGCGGCCGGGCTTCCCCCGATCCGGTCATACGACTGTTTCACCATCTTCCTGAGGATCCAGACCCCCGTTACCAACAGCAGCAGTATACGAAAGACCGGATAGGTCTGCCACACCATATGCGTCGAAATGCCCGCATCCGAAAAATAATTCAGCACACTTGCATTCAGCCGTTGTGACAAATAACTATAATGAGCGAAGTCCACACAATAGAAAAAGACCAGCAAAAAAGCCGAGATCGCCGTCAGGCTCAGCACAATGCGCCTACCGGCGGCCGTGCGGAAAGGCTGGAAGATTGGCAGGCTCCCGAGGAGCAATAAGAGCAGACAAAGAATGCCCACATACCGCAGATCGAAACGGAGCCCGAGGAGAAAAGAAGGCAGCACGCCGGTCAACGAATGACCCTGAGAAGGAAACGCCAGATACAAACTAAGGCGTAATAAGCTCATGATCAACAAAAAAATAATACCTGTTGAAAAAACCAAACGGACCGTTTTGGGTATATTTAGTAAATTTGTTGCCGATCTGTTTGTCATGTCCAATATGTAAAAGGGCATAAAATTAGATCAATTATGAGAGTGTAATATGAACTGTGTCAGGAGTTAAATTCTTAACTTCAAATACAGTAACATGAAAAAGAAAATCCCACCAACTTCAGAACCACTAGATTACGAGACGATCAAACAAAAAGTCAAGGAACAGTTCCGTTCTGGCAAATCGCTTTACGGCAAAGATGGTGCATTTGCGCCACTTCTGCAGGACATGCTCAATTCGATCCTGGAGGGCGAGATGGAGGGCCACCTAGATGAGGAAGAACGGGATGCCGGCAACCGCAAGAATGGGAAGAGCAAAAAGCAGTTGAAGACTTCGGCTGGTACGATCGAAGTAACTACCCCGCGTGACCGCCTGGGCAGTTTTGAGCCGGAGATGGTAAAAAAGCGGGAGACCATTATGGCGCAGACGCTGGAGGACAAGATCATCGGCCTGTATGGGTTGGGAACCAGTCTGCGGGACATCAGCGCCCACATCAAAGAGACCTACGATACGGATATCTCGGCGGCCACGTTAAGCGCTATTACGGACAAGGTCATCCCCCTGGTCAAGGAATGGCAGCAGCGCCCGCTGGAAGACCTCTATTGCATTGTATGGCTGGATGCGATGTACTACAAGGTAAAGGAGGAAGGCCGTGTCCAGACGCGGTGTGTATACAATATCCTCGGGATTAACAAGGAAGGCAAAAAGGACGTGTTGGGGATGTACGTTTCTCAGAGCGAGGGAGCAAATTTCTGGCTGGGGGTGATCACCGATCTGAAGCAGAGAGGCGTCCGGGATATCCTGATCGCCTGCATCGATGGTCTGAAAGGGTTTGAGGAAGCGATCCGGACGGTCTTTCCCGGTACAGAGGTCCAGAGCTGCGTCGTTCACCAGATCCGCCACTCACTGAAGTATGTGGCCAGCAAGGACCAGAAGGCATTCATGGCCGATTTAAAGCCCGTCTATCAGGCGATGAATAAAGACCAGGCCGAAGCGAACCTGCTGGACCTGGAGGAGAAGTGGGGCAAGAAATATCCGGTGGTAATCGATTCCTGGCGGCGCAACTGGGAGAAACTGACGACCTACTTCCGGTATCCGGATGCGATCCGCAAAATGATCTATACGACCAACACCATCGAGGGCTACCACCGCCAAATCCGCAAAGTGACCAAGAATAAGGGAGCGTTTACCAGCGACATGGCCCTGCTGAAATTGATCTACTTGGCCACAGAACGGATCGCCAAAAAATGGACCATGCCTTTACAGGGATGGGCCGTCTCCGCTTCCCAGCTAAAGATTATATTTGGCGATAGAATGAATACCGATCTATGATAGAACGCCGTAAAAAAGAGGCGGCGCCTTGCTCTTTGGATGGAGCCGCCGCCGCCTCAATTAAACTAGTTCAAAACTATATTCTGACACAGTTCAATTTACAGACCCTCAATTATATTTAAACATGATGTTAATCGACGCGGGCCCGCCTCATCCGGCGCTTTTGAACAGGATCTTACAGGGTGATTACTGGCTCTTTTCTCGTATCAACCAATACTGGACCTGCTCTTTCCTGGACACCCTCCTCCTTTTCATGCGGGAAGCGGAACTATGGATTCCATTCTACCTTTTCCTCCTTGTTTTCATCACCGTCAATTTCGGCAAAAAAGGCTGGCTCTGGGCACTCTACCTGCCCATGACCGTCATCATCAGCGACCTGATCAGCAGTACCCTCATCAAAGGACACCTGGTCCTCCGGCTCCGCCCCTGCAACAACCCGCTCTGGGCTGACTCGATGCGCTTCCTGGCCAACTACTGTCCCTCCAGTTCCAGCTTCACCTCCTCTCACGCCTGTAACCATTTTGCAATGGCCTTTTTCATATACCGCACCCTCCGTCCTACCAGCCGCTGGTGGTCCCTTGTCTTCCCATGGGCCGCCCTGATCTCCTACGCACAGGTATACGTTGGCGTTCACTATCCGCTCGATGTATGCTGCGGCGCAATAGTCGGCTCCCTCATCGGTCTGACGACCAGCCGCCTCTTCAGGTTGCAAGCCGGCGCTTTCACTTTACAACCTCTTAACCCATCCCATGCTTGAGCTGATCATCCTTTTATTGCTCATCTTCCTGAACGGCCTGTTCGTCATGGCGGAGATCGCCCTGGTGTCCGCACGGAAAAGCCGCCTCGAAAACCTGGCCAACAACGGGGACGAAAAAGCCCGTTCGGCCCTCAAGCTGGCCGAAAAGCCCGAACTGTTCCTTTCCACCGCCCAGATAGGCATTACCCTCATCGCTATCCTCACCGGCTTTTACTCAGGGGAAAAATTCAGCGCCGACCTCCAGCCTTACCTCGAAAAGATCCCTTTCTTAAAGCACTATGCCGCCAACCTCTCCACCGCCCTCATCCTGATCTTCGTGACCCTGCTTTCCATCATCTTCGGCGAACTGATCCCCAAGCGCATCGGCCTGCTGAGGGCGGAACAGATCGCCAGGCTCGTTGCCCGGCCCGTCAGGACCCTGTCCCTGATCACCCATCCCATCGTCTGGCTGCTCAACGGTACAAGCAACCTGTTCTTCAGGTTTTTCCAGATCACCCCATCCGAAGACAGTAACGTCACCGAAGACGAGATCAAAGCCATCATCAACGAGGGGACCGAACAGGGAACGATCGAAGAGGCAGAACAGGAGATCATCGAACGTGTCTTTCACCTCGGCGACCGGAACATCACCTCCCTGATGACCCACCGGAGCGACATCATCTGGTTCGACCTGAACGAGAACGAAGAGACCATCAAAGAAAAGATCATCAGGGAACCACATTCCGTATATCCCATCTGCGACGGCGAGATCGACAATATCAAAGGCGTCGTATCCATCAAAGACCTCTATGTCACCGACGACAATGTCCTCTTTAAGGATATCATGACCACGGCCCTCTTCGTACCTGAGAACAATACTGCTTACATGGTGTTGGAGAAATTCAAACAGTCCAAGATCCACTGCTGCTTCATCGTGGATGAATACGGCAGTCTCCTGGGATTGATCACCCTCAACGATATCCTCGAAGCCATCATCGGCGACATCGCCCAGCCGGACATCCCCGACTATGAGATAAAAGGAAGGGAAGACGGCACCTTTCTGGTCGACGCCCAAATACCCTTCTACGACTTCCTGGCCCGCTTCCACAAAGGCGATTGGCTAACGGATAGCGATAACAATTTCGATACCCTGGCGGGATTTATCCTTAGCGAACTGGAGCATATCCCCAACAGCGGGGAAAAGCTGGAATGGCGGGGCTTCACCTTCGAGATCGTCGATATGGATGCACAACGGATCGACAAAGTACTGGTCACGCTTTCTGAAGACTTGCAAAAGGCCGTAGCCGAGGATGAAGAATAGCCCGCGCCTACGCATATCCGGCTAAAACGCAAACACCGCGGCAGCGGCAGGATAATCCAACCGAAAACTCTTCCGCACACCGCCAACGGTCACATGCATGATATTGATCTGCTGGTTAAAACTATCGTACAACAACTCATTCACGACCTCTACCCGCTTTACAGAAGGCACATCATTCACCTGAAAATAGCTCCACGTGCCGTCATTCTCCTGCTCACTGCCCACAAAATGCAGTAGCACAGGCTTTCCATCCACCTTAAAGCGGAGATGCTTTTGCACATACGAATCGATCAACTTGTCCGACGAAGCCTTGGCCGCAGCGGCCGAAAGATCGACCCTGCTCCCGGACATCTTCTCCAGCACAGCCTCGAGATCATTGGTAAAAACCTTGCAACTGACCTCCAATATCCGGTCCTTGGCATTTTGGTTGACCTCGGTGACAGTGATGTACAGGGGATGCGAATGGACGCCAAACACACATAGCCACGCCGTAGTCAACCATTTAAATAAAATTGTCACCATTTAAAAAGTAAATTTCTGTGGGACAAAAGTCTGGATAATTTTACAATTTCCCGGCATTATGGAAGATTTCAAACTTTATTTCGGCATCGGCACACAGCATATCCTGACATGGGAGGCCATGGACCATATCCTTTTTGTCGGCGCCCTCTGCCTCCGCTACCTCATCAAAGACTGGAAAAAGGTCGTCGTGCTCGTCACCGCTTTTACCATCGGCCATTCCATCACCCTCGCACTAAGCGCTCTCGGACTGGTGCACTTTGCCACCCGTTGGATAGAGTTCCTGATCCCGATAACCATCGTCGCAACCGCTATCAATAACCTGCTGCAGCGCCAGGCACAGGTGGAACACCCTTCGAAACTGCCCCTGATCTATTTCTTTGCACTCTTTTTTGGATTGATCCACGGCCTGGCCTTCGCCAGCTCCCTGCTGAGCCTGATCGGCGGCGATCACCTGGTCATACCCCTGCTGGCATTCAACCTGGGCATAGAAGCAGCCCAATTACTCGTGGTGGCCATTATCCTCGCAATTTCCTTTATTTTCGTTCAGTTGATCAAGATCCGCCGGGTCTGGTGGGTACGCGGCATTTCGGCGCTGGTACTCCTGGCCTCCCTTAAAATGGCCTTCGACCGCTGGCCTCACAAATAGATTCTACCAAAAACACATACACATGAACAAACTGCTTATTTTACTTTTGACTGCCTGCTCCGCCGGAACCTTGCTGGCGCAGGATATACAGAACAACCCCAGTTCCAACCACGGCAATAAATTCGAGAAACTCGGAACCATCCTCCCAACGCCGAACGAATACCGCACGGCCAGCGGCGCGCCAGGACCCAAATACTGGCAGCAACGGGCAGACTATGACATCCAATGCAATCTCGACGAGGACAAACAGGTCCTCACCGGCTCGGAGACCATCACCTACTTCAACAACTCCCCCGACGAGCTCACCTATCTCTGGCTTCAGCTGGACGAGAACGAGCACAGCACCAAGAACAACGCCAACTACCAGGACGGAAGCAAGATCCCCGATCTGGTAAGCGACCAGGGCCTGGACCGTATGACCAGGAGCGAAGCCAGCGACTATGGCGACAATATCGTCAAGATCACGGACGCCCTTGGCAAACCTTTGCAATATACGGTCAACAAGACCATGATGCGGGTGGAACTGCCGGCAACGCTGAAGCCCGGCCAGAAATTCATCTTCAAAATAGACTGGAACTATCACATCTCCGACCGCATGAAACTCGGCGGCCGGGGCGGTTATGAATTTTTTCCTGAAGACGGCAACTACCTCTTCACCATGACGCAGTGGTACCCCCGCCTCTGCGTATACAGCGATTTCCAGGGCTGGCAGAACCAACAGTTCACCAGCCGCGGCGAGTTCGCCCTGACCTTCGGCAACTTCAAAGTGCAAATGACCGTACCCGCCGACCACGTGATCGGCGCCACCGGCGAATGCCAGAACTACCAACAGGTGCTTACACCCGCCCAGTTCGGCCGCTGGCAACAAGCGCAGACATCCAAAGAACCGGTAGAGATCGTCACCCTCGCGGAAGCCAAGGCCTCCGAAGTCAGGAAGAACAAAGCAAAAAAAACCTGGATCTTCAAGGCCGACAACGTCCGCGACTTCGCGTGGGGCTCCTCTCGGAAATTCGTGATGGACGCCATGCCGGCTTATGTCGAAGGCAAAAAGGTCATGTGCATGAGCTACTATGGCAAAGAGGCCTATAACCTCTACCGGCGCTTTAGCACCAAAGCCGTCGCCCATACCATCAAGACCTACTCCCATTTCACCATTCCCTTCCCCTACCCCGTCGCGCAAAGCGTAGAAGCCTCCAATGGGATGGAATATCCGATGATCTGCTTCAACTTCGGCCGCACCGAAAAAGACGGCTCGTATAGCGAAGCCACGAAGTACGGAATGCTGGGCGTCGTCATCCACGAGGTAGGACACAACTTCTTCCCCATGATCATCAACAGCGACGAACGCCAATGGACCTGGATGGACGAAGGCCTCAACTCCTTCGTGGAATACCTCACCGAAGAGTTGTGGGATAACCACTTCCCCGTTCGCGGCAAAGGACCGGCCTGGGCCATCACGGATTATATGAAGCTGCCTAAGGACCAACTCGAACCGATCATGACCAACTCCGAAGACATCGTCAACTTCGGCCCCAACGCCTACTCCAAGCCGGCCACCGCATTGAATATCCTGCGCGAGACCGTCATGGGCCGCGAGTTGTTCGACTACGCCTTTAAGGAATATGCAAGACGCTGGGCATTCAAACATCCCACCCCCGCCGATCTTTTCCGCACGATGAATGATGCCAGCGCCGAAAACCTGGACTGGTACTGGCGCGGCTGGTTCTACGGCATCCAACCCGTAGACCTCTCCCTCGATAGCGTCAAACACCTGATCCCGGATTTCGATCACATGCCGGCCCACACCGACTCCGCCATCGTCATGAGTATCGCCAAACCGATGCCCGATGGCAAGTTCCCTACCGACGTCTCCAAAGAACGCAACCGCGAAGACAAGCGCATCGCCTTCGCAGACGAAGCGGATACTTCGCTGCACGATTTCTACTACAAATACAATCGCGGTCAAATTCCTTACGACACTTCCAAATACACCGTGCACGCCACGTTCGTAAATGGCAGCCAAAACCAATCGTTCACAGCCGATCCCGTAGACGACGCCACGAAGGACAAACTCCGGTCCAAGCAATTCTACGAATTGCAGTTTAGCAATAAAGGCGGCCTGGTGATGCCGATCATCATCGAATGGACCTATAAGGATGGCACGAAAGAGGTTGAACGCATTCCCGCCCAGGTCTGGCGCAAGAACGAATCACACCTGACCAAGATCTTTGTAAAGGATAAAGAAGTAGCCAGCATCAAATTGGACCCCAACCGCGAAACGGCCGACATCGACGAAAGCAACAACAGCTGGCCCATCGTACAGACCGAAAGCAAATTCGAGATCTTTAAAGCGAAACAACAACTCCTCCGCTCCATTCCCCAAACCAACAACCCCATGCAGCTGACGGGTAAGGATAAAAAAGCCTTCTAAGAAATTCATTCCATGAAACGCTTCCTTCCGCTCCTTCTGCTGCTGACCGGCCATGCCTTCGCCGGCCAGGTAGATACCATCGTCGTCCATAGCGCCGCAATGAACAAGGATATCAAATGCGTCGTGATCAGCCCGCAGGCACAAACCCGCTCCCATTGGCCTGTCATCTACCTGCTCCACGGCCATGGCGGCAACTACGCCCAGTGGCCTTCAACCGCCCCCCAGTTGCGGCAGGACGCCGACGCCTTCGGCCTGCTCTTCGTCTGCCCAGACGGCGGCGTAGATAGCTGGTACTTCGACAGCCCGCTCGACCCGGCAGTACGATACGAGACCTTTGTGACCAAAGAGCTGCTGCCGTACATCGACGCTCATTATCCCACGGCGCCCGACAGAGCCCACCGCGCCATCACCGGCCTCAGCATGGGCGGCCACGGCGCACTTTATCTGGCCATACGCCACAAAGACCTCTTCGGCGCCGCCGGCGCCACCAGCGGTGGCGTGGACTTCCGCCCCTTTCCCGACAACTGGGGCATAAAGAAAGACCTGGGCGAATACAACACCCATAAAGCTGAATGGGATGCCCATACCGTCATATACGCGATCGATAACCTGCGCAACGGCGAACTGCAATTGATATTCGACTGCGGCGTCGATGATTTCTTCCTTACCGTCAACAGGGCCCTGCACCAAAAACTATTGGAGAAAAAGATTGATCACGATTATATAGAACGCCCTGGCGGCCATAACGGCGCGTACTGGCAGAACAGCATCGATTACCAGATCCTGTTCTTTCAAAAATATTTTCATTAAACAGCGATCAGCATCTTCACCAATAACCCTGTCAGGATGGCGATCCCAATGCTCATGAGCGTCCCGATCACCAGGTACTCAGTTTTTACTTCCTGCCGGTCCTTCTCATTGAAGCGGATGATACCCTTGGCCGCGACAAGCAGCCCGATAGCAGAATATTGATTCTGCAGCACGAGTATGACCACGATGACCCGCTCTGCCACCCCGATCCACTTGCCGGCATTCGCCAGGCTGTTCTCCGGATCATCGATCTTATTGCTCCATTGGCTGGTCAACTGACCGATAAGGATGCCCGCCGGACTCGTCACAAACACGAACCCCGCCAATACGATCCATCCATGTACGTCGGTAGTCAGCACTCGGTGAATCCGCTCGAAAAACCCCTTTTCCCCAAAGGTCAGCAGCCAGGCGCCGGCGATAACCGCCAGGTGCAACACCTGGTCCAGGAGAAAATAACGCGCCCGCCTTGGGCGATAAGACTTCCAGCCGTCGATCAGGAAATGGGTGACAAGGAGGATGAGCGCCACCGCCCAGTACTGCCAGCCGATAAGCACATAGGCAACCATCGCCGTTACAAGCGCATGCAGGTAAAGCTTACCGGAAGCAAAATGCTTGCGTCGGCGATCCTCCACCCACGAGGAAGGCTGCAACACAAAATCCGTCAGCAAATGTGACAGCACCAGTTTAGTCAGCCAAATAGCTCCAGGCATCATGATACTTGATTGATCAGTTCTTTGTATTGTTGCAACACGCGTTCGATCTTCGGCCACCCGCCATCATTCGCGAGTTGGGAGATCGTGCTCTTAGACTTGCTGAGCGCCGCAGCCAACTGCTGCTGTGGAGTATCATTCAATAATTCGACGATCACCTTCGCCTGCTTGACGGTCATCCCCCCGTAGATGGTGTCCAGGTAATCGGCCATCACGGCAAACCCGATATCAGCCACCCGGGTACCGGAACTAATAGCCAGCCGCTGCTCGGATTGCTGCTGGAGTTCATCGAATCGCCGCCCCGAACGGATAAAGGCCTCCCCCTTGGCCTCCCCCAGATTGCCGATGGGCAGGAGCACTTCACCGATGCCAATACTGATCCGGATATCGAACTCCACCGCTTTCGTCTCTCCATCCTTTTCTTCCGGTTGGCCGATAGCAGCCGCCCTGCATTGCAACGCCAGCTGCAACGCGTCCTCCGGCCTTTCCAGATAGGCTTGAAAACTGTCTCCCCGATAAAATTGCGTGTGTGTTGTCTTGTCGTCCAGGTATCCCTTTAAAGCCTCAATAAGCTGCTCCTCGTCGGCGGAAGACAGTTTGGTTGAATTGACGATATCACCCGTCAGGACAGCGCCTGTAGTAGTCTTGTGTATACCCATCGCGAAAGTTCGGTATTTTAACCGAACTACCCCAAAATTCGGTTTTTTAACCGAACTTCCCAAAAGTTCGGTATTTTGACCGAACTACCCCAAAGTTCGGTATTTTGACCGAACTAGATCCAAGTTCGGTAATTTAACCGAACTAATGCACACTCCCATCCTGTACCTTCACCTTTTTCTTGCCCACCTTCTTCTCAAATTCCAGCACTTCCTTCGGCTTGACGCCGGTTTGGGGAGCAGTGGCAGCAGTCGCAGGCCCACTCTTCCCTTCCAGTTTCCCCAGGGTATAA
The DNA here is from genome assembly GCA_965214315.1 of Puia sp. GTDB lineage: Bacteria > Bacteroidota > Bacteroidia > Chitinophagales > Chitinophagaceae > Puia. The sequence goes on along the minus strand of CBDCBP010000008.1, from coordinate 168,441 downwards.
ACCTCCGTCCGCGACACCATCCCCGTAAAAGGATCATAGAATTTCCAGGTGCCATCCTTGATAGCCACCCCTTCATTTTTCACGATCACAGTCTTGTATTGATCAAGATGGTCGACATCTTCCACTTGCAGGGTATCATAGGTCTTGTCAGGATTCAACGCCCGCCAGCCCTCCTCCCGCAACAGGCTCCCATTCATGCCAAAATACTGGCAAACCCCATCCTTATTGCCCCATTTATAGAACTCCATCCCACTAAGGTCCCCCTGCAGGCTATAGATCCGCCAGTTACCCTCTCTGCGATTATCCTTATAGACCCCTTCCTCCTCATAACCCGGCTCCCCACGTACTTCATCCACATGGATCACCCAACGCCCCTGCCGCCGGTCCTGCTTGTCCACGCAATTGAGCGAATCGCCATTTGGACTGATGATAAAGCTCTTCCACTGGGAATAGCCCCGAAGCCCTACGACCTGCAGGCAGGCAAAGACCAGTATTATTGGTATTAACCGCATGGAAAACTGTTTGAAAACGAGGGTGTACATATTATCAAAAATAACGAAAATCATTCCAATTTATGATGCATGGAACGCGGAACCCTATATTTGCACATCCAACTGATTGACATGAAAATAGGCATTATATTCTTCTTCTTTTTGTGCTCCGCCGGTCCACTCGGCGCCCAGCCGCCCGCAACGGGTCCAGCCCAGCCGCAATCCGCCCCCACCCAGACCATCTCCGTCCCAAAGACGATACCCCAGCTCAAAGAAGCCCTCGAACAATCGCCCAATCCGGTCGGCTATGCCAAACAGATCCTCAAAAAACGCTTCAGGATCGACACGATCATCGTCAGTAAAACAAAAAATTTCGATGGCCTGGCGGACAGCCTCGCTTATACCGGAAAAGAAAGAAAAGTATATGGTCCCTATGGCCCCGCAGGCGGCAAATTCCTGGTACAACTGCTCGCCAAATCCTCCAACCAGTTTTATCACATCGGCCAGATCTTTATAGATACATCCGTCTTCCGCTATCACATCGCCGACTCCCTGGGCAACCTCATATTGCAACGCATAAAAGCCGGACAAGCCACCTTCGAACAAGAGGCCCAAACCTATTCTATGGGGGAGAAGCCGCCACAAAAGGCGATCTCGGCTGGGTAGCCCGCGGCATGCTGCTGATGACCATCGAACACGAAATGCTGGCCCACAAAAAAGGAGATGTCTTTATGATCTGGACCCGAAAAGGCCTGCACATCATCAAAAAACTGGACGACCCAAAACAGGATACCGGCTTCGCATTGATGATGCAGGTATTCTTATAAAAAATACCTCACCGCCAATTCATAGCCTTTCAACCCCAATCCCGCGATCGTCCCCCTGGCCTTACCCGAGACATGGCTCAACCGCCGGAATTCTTCGCGACCGGAAACATTGCTGATATGGACTTCTATCACCGGCGCCTCGATCGCCGCAATGGCATCGCCGATAGCCACCGAAGTATGTGTATAGCCGCCCGGATTCAGGATAACGCCATCGGCAGAAAAACCCACCCGCTGCAGCTCATTGATCAACTCCCCCTCTACATTGCTCTGAAAATACTGAAAGCTTACCTCGGGAAATTGCTTCCGCAATCCCTCGAAATACTGCTCAAAGCTTTGGCTTCCGTAGACCGACGGCTCACGGATACCCAGCAGGTTCAGGTTGGGGCCATTGATGATGTTTATCCGCATGGCGCTAAATTACTCAATTGTATTGACGGATCAACGCCAGAAAGTCGTCAAAAAGATAGCGGCTGTCATGCGGTCCGGGCGTAGCCTCCGGATGGTATTGCACCGAAAAAGCCGGCCGGTCCTTCAGCCTGATCCCCTCGATCGACTGATCGTTCAAATTGACATGCGTCACCTCGATGTTCGCCGACCGCTTCACAGCCTCCGGGTCCACACCAAAACCATGGTTCTGCGTGGTGATCTCACAACGGCCCGTAATAATATTCTTTACAGGATGGTTAAGCCCGCGATGCCCATGATGCATCTTGAAGGTGGGTATATCGTTGGCCAGGGCAAGCAACTGATGCCCAAGGCAAATGCCGAATAACGGCTTCTTCTCCCGCAATATCTCTTTCACCAAAGGAATAGCATAATCCATCGGAGCCGGGTCCCCGGGACCATTGGAAAGGAAATAACCGCTAGGCCCAAATGCCTTCAGTTCGCCTATCGGCGTCTTCGCAGGAAATACCTTCACAAAAGCCCCCCTTTCCACCATACACTGCAGAATATGCCTTCTTTACACCAAAATCCAGCACCGCAACCCGCAACGATGAAGCAGGATCACCCCATTCGTAGGTTGTAGTCCGTACTGACGACCGAAGCCAGTTCCAAACCATCCATCGACGGCGTCTTCTTTAAAATAGCCCTCAATTCAGCCAGATCGCTGACCTCGGAAGAGATCACACAGTTCATGGCACCTTGCACCCTGACATGGGCCACCAGACTCCGTCGTATCCACCCCTTCGATACAGACAATATTATTCGCCTTCAGGTATTCGTCCAGCGAGCCACTTCGCCTGTATCCGGGAGAACTGCTCCTCCAGGTTACGGCCGATCAAGCCCTTGATCTTTACAGTATCTGATTCTATATCGGTATCCTTGACCCCATAATTGCCGATATGCACGCTATTCATGATCAACACCTGACCATAATAGCTTGGGTCAGTAAACACTTCCTGGTACCCCGTCATGCCGGTATTGAAGCAGATCTCGCCGGAAGTAGTGCCCTTTCTTGCCAAAAGCCTGCCCGTGGTGAACAGTGCCGTCTTCCAGTAAAAGGACGGCCGGAACAATAGAAAGTAGTGTAGGACATGTGGAATGAAAAATTTGGCAAAAGTACAAAAAAAGAGACCCCGATGAACAAAAGTCGTGGTCTCTTTTTTTAATGCATGTCACGGCAAGGTTCCTTTGCCGGGGAAAGGAATTATCTTTCAAACCTCGCTAGCGCGCGGCGGGCGGTTGCGTTCCTATTTTGCTGGCTTGTCTTCTGCCTTCGCCTCAGGGCCTGGCAGCAACACCTGACTCGTCCTCGCGTGACCGGCAGCAGCCTTCTTCTTGCCACCACCCGCAAGGACGCGTCCGCTTGCCCGTCGCAGCTGCGGCTTCACCCTTACCCTTACCATAGATCTCATTGAAATCTACCAGTTCGATCAGGGCCGTTTCAGCATTGTCACCCACACGAGCGCACCTAATTTAATGATACGGGTATAGCCGCCGGGACGACCAGCCACTTTTGCGGATACCGTGCTAAACAAGTTCGGTAATGGCATCCTTATCCTGCAAATAGCTGAATACCACCCGACGCTGGTGCGTCGTATTCTCCTTGGCCTTAGTGATCAGCGGCTCCACATAGGTCCTCAATGACTTGGCCTTGGCCAACGTAGTGACGATCTTTCTTGTGTGTGATGAGCTGAATGGCCAGGTTGCTCAGCAGCGCCTTGCGATGCGAGGCAGTGCGGCTTAAATTGTTGATTTTGTCTCCGTGACGCATTGACTTAAAATTTAAACCTTACACCGTGTCAGGAATTGTAAGGCTGGGTGAAAATTCATTTTCAAAATCAGCCTTTTGGCTGTTCACTTTATTCGTCGTCTACTTTCAATTTGCCGAGGTCCATACCGAAGTGGAGACCCCTTTCGCCCAATACCTGCTCGATCTCGGCGAGCGACTTCTGGCCGAAATTGCGGAACTTCATCAGGTCCTCCTGCTCGTAAGTGACCAGCTCGCTAAGACTGTTGATCTTGGCAGCTTTCAGACAGTTGAAGGCACGTACGGAAAGATCCAGGTCTTCCAAAGGGGTCTTCAGGATCTTACGCAACTGTAAAGTCTGCTCGTCGACCAGGTCTTCCTTCTTCTCCTCTTTATTGTCGAAAGTGATGTTCTCATCCGTAATGATCATCAGGTGCTGGATCAGGATGCGGGATGCCTGCTTAACAGCTTCCTCCGGATGGATAGTACCATCAGTAGACACTTCCATGATCAGCTTCTCGAAGTCCGTACGCTGCTCCACACGCGTATTCTCGATGGAGTATTTCACGTTCTTGATGGGTGTGAAGATCGCATCGGTCGGAATATATCCGAACGGCAGCATCCTTTGGCTTGTTATCCTCAGCCGGCACATAGCCCCGTCCCTTCCCGATCGTGATCTCGATATCCAGTTTGGCGGAATTGTCCAGCGTACAGATGAGCAGACCCGGATTCATGACCTCGAACGAAGGAGTTGCTTCCCCAAGCGTTCCGGCAGTGAATTCCGTCCTGTTCTTCAGGCTCAGCGTGATCTTTTCCTGAGCCACTTCATGTTCAACCTTCTTCTTGAAACGAACTTGTTTCAGATTTAGGATAATTTCCACCACGTCTTCGGTTACACCTTTCAGCGTAGCGAATTCATGATCAGCCCCCTCGATCTTGACCCCCAACGATCGCATATCCTTCCAGGGAGCTCAGCAACACCCGGCGAAGGGCATTCCCGATGGTGACACCATAACCCGGTTCTAGAGGGCGAAATTCGAATTGTGCTTCAAAATCAGTCGCCTTCTGAAGAATGATCTTGTCTGGTTTCTGGAAATTTAAAATGGCCATATTTAAATTTGCGATTTAACTATTTTAAAGGTCAGATGCCCCTTCCGAAAAAACACTGGCGTCGGATAAGGCACCTTCAAAACATTACTTGGAATACAACTCAACGATCAACTGCTCCTTAATGTTCTCAGGAACGCTCTCCCGCTCCGGCAAAGGCAATAAAAGTACCAGTGGAATTCAGGCTTCAGACCAATCCAGCCAGTTGAACTTGGCATTCTTTCCGCGCATAAGGCTCGTGATGCCGGTATTGCCCTGCGGGTGCTTCTCCTTCATCCCAACCACGTCGCCGGGGACTGCAATTCGAAATGAAGGTATATTGACGATCTCACCGTTAACCGACGATATGCTTATGGGTAACTAACTGGCGGGCAGCGGGCCGCGAAGGCGCTATGCCAAGCCGGTAGATCGGTATTATCCAGCCGCGCTTCCAGGAGTTTGATCAGGTTCTCACCCGTGACACCCTTGCGACGGACAGCTTCGTCAAAAGTATTGCGGAACTGACGCTCAAGCAGGCCATAGGTATATTTCGCCTTTTGCTTTTCCTTCAGCTGGAGCGCATACTCACCGGGAGCCTTACGCTTCTTTGGTACCGCCATGCTGACCGGGAGGGTTGCTGTTCTTTGTTAAATACTTGCCATTGCCTAAGATAGGCTCGCCGAAAATGCGACAAATTCTGGTCTTCGGACCCGTGTAACGTGCCATAGTGTTACTTTGTTAGATTTTTTAGTTCCCGGATAAGATTATTAAAAAATCTTAAAACTGAATCATACCCAGCTTTACAATATGTAAACTCATCAAAACCACCAAAACAGGTGGCCCGGCCACATAATACAATACTATACCCTACGCTTCTTGGGCGGACGGCAACCATTATGCGGCTGCGGCGTCACATCCTTGATCATGACGATCTCGATGCCATTGTTGCTCAAAGAACGGATAGCGCTCTCACGCCCCGATCCCGGCCCCTTAACATACACATCCACCTTCTTCAAACCTGCCATCCACCGCCGTCTTGGCAGCATCAGCAGAAGCCATCTGGGCGGCATAAGGGGTGTTCTTCTTGGAACCCTTGAAGCCCATCTTACCGGCACTGCTCCAGGAAATAACCTGGCCATTCTTGTTCGTAAGACTGATGATGATGTTGTTAAAACTGGCGACGATATGCGCGTCCCCGTAGACATCTACTTTTACAATCCTTTTTTTAGCAGCGGCTTTCGCGCTGTTTGCTTGTGCTTTTGCCATACTCCTTGAATGAGGTAGTCCTTTATTTTAATGTTTATCCCGTCTCCGGGACCGAATCAACCCTCCACGTACACCGCGCATCCGTAGCTGATCCGAAAAAATGGTGCATGTATACAAACACGAAAGGCCTGCCGAAGCAGACGCAAATTCGTGACTATCAACTATTTCTTAGCGATCTTCTTCTTACCGGCAACCGTCTTCCGCTTGCCCTTTCGGGTACGGCTGTTGGTACGCGTACGCTGGCCACGAACCGGCAGCCCCTTACGATGACGCAGCCCACGATAACAGGCGATATCCAGCAAACGCTTGATATTCATCTGCACCTCGGAACGAAGCGCACCTTCCACCTTGAACTCATTCGTAATGATATTACGGATGGCATTCAATTCATCGTCATTCCACTGGTTCACCTTTTTATCGAAATTGATCTCCGCCTTACCCAGGATATACTGTGCAGTCGAACGGCCAATACCGAAGATATAGGTGAGCCCAATCTCCCCTCTTTTGTTTTTTGGTAAGTCAACACCGGCAATACGAGCCATATTCTAATTTTACTTTTTACAATTTGTGAACTTCGCTACGCCAGAACCTTGCTACGCCAGAACCTTGCTACGCCAGAACCTTGCTACGCCAGAACTTCGCTACGCCAGAACTTCGTCGGAGCTGCTGCGCGACGCCCCTCCCAAATAGCGCCACGCTCGGTTATCCCTGACGCTGCTTGAACCGGGGGTTCTTCTTGTTGATCACATACAGCTTGCCCTTCCTCCTCACGATCTTACAATCGGCGCTGCGTTTCTTAATGGATGCACGTACTTTCATAACGATCTCTTTATTATTTGTATCGGAATATGATTCTTCCCCTCGTCAAATCGTAAGGACTCATCTCCACCCCCACCTTATCGCCCGGCAATATCCGTATATAATTCATTCTCATTTTCCCCGAGATGGTCGCCAGAATCTCATGCCCGTTTTCCAACTTTACTTTGAACATGGCATTGGATAAGGCCTCCAGAATAATACCATCTTGTTTAATGAGTGCTTGTTTAGCCATACAGATTTTGGGAGCGCAAAGATAGGAATATAATGCCGAATTACGAAAAACCCGGCAAGAAAATTCATTTATATGCTAAAATCAGCCCCCTAATGCGCCTGAACACCCCTTGTCAGATCCACCTTCGTCATCTGATGATAGTGATTTTGCAAGCCATGCACACTCAACGGCTCATGGATCTGCCGCCGATCTTCCCGATACCAGATCTCGAATTGGGAAAAATTCCCTTCCCCGGACAAAAGGATCCGGAACGGCCCCTTCATGTACTTCACACCTCCATCCGGCTGTACCTGCCTCTCGAAGCCAAACTCTTTTAACTGATTGTCATCCAATGGAATAGGATACAGATCGGTGGGACTGTACCAAAATGCCTGGGCTTCCGTCTCGACATTTATTTGCTTATCATCCCCATCCAAACTTGTCACCTCCCCCTCCGCCCGCCGGCCATTGAATTCTACCAGCACAATATCGCCGACACGTAGTTCATGAAAATGGATCATATGACGCTATTTTAATTTGATGCCCAATTTACGACTTTTACTGCACAAAACGCTAAGCCCCATCCAACTGGCGTGTTACGACATCAGCCGGATAGCGCAACGCCAATTCCCTGATCTCGTAGCTGAACCGCTCGAAGGTCTCCTGCCATAGCCTGGCCTCCTCCTTCGTATACGATAAAATCCCCTTCCATTCGATACCCCTCGCCCCCCGGCAGCAACGATCCCGTCTATCAGCGCCGGAACCTCCGTCTTATTGCTAAGGGTGGGCAGCAGTTCTTTCATCACCGTATGATAGGCTGCCACCCCCGTCAGGTCCATCCACCGAAAACAACCAACCAGCGTCATCCAATATCCCGCATTGTTCCTGCAGGCCCTGTCAACATCTTCCACGGTCGCATACCCATTCTCTACAAGACTGCACGCCTCCCGGTACAAGGCATACATCAACCTGTTGGTGATAAAACCCCGGATATCCTTTCGCACCAGCGTCGGCTCCTTACCCCAGCCATGCGCTAACCGGTACAGCCATTCGCCCTGTACAATGTCACTCTTGTCCCCACAGATCACCTCCAGAAATCGGGTGGTATGCGAGGGCTCCGCCCAATGCAATCCAAAAAAACGCCCAGGATGCAACGTCTCGTGCTGCAATATGCTGATGGGAATAGCCGAAGTATTGCTCGTCAGCAGCACCTCCGGACCGATCACTCCCTCGATCTTCGCATACACCGTACGTTTGATCGGCAGGTCTTCCAGCGTACACTCGATGACCAGCACGCAGGCCTTCAATGCCCCGTAATCCGCCGTGATCCGCAGCCGCGATAAGCAGGACTCCACCGGCTCCAACACAAGCCCCCTGGCCAGCGACGCAGCAAGGTGCCCACGGATCCGCTCCTCCGCCTTCAGCAGATCCGATGGTAGCGCAGCTACCGCCGCGACAGGATGACCGGCGATCAGCAGACAGGTCACGATACTGCAACCCATCAACCCCAATCCGACGACGCCCACAGGCAGCTCCTTCGGTATAAATGCTTTTTCCATGGTCAATACACTTTTACCCCTGCACTATAAGTAGAAATGACTCTTGTCTGCAATACCTCCGTCGCAGGAATGACCATCAGATCCTTATCGAGGACCACAAAATCAGCCCGCTTGCCCGCTTCAAGACTCCCGATCTCTTTCTCCAGAAAGTCGGCCCTTGCCGCCCAGCACGTCATCCCGCGCAAGGTCTCCTCACGACTAAGCGCATTCTCCGGCTCGAAGCCGCCCGCCGGATAACCGGTTGCATCGACGCGGAACACCGCAGCCAAAAAGGTCTTCAACGGAGAGATGTCCTCCACAGGAAAATCAGTGCCCAGCGGCAGCCACCCATTCTGCTGCAAAAGGCGCTTGTAGGCATAGGCCCCTTTTAGCCGGTCGGGACCAAGCCGCTCCCCTGCCCAATACATATCACTGGTGGCATGCGTCGGCTGAACGGATGGAATAACCGATGCGCTGCCAAACAACCCGAAGTCCTTGTCATCGATGACCTGCGCATGCTCGACCCGCCAACGCTTGTCATTCCTCCCCTTCAAATACTTGTTATACACCTGCAGGATCATCCGGTTGCCACTGTCGCCGATGGCATGCGTACACAACTGCCATTCCGTCCCCGCCAACCGGACAGCCAGCGAGTCATAATGCGCCGCCGGGCTCAATAAAAACCCCTGCCAGCCCGGCTTGTCGGCATAGGGTTCCAGCAAACAGGCGCCACGACTTCCCAGCGCGCCGTCTGCATAGGCCTTCACCCCTTTCACATATAGCAGGTTGGTCTTATACGGACCCTTTGGCAAATAGTAGTCGAGTGTTTCCTTGTTGTCCCTCAGCATCACGTATACCCGCATCTTCAGCCTTCCCGCCCGTTGCATGGCATCCAGCCAACCGATCTCCAATTTCGTCAACCCCGGATCGGTCACCGTAGTCAACCCTTGCGCAAAACACCGGTGCTGTGCAGAATCGAGGCGCTCCCAGGCTTCGGCAGAAGACAGTGCCGGCACCTGCCCGAGCACCAGACGCTCCGCATTGTCGATCAGGATTCCCGTCAGCCGCCCATCTTTCGTCTCGATGGACCCACCTTCGATCGACTGACCCGCATGCACGCCCGCCAATTCAAGCGCCTTCGCATTCGCAAGCACAGCATGCCCATCGACCCGGGTCAGCACCACCGGCGTCGAAGGAAACAATCGGTTCAGCTGCGTATTGTCAGGAAAAGTCTTTCCAGGAAATTTATTCTGATCCCATCCATTGCCCCTGATCCAGGCCATCCCCGGATGAGCATCGGAAAAAGCCTTCACCCGCTGCACCATCTCCCCGGTACTCGCACAACCAAAAAGCCCGGCCCAGAACAAGGTTTCGCCGTATTCCACAAAATGCGAATGCGCATCGACAAAACCCGGATAGATGTACTGACCCCCCATATCGATTACTTCGGGAGCGGCATACCTCCTGCGGATGGCTTCATCGGAGCCCGTTGCGAGTATTTTGCCATCCGTCACAGCCAAAGCCTGTGCCTTCCCGAAAGCGCTGTCTACTGTATAGATGGTAGCATGGTAAATGATCAGCCCCGCCTGCTCCCGGGTTTGACAGGAAAAGAAAAAAATGGCCGCAAAAGCAGCCAGCCCTGGTTTGGTAACATGCATGTACTAATATACACTATTCACTCCGCCCAACTCATCGTATACCCCGGATTTTCGATCTCCAGGGCATCGACCGTCAGCATCAATGGATGAAAAGTATCGACCATGACCGCCAGCTCCTTGGTTTCCCTGGCCCCGAGACTGCGTTGCACCGCCCCCGGATGCGGCCCGTGCGGGATACCGCCGGGATGGAGGGTGAGCATCCCCCGCGTGACATGCTTGCGGCTCATAAAATCACCGTCGACATAATACAACAACTCATCACTGTCGATATTGCTGTGGTTATAAGGCGCGGGGATCGACAGCGGATGATAGTCGAACAACCTCGGGCAAAACGAGCAGACAACAAAATTATGCCCCTCGAACGTCTGATGGACGGGCGGCGGTTGGTGCACCCGCCCCGTTATCGGTTCGAAATCATGGATGCTGAAAGCAAACGGATAACAGCATCCGTCCCACCCGGCAACATCAAATGGATGATGGCCATAATGAATGCCATAAACGCGCCCCTTTTTTTTGGTGCGGATCAGAAAATCGCCTTTCTCATCGTGCGGCGCCAGGATCTGCGGCCCCCTGATATCTCTTTCACAATAGGGAGAATGCTCCAGCAACTGACCATAAGGACTGAGGTATCGTTTGGGATAACGAATGGGACTAAAGGATTCGACGATAAAAAGACGATTGTCATCCCCATCGAAACTCATCTGATAGATCGTACCGCGCGGTACTACGAGATAATCCCCATAACCAAAAGACAGCTCGCCATACATGGTCGTCAACACCCCGCTGCCATGATGCACAAAGATCAATTCATCGGCATCCGCGTTCTTGTAGAAATAACCATCCATGCTCCGCAGAGGAGCCGCCAACACGATATGACAGTCGTTGTTGACCAGAATCGGATGACGACTCTGGAGATAATCCCCCTCCGGCCTTATCTTAAAGCCCTCGAGGCTCCGGTGTTTCAGCATTTTTTCCTCCGCGATGCGGGGCATGGCATCATAGGGCTGATCCGTCCCAATGATCTCCGTGGGCGGATGGATATGATACATTAGCGTATAATCGTTGGAAAAACCCTCTGTGGAGAACAATTGTTCCGAATAAAGAGACCCGTCTTTTTGGCGAAACTGGGTATGACGTTTATGAGGGATAGTCCCCAGGGACAAATAATGCGGCATGCGTGTAATCGTTGCCCTAAAAGTAATAAATCTTTCCCCGTTATGGTTTCTTTACCTGTAACTTTATAAAAAATAGTCGTCAGGGAAAATGATGCGGCAACAATCGATTAAAACCAGCTGACCATGCTCCGGATAGGCCTCCTGTCTGACACCCACCATTTTCTGGACGAAAACATTTTTAAACATTTCGCATCCTGCGACGAGATTTGGCATGCCGGCGATTTCGGCACATCCGCAATCGCCGAAAAACTCGCAGCCTTCCGCCCACTCCGAGGCGTCTACGGCAACATCGACGGACAGGATATCCGCGACAACTATCCGCAAAAACTCCGCTGGCAGTCGGAAGGTGTCCATGTTTTCATGACCCATATCGGCGGTTATCCGCCAAAGTACACGCCGACCCTAAAAAAAGAGCTGGCGGCCGACACGCCCGGACTGTTTATCTGCGGACATTCCCACATCCTCAAGGTGATATACGACGAACGCCTGCACTGCCTCCACATGAATCCCGGCGCAGCAGGCAAACAGGGCTGGCATACCGTGCGCACGATCATCCGCTTTACCATCGACGGCAGCAATATGAAAGAGTGTGAGGTGATTGAACTTGGCTGAAGGCGCCCGACTATAGATCATTCACGTCAAGAGGTCAATTTTTCTCCTAACCCCGAAGACGCGAACTATGAAGCCCCGGCTAAAGCCATTCCAGCAGTTTGCTCCGCAGCTCGTTCGGCTTGAATGGCTTGCTGACGAAATCATTCATACCACAGGCAGTGATATCATGAATGACCTCGTTGCGTGGCGAAGCCGTAATAGCGATGATAGGTACATCTTTAAAATGCTTCCTGATCTTACGCGTACAGGCGAACCCGTCCAGTACCGGCATCTGTACATCCATCAAAATAAGATCGTATTTCCGCCTGCTCACGAATTCCAGGGCCTGCCGCCCATCCACCACGATCTCAAGCTGCGCCCCCCAGCCCGTGATGAAACGACGGGCAATATTCGCATTGAATACGTTGTCCTCCGCCAGCAGGATCAGCTTGCCCTCGAACTGTTCGTTGCTCTTGGTCATCGCCTTTGCCGAGGTCGCGTTCTCGGATGTAGCGCTGCCCGGCTGCAGCAGCACGCTGAACTGAAAACTCGACCCCTTCCCCGGTGTACTGGTCACGACAATGGCACTGCCCATCAACTCCACCAGCCTGGAAGAGATACTTAGCCCTAGCCCCGTACCCCCATACAGCCTCGTCGTATCACTGTCCGCCTGGGTAAACTGCTCGAAGATCTTCTCTTGTTTCTCCTCCGCAATACCGATCCCCGAATCGACAACGGTGAATTGCGTCAGGAAAGACCCTTCCTTGTTCTCCAACATGTCCACTTTCAATTTCACAAACCCCTCGCGCGTAAACTTTATCGCGTTGCTGATCAGGTTGTTCAACACCTGACTCAACCGGAAATTATCCCCCTTGACATAAAAAGGCATCTTTTGGTCGTACTCGACATCGAAAACGATATTTTTCTCGCGGGCAGTGAAACTAAATGACTGGTAAAGGCTTTGCGTAAACTCGCGCAGATTGAAATCGATCGCCGACAACTCTATCTTGCCCGAATCCAGCTTGGTAAAATCAAGGATATCATTGATGATATACAGCAAACTCTCGCCGGAGAACTGAAGCGTCCGCAGATCCTCCTGCTGATCTTCCCGCGGCTGGCTCTGCATCATCAGATGCGTGATCCCGATGACGGCATTGAGCGGCGTCCTCAACTCATGACTCATCACACTGAGGAACTGGGATTTGGCCTTCGCCGCCTGCTCCGCTTTTTCTTTCATCTGCACCAGCTCCTTCTCCCGCTGCCGCCGCGAAGAGATATCCCGGATAAATGCACTGTAATATGATTCATTTTCATCCTCGATGGCGGTGACCGTCAATTCGATCGGGAATTCCTCCTTGTTCTTGCGCACCGCCGTCAGCTCCAGCCGCTGATTGAGAATGGGATTGTTGCCGTTCTCCAGGAATCCCTGAAAGCCGTTCCAATTCGTGTACTCATACGACAGGGGAATGATGGTCTCCATCAGTGTTCTCCCCTTCACTTCCCTCTCCGTATAACCGAAGATCTCCGTGGCACTCTGGTTCCAGTGCACGATATGTCCGTCTTGCCCGGTGATGACGATGGCGTCAAGCGCCGAAGAGATCACCCCGCTCAGCATGATCTCATTCTTTCGAAGCAGCTTCTGCGTCCGTTCATTCTCTTTTATCTTTTGGTCCAGCGCAATATTCAGCTGTTCCGATTCCGCCAGTTTCTCCAGAAAGATCTGTTCGATCTGCGCCTGTGTAAAAATACCCAGGTGCTCACGGTCTACGATCTCCTTGGGCACCAACGTGACCATGTAAGGGAAGAATTCGAGTTCCTTATACTTGTTGGAGAAAGCATCATAACTCTTTTCGAAGATCTTCCCCGCCAGCGGTTCGCCATAATTGTTGCCGATAAAATGAAAGACGTCAAAGCTCAGGAATTGCAGACTCCGAAAGATCTCCGGGTCCCGCCTGCGGCTCCCGAGCGTGATAAGCTCGGCAAGCTTCTTCTCAAAATAGCCGTCGCCGGCACGACCAAACTTATCCTTTAACGCACCCAGAAAACTTTGAAGGAACTGAATGGCCAGCGTATTCTTCTGCTCCGTCTCTGACACAAACAGGATGTTGAAAATAGAATTCTCCTCCAGCAGCACGGGGAAACGCTGCCGGATTCGCTCGCGCAGGCTCTTCCTGGTATGCGCTTCCGCCTGCTCGAATGAGGTCAGGTATTTTTCGAAAAGTAAATAAGTATGAAAAACATCGTCCGCGTTTTTTCCCGCTGCTTTATGTCCCAATTGGATCATTTGCTCGGCCTTGGCAGGAACAGAAATGCAACTGATAAGGAAATCGAATAACGCCTTGTACAGCGCAGATTGATCCCCCGGCCGCCTGGCCGCCGGCGACCTGCCTCTGCCTTTCAAAAGTTGTTTTAACATGGGAGCACCTTGTTCGAAGTAAGAGTAGCAAACGATAGCGGAGGTTATGCGCCTCTGCTGGCCTTGTAGATAGACCAGAAACCAAGACCCGATAAACCCCAGGTAACGATCAGGGCAATAAACCAGGCGATAGAACCGCTGAACTGCCCAAGCACGCTCTTGAAGATATTGATCCCATAATAGTGTTCGATCTGCATATGCAGATGACCGACCGCCATGACCAGGAAACCCCAGGCCATATAGGTCATCCCTTTTCCAAACCTGCCGCCGCGCAACGCATGGGCAGTCAGAAAAGCAAAGAAAACAGCTATAAAAAGAAAAGGCAATTCCATCACGCCAAACAAATAACCCATATTCGAAGTATGTACGGCATTCGCAGTATTGTTGACCTGGAGAAGGTTACATTGCGCCTGACAGCGCGCAACAGACGGGGAAGCAAGCACGCCTAAGGTGATAAGAAGAAGAAGTAGGGGTCGAATTTTTTTCATAACATTCTGGATTTTTGAACAATAAATGACATCTTTTTCCCGTCTGGATACCTTGTCTGTTTTACCCCACTTTGGGAATTTTTTTATATGTCATACATATAACGAAGAAAACGAATCGAGAAATTAAAAATTGCAGTACTCATGCAAAATATCCGTACAGTGTTTGTTTTCGACGAAAGCCTGAACGCCTCTTTCCTCGCAGAGCTTTTCGAAGGTGATACGATTTACGCGGAAACAGTCTTCGAGGATTTTTTACGCGATCTGCCCGTCTATTGGGAGCGGGTCGAAGCAGCCTATACCAACAAGAACCTTCCCGTTTTGGGAACGACAGTGCATACTTGCAAAACCCTGTTCGGTTATGTAGGATTTACCGATCTCCAGGAGCTTTGTCAACAATTCGAAAACAAATGTTCCGTTAATAGTGTGGAAGAGTTGACACTTGAATACATTCTTTTGATCAAGCGAAAGGAAACAGCACAACATATTATTGAAAAAGAATATGACAGATTGAGGTTGTTCAATGAAATGAAGAATTAGGTTTTCGAATTGTTTTTATTGTTTTCGGATGCAAATGAAGCTTACCGCTATTATAGTAGAAGATATCCAGATTGCTGCGGATTTTCTTCGTAAATTCTGTGAGAAGAGCGACCTCGTCGAGGTGAAAGGGCATTTTCTAAACGTGGAAGAAGCCCTCGAATACCTCGACCAGGAAAGGGTAGACCTGCTCTTCCTGGACGTCGAGATGCCCGGCGCCAATGGTTTCGACCTGCTGGACAGGCTCACCTATTCCCCAATGATCGTCCTTACGACCTCCAAGACCGAATACGCCTTCAACGCCTTCCAATACCATGTAGACGATTACCTGAAAAAGCCTTTTACCTATAAACGCTTCCAGGAAGCAATCCACAAACTCCAGCAGAAAGCTGCGGCCGCGCAAACACCGGCAACCCCCGCAGCCCTCACACCCGCTCAGAACACCGACACCGATTTTCTCTTTATCAAGGCAGAAGACAAACTCATCAAGCTGCGAAAAGACGATATCCTCTTCCTCGAAAGTATGCGCGACTATGTAAAATTCGTGACGCCGGTCAAGAATTACATCACCTACAGCACCCTCAAGAATATGGAAGAGAAATTAATCGGCCCGAACTTCCTCAAAGTGCACCGGTCCTATATCGTCAACATCAACAAGATCGACGACATCCGCGGCAATACCATTTATCTTCTCGGCAATCAAATTCCTATTGGCAAAGGCCACAAAGAGGACGTAGCGGCAAGATTGAATATCCTCTAGCCCGCTGAACCGTTCGTCGCGCAAACGCCACTTTCGTCGGGCCAGACCCCTCCTTTATCGAATAAGTTTCCCTCCCCGGTTACATTTTTCCATCTTTGTATCAGCAACCGAAACGATCCAATTCCGAACACTACCAGTATCCTAAAAAAACAAACAGAACCAGGTTCAATATCCGAAAAACCGAACATCCAGCATCCAGAACAACCGAACATCCAGCATCCAGAAATACCAAGCATCCAACATCCAGAAATACCAAGCATCCAACATCCAGAAAAACCAAGCATCCAACATCCAGAACAACCGAACATCCAGTACCCAGGAAAGCCAAGCATCTCAGATCCAGAAAAACCGAACATCCAGCATCCAGAAAAACCAAGCATCCAAGATCCAGAAAACCAAGCATCCGACATCCAGAAAACCAAACATCCAAGATCCAGAAAACCAAGCATCCAACATCCAGAACAACCGAACATTCAGTATCCAGGAAAGCCAAGCATCTAAGATCCAGAAAAATCGAACATCTAACATCCAGAAAACCAAACATCCAAGATCCAGAAAACCAAGCATCCGACATCCAGAAAAACGAAACATCCAAGATCCAATAAAATCAATTGTCCAAACATCCAATGAAATCCTGCGATCCAAGTATCCGAAAATTATGAAAAACCCGAACGTCCAACCCTTGAAAAACCGAGAACCCATTAGATCCTGAAAAGCCCGTTTTAATCCGATCATTCCTTGAAAACTAATTAACCTGAAACGTCGTCATCCCTGACAAAAAAAATTGCCGCCGCGGAAATATCCGCGGCGGCTTTATTCTATCCTGCCCCTTCGGGAGGCGTCCCCAGGCCGCCTTTGTTTGCCCTCCCCCCTCCCCAAATCCGTTCGTCGGGCGATATTCACTTTCGTCGAGCCGATCCCCTCCTTTATCGAATAAACTTCCCCTCCCGGTTACATTTTTACATCTTTGTGTCAGCAATCGAAACAATCCAATTCCGAAAGACTAAAGCATCCAGATCCGCTAAAAAACCGAAAGTCCAAGCTAGAAAAACCAACATCCAATCCTACAGAAAAACGAATCCCGATCCAACTGAAAAACCAAAGCATCCAGATCCAAAGAAAAACCAAGCAATCCCGATCCAAAGAAAAACCAAAGCATCCAGATCTAAAGAAAAACCAAAGCATCCCGATCCAACTGAAAAACCAAAGCATCCAGATCCAACTGAAAAACCAAAGCATCCAGATCCAAAGAAAAACCAAGCAATCCCGATCCAACTGAAAAACCAACGTAAATCGTATCCTGAGAAACCGTAACGTCCAAACCAGAAAACCAAGCTGAAGTCCAAATCCGAAAATCTAAAAGTGCCAGGGCAAAACCCGGGAAAGTGAAATCCGTCCAAATGAATTCCCTTAATGATCCTCCCTTAAGCCTGAAAGATCGTTAAACCCTGACAAAAAAATTGCCGCCGCGGTTCTCCCGCGGCGGCTTTATTTATCCTACCGATCCCGAAACTTCGGCAGCAAAAAAAAATTACAGCCACGGCCTCCCAATCCCCGCCCTGAACGGCCACGGAACCGTCGCCAGGATTAACACCAACGCCACCAGCACAAACCAAAACGTACGTTTATGCTTCGCCAGGTCCGAAATGGGCTTTTTCGCAGCTCCCCGTCCCAACGTGATCAGCACGATCGCAACCAACATCCCAAACAAATGCTCCACAGCGTAAAACCGATACACCTTGTCCTTCATGACCTCCCCAAAGCCCAGATTGCGGATGTTGGCAAGCCCCCAGGGACCCGTAAGCCATAAATAAAGCCCCACTACCAACGTCGTATGCGCGGAGATCATCAGGAATAATCCCACTTTCCTATCGCCCTCGGTAAAGGGCTTGCCGCCAGTCATGCCGGAATAACTCTTAAAAACGGCCACAACACCCAACACGAGAATGACCCATCGAAGAATACTGTGCAGGTATAGCAAAACAGTGTACATGAAATTGAATTTTAGTTGGTTATCGGATGGGCCCAAAGCTACGATCGCAGTCCCGTAAACGGAAAAGAATATACGCCCCGATCCTCCATGGGAACGTCGTTCCGGAAATGGGAAAAAACTAAAGGAAACACTTACTACGTATATCTGATTATCAATTGATTGCAATTCAGGCACTCACTTTGAACACTTGCAAATCCTTATCCGGCTAGAAAAATATCCCTTATGAAACCAACTTTACTCGCAGCCCTTTTTATCCTGTCCACCACCGCCGTCTCGCTTTCGGCAAATGCGCAAGCACGTACCTATACACCGATCAATTCAAGTTTTAGCTCCAGTATTTATGGCAGCGGCACCATCTGCACAAATTGCGAACTGGTACTCGCCCCGGGAGTGACCATTACGATCAACTCGACTTGTGGTTGTGTCAACTGCACATTCGTCGGCGGGACCGTCATCATCACGACCGGCTCGAATTTCACGCTCAGTGGCGTCGACTCTTTCGTAAACGAGTCGCTGACCCTTAACCAGCCCTTCAGCGATTCCAGTCTTACCTTCTATGGCGCGAATGTCTCCGTTACCACACCAATTACGCTTACGGGCGCCCAGACGGTCATTGATAGCAGTACCTTCTCCATAGGTTCCTCCCTGACAGTCGGCAAAACCAGTGTAGCGAAGTCAACGCTCAATTTATCCGGCTCCTCCATACTGAAGGTCAACAACAACCTGACCTCGTCCGGCAGCACCTACAACCTGGCCAGCACATCCGCCATCAATTCGACAGCGTTCACGAACCTTTCCGGTGACAACATAACCATGAGCGGTACGACCAACACCTTTACATCAGCCTATACGCTCACGACGGCCAATACCAATTTCACCTTGAACGGCAGCTCCGGTACCCTCACCGCCTCCCAGGGCTATACCGCCACCGGCGGCGCCATCACGGCGGCAAGCGGTTCCACCATCAGCAGCGCCTATACGGCCACTTTCTCGGGCACAGCCATCAACCTGACCGGTACCAGCTTTACTGCCTCGCAGGGTTTTACGACTTCCGGCACCGGCAGCGCGTTCAACGCTACAGGTTCGACCATCGCCGGCAGCGGCGGCCCCGTGAGCCTCACCAATACTGCTACATCGATCACGAGCTCCACCATGACCGCCCAATCGCTCACCACGTCCGGCGGCACCTTCAAGAGCACCAGTTCCACCTTGACCAGCACCAACGCGATCTCCTTGACCAATACTGCCGACACCCTGACCAGTTCC
Source organism: Puia sp. (assembly GCA_965214315.1). GTDB lineage: Bacteria > Bacteroidota > Bacteroidia > Chitinophagales > Chitinophagaceae > Puia. Next base: position 149,131 of record CBDCBP010000008.1, on the reverse strand, counting down.
ACCTATAACGGCCAATCGATCAGCACGTCCGGCGGCACCTTCTATGCGAATGCCACCAATGTTACCTCCACCAATGCCGCCACCTTTGTCAATACGCAGGCGCAACTCGTCGGCAATACGAATTTTACCGCTCAGCAAATGAGTCTGCAGACCAATACTTGGTTTGCGATCGGCGACGGCACCCTCGGTAGCAGCGGCACCAGCGCGCGTGTCAACCTCACTTACGCTGCCACGGAAGACGCTACTTCCACCTTGGCCATTGCCAATAACAACAATTACCTCAAATCCACCGCTACCGGTACCGTAAGCTGCGGCGGAGCCTCCCCGCAACATGCCTGTGCGGCAGGTTATATCTATGGATGCGCCACCATTAAGAACAACGGCCTTCCCGTAGGTTGCACCACCCTCGCAATCGCCTCCATCAACCTTTCCGCCGATGTCACAGGCCCCGCGCAGGTTGCCCTCAGCTGGACAGACAACGAGACCGGCCATGCTGCCGATCACTATACCATCCAACGCAGCCCCGGCAACAACGCATGGACCGATATCGGAACCGCCGCCGCCGGAAGTGCCACTGGTGACTATTTCTTCACCGATGCCAATGCCCCGGCCGGAAACGTGGATTACCGCATCCAACGCACCGACGCCGATGGGAACACCTTGTATTCGCCTGTCGGCTCGGTGAACCTGACCCTCGCCGGCTCGGCCATCGGCATACACCCCAACCCCGCCATCGGAGGACGCTTTTACATCAATACACCCAATACCGGTCAAATGGTCGTCAACGTGTACACGAGTACCGGCCAGTTGCTGTTCCATACTTCCCTGCAGGGACAAACGCAATACAGTATCCAACTGCCGCAACAGAACGGTTCGATGACCGCGGTCGTGGTACAAACCATCAGCCAGCATGGCAATGGAGCCTTTACCCTGCTTGTCAGATAAGCCGTTGGGTTCGGCTGTCGGTAGGACCCTCATTAAACTTTTGCAGAAAATTCCCTATTTTTCCTTTTTGGGAATTTTCGGCCATATGTTTATTAGTTTTGTCGGATGAAGTATTTTTTTCGGACCCTTTTTCTCCTGGTCAGCGCCGCAGCATTTCTGGCGGCCTGTCATAACAATGGTGAAAAAAAAGTGGACGAACAGGCAGCCGTCTTGCACCGCCCGCCTTATGCCGCGCTCACAGATAGCCTCCGCTCCGCAAAGGACCAAGCTGCAGCAGGCCTCTACTTCAGACGGGCGGAATTGCTGTCAAAAGCAAACTTGCACGAATTGGCTGCAGCAGACTACCATCGCTCGTGGGCGATTGCCCCCGAAGAGCTCACGGGCTACCGCTACGCCTCCAGCCTATCGATCATCGGTCAGACGGATCGGGCCATCCAATTGCTCATAGAGTGCAACGAAAAATATCCCACCAACCCTGCTTTTTCCGGGCTCCTGGGAGAACTCTACCAGCAATCCGGACGGACAAAGGAAGCAATCGCCATCTACGACGCCCTCCTTTCAAAAGACTCGGCGGACAACGAAACCTGGTATGAAAAAGGGCTGCTACTCGAGAAAATGCATGATACTGTGGAGGCCATCGGCGCACTCAGCAAAGCCTATAGCCTCCAGCCGGTGAACACCTACGGCCTTGAACTGGCACACGTATACGCGGAAAGCAGCAACCCGGTCGCGCTTTCGATTTGCGACGACATCCTGCGCAAAGACTCGAGCCATGAGTTGCTCGACCCCCTGTTCATAAAAGGCATCTATTACGCCAATACCACCCAATACAAAAAAGCGATCGTCCAATTCGACTCCTGCATCGGACGCGACTGGAAGTTCACGGACGCTTACCTCGAAAAAGGCATCGCGCTGTACGAGCAAAAACGCTACGATACCGCGATGTCCACATTCCTGATGACCATAAAGGTCTCGGACACCTATCCCGACGGCTACTTTTGGATCGGTCGTTGCTTCGAAGCCACGGGTCGAAAAGAAGAGGCTATCCAATACTATCGGCAGGCCCTGGCACTGGACAGGGATTTTACCGAAGCCGCGGATCGTATCAAACGGATACAATAACTTTCCTATCTTTAATTTGTTAAAAATTAAAGATTTTTTATGCCACTTGTAGCACCATCCCTACTAGCCTCGAACTTCCTTCGACTGGAAGACGAATGCAAGATGCTCAACGAAAGCGACGCAGACTGGTTCCATCTCGACGTCATGGATGGTAGGTTCGTCCCCAATATCAGCTTCGGCCTGCCCGTCATAGAACAGATCCGCAAGACCACGACCAAAACCTTCGACGTCCACCTCATGATCGAAGAACCTGAACGCTATGCGGAAGCCTTTAGAAAAACCGGTGCCGACCAGCTCACCGTCCACCTGGAAGCCTGCCGGCATATCCATCGGAATATCCAGCAGATAAAAAGCCTCGGTATGAAGGCGGGCGTCGCACTCAACCCGGGGACGCCCGTCGACCTCCTCTGCGAAGTTCTTCAAGACATCGACACCGTACTCATCATGAGCGTTAACCCCGGGTTCGGCGGCCAGGAATTCATCCCTCATACCTACCAGAAGATCCGTACCCTCCGCCGCATGCTGCACGACAGAGGACTCAATACCCTCATCGAGATCGATGGCGGCGTTACCACCGAAAACGGCGCCAGCCTCGTCAAAGCAGGCGCCGACGTCCTCGTGGCCGGCAGCCACGTCTTCAGATCCAACAACCCAAAACAAACTATCCATACACTTAAATTCATAGGTTGACCGTTTCCTATCCGTCATCGTAAACAAAAAACATTTTTTGAGAATCGTACTTGCCGCCCTGGCCATGTCTTTGGTGTTTCTCGCCCTGCCGGCTTTTTCCCAAAAGAAGTCGGGTGCCATCGTCTCCGGAAAAATACTCGATGAAAATGAAAACCCCCTCCCGGGCGTATCCGTCATCATCCTTGGCAGGCAAAGCGGCTCGATCACTTCGGATTCTGGCACCTTCCGTATCCGGGCGACCCCGGACAAAGCCTTCGCACTCGTTTTTTCGTTCACCGGCTACCGATCGGAACAACGCAATTTCCTCCTCAACCAGGGCGAAGAAGAAAAGATTGTCGTCCGCCTCGAAAGAAGCGGCAAAGCCCTGCAACAGGTGGTCGTGTCGGATCAACATGAAAGCCGCGAGACCAGCCTCATCCGCATCAACCCCAAAAATGCCCTCAATATCCCTACCCCCATCGGCGGGATCGAAAGCCTGCTGAAGGTCTTCGTAGGCTCGAACAACGAACTGACGGCACAATATTCCGTCCGGGGCGGCAACTACGATGAAAACCTCACCTATATCAACGATTTTGAAGTCTTCCGGCCCTACCTCGTGAACAATGCCCAACAGGAAGGGCTTAGTATCATCAATCCCGAAATGACCCGCAGCGTCAGCTTTTACACCGGCGGGTTCCAGGCGCGTTACGGCGACAAAATGTCTTCGGCGCTCGATATCCAGTACCGCAAGCCCGATAGCTTCGGCGGCTCAGTGTACCTCGGCCTCCTGGAACAGGGTCTTCACCTCGAAGGGACATCGAGTGATCACAAATTCTCCTATCTTATCGGCGCGCGTAACCGCACCAACAGCACCCTGCTCAGCAGCCAGGAGACGAAGGGCACCTATGCCCCCACTTCCTCGGATCTACAGGCGCAGCTGAGCTATCAGCTCGACCCGCACACCCAACTGGAATTCCTGGGCACCCTATCGCAAACCCACTTCAACCTTATCCCGAATTCAGCCGAACTGACCTCCGCCATTTTTTCCCCCTATTATACGGCCGATCTCGGCCTCGACATCGACTTCAGCGGACAAGAAAAAGACGCCTACCAGGCCAACTTGCTAGGCCTGTCACTGACACAAACGCTTCATCCACGCCTCCGGCTGAAATGGATGGCTTCCCGTTTTGAGGACAAAGAAAAACAAGCTTACGATATCACCGGCCAATACCTCTTCGGCGAACGCGATTTTGACAAAAGCAGCGCCACCTACGGGGAGATCACCAGCCCCCTCGGCGCCGGCACGTACCAGAACTTTGCCCGGGACAACCTGACTATCGATGTTTACAATGCCACACACAAAGGCTACCTCAGCCTTCCACACCATTACCTCCAATGGGGCGTCAGCGCAGAGCGGCAGGTCGTCCGCAATCAGCAGGACGAATGGCAATACCAGGATTCCGCCGGCTATTCCCTGCCCTATGAACCCGGCATTCCCAGCATCGTCGACGTGGTCAAAGGCAAGAACAACTTGGATATCACCCGCACCACAGGGTATATGCAGGATAACCTGCTCTTCAGCGATTCAGGCCGTTTTACGTTGCAGGGCGGCGTCCGTTACAATTACAATTCCCTCAACAACGAATTCCTCATCTCCCCGCGCATAGGCGCTTCCTGGAAGCCTTTACACGCTTCAAAAGAGATCATCTATAAGGCATCGTTGGGCATCTATGATCAGCCCCCCTTCTTTCGGGAAATGCTCCGCCCGAATGGCACCCTCAATGCAGGCCTCAAAGCACAACGCAGCTGGCAGGCCGTAGTCGGCTTCGACGAGAACTTTAAGATCGGCGAACGCCCTTTCCGGTTTACCACAGAAGCCTACTACAAAGGAATGACCCGCGTCGACCCCTACGACATCGATAATGTGAAGATCCAGTACTTCGCGCTTAATGACGCCAAAGCCTATGCGACAGGGATCGAATTCCGGCTGACAGGTGAATTGGTCAAAGACGCCGAGAGTTATGTGAGCATGGGTTTCATGCGATCTATGGAAAAGATCGATACCTTCTTTTACACCTATACCCTCGACTCACTGGGACACCCACTCGATAGTTCAAAAACGAAAATGGGCTGGGTACGCCGCCCGACGGACCGACTTTTCAACTTCGGTGTCTTTCTGCAGGACTACCTTGCGACCAACAAAAACCTCAAAGCCTACCTCAACTTTTTATATGGCAGCAACCTCCCATTCAATATTCCCGGCAACCTGCGGTTCCGCGACGCCCTCACCATCGATCCCTATATCCGCATCGACGTGGGCTTTAGCGCCTTGCTGCTCGACAGCGAAAAAAGCAAGCGCCGCAGCCATAGCCCCTTCCGCAGTTTCGACAATATCTGGGCCACCTTCGAGGTCTTCAACATCATCGACCGCCTCAATACCATCTCCTACCTCTTCATCAAAGACTTCTCCAACACCACCTACGCCATCCCCGAACGCCTTACCCCCCGCCTGATCAACCTCAAACTCGTCGGCCGCTTTTAACGCCATTTGCAGCTTGAATCCGGCAGCCACCTCTAACCGCTCATTCAACCCAAACTCGTCGGCCACTCCTAATCTCTCTTTCAACCCAAAGTCGTCGGCCGCTTCTAACGGCATTTGCAGCTTCAATCCGGCAGCCACCTCTAACCGCTCATTCAACCTCAAACTCGTCGGCCGCTTCTAACGGCATTTGCAGCTTCAATCCGGCAGCCGCCTCTAACCGCTCATTCAACCCAAACTCGTCGGCCACTCCTAACCGCTCATTTAACCTCAAACTCGTCGGCCGCTTCTAACGGCATTTGCAGCTTCAATCCGGCAACCGCCTCTAACCGCTCATTCAACCCAAACTCGTCGGCCACTCCTAATCTCTCATTCAACCTCAAACTCGTCGGCCGCTTCTAACGCCATTTGCAGCTTCAATCCGGTGTATCGACCCCCAATAAACTGGACAGTTTTCTAAAGGTAGTTTAGTAGTTTTTCATTTTCAAAAGGGACCGGATTAATATTTTTGAACACGTGGTTCGGGGTTTGCCTATTTAAGGCGCCATGCCGTCTTTTTTCGTTGTACCACTCGTAGTAGCGATCGAGCACCATCTGGGCATGGTAGATCGAGTCGAACTCGTATCGGTCGATCACCTCTCGTTGGAGGTTAGAATGGAAGGCTTCTATGTAGGCGTTGTCCTCTGGTGTGCCGACGTGAGAGAACTCTTGAAGGATTCCTTTGTCTTTCAGATAAACCCGAACGGCCTGGGCAATGAACTGCGAACCGTTATCATTGCGGATGGACATGCCCTCGGCTTTGTATTCCAGCAGCATTAGCGATAGTAGCACCAGGACGTCACCTTTGCGGATATGGCTTCTCAGTTGGTAGATCAGCACTTTTCTGCTGTAGATGTCGATCACCGTCAGCAGGAGCACGTTTCTGCTGGTTCCGTGAATATGGACGTACTTGATATCCATTGCCAGGTACTGCAAGGGTCTTTCCGGCTTCAGGCTTCGGAATCGAATAAAATTTCGTTTAAACGGCAGGGGCCGAATCCGGGCGCCGTATAGCAATCTTGCTTCTTTCATCAGCCGGTACACTTTTTTGTGATTAATGATCCATCCCAGCTCCCGGAGCTCGGCTGTCATGTTCTTGTACCCATAACAACAGAATTCCTGTCGCAGCACTTGCTCTACTTGCATAACGACGATTTTGTTTTCTATCATCTCGCCATGAACCGTAACGGTGTGGGTGCTGGGTTTTATGCCTTTACGGGCGCCAGACTGCTTGTAATAAAAGCTGCTGGGCGCCAGATCGGCCCATTCCAGCAGGCTTCGAACTGGTATACTCCGAAGCGCATAAGCCCTCACGAGCCCTTGAGCCTCCGCTCGTAGGCCTCGTTTTTTTTTAATAGCTCCGTCTTGAACTCTAACTCCAGTGCCTGATTGCCGATGATCTTTTTAAGCCGGGCGTTCTCCTCTTGCAAGGCCTTCAGTTCCGGATCTACCTTCCGATATTGCGGCTGCAGCTTGGCTGGGCCACCCTGATTAAACTGGTTCTTCCACCGCATGAACACAGAATGGGACAAATTGTGCTTACGAAGTGTCTGAGTGACACCTTGATGATCAGCCTCTTGGATGATTTGAAGCTTTTGCTCGACAGAAAAGCTTCTGTACTTCTTTGCCATAATACCCTAAATTTAAATGACTAAATTGATTTGATCAATTAGTCCAGTCTTTTAGGGGGTCAGTACACCGGCAGCCGCCTCTAACCGCTCTTTCAACCCAAACTCGTCGGCCGCTACTAACGGCATTTGCAGCTTCAATCCGGCAGCCGCCTCTAACCGCTCATTCAACCCAAACTCGTCGGCTACTCCTAATCACTCTTTCAACCTCAAACTTGTCGGCCGCTTCTAACGGCATTTGCAGCTTCAATCCGGCAGCCGCCTCTAACCGCTCATTCAACCCAAACTCGTCGGCCACTCCTAATTTCTCATTCAACCCAAACTCGACGGCCACTCCTAATCTCTCTTTCAACCCAAACTCCTCGGCCGCCTCTAACCGCTCTTGCAGCCCCAAACTCGTCAGCCGCTTCTACCCCCAAGACGCCCAACCGCCACAGATCCCCTAATCACTCATTTGCGAACTTTCGCAACCTTTTCTTGGTTTTTTTGCGAATTTTCGCAAGATTTGCGCGTAGTAATACGCATTTCTTCCCAAACGAGCCGCAGTTTTCCATTCCTGGGAAAGCGTATAACAGACACTAAGCCCCATTTGACTGATCTTCAGCCAATTGTTTTTTGGCCGGAAATTCGCCTATCTAATGAAAATCGCGCACCATGAAAACAATCATCCAATTCCTGTACAACCACGCCATTCTCGCCTTCTCCCAAGAAAAAATGCTCACACTCATACCTGTGCGGGTAATTACCAAAGTTCATCCCGATCACAGATAAAACCCAGAGGCTATGGTTATGACAATTGAAATTTCGGTTTATCCGAACCCTTTCGAACATTACATTATCCTGGAGATCACTTGCGAAAACAATGTCGACTGCATTATACTGTTGGCCGACGTCGGTCAGGGCAAGATCATCCGGATGCTGGGAGTGGGTTTGAAAGGTGGCACCAACCGCATTCCACTCGACAATCTCGAAATGTTGTCCGCCGGCAACTACAATTTAGAGATCAAGACCGCCGCCGGCGAAGCGGTCTACAAAACCCGACTATTTAAACAAGCTGCAGAAGGTCCCCTGATTCACCTGAACTAATTAACTCCCGGCTTACCCAGTCGGAAGTGTACAGTACGAGCAACCGTCGCGTTTTGATCCCAGAGGCACCTATATGGTGCCTCATCTTTTTACACCCGCACCCCTTTCCCAAAGTTCCCGGCGACCGCCGACGGAACCGCTTTGTTTTTTTACCTTTGTCCCATGACAAAACTCTCCGTCAACATCAATAAATTCGCGACCCTGCGCAACAGCCGCGGGGGTAACAGCCCCGATGTCGTCAAAGCCGCCAAAGACGCGCAGGAATTTGGCGCAGATGGGGTCACCGTCCATCCCCGGCCCGACGAACGGCATATCCGCTACGCAGATGTCTACGCCATCAAACAGATCATCACGACCGAATTCAATATTGAAGGCAATTCCCAGGAACAGAAATTCGTCGACCTTGTCCTCGATGTAAAACCAACCCAGGTGACCCTCGTCCCCGACGAGCTCGGCCAGATCACATCCAACCATGGCTGGGACACCATCCGGCATAAAGACTACCTCACCCAAGTCGTCCTCGCCTTTAAAAAAGCGGGTATCCGCACCAGCCTCTTCGTCGACCCCGTCATCGCGATGATCGAAGGCGCCGCCGCCACAGGCACCGACCGCATCGAACTCTATACGGAAGCCTACGCCCGCGAATACGCCGCCGGCCCCGGCAAAGCCATCGCCTCCTACGTCAAAGCGGCCGTCCGCGCACACGAACTCGGCCTCGGCATCAACGCCGGCCACGACCTCGACCTTCGAAACCTGCAATACTTCTCCCGCAACGTCCCCCACCTCGACGAAGTGTCCATCGGCCACGCCCTCATCTCCGACGCGCTCTATCTTGGTTACGAAAACACCATCCAACTCTACAAACGCCAGTTGCAGTAATTCGCACGTTTCGCAATGATTGAGCAATATTGATTCATGCTGAAGCAAATTGCTGCCTTGCCTTATTCGTTCCGGGGTTTTTGACGATGACCTTCTTTCGCCATTATCGTGGAAACCTCATCTGGACCATCGACGCAATCGACCGAACCGCTCTTTAATCCCACTAATGTTCGTGAATGGGCAAAAAATCAACTTTCTTGATTTGTATATACAAATGAAAAAAAATTGAAAAAGCGCCCCCCAGGTTCCAGCAAAAATTCGTTTCCCAACTTAACCCCTGTCCGACTACCATTTTTTCAACGCCTACCCCCTTTGCTTCAACGCAAGCGCATCCCGTCCGCACCCGGCAACTCTATATCCTTTTTATCGGCCTTCGGTGTAATTGCGACACACACGAACGACACCCAACCCCTACATTTGACCTGCTAACAGTCCTCCAACATTAACCAGTAAACGCATCGCATTATGACAAAAGCTTTCACTATCAGCATTGTGCTGGCCGCTATGTGCACCTCCCGCCTCCGGGCCCAACTAACAAGCCTCCCTGACGGGGGCAACAAACAAGCCGTGGTTTCGGAACGGATAGGGATAACCGACGTCACCCTGCACTACAATCGCCCCGGCGTAAAAGGCCGGGAAGGACAGATATGGGGAAAACTGATCCCCGAAGGCTACAATGACCTCGGCTTCGGAACAAGCAAGGCCGCTCCCTGGCGCGCCGGCTCCAATGAGAACACCACCATCGAGTTCACCACCGATGTACTCGTCGAAGGACAACCCCTCCCCGCCGGCAAATATGGGTTCTTCATCGCTTACGGCCCCACCGAAAGCACACTCATCTTCTCGCACAATTCCTCTTCCTGGGGCAGCTTCTTCTACGACCCCAGCGAGGACGCCCTCCGCGTCAAGGTGAAGCCCACCCCCATTCCCGAAGAAGTAGAATGGTTGAAATACGAATTCACGGACGAAAAAGAGAACGCCGCAACCGTCGCACTGGAATGGGAAAAACTGCGCATCCCCTTCAAAATAGAAACAGACTATCCAAAACTGCAATTGGAATCCTTCCGCCGGGAACTTCGGAGCGACAAAGGCTTTACGTGGAATGCCTGGATACAGGCCGCACAATTTTGCGCTCAGCGCAACCTGGATCTCGATGAGGGACTCACTTGGGCCAATAAAGCCGCGAGCCCGCCGTTCGGCGAAAAGAACTTCCAAACCCTTTCCACAAAAGCCCAGCTTTTCACGCTGCTCAGCCACAAAGATTCAGCCGATGCCCTCATGAAACAGGCCCTCCCGCTCGGCACCGAAGGCGAAGTACACCTTTATGCCCGCCAACTGTTACAAGAAAAACGATACAAGGATGCCCTGGAAATATTCAAGTTCAACTACGATAAACATCCCAATGATTTCGTGACGAACATGGGCATGGCCCGCGGCCTCTCCGCAACCGGCGACTTCAAACAGGCGCTGGTCTACATGAAAAAGGCCGAACCGCTGGCGGCCGACCAACCCAATAAGGCGAACATTGCCCGGATGATCCCAATGCTCCAGGACGGAAAGGACATCAACTAAACAGTTATCGCCCAAATCTCAGCAGGCCATGCCCAAAAAGCATGGCTTTTTTAATTGCATCCCAGCAACTCACACAGTTTCTGCCGCAGATCGGCGCCCCGGAGATTACGGCCCACGATCTTCCCATCCGGATCGACCAATAAGTTTTGCGGTATGCTCTGTATATGATATTTGGTCGCAGCGTCGTTATACCAATACTTGAGATCACTCACCTGCGTCCAGGCCAGACCATCATCTTTAATAGCCTTCAGCCAGGGGTCTTTGGCCTTGTCCAGCGAAACACCCAATACCGTGAAATTCTTGTCTTTGAATTGCCTATAAGTAGCCAACACATTCGGGTTCTCCATCCGGCACGGCCCGCACCAACTGGCCCAGAAATCTACCAGCACATACTTGCCCTTAAAAGAAGAAAGGGTTACCGCATGTCCCGCCGTATCGTTTTGCGTAAAATCAATGGCCGGCGTTCCAATGGCGCCGATCTTCGCATCATCCAGCATCTTTTGCAGGTACTGCGCATAATAGCCCTGCCGCACCGCGGCAGAAAGGGAATGAAGCCGTCTGTCCTGGGCCATCACATCCTCCGTCAACTGATTTACGACTACGAGCGTAAAAGCCGAGACATAACTATTTGGCCGTTTCGCAATGAACTGATCCAATACCATGAAAATACTATCCGACAGCTGCTTGTAACGCTTGAATAACGAGTCCTTTTGCGCCGCGCCCGCCGGGGAATTGGCTAGCCCCATGACGGCATTCAACCGGGTGAAATAGGGTGTAAAGGTGGACTGGAACGTCACAAAATCATCATTGGAAGGCGAACCCGCCGACCTCAACTTGGCCAGATCGTCGACGCTCCCGGAAACCGTCATTTTATCATTGCCCAAAAACAACGGCACTTTCTTCTTGGCTGCATCGAAATTGATCTCGTACAGATTGGGTTCCGTCACATGTCCGTTGAGCACAAACTTCCCATCCTTCACCCTGGTCGCCGTGACCGTATCCGTCGGATTCGAAACATCTGTAATAGAAACCTTGGAATTGTCAGGCAGCCCCTTCACCTCACCCATGATCGTAAAGGAAGGGGTCGCACCCGGAGAAGCCGCACCCGCAGAAGCCGCACCCGCAGAAGCCGCACCCGGAGACACCGCGCCCTGGCCAGCCACACCCTGCGCCACACACACTACCGGAAACGCCAGCAATACCCCAAAAAATAGCTTCATATACTCAGTTTTTATGTCTCTCCCGCAGTACATTGGTTACATCCTGCAAGTTATAGCCTTTCGCGTTAAGGAGAATGAGATAGTGGAATAAAAGGTCGGCCGCCTCGTTCAAAAAAAGCCGGTCGTCATGATCTTTGGCCTCGATGACCAGTTCTACGGCTTCTTCCCCTACTTTTTGCGCAATTTTATTGAGCCCCTTACCAAAAAGCCGGGCTACGTACGACCCATCGACATCTCCCTGAAGCCGCCGCTCGGCGATCACTTCTTCCAATTGCACTAAAAAATCCTCCCTGTGGTTCTTTTCGGCCCAGCAGGTATCCGAACCCGTATGGCAAACCGGTCCCAATGGCTCGGCCTTGATCAACAGCGTATCCTGATCGCAGTCCACAGCAATCTCCCTCACCAAAAGAAAATTACCGCTCTCCTCACCCTTCGTCCAGAGCCGCTGCCTGCTCCTGCTGAAAAAGACCACTTTTCCCTCTTCTTTCGTCTTGTCCAGTGCCTCCCGGTTCATGTAGCCCAACATCAGCACTTTTTCCGTCGTACAGTCCTGTACAATGGCGGGAACCAGCCCATCGGGCGATTTGCTAAAATTCACTTCCGTTGTATTCATAATCATAATCGTAAGCAGTTACATGCGCACGGCAACCCCGTGTTCCTGCAAATATCCTTTTAATTCCGGAATGCCGATCTCCTTGAAATGGAAGATACTGGCAGCCAGCGCCGCATCCGCCTTGCCAGGCCCCAGGACAGCCGCAAAGTGCTCGGGAATCCCTCCCCCGCCGGAAGCGATGACCGGCACCGGTAACACCTCCGCCAGCTGACGCGTAATATCCAGCGCAAACCCTTTTTTGGTACCGTCGTTGTTCATCGACGTCAGCAGGATCTCGCCCGCTCCCCGGTCCACGCCCTCTTGCGCCCAATCCAGACAAAGCCTGTCCGTACGCACCCGCCCCCCGTTCAAATACACATACCATTCCCCTTCTTCAAAACGGGTATCTATGGCCAGCACGACGCACTGACGCCCAAATTCCTTCGCCAGTTCCGACACCAGGCCGGGCCGCCGGAAAGCAGCCGTATTGACGGAGATCTTATCGGCGCCGTTTTGCAGCAGCACCCGGACGTCGGCTATGCTGCTGATGCCGCCACCTACCGTAAAAGGGATATTGATATGGTGAGCGATCCGGTTCACCAGCTCCCACAACGTCTTTCGGTTTTCGTTGGTCGCCGTGATATCCAAAAAGACCAGTTCATCGGCCCCCTCCCAGGCATACAAGGCACCCAACTCCACTGGATCGCCGGCATCGCGGATCTGCTCAAAGTTGATGCCCTTCACGGTCCTACCGTCTCTTATATCCAGACAAGGGATGATACGTTTCGTCAGCAAAGTAATTAGCGTTTAGTCGTTAATGCCGTCAATTCAGTCAATTTTATCCTCCCCTCATAGATCGCCTTCCCAATGATGACCCCCTTACAACCCACCTCCTCGAGGCGGCGCAGATCATCCATCCCGCTGACACCCCCGCTCGCAATAAAATGCAGGTCGGGAAATTCCTTCACGATCATCCGGTACAACTCCAATGCCGGCCCCTCCAACAATCCGTCTTTGCTCACATCCGTACAGAATACCTGCCGCACGCCGCGCTCCACATAGTCCCTGATAAAATCGTAGATCCAGATCTCCGTCGTCTCCTGCCAGCCATGGACGGCTATTTTCTCCTCCTTAACGTCGGCGCCAAGCAAGAATTTGTCCGCCCCATAATCGCTAAGCCAGCCGGAAAAAAGCCCGGCATCCTTCACGGCAACACTCCCCACCGTGGCGAGCGCCGCACCTGAATTAAAAACGATGTCCAGATCGGCAGCCGTCTTGATCCCGCCGCCAAAATCAACGACGAGACCCGTCTTTCCCGCCAAGGTCTCCAGCACCTTCCAGTTCTTCACAGAACCGGCCTTCGCACCATCGAGGTCTACCAAATGCAGCCGCCGCAACCCCGCATCCTCGAACCGGACAGCAACTTCAAGCGGATGCTCATTGTAGATTTTTTTCTGCGCATAATCCCCCTGCGTCAACCGCACACACTTTCCGTCAATGATATCGATAGCGGGAATGATCTCCATGAAACATACTTTAGATAAGATCGATAAAATTTCTCAATATCCGCTCCCCCACAGCAGCCGATTTCTCGGGGTGAAATTGCACCCCATAAAAATTCCTGGTATGCAGCGCCGAACTGTAAGGCTGCACGTAATCGGTGGCCGCAATGGTATGCGCCCCAAGCGCAGCATAATACCCATGCACGAAATAACAATAACTCCCCTCGGCAATCCCCTCGAAAAGCGGCGTCCGCAGACCATAAATGTTATTCCACCCGATCTGCGGCACCTTCACGGCGCCGGAGCCACCATCAGGCGCAAAATGCCGCACCTTCTCCTCGAATATCCCCAGACAATCCGTATCGTTCTCCGCACTATAACTGCACATCAGCTGCATACCCAGACAAATACCCAACACCGGCTGGGACAGCCCCCGGATCACGGTATCGAGTGCCCGCTCCCGCAAATAATCCATCGCCGTACTCGCTTCCCCGACACCGGGAAAAATGACCTTGTCCGCCTCCCGGATCGCCGCAGGATTATCAGTGACGACGGCCTCGCGACCGATACGTTCCAGCGCATACAGCACCGATTGTATATTACCCGCATTGTATTTAACGATCACCAGCCCCATATCCTAACTCAAAATGGTTGATAAGAATTTTTTCGTAGCCGCTCCTATATCTTCCGCATCCTCCAAGGCACGGATATAAGCCGTCCCGATGATCGCACCGTTCGTATGCCGGCTGGCCGCTTCAAAACTGGCCCTGTCCCGGACGCCAAACCCCACCATCACCGGATTACGCAGTCGCATCTGCTCCAATCGCAGAAAATAAGCCTCCTGGTCCGCAAGATCCTTGCTGCCCCCCGTCGTCGAAGAAGACGATACCGCATACAAAAAGCCCGTACTCAATGCATCCACTTTTCTTATCCGCTCCGGCGAGGTCTCTGGCGTTACCAAAAACACAAAATCCAGTCCATACTTCTTCATGACCGGACCGTACTCCGTCTCGAATTCATACATCGGCAGATCGGGTAGTATGAGCCCATCCACCCCCACCATCGCCGCAGCCTCGCAAAATTTCTCGAACCCATATTGTAAGACAGGGTTCATATAGCCCATCAGGAATACCGGCACCCGTATCGTGGGCCGCAGCCCTGCGAGCTGCCCGAACAACACAGCGATAGTCATCCCATTCTCCAATGCCTTGCTGCCACTGGCCTGGATAACGGGCCCATCTGCCAGCGGATCGCTGTAGGGTATGCCGAGTTCTATCCCGTCGGCTCCGTTGTCCTGCAAAGCCTTCATGACTTCCAGCGTACTGTCCAGCCGCGGAAAACCCGCCGTGCAGTAAACGCTCAGCACCCGGGCTCCCTTGTTAGTAAAAAGTTCGCTTATTCTGCTCATTGTATCCCTCCTTCCATTGCTTGCATATAAGTCGCCATGTCTTTATCGCCCCTTCCGCTCAAACAAAGCACGACCACGTCTTTTTCGTTCAATTCCAGCTGGTCCAGCGCCGCGATCGCATGCGCCGATTCCAACGCGGGGATAATGCCTTCCAGCCGGGTCAGCATAAAAGCCGCCTTCAATGCTTCGTCATCGGTGGCGCTGAGAAACCTTCCCCTCCCGCTCGCATATAAGAAAGCATGCAACGGGCCAATACCGGGATAGTCCAGGCCAGCCGACATACTATGGGGCTCCACTACCTGGCCGTCCGCCGTCTGCATCACATAACTGCGGCTGCCATGCAGCACACCCGGCTTACCCAATTGGGTCGTGGCGGCGCTCTTTCCGCTATGGATGCCATGACCCGCCGCTTCGACTGCGATCAACTCCACGCTGCCTTCATCCAGGAAATGATAAAAGGCCCCGGCCGCATTGCTGCCGCCACCCACGCAGGCGATCACATGCGTCGGCAATGCACTCCCCGTCTTTTCGGTTAACTGCACCCGCATCTCCTCACTGATGACACTCTGGAAACGGGCTACCATATCCGGGTAAGGATGCGGCCCGACAACACTGCCGATGATATAATGCGTGTCGACAGGGTGATTGATCCAATCCCTGATGGCCTCATTGGTCGCATCTTTCAAGGTCTTGCTGCCGCTGGTGGCAGGGATCACCGTAGCACCCAGCATTTTCATCCTCGCCACATTAGGCGCCTGCCGCTCGATGTCCTTTTCTCCCATATACACGATGCCCTCCATGCCTTTCAACGCACAGACCGTCGCCGTCGCCACCCCATGCTGCCCTGCCCCGGTCTCCGCAATGATCCGCCGCTTGCCTAGCCGCCGCGCAAGCAGGATCTGCCCGATCGTATTGTTGATCTTATGCGCCCCGGTATGATTGAGGTCCTCGCGCTTGAGATAGATCGACGCACGGTACTTTTCGCTCAACCGCGCCGCCAGGTACAACGGCGAGGGACGACCGACATAATCCCTCAGCAACGACCGGTATTCGGCCCGGAAAGAAGGCTCTTGCATAATCTCCAGGTAGCGCGTCCGCAGCTCCTCCACATTGGGATAAAGCATCTCGGGGACAAAAGCGCCGCCAAACCCGCCATAATAACCCCGCTCGTCCGGCGACTGGATACTCGTTTTAATCATAAAAAATCTATTTACTCGCTTCTTTGACGCCGTCCAGCAGTAACCTGATCTTCTTCAGGTCTTTCACGCCGGGGCTCAGCTCAAATTTGCTGTTGATATCGATGGCAAATAATTTGCGGGCAATCGGTTCCAGCTCGAAGGCTTTCAGCCGCTCTACATCCGCAGGTTCTATTCCCCCACTTAGAAAAAACAACTTATCGATATGGGCAGGCCGAAGTGTTTCCCAGTTGAATTTCTTCCCGGTCCCCCCATATCCAACCCCTTCGGTATCGAAGAGGAACATATCGCATGCATCCTGGTAAGGGCGGATCAGCCAGTCTATCGGATCGTTCTCCCCCATCCGGAAAACCTTCACGACGGTGATATAGTTGGCCAGCTGTTCACAAAATCTCGGCGTCTCGTCGCCATGCAGCTGGATCATGTCCAAACCAAAACTGTCCACCTGCCGCATCACATCGTCATACGTGGCATTCACGAACACCCCAACCTTCCCAAGCCGGAAACGGGCCTTTTTCACTTGCTCCCCCGTAAGATGCCGGAGCACATAACGGGGCGACTTGGGATAAAAAATAAACCCCGCAAAATCTACCCCCATGGCGTCGAGTTGCCTGACCTGGTCGATCTCGGTCATGCCGCAAACTTTTACCCTCATCCACGCATGTTTAGTTGTTGAACAAATGCGGCAAAAGCAATCGCAGGGCTTTCCTCTTTCATAAAGCGCTCACCCATCAGGAATCCATTGAAACCGGCATCCTGCATATGCCAGATGGTCTCGACCCGGTCTATGCCACTCTCCGCAACCAGCAGTTTTCCCGCCGGTATCCGTTTACTCAACCTGATCGATCGCTCCACGTCCACCGCAAACGTCTTCAGATCCCGGTTATTCACGCCCACAAACGGCGTCTCATCACAAATATGTCCCAACTCGTCTTCATCGTGTATCTCCAACAATACTTCCAACCCCAGCGAACCCGCAAAGGCCGCCAGCCGCTTCACCTCCGCCGGTGTCAGACAAGCCGCGATAAGCAGGATCACATCGGCCCCCATAGCCTTGGCCTCCACGATCTGGTATTCGTCTATGATAAAATCCTTGCGCAGGATCGGGATGACATTCACCCGCGCATCGGCCAGGTCCTGGTTGCTGCCGCCGAAGAAATGCACATCCGTCAACACACTCAAACAGGAAGCGCCAAAATCCGCATACCCCTTGGTGACCTCGACCACAGACACCCGGTCATTGATCACCCCCTTCGAGGGACTCCGCCGCTTGAATTCGGCGATGATCCCCGTCTTCTGCCGATCGGTCAGCGACGCGCCTAGCGATAAACACCGCGTGCTGTATAACGGCCGCTTTTCCAGCTCCGATACCGTAACCGCCGCCTTCGCCGCCGCAACTTCTCCCTTCTTATACTCGATTATTTTATCTAAAATATTCATTGTAATGCGATTAGTTTTTCCAGGGTCTGGTGAGCCCGCCTGCTCTCCAGGCTCTCTACAGCCGCTCCATAAGCCTGGTCATAATCCTTGAACGCGCCGCTCGCATGCAAAGCCATCGCGGCATTGGCCAGTACCACAGCGTGCTGCGCCCAATTGCCCTCCCCCTTAAGTATACGCACGAACAACTTTGCCGCTTCCTCCACTGTATTGCCACCATAAATATCGGTAGC
Source organism: Puia sp. (assembly GCA_965214315.1). Taxonomy (GTDB): domain Bacteria; phylum Bacteroidota; class Bacteroidia; order Chitinophagales; family Chitinophagaceae; genus Puia. The sequence continues at coordinate 131,064 of CBDCBP010000008.1, read as the reverse complement.
ATTTACCATTCTCTTCCCTAATTCTTCCGGCGTAAAGATCCGCTCCCCGGTATTGGTGATCACCTTGGTATCCCCCGTAAGGGATATCTCGTCATATCCATCCAGCCCATAGATGATCGTAAACCTGCCACCCGTCTGCTGTAACAGGTAGTTGTAGATCCGGGCCATTTCGAGGTTGTAAACGCCCACCAGTTGCGTCGTAGGAAAAGCCGGATTGACCATCGGTCCCAGCATATTGAAGAAAGTACGCACACCCAATTGTTTGCGGATCGGCCCCACCGTTTTCAACGCCGGGTGGAACATGGGCGCATGCAGAAAACAAATGCCTGCTTCATCCACTTCCCTTTTCAACCTCGCCGATTCGTTCTTGAACCGGTACCCCAGCTGCTCCATGACATTGGATGCGCCACTGATGGTAGAAGCGCCATAGTTGCCGTGTTTCGCCACCTTATGTCCCGCGCCTGCGACGATAAAGCAGGCAAGCGTGGAAATATTAAAGGTATTCTTGCCGTCCCCACCGGTCCCTACGATGTCGATGGTCTCCAGACCGGCAAGGTCCACCCGGACACAAAGTTCCAGCAACGCGTCCCGGAACCCCTGCAGCTCATCGATGGTGATGCTCCGCATAAGGAATACAGTGATAAAAGCAGTCAGCTCGCTTTCATTGAATTCACCCCGCGCAATTCGGACCAGTACGTCTTTTGCCTCGCCGCGTGGCAGCGACTTGTGCTCGAACAGATATTGTAAGATCTTTTTCATGTAGCAACGATTATTGTTTCAACCAATTCGCCAATATTTGCTCACCCAGCGGTGTCAGTACACTTTCGGGATGGAATTGCACCCCCTGGACGTCGAGGCTCCTGTGACGCAATCCCATGATATAGTCTCTGGCATCCCTGGCCGTCACCTCCAGCACAGCAGGAAAACCTTCTTCGCTCACCACCCAACTGTGATACCGCCCCACATCCAGTGTCTCAGGCATACCCTCGAACAACCCGCCGGTTGTCAGCACCCGCACCGGCGTCGCCACCCCGTGATAGACCGTGCTCAGGTTCACCAGGCGGCCGCCAAAAGCCTCGCCGATGGCCTGATGGCCCAGGCAAACCCCTAAGATGGATTTGGAAGCCGCATACTCCCTGATCAGCGGCAGCAGCAAGCCTGCTTCACTGGGCACGCCCGGCCCCGGCGATAGAATTATTTTGTCATAGGCCTTTACCGCTTCCAAGGGAATGCGATCGTTGCGAACCACTTCCACCTTGTTAGGCCCGATCTTCTCCACCAGGTGGACAAGGTTGTAAGTAAAGGAATCGTAATTGTCAAAAACAAGGATGCGTGTCATTTATTCTGTTATTCAGTGATTTTACCAGCGTAAAGGATGGCCGACTTTAGCGCGCCCAATTTATTGTTGACTTCCTGTAATTCGCTTTCCGGCTTGCTGGCAGCCACCACTCCCGCGCCCGCCTGGTACGTCAGCGTATTGTTCCGGCTCAGCAGGCTGCGGATCATGATCGCATGCACACAACTGCCATCGAAACCCATGAACCCGATACAACCGCCATAATAACTTCGGGCAGTCGGCTCGAACCGGTCGATCAGTTCCATGGCCTTGAATTTGGGCGCCCCGCTGAGCGTACCGGCCGGAAAGGTCGTGGCCAGCAGCTCGAATGGATTATACCCCGGGCGAAGCTTGCCCCGCACTTCACTCACCAGGTGGATAACATGCGAATAGAACTGGATATCCCGGTAGTGAACGACGGTAACCTTGTCACAGGTCCGGCTGAGGTCATTGCGTGCCAGATCCACCAGCATCACATGCTCCGCATTTTCCTTCTCATCGGTCAACAGTTTGTCGGCCAGTTCCCGGTCCGTGACATCATCGCCCGTCCGCCGGAACGTTCCTGCAATAGGATGAACGATCGCCTCGCCGTTTTGCAGGACGATCTGGCTCTCGGGTGAAGACCCCAGCAACTTGTAATCCCCATAATCATAAAAGAACAGGTAGGGAGACGGATTGATATTGCGCAACGCACGATACACATTGAATTCATCCCCGGAAAAGCGCTGGCGGAACCGGCGGCTGAGTACGATCTGAAAAACATCCCCGCGCATACAATGCTGAATACCCTGCGCAACCATATCTTTATACTCGTCATCCGTGAGATTCGATGTCTCATCGCCCACCGGCTGAAACGGATAGACAGGCACATCCTTACTGCGGATCAGCGACTCCACCAAAGGCAATTCGCTGTCCAGACCGGCCACGGTATTCTCGCAGATATATAACTCGTCCCTGAAATGATTGATGGCGATCACATATTGATAAAGGCGGTACCGCATCAGCGGTATCGACGATTCCCCCGTCCGCTCCCGAAGCTTGATGGTATCGAAGAACTGTACCGCATCAAAACTCGTATACCCGAACAACCCCTGCACCGCCCGCAAATGTTTCTCCGGCGACGGTGGACAATCGAACCGCTGCATAAACGACCACAACACGTCCGGCGTCTTTGCCAGATCGTCGATGGCCATCCGCTCCGGCTGCTGACCCGGTAATTTGAACTCGACACGCCGCTTGTCGGTGATCTCGATGCCCGCAATCGCATTGATACAAATAAAAGAATAACTATTCTCGGCGACATGACTATCGGTACTCTCCAGCAGGATCGTATCGCGAAACCGGTCGCGCAGGCGCAGATAAATCCCCACTGGGGTATAGATGTCCGATAGCAGCTTCTTACAATTTGTCTTGATGGCTATTTTTTTCATACGAATCTGATAATACGCCACCGGCCTTTGGGCCTATGGCTTCTGATGATACGCCACCGGCCTTTTGGGCCTATGGCTTCTGATAATACGCCACCGGCCTTTTGGGCCTATGGCTTCTGATGATACGCCACCGGCCTTTTGGGCCTATGGCTTCTGATAATAGGCCGCCGTCCTTGCGGACCCGTGGCCGCCAAAAAAAATGGGCCCCGACAAGTCGGGGCCCAATATGACGTAAAAGCTATGCCAATAGCATTACTTGCCCCGTTCGGAGTTCGTATGCCACCACCACTGCTGATTGATAATTTTCTTCATTGCAACGCAAATATGGCGGCTAAAATCGATTTCGCCAAATTTTTTTATATTACAGAATGGTTAAGACTACTCCCCCACCCTCCACTCCGCGCCCTGCACGGTTGCTCTCACTCGACTTCATGCGAGGACTGATCATGGTCCTCCTCACCCTGGAATCCACGGGACTCTGGGAACACCTGCAAAAAGATTCGGAAAATTCATTTCTTCATCCCTTCTTCGTGCAATTCGGTCACCATCCCTGGCATGGCCTTCGCGCCTGGGACCTGGTCCAACCGGCGTTCATGTTCATGGCTGGCACCGCCATGGCTTATTCGCTCCATCGCCAGCGCCAACAAGGCATGACCTGGAACGAGTCCTTCCGCAAGGCATTGAAGCGCTCCGGCTGGCTCTTCTTCTGGGGCGTATTGGATTATGCCGTGCGACCCACCGGCCTATCCTTCGAGCTCTGGGATGTGCTCACCCAATTGTCTTTTACCTGCCTGCTGGCCTTCCTCATCTTCCGCTGGTCCGTGCCCGCACAGATCGCGGTTTGCGTTGGTCTGCTCCTGCTGACGGAGGCCCTCTTCCGCTTCACCAACGTCCCGGGATTCGACCAGCCCTTCACCGATCAGCACAACTTCGGCAACTACGTCGACCTCTTGCTGATGAATAAGATCAACGACGGCGGCTGGGTCGCGATCAACTGCATCCCTACCGCCGTACATACCATCGGCGGCGTCCTGGCAGGCAAATTATTGCTGAGCGACGCACCCGCCAACAAAAAAGTCGGCACTTTGCTGCTTGTGTCCGCCATCACACTCGTCCTGGGCTACACGATCGACGCACTAGGCATAACACCGATCATCAAACGCATCGCCACCAGCTCCTTCACACTTGTGTCGCTGGGCTGGGCCTTGCTCATCCTCGCCGCCTGCTACTGGTGGATCGACGTCCGGGACCATCGCCGCCGCCTGGAATTCTTTACCATCATCGGCATGAACTCCATCTTCATCTACCTTTTCTTCGAGATCGTCGGGGATCGCTGGTTCACCGCGTACACGGGCGCCGTCACCAACGGGTTGATGCAAATGGCCCACATTCCCGTGACCGTGATGGAGATCATAACCTCCCTTTGCGTGTTTATGCTGGAATGGGGTTTGTGTTATTTTCTGTACAGGAAAAATATCTTCTTTAGGGTGTAGATCACAATACCCCCTTCGTACTCGGCAGGTAATTGCTAAGCGGATCGCGCTTCACCGCCATGCGTATCGCCTTCGCAAAGGCCTTGAAGATGGCTTCTATCTTGTGGTGCTCATTCTCGCCGCGACATTCGATGTTCAGGTTACATCGCGCGCCGTCGGAAAATGACTTAAAAAAATGAAAGAACATTTCTGTCGGCATCTCGCCGATCATCTCCCGGCGGAACTCCGCATTCCAGACCAGCCAGTTGCGGCCGCCGAAATCGATCAACACCTCGGCATCCGCCTCGTCCATCGGTAAGGCAAAACCATAGCGCTCCATCCCGCGCTTGTCGGCCAATGCCTTGCCAAAGGCTTCACCCAATGCTATCCCCGTATCCTCGATGCTATGGTGTTCGTCGATGTGCAGGTCTCCGTCGACACGAAGGGTCAGGTCCATCTTCCCATGCCGGGCGATCTGCTCCAGCATATGATCGAAGAATCCCAACCCGGTCACGATCGCCGCCTTCCCGCTGCCATCGACATTGAGATCGATCCGTATGCGCGTCTCATTCGTATTCCGCTCATGCACTACCCGCCGCAATCCCAGTTTCAGAAATGCATAGATCGCACTCCATTCCGTGGTCTCCAGCGCAATGCTCGCATCGAGCGCCCGCCGCGAATCGCTGATCTCGGCCCCGCCCAGCGCAGGATCGTTATTCAGCCAGAGGGCCTTGCAGCCCAGGTTCTTCGCCAACTGCACATCGGTGATCCGGTCCCCGATCACAAACGAATTCGCCAGGTCATAGTCCGGGTTGCCGATATAGCGCGTGAGCATACCCGTTCCCGGCTTCCGCGTAGGCGCATTGTCCTGTGGGAAGGTCTTGTCGATATAGACGTCGCTGAAATGCACGCCTTCCCCCGCAAAAGCCTTGATCACCAACTCCTGTACCGGCCAAAAAGTATCCTCGGGAAAACTGGCCGTCCCCAGTCCGTCCTGGTTCGTCACCATCAATAACTCAAAATCGAATTCTCGGGCGATACGGCCCATAAACTCGAATACCGCCGGATAGAACACCAGTTTCTCAAAAGAATCGATCTGATAACTGGGCGGCGCCTCTCTGATCAATGTACCATCCCTGTCGATAAACAAAATTCGCTTCATTATCACGATTTATGGCCGGCGTTACCTCCCGGATGATTCGCGGCGCGGATCGCTTTCACCTGCGCGGGCGTGACCGCACTGGCCTTGTTGCCAAAGTTGTTGCGAATATAAGTAAGTACATCTGCGATCTGCAGATCGGTAAGATCGGCATGCGGCGCCATCACCCCATTGTAACTGTCCCCATCGATCTCGACCCCGGTCAGGCCATTCAGCACGATCTTGACCAGCGCTGCCTTGTCGCCCAATACGAATTTGGCTTTGATCAGACTGGGGTTCATTCCCTGCACCCCACCGGCATCGGCCTGGTGACAGGACAGACATTGTTCAAAATAAACTTGCTTACCCCGGGTAATCGAAGCCTGCACCCCTCCCTGACAGGGAGCGAACGAGTCCTTACCAGCGGCAAGGACGAAATTCAAGGCAGGGGCCGCCGGCTTTTTCGCCTGAGACATCAATCCGATAGCCAGGACGAAAAAAATAGGCATTCTCTTCATGGCACTTATTTGTGGTAGGATATCTTCCAGATCGTCCCCTTGGTATCATCGGTCACGTACAGCGATCCATCAGGCCCCTGCGCCAATCCGCATGGCCGGTAATCAGCCCGGCCGGAAGCCACTTTATCCGCACCACCGGCAAAATTGTCGGCAAACACTTCCCATTTGCCGCTGGGCTTGCCATTCGCAAAGGGCACGAAGACCACAAAATAACCCGCTTGTGGCTCGGGAGCCCGGTTCCATGAACCATGAAAAGCGATAAAAGCGCCATTCTTATACTTGTCAGGAAATTGCGTACCCGTATAGAACAGCAGTCCGTTCGGTGCGAGATGCCCCGGAAAAGCGACCACCGGATCTTGGTACTGGCCGGTCGGGTCCTTCTTGCCATCACCGCCATATTCGGGTCCTAACACTTGCTTGTGCTGGAATTCATCGTAGAAAATATAAGGCCAGCCGCAGTTGGAGCCCTTGTGCAACTCATACATGCATTCCGCCGGCAGCTCCGCGCTCTGCTTGGTGTCCCAGTATTGAGGAAAGAGATCATGTAGCTGGTCCCGGCCATGCTGCATCACGAACAGGCTGTTGGTCGCCGTATTCCAGTCGAAACCCACCACATTCCGGAGCCCCGTGGCGTAGCGGCGGTCGCCGCCATAGGTCTGATCACGACCATCGGCCTTGAACTGCCAGATCCCGCCCGCGGAATCGAGAATCGGGCAAGGCTGCTGACCGGGCGAACCCTTCGTCCTGTCCTGCAACTGACAGGCATTGCTATAAGCGCCGATATTCACGTAGAGATTACCGTTATAGTCCAGCGTGATGGCCTTGGCCTCATGCTCATGCCGCGAAAGAAGACCGGTTACAACTCGTTCCGGCTGGTCTGGATTGACGACGTTGTTGTCCCCGTCCAGTTTGAACCGAAAGACCTCTTCATCAGAAGAAGCATACAAATAGCCGTCGCGGATGGCCATGCCGGTTCCCGCAAAACTGCCAAAACCCATGATCTTATCCGCCTTCCCGTCTCCATTCGTATCCTGCAGCCGGTAAATACCCTTTCCATCCTTTAACTTGGCCAGCTTCACGAAGATCGCCCCATTGGGCGCGATCGCAATATGACGCGTCTTGCCAAAGTTCTCCACCACCGTCACCGCCGTAAATCCGGCCGGCAGTTTCAATTGCGCACCGGCGGCCAGGCCGGCCAGACATAAACACGCTATCATTAATTGTCGCATGGAATAAGTAATTTTATTGGCTGTAATTTAATTGAAAAATTGGCCCCGCCAACCACTAATTTTTTGCTTAGACTTTGTGGCTCAGCGCCCAAACCTGCCCATCGCATTCACCAACGCCGCATTCTCCCGCTCCGTCCCCACCGTGATACGCAGACACCCCTCACAAAGGTCTACCCTGCTGCGATCGCGAACGACGATCCCCTCAGCCAGCAGCCGGTCATAGATCCCCCGCGCATCCGTTGTTTTGACCAGCAGGAAATTCGCATCACTGGGATACACCTTCAGCACTACCGGCAAGGCTTCGAGGTCGGCGCTAAGCCGCTCCCGTAACCCGACAAGCACGCGGATCATATCGTTCACCTGCCCTACTTCCGCCAACGCTTTCAGCACCAGATCCTGCGCAGGCTGGCTGATATTGTACGGCGGCTTCACTTTGTTGTACACATCGATGACCGCTTCGCTTGCAAAAGCCATCCCCAGCCGGAGACCGGCCAGTCCCCAGGCCTTGCTCAGCGTTTGCAGCACGACCAGGTTGGGATAGTCGGCCAATTCCTGGATGAACGACCGGTGCCGGGAGAAATTGACATAGGCTTCGTCGATCACGACCAGCCCGGGAAAATTGTTGAGGATGGTCTCGATATCCTGCCGGTGCATGGAATTCGCGGTCGGGTTATTCGGACTGCAGATCCAAATGATCTTGGTGTGTTCATCCACCAACTGCTCCAGGTGGACGAGATCCAGCTGAAAGTCGTCGAGCAGGACCGCACGGCGCACGGCCACATCATTGATATGCGCACTCACTTCGTACATGCCATAAGTCGGCGGGTTGATAATGATGTTATCCTTTCCGGGAACGCAGAAAGCCCGGAAAAGCAGATCGATACACTCGTCACTGCCATTGCCCAAAAAAATATGCTGGGGTGCCACACCCTTTATCCTGGCCAGCGCCTCCTTTATCCGCCATTGATGCGGATCGGGATAACGGTTGTACCATGTCGTTAGCGGCGATCCGAGGCTGTTCTCATTCGCATCGACAAACACAGACGCCTCGCCCTTGAATTCGTCCCTCGCCGACGAATACGGTACCAGCCGGCGGATGTTGTCGCGTAAAAGGTCATCGAGATTGAACATAAGTCATTTTTTATCCACCCGGATCTGGACAGCCCGCGCATGCGCCTCCAGTCCTTCGGCCACTGCCATCCGCCGGACCGTGTCGCCAATACCCAGCAAGCCTTCCCGCGTCAACTGCTGAAAGGTGATCTTTTTTACAAAACTATCGACACTAACGCCGCTATACGCCTTTGCATGACCGTTGGTCGGCAGTACGTGGTTCGTGCCACTGGCGTAGTCCCCCACGCTCTCGGGCGAATAATGCCCGAGGAATACCGACCCCGCATTGATCACCGTCTCGGCCACCCGCTCCGGCTCCCTGCAGCACAAGATCAGGTGCTCGGGCGCATAATCATTCAACAGCGACATGGCCTGCGCCGCATCGCGCACGATAAATGCCCTGCTATGCGTCAACGCCTTCCGCGCAATATCTGACCGCGGCAATAACGGGACCTGCTGCTCCACCTCGGCCAGCACCGCTGACACCATTTCCGCGGAAGGGCTGACCAGCACCACCTGACTATCGGCCCCATGCTCTGCCTGTGACAGCAGATCCGCCGCGACGAATCCGGCATCGGCCGTCTCATCGGCGTAGACCGCCACCTCACTGGGTCCAGCCGGCATGTCGATGGCCACACCGTCCCGTTGCACCAACTGCTTGGCGCAGGTGACATATTGATTGCCGGGCCCGAAGATCTTATAGACTGCCGGTACTGACTCCGTCCCATAAGCCATCGCCGCAATGGCCTGCACGCCCCCTATGCGAAAGATACTCGTGACGCCCACCAGCTCCGCCGCGTACAGGATAGCCGGATGCAGCCTGCCTTCGCTATCCGGCGGACTGCAAAGGACGATCTCCCGGCATCCCGCGATCCTCGCAGCAATAGCCAGCATCAGCACCGTACTGAATAACGGCGCCGTGCCTCCTGGGATGTACAATCCAACTTTTTCGATGGCCACCGATTTACGCCAGCACCTCACACCCGCCATTGTTTCAACTACTTCCTCCTCCCGCCGTTGCGCCAGATGAAAAGCGCTGATATTCGCCGCGGCCATCCGGATCGCCGCCTGCAATCCGGCTTCCACCCCTTCTGCTCCCGCGGTTATGTCCGCCGCAGTAAGCGCCGTTACGATGGGCGCAGTCTTGTCGAATTGCAGGGAATATTTCCGCACCGCCGCATCCCCGCCGTCCCTGATATCCGCCAGGATGCCAGCCACGGTCTGCTCCAACGCCTTCGTATCGAGGACCGGCCGCCGCAACCAACCGCCTGCAGGGGCCGAACCGGCTTCTCGTATGTCGCTCACTTCCATATTATATCACCATTTTCTCTATCGGTACAACCAAAATGCCCTGCGCACCCGCCTCCTTCAGCCGCTCGATGATCTCCCAGAAATCATTTTCACTGAGCACACTGTGCACACTGCTCCACCCTGCCTCCGCCAGCGGGAGCACCGTGGGCGATTTCATGCCCGGAAGCAGTCGAATGATCTCCGGTAATTGTTCATTGGGCGCATTCAACAGGATATACTTATTGTCACGCGCCTTCTTTACCGCTCTGATCCGGAACAGGAAACGTTCCAGCAATTGCTGCTGCTCCAGCCCCAGCCGCTCGTTGCGCACCAACACCGCCTGCGACCGCAAGATCGTCTCCACCTCCCGCAACCCATTCATAAAAAGCGTGCTCCCGCTGCTCACCAGATCGACGATCGCATCAGCCAGGCCTATCCCCGGAGCGATCTCCACCGATCCGCTGATCTCATGGATCTCCGCCCGAATACCATTCTTGTCGAGGAACTGCCTCACTAACCCCGGATACGTGGTCGCGATCCGCTTGCCATTCAGATACGCGACGTCTGCATAGGCCTCCCCGCGACCCACCGCCACCGATAACCGGCATTTCCCAAACCCCAGCTGCTCAACGATCACCGCCTTCTTGTTCTTCTCATATAGCACATTCTCCCCTACGATGCCGATATCGGCCACCGCATCTTCCACATACTGCGGAATATCGTCGTCACGCAGGAAATAGATCTCCATCGGAAAATTATCGCATTCCGCCTTCAACTTATTCACCCCGTTCTTGAGATCGATGCCGCAATCTTTAAGGAGCTTTACACTGTCATCATAAAGCCGGCCTGACTTCTGAATAGCGATCTTTAGTTTGCTCATATATGTATGATAAAAAAAAGGGCCTACCTGTAGTAAGCCCTTCCTTGTTTATGTTTTGACAAAACACCACCGGCCTACCCCTTGGATAAGAAAAAATGATGGCGGTGATGTAAGTTGATATACTGCATCGACGCCAAAATTAACGGCCAAAACCGAATACCCAAAATTTATTTTACCTGCACCTGCGGCAATGAAGTCTGCACCTGCGGCGGCGGCGCCTGCACAGCGGCCTTCAAATGCCTGTACTCGAGAAAATAATAAATGGCAAAAGCCAAAAAGATCTTCGATAACACAAAGATCACGACGAACAGGGTCCTCCAGGCCTTGTGCACCCGGATATGATTGGAAGATGTCTCTACATGAAGATAACTCGGGCCCGTCTGCTCATGACGCCGGCCATTCCCATGCTTCGAAGGCCGCACTGCTGGCATATCCCGGATCCTCGCCTGGATACGCTCCCTTATTTCCGGCGGTGGCGGCTCTTCATTGTCGATCGCAAAAAGCTCCAATTGATACTCGAAATCGGACAAGGCCGCCTGCAACTCCTCATAATGCGGCATCAACTGCTCAAACTCTTGTCTTTCGGCCGGCGTGGCCAACCCGAGTGCATAACTTTCGACTATGCCGCTTTGTATGTACAACTCGATATTCACGCTAATTTCTTTCTGATTGATAAGCAGGCAGGTTTATCGGTACGCCTGCAATAATATGCTAAAAAATAATTATACTATAGTTAATGTATTACAAAATTTATACACAAAACCCCTATAAGCCCCATTACCGACACGATCGTCTCCATGACCGACCAGGACCGTATCGTGTCCCTGATGGAAAGATTGAAGTATTCCTTGAACAGCCAGAAGCCGCCATCATTGACGTGGGAGAAGAACAGGCTGCCCGCCCCCACGGACAACACCATCAGGTTGGGATCGACATGCAAACGGTTCATTAATGGCAGGATAATGCCTGCCGCCGTCAGACCCGCCACCGTCGCAGACCCCAGGCAGACCCGGATAATGGCGGCCATCAGCCAGCCTAGCACCAAAGGGTGGATCGGCCAGCCTTGCAGCACGGCCGCGATCTCCCCGCTCACGCCGCTTGCCGAAAAAACCTCCTTCAAGGCCCCCGCCCCTGCTATGATCAGCATGATCATAGCTATATCCTTTGCGGCCTCCTCATAGATGCGCATGATCCTGCCCATCGACAACCCGCTTCGGATGCCAAGGGTATAGGTAGCTGTCCCGATAGCCAGCAAAAGGATGATTGAAGGATCGCTGAGAAATACAACGACGGCCTTCCACGCCGGCGGCAATTTCACCAACGCCGGGATCAGCGTGGTCAGCATCAGCAGCATTACCGGGAGCAGGGAAGACAGCACACTATTGCCCATGCCCGGCAAGGCCGCTTCGGGTTTTTCTGCTGCTACCAGCCCCTTCAGCGGAGCCGAATGGATATGCCTGAGCGTCCGCGAGTAGACAGGTCCGGCGAGGATAACGGCAGGAGCCGCTATCGTAATTCCATACAGCAGGGTCTTTCCCATATTCGCATGGAATTGCGCCACCAGGGCAGCGGGCGCGGGATGCGGCGGCAGGAACCCATGCGTGACCGATAAAGAGGCAAGCATCGGCAGGCCGATATAGACCGCGGGTAATTTGTATTTGTAAACGACCGAAAAGATCAGCGGCACCATCAGCACGAACCCGACGTTGTAAAAAAGCGGTATCCCGATGACGAACCCAGTCACCATCAAGGCCCATTGGATATACTTTTCGCCAAAGATAGTCATCATGGTCGTGGCGATCCGCTGCGCGGCGCTGGTCTCCGCCACCAGTTTGCCGAGCATAGCCCCCAGCACGATGATGATCGCCAATTGCCCAAGGGTATCCCCGATGCCTTTGGAAACAGCGCCGGCGATATGATCGAAAGGAATACCCAGCAGCAGGCCCGTGACCAGGGAGACACCGAGGAAAGCCAGGAAAGCATTCACCTTACCCCAGGAGATAAGCGCAATGAGCAATAGTATGCCAAACAGAACAAGCAATAGGTGCATAGAAAAAATTGACAAGTCTAATGAGAATCCCTGGTCACTTCCTGGCCCGAACCACCCCTCAGAAAATCAAGATCCGCCCCCAAATGGGCCTGCTGCACATGTGCACGGTACAAGTGCACGTAGCCCCTGCCCACACCCCCCGATACCGGCGGCGCCCAATCACGCTTCCGCCGGGCCAGCTCTTCGGGGGCTACATCCAAATGGAGCCGCCTTGCTTCGACATCCAATTCGATCCAATCGCCATCCTTCACCAATCCCAGCACACCGCCTATTGCGGACTCCGGCGAAACATGCAGGATCACCGTACCATAGGCGGTTCCACTCATCCTGCCATCCGAGATGCGCACCATATCCGTGACACCCTGTTCCAATAATTTCTTCGGCAAGGTCATATTGCCCACTTCCGGCATCCCGGGATAACCCACCGGTCCAACCTGTTTCAACACCATGACGGAAGAGGCATCGATGTCGAGACCGGGATCGTCTACTCGTCTGTGATAGTCTTCTATATTTTCGAAAACAACGGCCCTTCCGCGGTGTTTCATCAGCGCGGGCGTTGCAGCAGAGGGCTTGATCACGGCACCATCGACAGCCAGGTTGCCTTTCAGCACAGCAATGCCCGCATGCGGGATCAGCGGTTCACCGGCCGCCGCGATCACTTCCCGGTTGTAGCAAACTTCCCGTCCCGCTACATTCTCGCCATGGGTCTTGCCATTGACGGTCATCGCATCCATATCCAGCAGTCCACGCAGTTCATGCAGGATGACAGGCAGGCCGCCCGCATAATAAAAATCCTCCATCAGGAATTTGCCGGAAGGCATCAGGTTCAGCAGCAGCGGTATGCCGCTTCCCAACCGGTCGAAGTCCGCCAGTTCCAATGGAACACCTATCCGTCCCGCGATCGCCGTCAAATGAATAATAAAATTCGTGCTTCCCCCTACCGCTGCATTGACCCTGATCGCATTGTCAAAAGCAGTGCGCGTTAATATGGCCGACAGCCGCAGGTCTTCCTTCACCATTTCTACGATGCGCCGCCCGCTCAATTGCGCCAGCACTTTCTTACGCGAATCCACCGCTGGGATCGCCGCCGCGCCCGGCAGGGTCAAACCCAATGACTCTACCATGCAAGCCATCGTGGACGCCGTACCCATGGTCATGCAATGCCCGGCACTACGCGACATACAGCTTTCCGCCTCCAAATACTCCGCGTCCGACAATTTGCCGGTCTTCCTGTCTTCTTCGAACTTCCAGACATGCGTACCGGAACCGATATCCCTTCCCTGGAATTTACCATTCAACATCGGCCCGCCAGGCACGACAAGCGTTGGCAGATCGACACTGGCCGCACCCATTAACGTGGACGGCGTGGTCTTGTCGCAACCCGTCAGCAATACGACCCCATCCAGCGGATTCCCCCGGATCGACTCCTCCGTATCCATGCTGGCCAGATTCCTGAACAGCATAGCCGTAGGCTTTAACAAGGTCTCCCCCAATGACATGATAGGAAATTCTACCGGAAAACCACCCGCTTCATAGACACCGCGTTTCACGGCCTCGGCCAGTTCCCGCAGATGTGCATTGCAAGGGGTTAATTCTGACCAGGTATTGCAAATGCCGATGACCGGGCGGCCATCGAACATATCCTCGGGAAAGCCCTGGTTCTTCATCCAGCTGCGATAAATGAACCCCATCTTATCGGCTCTCCCAAACCAATTTTGGCTTCTCATCAGCTTCATCCGATAAATATACGGCTTTAGCCTAATCCTCCGCCTTCATGTATTGCTTGTAGCTATCGCTGATGTACACCAGGATATCGACATTGGCAGCCTTTCGGCAATAGTCGTATGAGGGACGGTACCGCCGCATAAACTGAAGGAGAGAATCTCCTTTCAGATGCGTGATCTTCGACACATAGTCCTTATTGTAACGGCTGTCCACATAATAATCCTGCTCCTCTTTGTCCAGTCGCTTCTTAAGACCCACCCGCTGATGGGCAGCCGAGCCGCTGTTCCGAAAGACATTGAGTGTGACACCCACCCCATCCGAGCCCTGGCGATCCTTCGCCAGGTGCGGCGTGTTCTCACGCTCATACACCCAGGCATATTCCTTCCGCCGGTCCATCGAATCCAACTGGTAATTGCTGAACGCTCCCACCCGGACAGCCGTCAGCGTTTGCGCCCGCACCTCCAGGTAGATCGGACAGGTCGCCGTTAGCAACGAAGCCGTAATGGTCAGCGTGTCGGCCGCATAGCCGACCGAAGAAAACGCAATATGATCACCGGGGGCCGCCTGTATGCGATAGCTGCCATCCTCCTCGGAGAGATCATATCGCTGCTGCGTAATGTTGTGGATACTGACGGAGATCAGAAATTCGGTGCTATTCTTCTTATACACCTTACCCGTCAGGAACTGCTGGGCGCTTACATGGAATGAGCATACCAGCAAAAGCATTATAAAGTACAAACGATGTCGCATAGATCAGAGTCAGGAGTTCGGCAAGTTAGCCCTAATTAAATAAATAGCCACCCTGCCTCCTCCAAGTTTTTGTTAAAACGACTACATTTAACCTGCTGAATTGGTTTACGCGTTCATATCTAATTATAACACAATGAAAAGCCTCCTCGTTGCCATCGCCCTATTCCCGCTTACCGCATTTACAGCGCCTAGGTCCGCCGCGCCCAAACAAGAATACTACGCCCTGCGCATCTATTCGCTGAAAACAGCGGACCAGGAAACGCGGATCGACAAGTATCTGCAAACCGCCCTGCTGCCGGCCCTGCACAGAATGGGCATCGCCGAAGTAGGGGTTTTTAAGGCACTCGACAACGACACCGCCCCCGTCCGCCATGTCTATGTGCTCATTCCCTTCAAGCGCCTCGACCAATGGCTGCACCTGGAGACGACCCTCGCCCGCGACCCCCAATATGCTTCCGCCGGAAAAGACTATCTCGAAGCCAACTTTGACAACCCGCCCTATTCCCGGATGGAGTCCATCCTCTTGCAGGCCTTCCCCGATATGCCGCACCATGCTGTCCCCACCGCATTGCAGGGACCACGCGCCGAAAGGATCTACGAACTCCGCAGCTACGAAGGACCGACAGAAAAATATTTCGCCAACAAAGTGCAGATGTTCAATGAGGGCGGCGAGATCCCACTCTTCCAGCGGCTCGGCTTCAATGCCGCCTTCTATGCCGGCGTCATCTCCGGCCCCCATATGCCCAACCTCATGTACATGACAAGCTTCGATAACATGCCTTCCCGCGAACAACACTGGAAAGACTTCAGCGCCGATCCCGTCTGGAAACAACTCGTGGCCTCCCCGCAATACCAGCACAACGTTTCGCATGTAGACATCACCTTCCTTCACCCTGCCGCCTATTCCGACCTGTAGGCTCGTTTACTACGGCGACCGCCTGCTCTTCCTGCTGGACCAGCCGGGCATCGATCGCATCGTGACCACCCGTAAAGTTCCCTTACCCAAAAAGTGCAAAACTCTTCTTTTAGCGTGGCATACTAATTGCCTACCATGCATCGTTAAAATGTAGAACAATTCTCTACCCTCAAAAATCAATTGAATATGAAGCACGCAGACAAGCCTTTTATCGGCATCCTGATCATCACCATAGCCATCCTCTATGGCGTCATTGCCATGCTGAGCTGACACCCAGGCCTCGATCCGTCTAAACCAACAGTAAAAGCTCGATCCCTCCCGGCCGACAGTAAAACCTCGATCCCTAACGGCCGACAGTGAACCTCGATCCCTCCCGGCCAACAGCAAAACCTCGATCCCTCCCCGCCAACAGCAAAACCTCGATCCCTCCCGGCTAATAGTAAAAAGGATCAAAAACGGGCGCCCATTAAGCCGGTCTAACCTCATAGATCGGGCTGAAAAGATACAATTTTCCTGTAGCTACCTCCTCACACTGATACCTCTTTCGCAATTTTTTTCCTTTCCTGAAAACACGCTTGTCTTCCAGGCTGAAACATCCCCCGTCCGGGATCTGCTCCACTAACAAAAGATCGCCTGCCTGCTTATCGTGCTTCTTTAACACCCGCATCAGAATCCTCGTCGGCACAACTGCTTGCCGGGAAGATTGTGCAGGCTCTTTTTCAATGCAGCCAGCACATCTGCGGGAAAAACGGACAGCGGTATGAACTCTTCCAACATCTTCCTGTAGATTGCCTTCCATTCCTTCCCATGCGCTTGGACCTGGTTGCCATATTCCATAAAGGTCACCAAATGCGCCAGCTCATGGATCAGGGTAATCAAAAAAGAATAGGGATTCAAATTCCCATTGACACTGATCCGGTGATTGGTCGTACGGGTCGCATGACGATAGTCCCCAAGGACACTCTTCCGCTCCCGGGTGATCGTCAGGTGAACATTGTAGTGATGCAGGTAATCCAGGATGAGCTGCGCGGCAGCCTCCGGGATCCATTGGCGTAAATAGTCGATAGGCGCTTCTTTCTTAGGCATTTTTCTGGACCTTCTTTGGCTTAGTACGCTGCAGGAGAATCCTGACCTCCAGGAAAGTATACAGCATGTACAGCACAAAACAACCGAGGATGCCGTTTCTGTTCACTCCCTGGCGGGAAACGGCCGCATAAATACCGACTGCCAGCAGGCAACCCATGAATTTGATCAGCATGCTTCCATATAGCGCACGCACGAACACCTGCACATTGGTAGTGCGTAAACTCCTCACATACAGCAAGAAACTGCCCGCGGTCAGCAAAAAAAGCAGGCCATTCCCAAACAACAGGACCATAGACGAAAACTTCCATTCCCCCGGTAAAGGGCGGACCACCAGCGTCAGAATAGTAATGGCAATGAATGTCAATACAATAGGCAGGAAGGACTTCCCGGTTACGTTATTTTCCATTTTTTTTACCCGGGCCCGCTTTGACCAGATTGACCAACAGGACCACGATTATCAGCAAAGGTAACGCCCAGGAAAGGATTGGAAAAGAAACCTTCAATGCTTTGTCGGCCTTCATTCCCAGGAATACGGACACGCCAATAGAGACTACCACCTGGGTGGATAGCCCCGCATAACGTATTAATTCCCGCCGCCGACCACTTGAGCCGCCGCGGCTGTTTTCATTTGACTCGCCACCCTGGCTGTTGTCACCCGACGCATCAGGCTGAGGCGATCGCTGAATTTTCATGCTTGAATTCCTTCTTTACATCAGGTGCGGTGGACTTGGAATGAGCCGCGCCGGGCGTGTGGGTGGAAACAGTCATGTGACATTCGCCGTTAAAGTTGGCCGTAGGCTCGATCTGCAGCTTGGCCGCCTCGATATTGCCATTTACAACGCTTCCCCCCTTCAATTGCAAGAGGTCCTTGACCTTGATGGTTCCGGATACTTTTCCCATAATATCGGCCTGCTGGCCGCCGATATCACCCTGGACATTGCCGTTGGCACCGATCACCACCTTCGCAGTGCAATGGATATTGCCTACAAGCGTCCCATCGATCCGCAGATCACCACTGCTGGTAATGTCTCCTTTCATGGTCGTTCCCGAGCCGATCAGGCTGGCACTGGTGCTTGCGGGCTTTTCTGCCCCAAGCTCGAATCCTTCAGATTTAGACTTGCCGTTAAACATAATATATGGATTTTAGTCGTTGATTTTCTCAGGTTTCGGGATCTTCAAAGCCGTTGTATCCAACTTCACAGTCCTATTTCCCTGCAACACACTCCGAATACTCTCCAAATACTGGTCCTTGTACCGCACTTCCTGCTCTAACGAATCAGTACGTATCTTTAGTTCACGCAGGTCCTTCGTATTACTAACATCCCCATATCCCGGGATGTACAGCTTCAATGGCGTAAAAACGATCAACGCGACCGTCAGGCCCGTCAATAATACAAATATCGTGCAGAGAACTGTGTAAACGCTCAGGCGGGATAATTTAAAGGTAACCACCTCCTCATACGTATCATCATTCATCACGACCAGCCGGTAACGGTTCTGGAGGCGCTTTAAAGTGGAGTTGGCATCGAATTTGGCCATATTGGATTAATTGCCAATAAAGATAATAAAATAAATTTCCCTAAAAACAGTTTATAGCATTATTTGCAGCGTGGCGTATAGTAAGATCCTGCTAGTAGGCATTCTATCTTGTCTTTACCTTGGCGTCTCGGCCCAGGTAGGGGTAGACTATGACCTCAACAAACCAAAAAAGTTCGAAAACCGTATCCTCGCTTCGGAGACTTCGAACAACGGCAAAAAATTCAAAAAAAGCCGCCGCTTCATCCAAAACACCATCACGCATTATAATTTTTACTACAATGCGAACTATAAGCTGAATATGGTCGTGGCCAAGGCCAAAGCCCAGTTCCGCGATGACTACACCCGCCTGCTCCCCTTCTATAACTATAGCCTCGACGCCACCTTGGGGCAGAAAAAAGAGCTGGACTCCGTTATCTACAAGTGTACCATGGGTATCCTCATCCACGATGTGCGAAACGACTGGATCGACAATCTCTATTTCCTGATCGGCAAGACCTATTATTACAAAAAGGACTTCGATTCCGCCTATATTACCCTCCAGTTCCTCAACTGGGCCTTCGCCCCGCGCGACAAAGACGGGTACTATGAGACCATTGCCAGCAATGCCAACGAACTCCAGGGCAACAATGCCAGCATCATCTCCACAAAGGAAGATCCCAATATCCTCCAAAAGGTCTTTTCCCTCCCCCCAAGCCGCAACGACGGACTCGTTTGGAAGGTGCGGACCTATATCGCCCAGGACAGGTTCAACGAAGCATCCGCCCTTATCGAGATCCTCCTCCACGATCCGCAATTCCCACCCAGACTGATGCCCAGCCTGCAGGAAGTAAGAGCCCTCTGGTTCTACAAACAAGATAGCTACGACAGCGCCGCGATCTACCTGCAAAAGGCCCTGCCGGCAGCCGAGAACCGCGAAGAAGTCGCCCGATGGGAATACCTGATCGCCCAGCTCTACGAAAAAGAAAACGACAGCTATAACGCCAAGCTCTTTTACGAAAGAACGGTCAGCCATACCTATAACCCTGTCCTGGATGTCTACGCCCGCCTGAATGCCATCCGCCAGACCAAAGATGGCACCGCCGATTATATTGCAAAGAACATCGCCGCCCTGATAAAGATGGCCCACCGCGACCGGTATGAACCTTACAGGGATATCATCTATTACACCGCCGCCCAGATGGAACTCGAGCGGCACAATACACCCGGGGCCATAGCCGATCTTCGACTCTGCATCAGGAATTCCATCGGTTCCACCAACGACCAGCGCAAAAAGGCCTTCCTCCTATTGGGTAACCTGTCCTTTGAGGCCAAAGACTACAGGTCTGCCAGGAATTTCTATGACAGCCTGATCCTGAACGCCAACGACGTGGCGCCCAGGGGTGAACTCGACTGGCTGCCCGATCGCAAAAGGGCATTGCGCACGATCGTCCAGGACATGGACATCCTCTACCGCCAGGACAGCCTGCAGCGCATCGCCGCCATGCCTCCTCCCCAACGGGACGCCTATATCAAAAAACTGGTCCGTTACCTCCGAAAACAACAAGGCCTCCGCGACGAAGCCGATAGCAGCTTCGACAGCAACTCCCCCCTGCGGAACAACAATGGCAACGCACCCGACCTGTTTGGCGCGACAAGCGCCGATTGGTATTTCGACAACCAGACACTGAAGGCCAAAGGCTATTCGGACTTCCGCACTAAATTCGGTAACCGGCCTAACGTCGACAATTGGCAGATCTCTTCCATCATGAAGATCGGTATCGGAAACGGAAGGGGACCGGGTGGCAGAAATACACCCGATCTGACCGACAGCCTGACCAAAACGACCGGGCCTGCCGTTATCGATTTCAAAACCCTGCTAAGCCACCTCCCCCTGACGCCGGACAAAATGAAAAGATCGCAGGACTCCGTCGAAAACGCCCTGTTCAACCTGGGCAAAGCCTACCAGGACGGTATACCCGACTATCCCTATGCCATCGACGCATACGACAGCCTGCTCAATAAATTCCCCAAGACCAACCGCTACGAGGAGACCTTGTTCAACCTCTACTATTGCTACACAAAACTCGGTGATCAGGAGAACGCACAGCGCATCTTGCACTTGCTGAGTACCCGATACCCCGGCGGCATCTTTACCTTGAAAGCCGTCAATCCCGACTCCGCCGGCAAAGTCGCGGACGAACGCCGGATCAACGCCACCCACCAATACGAAAAGGTCTATATCGCCTTCATCGAAGGCCGCTTCGACGAGGCGCTGGCAGGTAAGAAGGTAGCCGATAGCCTCTATGGGGACAAATACTGGACGCCGCAGCTGCTCTACATCGAATCGGTCTATTTCATCCGGACACG
Organism: Puia sp.; assembly: GCA_965214315.1. Taxonomy (GTDB): domain Bacteria; phylum Bacteroidota; class Bacteroidia; order Chitinophagales; family Chitinophagaceae; genus Puia. The sequence continues at coordinate 110,249 of CBDCBP010000008.1, read as the reverse complement.
CCAGGACAACCAGGCCCGGTCCACCCTAACGAGCATCACGACCAAATGGCCCAAAACGCCCATGGCGGATAAAGCGGCCACCTTACTCGATGTGCTCAGCCGCCGCAGACAGATCGAAGATTACCTCACCCGGCTGCAGGTAACCCGTAAATCCGATGACGACGATAAGGTGGACACCAGCACCACCTCCATCCGCCCCGCCGACACGAAACCCCGGTTAGTCCGCAATGACTCCAATATGCTGGTGAAGGAGGATACCTCCTCCTGGGCACGGGCCCGGCACAGGGAAGATTCCCTGGCGCACGTGGTGGCCAAACCAAACGTGACAGCCGGGAAGCCGAAACTGGACACCGCCAGCGCAAACATGATCACCATGGATGCCGGCAAATTGGACAAGCTCCATAAACTGCAGGACTCGCTGCATGCTGCTCTGCTCAAAGCCTCCGCCGATTCCCTGCAATCCGCCCGCTTGAAACACCAGTCCGACTCCGTCAACGCCGCCTTACAGAAATTGCGCGACGATACCGCGCAATTGGCCGCAAAATTGCGTACACTTAATTCGGTCTTCACCCTTACCCCGGACAGAGCCCATTCGGTGATCATGGTCCTCGATAAGGTCGATCCGGTATACGTCTCGGAAGCCGGGAACGCCTTTAGCCGCTATAACACCGAGTCTTATTACAGCCTGGGGCTGACGACACAAAATGTGTCGCTTAACGACTCCCTGAAAGTGATGGTTATCGGCAATTTCGGAAACGCCGATAGTGCGACGGACTATCTCAAAAATGCAAAAGCCATGGCACCAAGGGCCATTATCCCTTGGATGCCAGCAGGGAAATACAGCTTCATGATCATATCCGCTTATAACCTCGACCTGCTACTGAAGAACAAGGATATGAACGCCTATAGGAAATTCCTGTCTGCCGCTTATCCGGGTAAATTCTGATACATTTTTAGAAACTATTTAACAGGGATTAGCAGTATTTTTACCCGCAACAGCTATAGCTATTATTTTAAAAAACAATATGTCTGCGATAAAATTTGTCCGTGTCTTCTGGAAGATTTTTTTCTATGGATTGGGCGCTTTTATCCTTTTCCTCATCCTGATCAACCTGGGCGTCTTCGGCTCCCTGCCTTCCCTCAAAGAATTGGAGAATCCCTCCATCACCCTCGCTACCGAGGTCTTCGCAGAAGACGGGACCCCGATGGGCAAATACTACAAAGACAAAGGGAACCGCAGCAATGTCGAATTCAAGGACATTTCCCCTAACGTCGTCAATGCGCTGGTCGCCACTGAAGATGAACGCTTCTACCAACACTCAGGCATCGACGGCTATTCCGTCATGCGCGCGGTTGTCAAATTGGGACGGGACGGCGGCGGCAGCACCCTGACCCAGCAGCTGGCTAAGAACCTGCTCGAACAGGGATCGAAGAACTTCGTCCGCCGCTTCATCGAAAAACTAAAGGAATGGATCATCGCCATCAAACTGGAACGCAATTTCACCAAACAGGAGATCCTCGCGCTCTATTTGAACGAAGTGCCGTTCGGCGATAACCTTTACGGCATCCGGAATGCTTCCCGCACCTTCTTCCAAAAAGAGCCCGACAGGCTGACCGTCGACGAAGCCGCCATCCTCATCGGTATGCTCAAAGGCAACACCCTGTACAACCCGAGGCGCAACCCGAAAATGGCCTACGACCGGCGCAATACCGTCATCAACCAGATGGTCAAGAACAACTACCTGTCGGAAAGCGACGCCGCGAAATACAAGCGCAAAGGCATCGACCTCAGCAACTACAAAAAGGTTGACGAAAATAACGGCCTCGCGCCCTATTTCCGCGACGTGCTCCGCGGCGAGCTCCAGAAGTGGTGCAAAGAACACAAGAACCCCGCTACCGGCCAGCCCTACAATCTCTACACAGACGGTCTCAAGATTTATACGACGATCAATCCCCGCATGCAGCTCTACGCCGACGAAGCCGTCGCCAAACAATTGCCCATTTTGCAAAAAGCGCTCAGTGCCCAATCCGATGTCCGCAAAGGACTCATCTGGAAGGACCACGCCAATATCCTCGACGCAGCCATGCGCAACAGCGAACGCTGGCATAACCTCGAGGACGACGGCATGAGCGACGCCGATATCCGCAAAACCTTCTACCTCCCGGTGGCCATGAAGATCTTTGCCTGGAACTCCAAACGCGAAAAAGACACCGTCATGACCCCGCTGGACTCCATCAAGTACCACCAGCAGATGCTCCAGACCGCATTTATGGTGATGGACCCCGTCACCGGCGCCGTAAAAGCCTGGGTCGGCGGCATCGACTTTAAAACGTACAAGTTCGACCACGCTAATATCAATACAAAGCGCCAGGTGGGCAGCGCTATCAAACCCTTTCTCTATAGCCTCGGTATCGAAGACTTCAATTTTACACCCGAGACCGAATGCGAGACCAGCCAGCAATATTTCCCGGGTTTTGGGTACGTGCCAGCCCGTGCCGACAAACACGAAGGCGGCTCGATGACCATGGCATCCGGCCTCGCCTGGTCCATCAACGGTGTGGCTGCGTATATCATGAAGCAGGTGGGACCCAAACGTTTCGCCGAATACATCAAGCAGATCGGCATTCCCACCCGCATAGACCCTTACCCCTCCATGGCCCTCGGCGCCTGTGACCTCTCCCTCTACGAAATGATGTGGGGCTATACCATGTTCCCAAGCGGCGGCTATAGCACCAGACCCTATTATATCTCCCGCATCGAGGACAAGAACGGCAATGTGCTGGCGCCCTTCGACACCGAACGCAAAGAGGTCATCAGTCAGGGAACCGCGTATACCATGGCGCGCATGATGCAGGGCGCCGTCGACTTTGGCACCGCGGCAGGCCTGCGCAACCGGCTCGGCATCTCGGAAATGGGCGGCAAGACCGGTACCACCAATGACAACGGAGACGCCTGGTTCATGGGCTACACCCCGCAACTCATGGCGGGCTCCTGGATAGGCTGCGACGATCGCTTCATCCACCTTGAAAGCGGTCTCGGCTACGGCGCACAGGCGGCTCGCCCCATCTGGGAATATTTCTTCGCCAAGGTCCTGGCCGACAAGACCCTGGGCATCGACCGCAACGCCAAATTCATCCAGCCCGAAAACGTGCGGAAGGAGATGATGTACGATTATATGAACATTGAAAAGATCGCGCCTCCCGGTGCGGAAGGGGCCAACGAAGGCAATGGCAAGGCCAACCAATACATCGATAACAGCCCGCCAACAGTACCCGTCGACTCAAAACTGTCGCCGGAAGAACAAAAGATCCTGCAGGAGGCCAATAAGACCAGCAAAGAAGGCTCCGTGAAGGTCACGGTCAAAGATGCGGATAACACCCCGCCGCCGCCAAAGAAAAAAGGCTTCTTCAAACGCCTTTTCGGCGCAAAGAATTAGATGGCTGCCGCCGGGCCGCCGGCTCATCTTCTGCCCCCTGCGGCTTTTTCCTCCCCATCACGTCGATCCTTACCCGCGTGAGCCCCCGGCCTGCATATCCAAGCTTCGATGCGGCAGCATGACTCAGATCGATGATCCGTTTATTACGGGGATGCATTTTGTCGTTGATCCGCACAAAGACCGTGCGCTTGTTCCGGAGATTGGTCACCTTGACCCAGGTTTGCATGGGTAGCGTATTACTGGCGCCCGTCAGACCGTCCTGCCTGAAGATCTCATCGGTATACGTCTTGCGACCCTCGAATTTGTCGCTATAGTAACTGGCGGTGCCGTACTGTATATTGATCGGGCGTTTAGCCAAAGCCACACCTTTCGCCGAAGCCGCACCCGTCGTCAAAGCCGTACTTTTAGCAGCGCCTGCACCTTTAGCAGCGCCTGCACCTTTAGCAGCGCCCACACCCTTCGTCAAACCCGCACCTTTACCAACCACCGGCTTGTGATGACCCTTTGGCACCACCGAATCCCCGGCCAGCGCCGGATCCCGGCCAATCAAAGCGGCCGGCAACAATATAGCAGCAAAAAATATCAATAGATAGGCTTATTTGCAAAATACCGGTTCCTCAACGCCTTATCCTCGCCATAGATATCGTCATGAAAGACGACCTTGCCCTTGATCCCCTCACATGTAAAATACCTTATGAAGATCGGCACATGGGCGAAACCATACACCGTATGCTTCTCCTGCCGCCTGATCCAGGCCCTGAGCGTGTCGGGATGATACTTCATCGTATCCTTGCGGGTCAAAAAATCCGATAACTTCCGCCACTCCTTCACCCGCACACATCCATGGCTCAACGCCCGGAACGTCTTGTCGAACATCCAACGCCCATTGGTATCATGCAGGTATACATCGTACTTGTTCTTGAAGTTGAATTTCATGACCCCGAGGGAATTGTCATCCCCCTGGCGCTGTTTTATCTGGTAGGGGAAATTGTTCTTGTTCATCCGCCGCCAGTTGATCGTGGACGGGTCCCGGACACTGTCCCTGTCGTCGACGACCATCAGGTTCTGCTTTCGCAGGTAATCTATATTCTTCTTGATCGCCGGCAGCATCTCCTTCATGATGATACTGACAGGCACCGTCCATTGCGGATAAGTCACAAAATTCGATATCTCACTCGTCAGCAACGGCGTCCTCGTCTTGGGCGCGCCCACGATAACCTTCGATTCCATTACGACCGTATCGGAGTCGACTACCTGCAAATTGAACGCCGGCAGATCAACCCACACAAATGTCTTTGGCAAGGTGTCGGGAAGCAGTTTATACCGGTCCAGGTTCATGGCTATCCGCTTGAACTTCTCCCAATCGGAATTATTGTTCATCATCGTCACCATATCGCCGTTGACCCTCCCGGTGACTTTGAGCTTATTGGTCGCCTGGTAGTTCCGGATCGCCCCGGCCAGGGTTGCCGTATCGGGTTGACCCACTACAGAGTCCAGGTAACCGACTTCACGTAGCCGGTTTGCCAGCGCAACGGCAAATAGCGCGGAGTCTTTTTTCTCGTACGGGTAGTCCAGCCAGGTCAGGTATCGGAAATGCGCGGTCGCCAGAAAATCCTGCAGACCGGCCTTTAGTGAATCGTAACCCGGATGCCTCGGCTCGAGGCTGTCCAGCACCGCCACCAGATGCCCTGACTGCCTGGCTGTCGCCAGGGCCTGGAACAACAGGCTGTCGGGTAAAACGGAATCCGTTCGCAGGGTCACACTATCATAGTCGAGACGCCCCTGCTTGAGGTCTTTCACCAGGCTAAAAAAAGCATCGGTCAGCATTAGATCGGCTCGCGTCCAAAGCGTGGGGTTTTTCCTCGCCATCGTATCCTCATTAATGACCCGCTGAATAAAAGAAAGGGCGGTGTAATGGTAGTCGGCGGGAAAAAGACCATAGGTCTTACTGTTGCCGATAAAAGCAAGCAGGCTGTCACCTGCCGGCAGCCAGCGCTCCTTATTGCTCCACAGGGGAGTATAGCCGTTATTGTCGTAAACCGTATCTTCAAGCTTGCGGTAAACCAGGACAATGGAATCGTTCAACTTGTCCTTGTTGCCTGACGCATACTCGAGCATCGACTTCAGATCGGAACCCACGAGTGCTTGCACCTGGGCAGGTGTCTTTCCCTCCTCTTTCCTTTCTTTATGGGATCGGTCATGACAGGCCATCAGGGTTAGCAACAACAACATCGGGAAAAGCAACTTAGCGCCTCGCTTTCGGTTTTTCATATATGCCTCAATATAATAATAATTTACTCAGCGTTCAAACACCTGCCCGGTTAACCCGGGGCACCCGCTGCTCCAGCAGAAAAAGATCCGCCAGCACGATCGCCGTCACGGCCTCCACGATGACCGGCGCCCTCAAAGCGACGCAAAGATCATGTCTCCCTTTTACCGAAAAAGACTCCTTTTGCCCCGTCTCCCAATTCAGGGTCTGTTGTTCCTTAGGAGTGGAACTGGTTGGCTTGATCGCCAGCCGGAAGACCAGCTCGTTCCCATTCGTGATACCCCCTACTGCGCCGCCCGCATGGTTGGTCAGGGTACGCCCCTGCCTATCGGCGAGGGCATCATTGTGCTCGCTGCCAAACATCCTGGCAGCCGCAAAACCGGTACCGAATTCAACCCCGCGGACTGCCGGTACGGCAAATATCGCATGCGCGATCAACGATTCCACCGAATCCCAGAATGGCTCGCCAAGCCCCACCGGTAAGCCGCTGACCCGGCATTCGATGATCCCGCCAATGGAGTCCTTCGCATCGATCGCCCGCTGCAGCCCCAGTTCCTGATCCTTTTGTCCACCGATCTCTAATATTTTGGCAGTCACCGCCGCCCCACCATCACTTCCGTCAGCCTTCAACCCGCCAAAGCCCTTCAGCATTTTTTTTGCTATCACACCGGCAGCCACCAATCCCACCGTCAACCGTGCCGAGAAAGGGCCGCCGCCCCGATAGTCTTCGAAACCACCGAATTTCTCATGCGCCACAAAGTCCGCATGCCCCGGCCGCGGGACCGCCCGCTGCTTTTCGTAATCCGCCGAACGGATATTGTTGTTCTCAAATAAAATGGTAATGGGCGAACCCGTGCTGACATCGTGAAAGAGACCACTCTTGAATAGGGGAAGATCATCCTCTTTTCTTGGCGTCGTACCCTTTTGCATTCCCCCCTTTCGCCTTTCGAGATCGGGTAAGAAATCGGCCGCCGGAAGCGGTATTCCCGCAGGACAACCGTCTATGTTGACACCGACGCTTTCCCCATGGGACTCGCCGAATATATGAACGCGGAAAAGACGGCCAAACGTATTCATAGCTTTATGTTTATGCTGGCCCCCAGTGCCTGGAGGTCGCTGTAGAAATCGGGATAAGATTTATCGATGGCCTCCGCATTTTCGATCACCACCGCCCCCTCCGCCTGCAAAGCCGCAACGGCACAGGCCATGGCGATCCGATGGTCATGCCGGGAATGTACAACCGCACCTTTTACCCCCCGCCCCCCAAATACCAGCATTTTATCGCCCTGCAGCTCGATGCGAACGCCCATCTTCCCAAACTCCTCCTGCAGCGTGAGCCCACGGTCGCTTTCTTTATGCGCGAGCCTGTTTACGCCCAGGATCTCCGTCGTTCCGGCACAAAAAGCCGCCAGCGCCACGAGTGGGGGGAAAAGATCGGGACAATCCGTCGCATCGAAGGTGAAAGCCTTCAGCGGCTGCACCAGGCTACCCGCCACATTCGCCGCCCCAACCACACTCGCCCCCCCAACCACACTCGCCGCCCCAACCAAACTCGCCCCCCCAACCACACTCGCCGCTCCAGCCGGCGGCCCTACCAAAATAGCCTCGGCTCCGATCTCCAATACCGCCCCGCAATCACACAGCGCCTGCAGAATGGCCTTATCCGCCTGCGTCGACCACTCATCCAGCCCTTGTATCCGGATCGGCCCGGCAATGGCCCCGGCGACCAGCAGAAATGCCCCACCACTCCAGTCCCCCTCCACCGTATAGACCGGATCGCCCGCCTTCCTTTCAACACTAAACAAAAATTCAGCATAATCCCTGTTCTCCACCTCCCAGCCAAAACACCGCATCACCTGCAAGGTCAGATCGATATAAGGCTTGCTTTTCAAATCACGGACCCGGATCGACACACCAGGCGCACCCACCGCAGCAAAAGCAAAGAGCAGACCCGTTAAAAACTGCGAGCTCAATGACCCATCTATCTCGATCGTCCGGGGTTGCAAAGGACCCTGTATCTCCAACGGCAGCTTCCCCCCATTGGAGACGACACGTATCCCCAGTTGCGGAAAGATCTCATCGAAGAAATCCATGGGCCGCTTCAGCAGACTGCCTTCCCCCCTCACCCGGATCGTGCGCCCGCTTAACGCGAAGATCGGCGCAAACATCCGCAACCCCAATCCACTCTCGCCGCAATTGACTTCAAGCGGCAGATCCAAAACCTCCACATCGCCGGACCCGCCGTCGCCTGCACCACGCGCCGCCCCCAAACCGCTACCCGGGCTACGACCCGCAATCGCCCGCTCACCATCGGCGGCCACACCCACACTACGCACCCGCAAGGAACCGTCCGGCAAACCCGCTACCTGCGCACCAAGATCCTGGATGACCCCAAGCGCCGCCTTATCATCATTGGAATGACCCGGATGACGGATGATCGTCTCCCCGACCCGGAGAAATGCCGCAGCGCAGGCCCTTTGCATTGAACTCTTGGAAGCCGGCGCCAAACGAACGCCCCGAAGATGCGATGGTTGTATTGTCGTTTGCATGATCAGCGCGCCGTTATAATTGATTGTAACAATTTGTCCAACTCCGTCACCTGGATGGGCTTGACAACGCCCTCCCCTATCTTGTTCAGCAGAATATAGTTCATGGTATCCTTCTCTTTCTTCTTGTCCTTGCGCAACACATTCATCACCTCCTTCGCATCGAATTCCGCCTGCGTAGGCAATCCATACCGCTTCAGCACCGCAATCACCCTATCGGTATCGGTAAAGGGCGTGAACTGCTCACTGAGCATGCTGGCTGCCACCATCCCGATCGAAATCGCCTGCCCATGCGAAAGCGCATATAAATTCTCGATCGCATGACCCAGCGTATGGCCAAAATTCAACAACCGCCGCTCCCCCTTTTCAAATTCATCCTTTTCCACGACCCTGGATTTGATCACCACATTGCGCCTGATCAATTTCGCCAGGGCACCCTTGTCCCGCTGATAGGTCGTCAATTTATTTTTCTCCAGCTCCCTGAACAGCGCCGCATCCTTTATCGCAGCATGCTTGATGACTTCCGCAAATCCATTTACCCATTCGGCCGTCGGCAAGGACTTCAACAGGTTGTAGTCATACAGCAGGAACTGCGGCTGACGGATCGTTCCCACCATATTCTTGTACACCCCCACATCGATGCCATTCTTGCCGCCGACCGAAGCATCCACCATCGCCAATATCGAAGAAGGCACAAAGCCAAAAGACAGGCCGCGCATATAGATTGCCGCGACATAGCCCGTAATATCGGTGACCACCCCGCCGCCGACCCCCACGAGTACAGTCTTCCTGTCGGCACCCAATTCGATCAACCGATCGATAAGGACATCCACAGTGGCCTGCACCTTATGCTGCTCACCCGCATTGATCACGATCGTCTTCCATCCCCCGAATACCGCCCGCTGCGCGGCAAAAATATGGGCGTCGGTGATCAGCACGGTATGTTCCTTATCCACCAACTTCTCCAAATAAGAAAAACCGGTATCAAAAATATAACCCGTCGTCTTCCCCGAGAACTTGAATTGCAATTTGGTCATACTAAACTTTCTTTAAAACGGTCAAATATCTCCAGTTCGCTATCCAGTGTCTTGGTCTTGTGATATTCTTCCTGTTTGCCAATGAATGCTGCTACCTGCTGCACGCCGCTCGGACTCACCGAATAAGCATAGTAATCCGCTTCCCATTCAACCGCCGTGGTCAGCAGACGGGTCTCATTCAGCCACTCCGCCATAGCGGCGCGGATGTGCTTCAATACTTGTAATAGATTTTGCGATGGCATCAACTGGAGCAGGCAATGGATATGGTCTTCCACGCCCCCGGCAGCCACTATCCTGATCCCCTTCTCCTCCCCATCCTTTTGCAGGTGGGCGAAGAGTACTCGCCTGACCGGTTTGCTCAGGAGCGCTTCACGTCCGCGCACGCACCAAATGACATGAACGAAGAGGTAGACCATGGGGCGCCTTAACTATTCATGATCTTGTTCTGGTGGTTGATGGACTCCATGTGTACGGCGTCATAATACTTGGTGACAAACTCCTTACTGAGGTTCAACTTCTCACCCTTCACAAACGCCTTTTCCAAAATGGAGTTCCACCGGTTGGTCTGCAGAATAGTGATGTTGTTATCCTTCTTATACGTCCCGATCTGGTCGGCGATCTTCATCCGCTGTCCCAGCAACTGGATCAACTCGTCATCGATATGATTGATCTGCTCACGTAATTTTTCCAGGGCGGTGACGAAATCCTTTTCCGTCGTCGTCTCATGCCTCCACTTGATACTGTCCAGCAACTCGGCAAGCCGCTCCGGCGTAATTTGCTGCTTGGCATCGCTCCACGCGTTATCCGGGTCGATGTGCGATTCGATGATCAACCCGTCCATCCCCAGATCGATGGCCTTTTGGGCCACATCCAGCAAGATATCCCGACGGCCGCTGATATGCGAAGGATCATTGATCATCATCATGCCCGGCGTCCGCCGCTTCATTTCTATCGCCAGATGCCACATCGGCGCATTCCGGTATTCCGTGTTTCCGTAGGAACTAAAGCCGCGATGGATCAGAGCGATCTGCGTGATCCCGGCCTTAGCGACCCGCTCTACAGCTCCCGTCCATAACTCGATGTCCGGATTGATCGGGTTTTTGATCAACACCGGTACGTTTGCCCCGCGCAGCGCATCGGCCACCTCCTGCACGCTAAAAGGGTTTACCGTGGTGCGGGCCCCGATCCACAAGACGTCGACATCGAAATGCAACGCGTCTTCCACCTGCTTGGCAGTGGCAACTTCGATCGCGACGGGCAGCCCCGTCAGCTTCCTGGCCTGCTGAAGCCAGGGGAGCCCCTTGGTCCCGATGCCTTCGAAACTTCCCGGACGCGTACGTGGCTTCCAGATACCTGCCCTTACCATATCTACCTTGCCGGTCTTGGCCAGCCTGGTCACGGTTTCGACAGTTTGTTCTTCCGTCTCCGCACTACAGGGACCGGAAATGATCAGCGGACGCTTGTTCCAGGCAGCCTGGACAACTTCCTTCGCGCTTTTTGTAGCTGTTGCTTCCATATCAGGTGAAATTTTAGTAGTCAACCCACCCCACCCGCGGGGCGGCATTGTATTTATTTGCTGTTCGCGTCATTCATCCGGATCCGCCGGCCTTTGTAATTCTTCCCATCTATCGCCCGTATCATCTGCGGCACGGACTTCTTATCCACTTCCACCCAGCTGTTCATCTCTTTCATGTCTATCCTGCCCAATACCTCCTTGCGCAGCTCACTCATATCCAGGATGAATTGCAGAAAACTGGCCTTGTAAAACCCATCCTTCGTCCCCAGGTTCACAAACAGCCGGGTATATTCGCCATTGCTGGTGTATTCCCGGGCCGTCCTCGGCCTGGCTTCGCCCACGTCACGGCGACCGAATTCCCGCCTTTCCCCACCGATCCGCGTGTCGCGATCCCGGCCAAACTCCCGCGTCCGCTCACGAACATTCAGATCCTCGGCATTCTCATAGTATTTAAGAAAACGGTCGAACTCCATCGCCGCAACCCGCTTCAACACTTCCTCTTTACTGATATCGGCGAATTTCTCAGCCAGCATTGGCACGTACGTCTCATAGTCCCCATGACTGATATCCGCCTGCAACAATTTCTCCATGAACGAGAAGAACTGCTTCCTGCAGACATCCTTGCCCGTCGGTATCTCCATCTTGTGAAAAGGCACCTGCACGATCCGTTCGATCTGCCGCAGCTTGCCTATCTCCCGGCTGTGGACGATCGACAAGGCGATCCCCGTACTTCCTGCCCTCCCCGTACGACCACTGCGATGCGTATATACCTCCACATCATCCGGTAACTCGTAATTGATGACATGGGTGATCTCCTTCACGTCGATCCCACGTGCCGCCACATCCGTGGCGATCAGCAGTTGCAAGGTCTTGTCCCTGAACTCGCCCATCACCTTGTCCCGCTGCTGCTGGGTAAGATCCCCATGCAGCGCATCGATATCATAGCCCTCCCTCGTCAGCTTCTCCGCAATATTCTGTGCATCCAACTTGGTCCGCGTAAAAATGATCCCATAGATCCCCGGATTGAAGTCGATCAGCCGCTTTAAAGTCTCATAGCGCTGGTGGGCCGATGTTACGTAATACTGATGATCGATGTTCTTATTGGCCGTGTTCATCTTGCCCACCGTGATCTCCATAGGGCTCTGCATGTATTTCTTGCTAACGCGCCTGATCTCAGGCGGCATCGTAGCACTGAACAGCCAGGTAGCATCCCTTTTTGGCGTGTTCTGCAGGATGAATTCGATATCGTCCTGAAAACCCATATTCAACATCTCATCCGCTTCATCTAGTACGACAAATTTTATCTGTTCCAGGTTGATCGCCTTCCGCTCGATCAAATCGATCAGCCGGCCAGGCGTCGCCACCACGATCTGGACGCCCCTGCGCAAATCCCTGATCTGCAATCCGATAGAAGTTCCACCGTACACCGCCATCACCTGCACCGAAGGCATGAACTTCTTGAACAACTCTATTTCGCTCACGATCTGCATGCACAACTCCCGTGTCGGACAAACGACCAACGCCTGCGGGTATTTCTGCGCTTCGTCTATCAGATCCAATAGCGGCAAGCCAAACGCCGCCGTCTTTCCCGTCCCCGTCTGCGCCAATCCCACCAGATCCTTAGTTCCGCTTAATAATACAGGAATGGCCTGTTCCTGTATGGGTGTCGGATGCTTGAATCCCAGCGCGTCAGTCGCCTGCACCAACCGGGTATCCAGACCTAGCCCTTCAAATGTCGTCATAATCTATAGAAATTTGGCGCAAAGGTACGCTTTTTACCCCTGAAGGGCCCCGGAAATTTCCCCGGCACCCCCACCCTTCCATCGGACGCCATAGCCCATGGCGGCGACGCGCTACTTGATGATCCGCCCTATCTTATTCGCATTTTCCATTAGCTCCCGCAAATAATCCGCATTGCCCTTCTCTAAACAACTCTTGAATTTCCGCAACTGGGCAATATGCTCGTTCAACACATCCAGTACATGCTCCTTGTTCTGCATAAAAATAGGCAGCCACATCGACGGATTGCTCTTCGCCAACCGCACCGTGCTCTCGAAACCTCCACCAGCCAGCTCGAAGATCGCACTGTCCTCCTTTTCCTTCTCCAGCACCGTATTCGCCAACGCAAAACTCGTAATATGCGAAATATGGCTAATGTAGGCAGCATGCATATCATGGCTGTTCGCATCCATGTACACCATGTTCATCCCCAGGTCCGTATACAATTTCTCCATTACGTCCACCGCATCCGGCGCACTCTTCTCTTTCTCACAGATCACACAGGACCGCCCCCGGAAGGCATCCCGAACCGCGGCTTCAGGCCCACTGTATTCTGTCCCCCACATGGGATGCATCGCCACAAAACGACTCCGCATCGGATGGTCCGCAAGACTTTCACAAAGCGTCAGCTTGGTGGAACCCGCATCCGCCACGATCTGCCTGTCCGTGATCAAGTCCATGACCTGCTTCATCACCGGCACCGTCACATCTACAGGAATGGCCACATAGACCAGCTCACTCTTCTTTACCGCTTCTTCCAACGGCAGCGCCTCATCGATCAAACCCAGCTCCATCGCCTTGCGAATGCTCTCAGCGGTTTTGCTGACACCGATGACATTACGGACCAGGCCCCTTTCCTTCAGGGCCAGACTAAAACTGCCGCTGATCAGGCCAACCCCCACGATGGTAATCGAATCGAACATCATATTTTTTCCTTTTGTATCCGGTCAATACTTTCCTGCAGCCTGGCCGTAGTACTGCAAAGGCTCACCCGCACATAGGGCAACCCGGCTGACCCAAAGATACCCCCGGGCGTGATGAACACCCCGGCCCCATGCAACACCCGGTCGCTCAGCGCAAATCCATCGCTATACGCCGCCGGTATCTTTGCCCACACGAACATCCCGGCCTGATCCTTGCTGAAGTCGCAGCCCAGCAGCGCCAACAACTCGAACACCTTACCCCGCCGGTCCCTGTACACCGCATTGACGCCGTCATACCAGTCCTTGCCAAGCGATAACGCCTTCGCCGCGGCCAATTGTACCGGCAAAAACATCCCACTATCCATATTGCTTTTGAACCGAAGCACCTCGTCCACCCGCTCCTTTGCCCCAACCAGCATTCCAACCCGCCAGCCGGCCATGTTCTGCGATTTACTCAGCGAATTCAATTCGATCACCACGGCCTGCGCCCCCGCAACCGAGAGCAGGCTCATCGGGTCATCATTCAAAATAAAACTATAGGGATTATCATGACAGATCAGGATAGCATGCTTTTTCCCAAAATCCACCAACCGCTCGAACAACGCGCGGTCAGGCAACTTCCCCGTAGGCATATGCGGATAATTCACCCACATCAGTTTGATGCGCCCATGGCCACTAACCAAACGTTCCAGTTCGTCAAAATCAGGGAACCATCCACCCTCCGCCGTAAGGCGATAGTCCACGCATGTCCCTCCGGCCAGCTTCACCGCACTTCGATAGGTCGGATAACCCGGGTTGGGCACCAACGCCCCGTCCCCCTCGTCCAGGTAGGTCATACAGATATGCATGATCCCTTCCTTCGAGCCGATAAGCGGCAGGATCTCCGTCTCAGGGTTCAGGTCCACCCCGTACCACTGCCGATACCAGGCGGTGACAGCATGGCGCAGAATGGGCGACCCCTTATAAGACTGATACGCATGTACATTGGGTTTCGCGCTTTCTTCCTGCAATACCCGGATCACATCGGGGTGCGGCGGAAGATCGGGACTGCCAATGCCAAGGTTGATCACGTTCTTACCCTGCTTGTTGAGTTCGTCGATCTCCCGCAGCTTTTGCGAGAAATAATACTCGCCGATCCCGTCTAGTCGCTTGGCTGTTTTCATTAGATTCCTGTCTTCATATAAAAAAATTTCAAACCGTACGCCCTTTTTTGTAAGTGCCCAATATCTTCAGCTCGGCCGTGATGGGCCTTATCCCGTCGACGACGCGTTGGAATTGGTCCAGCCCTTCGAACTCCATATCCGCATGAAACGAATATTCCCAGTCGCTGCCGGGTATGGGCATGGACTGCAGCTTGCTCAAGTTGATGCCGCCATCCGCGATTGTCGTCAACACCCGCGCCAGACTCCCGCGACTATGATCCGTATGGAAATTCACCGACGCCTTATCCGGATCGGGTACGGCTTGCGCCATATCCGCGCGCTGCAGGATCAGGAACCGGGTGTAATTGTTCTTCATCGTCTGGATGTTCGGCGCCAGGATATCCAGTTCAAACAGCCGGGCCGCCAATTCGCTGGCGATAGCCGCCGTATGCTTGCCGCGATGCTGATGCAGGTGCTTCGCACTAAGCGCCGTATCCTCCGTCTCCACGAGCTTCCAGAACGGGTATTTTTCTAAAAAGTCTATGCATTGCAGTAAGGCCATCGGATGACTATGCACTTCCCGGATATCCTCCAACCTTACCCCGGGATTGACCAGCAGCTGCTGGCCGATCTGCAGGTAGATCTCCCCGATAACCCGCAGGTCACTTTGCTGCAAAAGATTGTAGTTGGGCAGGATACTCCCGGCAATGGAGTTTTCAATGGCCATGACTCCTCCATCACTCTCCTTGCGATCCGACGCCACGCGCACCAGGTCCCGGAAGGTCGCACAGGCAATGACGACCACATCGTTCCCAAAGAACTGCCTGGCTGCCACCTGGTGAAAACTGCCCTCGTATCCTTGAATAGAGACCCGTGTTGTACCCATAAGTCGATCATTTGTCCGCCGGGATCCGCCCGGCCAGCGCTTCAATGCAAAAATCCCGGCTTTTGGCCGGGATTCTTTATGTTAATCTTTTAATCTATTCTTTGGTTAACAAAAGCATTCCCGGCCTACCCGTAAAGTAGTAGTAAAAGAAAAAGTAAAAATAACGGTATGCTTTCGTAGTGATCATCAGTTCGCCAAAATTAGCAATTGCTGGATAAAAACCAAATTTAATTTTCGATGGCTCGCATCACGCGCCCATAGTCCTCGTCAGAATGAACATGCTTTGCAGCGACCGCATACACCGCCCTCAGGCTATCAGTCCGGGGCAGCCGATGAGCGATCGCTATCAGTACACTCCCCTTTTCTTCGTCCCCATTTATAGCGCCAGACGCGCGGATCAATTGCGCCCACGACCGCGGTTCCCGGACATCCGACCTGCTCAGCCCCTTTAACAACTTGCTTTTTTCATCGTCCCCATTCATTTCGCCGATCACCGCCAGCAACGTATCGAATGGCGCACCTTCTATCACTCCCTTACCGATCACTTGCTCAAGTACCTGCGACCGCTCATCATCGCCGTTTATGGTCTTCGTCACATCCAGCGTCCGCAAATACCGACGCTCCGGTAACGGCGATCGCAGCAAATGATCGAGCGCCTGCGACTTCTCGTCGTCGCCCCTGATGCCCGCCACCGCATCCAGGTAATAGGAGGCAATCGTATCGTCTTTCAGGTAAGAAGTATCCACCCGGGAAAGCAACTGTCTTTTGTCATCATCCGAGGAAACCGTCGATCCGATCTTCTTTACGACAATGGCCAGTTCACCCGTCGGAATGGTATCCCTGCCCAACAACCGCTCAAAATACCGCTTCCTGACATCGTCGTCCTTTATGCTGTCCGTCTCCGCCAGCAAAGCCGGATAACCGCCCCTATGATAGATCCGCTCCATCCGCCCCTCGGCGTCAAATCCCAGCGCTATCATGTGCCGCACGATACGGGCCATCATTCTACGCCCTTCCGCGGTGCCGTTGCCTATGGATTCCCCATGCTCATACAACTCGATCTCCACCCCCGCCCGCTCATCCGGCCGGGCCAGCAGCCGATCCCCATTGTGATGGTACTCCACAAAACCTTCCCGGGAGATGGCATCGATCGTGGTTTCGGCATCGTCGAACTGGATATCACCCGCGTATTCAAGTTCAAGGTGATCGCCACTGTCGCTGATAACCATACGATTACCTCTGTAATGACATGACGCGGTCAAGGCCACCAGCCCGACGGCAACAACCCAAAAACGTAATATTTGCATACCGGTATGACTAAAGGAAAAATGAACAGGTTACACCCTACTCCAATCTTTTCATGATCCGCTCATCCAGCAGCTTGAACAGGTGGAAGGGCTTATACGTCCGCCAGTTATCCAACTCCACCAACTCGATGAACCGGTTCAGCTTGGCTTTTTTGAAATCATATTGCGTTTGCTCAGGCATGTTCAGGCACACCACCCAGCCTCCCGCATCGGTCACCTCTTCGAACCATTCTTCATAATAGTCTTTGTCCCCACTGTGAAAATTCAGCACATTCTCCGCGATCAGGATGAATTTTGTAACCTTAAATTCAAAGAACTTATCCGTCACCTCCCGTTTCAGGTTCATGATGTCGTTCTCGATCGCATCATTCCATTCCCCAAACAACTCGATCACCACATAATGCTCATCGTAATCCGCTAACAAGACCTTACAATACAAAGTGCGTGACCCGAAATCGTCCCATTGCGGATGGATATAATAATTGTAGATGGTTTGCGTATATTCAAATTCCGAATAGACGCGGCCATAAAATGGCGATCGCTCGTCTTCCTCGCTCACATAGATATGGCGCCAGTTGTAAAATGGTTCTATCTCGTGCATAATGCTATCTCGTGCATAAATTATTCCTTAGTCAGGTGGCGAATCCACCGCCTTTTTTACACTTCCCGATCGCAGCAGCAGCGCCTTCGCCTGCTCATAGTCCGTAAGACCCGTCCCTTCCATTACCATCCGTGTCCCGCGATCCACCAATTTGCTATTGGTCAATTGCATATTCACCATCTTATTGTCCTCGACCCGGCCAATACGGATCATAACGGCCGTAGACAACATGTTCAACACCAGTTTCTGCGCCGTCCCACTCTTCATCCTGGTACTGCCCGTCACAAATTCAGGCCCAACCACGACTTCCACCGGGTAGTCGGCTTGCTCCGCCACCGGCGACCCCGCATTACACACGATACAGCCCGTGGGTATCCCCCTGCTGCGACAGGCCGCCAGGGCACCGATCACATAAGGCGTCGTCCCGCTTGCCGCCAACCCCACCACGATATCCTTGTCCGAAATGCCATACAACTGCAGGTCCAGCCAGCCTTGCTGCGCATCGTCCTCCGCATGCTCCACCGGCTTCCTGATAGCCGTCTCCCCACCCGCGATGATGCCGATGACCAGGTCAAAAGGCATTCCAAAGGTCGGCGGGATCTCACTGGCGTCCAATACACCTAGCCTGCCACTGGTCCCTGCGCCGAGGTAGAAAAGCCGCCCTCCCGCAAACAGTTTATCGGCCGCCGCAGAAACCAGCGACCCGATCTGCGGGATCGCTTTCTCTACAGCATCGGGCACGGTCTTATCTTCCGCATTCATACCGGTCAGTATCTCGGCAACACTCATTTTTTCCAGGTCATGATACCTGCTTTCTTCTTCCGTAACCTTCTCGAAGGCCATATGTACGCTACTGTTTGTGATAGTTAATCAACCCATCCATCGGCTTGTGCAGGATAGCGCCCAATTCAAACTCGTAGGTCGCGCAAAGTTCCTTCACTACGTCCTTGAAACCATAAGCCACTCCGCCGACAAAGTGAATGGGCAATTTCCAACTTTCCCGGTATTTGCACAAATGCGTAAAGAAAAAATCATTCAGGCCATCCTCTATGATATTTTCGATCATATAATGCCCGC
This sequence comes from Puia sp., assembly GCA_965214315.1. Lineage (GTDB taxonomy): Bacteria > Bacteroidota > Bacteroidia > Chitinophagales > Chitinophagaceae > Puia. The sequence goes on along the minus strand of CBDCBP010000008.1, from coordinate 91,729 downwards.
GGTTCTCCACCAGGAACAGCGTGAACGAAGCCAGATAACGGTTGGGAAGCGGTTGCTTATACACGCTGTCCAGGATCTCCGTCGTATTCGTCGTATACTTCGCATCGAATTTGTACCGCAATTCTTCATCGAACGTATTGTAGAGATAGTACTGTAACACCTTTTTGCCCAGGTAAGCGCCGCTCCCCTCGTCTCCAAGGACATACCCAAGCCCCGGACTGTTCTTCACGATCCTCCTGCCGTCGAAATAACACGAATTGCTGCCCGTGCCCATGATGCAGCAGATACCCTTGGTGGCCCCGCAAAGTGCAAGCGCCGCCCCCATCAGGTCATGCGTCACCTGTAATTCCGCCCCGGGAAAAACACCCTTCAATGCCTGCTGCACTATTTTCCGGTTCTCCGGATTGATGCAGCCGGTCCCATAATAAAAGACCTCATCCACTTCGGCCTGCTTCAATTCCGGCAACAACTCCTCCCTGAGCACCTTGCCAATTCCCGCCACATCCAGAAAATACGGACTGATCCCCACCGTGTCCACACGCTTCTTCTTCCCGCCCTGCAAAAGGACCCACTCGCATTTCGTGGACCCGCTATCCGCTATCAATATATTCATTTCCCCGTCTTTTAGGTGTATGGCCGATCGCCCCGATTCACGCAAACAGGTTTCACCCCGTTTTGTGCCTGCAAGTTAAATATGATTGCGTAATTTGCAGCCTTTGGCCTCCCAATCGTTAAAAATTTACCGTTCGAATGAAAAAACTCCAGGTCTGGCTACCCTTGTTGTTCTCCATTGTGATGATGATCGGCATGCTGATAGGTTTTCGCCTGAGAGGCAATATCCATCCCTCAGGCTTTTTTCTCACCCGGAAACAAACCCCTGTAGAAGAGGTCGAAGACCTGATCACTATGAAATATGTGGACTCGGTATCCGCAAACACCCTTGGCAACAATGCCATAGATGGCATGCTCACACACCTGGACCCCCATTCCATCTACATCCCCGCCACCGATCTCTCCGAGGTAAACGAAGACCTGCAGGGTAACTTCGAAGGCATCGGCGTCGAATTCCAGATCTTCGACGACACCGTCAATGTAATGAACGTATTGCCCGGAGGACCCAGCGACAAAGCCGGGCTCCAGGTCGGCGACAAATTCCTCAAGGTCGGCGACTCCACCGTGGCAGGCAATGGCATCTCCAACGACAGGATCCGCGGACTGCTCCGCGGCCCGGGCGCAAGCCAGGTGACGATCACCCTGCTGCGCGTGGCACAGCCGGGCAAACGGCTGCAGGTCCCCATCACCCGCGGCACCATCCCCCTGCCGTCCGTGGAGGTTTCCTATATGATGGACAAAGAAACGGGCTACATCCGCATCAGTAAATTTTCGGAGACGACACACGCCGAATTCGCCCAGGCCATCATGCGATTACAACAACAAGGTCTGCAAAAACTCATCCTCGATTTGCGCGGTAACGGCGGCGGCATCCTTCAGGAGTCCATCGAAATAGCCGACGACTTCCTCGACGGCGATAAACTGATCGTCTATACCGTCGGTGCCCGCTCCCCTAAAGTCGAATACCGCTGCCGCCGCGACGGCCTGTTTGAAAAAGGAAAATTGGCCATCCTCACCGATGAAGGAACGGCCTCCGCCAGCGAAGTGCTCACAGGCGCCTTGCAGGACTGGGACAGGGCTACCATCATCGGCCGTCGCACCTTTGGCAAAGGCCTGGTACAGGAGCAATACCAACTCAGCGATGGCTCCGCCCTTCGCCTGACGATCGCCCGTTACTATACCCCGACCGGCCGCAGTATCCAAAAACCGTATGACAAAGGACACGATGACTATAACGAGGAAGTGATGAAGCGCTTTCACGACGGCGAAGTGCTTCACGGCGATACCACCACCCGGCACGCCGGTGCCGCCTTCAAGACACTGGGCCCGGAAAAAAGGACCGTCTACGGCGGCGGCGGCATCACTCCCGATATATTCGTGGTATTCGACACCAGCACCCTTTCCCGCAGTACGACGACCCTATATGTGGATGGCACGCTCAACCGTTTCATTTATTCCTACTACATCCAGCACCTTCCGGCCTTCCAGGCTTTCAAGGGACCATCCGACTTCATATCCGGCTTTCACGATGACGAACGACTATGGTCAGCCCTGACAGACTTCGCAGCCCGGGATACCGTCAACCTCCGCACCGTACCGGAACGCGAAAAACAAGTCCTCCGGCGTCGGCTCAAGGCCTTGCTGGCGCGACAGATCTGGCGTGCCCAAGGCTACTATGAGGTGAGTAATTTGTACGACCCCGCAATCGCGAAAGCATTGGACGTCGTGCGCAAATAAAAAAAAAGCCAACCTCCCGGTTAACTTTTTATTATCGACATGATACGCTGATTAATGTTGCTTGTCCAGCAATTCCTTCTTCTCGATACGGTAAGAACTGATCAATCCCAATCCGCCGCCAATGGCGATCAAGGCAAAATAGATGCTGACATTTGCGCCGTTCACACCGTCCGAGTCCCTCCACTTGTCGGAATAATGGCCTATCTTGTACAACAAGGTATTGTCCAGCAGGTAGGCGGCAAAAAGCCCCATCCCCGCGCCCACGAGCAACAATCCCCACTTCAGACTGCGGAAAGGCGCAGGCCGCGGCCGCTCGGGTTTTATAGTGGGGTCCAGGCCCTTTTCGATCATCGCCATGTTCTCCTTATTGCGCATGTACCGTATACCGAAGATGACCGCCCCTAAGCACACACTCATCACTATAAACCATAAAAAAACTAATTGTTCGGGTTGCATTGTGTTATTTTTTTAACATTCAAAATCGTTTTACACAACCTCAGACTACGCCCGGAACCGCCAGGTTACACCACCACCCCCCAATTTTTTTTGTACCTTAAACTGTAACCTTGCGGCGCAACACCAAGTCTTATTACACGTGGCGAAAATCGAATGCACTGATACAGAGATCATTAAACGAATCCTGCAAGGAGAACAGGCATTGTTTGCCCAATTGGTCGGGCGATACCAGCAGTATGTGTTCACCCTGGTGCTTCGTTTTACCGACAGCCGCGAAGATGCCGAAGAGATCAGCCAGGACGTATTCGTGAAAGCCTACCGTTCCCTGGCCGATTTCAGAGGAGATGCAAAATTCAGCACCTGGCTCTATACCGTGGTACGCACCAGTTCCATCACCTTCCTCAGAAGAAAGACACTGACTACCACATCGCTTGATAACGACCGGACCTTTTTGCAGGTGGAGAACCGGGAGTCGGGGTTCAATGCCAACACGATGGAACAAAAATCCCGGCACGCCATGGTCAACTCGGCGATCCGGCTCCTTTCCCCCGACGACAGCCAGATCATTACCCTCTTCTACAAAGGCGAACAAACCCTGGAAGAGATCGGCCGCATCATGGGCATGGAACCCAATACTATAAAGGTGAGATTGCACAGGGCGCGAAACCGCCTGAGAGAAAAAATGGAAAAACATTTTAGCGATGAAGTACGGGAAATACAAAACCATTAATCATTTAACGGCCGATCTCACAAATTGGTCCGAACTTTATACTGATCGACGCATGAATATCGAGCAAACAATACAAGATCGTCTCTGGGATTACATCGACGGCCTAAGCAGCCCGGCCGAAAGATCGGCGGTGGATGAACTGCTGGCCGCGAACCTGGAGTGGCAGCTGCAATACAGGGAGTTGCTGAACGTACATCAGCTGCTGAACACCTCCGAACTGGATGCACCCTCCATGCGCTTCACCAGGAACGTCATGGAAGAGATCGCCCGCCATCACGTCGCACCGGCGACGAAGACCTATATCAACAAGAACATCATCCGCGGTATCGGCGCCTTCTTCCTGGCCATGATCCTCGGCTTCTTCACCTACGCCTTGGCACAGTTCAACTGGTCGGCAGCAGGAAGCGGCTCTTCCACTTTGCTGCCGGCGAACCCTAAGCTAAATTTGGAACGCCTGAATAACCTGAACGTTTCCAAGGCTTTCAATAGCACCTATATCTCCGTGTTCATGCTCATCATCGTCGTCCTCGCACTCATGCTGCTGGATATGTACCTGCAACGCAAAAGAGAACAACAACGATCGACTACTTGAATTTCTTCTTCAACTCCATGAGCTTCGCCTGGAACGCATCAGGCGTCTCTTGCTGTTCTTTAGGCGTCGCAGCCCTGACCCCGACAGGATTCGGCCCCGCAGCCTTAACGGAAATAGGCTTGACCGCCGGCTTCGTCGCTCCTTTCATAGAAAGAGAGATGCGCTTGCGCGCGGCATCCACTTCCAGCACCGTCACCACCACCTTCTGCTGCAGTTTCACCACCGAATTGGGATCGCTGACATAGGTGTCGCTGAGTTGAGAGATATGCACGAGCCCATCCTGCTTGACCCCAATGTCCACAAACACCCCAAAATTGGTGATGTTGGTGACAATACCCGGGACAGTCATCCCATGCCTGAGGTCCTCCATGGTCTTAATGGTCTCTTCAAACCTGAACTCCTCGATCTGCGCCCGCGGATCACGCCCCGGCTTCTCCAATTCCTTTAAGATATCCCCGATCGTGAATTCACCCGCCGATCCGGTAATGTATTTTTTCCGGACCACCTTCTTACGCAATTCACCCTGCTTGATCATAGCACTCACGGTACATTGCAGATCCGCCGCCATGGCGGCCACGATAGGATAGGATTCCGGATGAACGGCACTATTGTCAAGCGGGTTGGCCGCATCGGCGATCCGCAGGAACCCCGCGCATTGCTCAAAGGTCTTGGGCCCCATGAGACTGACCTTCTTCAGGTCCTCCCTGCTCGTAAAGGCACCGTTCTTCAAGCGGTACTCCACGATATTTTTCGCCAACCCGGCGCTCAAGCCCGACACGTACGTCAACAAATGCTTGCTCGCGGTGTTCAGATCGACGCCGACATGGTTCACACAGCTCTCCACTACCCTGTCCAATTCCTCCTTCAGCTTATTTTGATTGACATCATGCTGGTACTGACCGACCCCAATGGATTTTGGATCGATCTTCACCAATTCACTCAGCGGATCGAGCAGCCGCCGGCCAATACTCACCGCGCCCCGCACAGTGATATCCTGATCTGGAAACTCTTCCCGCGCTACCTCACTCGCGGAGTAAATGGAAGCACCGCTTTCATTGACCATGAAGATGCTCAACTGCTTGCCAAAATCGATCCCCCGCACCAGTTGCTCCGTCTCACGCCCCGCCGTTCCATTGCCGACACCGATCGCCTCGATGGCAAATTTGTCCACCAGCCTCCGCAGTTCGGCTGTAGCCCCAACCGCATCCTGTTGCGGCGGATGCGGATAAACAGTGCTATTGTATAAAAAGTTCCCTTGCGCATCCAGGCAAACGACTTTGCATCCCGTCCTGAAACCCGGATCGAGCGCCAACACCCGCTTGCTTCCCAGCGGCGAGCCCAGCAACAACTGCCGCAGGTTCTCGGCAAACACATGTATCGCCTCCTCATCGGCTTTGTTCTTACTGATCAACCGGAACTCGTTCTCGATGGAAGACTTGAGCAGCCGGTCGAATGAATCCTCTACAGCCTTCTTCACCTCCGAAGCCGTAGGCCCGCCATTCTTGACAAAGATCCTTTCCAGCTCATCCACAGCCGTCTGCTTGTCGATGTTGAGGTCCATGATGAGGTACCCTTCTTTTTCTCCACGACGGATCGCCAGTATCCGGTGACTGGGACTGTCGGCCAGCGAGCCGCTGAACTCAAAATAGTCGCGGTACTTCTGCGCCTCTTCTTCGCCTTTCTTACTCGCAAGGACCTTCGAATGCAGCGTGGCGTGCTGCCTGAACAGCTGCCTGATCTTATTCCGCGCCTGCTCGTGTTCGGCTACCCACTCCGCAACGATATCCCTCGCACCCTGCAAAGCTTCTTTCGCATCTTTTACTTGTTCATTCACAAACTTGCCGGCTTCTTCCGCAGGATCACCCTCTTGGTCGAAAAGGAATGTCGCCAGCGGCTCCAACCCCTTCTCGATAGCCGTCGTAGCCCTCGTCTTACGCTTGGGCTTAAATGGCAGGTAGATATCCTCCAGTACCGTGGCATCATAACAATCGTCGATCCGATGCTTGAGCTCGGGCGTCAGCTTGCCCAGCCCTTCGATGGTCTTGAGCACCGTTTCCTTGCGCTTATCCAGTTCAGTGAAATACTTGATCTGCTCTACCACATCGTTGATCTGCACCTCATCCATATTACCCGTCGCTTCTTTGCGGTAACGGGCCATAAAGGGTATCGTGGCGCCCTCGGCCTGCAGATCGAAAATGTTGTTGACCTGCTTGAGACTAAAACGCAATTTCTCCGCGATCTTCCTGATATAGGTTGGTTCCATTGTTAATCGTAATTCGGGCGGCAAATGTAACGCAAATTGTACCGCAAACCCTACCTTTAACCCATGGACATCAAAAACAATATTCTCGAAACGATCGGCAATACTCCACTCATCCGCCTGCACAAGGTGACCAGGGACCTGCCCTGCCCCGTTCTGGCAAAAGTGGAATATTTTAACCCCGGAAATTCGGCTAAAGACCGCATGGCGTTAAAAATGGTCGAGGTCGCCGAAAAAGAAGGGAAATTGAAGCCGGGCGGCACCATCATCGAATGTACCAGCGGTAATACCGGTATGGGCCTCGCCATCACCGCGGTCGTCAAAGGCTATAAATGCATTTTCACTACCACCGACAAACAATCCAAGGAAAAGATCGATATCCTCAAAGCACTGGGCGCCGAAGTGATCGTTTGCCCCACCAATGTCGAACCCGAAGACCCCAGGTCTTACTATTCCATCGCCCGCCGCCTGGCTAAAGAAATACCCAATTCCTTTCATTCCAATCAATACGACAACCTGGCCAACCGCCTCGCGCATTATGAGTCCACCGGTCCCGAGATCTGGGAACAGACAGATGGTAAAGTGACCCACCTCGTCGTCGCTACAGGCACAGGCGGAACAGTCACCGGCACGGCCATGTTCCTGAAAGAAAAGAACCCTGCTATACAGGTCTGGGCCATGGACCCCTTCGGCTCACTACTCACCAAATACTTCCGTACGGGTGAATTGGATATGAACCAGGTGCATCCCTATATCTCGGAAGGCATTGGAGAAGACTTCGTACCGCAGAACTATGATATGCATGTTGTCGATGCCTTCGAACAGGTGACAGATAAAGACGCGGCGATCATGGCCCGCCGCATCGCCCGCGAAGAAGGATTGTTCTGCGGATATAGCGCCGGTACCGCCGTCCAGGGATTACTCCAGCTCAAAGACCTGCTGAAAAAAGACGACATGGTTGTCGTCATCCTTCACGACCACGGCAGCCGCTATATTGGAAAAGTATACAACGACCAGTGGATGATGGAACGCGGTTTCATGGACGTCAAGACATTTAAGGACATCGTGTCCGGCCGCGGCGCAAAGCGGCTGATCGCCACAAGCCCCGACAATACCGTGGCAGAAGCGGTAGAACTCATGCAAAAGTACAATATCGAAAACCTGCCCGTCCTACAGCATGGCGAGCAAATTGGCGCAATCAGCGAAAGTGGGCTCTTCGCCCGCTTGATGGACGACGGCACCGATATAAAAGGCAAGAAGATCGGGGAAGTCCTGGAGAAGCCCTACCCCATCGTCTCCTTCGATACGCCGCTCGAACGGCTCAGCACACTCATCAGCCGCGAGAACGGTGCCGTACTGGGTAAAGACGAAAGCGGCGACTACCACATCGTCACCAAATACGATGTCATCCAGGCCCTGGGTGCATAGCAGCATCGTACTTTTACTAAGAAAAAAAGCAGTGCAACTACGAGGCCGTCAGTAATTGGCGCAACACAGAAATAAAGCAAAACCTCTATTGGTTGGTGTGCTTTAACAATCTATTTTTGGATCAGAAGTTGATTGATACACATCAATCACCCGATATCCGGGAAACCATTTTTCTAGTCCAATCTCCGAAAGACCCAAACCCAATACCTAAGAAATTCAAGGGTGAAAGCCGAAATCCAATATCAATCAACTTCTATTTTTTTTATCGTCCGCTAAGCACATACACTGGTTTGTTTTAACTATAACCGCCGATGGCGGCCCTAATCCATAATCCTGATTCACGACGGCTAACGATCGATGGCCCTTAAAGCTTAACCGTTTTTCAAGATCCAACGTCCGAAAAAAAACCTGTAAAGCAGTCTTTTCCCTGCATCAGATCACTGCTTTCTGCCGGCACCCTCCTGCTAAAAAGCTGACCATGAATAGCGCACCCGACGTTTAGCAGGAGGCTTTCATCGGCAATCCTCACCTACGCAAGCAATCCTCTCCCGTTTAAACAATCCTCACCTGCGGAATCGATCCTTACCCAGCTAACAAATCCCCACCTGCGGAATCGATCCTCACCCAGTTAACGAATCCCCACCTGCGGAATCGACACCCGTTTAACAAATCCTCACCCGCCATTCGATCCTCACCCGTTTAATCGCACCCGCCGTCGGTCAACCTTCGGCCACATCACCAGGACATCCCTGGCCCGTTTCTTCCTACCCAGATCCTACCTATAAAAAAATAAGTGTTTTCGTTAGGTAATCGTTACATTAGATTATTATAACCAAAACAAACTGCCATGATCGTCAGACTGCTGCGAATAGCAACACTGTACCTCCTCCTTATTTGGCTCCAATCCGGAACGGCCTCCGCACAAGGCGGAACGAACATCACCATTAAAGGAAAAGTGACGGTCTCGGGTTCCAACGAGGCCATCCCCAGCGTCACTATCCGCGAAAAAAGCGGAAAAGCCATGGCCATCACAGATGCTACCGGTGCCTTCTCCATTACCGCAGGCAGCACCTCCACCCTGGTATTTTCATCTGTTGGCTACCTGGGCCTCAGCATCCCGATAGCCGGCAGAACAGAGCTTGACGTAAAGCTGGAATCGACGACCAAAGACCTAAAAGACGTCGTGGTCACAGCCCTCGGCATCACAAAAGAAAAACGCGCCCTCGGCTACTCTGTCAGCGAAGTAAAAGGCTCATCCCTTACGGAGGCCAGGGACAATAGCTTTGTCAACAGCCTGGAAGGCCGGGTCGCCGGTGTCAACGTCAGCGGCGTGGCTACCGGCCCCAACGGCGCTACAAACGTGGTGATCCGGGGCATCACTTCTATGACCGGCAGCAGCCAGCCACTGTATGTACTGAACGGCATCCCCCTGGTGAACAACAACTACAATACCACCGACGTCAATACAGGGTATGGCGGCAAAGACGGCGGAGATGGTATAGGCGATATCAACGCCGACGATATCGAATCGCTTTCCGTATTGAAAGGCGCCGCAGCCACGGCGTTGTATGGCTATCGTGGCGCAAACGGCGTGATCCTCATCACCACCAAAAAAGGCAGGAACACAGATGGCCTGGGTGTTGAGCTCAACTCCAACTACGTCGTACAGGACGTGATCGATAACACCGATTTTCAGACGGTCTATGGACAAGGCATCAATGGGGCGAAACCCATCAGCGGAGCCGACGCCTTGGGGTCAATGGAATCGTCCTGGGGCGCCAAAATGGATGGGTCGCTCACTCCGCAGTTCGACGGCGTTTCCAGGCCTTATGCCGAGGCGGCAAAAGGCAACCTGGGGCGTTTTTACAAACCAGGCGGTACGGCCACCAATACCGTCTCCTTCAGCAAAGGTTTCGGCGATGCCGGCGCAACACGCTTTTCATTCAGCGACCTTTACAACGACAGTTATGTGCCTAACGCCTCGCTGCAACGGCTTACCTTCACCCAGACCACGAGCCTGAAATTGGATAAACACCTGTCACTCGATCTCTCTTCACAATATGTGTCGGAATATACGAAGAATGCCCCCAGCGTAGCCGATGCAGTAGGTAATTTGAATTGGGGCCCCATGTTCGTTCCACAGAATATCAACATCAAAACATTGGCCGGACCCAGGGGAAATGGCACCATGACCAATGGCTACGAATTGAATCCATTCGCCGACATCTACACCACCAACCCTTATTTCGCCGCCTATCAATTCCAGGGCGCGATCCACCGCAATCGTTTCATCGGCTCAGCCAACGCAAAATATACATTTGACGGCGGCTTTTATCTCGGCGCCCAGTTGGCGGATGACTACACCAACGACCGCAACACAAACGTCACACCCACCGGCACCGGGTATGAGATCGGGGGCGATATGACGGAACAAAATGTCAAGCAGACCGAGCTGAACATCGATCTGACGGCCGGCGACAGGTTCAAGTTCTCGAAGGACTTCACCTTCAACGCGCTGCTCGGGGTCAATTACAGGAAATCGGTCCAGGAATTCGTTACCGCCTCCGGACAAACCTTCGCCACAGAATTCCTGTACAACATTCAAAACCTCGAAACGCTTCAGGACCAGTACGCATTGAACAACGAAAAATACCGGTCCATTTACGCCAGCGCGGACCTGGGCTATAAAAATTTCCTCTACCTCACCGTCACGGGCCGGAATGACTGGTATTCCACCCTGGCGCCGGGAAAAACAAACTATCTCTACCCGTCGGTCAGCACCTCCTTCGTCTTCTCCGAACTGCTGCATGATCCGAAGATGGACCTCGGGAAATTGCGGCTAAGCTATGCAGCTGTCGGCGGCGCGGCCGACCAGCCCTATCAAACCCTGCAGACCTACGGCATACAGGGCACCTTGGCCGTGCCCAACGGCACCTTCCCAATCGGGTATGCAGGCGGCGCAACCGTTCCCAATGCGAGTCTGCGACCGTCCAAAAGAGAGGAATTCGAAATCGGAACGGAGATGGACTTTTTCAAGAACAGGCTGCGGTTCGATCTGGCCGTGTATCAGAAACGAGTGATCGACGATATTGTCCCCGTCACCATCGACCTTACATCGGGCTACAATTCAGCACTCCTGAACGTCGGCACCTTACGCAACAGGGGTGTTGAGCTTGAATTCGGCGGTACGCCGGTAAAGACCGGAAAATTCAGCTGGGACATCGATTTCAACGGCTCCTATATCTCTACCAAAGTGATCTCCCTGGGCGGCCAGTCTGAAATAACGCTTGGCTCGGCCACACCCGATTGGGGCTCGATCGCCTACATCGAACAGATCGTGGGTAAATCCGCGCAGCACATCATAGCAGAGTCTGCCTTGCGCGACGACAAAGGAAACATCGTTATTAACCCCGTGACAGCCGCACCCGACCCCTCGGCTTCCGTTCCCAAGGATTATGGGACCGCCATCGATCCCTGGACAATGGGCATTACCAACACCTTCCACTATGACCACTGGACCCTGTCTTTCCTGATCGACGGGAAATTCGGCGGCAAGCTCTTCTCCAACACGAATTTCGTCGCCTATACCCAGGGACTTTCGAAACTGACACTGCCCGGCAGGGATCAGATGTTCGGAACAGAAGGTGACTATCCTGCACAGTACTACGGCAACTGGGCCAACGCCGAACAGGGCCTCTTCGTATACGACGCCAGCTTCATTAAATTCAGACAGATCATCTTCGGGTATGATTTCTCGACCAAAATGTTCAACAACAAGATCCGCGGCATCCGATTGAGCTTCGTCACCCGGAACGTGTTCACCATCATGAAGCACGTGCCAAACGTCGATCCTGAGACCAACTATTCCGCGTCCGTCTACTCCCAAGGTCTTGAGTCGGCATCAGTGCCTTATTCCCGGACACTCGGCCTTAACCTGAACGTTAAATTCTAAACAGCAACATTATGAAGCGTAGCACAATATATTTGATGATAGGCCTATGCATGACGATCGCATGCTCATCCTGCAAAAAAGACCTGCTGAACACCAATACCAATCCGACTGCCGTTACCGCCGACACCTACAATCCGAATTTTTTGCTGACGACCGTGCAGTTGATGTATACAGGCAGTACCGACTTCGGGGCCGAAAACTGGCAAACCGAATGGGGCGAGATCGCCGGCTTCGTACAACACGTCGCATCCACCAATACCGCTTATTATTCAGGCGACAAATATTTGAATACCATTGGAAATTTTCCGGTCTATTTCACCCACGCTTATATTTACCAGGTCCAACCGGTAGTGGAGCTGTACCAGCTCACGCTCAACAAGCCGCAGTACAAGAACCTGCACCAAATGGCCCGGATCATGAAAGCCATGGTATTCGAGCGGATAACCGATCTCTATGGCGACATCCCGTATTCTCAGGCCGGCCTGGGCTATTATAAGAGCATCTACGCCGCCGCATACGATAAACAACAGGACATCTACACCGACCTGCTGAAAGAAGTATCTGAGGCTACGGACAGCTTGGATGTGAACGCCGACTACCCCACAGGCGACGTGTACTATGCCTCCTTTGGAACCACACAGATCAACGAATGGCAGGCGTTCGGCAATACCTTGCTGCTGCGGATGGCCATGCGCCTGACCAAGGTCGATCCGGCCACCGCACAGATGTACGTGACCAAGGTGCAGGGGCTCACTATGCAAAGCAACAACGACAACGCCATTGTTCAGCATGAACTGGGCAGCGAAACCCAGAACAGGGACTCCTGGTCGATCATCGGCGAAGACAGCGCGGATCTGAAATTGTGCAGCACCTATATCGATTCCCTCCAATTCAACAACGATCCGCGCCTGCCCTGGATGTCGGTCATCTTCGCCACCGAAGACACGGCATCCGCAGACCAGCTCGGCCTGCCCCCGGGCTATATCATCGGCGGCACCAACCCGGCGATCGATATCACGCAAGACAGCTCCTATCCGGCTACCGGCATGCAGGGCTATTCCCGATTCAACGACAATATCCTCAGTCTTACCTCTCCCAACCTGATCTTAACTTACGCCGAATCGGAGTTCCTGCTCGCCGATGCGGCCAAACGCTGGGGCATCGGCGGCGACCCGGCCGTACACTACAACAATGGCGTACACGCCGCCATTGACCAGTTGCAGGCCTTCGGAGCCAACCTCGGCGACGCCGACGGCGACGCCTACCTGGCGGCCCATCCTTATGACGATGTCAACGGAGGACTTAGCCAGATCAATACCCAATTCTGGCTCTGCACCGTCCTGAACGAATACGAGGCGTGGTGCAACTGGCGCCGTACCGGCTACCCCGTATTGACGCCGACCAATTACCCAGGCAACGTAACCGGTGGGACCATTCCCCGCAGGTTGGAATACCCTACCAGCGAAAAGGTCACCAACGAAGCCAATTACAATGCCGCGATTGCAAATTTGCCCGGCGGCGATCTGCTAACAAGCCGCATGTGGTGGGATACCAAATAGTCTTAAAAACAGGCATAGCGCTTTTGCTAGCCATTTCCGGCGCCATACCCTCCCTTGCGCAGCAGCCAGCCCCTGCCGTGCAATGGATCCGGCCGGACGACGAGCGATCCCCGCCCATTTGGGGCATTCGCCATGGCCTGGTCGTCGGCCTTTGGCCCGCCGCTATAGAACCAACCTATCCGGGCGGGCTCACGGGAGGTCCGCGGGGTTTATTGCGGATCGGCTACGAATATATGGGCACCGTTTACCTCATCAATTACATCGCCATAGAACCGCTGGTGGACGATGATATGGAATTTAGTGAAGTATCCCCCTCCGTCGTGGATGGGAAATGGGGCAAACTATGCTGGGCCGCCGGCGATACCACAACCGGCAGTTTTTCCCCTTATGCCTCGACACGAGGGACGATCACCCATCCCGATACCCTTCACCCCGAAACGGAGCAGCTGACGCTATACGTGTTCATGGAAAAATTCCTGGATGGCGCTAACCCTTATTTAAAGCTAACCATCAGAAGCGATCGCCCGGGGGAACTGGGGATGCAAATATTCAACCGGGAGAAATCCGCCGTCATGCAGCGCTGTGCGCTGACCGCAACCATGGGCAATTATTCCAGACTAAGACTGCTGTATCTGAAAAACAGGGTCATTGACGCCAGGGCCTTGTTTGCCGGCTATAACGACATCGGATTTGCAGAAAAGGAGCCCTATCCCGCCAGCCAAATGCTCAGAATGAAGAACGGCGACTTTATAGCCGTAGCGGCCTCTGATGAAACGCTGGCCGGACTCGCGTCGTGGCCTCAGCAACCCGGGTATATGTTGCATTGGGGTTGGCACTACCGGCCCTTCTATACCCTTACCCAATACTGGCGGGTCGCAGCCGCCGATGCCGACTCCGCTTCCCTCCACATAAGAGTAAATGGCCGGGCCCGCTACTGGAGCGGCGATAGCCCCAACAGCAGCGATTATATCGCCATACCGAACGGACCCGCTTTTGAAAATTTTGAGTTGAGGGAAAACTATCACCAGGGTCAGCAATTCTATTTTGGTCTTACGCAGAAGACGGCGAAAGAATTGATCGCAGATAAGTAAGCCAATGCCACATTTTATCGATCAGCTCGCGGCGATACTTTTATCCATCGAACGCTCCGCTGCCGCGAATTCGATAACGCCTTCGCCAACTGTGACCGCTACCCCCAATCGATCCCGCCGACCTGACCGCCATCCCCGATCTCCCCATCCTCCTTTCATCGGCACCCTACCCAGCATTGGACAGCCTGATCCGAAAAGGCGTCCTTTGCCTGGACGAAGACAAACAACTCCATTTCAATAAATCTGACCAATAGCCGGGCATTAGTTAAGACTAAATTTCCGACATTTACCCCGCTCACCAACCCAATCCCGGCTCATGCAATTTATCGACCCGCTTTCAACTTCACCCGGAGAATCAAACAAACCGTCCCGGAAAAAGCCCATCTTCCCCGTCACCGAAGGCCTGCGCAGCTACCTCAAACACCATGGCCGCGAAGTCCGCCTCCCCGTATCCTACCAGGACCTGCTGAACCACATCACTTATTCCGTACCCCTCAAAGACAAACACCAGCAGGACACCCTTTGGGAGACGGCCCTCTACGACATGCGCCACTGGGACTTCATCCGCGAAGGACTGGTGCAGATGTACGCGATCCTGAAAACCGAAGGCGATCTCAGCTATACCAGCCACCTCGACGTAGCCCGCATCGACTTCTGCGCCTTCGCCAACTCCCATCCCTTCCGCATCCGGATCGTCAACAAATTCAATGACAACTATGACCACTATTATATCAAACAGGCTGACGCGTCGCGCATCTACGGCCTGGAACTGGAACACCTGCTCTCCCCCAATCGCTTCACCTATTTCACCCACCACAATACCCTCGTGGAAGAACACATCCCCGGCATCCCCGGCGACTTGTTCATAAAAAACTTTCTGGAGGATCCCCTCACCAATAAGATCCGGCTCTCCAAGGAATTCGTCAAATTCAACGAACGCTGCTTCGTCCGCCTGCTGGGCGACATGCGCTCCTATAACTTCGTCGTGGACATCACCCCGGACATCGAAGACTACCAATACCGCATCCGGGCCATCGACTTCGACCAGCAATCCTATGAAGGCCGGAAGAACCTTTATGTCCCGCAATTTTTTAAAGAGAACCGCCCCTTCGTAGACCTTTGCATCTCCCACCTCAACAAAGAATCCATCGAGCAATACCAGACGGAAGAACGGACAATGATGGCTTTCCGCGTCGCTTCTTCCCGATTCCGGTTGATGGAATTGCTCAATATCATGGCGCGCGATAAACCCCTTTCCAGTCCGGAAAAACTCACCCAACTAAAGTCAGAACTGGCCAACTGGTTCGCCAATCCCGCCTTTTTGAAGTGCCGCTCCATAGGCCAACTGGTCAAACGACAGCTGAAACAGACCCTCCAGAAGAATCTGGCCCTCCTCCAAAAAAACCTCGGCAAATTCGAGGATTAGCCGCCGGTGCCGTATATTCGCGGCGCTATGAGTAAATACAAACCCGGCGTGCTGTTTGGCGAAGAACTGGAAGCCCTTTACAAAGATGCGAAAGACAATCAATTTGCGTTGCCCGCCGTCAACGCCATCGGTACCGATACCATCAATGCCGTACTGGAAACAGCTGCAAAAGTAAATAGCCCCGTTATCGTTCAATTTTCCAATGGCGGCGCCCAATTCATCGCAGGTAAAGGCATGCCCAATGACAAACTGCAGGGGAACATCTCCGGCGGTATCTCAGGCGCGCTGCACATTCACAACGTAGCCAAATATTACGGCGTCGCCGTAGTTGTGCATACCGATCATGCCGCAAAAAAATGGCTTCCCTGGGTGAGCGGCCTCATCGATGCCGGCGAACAGTTTTACAAAGAGAAGAAGCGGCCCCTCTATAGCTCCCACATGCTGGACCTCTCCGAAGAACCCATCGAAGAGAACATTCATACCTCAGTAGCATTCTTTAAACGCATGCAGCCCCTGGGAATGGCCATCGAGATCGAATTAGGCGTTACTGGCGGCGAAGAAGACGGGGTCGATAACAGCGGCGTCGAGAACCACAAACTCTATACCCAGCCCGAAGATGTCGCCTTCGCCTATACCGAGCTCAGCAAAGTGGGCAAACTATTCAGCGTAGCCGCCGCCTTCGGCAACGTCCATGGCGTTTACAGCCCGGGTAATGTCGAACTCCGCCCCGTCATCCTGAAGAATAGCCAGGATTACATCACCCGGCAATTGAAAACGGGCCCCAAGCCGGTATACTTTGTCTTCCACGGCGGCAGCGGCAGCCCCCAACACCAGATCCGCGAAGCCATCGGCTACGGTGCGATAAAAATGAACATCGACACCGATATGCAATGGGCCTTCTGGGAAGGTGTACAGCAGTACTACAAAAAGAACGAAGACTATCTCCAGGCGCAGCTCGGTAACCCCGAAGGCCCCGAAAAGCCCAACAAAAAGTATTACGATCCGCGCGTCTGGCTCCGGAAAGGGGAAGAAAACTTCATCAAGCGCCTCGAAGTAGCCTTCCAGGATCTCAATTGCATCAACCGCAACGCCTAACCCAAGTCTAACGCCCATCGCCGCTCCGGGCGGATGCCCGTGCCGCATCTGCCTTTTCCAGCGTGGTCCGATCCCCGGATACCATACAGCACGTTATCGGTTGCTTTTAGTCTTTTCAATTTCTTGGTCTATCCTGTCTCTAATATCAATCCTGGCTTTCTCAAAAACAAAAACAGTTGTCCCGTATTCTCTGGCCAACGGATTTTTAACCGATCCGCCAATAAAGGCACTCCCGAAAAAACGGCCAGAGGTTGTTAATTCATTCTCTTTTTGATCACGCTCTTTTACCCGAATCAGATTATCAAATGGCATATTCAAATTGAACCAGTTGATATAATCTGCGTTAAACGAAACCGCAGTATGGTTAATATTTTTTGCGTAGTAATTGATTGCGCCTGCCTCCCCGTAATTATCGCAAAGAATAAGTGTTTGTTGCTTCCCCGGAAATGTTGAATAGATTGAATCAACTATGTAAGCCAATTCTTTCCAGCCCAGCATATCTGCGTTATCCTGAGGTAATAAATGATCTTCCCCATCTTCCCATCTAAGCAACCCAAGTTCTTTATACGCTCTGTTATCTTTTACGATATACGCAGGAGATTGATCTGAAAAGAAAACATTGAAGAGAAGAACAAAAAATATAACAGGGATGGCGATAAAAATGAACTTCAAATATCTTTTCCGGCCTTCTTTTAAAATATCAGCGATAAAAACTGACCCAAATGAAATATAAATTGGGTAAAGCCCGATAGCGTAATAGCCTTTCGCCCTTAAATAGACAAAAACGGAAAGTGTAAAAATCATTGCCAAAATAAAAAATAAATATTTTTTAAATGGCGCATAAAAAAGGAGTGAATAAACACCCAGAAGAATGATCAAAAATGAGCCGATAAAATTAAACAGTTGCTCCTTTAAGAAATCCAATCTGTTTATATTTACAAGTTGCCTTTCTGTCAACTCTTTCATGTGATAATAAACAGGAAAATGATTTTTAACCTGCCATATCAAATTCGGCAGAATAAGCAATAGCGCCAGTAGTACGGATAGGATAAATTCCTTTTTTGCAAAAAATTTACGCTGTTGAGATAGTAAAACAGCGGGTACAAGTCCGCCAAGCAAAAACAGAAAATTATACTTATTTAAAAAACCGATAGCAAAAACAATAGCGCCAATAATAAGCCACTTTGCTTTTTGTGTGTTAATATATTTGATGAGCACAAAATAAAATGTTGTCCACGCTAAAACATCCAATGAATTTTGCTGATAGAGCGCGTTTACTCGCAAAAGACAGGAAAATAAAATGCAACTGGCGCCGAGTATTAAGGAGAAAAGCCTTCCTTGCAGTTCTTCAATAGCTTTCCACACGATTACCAGGGTAAGCGCTCCGAACAGGGCAGGAAAAAACCTGATCCAAAAAATAGTATTCCCGAAATAGGCGATGACCCGGGAGATCCAGGAAGTGATCGGAGGAACAGATAAATAACCCCACGCCAAATGATTTCCCTGGTCAAGATAAAGATATTCATCCCGTTGTAAATCATACGCAGGATTATAAAAAAGATACTGCAGTAGGAACTTTGCAACGATAAAGCAGATTAATATTATTCCCTTTTTTGTCATTTTAGGTCCCAGCAGCGAGAAAAATCGCCTAGCTCCTTAACTTGTGAATATATGCAATAAATTGGTGCCGAATAGTTGAGGATTTCCGTAAACCTAAAGCCAATGATACTAGTGTTTTCACGGGTGCCCAGATCGGGTGAACAACTTTTTTTTCTTTTGAACCGGAGCGGTAAATTGCAGCTATAAATAATCACCATGCCTTCCAAGAAAATTCTCGATCTTTTAGGCGATAAAGCCGCTTTTCTCCTGGATCATACGCCCGTCATCGCCAAGTCCACGATCAGCGCCTTTCCGTCACCAAACCACATCGAAGAGATCTGGATCAACTCCGATCGCAACAACCAGGTATTGAGAAACCTCCAGACCCTCCTCAGCCACGGAAGGCTGGCCGATACCGGCTACGTGTCGATCTTCCCGGTAGACCAGGGCGTGGAGCACAGCGGCGGCGCCTCTTTTGCCGCCAACCCCTTGTATTTTGACCCTGAAAATATCATCAGGCTCGCCATCGAAGCCGGCTGTAACGCCGTTGCCTCTACCTTTGGCGTGCTGAGCATCATGAGCCGCAAATATGCCCACCGCATACCGTTCATCGTAAAGCTCAACCACAACGAATTCCTCAGCCTGCCCAACCGCTATGACCAGACCCTATTCGGTACCGTAAGGGGCGCCTGGAATACCGGCGCCATAGCAGTAGGCGCCACCGTATACTGGGGAAGTGAAGAGAGCGACCGCCAATTGAAAGAGATCGCGGAAGCCTTCGAACTGGCACATGAACTGGGCATGGCCACCATCCTCTGGTGCTACACCCGCAACGCCGGCTTCAAGGTGGACGGCGTGGACTACCATACCTCGGCCGACCTCACCGGCCAGGCCAACCACCTCGGCGTGACCCTCCGCGCCGATATCATCAAACAAAAATTACCCACCAACAACGGCGGCTATCTCGCTACCAAACATGGCAAGACATCGCCGCTCGTATACTCCAAACTCACCCACCCGGACAATCATCCCATCGATCTTACCCGTTACCAGGTGCTCAATTGCTATAGCGGCCGTGTCGGCCTCATCAATAGCGGCGGCGAAAGCCACGGCGATTCCGATCTGGCAGACGCCGTCTTCACGGCCGTGGTCAACAAACGCGCCGGCGGTATGGGCATGATCATGGGCCGCAAAGCCTTCCAGCGCCCCTTCGACCAAGGCGTGGAACTGATCAAAACGGTGCAGGACGTCTACCTGGACAAAGACATCACTATAGCTTAAAATGCTTAAAATGCCTCACCCAAACTAAAATAAACCGCATCATACCCTTTGCTCGCCGCAAAATCACACCCGAAATTCGTTCCGGAGTGTTTGTTGAATTTTATCCGGATACCGGCGCCGGCGGCCCCATGGATATAAGAGAATTGGTTGTTCTGCGGCTGCGTCACCGAATTCGCACTGGCGAAGACGACAAACCCCAGCAATTCATCCCGCGTGATCGATCGCCGGTATTCCGTTTCAAAATCGAATAGCGTCTTGCCCGTGTACCGGCTCGGATAAAAACCCCTGCCCGATCGCTGGTTCGCATCCCAGGTGATCGCCGGCAGATCGAGGTAAGGCGCACTGGTCCCCATCGTCGTCCACAGATACGACCAAAAGGCGAGTACATTCCAACGTTTCGGATCGAAACTGATGTATTTCCGCGCATCCAGGTACAAGGAATACCAGGTATTGTTGCTTCCCAAAAATGTCGGGTTGGCGCGAAAAACGGCATTGTAATACCAGCCCGGTAGCGGATTCAGCGAGTTATTGCGGGAATCATACAGCAGGTTAAAGGTCAGACCGGAAGAAAACGAATTGCTGCGATTGCCCGTTCCATATTTATAACCGGTGAATGCAGTCAGGTTGACCGTGTCATTGTCCGGCCGGATATTGATGTGGTAATCCAGGTCGTAACCGATCCCCGCAAACAAAAAAGGCTTGTCGGCGATCCGCCGTAAGGCGCTCTGATAGAACCGCACATAAGTATAACGCACAAGCTGCTTATTGCTTGGAGCAGTGTTGCCACCCAATCCCCACGTGTACTGCGGATAATAGGTAAGCCTGTAATCCCCTTCAAAATTCCATTTATTGGTGGGTGACCAGATGTTCGAATGGAAAGGAATATTCCATTCCCCCTTCAGATTGGTGCTGGGAGAAAAAGTAACGTTGGATAGAAAAGTGCTTTTCGGATCGCCCAGGTTGAAAGCCGCGTTCGTTGAAGTGATCAGGGCCTCGCCGCCGCCCGGCACAGACTGGCCCAACGGAATGATCGAATAATACACCCTGTTGCCTTTTACTTTAGGCGTCTTCTTGATATGGATCTTGAAGAGCGATATCCCGACCCCAATGATATCCCGTTTTCCCGAGGTGTCAACCTCCAGTTTATCCGGCGGAACAAGGGTACCCGTCGGATTTTGAGCAAGCAGCGAAATGGAAAAAAAACAGCAGAATAGGCCGGCGAAAAGTCTAAGCATAGAGATATGAATACCAATATTGTGCTATTTTTCGGGTATGAACAATTTCCCTGCCACGGCCCCTGCCAGCCCGGGTTTCCGCTTGTTATGCGGTCTTTTACCCCTCTTCCCGACCCGCGACCGCCGGATCATTGGGCTAATGTGTTGCCTTTTCGCTACACTTTGGCTGCCTGCGCTTGCCCAGAAACGGACAGCTCCCGGTAATGACAGCATCCAGCTCCTGACCAGCGGCACAAAAGCATCCCTCCGCGGCCTCAGCGTGGTAACCGATAAGATCATATGGGTCAGCGGAAATAAAGGCACCGTCGGCAGATCGACCGACGGCGGCAACACCTGGACCTGGATCACCGTCCCCGGTTATGAGAAAAGAGACTTCCGCGACGTGGAAGGCTTCGACAAGAATACCGCCGTGATCATGGCCATCGATACACCCGCCCATATCCTCAAAACTACCAACGGCGGCAAGACCTGGGATCTCGTCTATGAGAACAAAACAGCAGGCATGTTCCTCGATGCCATGGAATTCTGGAATGTCAACAGCGGCATCGTCGTCGGCGATCCCATCAACGGCCGGTTCTTCGTCGCCCGCAGCTTCGACGGCGGTAATACCTGGCATGATATCCCTTTCCTGGAACTGCCAAAGGCCGACACAGGAGAAGGTTGCTTCGCCAGCAGCGGCACCAACGTGCGCAATCTCGACCGCGACGAAGCCTGCTTCGTCAGTGGCGGCCCACACTCACGGTTATTCATCCGCGATAAGGCCATCGACCTCCCCATCCTGCAGGGCTCGACCAGCACCGGGGCGAATTCCATAGCCGTCAAGGATCACAATACGCTGCACGGCGGCCAGCACCTGATTGTTGTCGGCGGAGACTTTACCAGGGACACCCTGCAAGAAAAGAATTGCTTCCTGACGACCGACGGCGGCAAAACCTGGATCCGACCCACCACCCCGCCGCATGGCTACAGATCCTGCGTCGAATTCATCGGTGGCCATGGCGTGCTCACCTGCGGCACATCGGGCGTGGACATCTCCGACGACGATGGAATGACGTGGCGGCTCATCTCCAACACCGGCTTCCATGCGTGCCGCAAAGCCAAAAAAGGAAACGCAGTATTTCTTTCCGGCGGCAACGGCCGCATCGCCAGACTGATCCGCTAACTACACTTTAATGAAGATCTTCTTCTTATAAAGGATCCAGGCAGGAATAAAATTCACCACGACAAAAAGCAGCACATACAGCAGGCTGGCGAGGTCCGCAGGAACGCCTGCATGGGTCAGGCCCTGCATCCACCGGTCGTTAAGCGCCACGCCCCCAGGCTTGAACTCATCGTAAAATATGTCGGCCCAGATGTCGGCAAAGAAATATACAAAGATGGCATTGGATCCGAAGACGATCCCCAATCGGGTGCCGCGGGTAAAGCCTTTGATGTCTGTCAGATAGTAGCAGGCGCCAAACAAGATGGCGGCGAATCCGCTCGTTACCAGCACGAAAGAGCTGGTCCACAGGTTCTCATTCACCGGGAAGGTCAGGCCCCAGAAATAGCCGAGAATGGCCGAGAATGCGCCGGCTGTCATCAGGATGTTCGCTTTTTCGCCGGGTGTCCGGGAACTGCGCAGGAGAGCGCCGGCCAGCATGCCTGTCAGGCCCGATACCACGCTGGTCACAGTCGTGAGGATACTTTCCGGGTCCCAGGTTACCCGCCACATCCGCCCGGGGAGCCATTGATTATCGACCCAGGCGACGATATTGACCCCCGGCTCCAGCATGACATGGCCGACGCCGGGCGTGGGTATGCACGTAAGGACAAGCCAATACCCTACCAGCAGCATGGCTGCCAGCCATGCCTGCTGCCGCCAGTTCGTATGCAGATAGATCAGGGAGCAAAACAGGAATACGAAAGCAATTCTTTGCAGCGTGCCGGTCCAGCGGATCGTGTCAAAATGAAAATGCGGCTGGAGATTGAGGAACATGCCGAGGGCATAGATCTTCAGCGCGCGGACGATTATCTTACGGTAAAGCAGCGACCGGGATGTGCCGGCCTCCACGAGGCGGGAATAGGCCAGCGTGATGGAGACGCCCACGATGAACAGGAAGAACGGCGCCACCTGGTCCGTAAAGGACAAACCGTTCCATAGGGTATGACGCAGCGTAAAAAAAACATGATCCTCGCTCCCGGGATAATTGACGATGATCATCGCGGCAATGGTGAAGCCCCTTAAGGCGTCGAGCGAGATCAGCCGCTGGGGTTTTGTGGCGCCCATCAAAAATTTCTCCATATCGGTTTTATTCGGTTGTGTCTATTCCTTAGAAACATTTCCTCATGGTAAACAGATTTTGCGCCCGGCCTTGTGTCCATACATGGCATACCAGGCGATGCAACAATAGCATGGCACCACCAGCCAGTAGGCATGCTGCGGCGTGGATACCTGCGCCAGCCACCCGTAAGCCAATGGCAACAAGGCACCTCCGCCGATCGCTACGATCAGCAACGATGAGCCCGCAGCCGTGAAGCGCCCCAAACCGTCGATGGCCAGCGGCCAGATCGACGGCCAGCACATGGAATTGGCTAGCCCCAGCAGCGCGATGAACCCTACCGATACCAGCCCCCTGGTCGACAGTGCCGCAAATACAAACACCAATCCCAACGCCGCCGATAACTTCAACGCCTTTACCTGGGAAAGATATTTGGGCACGAGCACAATGCCTGCCAGGTAGCCGGCCAACATGCAGAATAATGTACCGCTGGTAAAAAAACGCGCCGCCGACAACCTGATCCCCTGCGAAGACCCATAATTGATGATGGTGTCCCCCGCTATGACCTCCACCCCTACGTATAAAAACAAGGTCATCACGCCAAGCATCAAATGCGGGAACTGGAAGATGCTGGTTTTTGCCACGGCGATGCCCGCACTTTCCTCCGCCGTCTCATCACTATGCATTTCCGGCAACGGTGAGCCATAGACCCAGATGGCCAGCACCAGCAAAACCGCGGTAATCATCCCATATGGAAACATCACGCGGTGCGCCAACCCATCGAGCACCGCGACCTTCGCCGGACCAGTCAGCCTGGCCACATGATCGCGGATCGCATCCGCATCGCTCAACACCACCGATCCGATGATCAGCGGAGCGATAATGCCCGCCACGCCATTGCAGATGCCCATGATGCTCATCCGCCGTGCTGCGCTCTCCAGCGGTCCCAGAATGGTGACATAAGGATTAGCGGCCGTTTGCAGAATGGCCATCCCCGTTCCCTGGATGAACAACCCGATAAGAAAGACCTGGTAGGAACGGATGTCAGCCGCCGGGAGGAACAGGAGCGAACCCGCCGCCATGATCAGCAGCCCCAGCGACATGCCCTTCTTGTATCCTGTCCGCTTCAGGACTGCCCCTGCGGGCACCGCCATCACCGTGTAAGAAATATAGAACGAAAAAGCCACTAGATAGGAAGCGAAACTGCTCAGCTGACAGGCGATCTTCAAATAAGGGATCAGGACCGAACCCAGCCAGGTGACGAATCCGAACACGAAGAACAATACGCCAATGATCACGATGGGCCGGCTGAATCGTTTCATGCTGCGGAATGTTTCAAATGATCCATGGCTTTCCTGACACTCCCATGCGTCAACAGCATTTTTTTCGCAGCCGTATAATCATCGAGCCCCGCCTTCTCCATCAGCATCCGCACCGCCCTGTCCGTGATCTTATCGTTGATCAGCAGCACATCCACCATCTGGTTGTCTTCGATCCTTCCGAGCTGGATCATGACCGTCGTACTGATCATATCGAACAGCATCTTCTGCGCCGTGCCGCACTTCATACGTGTGCTGCCCATAATGAACTCGGGACCGGTGATGACTTCCACCGGCAGATCGGCTTCGGCCGCTATCGGCGAACCAGGGTTGCTCACGATGCAGCCCGTAGGGATGCCAAGGGCGCGGCAGGCCTTCAAAGCCCCTAATACGAAAGGCGTAGTCCCCGAAGCCGAGATGCCTACGACAATATCCTTTGCCGAGACCTGCTCTGCCTGCAGGGCTTCCCAACCGGCCAATGCATCGTCTTCCATCTCCTCCTTCGCTTCCGCCAACAAGGGAATGCCACCCGCCAGGATCGTATTGTACACCCCTTTCGCGATCCCATAGGTCGTGGGTAACTCGATGACATCGAGGACCGATAGCCGCCCCCCGCTGCCCGCACCGATATAGAACATGCGCCCGCCACCCTGCAGCGCCCCGACGATCGCATGAATAAGCCGGTTGACTTCCGGCAATGCCCGCTGAACGGCCAGCGCAACAGTCGCATCTTCTGCGTTGATCAACGCGGTGATCTCTTCTACACGCTTATTTTCCAGGTGCCGGTGCGGCGATGGCTGCTCGGTGATCATTACCATCATGTTAAATTGTTTCGTTTTTTTGCGTTTTTGACATTCGAAAATAGGAAATTTCACGAAACATCGGTACTTTTATTTTCACTACTCGACACCCATGCTCAGAAAGGAACGCCTGCGGCTTATATTGAAGGAAATCAACGTTCATAACACAGTGCTTTCCGTTGAGCTCAGCGAAAAACTCGCTGTTTCGGAAGATACCATTCGCCGCGACCTCCAGGAACTGGCGCAAAAAGGAGCCATCGTCAAGGTACACGGCGGCGCCATGAGCAAGACCTTCCAGGATCCCTTCGATGAAAAGACCAAGGTATACGCACTTGCCGCGAAACAAAAGATCGCGGATAAGGTGATCAAACTCTTCAAGAATGATATGACCATCCTGGTGGAGGGCGGTACCACCATGAGAGAGATCGCACGCAGAATACCACCCACCCTCCGGGCGACTTTTTTTTCGGTGAGCCCCCAGACGGCGATCACCCTATCGCAGCACGAGAACCTCAAGGTGATGAGCATCGGCGGATTGCTGGCCCGAAACGGAAACCTGTTCACCGGTGCCGCGACAGTCAACGAACTATCTGGCATCCAGGTGGACCTGTGCATCATCGGCACCAATGGTATTAACAGGGAGACGCTTACGGATTCCGATTGGGAGGTGGCACAGATCATTAAGGCCATGGTCCGTTCGGCCAAAAAAACCGCCGTCGCCACGATCGCAGAAAAATTGGGCACCACGAAAAAAATAAAAATATGCGATCTCGACAGTATCCATTACCTCATTACCGAAATGCCACCGGGCAATGCCGCCTTATCTTCCTACAAAGGCACCCAGCTGACCAGATTGTAAAGCTCGGCGTCATAAAACAGCTCATTTGACAACCATTACCCCACGCACAACGACTCCGGTTAAAAGACTCTACTCCCTCGACGCGCTTCGCGGCTTCGATATGTTCTGGATAATGGGCGCAGAAGACATAGTGAAAACCCTGGCGAAAGCAACCGGCTCACCGTTTTGGAATGGATTTGCTGCAGAGCTCGAACACCCTGCCTGGAACGGCTTTCATTTCTATGACCTCATCTTCCCCTTGTTCCTGTTCATCGCCGGCGCAGCCACGCCCTATTCTGTTGGCCGGGAAATAGAAAATGGCAAAAGCAGGAGCCAGCTCCTGATGCGTGTCGTCAGGCGGGGGCTGATACTGGTGCTGCTCGGCCTTATCTACAACAATGGCCTCAAGATACAGCCGCTCGCACACATCCGGTTCGGAAGCGTGCTAGGACGCATTGGCTTGGCTTATATGTTTGCCAATATCATTTACCTGTACACGAAACGTTCCGCCCAGGTCCTATGGTTCGCCGGTTTACTCATTGGGTACTGGCTCCTGCTGAAATTTGCATCAGCCCCCGGCTATCCAACCGGTGACCTGACCATGCAAGGCAATATTGCTTCCTACCTCGATCGCACGATCTTGCCGGGACGGCTGTACCTCGGCATCCATGACCCCGAGGGCTTGATATCGACGATACCCGCTATCGGCACCGGCCTCCTCGGTATCTTGACCGGCAGCTTCCTCAAGAACAGCCCCTTCAGCGACGCAAAAAAGACCCTGAGCCTGTTCCTCGTTGGCGTCGGGTTTGTCGGGTTGGCACATGTATGGAACCTCGATTTCCCCATCAACAAAAATTTATGGACAAGCTCGTTCGTGCTAAATGTAGGCGGCTACAGCATGCTCTTGCTGGCTGCCTTTTATTACATCATCGATGTGCTTGGCTATCGAAAATGGGCATTCTTCTTCAAAGTGATCGGCATGAACTCGATCCTGATCTATATGGTTGGCCAGTTCATCGATTTCGACTATACAACCAATGCATTTTTCCAATGGCTCGGCCAGCTGCTCGGAGCGCCATACAACGCAGTAGCCTTCGCCATCTGCTTTGTCCTGGTGGAATGGGCATTCCTGTATTTCATGTACCGCAAAAAAGTCTTTTTAAGAGTGTAAATGCGCTTTACGATCAGCCACCGGCTGGAAAATGAACTGCCATTGTCTGTATTGCTCGATCAGCAAACAGGAACAGCCGTTTCTGTTATTCCATCGATCGGCGCACAGCTTCACGCCTTTGTCTTGCAAACATCCGCCGGAGCCATCAACATCATCGATCATTACGACAGCCTGGAAGCATTACGCAACAACAATACGCGCTCCCATAAAAGCTCGAAATTATCGCCCTTCGTCTGCAGGATAAAAGACGGCAAGTACCACTATGACGGCCGGGATTTTGAGCTGCTAAAAAAATTCAAGGACGGGTCGGCCATTCATGGCTTATTATTCGACAAGCCGTTTACCGTCACCAAGGAAATAGCCACGGAAACATGCTCATCGGTTACGATGCAGTACCATTACAAACAGGATGACAACGGCTATCCCTTCGACTACAATTGCGGTATAACATATCAATTGCAACCAGCTGGCCTGTTATCGGTGGAAACCACCGTGATGAATACCGGGACACAACGGCTCCCGATAGCGGATGGCTGGCACCCGTATTTTACACTGGGAGGCAAAGCAGCCGAATGGGAATTGTATTTCGCTGCCGGCCGGCTGGTGGAGTTCGATGACAAGCTCATTCCAACCGGGAATTTCCTGCCAAACAAACATTTCCGGGAACCGCAAAAGATCGACACCACTTTTCTCGACAACTGTTTTCTGCTCGATGCACCCGACGGCAAGCCGTCCTGCACATTGCGCAACCCCGGGAATGGCCTCCAGTTGTTGTTTTTTCCGGAAAAGCATTATCCCTACCTGCAGGTCTACACTCCCCCGCACAGGAATAGCATTGCCATCGAAAACCTAAGTGCCGCCCCGGACTGTTTCAACAATCGAATCGGTTTGACCTTGCTGGAACCCGGACAATCGCAAACTTTTCTATTGGGTTATCAGGTGGGGGTTTCCAATCTTCCCCACAGGCCCACTGATCACCTGTAGATAAGGTGAAAAACCCCTACCAAGGCTCGTTGGTACCTTCCAATAACCAGAATTTCGACCATGAACTGTTATTGCCGTCAGGACCGACGTAGGCCGATGGCACGAGTCTGTCGATGGCTACCTGCGCATTGGCCGAATTGTTCTGTAGTTCCGCATTCGAATACGTGAACCGCACCGGTATTTGCCCCCTGTAAGACCCATACCCTATGGTCAGTGCAGGGAACCCGGTCCTTCTCCAATCCATGTACGCCTCATTGCACGCTTGCCAGGCAGCGATCCACTTCTGTTGGATGATCTGTTGCAGCGTTCCATTGTATACGACGGCGGGTTGGGCTACGTATGCACTATAGCTGTTGACGCAACCATAATAATTATTCACGTCGGATTGATAGGTGGTGAACACCTGCCAGGTGGCGAAAGAAGCCTGTATCCCATTATAATACCAGGTGGCAGCCGGGGCGCCTACATTCCAGCCCTTTTGCGACGCTTCAGCCAGGTCGAAACAGATCTCGGCATAGGAGGCTATCCTTTCCGCCAGCAAAGGCCCGCTTGGGTTATTGTAGATATCGCGGCGCAGATACGAGACGAAATTATTGACCGATGAGGATTGTTGCCCGGTCAGATTGAGGTTGTATTCGAAGTCCGGATAGTTCGAATAACTGATGGGAATACCTACGTAAACCGAAGAGGTATCGTATAAATTCTTGACCGGGAGGTTCAACCCCTCCCAGGGCCTGTCCTGTGTATACGTAGCTAAACTGAATTGCTTGTAATTATTGGCCACGGCAGCCCCAGGATTGATGTAGCGAATATTATTGACGGTTGAATCAAGGGTAGTGCTGCCAGGCGTAAACACGGTATAAGCCGTATCCAGCACACTCGGCGTGACAATGGGTTCAGCCATGATCACGATCCGGGGATCCGCCAGCGCCTTTAAGGTCATGGTCATGGTGCCGCTCATCTTATTCCTGTCATACCCCGAGGAGCCGTTGAAGGCCGAATCGAATTGGTAGGATGAGCCCTGGTCTACGCCCGGAAACATCATCATACAATCGTCCGAGGTACTTTGGAATACGCTGTCTGCAATGGCTTCCACATTTGCCTGCACGTTCATTTTGGACGAAAGGCGCATATAATAACGAAGCAGCAGCGAGAAAGCAAATTTTTTCCATTGCACAGGATCGCCGGCATAGAACACGTCTGAAGCCTGGGTATTGCTCGTTATCTCAGGGTGGGTGGCCATAGTACCCTGGAAATAAGGGATCGCAGCCTGGAGATCTGCAATGACCCGGGTATAGATACTTTGCTGCTGATCGAATGTTGGAAAAGTATACGCGCCGCCCTGGTCACCACTGATCGCAAGCGAATCCGGCGCATCGCCCCAAAGATCGGCAATATTGCCATAGTTGAAAGCCCTCATCACAAGCGCTACGCCCTGATGAAAAGCCCATTTGTTGGCCTGTGCCTCTTCCAGCAGGAGCTTATTATTGGTCAATCTTGCATAAGCATTTGTCCAATCGGCATCGAAATTTCCCGGATCCCACTGATAATCGCTGAACGTGCCCTGGAAGGCATCCTGTGCCGTTTCCTGCATCGCCCCGGACATGGTGCCCGAGCCCAGGTTCCCATACCAGGTAGCGGTGTTGGTAAGTACGCCCGCCATCAGGTAATCCGGGGCGGCTTCCGAAGTGGCTATGCTATTAGGGTTGGTATTCAGCTCAGAGAATTTTCTACAGCTCCCTCCCACCAACATGATTACCACGAAAACGCAGCCAATTATTGAAATTCGTTTTGCGCTTTTCATCTTGCTATATTTTTTTGATAACGCTATTATTAAATGACTAGAACCGGACGTTTAGCTTTACACCAAGCGGTATGCTCCAGGGGGTGATATTGTAGTACTCGATTCCTTGCTTGAATTGGGAGCCATTTGCCTGGGGGCCCGGCTGAAAATTAAATGCCTGCTCGGGGTCCACGCCAATTTTTGCTTTTGTCCACAAGATCACATTCCTGGTATAGATTCCTAACGAGATGTCCTGCACCTTGATAGCGCTTGCGTATCTCCTTGGAAGTGCAAACATCAACGTCATCTCCCTGAGTTTGATATAAGACGCGCTGAACATATCCTCCCTGGCAAAGCTCCAGTTACCGTTGGTAGTCGCATCCTCATAAACATCATACTGGGTCGTGCTGGGATCGCCCAGGTTCTCGATATAGCCGCCGTTCCCATCACTTCGCACACCCGGATAAAATGCAGCATCATAGATAGGATACCCCGGTACCGCACCCGTATTTTGGACGACGGCCGGGTCATCCAGTATGCCCCCCTGATTGGGCTTGGTGTAAGGGCCGCCTACAACCTTCGCTTGCTGCAGTCCGCTTACCTCGATGAATTTCCCCGGGTTGGATTTTAAATAAGCCGGGATGTTATTGGCATACGCCGCAGGGATCGGGATCCCCATATGCTCCTGGTACTTCAAGTTCGCATTAGACCCCTGGTAACGGTAGGTCTTCGAAAAGAAAATACCGCCAAGCCGCATGTCCACGCTCGCAGTTAAGGTAACCATCTTGTACCTCAGCGTGGTCTGCATGCCCATCAGCAGCTTTGGATTAAAATTCCCCGCAACCTGCTTGTGCTGGAAATCGCCGCCATTTACCTTTTGATAGAAGCCGCCGCCATCCAGCAGGGGGTAGCCATAATAAGGTGAGCCCTTATCGGTGACCGTGGTGAGTTCGTTGTCCCATAACTGGCCGATCTTGCCGTCACTCTTTACGACAACCGGGGCGCCCTTAGAATCGACCTGGTTAGGGATGATCTGTCCCTTTGCATACGTCCAGGAACCCGTAGGGCCATCCTGCCAGAACGAGAAATAAGGAACGCCGGAGTTCAGAGAAAGCACATAGGTATTGTTCTTGGTATAGTTGACACTCAGATCCCAGGTCCAGTCTTTATTGGTAATAATGGTTCCGCCCAACTGAAGTTCGATGCCATCACTGCGGATCAGGCCGGCATTGATCTGCCTGCCGCTATAGCCCGTGGACGCCGGGGTGCTGATCCCGAGGATCTGGTTCTTATTGTCCGACTGGTAAATTGTCCCGCTAAACCTGAGGCGGCTTTGGAACATGGCCACATCTATGCCGCCTTCCGTAGAAATGGCTTCTTCCGGTCTCAGGTTCGGGTTCAGCAAGGTGGAAGAAAGCGATTCCGTCGTAATACCGCCATAGCTTTGAATGCCCACCGTACCATAGAGGTTATACGGATTGGTATCCTTACCCACCTTCGCCCAGCCGCCACGCACTTTGACCAGGCTGAACATCGAACCGAAATTGAATATTTTATTCAGCAGCAAGCTCAGGGAAGCGGAAGGATAGAAATAGGAATTATTCCCGGGAGGCAGGGTGCTCGACCAGTCGTTCCTGCCAGTCAGATCCAGGTAGGCCACATCGTTGTATCCCAGCGAAGCGGTAGCATAGGCACTATTGACCGCTTTCTTATTATAACCCGACGCATACCGCACATTCGCCTGCGCAATATTTGAAACATTGAACAGTTCAGGCGCGATTATGCCGCCGTTGTGTACAGAATAAACCTGGTTGCTGGAATTGTAGTCGTACAACAGGTTCCCCCCGACTGAGGCCGAAAGATCGAACTTCTGCCAAAACCTGTTTTTATACGTAACCAGGAAATCCGTATTGCTTTCCAAATTGAATAAATCGGTCAGCCCATAGAAACCATTCAGCTCGCCGGTATTGCTCTTTGAGATCTTCGTCTCCCGGTCTTCATAGAACAGGTCCTGGGAATACCTGATAAACGCACTCACATGCGGGCTGAAATCAACACTTGCCTTTATATTGCCGTAGAGGTGGTTACGCACAAAACCATTCTTGGACTGGTCAAGCACAAACCAGGGATTGTCCGGCACATCGTTTCCCAACGGACTTTCGGGATCCGGACTCACGTCGACACCCACCGGGGCCAACGGTTTGAATTGCTGTATCCCCGGCGTTTGCCAGATGCTGTGCCGCCCCACCTGCTTGATGTCGACACTCGCCGGATAACTGATCACATCCTGCAGCGCACCATTTCCGTTGCCGGCTATGATATTATCCGTCACAGACCGGGTATAATTGATAGAACTCGATAGCCTTATATCCTTGGTTACCTTGTGCTCGACATTCAATGACAAATTGTTCCTGCCAAGCCCACTGTTCTGCACAATGCCATTGTTGACCATATTCGTAAAAGAAAACCTGTAATTATCCTTGTCAGATGAATTCTCCACCGACAGGCTGTTCGTAGTGGTAAATCCCGGCCTGACAAATAATTTGAGGTTGTTATGCGACGTCAGCGCGTAAGGCTTATACGTGCCATCTGCCTGTAACGGACTGTTCCACTGGATCGCCTGGATGCCCTGGTCCAGCGGGGTGCCGAAGAAATAGTCGGCCCAACCCGGGGGAACGTCGACTATGACCCCGTTGTAGCTGTTCGCACCCGTAGCAACCGTGTAGGGGTTGATCCCCATTGAAAAAGCCTGGTTATTTTGAAAATAATGATAAGGGACGGCAGCTTCCTCCGTTGAGCTGAAAGAGATCCCAAACCCTTTCGATTTTCTACCCGATTTTGTCGTGATCAACACCACCCCATTGCCCGCCCGTGAGCCATAAAGCGCCGCAGCACTCGGACCCTTCAGAATAGAGATACTTTCTATATCGTTCGGGTTTATGTCGGAGATCGTATTGCCATAGTCCACATCGTTGCCGTTGCCATTGTTCACACCGATGTTATTCATGGAATTCTGCAACGGCACCCCATCGATCACAAACAAAGGCTGATTGTCGCTGTTCAAGGATCTTATCCCCCGGATAACAACACTCACGGACGAGGTTGGATTAGCGCCCGTCTGGCTAACCACGACACCGGATACCTTTCCAGCCATGGAACTCATGGCATTGCTTTGGGGCACCCGATCCATGTCATCCCCGGAGATCTGACCGACATCGTAGCCCAGCGACTTCTTGCTCCGCGTGATGCCGAGCGCCGTAACCACCACGCCAGACAGCGTAGTCCCATTGCCTGCCTCGAGTGTCGCGCTGATAAAGGCTTTGCCATTGACCGGTACTTCGATCGTGTTGTAGCCAACGAAAGAAAAAACCAAGATCGCCTTCGGTCCTGACACAGACAATTCGAAATTCCCCTGCGGATCCGTGGTGGCGCCCTTGACACTGCGCCTCTCCATCACGTTTACCCCACCGAGGGGACCATTGGCATCGGTTACCCTGCCTCTTACGATCATCCTGCTTTGTCTGGAAGAAGTGGTTGAGGTGCTGTCTTGCGCTTGTGCACCCGTGCCGGCAAATACCGAAAAACTTAACATCAACAATACCCATTGAAAAAATGGCGGAGGTAGAAAGTTTTTTGTCATGTTATTTTATTAGCAGTTAGTAAATCAGAACCTTAACCTTGTACACCAGGGACCTTACAGCACTACCGGCCTTTTGTTTCCACTGAAAGGCAGCAACGCCGGACTGTCCGGTGCTAATTCTGTTATGATATAGTCAATGTTGGTTATATCGCTGATCTTGAGCTTCTGTACCGTCCCCAGTTTCTCCGCTATACTCACCACAGCCACTTTTTTTGCGCTTCTCATCATCGCCTTGATGACCTGAACAATTTCCCAATCGGAATCCGTCAACCCGTCCTGAACCGAAATACCATTGGACCCTATGATGCACAGATCCGCCTTTATACTGGACAACTCGTTGATCACGCTTGCACCGGTGTGGATATTGTCATTTTTGGTAAGCCTTCCGCCAATCGTCATCACATCCAGGTTCTCATGCTCCGCCAGAATAAATGACACCTGCGGACTGACCGTGAAAAAATGTGCCTGCAGTTCCGCCGGTATCTTCCTGGCGATTTCCATGATCGTCGTACCACCCTCCACCAGGATGATCATCCCGCTCTTGAACAATTTTATCGCCTTATCCGCAATAACCTGCTTCGCCTCCAACGCATACACCTGGTTCTGACCATTGAACGGGTAATGATAAATTTTGCCCATTGCCCCGCCATGCACTTTTATAATTAGTCCCAGTTCCGCAAGCTCATTCAGATCCCTTCTTATAGTATCATCAGAAACAGTAAGTTGCTCCGCCAAATCCGTAGAGAGAACCTTGTTGTGAAGGTTGATCTCCTTTAAAATGAATTTGTGGCGTTCCTCCTTCAACATAGCAATGCTTATGTTCTCTTTAAAATGAAATTAGGAATATTTTGCAGATTTTTGCATATTTTCATAAAATAAAACCGAAAATAACCGCAAACATAATACAGGCTTAATGAAGACTCCTGAAAACAAATTTGTCGCCGTAATGATAACGCCATTCAACCTCAAGGCGAAGGTTGACCTGGATGCATTGAACAGCCTGATCGAATTTTATATGGCCGCGGGCGTGAAAGGCCTCTTCGCCAACTGCCTCAGCAGTGAAATGTTCAGCATCAGCGAAGATGAAAGACTCGAGATCACCAAATACATTGTCGATCATGTAAAAGGAAGGGTACCGGTGGTAGCCACCGGCTCCTTTGGCCTCACGATCGAAGACAAGGCAGACTTTACCAAAAAAATATATTACACCGGGATCGATGCCGCTATTATGATTACCGGTCATTTTGCAAACGTGGACGATGGCGATGACCTGCTATTGCGAAATGTCGAAAAAATGTTCCGGCTCACCGGCAATATCCCGCTCGGCATGTATGAATGCCCTGCACCTTATAAACGAATTATCTCTCCGGGGTTGTTCAAGCAGCTCCTGGAAGCCGGCCGCCTCATTTACCACAAGGATACGTCCATTGTCCAGGACCAGGTGGAGCAAAAACTGGCGGTAGTAAAGGCCATAGGCAACAATACCCTCGAGTTCTACGATGCACACTCCCCTAACGCCACGTTCTCGCTGCAGCACGGCGCTAAAGGCATATCTTCCATCTCGGGCAATTTCTATCCCGAAATACTGGTTTGGCTGTGCAACAATGCCAACAACCCGGATAAACAGGAGGACGTAAAATGGCTTCAGTCGGAGATCTCGCGGGTCGATCCGCTGATCCACCAGGCATATCCCATGAGCGCAAAATATTTTTTGGCCAAGAGAGGACTGCCTATCCGGACGATAAGC
The DNA here is from genome assembly GCA_965214315.1 of Puia sp. Classification (GTDB taxonomy): domain Bacteria; phylum Bacteroidota; class Bacteroidia; order Chitinophagales; family Chitinophagaceae; genus Puia. The sequence continues at coordinate 56,136 of CBDCBP010000008.1, read as the reverse complement.
AGGACGTTTGCGCTGGAACTGACGCTTGCCCAGAAAAAAACACTCGATGACATTTATACTGACTTTCTGGGCTGGTGCGACAGACTAGGCATAAAGAGGGCAATATGAAACACTTACCGGTCACCGATCTTGTGATCATTGCCACGTACATGCTGGCAATGATATGGACAGGCGTTTGGTTTTCCGGTAAAAACAAAGACCCCGATCAATTCACGAAAGCCTCGGGCAACATCCCGAAATGGGCAGTCGGCATCTCTATCTACGCCACCTTTTTAAGCAGCAACACTTTTCTGGGTGTACCGGGCAAAGCTTTCGGCACCAACTGGAATTCGTTCGTGTTCAGTTTGTCCATGCCTTTCTCTGCCTGGATAGCGGCGAAATATTTTATCCCCTTTTACAGGAACAGCAAAGAAGTTTCTGCGTACACCCATCTCGAAAAACGCTTCGGTCCCTGGGCGCGCACGTATGCCGTGATCTGCTTTCTGCTCACGCAGCTTGCAAGAATGGGCACCGTATTCTTCGGCATCGCCCTTAGCCTTCAGGCAATGACCGGCTATCCAATGCAGGCGATCATAGTGGCAATGGGCATCATCATCATCATCTATACCGTGTTGGGCGGCATGGAAGCTGTCATCTGGACCGAAGTCGTCCAGGCAGTGATAAAAACGGCAGGCGCATTCATTATCCTGTATTTTATCATCGGAAAGATGCCAGGCGGTATCAGCCATATCCTTTCCATCGGCCAAACAGACAGCAAATTTAGCCTGGGGAGTGTCAGACCCGACTTTACACATTCCACGTTCTGGGTGATCTTCTTCTATGGCATTTTCATCAACCTGAATAATTTCGGGATGGATCAAAACTATGTCCAGCGCTATCAGGCAACAGGCTCCGCCAAAGAAGCCGCCGGATCACTATGGCTGTGCGTAAAACTATATCTGCCTGTCTCCCTCCTGTTCTTCTTTATAGGGTCATCCTTGTATGCCTGGTACCAGGTACACCCGGAGATGCTGGAGGCCGTCAGGCTGCGCGCTGCCGCCGATCGACTCCCCATCAACGCCGCCACCCCGGCAATCACGGCCCTGGCCAGGACCTTGCAGCCTGCAGATTATGGCGATAAAGTGCTGCCGGATTTTATGGTCAATGTACTCCCCGTCGGCATAACCGGGATCATCGTATCCGCTATCCTTTCCGCCGCCATGAGCACCATCAGCTCGGGCATGAATGCATCGGCAACGGTTTTTACTTTTGACATCTACGAACGATATGTCAAAAAGAACCTGACGAACAGGCAAACCCTGAAGGTATTATTGGCATCCACCTTTATCATCGGCACCCTGGCCATAGCCACAGGCATCGCCATGATAGGCGTCAAAAGCATACTGGACACCTGGTGGCAGCTATCAGGCATTTTTGCCGCCGGCATGCTTGGCCTTTTTCTGCTCGGATTGGTCAGCCGGCAAACCAACAATGCGGAAGCCCTGCTCGCATTGATCATCGGTCTTTTAGTCATTGCGTGGATGACATTCCCGGCACTGATCCCGGAAAAAGCGGCATCGCTCAGAAATGCCTTACATACGAACATGGTGATCGTCGTCGGCACCCTAACCATTTTCCTCGCAGGTATTTTCCTCACGAAAATAAAAGCATCGCTTGCCTGCTCGCTTCTTATCCTCGCGCCCGTTCTCTCCATCTATGCGCAGCAGCAAAACATGCATCCATGCGTCGGCAAAGACTCTTTTAATAACAAAAGAAATTTTTTATCTATGCCCCAGATCGAAAAATCCTCACGCCGGTCTTTCGTCGGCAAAATGGCCGCCAGCCTCTTGGGAACAGCCATTGCCGGCACGGCCGGCGCAAAAATGCCGCCAAAACCATCGGTTGAAGGAAACGCCGCCAATCCCGGCAAGAAGTTCGTACCCGTAATGGTCACGCCTTACAAACAGAACGGCCAGATTGACCTCGACGGGCTATCCAAACTCATGGATTTTTATGCAGCGGCAGGAGTTAAAGGGTATTTCGCCAATTGCAATAGCAGTGAAATGTATAGCCTCACCGAGGCCGAAAGGCTATCGCTTGCCAGACATGCCGCAAAACGTGCGAATGGCGCGGTATCGGTAGTGGCCACAGGTTCTTTCGGGGAAACACTCAACGACAAAGCGGAATTTGCGAAAAAGATCTACCATACCGGCATCAATGCCGTCATCCTCATCACCAGCCATTTTGCAAGAGCCGATGAGAGCGATGATGCCATGATCAAAAACCTGGAGGTCTTCCTTGCCCTCACCGACAACATCCCCATGGGCACCTATGAATGTCCCGCTCCTTACAAAAGGATCCTCACGCCTTACGCCTTCAAGTATTTGCTGGGCACCAACCGGTTGATCTACCACAAGGATACCAGCATTGATTTTGACAAAGTAAAGGCCAAGATCGAACTTGCCAAAAACACCAGGCTTGAATTGTACGATGCCTGCATAGCCAATGCGACCAACTCCCTGCAAGCCGGCGCAAAAGGAATGTCCCCGATCTGCGGCAATTTTTATCCCGAGATCGTAACCTGGATGTGTGATAATGCCACTAACCCGGATAAGCAGGCAGACGTCGCCTTCATCCAGGCCGAGATCTCAAGGACCGAAGACATCATTGGCAACAATTATCCGCTGAGCGCGAAATATTTTCTGCATAAAAGAGGGGTTCCCATCGGGATCAGCAGCAGAGTCAACCCGGATGCCCTGACCCCGCCCCAAATACAGGCGTTGGACGCCGTATATATGCATTTTTTAGGCTGGTGCGACCGGATTGGCATCAAACCCGCGACGATTTAAAACAAACCAATAACCATAAAAGCGACAATCAATGTCAAACAAGAAAAGCAAACTCTCCAGGCGGCATTTTGTAAAAAATGTTTCCCTTTCTGCCGGCAGTGTCATGATCGTCCCGCGTCATGTATTGGGCCGCGGCTTCCTTCCTCCCAGCGACAAACTGAATATTGCAGCCATCGGCGCCGGTGGTAAAGGAGAAGACGACTTGCAGCATTTCTCACAAAGCCCAAAGGTCAACGTTGTAGCCCTATGCGATGTGGACGAGAATCGCTCAGCCAAATCAAGGCAACGGTTTCCCAAAGCCAAATTCTACAAGGATTTCAGGGAACTGCTTGCAAAAGAAAAAAACAACATCGACGCATGCTCGGTCTCTACCCCCGATAACATTCATGCCATCGCAGCCCTCTCGGCCATGTCGTTAGGCAAGCATGTCTATTGCCAAAAGCCGCTCACGCATGATATTTATGAAGCACGCTTGATGGCAAACGCAGCAAAAAAATACAAGGTGATCACACAAATGGGCAACCAGGGCGGGTCCAGCGATGGCGTTCGCCAGGCAAAAGAAATGTATGATGCCGGCATGATTGGCGATGTACATACCGTTCAGGTCTGGACCGATCGGCCGATCTGGCCGCAGGGACTTCCCACGCCAACCGGTAAGTTTGACGTGCCCAAAGAACTGGACTGGGATCTTTGGCTCGGCCCTGCAAAATATATAGATTACAATCCCGCTTATCACCCCTGGAGCTGGCGCGGCTGGAGCGCGTTTGGCACCGGCTCTTTGGGGGATATGGCATGCCACATGATGGACCCCGTATTCAGGTTATTGCCCATCGACTTCCCCAGTGAGGTAGAATGCAGCATTCCGACCACCTGGCTTACAGATGGCAAGGAAGCCAAATATCCCGACGGCTACCCCTCCGCCTCTATGATACATTTGAAATACCCACGAAAAGACGGCAAAGGCGAAATAAAAGTCTCCTGGTATGATGGCGGCTTGCTGCCCAATCTTCCGGACGAATTACTGCCGGGCGAACAATTTGGCGGCGACGACGGCGGTTGCCTGTTCATCGGGACAAAAGGCAAATTAATGGTGGACTGTTATGGCGAGCGGCCAAGATTATTGCCTTCGAAATTGATGCAGGAAACAACCATGCCGCCAAAAACACTGGCGCGTGTTCCCGAAGGCCATTACCTCCAGTGGGTGAATGCCTGCATCGCCGGCTATGGCAACGCAACAACAAGCTCCCCCTTCGAATATGCCGGCCCATTCACAGAAAGCATCCTGATCGGCAACCTCGCTATACGCAGCTGGATCCTTTCCACCGGCAAAGACAAAGACGGCTACGATATCTATGGCGGCAGAAAAAAGTTAATTTGGGATGCGGCAAATATGCGCATCACCAATTTTGATGAAGCCAATCAGTTTGTCAAAAGGGAATATAGGGCCGGCTACAACCTTCCGGCATGACGCATCCATCCTTTCAAATTCAAAAGCTCATTATGAAAAAAACATGGCTATTCTCCTTCGCCTGCATCCTGCTGATGGCGTTTTCGTCGACACGGCTTAAAAATCAGGCCGGATGGATCTCACTCTTCGACGGGAGATCACTGGCAGGCTGGAAAGTGGGCAACAATTCATCGACTTTTCATGCCGACAGCGGCTGCATTATCGTCCACGGGAACACTGCGCATCTCTATTACGACGGCGACGTCCTCCAGCACGATTTCAAGAATTTCGAATTCAAGGCGGATGTTAAGACCTTCCCCCATGCCAATTCCGGCATTTACTTCCATACCACCTATCAGGAAGGCGGTTGGCCCGACAGGGGCTATGAAGTGCAGGTGAACAATTCCCATTCGGACGACGTCCGCACAGGCAGCCTGTACGACGTAGTGGATGTAAAGGAGCGCTACGTCCAGGATTATCAGTGGTTCACCGAATACATCAAGGTGCAGGGCAAAAGGGTCATCATTAAGATAAACGACACGATCGTCGTGGACTACACGGAGCCCGCGCATCCGTTGAGGGATACCGCTTCCCATCCTTTCCGCTATATTTCTCACGGCACATTCGCCCTGCAGGGCCATGACCCGGGAAGTGTGGTATATTTCAAAAACATTATGGTCAAGTCACTTCCTGAATAAAAACAATGACCAGAAAGCATTTCCTTTTCTGGGCAGTAGCACTGACCGGCTTCCACGCCATCGCAAGTGCACAAAGCCCATATTTAAGCAACCTCCACATCGTGACCGGCAACGGGATACTTTCCAATGCGGAGCGATCGGCTGCCGTGATGCTGGCCGAAGAGATCAACAAACGAACCGGTCTGCCCCTCACTGTCACCGCCCGGTGGCCCGCATCCGGCGACATTATCCTGCTGCAACAGGCATCGGGCGCCAGGCACAGCGAGATAAAACTCGGCAGTGACCCCGCATTGATCGATAAACCAGAGTCATTCCGCATTCTCACCCAACACGAAGGCACGCGTACGATAGTCACGATAGAGGGCTATGACGGACGGGGAGTGTTGTTCGGCGCCGGCGACCTGCTGCGGAACCTCAGCTACCGAAACGGCGGTATCGGCCTGCCGCCAAACCTGCCGGTGTCAACAACGCCCGATAAAACCATGCGCGGGCACCAATTGGGCTACAGGAACACCGCCAATTCCTACGACGCCTGGACACCGGCGCAATTCGAGCAATATATCCGCGAACTCGTCATTTTCGGCACGAACAGCATCGAAAGCATCCCCATTTTCGATGAGAACAAAAGTCCGCACTTTACACTCCCGCCGGATGAGATGAACGCCAGGATCAGCGCCATTTGCAATACGTATGATCTGGACTACTGGATCTGGATCCCGGCACAGTTTCAGCTGACAGACACGGTTAAACGAAGGCATTACCTCGACCAGGTCGAGAAGATCTGCCAGTTGTCCGTTCGACTCAACGGGGTCTTTTTCCCCGGCGGAGATCCGGGCGATAACCCGCCCGAAACGGTTTGGCCGTTGCTGACCGATGTGGCAGCCATACTCCATCGGTACCACCCGCAGGCAAAGGTCTGGCTTTCGCTGCAAGGCTTTCGTCCCGCACAAGATCAAACGGTTTATCGCTACGTACAGCAGCAAAGACCCGCCTGGCTCGGCGGTCTTGTCACCGGCCCTTCGAGCCCGCCGGTGGAAGAGACCCGGGCAGCACTGCCACCCGAATACAAATTGCGCTACTACCCCGACCTCACACACAATGTACGCAGTGATTTCCCCGTTGCCTGGTGGGACCCTTTTTTCAATTTCACCCTCGGCCGGGAAAGCGTTAACCCACGGCCCATGTTCTACTCCGCACTCTATCATTTTTTGCAGCCCTATATGGATGGGTTCATTTCTTATTCTGATGGCGTGCACGATGACGTGAACAAGATCATCTGGACACGTTTGGCCTGGGATCCTGCGATTTCCGAACGCAAGGCCCTCATCGACTATGCGAATTTTTTCTTTGGCTCGACACTCCGGGAAGACGCCGCCGACGCGATCCTGGCGCTGGAAACCAATTGGCAGGGGCCCGCCGTCACGAACGGCAGCATTCAAACCACCTGGCAGTCGTGGACACAATTGGCGCGAAAATATCCATCGCTGCGAAACAACTGGCGAGGACAGATGTACTTGCTGCGCGCCAACTATGACGCGTACGTCAGGAAACGCGGCATCTACGAGACGACGCTCGAGGAAGAAGCCAACGATGTCCTGCGGCAGGCAGGGAAGATCGGACCCGAATTAGCCATGAAGCGGGCCCTCGACATATTAGCCCTGTCTTCCCAAAAAACGGTCGACAGCGCTTTGAGGAAAGCCGTGATCGACCTTTGCGACGACCTGTTCCGATCCATCGGACTGCAAACCAGCGTTAAGAAATACCAGGCCTCCGGAGAAGAGCGGGGCGCGGTGCTCGATTTCATCGATTACCCCCTCAATAACAAATGGTGGCTGGAAGATAAATTTGAGGCGATCAGGAAACTGCCGAGCCATGCACAGGTCCCTGCATTGCTGGAGATCGCCAATTGGGAGCGCCCCGGACCAGGCAGCTATTACGACGATGTCGGCAACGTGGCAAGATCGCCACACGTACTGAGAGGCGAACCATGGATCACCGACCCGCTAATGCGAAAACAGGACAACCCGAACTTCGATTGGCGGGATGATGGATTCAGTCGTCAACGGCATTCATTCATGAGCAGCATGCGCTGGCCGGCAGGCCTGGAATACAATGGACTCGACTCCACTGCCGGGTACACCGTCCGCGTGACAGGTGTCGGCGAATGCCTGCTAAAAATAAACGGACAACGCGTTTCGCATACATTGTATGGCAAGGGCATCGGAGAAATAAAAGAATTCCCCGTGCCGCCTGCTCTCATCAAAGATCGAAAGATAACGCTGACCTTCGAAGACATCGACGAAGGCAACATCAACTGGCGGAACCAGTCACGGATAACCGAGGTTTGGCTGATAAAAGACACCCATTGAAAAGCCGCCTAGACGACAAATTTCAACCCATCGTCGGTCGCGGCTTCATCACCCGAGGCGCTTTTTATGATGTCCATATCGTGTTTCAACCGCTGCGCAAAAAGCGCGATGTCGAAACTGTGCACCACAATATTAGCGCCCTCTTTCACCCACCTGACCTGCCGTTCGGGCTCAAGGGAAAAATGAATGCCGATATGCAGCCCTTTGGCCCTGGTCGTCCTGATGATCGTTTTGACAGCTTGTTCAAAAAGCGGATGATCGTATTGCTCCGGCAACCCCAGACTCACGGAAAGATCGTGCGGCCCGATGAATACTCCATCCAGCCCCGGCACGGATAGGATCTCATCCAGTCTCTCCATGGCAGGCACACTTTCAATATTGGCAATGCATATATTGGGGCTGTTAAAAGATGCGATATACGCCTTCAGTTCGGCAGACATTTCCCTGCTGCCATCCAGGTAAGCAGTCAGCAGCCGCCCCTTGAGCGGCCTATACTTCACCGCCCCCACCAGGTCAATTACTTCCTGGCGCGATTCTATATAAGGAGCTACAATGCCTGCCGCGCCGCCGTCTAAAGCCTGGCAGGCGCGGAAAGGATCGGGGGAAGGGATCCGCACCATGGGCACGATGTGATTTGACTTGTAGAGTTGGCAGAGCAGCGCCAGTTCATTGCGGTCAAGCGGAATATGCTCTGTATCGATAAATACAAAATCAAGCCCGGCATTCCTGATAGCAGCCGGCCACATCGGACCGGTAGAAGTGACGCAAGTGCCGTAGACATTCTTTCCCTGCTGTAATTTCTCCAGCAATACATTATTACCTATGGGCATCAAACTTGCGGGTTTTTGTAACTTTTGAATTTAAAAATACGCAAAATCCTGCAAACAAGTCAAAAAAACGCCTATATTTGAATTGCCCAAAACATAGCAACGCTTTATGACGCCCATCGTGCAGATTTCCCTTGATCTCACCAATATAGACGAAGCCCTGGAAACGGCCGCCATGGCCATGCGGGCCGGCGTCGACTGGCTGGAAGCAGGCACCCCCCTCCTCCTTGCAGAAGGGCTCCATGGTGTAAAAAAACTGCGGCAAGCCTTTCCCGGTATCCCGATCGTGGCGGATCTTAAAACAATGGATGGAGGTTACCTCGAGGCAGAGATGATGGCCGGGGCCGGCGCGACACATGTAGTGGTCATGGCGCGTGCGCATGCAGAAACGGTCAAATGCGTGGTGAAGGCAGGACGCGATTTCGGCATCCAGGTCATGGGCGATAATCTCGGCTGCCCCGACATGGTGGAAGCCGCGAAATGGCTCGAAGAACTGGGCTGCGATTTTGTCATTCATCACATCGGCTATGACGAGCGCAGAGGAATAGCCGCAAACGGCCATCGAATGCCGAGCCCCCTGGACCAGTTAGCAGAAGTGGTCAATGCGGTAAATATCCCGGTGCAGGCCGTGGGCGGCTTGTCGCTGGAACAGGCGATCCAATGCCCGGCGTATGGTGCGCCGCTGGTCGTTTTAGGAGCGCCGCTTACCATTGACGCTGATGCATTTAAAACTGCCGATGGCAATCTGGAAGCATCCTTACGCCTGATTTGTGAAAAGGTCCATGCGCATGGAGACGTGGCCGTTCGTGCACGATCACCTTTAATCAAAGAGACATGACAACGAATACGATGTCCGCCGCAGTCGTGAATTTTGCACCGGAAAAAGGGTCTGTTGAATTGAGGGAGATCGCCCTGCCCACTATTGGCGAGGAGGACGTTTTGCTGGAAGTAGCCAACGTGGGCGTATGCGGCAGCGACCTGCACCAATGGACTTCCGATCACAGCTGGCCGGTCAATTACCCGGTAGTGCTGGGGCATGAGTTCGGCGGCCATATAGCAGCAATCGGCCGCCGCGTTTCGGACTGGCGGGAAGGCGACCGCGTGGTCAGTGAAACGGCTGCCATCATTAACGCTACCAGTCCTTTATCCAGAACAGGGTGGTATAACCTGGACCCCGACAGAAAAGGTTTTGGCTACGGCGTGGATGGCGCCATGACCAGGTACGTGCGCGTGCCGGCGAGATGCCTTCACAGCATTCCCGATAATCTTCCGTTCGAACAGGCTTGTTTGACAGAACCCTGTTGCGTCGCTTACAACGCCACAGTAGGCAATTCCCGCATCAGGCCCGGAGATAGGGTGGTCGTACTGGGACCCGGTACGATCGGTATACTCTGTGCGGCCATGGCGAGGTTGTGCGGCGCGGAAGTGGCCATCGTCGGCCTGGAAGCCGACCGGCATCGACTCAATATAGCGAAGCATTACGGCTGCGAAGCCATCGTCGGGGATGCCACCGAATGGGCAAAACGAAGAGACGGATTGGGCGCGGACCTCATCATCGACGCCGCAGGCGCAAGCATCACGTTGAAGATTGCCATGCAACTGGTAAAACCCAACGGCCAGATCACGAAGGTGGGATGGGGACCGCAGCCACTGGGCTTTTCATTGGACCCGCTGGTGCAGAAGAATATTACGCTGCAAGGCAGCTTCAGCCATAACTGGCCCATTTGGGAAAGGGTCATCGCGCTGCTCGGCAGTGGCATGCTGGACACAAACCCCATCATCGGCGGTGTTTGGCCCATAACGGAATGGCATACGGCTTTTGAAAAAATGCATACGGGCCAGGTAGTAAAAAGCGTCCTTAAACCGGTATAAGATGCGGCTGCAACGTAAAGTGATCATTGTTACCGGGAGCACCACGGGAATTGGCAAAGCCATAGCGATCCGCTGTGCAGCGGAAGGCGCGAAAGTGGTTATCCACGGGCTGGAAGAAGGCTGGGGCAAAGCGGTGGTAAAAGAATTGGGGGATGGAAATGCGGTACTTCACATCGAAGACCTCGGCGCCGACGGCGCGCAGGAACGACTGGTCCGATTGGCAGTGCAGACTTTTGGCAGGCTGGACGCCGTGGTCAACAACGCCGCCATTGTCGCTTCCTCAAGCATACAGACCACCGACAAAGCGTTTTTGGAGCGCCTGCTGGCAGTAAATACCATCGCGCCGTTCTTACTCATCAAAGCCGCGCTGCCCTATCTGACCGAATCGCGTGGTTGCGTGCTGAATATTGGCTCCGTCAACGCCTATAGCGGCGAACCCAATTTATTTGCCTACAGCGTGTCGAAGGGCGGCCTGATGACTTTGACACGCAATCTGGGAGATACCCTTCATCGTGAAAATGGGATCCGCGTCAACCAGATCAACCCGGGCTGGGTGCTGACGGAAACCGAGCGGGAGCGGAAAAAACAACATGGACTCGAAGCAGACTGGTACAAGGCCCTGCCCGCAGTGTACGCCCCAGCCGGACGCATCTTATTACCCGAAGAAATTGCCGCCGCGGCAGTGTATTGGCTCGCCGACGAAAGCGGTCCGATCAGTGGTCAGGTGGTCGACCTGGAGCAGTACCCCTTCATTGGCCGAAACCCGCCGAAAGACACAAGCACTATTCCAACAACCAAACACTAATTAGCAATATGCCGAAACTGGCAGTATTTCCGAAAGCATACATGCAGGCCCTTTGTAAGGATGGAAGTATGCGCCTGGCAGAATGGATAGCGCTCGCCGTGCAGCTGGACATCGATGGCCTGGAATGGTATGCCGGATTCCTGGAAATGGCCGATAAGCGGAACTGGCCGGAATTTCGCAAGCAGGTAGAAGGGCATGGCAAGACCATCCCGATGATTTGCTGCTCCCCTGACTTTACCCATCCCGACCCTTCTTTCCGCCAAAAAGAGATCGAAAAACAAAAGCATTGGATCGATATGACGGTCGTTTTAGGCGGCGCTTACTGCCGCGTCTTGTCAGGCCAAAGAAGACCCGAGCTCTCGATGGAAGAAGGACTAGCGTTGGCCGCCGGGTGCATCAACGACTGCCTGCGGTACGCACAAGACAATAAAATCACCCTCATCATAGAGAACCATTATAAAGATGATTTCTGGACCTACCCCGAATTTGCCCAGCAGATGGATGTCTTCTGTCAATTGGTCGACCGCATCCATCATCCCTTTTTCGGCGTAAATTATGATCCCAGCAATGCTTTCTTAGCAGGCGACGACCCGATCGAATTATTGAAACACGTCTCCTCCCGGGTAGTCACCATGCACGCCAGCGACCGGTATTTGAACGAAGGTACGCTCGAAGACCTGCGACACGAAGAAAGCGGCGCCGCAGGGTATGCAAAACGATTGAGTCATGGGGAGATCGGCAAAGGATTGAACGACTACGATGCGATTTTTACCGAATTGACGCGGGTGGGGTTCGATGGCTGGATAAGCATAGAAGACGGTGTAGACGGAATGGACCAGCTGGCGCGCAGCGTCACTTTCCTCAGAAACCAATTAAACCGTTACTGGCCGCAATGACCGCTGCACTACTATATCCATCTCAATGTTACCTCGGCGAAGGACCATTATGGCACGCCGGAAGAAAGAGTTGCTTCTGGGTGGATATAGAGGGAAAAGAATTCTTCGAGTATACCTGGCAGGAAGGAAAAATGCAATGCCGCAGCCTGGATCACAGGGTCTCGTTCATCGTTCAGGACAAAGACAACAACCTGGTATTGGGCCTGGAAGGCGGGATAGCGCGGTATGACCTCGCTGAAGAGAAATTAACCTGGCTGCTGGATATAGAAAAAAAATTGCCCAAGCACCGCTGCAATGACGGAAAGGTTGACAGGAATGGCAGACTCTGGCTGGGCACATTGCACCGTGATTTCCATAAAGGGACAGGCTCCCTCTATTCAGTAGATGAAAATCGCTGGCTGAGCAAAAGGCAATCCGGTTTTACCATTGCCAACGGCCTTGCCTGGTCACCCGATAATACGACCCTGTATTTTATTGACAGCCCTACCAATAAAGTGAAGGCTTTTCACTACGATCAAGGGACAGGACAGATCGCTTATGAAAAGGACGCCATCGATATTCCCCACGATTTGGGAAGCCCCGACGGTATGGCTATCGACGAGGAAGGTATGTTGTGGATTGCGCATTGGGGCGGTTTTGGCGTGTACCGGTGGAACCCGGTGACTGGTAAACTACTCGACAAAATAGCCGTCCCGGCGCCCAATGTCAGTTCATGCGCGTTTGTTGGCGACAACCTGGACCAGTTGCTCATTACCACAGCAAGACAGGATCTGGATGAAGCGGCATTGGACCGGTACCCCCAAAGCGGGGATGTTTTTATACAACACCTGCATACAAAAGGAACGCTTCCGAATAAATGTAATTTTTAATCAACACCTAACTTCATCATGGGTAACCTGCAGATAAAAAAGAAACAAACAAAGTATGATGCGGTCATAGTAGGATCCGGTGCAGGAGGCGGAATGGCGGCTTACGTCCTGTCGAAAGCCGGCCTCAAAGTATGCCTGCTGGAAGCCGGTGTCGATTTCGACCCAGCCATCAATTCCGCCCAGTTAAAGAATGCCTGGGATTCCCCGCGGCGCGGAGCCAGCACCAAATACCGCCCCTTTGGTGATTTTGACGGCTCTTATTGGGGTTGGGAGATCGATGGCGAACCCTACACAAAAGCAGAAGGCACAAAATGGGACTGGTGGCGGGCGAGAATGGTAGGCGGCCGTACCAATCACTGGGGACGGATCTCCCTGCGCTTCGGGCCTGATGATTTCCGGCGCAGGAGTATCGATGGCCTGGGCGACGATTGGCCAATCGGTTATGAGGACATAAAACCTTATTACGACAAGATAGACAGGTTGATTGGCGTATTCGGCACCAATGAAGGATTGCACAATGACCCGGATGGCATTTTCCTTCCGCCGCCCAAACCCAGGATGCATGAATTGTTCATTAAAAAAGCAGCCACGAGCGTAGGCGTACCCGTCATTCCCTCCAGGCTCTCCATTCTGACCAAACAGATCAACAAGGAAAGAGGCGCCTGCTTTTTTTGCGCCCAATGCGGCCGAAGCTGTAAAGTGTATGGCGATTTTTCTTCCTCGTCCGTACTCGTAAAACCCGCATTGGCAACAGGCAACGTCGATCTTTTTACCAATGCCATGGTGCGTGAAGTGCTGACGAACAACGAAGGCATCGCAACCGGCGTTGCTTATGTCGATAAAACAGATTTACAGGAGTACGAGGTGAGTGGCAGGGTAGTGATCCTCGCAGCAAGCACTTGTGAGACCGCCCGCCTGCTGCTCAATTCCAAATCCACGCGGCATCCCAACGGCCTGGCCAATTCGAGCGATGTGGTCGGCAAATACCTCCATGATTCAACAGGAGCAGGTATGGGTGGCGTGATTCCCCAATTATTTGATCGCAAACGGTATAACGAGGACGGCGTCGGCGGGATGCACGTCTACACACCCTGGTGGCTCGACAATAAGAAACTCGATTTCCCAAGAGGCTATCACATCGAATACGGCGGCGGCATGGGAATGCCCTTGTATGGATACGGATGGGGGATCGAGGATACGAATGGCAAGTTCCTTATAAAAGGTAAACAAAAGGAAGCAGGAGGATATGGCAAATCACTAAAAGAGGACATGCGGTATCTGTATGGAGCCGAGATAGGCATGGCCGGACGAGGGGAAGCGGTTGCCAGGGCCGAGAATTATTGCGCCATCGATCCAACGGTCGTAGACAAATATGGGATCCCGGTATTGAAGTTCCATGTCAGGCATTCCTCCTATGAGATCAACCAGGCGAAGCATATGAAAGAAACGTTCAAAGAGATCCTGCATAGCATGGGAGCCGTGATCACCTGGGGCCTGGAGAATGAAGACAATGCCACCAATGATTGGGGACTCGACAACCCCGGCAATGTGATCCACGAGGCGGGTACCGCGAGAATGGGCAATAATCCCAGGTCATCGGCCCTTAACAAGTGGAGCCAGGCCCACGATTGCAAGAACCTGTTTTGTGTGGACGGCAGCCAGTTCGTGTCACAGGCAGATAAGAACATCACCTGGACGATCCTGGCGCTTTCAATGCGCGCATCTGAACATATTATTGACGAAATGAAAAGGCAAAACGTATAACCATGGACAGAAGAAAATCATTGAAGACATTGCTGGTAGGCAGCGTCGCCGCCGGTGTCATTGTCGAAGCATGCGAAAGCGCAGATAAAAAAATAGTTGCACCAAAAGCAGCTGTCGCTGAAAACGATGCCGACCGCATGGCCGAAGAAAAAGGACATGACAAAATACTTCGCGAGCAGGTATTTTTCACTCCTCAGGAAATGGCAGCCATTACCATACTGGCAGACATCATCATCCCCCGGGATGAGTTCAGTGGAAGCGCGTCGGAAGCTAAAGTGCCGGATTTTATAGCCTTTATCGTGAAAGATAAGCCCGAACACCAGGTCCCCATGAGGGGAGGCTTGAGGTGGCTCGATTTGCAATCACTAAAGCATTTCGATAAACCATTCGCCAACCTTGATACGACGCAGCAGCTGGAAATGGTGGATAGGATCGCCTATCCATTAAAAGCGAAACCCGAAGACAAACAGGGCAGCGCTTTTTTCAGCCTCATGCGCAATCTGACTATCTCCGGCTTTTACACCACACCAATGGGCGTTCAGGATATCGGGTATATGGGTAACAGGCCAAATCAGTGGAACGGCGTTCCCGATGACGTGTTGAAGCGATACAATATGGCCTATACCGAGAAGGAATTAAAAGAATGCATCAGTTTTGATAAAGTGTAATATGCAACGAATCTTTTTCTCATGTGTGGTTTTTCTGTGCGGCAGCCTGGCTGTCCTGTCTTTGTCTGCGCAAGAGGGCGTCGGGGTTCTCATGCCCACGCCCCGGCAATGCAGGACAGGCGGCCAGCGTCTGCCTATCATCTCCAGCTTCACAGTCGCCGTCACAGGCCGCCCGGATGCCCGCCTCTACGCCGAAGTCAACCGCTTCCTCCAACGGCTCAGCCGGCGCACCGGCATCTTTTTGGATAGACTCGGCTACATCCAATCCAAAGACACAGGCTCCAACGCTACCCTGCTGATCGCGGCAGCAGGACCGGGTAAGGCGGCGCTCCACGAAGACGAGAGCTATCACCTTGCCATCGACGGCAGCCAGGTGCACCTCCAGGCACCCACCGACATCGGCGCCATCCGCGGCCTGGAAACACTTTTTCAATTGATCAGCGCCGACCCCACAGGCTACTATTGGCCCGGCGTCTCCATCGACGACAGCCCCCGCTTCGCATGGCGCGGCCTCCTCCTGGACGTGGCCCTTCACTTTCAGCCGGTAGACGAGATCTTCCGCACCCTCGACGGCATGGCAGCCGTCAAGCTCAACGTGCTCCACCTGCATTGCTGCAACGACCAGGGCTTTCGGGTGGAATCCAAAGTCTTCCCCCGCCTTCAGCAAACCGCCTCCGACGGCCAATATTATACGCAGCAGGACATCCGCGCCATCATCCGCTATGCCGCCCAACGCGGCATCCGCGTCGTACCGGAGTTCGTCGTTCCCGCACATACCACGGCCATCCTTACCGCCTATCCCGAATTGGCCAGTGTCAAACGTCGGTATACCCTTCAACGATATTTCGGGGTGTTCGATCCCGTCCTCGATCCTACCAACGAAGCCGTCTACACCTTCCTGGACAAATTGTTCACCGAAATGGCCGCCCTCTTCCCGGATGCCTACTTCCACATCGGCGGCGACGAGAACACGGGCAAAGACTGGCAGAACACCCCGCACATCAAGGCCTTCATGCAGGCCCACGGG
Organism: Puia sp.; assembly: GCA_965214315.1. Taxonomy (GTDB): domain Bacteria; phylum Bacteroidota; class Bacteroidia; order Chitinophagales; family Chitinophagaceae; genus Puia. The sequence continues at coordinate 40,066 of CBDCBP010000008.1, read as the reverse complement.
ATGAAGCATTACATGGACTTGCAAACCTATTTTAACGCCCGCATCGAACCCATCCTCCGCAGGAACGGCAAGACCATGGTCGGCTGGGACGAGATCTTTCAACCCGGCATCCCACGCTCCGTGGTCATCCAGTCCTGGCGCGGCAATGCCGACTATTATCGGTCTATCAAAGAAGGCTACCGGGCCATCCTCTCCTATGGGTATTATATCGACCTCATCCAGCCGGCGGCCTATCACTACAGCATCGACCCCGCACCCGATTCCGCCGCCCTGACACCGGCCGCACTTACACGCGTCCTCGGTGGCGAGGCCACCATGTGGGGCGAATTGATCTCCCCCGAGACAGTAGACTCCCGCATCTGGCCCCGGACAGCCGCTATTGCAGAAAGACTCTGGTCCCCCGCGGCCGTCAAAGACACCGACGACATGTACCGCCGCCTCTCGATCGTAAGCCTGGAACTGGAAGGACTCGGCCTCCGGCATGAAGCAAACCGGCAGGCCATGATGCGACAGTTGGCCAACGGCTGGGATACCCGCCCACTTCAGGTACTCGTCGACGTGATCGAACCGCTCAAGATCTACGACCGCAACCAGGGCGATACCCTGTACACCGTTTTTAGTCCGTTGACCAAAGTAGCCGACGTGGCCATTCCTGACCAGCCCCTCCCGCGGCGCTTTAACCGCCAGGTCGATCATTTCCTGGCGCACCCCGAGCCTACGCTCGAAGACAGTATCGACGGCCAATTGGATCGGTGGGCGAAGAACGATTCTGCCTTCCGGCTCCTCCTCGCCCACTCGCCCGTACTCGAAGAAGCCGCGCCTTTGTCGGCCAGCCTTTCGCAGCTGGCGGCAGCGGGACGCGAGGCCATGACCGCACTGCACAACCATCATACAACCGGACCGGAATGGCTCCGCGCGCAAACGGCCCTCCTGCAACAAGCCAGCCTCCAAAGCGGCCGGTGTGAACTCCAGGTCGTCGCCGCCATCGGCCGGCTCATCGATAAAGCAGGAAAACCATAGACAAAAATATTTTAGAAATTTCAATCATACCGGCATGAACCGTCTAGTCCTCTATTTGCTCTTCCTATACCTTGCCCCGGCCGTTTCCGCGCAGCCAACGGCCGCCACGGCCATTCCCCAAGCCGCCCAGCCGAGGTCCGCCACGGGCATTCCCCAACCCGCCCAGCCAACGGCCGCCACGGCCATACTCCAAGCCGCCCAGCCGAGGTCCGCCACGGCCATCCCCCAAGCCGCCCAGCCAACGGCCGCCACGGCCATCCCCCAAACCGCCCAGCCACGGTCCGCCACGGCCATCCCCCAACCCGCCCAGCCAACGGCCGCCACGGCTTTCCGCCAACCCGCATACCCAGCCCAGCCCGTCTACACCGACAGCAACTACCGCCAGGACTACAGCATCAAATACGATCGGCTTCGGGTGCCCGACACCGCTACCATAAGGCTGCAAAAGATCGTCAGCGACCGCAATGGCGTCGTACAGGTCCTCTCCACGCAAGGCCTCCTCCGCCCCAACAACGGCGCCTTCCTCTACCCCGGCGAATTAGCGCCGGACATCACCTACCGCGCCCCCGCGGACAGCAAGATCACCGGCATTACCGTCTATCAGCAACAGTTTATATACGCATCCGGAAAAGCGATCCTCAGCAACGCCTGGGCCGGCAAGTTGTATATGCCGCACACCCTCCCCGGCGCCACGCTCATCGCCGCCGGCCCCGGATTCTCCTTCCTGTTATCCGACGGCCACTCGGTCCAATACCGGAAAGACTCCACCCTGCTCTGGCAGGACAGCCTTCCCGATTCGATCCTCGACCTCCGCTGGTCCACCACCGATCGCCGCTGCTGGATCCTCGGCCGCCATACGCTCTCTTTATTCTCGCCGACGACCAAACAATTGCGCGTCATCTACCATGGCAACGACCTCACCTGCATGGAGCCGGTGGAGAACAGCAACCTCCTCCTCCTCGGCACCCACGACGGTTATCTCATGCTCGACGGTGTATCCGGCCTGCCCATCGGTGAACCCTTCCGTCGCCTGCCCTGCCCCGATATCACCGTCATCCGCCGCATCCACGGCAAGACCTGGTTCGGCTCTACCCGCGGCGCCTACCTGCTCCGGGAAGATTCCCGATTCGACTACTTCGCATCCCGCCGCTGGCTGCCCTCCGATAAGGTCGTCGACATTGCCGCCGGCCCGGACAATACCATCCTCGTCCTCACCGATCGCGGACTCGGCGAACTCCACTTCGACCCGATGACCCTCTACGACAAAGCCCTGTTCTTCGAGAAACAGGTACGTGACCGCCATATCCGCCTCGGCTTCAATTCCACCCTGGAACGAATGAAAGACGGTGACCTCGCCACCGGCAGCGTCGAAGATTCCGACAACGACGGACTCTGGACCTCCATGTACCTCGGCGCCGAAGCCTTCCGTTACGCCGCCACCCGCAGCCCCGAAGCCCTTCGCAATTGCCGCGAATCACTCGACGCCATGGAACGCCTCTACACCGTCAACGGACAGCACGGCTTTCCCTCTCGCTCCTTCGAACGCCGCGGCTATGCCGCCGCCGATACCCAGGTATGGAAACACGCCGCCGATCCATCATGGGACTGGAAATCGACCACCAGCAGCGACGAAGTCATCGGCCATGTCTTCGTCTTCGGAGTCATCGCCGAGCTCGTCGACGACTCCGCCCTTAAAAGCCAGGCCATCCGCCTCCTCGATACCCTCATGTCCCATATCGTCGAACACGATCTCTATCTCGTGGACTGGAACGGCGAACCCACCACCTGGGGCAGGTGGAACCCCGCCTACGTCAATGCCAGGCCCACCATCGTAGGTGACAGAAAATTGAATTCCGCCAACATCGTCGCCATGCTCCAGACCGCCTGGCACTTCACACATAAAACGATCTACCGCGATAAAGCCCTCGAGCTGCTCTACAAAGACGGCTACCTCGACAACATCATGCGCCCCATGACCAGCATCGGCGTAGCGGCACCCGACGCGGACGAGCTCAGCCGGAATCTCTCCGAGAACTGGAACCACTCCGACGACGAGATGTATTTCCTGGGCTATTGGGGCATGTACCGCTACGCCCTCGACGACACACTCAAAGAAAAATTCAAGGCATCTATCCTCGACCACTGGCAGTTCGAACGACCCGAAAAAGAAGGCGCCTGGGATGTCTTCACGGCCATCACCGGCACCCCCCAGTTCGATCTCGACGCCGCCGTCTGGTACCTGCAACGCTACCCAATGGATATGATCGACTGGTCCATGCACAATTCACAACGCCAGGACATCCTGCCGGTGGCGCCTAATTTCCGCGGACAAACAATCTCCGAAGTGCTGCCGGCCGACGAACTGCCGGTGCAACGGCACAACTCCAACCGCTTCGACCTCGACAACAACGGCAACGGACACATGGAGCACAGCGCCGGCGATATCTGGCTGCTACCCTACTGGATGGGTCGCTACCTACAGGTCATCAGCGCACCTATGACACCCGCGACAGCGGCCGCAGCCCCGCCCACCCCCCCGCTGACCCCGCCGACTCCTCCGATCCCGCTGACCCCGCTGACCCCCCCGATCCCGCTGACCCCTCCGACCCCTCCGATCCCGCTGACCCCGCCGACCCCTCCGATCCCGCTGACCCCGCCGACCCCTCCGATCCCGCTGACCCCGCCGGCCCCGCCGGCCCCAGCGACAGCAGCCGAAGACCATTACATCCAGGACTACAGCATCAAATATTACGTGGCACCACACACTATCGGCGATACACACATGCCGGAATCGGCCGGCGCATTCTACAACGCCGTCACCGACCGCAACGGCGTCATCCAGGTCCTCACCGACAGCGGCATCCTTCGCCCCCATGACGGCCGCCTCCTCTACCCCGGCACCCTCCGCCGCGATCGCGTCTACCGCGTGCTCACGGAAAAAAAGATTACCGCCATCTGCCTCTCGCAGGACCAGCTCGTCTACCTCGACGACGAAGCCCTGTTCAGCAACGCCTGGGCTGGCCGCCTGTTCGTCCGCCACAGGATGCCCGGCGCCCACCTGCTGACAGCAGGCCGCGACCGCCAGTTCCTGCTCTCCGACGGTCACCGCCTCCTACTCGCCGACGACACGATCCGCTGGTCGGGTGCCGCAAACACGCCGCTTATTGCTATCCGCTACCAACCGGAAAAAGATCTCTTCTGGCTCCTCTCGGACCACACCCTGTACAACTTCTCACCCACGACCAAAAAGATCATCCCCATTTTTTCAACGCCCGGTATCACCTGCCTGGCCTTCCAGAACGATAAGCTCCTCGTCGGTACCCACAACGGCTATATGGAAGTGTCCCAAACAGGAAAGGCATTGTCAGCCTTCCACCGGAAACTGCCCGGCAACGACCTCACCGTTATCGAATCCATCGGCGGCCATCTCTGGTTCGGTTCCACCGACGGCGCCTTCCTGAAAAGAGCAGACAGCGGGTTTAATTACTATGTTTCACCCCGATGGCTGCCCGGTGACAACATCGTCACGATCAGCGCCGGTCCCGACAGCTCCATACTGATCCTCACGGACAAAGGTCTCGGCAAGATCGTCTTCGAATCGATGACCCTCGCGCAAAAGGCCGCTTTCTATGAAAAGATCGTCCGCCAGCGGCATATCCGCTACGGCTTCTACAGCGATGAAGCCGTGGTCAAAAATGGCGACGTCAGCACCGCGGAAAATAAATCGCACGACAGCGATAACCTCTGGACAGCCATGTACCTCGCCGGCGAACTCTTCCGCTACCTCGTCACCCACGACGCGGAAGCCAACGCCAATTACCACGAATCCTTCGATGCGATGGAACGGCTGTTCACCCTCAGCGGCATCCCCGGCCTCTTCGGCCGCTGCATCGAACGCCGCGGCATTGTGGAGTTCCGCGACGAATACCGCAAGAACGTCGAATCATACTGGTATCCCGGCTACGCCCACACCCCCAGCAGCTGGCGCCATAGCCCCGACTCGGCCTGGGACTGGCGCGGTTCCTCCAGCAGCGACCAGGCCGACGGCCAGTACTTCGCCCTGACACTCGTCGCACAGTACACCGACGACTCCGCCCTTAAAAGCAGGGCCATCCACCTCATCGATCAGCTCACCGGTTATATTCTCGGCAACGGCCTCCGCCTCATCGACGTAGATGGCCGCCCAACCCTCTGGGGACGCTGGGGACCGGAGTACGTCAACCGCTTTTCGGACATGATCGGCGACAAAAAACTTTATTCCTCCAACATCATCAGCTACCTCCAGATCGCCTGGCACTTCACCGGCAAAGAGCAATACCGGAGCAAAGCACTCGAGCTCCTCTATAAAGACCATTACCTGCAAAACCTCTGCAGACCCGCCCGTGAGATCGGACAGGCGCCCGCTACCGCCGACGCCTGGAGCAAAGAGCTTTCAGGCGGATGGAACAACTCCGACGACGAGATGTACTTTCTCCTCTATTGGGGACTCTATCCCTATGCCCTCAGCGACAGCCTCAAAGTACAATACGGCAAGGCGATCCAGGATCACTGGGAGATCAAGCGATCTGCCAAAGATGGCCTTTGGAACCTCATGTACGGCATCATCACCGGCACGGCCAAGGACGACCTGCCCGAAACGATCTGGGAATTGCAGCGCATGCCCCTCGACCTGATCAACTGGCCGGTCCATAACAGCCAGCGCAAAGACATCGAATTCCTGCCTGCTAACGGGCTGGAGCAAATGACCCGCACCGTCCTTCCACCCGACGAACGCCCGCAGAATAAACACAACCGCAACCTGTTCGAGCTCGACGAAAAAGGCAACGCCTGGGGCGAGCTCGGCGGCGGGGACGTCTACCTGCTGCCCTATTGGCTGGGCCGCTATTTCGGCGCCATCAGCGCTCCTACCCTACAGTCAGCAAACAAGATCAACCCATGAAGAGAACGTATCAGTTACCCTTTTTCGCCCTATGTCTGCTGTTGTCCGCCCTTCGCGCTGCCGGCCAAAAGACCGGCCCCGGTACTGTCGCCGGCAACATTTTCGATAAGCAAACCGGCAAACCTGTCTCCGATGCCACCGTCTCGCTCATCGGCATGAGCACCGCTTCCGGCGGCCAGTCCATGTCGAGTACACCGGAAGGCGCCTTCTCGTTCAATAACATCGCTTATGGCATCTATCGCCTCCGCATCTCCGCCATCGGCTACAACACCTTGTCCATCGACAGCATCCGCGTCCGCGCCGGCCGAAGCGACTTCAACATGAATGACCTCCATCTCGTCCAAAAAAGCCAGGACATGGATGCTGTGGTCGTCTACGCGGAAAAACCGCTTGTTCAAAGTAAGAATGGCAATTTGACTTTCAATGCCGCGGAATCTCCGCTTAGTGAAGGCGCCAGCGCCAACGAACTGCTGCGAAACGTCCCGCTCGTCGCCACCGATGCCAACGGTAACCTCATCGTACGCGGCAAGACGCCGATCGTCCTCATCGACGACAAACCCGTCAACCTCAATACCCAGCAACTCCAGGACTTCCTCGATGCCCTTCCGGGAAACCTCATCGAAAAGATCGAGGTGATGACCAACCCGCCACCCGAATACGCGGACCAGGACGGCGGTGTCATCAATATCGTCACCCGGAAAGGTAAGATCGGCATCGGCGGACGCCTCAGCACCTACGGCGGCACCCGCGGCGAATACGGCGCCAACGGCAATATCAGCTATCGTGATCATCACCTTGCCCTCAACTTCAGCGCGAGTGAAGGCTATAACAAATTTGTCGGCAACGGATGGTCACATCGCACCAACTTTTATGCGGACTCCAGCGATATGCTGCTCACCGGCAACACTTTTCACAATACCAATACCCGCCCCAGCGCCCGTTTCAGCATGGACTACGACTTCAACAAATTCAGTTCCTTCAATTTTACCGCCCAGGTGAACGACAATATGTACGATGACCATGCTTTAACCGGCTATTCCTCCGTCAACCAATATGGTGCGCCTTACAACCTCAGCAACCGCACCTCGCTCGACAACGGCTATAATTTTAACCCCAACGGAAACCTCAGCTTCCGCCACCGCGGACCCCTGCCCGAAGAACAGCTGGAGATCACCGGCTCTTATAGCTATGGCGACAACTGGAGCAATCAACGATATGATCAGCAGTACCTCAACCCGGATTCGACTTTCTCCGGCAACGATTCTACGCAAAAACAACCGGACAGGAACCATATCTACAACTATGAGCTGCGCGTCAACTGCGACGAACCGCTCAACAAGAACGCGCATACCCTGCTCTCCCTGGGCGCCTACTACAACAACAGCAGCAATTACATTACCGTGACCACCAGCGATCTCGATAAGACCGATAACGCCTGGATCGTAGACTCGGGTCTCAGCAGCAACCTGAATTTCCTGCAGGCCAAGGCAAGTGTCCGCGCTTCCCTTCGCCAGACCATCAGCAAAGGTTTTACCGTCAGCGGCGGCACGAACCTCGCCTACACGCTCAACCGATTCGACCTGTACACCACGCATACGACTACACGCAATAGTTACTGGGAATGGCTTCCCTTTGGTAATATCAACAAGACCTGGGACAACCAATGGTCCCTGACGCTGGTCTACCGCCGAACCATCAGCAGGCCCGGTCTTGGTCAGATGAACCCCAGCATCAACTACAACGACCCATATGACATTAGTTTCGGCAACCCAAAGCTGACGCCTACCCTCTCGCACCAGTTCGACCTGCATACCGGCAAAAGCGCCAACAACTACTATTTCAATTATAGCGTCGGCCTCAACCGCGTCCAGAACGTCGTATCGCAGATCACCACCCTGCAGCCCGACGGCGTCACCTATACGACCTATGAGAACATCAGCAGCCGGACGGAATACTCCACCGGCACCTGGTCAGGTTATACGTTCTCCCATGCCCTCAAGCTGAATGTCGGATTGAATTACCTCTATAGCCGCTATGGCGCCTACGACCGCACCGTCAACAACTACCAGGACAATGGCTCCTTCTATACCAATGTAAACCTGAGTTATACCCCTACACCCATGTGGGACCTCAATGTCACTTCCCTTTACAACCGGAGCGGCAGTCCACAGGGCTATACTACAGCCACCGTCAACACCACCTTCGGTATCCAGCATAAATGCTGGAAGAAAAAATTGATCCTGACACTCAACGTAACCGATCCCTTTATCCAACAAAGCAATACCACGACGATCAATGGGACGGATTTCAACACGACGTCCTACAGGACGACGCAGACCCGCAACTATCGATTGACGATCAGCTATAATTGGAACAGCAGTATCGACCGCGGCAGAAAACAGCTGCTGCGCGCCGTCCACAAAAAATAAACAGTCCGTATACCAAATGACCGCGCTTTTTCTCGCAGCCATGGCCACGACCATGTCTATTGCCCGGAACACGCCGCGCCCGCCGCAGCACCTGCACGATCAGCGGTATCCCCGGCCACCCCATCGAAGACGTCAGCCTCAGTAACATCGACATCGCCCACCAGGGCGGCGCCCTCAACGCCAAAGTCAACTTTCGGGTAGAACTTCCCAAAAGAAAATTGCACCTTGCTTAAGCCATCACCCGCCCCATAAACGGATCACTAAACCCCTCTTTCCCCGTTTCTACCCTTCCCGCATACCTGGACTCGAACAAGGGCGAGTCCTCGACCCGTACGCTCAGATCATACCACTGATGACTATGGGCCAGGTCCACCACGACGACAGCTTCACTGCCGGATAACCCAAACGGCTTCAACAATTTTAGCTGACTGCCACTCTTGTAAACATTATCTTTGATCTCCACGGACCGGGCCCGACGGCCGTCAAGGTTGCGCAATGTCAATTCGATGCGGCCAGTGGGCTTTCCGCCGGAGCGCTGGTAGGCACAGCTTATTTCCAACTGCGGATCAACCGCGCTTCCGGAAAACGCGCGGAAGAATCCATTGGGACCGTATACCCGAAGACGGTAACCGTCATGCCCGAAGTCCGCCAGCGGCCACGAGTCGGTCAACTGATCTCCCGCAGCGACGGCATAGGCCCAGGATCTGGCTTCCTCGAAGCCGGAAGGGTGCCGCTCCTTGTCGAAGGCAGTATATTTTCCAGGCGCATATACTTTGAAAGGCGATCCGGCGGAAGATGGACCGAAAAAGGCATTCCCGGCACCAAGGCGCACAACGAAAGCATTCGTTCCGGTATCAAAACCGCCATCTGCATACAATTCATAAGGCAGCGCATTGGCAGGCCTTATCCCTTTCTCCTGCTCGGGCATCACCGCCGAAGAAGATGGATCGCGATTGACCTCCTGGATCTCTTCGGGGGTGAGTTGGTGAAAGACCGGCAGTCCCCTGAATTTCGCATTGTGGATGCTCTCGAGCACCGCATCCTTGTCGAGAAAAACGGGCAGCGGTATTTTCTCCCCGTTCCAGGGCCGGAAGACGGAGCTGAGGTCACCGCATACGGTCCGACGCCAAGTGCTGATATTGGTCTCTTGTATTTTCTTTCCCGATTTGGCCTCGAGGAATTGCTCCAGGAATTGCAGGCAGGACGTATGATCGAAAACTTCCGAATTGACATAGCCCCCGCGACTCCAGGGGGAGGCAATCACCATCGGAACACGAAAACCGAGCCCAATGGAGCTATCGCGTGCATGTTCCTCCGGCTTATAGGTCATCTCCAGTTCCTTACTGACATGCTCCACCGAGACATCGATGCCCTGGGACACCTTACCCGTGCCTGGATGATAAGGCGGACTAAAAGGAGGGACATGATCGAAAAGGCCGTCATTTTCATCATACGTGAGCACGAAGATGGTCTTTTTCCATATGTCAGGGTTCCCTGTCAGGATGTCCATCACCTCCGACACATACCAGGCTCCATACCAGGGTACACCGGCATGGTCGGAGAAATTTTCAGGGGCTACTAGCCAGGAAACGGTCGGCAGCGCGCCATTCTTGACATCGGCACGGAATTGATGCAGGACGTCTCCTTTGGGGGCCAGCAGCTCACGGACGTTGTCGCCGTCATGATATTGATAGGTGTCCAGTTGACGATAATGCGGGTCATTGTCATTGATGGCAAAGGCCTTGCGGTGCAGGTTCTTTGCCTTTTCCGGCAGCCGGTCGAAATTTTCGCGGGAGTAGGTGACACTATCCGCTTGAGCGGTGGCCAACAAGGCTTTTTTCTCCTGTAGCTGGTGATAAAGCGTTTCCTTTTCTTTCGGGTTCAGCGACGGCCCGCTTATTTTCTCTTCCAGGGTCTTTATCTCGCCGGGCAGCGAGGAGAGCAGTTGCTGCAGGTATTGCTGGTAACTCGCGGAGAATCGAACGCCATAACGGGCGAACCATTCGATCGGGTTGTCGGTAAAATTCGTCAGCCACGCATCGTGCTCGCCTTCCAATCCCGAATCCAAACTGATCTCATTCTGATAGATCTTCCAGGAAATACCGTTTTCTTCGAGGCGCTCGGGGAATGTGTCCCAATTCGCAGGGAATGGATAGTCCACATTATCGTTCAGCACATTGGCGGGGGAGTAGATGTTTTGTTCCTCCCGGATCGTCCCGGTCCAAAAAAAGAGGCGGTTGGGTGTCGTTCCGGTCAGCGAAGAACAGAAATGCTGATCGCAGATGGTAAAGGAATCGGCAAGCGAATAATAAAAGGGAAGATCGGCTCTTGTATAGTATCCCATGGTCCACGGGGATCTTAAGATCTCCTCATTGCCGGTCTTCTTTGCTTCCAGCCATTTGTCATGCTTGCCGCCGTTGGCAGCATCGACCTGGTCGGTCCAGGAGTGGGGCAGGCCACCCAGCCACGTAGCCTTCGTCCCCTTGAGATCGATGCGGAAAGGGGCGTAGGTCTCCCCGGCTTCGTTGGTCTGCAGCCAGACCCGGTTTTGATTCGGGAGGTTGATGGCGCGGGGATCGTTGAATCCTCTTACGCCGCGAAGGGTGCCAAAGCTGTGATCAAAAGAACGATTCTCCTGCATGAGCAGCACCACATGCTCGGCGTCGCGCCAGGTGCTGCCAAATGTCGGGTCGATGGCAAGGGCCTTTTGTATCGAAGCCGGCAAGACACCCGTGAACCCGGCATTACCGGCCAGCAACGCGGCCTTCTTCAGAAAATCTCTTCTGGTATCCATAGGTCCGAAAATAGACCAATCTTCCATTCAAAGGACACTCCGCCTAAAAAATTAAACTTCTGTTAATCACAATGACCGTGACTAATTCAACCCCCTGAAATCGACCGGCACCAGCTTACTCACACCCGGCTCCTGCATCGTCACCCCATAGATCACGTCCACCGTGCTCATGGTCATCTTATTGTGCGTGACGATAATGAACTGCGAATTCTCGCTGAACTGCCGGATCATATTCGTGAACTTCCCAACATTGGCATCATCCAACGGCGCATCCACTTCATCGAGGATACAAAAGGGTGCCGGCTTGATCAGGTAAATAGAGAATAGCAGCGCCGTAGCCGTCAGCGTCTTCTCTCCCCCACTCAATTGACTGATAGAGGAAGGACGCTTGCCCTTGGGCTTGGCAACGATATCGATCCCCGTCTCGGCCAGGTTCTCCGGATGCTCAAGGACCATATCAGCCGTATCCTCTTCCGTGAACAAAGACTTGAAGACGCGCTGAAAATTCTCCCGAACTTTATTGAACGTATCCAGGAATTGCTGGTTGGCCGTTGCCTCTACCTCTTGTATGGTCTGCAACAAACTGTCCTTGGCGCTGACGAGGTCATTCTTCTGTTCGAGAATAAACTCATACCGCTTCTTCATCTCCTGGAAAGCCTCGATCGCAGTAGGGTTGACCTCGCCCAGGTTCTCCAGCCGCTTCTTCATCTTATCCCCCTTCTCCTGCAGCTCCTCGACAGGTGTATCACCCGTTCGCGGCTGATCGATGATATCGTCCAGCTGGATGCGGAATTCCACGTTCAACCGCTCCTTCATACCCGCCAACTGTAATTTCAATTCATTCAGCCGGTCCTTGATACCCCCCAGCACATGTTCCAGCTGCTCTTTTTCCTTGATCTTATGCCGCAGCTCGGTCTCTCTTTCACCGAGCGCATTGCGTAGATTATAGTAAGCCTGATCGACTTCATTCAGTTTTTTCTCCTCTTCCTCCTTGCGCCGTAACAGCCCCACAAGCTCGCCTTCCGACCTGCCCAACAGCTCATCGCTTTCCGCAATGCTCTCCTTGGTTTGCTTCAATTGCGATGCATTTACCTCGATCTGCGTGTGCAGCTCGTTCAACTGCCTGCTCTTGAATTCCAATTCCTGTTTCAGGCCGTTGATCCGGCTATGCTGGCGCGTCACCTGCAAATTGAACTCATTAAACCCGGCAGAAGCCGCATTGTACGCGTGTTCCGCCGCACGATATCCTTCTTCCGCCACCTGCGACTTTTCCTTAAGGTCCGCTACGACCCCGACCAACTCTGCCCAGGCGTTACGCGTATCTTCGATCCCGGCAATGGTCTCTTCCAGGTTCAACTGTAATTCTTCTAACCGGCCCAGGGAGGAATGCTGCTGACTGTGGATGTTCTCGATCTTGTTCTGCAGGGAAAATACCAGGTTCGTCAGGCGATTGATGTCTTCCTGTGTCTGACGGATGGCCTGCTCCTTCAATTGCTCGTTATAACCCAGCACCTCATTGTGCTTTTCCTGGATCGCCGATTTAAGCCCGTCGACTACGGACTGCAGCCGCTTTACTTCCTGCTGCAGCTTTTCCATGTTCTTGGCCCGGCCGATCTTCTTTCCTTCGAACAAGCCGACACTTCCCCCGGTGAGCGAGTACTTGCCCTTTACATATTTACCGGTCTTTTCCAGCACCACCGCACCATTGCTATTGGCCATCGCCGCTTCATCCTCGGCGATATAGACATTCCCAAGCAGATGCTCGGCGAGACGCCGGTAGTTGTCGTCCACTTCGATGACGTGCATTGCCGGGATCATCCCTTCGACGGAATGACCTTCAACGCCTCCAACGATCTTGTCCAGCAAAAAGAAGTTGGCCTTCCCTTTTTTATTGCTATCCAGCAGGTGCACGGCTTGCATACCCTCCTGCAGATTGTTGACCACATAATAGTTCAGGTAGGGCTCCAGCACATTCTCCACCGCCGCCCGGAACGCTTCCTTGACATAAATGATATCGGACAGGATCGGCGCCTCATGGTTCCAGGAAGTATTCTTGTGCAGGAACTTGATGCTTTCAGGATAGCCCTCCATCGAATCGATCAGGCTCTTCAACAGGTCATGCTCGTTCTTCTTGGCATCCAACGACCGGCCTTCATCGGCAAGCCGCTGACGCAATACCTCCAGCTGCCCCTGCGCCTGCAGAATATTCTCCTTGGTCCGCTCCTGGTGCTCCTGGAGCTGTTGGAATGCACCCTGCCGGGACCCGAGGTCCTGTTCTTTGGCCATCCGCTCCTCTTCCAGCTGCTTCAACTGGCTGTCCCTCACCGTCCGCTCTTCCTCGAGCTGCCGGATACCCCGCTCAAGGTTTTGAATAGAAGTGTCAGCCACCGCTACCTTCTTCTCCGCCTCGAACTGGTCCCGCTGGATCTGCGCATTTTCCCGGCGCAACGCGTCTACCGAAACCCGCTTCTCATCGAATAATTTGCGCGTATCATCGACCGAATCTTTCAGGCTCTCCAATTGTTCCTGCAGACCCGATAGTTTATTTTCTTCCTCCTCCGCCTGCTGACGCGTAAAGACGATGCTTTCTTCCAGCCCCTTTAACTGTCCTTCGCCCTTTAACAGGAACTCCTGCAGGCTCGCCTCTTTCTCCCGCAGGAAATTCAGCCGCTGGGAGGCCAGATTCTTTTCATTCTCTTTGGTCCGCAAGGTCTCCAACAGCTCGTTGAACTCCTGCTGCATGGATTGCAAGGCCCGCTCCTGCGCTATGAACCCTATCCGCTCCTGCTCCAGACCGGCTTCTTCCGTGGCGATAACCGCTTCCAGCCTGATCTTCCGGTCCGTCTCGGCATCGGCCTGCTCGTTCAAGTCGCGGTAGGTGAGGTTGAATCCTTCCAGCGCCGCCTTGGCCAGCTCGATACTCAGCTCCCGGTACTCTTTCTTGATCTCATAATATTTTTCCGCCTTCCTGGCCTGGTTCTCGAGACTCTTCAACTGATTGTTGATCTCGAATAACAGGTCCTCGATGCGCGACAGGTCCTGTTCCGTAGCGTCGAGTTTTGACCGGGCCTCCTTCTTGCGGGTCTTGTAAATGGTAACCCCCGCGGCCTGTTCGAGCATCCGCCGGCGGCTATTCTCCTTGTCCTTGATGATATCGTCAACCATCCCGAGCTCGATGATGGCATAGCTGTCCGTGCTAACACCCGTGTCCATAAACAGGTTCTGGATGTCTTTTAACCGGCACGACACATCGTTGAGCCTGTATTCACTCTCGCCGCTTTTGTAAAATTTGCGCGTGACCGTTACGGTGCTGAATTCGGTAGGAAGGAGGTTTTTCGTATTCTCGAAAGTCAAGCTTACTTCTGCAAGTCCTGAAGCACTTCTCGTCCTGCTGCCGTTGAAGACAAGGCTCTCCAGGTTCTCAGAACGGAGGTGGCTGATCTTCTGCTCACCGATCACCCAGCGGATACTGTCGATGATGTTGCTCTTACCGCAGCCGTTAGGGCCGATAATGCCGGTAATACCCTGATCGAAGGTGATATGGGTCTTGTCAGCAAAGCTCTTGAATCCCTTTATTTCTAGGCTCTTTAATCGCACTGCACAATTGTTTTAGATTATTCCGTTCGTTTGGCGTCGGCAAGCCATTCTGACCAGCCGACAAACCTACAGTAAAATAGCTAAACCGGCTCGAAATTCGTCTGCGGCCGGGAAGGCCTGTTGAAAACTCGTTAATAACAATTTTGATCGTATATTTAAGGCCAAACTGCATATATGAATAATTTTATTGTTCCGATCGATTTCTCGGAAACATCAAAGAACGCCGCCCGCTATGCCGCTCATCTTTCCAAATTAGTCCCGGATGCCCATCTCATTCTTTACAATGTCTTTGACGCGCTGGAATATGGATCGGACGGAAGTCCGCTGGGTACGGATGGAGAAGAGGACGCCGGCCGCATGGCCATCGTGGAGCTCGCACTGGCAAGCGTGAAAAGTGATATCTCCGGAATCACCGACGCCACGATCTCCCTGGTGGCCGAAGAAGGCAACCGTTTCCTCGATACACTGGAAGCATATGTGGTTAAAAATAATATACAGCTGATCATCATGGGGCTCACCGGCAATACCCGGCTGGTCCAGGTGTTCATGGGCAGCAATGCATTGAATATCGTGAAGCGGGCGATCGCACCCGTCATCATCGTCCCGGAAAACACCCATTCGCAATCCGCAAAGAACGTCATGCTCCTCACCGACTTTAAGGACATCGACAGCACCATCCCCATAGACACGGTAAAGTCCGTGCTGAACCTGTTCAAACCCCATTTGCATATCGTCAACGTGGACCACGAACATCATATCCAGGTCACCGAAGAATACCAAAAGGAAAGGGCAAAATTGGAGACGCTCCTGCACGACTACAATCCGGATTTCTATTTCATCCGGCTGTTCGATTTCGTGGAGGCGATCAATCAGTTCGTCACCGACAACCATATCGACCTGATCCTGACATTTCCCCGCAAGCATTCCTTCCTGTCCAACGTCTTCAAGACGACAAGTACGACGAAGCTCGCCTTCCATAGCCACGTCCCCATTGTGGCCGTCAACGCATAAATGACGTCGGTCCCGGGCCATCCCCCGGGACCTCTTATAAATTGGCCCTGGTTTCGTATAATTTCGTATTTTTATACGAAACGGAATGCCATGCAGGAAAAGCTTACTATACTCATTTCATCGGAGCATAAAAAATTTATCAAACGCCATGCCCGGCAGCAAAACAAAAGCATCTCGAAGTTTATAGATGACTTATTGTCCTCTGTTAGAAGAGAAGCCGGAAAAACGCCGGAAAAGGACGAATGGCTTGAAAAGACCGCCGGCTCGTATGCCACGGGCAAAAAGGATATACTCACCGACCTTTTCAAAGGGATCGCTAAATGAAAAAGATATTTCTGGATGCCAATGTAGTCATCGATTTATTGGATGCTTCTTCCAGGGACCATTCCACGGCCGTCGCTTCCTTACGCATTATCCGTCAGCATTTTGGAAAGCCGGCGGTTTCGCCCATCACCTTTATCATCGTCAACTTTATCCTCGGCAAATTTGCAAAGAATAAGCAATGGCATAAAAAGCAAATGCAGTTGACATTCTTGGCGTTTGAAATAACGGCCATCCAACCTGCCTTCATTCCCAGGATATTTGAAACACATTTTACCGATCTCGAGGATGGACTTCAATATCAATGTGCCTTGCAGGCCAAAGCGCGTATTATCTTAACAAAAGATATAAAGGATTTTTTTGATTCAAAAATACCCGTAGTCCACCCAAATGACTTTGTCAACAGATACAATAACCTGTTCACAGCTTGATGGCTCAGCCAATCAACAGGAACCTCCTACACCGCAGGCTCCTGCTGACTCAGGCAATGAAAACTACCCAATCCCCAAATAATATCTGTAGAATCGATCCCCACGACGCGCCGCGTCGGGAAACAGTCCTGTATGATCCGCAGCGCCTGCTCATCCCGGTCACAACGGAAGGTAGGAACGATGACCGCTTCGTTGGCGATATAGAAATTGGCGTAAGAGGCCGGCAGACGCTGATCTTCATAGACAACCTTCTCCGGCATGGGCAGCTCGGCGATATTGAGCTGCCTGCCGTTGAGCAGCCGCATCCTCGAAAGATCGGCGAGGTTGTCCTTTAGCAATTGATAATTGTCATCGGCCGCATCGTCCTCGATAACCGTCACCACGGTATCCGCATTCACGAACCGCACCGTGTCGTCAATATGACCATCCGTATCATCGCCGGCAATGCCCTCCTTCACCCACAGTACCTGCTCCACACCATAGTAATCCCGCAAATAGCCTTCGATTTGTTCCCTGTCCAACGCTGGATTGCGGTTGGGATTCAGCAGACAGCAGGTCGATGTGAGCAGTGTACCCGCTCCATTGAAATCAACGGAGCCCCCTTCCATCACGATGCCCGGATGATAGACCGGCAGACCCAATGCTTTTCCTATGAGTGTAGGAACAACATCGTCCAGTTCATAAGGCGGATACTTGTTCCCCCAGGCGTTGTAGCCCCAATCTACGATCACCTTTTGCTGCGCCGCGGCCGGGTTGATCAGAAAAGCGGGGCCATGATCCCTGCACCAGGCATCGTTGGTCGGATGAAGAAAGAAATGCACTTTCGACATGTCGGCTCCCGCGGTTGTCAAATGCCCCGTGGCAAACTGCCGCATCGCTTCATCAGCAACATTGATGCATACCCCTTCCCCCTTCGCCAATTCCTTGACGAACTGCGCGTAGAACGGAAAGATCGCCGCGATCTTGCCCGGCCAGGAAGCCTCCTTATGCGGCCAGCTAAGCCAGGTCGCATGATGAAGCCCGAATTCCGCCGGAAAATAATAGCCTGCCTGCTTCGGTGTCATCAATCTTCGTCTATATAGCGTTTGACAATAGGTTGATACGAATCGATGCGCCGGTCGCGCAAAAACGGCCAGTGCGTCCGATAACGGTCGGTCGCCGCGGTATCGATCTCGATCACTGGCGTTTCTTCGGCCTCGTGCGAAGCCTGGTAGATGACCGATCCAAACGGATTGGACACGAACGACCCACCCCAGAACTTCATGAGACCGTCCTGCTCGAACCCAACCCTGTTGACGCTGACCACATGCACGCCATTGGCAACCGCATGCCCGCGCTGAATGGTCTGCCATGCGTTGTATTGTTCGGTATTGGTAGCGGCATCCTGGCTGGTGGCCCAGCCGATGGCAGTCGGATAGAAAAGGATCTCCGCACCCATCAGTGCCGTGATCCTGGCCGCCTCCGGATACCACTGATCCCAACAGATCAGCACCCCGATCGTCGCAAACCTGGTCTTGAATACTTTATATCCCAGGTCACCGGGCGTAAAATAAAATTTCTCGTAAAAGGCCGGATCATCCGGAATATGCATCTTCCGGTATTTGCCGAGGTAGGAACCGTCGGCATCCAACACTGCCGTAGTATTGTGGTAGATGCCCTGCGCCCGCTTCTCGAAAAGCGAGGCGATGATGACAACCCCAAGTTCACCGGCCAGCCGCCCCATCGCCTCGCTGGAAGGACCAGGAATAGCTTCGGCCAACTTGAAGTGCTGATAGTCCTCGACATCACAAAAATAGAGGGAAGTGAATAGCTCTTGCAGACAAACGATCTGCGCACCTCCGGCAGCAGCGGCTCTGACCTTTTCCTCGGCCCTTTGCAGGTTGGCCGCCTTGTCGGCTGTGCAGCTCATCTGCACCAAACCCACTTTTACTTTGCTCATGTACGCTAATTTTTACCCAGGGTTACTGACCGAATTTAACCCCGGCAAAAAAAAATCGCCAATGACGGGCCTTCGGCCAATGGGCCATGGCCCATATCGTTCCGGGACGCTGGTAGCCATCCGAATCGCGCCGCAAAACTACGATAATCGTGCTTATTTGAATGGATTATTTCGCCCCCTACTTCCTACCCATCTGGCGAAGGAAGGCCACATGGGAAGCGACCGCATACCGCACCCGCGGGTACTCGATGTAAACCAGCCCATAATCCTGACACGCCTTCCGGATGATCTTGCTGATCGCCGGATAATGCACGTGGGATATCTTAGGGAAAAGATGATGTTCGATCTGGAAGTTCAACCCCCCGACCAGCCAGGACACGACCGGGTTGTTGGTAGCAAAATTCGCCGTCGTCTTGATCTGGTGCACAGCCCATTCGTCCTCCATCTTGCCCGTGACCTCGCTGGCAAGCGGGAACGAAGTATGCTCGACCGTATGCGCCAATTGAAAGACCATGCTTAGTACAAACCCGGCCACCATTGCCATGATCGCAAAGCCGATCAGCCAGTCATACCAGCCAAGGCGGTAGATAGGCAGTGCGATAAAAACAAAAGCATGGATCACCTTAAAACCCCAGAACACAAGGTGATCATTCAAGCTCATCTTCTTGAGCGGCACGATCCCTACCCTGCTCTTGAAATATTTCACATAGTCCATCACGAAGATCCAGAAGATATAGAGGATACTGTAGAAGAACCAAAAATACAGGTGCTGATACCGGTGCAGTTTGTATTTTTTCTGGGTCTCGCTCATCCGCATCCAAGGCTGGGCATCGATATCGTCATCGATACCTGCTACGTTGGTATAGGAATGATGCACGATGTTATGTTTCATGTTCCACATGAAGCTGTTGCCGCCCAGGATGTTCAGCGAAAACGCCGCGATCGCATTCACCAGCTTGTATTTCGAAAAACTACCATGCGCGCCATCGTGCATGACGTTGAACCCGATAGCGGCCGTCAGACAACCCAGCAGGACACTCTCCAGAATAGCAAAAAAAGTATTGGGCGTAAAAAACACCAGGTGGATATAGATGAATGCAAAACCCAACATCAGGATGATCGCCTTCATCCACAGGTTGTAATTGCCAGTCGTAGTCGTGCCTACTTCCTCAAAATAATCACTGATCCGCTTTTTGAGCTCAGTGTGAAAAGATTGCGTAGCTTGAGTAAATTTAGGCAGAGACATATTGTACCGATTGATAATTTGAATAATGGCCCCAAAGGTAGCCCTTTAACGGGGCATTATATGTTAAAATTTTTGTCAAAAAACTGGGCATTTAAAATGTACCCTTTGGTCGAAAACGGCTGATAATGAACTTCGGTCGACAGCCCTAATTCACCTTCGGTCAACCGCCCTAACTGACCTTCAGTCGACCGCCCTAATTCACCTTCAGTCGACAGCCCTAATTCACGTTCAGTCGACAGCGCTAATTCACCTTCAGTCAACAGCCCTAATTCACCTTCAGTCGACAGCCCTAATTCACCTTCGGTCAACCGCCCTAATTGACCTTCAGTCAACAGCCCTAATTCACCTTCGGTCAACCGCCCTAATTGACCTTCAGTCAACAGCCCTAATTCACCCTCGCTCGACAGCCCTAATTCACCTTCAGCCAACAGCCCTAACTAACCTTCGGTCAACTGCCTTAACTAACCTTCGCTCGACAGCCCTAATTCACCGTCAGTCGACGGCCCTAACTAACCTTCGGTCAACTGCCTTAACTAACCTTCGCTCGACAGCCCTAATTCACCTTCGGTCAACAGCCCTAATTCACCCTCGCTCGACAGCCCTAATTCACCTTCAGCCAACAGCCCTAACTAACCTTCGGTCAAATGCCTTAACTAACCTTCAGTCAGCAGCCTTAACTAACCTTCGCTCGACAGCCCTAATTCACCTTCGATCGATAACCCCCGGAGCCGTCCGGCGACAATATTGTAACGCGGCAGCGGTCTTATTGTTGCCATGCTAGGTATCGATCTGTACAAAAGCATCGAAACTCCGGACACCGACAGTTTTCTGCGTCACAAACCCCTCCGCAAACGGCACGCCGATCATCTTCCCGAGCATCCGGTGACGCCCGATGATCGCATCCAGGAACTCCGGCGTCGAAATATAGGTCTGCGGTTCCCCCGCGGCATAGTCGGTGGAGAAGAACTGGGAGGAGTACGCCCTGATGGACTCTAGCTTGATCTCGAACACGTCCGTGATATCGTAGACGAAATCCGGCGCGATATACCTGTCCTGGACGTAGTGAAAGACATATTTGGGACGCCAATGCGCTTGCTGCCGCCCTTCATCATCCAGTGTGTGGATCTTCCGGAGTCCGCTGAGAAAACAAGCTTCCGTAATAAGATGGCCGGCCCTGCCATGGTCGGGGTGCCTGTCTTCCAGGGCATTCGCCAAAACGATCTCTGGCCGGTACTTGCGGATCGCCCGGATCAGCAGCCGCTGATGCGCTTCGTCGTTGCGAAAGAACCCATCGGCCATTCCAAGATTTTCCCGGACATCGAGTTGCATGATGGCGGCGGCTTTCGCCGCCTCTTCGGCCCTCAGCTCAGCGCTTCCCCGTGTGCCCAATTCTCCGCGCGTAAGATCCACCACGCCGGTCTTTTTTCCATTGCGCTTTTCCATCAGGAGCGTGCCGGCGCAACCCAGTTCTACGTCGTCGGGATGAACGGCTACGGCCAGTACATCGAGTTTAACCATGGCCGCAAAAGTACTCGATTTTGCCTTACCCGCGCCATGCCGGTCACCACGGTGATCGCCATCCTCCATACCATGCGAGAGCATTCGCCGCGGCCCCGGTTTTTGGCCATATCCGCTTTGTGCTGTAGCTTCGCGGGTCGCCAAACGGAACCGAGGTCCGTTCCGACATTATTCCAACATATTTTTAAATAAACAACAATAGGACATGGCATACGATGTAGTCGTTCTGGGCAGTGGTACTGGCGGATATGTGGCCGCCATCCGCGCCGCACAGCTAGGCTTTAAAGTGGCAATCGTTGAAAAAGAGAGCCTCGGCGGCGTTTGTCTCAATTGGGGATGCATCCCGACAAAAGCCTTGCTGAAAAGCGCCCAGGTATTTCAGGATATCCTCCATGCAAAAGAATTCGGGATCGAAGCAAGCGGAACAGTTGATTTTTCCGCTGTGATCACCCGGAGCCGCGGCGTTGCCGACAAAATGAGCAAAGGTGTTCAATTCCTCATGCGCAAGAATAAGATCGACGTGATAAAGGGTTACGGCAAACTCAAGGCGAAGGGCCAGATCGAAGTCGCCGGCGCAGACGGCACGACCCAACTCGTCGAAGGCAAACATATCATCGTAGCCACCGGAGCCCGCAGCCGCGAATTGCCCAACCTTAAGCAGGACGGCAAGAAAGTCATCGGCTACCGGGAAGCAATGACACTACCGCAACAACCAAAAAGCATCATCGTCGTCGGCAGCGGCGCCATTGGTGTGGAATTCGCCTATTTCTACTATAGCATGGGCACAAAGGTGACTATCGTGGAATTCCTTCCCAGGATCGTCCCGGTCGAAGACGAAGAGATCTCCAAGGAACTCGAAAAGAACTACAAGAAATACGGGATCGACATCCTCCTCAACAGCGAGGTCACCAGCGTCGACACGAGCGGTGACGGCGTGAAAGCCAAGGTGAAAACACCGACCGGCGAAATAACCCTTGAAGCCGATGTCCTCCTCAGCGCCGTTGGCATCTCCGCCAATATCGAGAATATCGGCCTGGAAACCCTGGGCATAAAAACCGACAAAGGCAAGATCCTCGTCGACAAGTACTACCAGACCAATGTACCCGGCATCTACTCCGTCGGCGATTGCGTCCCCGGCCAGGCACTCGCTCACGTTTCCAGCAAGGAGGGCATCATTTGTGTGGAGAATATTGCCTATCTGGAGAAGAAATATGCCCACCAACCCGAAGGGCTGGACTATGGAAATATTCCCGGTTGCACCTATTGCACCCCGGAGATCGCTTCTGCAGGTCTTACGGAGAAGCAGGCCCGTGACGCCGGATATGACATAAAGGTTGGCAAGTTCCCCCTGACTGCCTCCGGAAAGGCAACGGGCGTAAGTCATACCGAAGGATTCGTAAAAGTCATCTTCGACGCCAAATACGGCGAGTGGCTGGGTACCCATATGATCGGCTACAATGTCACGGAGATCATTTCGGAAACCGTGCTGGGCCGGAAACTGGAGACCACCTATCACGAGGTCCTCGACGCAGTACATCCGCATCCGACGATCAGCGAAGCGGTGAAAGACGCAGTCGAAGCCGCCTACGGTGAAGCGATACATCTGTAGCAACACAACGCAGTCGAGGCCGCCTGCGGTGAAGCGATAATCTGTAGCAACACAACGCAGTCGAGGCCGCCTGCGGTGAAGCGATAATCTGTAGCAACAAAACGCAGTCGAGGCCGCCTACGGCGAAGCGATACATCTGTAGCAACTCAACGCAGTCGAGGCCGCCTGCGGCGAAGCGATACATCTGTAGCAACAAAACGCAGTCGAGGCCGCCTGCGGCGAAGCCATACCTCTGTAGCAACACAAAAGGGCCTTCAGGCCCTCTGGCCGGCAAAGGCAGTGTGCCGGCCACCGACGGAAAAAAAGGGCTATCGAATTTTGCCCCGCGATGGCCCTTTTTTTGTTATATTAGATGCATGGATAACAGAAGCTCCGGACTACTCTACGGCATCTTAGGTATTTATACCCTGCTGATCAGTTGGTACTACAACCACTCGCTGATCCTGCTGATCATCCACTATATCTTCTGGCCCGTCTATCTCGTCTACGAGCTTTTGATCGGCCACCTCTCCCACGATCTGTGGAAGACGATCCCGTTGTCATATTTCAAATAGTGTTTTCACCCACTTGTTGAGGGCGAACGAAAATGTCCCTTATTTAATTTAACATAGGTTTCCTCGTATACGACGTACCACCCGCATTCACCGCGACCGCTATGGCAGATAGACCATATCCATATGAAAATATTTCTCGAGCATTTGGTCGCGATGATCCTCCCCCGGGATGATCTTCACCTGCCGTTTGCCATTCTCCGTCCTGATCAGCTTGTTGTTGATCAGGCTTATCCTACCCTCCCGGGTCGGGAGCGTACAGATCAGGCTCCGCCGAAAATGAGATTCCGGCGAGGTCTGATGGTATTCATTCATTTTTTCAAAATCGGCCAACACCCTCGGCGTCAGCGTGAATACATAATCGATCTTAAAATCCTGCTTGGACGCACTCCACTTCGCTACCCCAAAATACTCCTTCCCATCTATCACCACCGGATCGATGATCTGATAGTAGTTACGGCCGTCGCTCTGTATCTCGCCAGGCATGAGTGCCAGCGGGGTGAGCGAAAAATCCCCATATCCCACATCTACCAGCCATTTGCGACCATGAAGCGTTACCAGCAAAGCCAAATGCTCGAACTCACGCCCGTATTTGTTGTTGCCGTGTTGCAGCCGCCCTCCGATCATGTAAACGTCAAAACCACATAGCATCAGTAAATGATGAAAGAGGACATTCAGTTCATAGCAATAGCCGCCCCTGCGGTCATGAATCACCTTCTGATATAAAAAATTGATTTGTAGTAAGATGGGTATCTGGTTGTGAATGTCCAGCGTCTCGAATGGAATGGAAAAAACATGATTGTACTGAAGTTCACGTAATGTCGACAAATCCCTGTAGACGATACCATTGTAATTAATCCTTTTCAAATAACCGCTTATGTCCATTTCTGTAGAGTTTATAGCCAATCTGCCCATGTGCGTATCAATTCCCCTGCCAATTAATGACAACATAAGATGGCTTTTTGCTGCAATGGTTTAACCCTTACACGCCAATGGTCTCTCCGGGCGATGGCAATAAAAGCTTTTTGCCCGCGGCCGCGAAATTTGCCTTCGCCTTTTCGGTATCGATCCCGATGATCGGCCACGTATTGTAATGAACACCAATAACGGTATTGCATTGTACAAAATCGGCGGCATGAATGGCGTCGTCGGCATCCATCGTGTAATTGCCTCCAATGGGAAAAACGGCAAAATCCAGCTTCGCCCATAACGGTATCAATTGCATATCCATCGTCAGGGCAGTATCTCCCGCCACGTAGAAATTGCCTTCCGGAGTAGTGAAGACAAATCCCATAGGGTTTGCAGCATAACTCCCGTCGCTAAAGGAAGAAGAATGTATCGCATTCACGGCCCGGGCCTTGCCGAAATCGAAGGTCGAAGGACTGCCATGATTCACCGGGTGAACATTTTCCACCCCCATGCTCTTTAACCAGGTGGCGATCTCCGCCGCAGCCACGCAAACAGCTCCGGTTTTCTTTGCCATGCTCACCAGGTCGCCCGTGTGATCGCCATGCCCATGGGTCACGAAGATATAGTCAGCTTTAACATTATCAATGTCAATGTCTTTTGCCAGTGGATTGCCAGTAAAAAAAGGATCGATTAATAGTGTCTTACCATTCGCCTCGATCGAAAAAGTGCCGTGACCGTAAAATGTAAATTTCATGTGTGGATTCTATAAAGAATATGTTAAAACACGCTTTCCAGGGAAAAGTTCGGGGTTAAAAATTATTTTAATTTGGCCCGCTCGTATTGAAGCGGCCAGTGCATCTCTCTGTTGCGCAACTCGTCAGCCGCGTGCAAAGGAAAGTAGGGTTCACGCAGCATTTGACGGGCCATAAACACCAGGTCGGCCTGACCCGTCACCAGGATAGATTCCGCCTGGACCGCATCCGTGATGATGCCCACCGCTCCAGTCAGGATGCCCGTAGCCTCCCGGATGCGCTGCGAAAAGCAGACCTGATACCCTGGCCCGACCGGTATTTGCTGATAGGGGACCAATCCTCCGGACGAACAGTCGATCACATCCACGTCGATGCCCTTAAGCACGCCCGCCAGCCGCACCGCCTCATCGGACGACCAGCCGCCTTCTGCCCAGTCCGTCGCAGAGATGCGCACAAAGAGCGGATATCCCGCGGGCCAGTGGACCCTTACCGCACCCACGATTTCCGTCAGCAGCCTGATGCGATGCTCGAAACTGCCCCCATATTCGTCCTGCCTGCGGTTACTCAATGGAGAAAGGAATTGGTGGATCAAATATCCATGGGCCGCATGGAGTTCGATCACCTTGAACCCCGCCAGCATCGCCCGCCGGGCCGCAGTACCAAAATCGGTGATCACCTTGCCGATATCTTCGGAAGTCATCTCTGCCGGAAGCCCGTACCCATCTGCAAAAGCGATCGCACTGGGCGCCACGATGGGCCAGCCGCCTTCGGCACTGCTAAGCAACTGGCCGCCGCTCCAGGGTTCCCGCACACTCGCCTTCCTGCCGGCATGCGCCAATTGCATCCCGATCTCACTGCCCTGGGCCCTCACGAACTTCACGATCCGCCGCAAGCCCTCGATATGCTCATCCTTCCAGATGCCAAGATCGGCAGGCGAGATCCTGCCTTCCGGCGAAACCGCCGTCGCCTCCGTAAAGATCAGACCGGCACCGCCTACCGCCCGGCTGCCAAGATGGACCAAATGCCAGTCCGTTGCCATACCATCGTGCGCAGAATACTGACACATGGGCGATACGACAATGCGATTGCCAAAAATAATATCTCTTATCTGCAACGGGGTGAACAGTTTGCTCATAATGGGCGAAGGTCATACATTTAGGCTTAATTTCAATCCTTCATGTACATAGCCCGCTGGTCCCTTTCCGCATTTTGCGCAATAGCCGCATCATTCGCATTCAAGCCGCCGCTACCGTTACCTCCGACCGGGGTCTTGATAGCCGCGGCAGCCGATCTGCGATATGCCATGGACTCGCTGATCGTGTTGTTCTCGCGCCAGTATCCCAATATCACGGTTAAGGCTACCTACGGTTCCTCGGGTAATTTTTTTGAACAGATCAGGAACGGAGCCCCCTTCGACCTCTTCTTCTCCGCCGATATCGACTATCCCCGGCAATTGCAGCAAGACCACAAGACCGAATCGGCTATTCATCAATACGGTATCGGACAGCTTGTATTGTGGAGTAACGCGATCGACCCCAACAGGGCGCAAATGAACACCCTACTCGACCCCGCCGTCAAGAAGATCGCCATCGCCAATCCTGCCCATGCCCCTTATGGCAAACGCGCCGAAGAATCGCTTAACTATTATCATTTGTACGATCAGATAAAAGATAAACTCGTGATCGGTGAGAACATCGCCCAGACTGCCCAATATGCCCAGACCGGAGCGGCAGAAGTGGGCATCATAGCCCTGTCCCTGGCACTCTCCCCGTCGATGCAACAGACAGGTGGCCGCTACTGGCTTATACCCGCGGTTTCGCACCAGCCGCTGGAACAGGCCTTTGTCCTGCTGCCCCATTCCAAAGGCAACCCGGACGCGGCAAGCTTCGCCGATTTCCTGCGCAGCCCGGCAGCAATGACCATCCTCAGCAATTTCGGCTTCGGCCAAACCAGCCAAGCCAGCCAAACCAAATAAGTAAACACCATGATCGATTGGCTTCCTCTCTGGCTCAGTGTGAAATTGGCGTTTACCACAACGATCATCCTGCTGGTCATCGGCCTCCCGCTCAGCTATTGGCTGGCCTACTCCAGACAACGCTGGAAGGTCATCGTCGAAGCCTGTGTGACCCTCCCGATGGTCTTGCCGCCCTCCGTCCTGGGCTTCTATCTTTTGCTGGCTTTTAGTCCCGCGCGGTCCTTCGGTCACTTGCTCGACCACTATTTTAATACCCGCCTCGTATTCACCTTTCAGGGCCTCGTCATTGCATCGATCCTGTATAGCCTGCCCTTCATGGTCAATCCCTTGGTCGCGGGTTTCAAAGAGCTGCCATCCCATCTGCGCGAAGCGTCCCGTACGCTGGGAAAATCCGATCTGACGACGCTAAGACGCATCCTGCTTCCCAATATCCGCCCCTCGCTGATCACAGGAGCCATCCTGTGTTTCGCACATACCATCGGCGAATTCGGCGTGGTCATGATGATCGGCGGCAGCATTCCCGGTCAGACGAAACTCGCTTCCGTCGCTATCTACGATGAGGTCCAGTCAGGACACTATAGCGTGGCTAATCGCTATGCGATCATCCTCCTCACTTTCTCTTTTTTCCTGCTCTTACTGGTATATGGGATCAATCATCGCTTCAGCAGAAATAAGCTCATCGCATGAGCACAAACCCCAACAGCATTCACTTCAGCGCAACAAAACTACTCCACACGGCCCGCGGCCCGCAGCGTTTTGACGTAACATTCGAAGTAAAAAAACACGAAATACTCGCCATATCCGGTCCCTCCGGCGCCGGCAAGACCACCATCCTTCGCATCCTCGCCGGCCTGACAACGGTCGATAGCGGCCATATCAAAATAGACCACGAAACCTGGCTCGATACCCATCAAAAGATCAACCTTCCCACCCGGCTCCGTTCTATCGGCTTCGTCTTTCAGGACTTCGCCCTCTTTCCCCACATGACCGTCCGGCAACAGCTGGAATTTGCCCTGCCCAAAAAATCGCCAAAACACAACAGCGGCGAACCAAAGACGACCGGCGACCTAAAAACTATCGGCAAACCGCAGAAAACCGGCGAATTAAAAACCACCGGCGAACCACACACCACCAGCGAACCAAACACCATCGGCGAACCACACACCATCGGCGAACCAAACACCATCGGCGAACCAAACACCACCCGCGAACCAAACACCAAAAGCGACCTGCAGAACATCGGCGAACCAAACACCAAAAACGACCTGCAGACCATCGACGAACTACTATACCTCATGGACCTCGAAGCCCTCCAACACCAGCGGCCCGCCGGATTATCCGGCGGACAACAACAGCGCGTAGCGATCGCCCGGGCCATCGCCCGGCGGCCACTACTCCTGCTCCTCGACGAACCACTGTCCGCCCTGGACGACGACATGCGCCACAAGCTCCAGGACTACATCCTGAAAGTCCGCCAGCGCTACCAACTGACCATCCTCCTGGTCAGTCATCATCTTCCTGAAATTTTTCGATTAGCCGACTCCGTTATCGTCCTGGATCAGGCCCGGATCGTCAAACAGGGCCTCCCCACCGACATCTTCCCGAACCGGGAAAACACCTCCGCCGTCAATATCATTTCGACCATTCGTCGCATATTGCCGCTCTCCAATAAATAGGCGGAACGGTCGCGCAGCCGACCAGCGCAGGCAGTCAACCACCTCACCCAGTCAACCACCTCAAGCAGCCAATCAGCTCAAGCAGCCCACCACCTCACGCAGCCAATCACCTCAAGCAGCCAACCGCCTTACCCAGTCAACCACCTCACCCAGCCCACCACCTCACCCAGTCAACCACCTCACGCAGCCAACCACCTGACCCAGTCAACCACCTCAAGCAGCCGACCACCTCACCCAGTCAACCACCTCACGCAGTCAACCAGCTTACGCAGCCAACCACCTCAAGCAGAGAGCCGAATCACCCAGCCCAGGCGTATCATTTATGCCCAAAACCCCTGCGCCTTCACCTGGCTTCCCGCAATCCCCTTTTGCCGCAATAATTTTCGCAGCCCCTGCACCCCCGGCCCATACCCCGCCAGATAGAATACCGTATCGGAATGATCCCTGGGATCCAGCGCGTCCACCCATCGGTCGAGTTCCCGGTAGCCCCCATTCCCGTTCTTTTGCAAAGGCTCCACCGACCACCCCGGGAAGTACGCTTGAAACTCCTGCCGGTGATGCGCTTCGGAAAGCAGCACCGCACCGCTGATCACGGCCCCGGGCCTGGCCAGTTGCTGTAAAGCAAGGAAATGACCGATGGACGTTTCATCGCCAAGAAAACATAACTGCCGGGCCGGCACAGCCTGCTGATGCGAAGAGCCCGGCGCACGGTAAAGGATCGCATCGCCCGGCCGCAGCTCGGAGGCCCAACTCGAACCCGCACCCCGATGGGCCGCGTGAATAAAGGTTGTACAGGTATGCGTCTCCGCATCCCAACCGGACAGCGTATAATCTCGATAGGCCAATACGCCCACCTTACATTTGATATGCTGCGCACTGGTCCACCCGCTCATATTACAATCCGGCAAATACAGATCGATCTCCCGGATGGATCCCGGTTCCCATGCCCGCACAGCCAGCACCTCTCCTTTCTTGAGCAAAGATGTCTCAGCCAGGGCGATCGCTTTTTGTGTTAGTCTGTTCATGCCACAAAACAACGCTAATAGCCAACGAAAAAAAATAGCAAAAGACCGGGAAAGATTGGACTATCTGTGGTATTGCGCCCGGAACTCTCCCGGACTGCGCCCTACCACCTTCTTGAACATCCGCGAGAAATAAGCATGATCCTCATAGCCCAGCTCATGCGCGATCTCCTTCACGCTGCCCCCACCGTAATACAGCAACCGTTTGGCTTCCAGCAGTATCTCCTGCTGAATCCAATAGCTCACCGTAAAACCCGTCGCTTCCTTGACCGCCTCGTTCAGATACGAAAGAGAAAGATGCAGCGCCGACGCATATTCACCTGCACGCTTCATTGTCTTATACTTTATCGACAACATGGACCTGAACGCCAGGTTGATACCCCGGCTCCGGGAGACATTGCCTGCCACCATATCCTTCGTGCCGGCATAAAGGTCCGCGACCAGCGCGGTAAAAGAAGCCAGCAAGAAATACACCGCCTGTCTCGAGTATGCCGAGGCCAAACCGGTTTGCAGGCCATCACCCAATTCCAGGCACTTCGTCAGCCGATCCATCCCGGCCGCGCCAACTGGCAGCGGCCGCTTGCTCAACATCGGATCCTCCAGTACCGATCTGAATGCCTCGGGGATCGTTCCCGGGTCCATCGCCACAAACCAACCTCTAATGCCCTCTTCCACCTCATAGTAGGAATGCACCTGGCCCGGGGCGACGCAAACGATCGACTGCTCCCTGATCGAAAAATGTTCGAAGTCGATCACCATCTTCCCGCCTCCCGTCTCGCAAACCACAAAAATATAATGGTCATCGCGGTGCAAGTCCTTCACCATACCGTCCCTGTCGGCCTTGTTGAAAGCCTGAATCCTTTCCAGCTGATACCCCTGGTCCGTTTGCTCCCCAAGCCGATGCACCGGTATCGTGTCCCCTTTACTCGCCATGGATCAAAATTAAAATTTAATTACATTACGCCTGGAAATTCACATTATGGCCCTGTCAATTTGGGAAAAAGAGAGCTTTTTTGCACCCGCCGATATCGTCATCTCCGGCAGCGGTTTCGTCGGTCTTTGGAGCGCTTACTATTTGAAAAAGAAGGCGCGCCACCTGCACATTACCATTGTAGACCGGGGCCTCATTCCCTCGGGCGCGAGCACCCGCAATGCCGGCTTCGCCTGCTTCGGCACCCTCTCGGAAATGGTAGCCGGCGTCAAAGAAATGGGCGAGGACCAATTCCTCGAACTGACGGAAATGCGGTACAACGGCCTCAAAAAGATCGCCAAAACCTTTAAGGATAAAGCAATCGGCTACCAGCACGATAACGGTTACGAACTCATCGCGAACGCCGGCGACAACGAACTGCGTTCCCAGATCGATGCCTTCAATCGCCTCCTGAAAAAAACCACCGGAAAGCAAAAGATCTTCTCCCTCCAAAACGAAAAGATCGCCCGCTTTGGGTTCTCAGGCGTTCAACACCTCATTCAGAACAACTATGAAGGACAACTCCACTCGGGCCGCCTATGCCAGGCCCTTCTGCGGCTGGTACAGTCGATGGGGGTTACTGTGCTCCACAATACGGAGATCACCGGCTATGAAAAAGTACACGGCCAACTCCTCCTGCACACCAACCACGACTTCCCATTGTTGTCGTCACAGTTACTGGTAGCCACCAACGCCTTCGCCCGCCAATTGCTGCCCCAATTGGATGTCGTTGCCGTGAGGGGGCAAGTCGTCGTCACCGCACCGATAGAAGGGCTACCGTTCAAAGGCAGCTTCCATTATGACGAAGGTTACTATTACTTCCGCAATCTCGGCGACCGCGTCCTGTTAGGCGGCGCCCGCAACAAAGCCTTCGAGGAAGAGACGACCGACAAAATGGATATTTCCGCCCCCATCCAGTCAGAGCTGGAACGTTTCCTACAAGACACGATCCTCCCCGGCCGCCATTTTACCATCGAGCACCGCTGGAGCGGCATCATGGCCATGGGCTCCGAAAAAATGCCCATCATCAAAGCGATAAACGATCACGTATGCTGTGCCGTCCGGATGAGCGGGATGGGTGTCGCATTGGCGCCAGTGGTGGGAGAAAAAATTGCAGCACTCATGACAGAAGGCGCTTCGACATAGTCACGCCAAAAGGCGCCACAACATAGCCGCCCTTAAAAGCCGCTACAGCTTGACGAACTTCAGCGCCTGCTGGCCGTCGCTATTACCAAGATGGATGAAATAAAGCCCCGCGGCCAGACCGGAGACATTTAACTGGAAGGATTGCTGCGTGACCCGCTCTGTCAGGACCACCTGCCCCGTAAGCGTATAGACCGACAGCAGGCATCCGACTTGCGCAGGGTCCTTCAGGTTGACCGACACATAGCTTGAAGCAGGATTGGGGAAGACATCGGCGGCCGGGAAATTACCGCTGCGCGCCAACACCTCCGCAGGTTCGCCCGGAGCAGCAGTCGCGGCAGGGCTCGTGAGCAGCCCATTGCGATATCCGCCAGGCGCAAAAAGCGCACGCATCCGCGCCACCTGGCCGAACGTAAACATATGCATCGCGATATCATCGGTAAAATCCATATAGTTCATATACATGTTACCGTAAGGCGTATTGCCGCAGGAAAGGATGATCCCGCGCGGATTGCCGTAATCGGCCTGCTGTTGCGGCGGCGTATCTGTAACCTGGTCATCCCCGCAGTCCGCATCGCCCCAGGTATGGATCAAATTCAACCAATGGCCGATCTCATGCGTGCAGGTCCGCCCCTGGTTGTACGGCGCCTGCGCCGTACCGCCGAGCCCAAAAGCCGTGTAGAGCACCGTAACACCATCTACCGCCTTATCACCGCCGACTATACTCGAATAGCCAAGCGTTCCCCCCTGCAGGTTGCACACCCAGAGATTGAGATACTGGTCCGCATCCCAGGCGTCATCCCCGCCCGTGGCACTGGACTTCATACCGTCGTTGAAAGTAAAGACTGTGACATCCGTATGCGTACGCACGATCCCAGTCGTCGGATTGCCGCCCGGATCCACACCCGCGAGAATGAAGCGGTAACCGCTGCTGGCGGCCCGCGGTGCGTAGTAAGCCGGTATCTGGACCGTATCCGGGTTTAACTTCTGATAGTCGTTGTTCAATACCGCGATCTGCGCCTCGATCTGGGCATTGCTGATGTTCTGTGCCGCCGTATTGTACAACACATGTACTACGACCGGGATCGTGATGAGTGCGGGGGTGCCAGAAGGAGAGTTTTGTGTCGTTTCACCAGTGCCGGTAACGCCGGTAGTGGGTGACTGCTGCTGCTTCCGGGTGAATCGCTCGATGCCGTCGATGACGCCGGACAATGCCGGATGGGCCCGAAGCTGCTCCGCACGGTAAGCAGGTGAACCGCATTTGATTTGCGTCCACGCAGGCATAGCAACCAGCAGACTGGCAATAAAGGGTAAAAAATACTTGGCCATACGATCTTTTCAGAGTCGGCCCCTCATAGAAATGGATAATAGCTTTAAGAATGAACAGGAATCGCCGGCTTAGCAATACCGGTCAAAGAAAGAATAGTGGATAGTTTCAGGAAGGATACAGCGTAGAAAAATAACCCGGGTAAGAAATTGCGATAGTAAAACAATACATTTTTTCCCACAAATGCAAGCTTTTGCCACACTATTTGCCCTTATTTTTGTGTCTTATGAACAGACTCGTCCGCTTCCTCCTTGCCGCTACCCTGCTCGCAGCTTGCAACAACCCCGGAAAAGACGCCGGGACAACGACCGACGCCACACGGCCCGACAACGGCCCCGACACCATCAATTTTGCGGTCGTAAAAGCCTATCCGCATGATACCAGCGCCTATACCGAGGGATTGCTCTTCCATGACGGTACGCTATTCGAAAGCACGGGTACCGAATACGCCACCTTCCCCCACAACCGCCGCTCCCTGTTCGGCAGCGTCGATCTCGCCACCGGTCAGATCAGCCCAAAAGCAGAGCTCGACCGCACCAAATACTTCGGCGAAGGCATCGTCTTCCTCCATGACAAGGTCTACCAACTGACCTGGAAGACCAAGATCGGTTTCATCTACGATGCCAAAACATTCAGGAAAATTGGAGAATTCACCTTTCCCAGCAAGGAAGGCTGGGGCATGACGACGGACGGAAAATACATCATGATGAGCGACGGGTCCAGCAATATCAGCTACCTCGACCCCGACAGCACCCATCCCGAACAGGTCACGATCGTGTACGACGACAGTACAAAAGTCGTCAAAACACTGCCTGCTTTCAAGCTGGTCAAGATCCTCGGCGTCAGGGACAACAATGGATACGTCGGGAGCCTCAACGAACTGGAACTGATCAAAGGCTATCTCTACGCCAATCTCTATACCCTGAACAAGATCATCAAGATCGACCCTACGAGCGGGATGGTGGTGGGTCAACTGATCTTCGACTCCCTCATAAGCGAAGCAAAGACCAAGTACACCAACGCAGAGGTGTTGAATGGGATCGCTTACGATTCCACCACCGGAAAAGTATACGTCACCGGAAAACTATGGCCCAATATCTACGAGATCAAATTCCCGTTCTAAACGGGCCGCGAAAAAAAAGGCGCCGTCACTTCGAGATCACATAGGTAAGGCTGCTACACTTCGACTTGTCGATAAACGCCTTTATATTCGACATAAGCCCCGTGAGCACCGCTCTCACATTATTGCCGTGGCCTCCCCCGCGATACTTGTCACTCAACATGGAAATATAGATACTGTCATACCACATCGGCTGGCTGTATTGCAATTGCAGCCCATGCTGCTCCAACAACGTCTCCATCGCGTCAGGGCTGAAATGATACAGGTGCCGGGGCACATCATAGGCCGCCCAAAAAGCCTTGTAGACGGCCGCATCATAGCAGGTATAATTCGGTACCGCTACGAAGATCCTCCCGCTTCGGCGGACCAACGTCTTCAGCCGCTCCAGATAAGGATGCAAGTCATGCACATGCTCCAGGACATGCCAAAGGGTGATGGCATCGAAACTGTCGGATGGCAAATTGAACAAGGAATCCATGTCAAGCAATGCTGCCTTATGGTCGGTCAACGCAACCCGGCGCGCAGTCTCATCGGGTTCCAACCCCGTTACCTCCCAGCCCCGTTCCTGCATGTAACCCACAAACGCACCCGTTCCCGCGCCAATGTCCAGCAATTTACCCTGACGGGTCCTGGCCGCCGACGCAATGAGCCGGTATTTGTCCGAAAGGGTCTGCCGCCGCACCAAATGATAAAGCCGGTTGACCAGCCCCTTGTTCGTATTGCTATGAGAAATGTAATTGTCGGATTGATAATATCGGCCAATAGAGCCCGCATCGGGAACGTCCTGGGTGAAACGCAGCCCGCAATTCCCACATTGAATGATCAAAAACGTCTCGTGGGACACCGTCTGGTCTACAGCGCTGAGCGCCGGCTGCAGCTGATCGGAATGACAGGAAGGGCAACTGGTATGATGTGTCAGGGGCATAAGCGCAGGAGATCAGAATTTCGTTTGATTGCCGGTAGTAAGGCCATGCTCATAAAAGTACCAGGACAGGATCGCCAGACACACTAGCCCCAGGACGATCGCAATCACCCACCAGGGGACCGTATTCCGGCGTACCGCATCGTCCAGCAGCCACTCGTTCATTTCCCCGCTGGTCCGCTCCCGGTCCCCAACCAACATCGTGTGCTGGGCATCCTGGCGGGTCACCCGTATGGCGGGCGTCGGCTGAAGGAAAAGCATCGGCGTCACCCCAGGTTCGAACAAAACATTGCCCGACCCGTCTTTTTTCAAGATACCCACGCCATCCCAACTCACCGCATCCTCCGCCCGAATACGGTTACGCAAGTCGAACGAGAATTCGTTGTACCATTTAATCGCCTCGTAATCAAGAATATTCTTCTGAGCAGCCAAATAGGCAAAAAAGGAAGCATCGGGCGCATCGAAGTATTTGTCGAACCGGAACCGGTAAGCCGGCGGCAGCATCGTACGCTCGGCCACGTCTACAGTGGCAGGAAGGGTCTCCAGGTAGATCGTGCCCAAACCCGGGATACTGATGCTTCTATGTTGAAATAAATAGGCGTTCAAGACCTGAAACATAGC
This sequence comes from Puia sp., assembly GCA_965214315.1. Taxonomy (GTDB): domain Bacteria; phylum Bacteroidota; class Bacteroidia; order Chitinophagales; family Chitinophagaceae; genus Puia. Next base: position 4,224 of record CBDCBP010000008.1, on the reverse strand, counting down.
TTCTGCTTTTGCGTAGAGCGCGAATCTACTTATTTCCCCCCAAAAGTAAACACTATCCCCCCCAATACGTTGAACCCATACACCTGGTACTGGTTCCAGCGTTGGTATTTGTCGCTGAAGATATTGTTCATCTGGAACCACAGGTTCAGGTTCCGCAGGACCCTGAACTCCACACCGGCATTGAGATCCGTACCCCGGTCGCCGCGATGGGCAGACCCATTCTGAGCCAGGTATTCCGCGCCCTGGAATGTATACAGGTCCAGTTTAGCCCAAAAATCCTTGAACGCCTGCCATTTCAAGTGCGTGTTGAATTCCACCGGCAAAAGCCCCCAGGGTTTGGCCTGGCTCTCCTGGTGATGGTACTGGTTGGCATTGATCGACGCCGTCACTGCAAAATCATCGCCCTGCAGGTAACTCACCTCGCCATGGAACTGTAAGGCCTCCATCGATGACTCATACCGGATGACGAAATCCTTGCCCCCATTGGCACTGTCATTCACGAATAAAGGCATATGCTTGTACTCCAGGAACCCGACCTTGGCGGCATAGCTGAAATGATTGCTGATGGATCCCTTGATACCCGCATATCGCTCCTGCATCCGCGTATTCTGCAGCGAATCCGGCTGCGCCAGCCAGGGATTGATCGACTCGAACCGCTGGTAAGACCCCTTGTCATAATAGCCGATCCACCCGAGCTGTACCGTGAACCGCTGGTCGTTGGTGCTGATGTCCGCCAGAAAATTAGGTAACAGCCAAAACTTGTTATTGTCCCAGGACGGCGTCACCGAGGCCTGCAGGAACAGGTTCGAGTTCTTGACCAAAAACCCTGGATTCACCGTATAGACGTTGTTGTTCTGTCCGCTGCTTTTGCCATTCGGCAGGTTGTAATGGGTCAGATCGGCCGTGAAACCCAGGTCAAAGGCGAATTCCTTACCGATCTGTTTCTCCAGCGGCAGATTGAGGACACTATTCGCCTCTGTACCCTTCGCGCTATGGTTGTCCGTGAAATAAGACACCTTGAAATTCGGGTGATACAGCAGGCCGAATTCGGTCGGCACAGTATTGCGAAGACTGATATGCGCATCGACGGTCTGAAAATCCTGACTAAGCTGGCTGCTGGTATATTTCAGGGTGTCCGGCTGAAACCCATACAGGTAATACCCCTCATATTTATACCCTACCCCGCCATTCCATTCCAGGTTGTTGGGTGTCTTATACGTCCCGACCGCTTTGAAGTCGGTCATGTTGTTCTGCTGGAAAGGAAGGCTCCCGTTAGAATGGAGCTCATTGGCATACACATTGATGAATGTTGTCTTGCCGTCGCCGAAGCTAAACCCCGTCCGGATATACGGAATATGGATATTGCCGACGCCGACCTTGATGTAGTCATAATTTTCCCAGGGAGCCACGCTGTCCCGTTGCAGGGCCACCGGCTTCATTTCCCCTGGCTGGTAGTTCAGGAAAAGATACTGCGCAGGGATCGTATACGACAGCTTCGGCCTGGACGTATCCAAGGCCGGCGGCGCCGCATTGAAATTGATCTTTACCGCCTCCCGCAACACCGGCTTGAAAGAAGAGGTAATGTCGATGGTCTTGCGTTTGGTCGTATCCTGCGCCCGCAGCGTCATACCTGCATAGCACAAGCTCAATGCCGCAAAGATGATTGACTTTTTCATAATTAATTTTGTCCTTCGGACGCCGACTCCGTCGGCTCAATTTGTGCCGTCTATTTTACTGCCCTTTTTTTCTTCTGCCGTCACCTGCGCCAGCTTCTGCTGCGCCCGAAGCCGCAGGTCCTCGATCTGGGCATGCTCGATGATACTCTGATAGGTCGCCTTTGCATTAAAATAGTCCTTCTCCGAAAAATAGATATCCCCCAGCAGCAGATACGATTTTGTTACCCATTCGGCGTAGGAGCCCGATTTGTTGACCACTTCGAAGGCCGCCTTCTCCGCATCTTTCAGCTGCCCCGCCTGGAAAAGACAGTCGGCTATCTGATAACGGGCCTCCGCGCCATAGGCCGACTTCGTGAGACCGGCCGCTATCCTGAAATACTGCAGCGCCGATTCACATTTGTTGTCCGCCTTGAACGAATTGGCAATGGCCATATTCGCGAGGACCTTGTCGTCCGTGCTGGCACTCTTCTGATTCAACAAGTCCTTGGCGTTGGCAACCGCATCAGGCCATTGCTGCAGCTGATACTGACAGCGCAGCAGCCCCCGCATGGCCTCCAGTTTGTTCTCTTCCGAAGCGGCAAAGTCTTTTAATTTGCTGTAATACTTCTCGGCGCTGCTATAATCTTTCAGATTGAAGAAATAAAGCCTGGCAGCCTGCAACAGCGACTTCTCACCAAATTTATTCGGCACCCTGTCCGCCACCGCGGCATAACCCACAACCGCCTTCGCCCAGTCCTTCTGCGAAAAATAGATCTCACTCTTGTAGTAATTGGCCTCCAGCCAATATTTGCCATTGGGGAACTTCGCCAGGTACCCTTCGAACCGCTGCTGCGCCCCAGGGAAGTTGCCATTGTTGAATTGCACTTCCGCCTCTTCATAGCCCAGCTGATCTTCCTGGGTTGCGCTGATCTCCACACCCATGCCCTTGGCGAAGCTCACATATTCACTGCTGCGCCCCTCTTCCACGTAGATCGTCTTCGCATTGTCCAGCGCATCCTGCGTTTCCGGACTATTCGGATACTGCCGCAGCAGCGAATCGTATTGGTTGAGGGCTTCTTTATTGTTGTTCAGGTTATACCACGCAATACCGGATTGCAGATAAGCCCGGGGTTTCAACGCATCTGCTGCCGGCGACCGAAGGACATTCTTCAGATAGGGCAACGCTTCGCGGTATTGCTCACCGGCCAGATACGTGCCGGCCACCTCCATGTTCACATCGGCCGAAAGACCGGAAGCCGGATAACGGCGCGTGATCGAATTCAACAGGTCGATCTTTTGCCGGCCATTGCTCACCCCTGCGATCATCGCTTTCTGAAAAGTAGCATAGTCACTCGCGGGCCAGCTGAAATCGATCGCCTTGTTGTACATGACGAGCGCGGTCTTATAGTCCCGGTTCATATAAAAACAGTCCGCATCCCGCATATAGGCATCCTGTTCCAATGGAGAAGAATTCAGCTTGGGTGTATGCACGACCTGCTCGAAGAAGGCCTGCGCCTGCCGGTAATTCTCCTTCTTTAAAAAACAATACCCCAGGTTATACCGGGCATCCGTTGGATTTACTTCGCCGTTGACAGCCGCACTCTTCAGGTATTCCAGGAAATAAGGGATGGCATCGTCGATCCTGTTCAGCCGATAGGCGATCTCCGCCTTCCAGAACTGGATATAAGGGAGCACGGAGCCATTGTTCACATCTTTCAGCGCCTTATCCAGTAATTCGTTCGCATTCGTCAACAGCCCGTCATTCACCAGCTCGGTCGCCCGGCCATACAACACCCGCGGTATCAACCTCCGGACACTCTCCGAAGGATGGTCCACACTGTCCAGCAACACCAGCGCGTCCTTGTAGTTACTGGTCTGCGCCAGCACACTCAACAGCAGTTCACGCGCTTCCCGCGCATACTCGGAGTTGGGGTACTGCTGCAGGAAACCCTGGAACTCCGTCAGGGCTATATCCTGGTAGCCCAGCTCGTAAGAAAGCTTGGCGTAATTGAACCGGCTGATCTCCTTTTGCTTCGGATTGCTGCTGTTCGTCGAACAGAATAAAAAGGCATTCCGGGAATTGGCCTTTTGTTCCGTCCGCAAATAGGCATCCCCTAATAGATACATGGAATTCTGCGCCAGGCTGTCGTCCTTTCCACCCAACTGCTTGAATCCGGATATCGCCTTATTCCAGTCTTTCATCTGATAGTAACAATAAGATAGTTCATACAGGTCTTCACGGCTCACCGTCTTGCTCCTGTTCACGTAAGACTCCAGGTAGGGCAAGGCCTTGGCAAAATCCTGCTTCTCATAGTAACCATGCCCGACGAGTTGCCGAAGCTCCGCATCGTAATACTGGTTGCCCTTCTTTAACCTCGCTTCCGCATAAACGATGGCCTTGTCCTTCTGCCCTTGCACCAAATAGATATTGGCCACGTAGTAGGGCACCACTTTCTCGTAAGTAGGATTGTCCTCCACTATTTGGAAGGCCTGCAACGCATCGTTGTACTTCCTTTGGTAAAAGCAAATGAACCCATAATAATAATTGGCATCTGCATAATTGGGGTCC
>CBDCBP010000007.1:0-318731 GCA_965214315.1 Puia sp. | reverse complement strand
AAGACCGTCATCGGCTCCTTATCGGCGCCTTTGTGCATGCGGGCAAATGGGCGCCGTGGCAGCAGGGGCTGCTCGGTGGATATGCTCGCTGAGCGTGTATATGGGGCCACGTTGAGCGTGCGTAGGGGCCACTTTGAGCGTGCATATGGAGAACGTTGATGCTACTGCGGTTGGTGCATGATCAGCGTATCGATGAGCTGCTGTACTTCGGCGACGGGCCGGGCCTCTATGATCCGGGCATGGGTGCCATTCGGCGCGGCTTCCCAGGTGTTACTGCCATTTGATGCGACGTGCATGGTGCCGGGCTCTGTTTTATACCATGGCTGGTAGCCGGCGATAGCAATAAGGACTGCCGTCTCGTCCCAGCTGCTGCGGCCAAGGCTATCTTCTGCTGCGAGGGGTATGGCTATTTCAAAAACGTCTTTTACCGGGCTATGTTGTATGGCATGGTTTTGCACGAGCGGTAGGCCGCATTTGATCTTTACGCCTATATCGAAACCACTCAGGAGCACGGGCGTTGGCCAATGTTCGAAGACATACTTTGACGCCGTACTATCGGAGAAGACATTGAACTCCCAGCCCTCGGGAAATTTTCCGGCCATGGAGACCAACTGTTTGACCTTTTTCTCTACGAGCTTTCGGCCTGTGAGGCGCGAGATGCCATCTGGTGCGCTTTCGAGCAGGCCTTGCAGGTTGGTAAGAAATCCTACGGTGATGATGACGACGCTATGATCGGGCTGACGGGCGAGGACCTTCCTGTAGAGGGTTACGGCATCTTCCACCTGGTCGTTGCGGGTGATGGCATGAGCATACCTGGACAAGATAGTGTCCGTCCAATGTTGCTCGTCCCTTTGGTTCACGGACCTGCCCTTTGGCACACCGATCGGAATACCGGGCCGGTGGAAGTAGGTGTTGAAAAGGTTGATGACGGCTGCCACGCCCTCGTATTTGTTACTGGCCATGGTCGCCAGGATCGTTGCCTTTCCGCTGTCGGCGAATGCATGGAGGATGGTGATCGCCCCGGCATCGTCGTAGTCTGGTCCCATGTCGGTGTCGAAGATGACGGGGAGTGGTTTATCCTGTGGCCGGGCGGGCGGCCCGGTGACCAGTAATGCAACAAACAGCAGTATTTTTGAGAGGATCATACGCTTAAAGATAGGAATAAAGTATGAGGGATGTCGTCCGCGCGCAGCAGGCCGATCTGTGCTGACCAACGGCATTACCAGGGATACCTGTCGGACAACTGATGCTTATTTTGCAGCTTTTGTATATCTTCCCTGTACAATACTGCTTTATGCGCACCTCACTGCTGCTTTTTTTGGCTTTCATTGTTTTCATTAACAGGACACCAGCCCAGCAAAAGGGTTATTACCGTACTCCGGCCATCTATAAGAATACCGTAGTCTTCACTGCCGAAGGCGATCTCTGGAAGTACGACCTTACCAGCGGCATCACGGCCAGGCTTACCACACACGAAGGGATGGAGACCGATCCGCTCATTTCCCCCGACGGCCGGCAGCTGATCTTTACGGGCGAGTACGAGGGCGTACGCGAGTTATATGCCATGTCCATCGATGGCGGCATTCCCAAACGACTCACGTATGATTTTAGTGGTGTCTTGGCGGCCTGTTGGACGCCGGACGGCAAATTGCTGTACCGCACCGTCCGATACAATACGCTGCCCTCTCCTCAGTTGGTCCGGCTCGACCTTTCCACGCTGAACAGCGATCCGCTGCCACTGGCGGAGGCCTCGGAGGGCAGTTACAATAAGGACGGCCTCCTGTTTTTTACCCGCCTTCCCAACCAGGGCAGTAAGACAAAAAGGTACAAAGGTGGCCTGATCGAACAGATCTGGCGCTTCGACGGCAAACAGGAGGCAGTCAACCTCACCGGGGACTTCGATGGAACTTCTACCCATCCTATGTGCTATGAAGGACGCGTCTACTTCCTCTCCGATCGCGATGGCACCATGAACATCTGGTCGATGAGCGAAGACGGCAAAGACCTCAAACAACAGACTTTCTCAAAGGGCTGGGACCTGCAATCCCCTTCATTGCAGGAAGGCCGGATCGTGTATCAGAAGGGTGCAGACCTGGTCTTGTACGATATCGGCGCCAACACCGAAAAGACCCTTGACATTAGATTGCTCTCGGATTTCGCGCAACGCAAGCCCCGTTGGATAAAGAACCCCATGAGCTCGATCTCGTCCAGCGATATTTCCCCCAGTGGCAACTATGCGGTCGTGATCAGTCGCGGCCGGTTATTCGTTACCCCGGCAAAAAGCGACCGCTGGGTGGAGGTGAACCGCCGCAGCGGCATCCGCTACAAACTGGCGCAGTTCATCAACGACAAAGACCTCGCCGTGCTCAGCGACGAAAGCGGCGAATACGAGATATGGAGTGTGAGCGCCGATGGGAGCACACCGGCGAAACAACTCACTCAGCACACAAAGACGATCATCAGTTCCATGGCCGTTTCAGGCGACGGGAAATGGATCGCGACTATCGACAAGAACAATGTCCTTCGGGTGATCGATGCCGGCAGCGGCGCTATACGCTACGAGTATGACAAAGCCTACGGCGGGGTAAGCGATCCCATTTGGTCCCCTGATAGCCATGTGTTAGGCTTCAACCAGACTATCGCCAACAGCACCGATCAACTCTGTGTGCTGGAGGTCGCGACTATGAAGATGACCCCGATCACTACGTCCCGGCTCAACAGTTACAGCCCGGCCTGGTCTGCGGACAGCAATTGGCTGTTCTTTGTGTCCGAACGTAGTCTTCACAGCGCCGTCCGGTCTCCCTGGGGCGCCCGTCAGCCGGAGCCTTATTATACCAACACCCGGAAGTTCTATGCGATGCCGCTTGACAGCACCGGCCGGTTCCCGTTTCAAACTTCGGATTCCTGGCTGATGGATACGATGTATAATCCGGGCGCAAAGCAGCGCAAACACCCGGCGCCTAAGACACATGATTGGGATCGCTTGCAGACCTTCCTTTATGAACTTCCGATAAAGAACGGCAACGTCGGCGGTACGCAGACTGCGGATGGCTGGCTCTATTGGCTGGATTATGGTGAGGACGGCGCGCCGGAGGGTGCAAAACTTTTTGCACTGAAAATAAAAGAGAGCAAAAAATACGAGCCCATCGAGGTCGCGAGCGGCGTGGCCGATTTTACTATCTCGGCGAACAAGAAAAAGATGTTGATCTACTTTGTGAATCATAATTTGGCCATGGACGACGCCAATGGCCAGAAGCTCGACCTGGAGAAAACGAAGATCGTCTTTGACAATTGGAATTTTGTGGTCAACCCGGTGGAAGACTGGAAGGAGATGTTTGCCGATTCCTGGCGGATGATGCGCGATTATTTTTATGACCGTGACCTCCATAAAGTTGATTGGAACGCTGTTCGTGCACAGTATGAGCCGCTAACATCGAGGCTGACGGACCGGTACGAACTGGACGACCTGATGGCTCAGATGGTTGGGGAATTGAGTGCGCTGCATACGTTCGTGTACGGTGGGGACAAACGCCTTTCACCCGACCAGATCCCCGTCGGCTTCCTGGGCGCGCTGCTTAAGAAAAACGGGAAGGGCGAACGGATCGCGCATATCTATCGTAGTGATCCGGATTATCCGGAGCAGGTTTCACCGCTTGCCAGGACCGGGTTGCATATCCATGAGGGGGACATTATCACCGCTGTCAACAATGTTTCGCTGGACGATATGCCCGATATCGCGGTGTTGCTGGCTAATAAGGTAGGCATCCCGGTGAAGCTGAGCTTGCTGGATGCCGGCGGTAAGCCTTTCGAAGAGGTAGTAAGGCCGATGAGTGCGCGGGAGGAGTTCCTACTCCGCTATAGCGAATGGGAGCTGACGCGACGGGAGCGGACCGATAGTGCAAGCCATGGCGATATCGGGTATGTGCACCTTCGTGCCATGGGCTCGGGTGATATGGATGATTTTGTCAAGCAGTATTATCCGATCTTCGACCGAAAGGGACTGATCCTCGATGTGCGGCACAACAACGGCGGGAATATCGATAGTTGGGTGTTGGAGAAGCTGCTGCGCAAGGCGTGGATGTACTGGCAGTCGCGTTCCGGCGGCCCCACCTGGAATATGCCTTATGCCTTCCGTGGACATATGGTGATCCTCTGCGACCAGACCAGTGCCTCCGATGGAGAGGCGGTGCTGGAAGGATTCAGGCGCCTGGGCCTGGGTAAGGTGATCGGGATGCGGACCTGGGGCGGTGAGATATGGCTTAGCCAGGACAACCGTCTGGTGGATAACGGCATCGCCAGTGCTGCGGAGATGGGGGTATACGTGCCAGAAGGCAAATGGCTGATCGAAGGCCATGGTGTCGACCCGGATATTGTCGTGGATAATCTGCCGTGGGCTACTTTCCAGGGGAAGGACGCGCAGTTGGAGACAGCCATCGGTCTTTTGAAAAAGCAAATTGCGGCGGAGCCGATGCCGGTACCGGCCGTGCCTGCTCATCCTGACAAGTCGTTCAAATATAAGCCGTGAAAATTGGGAAGGGATGACGCAGGCGTTAACCTGTAAAAGTATAAGTATGCGAATATTTTTTTGGCTCACCGTGCTTTTACTGGTTGGGGTCCCCGGGCGGGGGCAGGTCGTGCTGTCTGCCTTTGCACTCACCGGGGTAACGATCGTCGATGCCAACCATGCGCAACCGCCACGCGGGCAGACGGTAGTCATCAGGAACGGCAAGATCGATAAGGTCTTTGCCGACGGGAGCCAGTCGTTGCCGGACTCGGTGAGCGTCATCGCTGCGAAGGGCAAGTGGCTTTTGCCGGGACTCATCGACACGCATGTGCATCTGGCGACGGATCCCAGCGGGACCGACAATCGGGCTGCCACTTTGCGGGTGCTTGAACGCATGCTGTATTCGGGTATTACGACGGTGAGGGACATGGCAGGGGATGCGCGGACGCTCTCCAGTCTTTCACGCGATGCCTCAAGCGGGGATATCCTTTCGCCCGATATTCATTATTCTGCGTTGATGGCGGGGCCGGCGTTCTTTCAAGACCCCCGGACGGTGAGCAGTACCAAAGGTGGTGTCTCCGGCGGAATGCCGTATATGCGCTCGGTCGATTCTGCTACAGATGTAGTTCTTGCGGTGGCCGAGGCGCGCGGCGCAGGTGCTTCGGGAATAAAACTATACGCGGATCTGAATGTGGCGATGGTGAATAAGATCGTTGCCGAGGCAAAACGGCAAGGCATGCTGGTATGGGGTCATGCCTGGGTACAGCAGGCGAACCCCCAGGACCTCATCAAGGCAGGCGTCAGCAGCATTTCGCATGCGCCGTTGATGCTGCATGCCAGCCGGGACAGCGTGCCTGCGAGCTGGAAGCATGGCCGGCATTCTCCGAAGTTTTGGGATGACAGCGTCCGCATCGACCCGGCTGTATTCACCGATATGAAATTGCACCATACCATCCTGGACGCGACGATGTCGGCCTATGAACAATGGGTGAGGCAGGATAGCAATATGCTTTGGGATTATGAGATCACGAAAAGGATGGCGGAGCAGGCCTATAAGGCGGGTGTGACGATCTGTGCGGGCACCGATAACGATCAGGAGGCCTTCGTTCAACATGAAATGCACCTGCTGGTACATGATGCCGGGTTCAGCAATTTCGATGCGCTTGTCGCCGCGACCCGCAATGGGGCTATGGCACTCGGGATGGAGGCTGTTGCAGGAACAATCGATCCTGGCAAAACTGCTGATCTTTTATTGGTCGATAAGGACCCGCTGGCAGACATCGAAAACGTGAACGCAGTGTGGATGGTGGTGAAGAAGGGAATAATTTTCAAAAAGTGACCACTATCCTTCTTGACCCGGCCCGATGGTCGAGACATTTCCAAGCGTGGCCGTCCCGTGTACGGCGGAGCTCCCCGAATTGGCGACGCTATTGAAACCGGATACAGACCTGGTCGATGAAGTTGGCGGCTAAAATAGCCGGCCAGTGCGGTGTTCTTTCACCGGCAGCATTCGCGCCAAGTGGTCGAAATAGCGGTGGGTGGACCAACTGGCCCGATCCCCAATGACATAGAGCCTGTGCCGGGCCCTGGTCACGGCTACATTGAGCATGTTTGGGGTGGCGGCGGCCCAGTTTCGGGCCCGTTTGTCATCGGCAGTTGTGCCAAGGATCAACAGCACGATCTCCGCCTCTTTGCCCTGAAAAGTATGGATGGTGCCACATTCCACATGCCGGTGTTTGTCGTTGTAACGATGGGCGCAGGTTGCTGCAACCGACCTGAAGGGTGAGATCACAAAGATACTGCCACTATAGGCTTTTAGTTGCTTTAGCAGGTCGCCTACGATCGCGACCTCGGCGGGAATGAGGTGTTTTTCTTTTTCGCAGTCCCCGGTGACGTCTATCCAGCCGCTTGGGCCGGTGGGTATCTGCTGTTCTGTGGCTGTTGTCACGCTTACCATTTGGCCATTGTATGCGATGGCGTTCGAGATCGAGAACATCGGCTCGGCGCAGCGGCGGTGTGCGCGCAATGGGATGCCGGTCCAAATGTCGTTTGCACCGGCAATGATCGATGGGATGGTCGTGCCCATCGTGGTCGCCCTGTCTGCCAGAAATTGAGCGCTATGATGAACGGGCGACCAGCAATCGGCTTCGATCCCATAGCGGCGCTGCAATAGCTTACCCAGTCCTTTCGGGATCGTAACGACCGGCGGTATTTGCATTGTGTCGCCTACAAGGACGGCTCTTTTTGCCCGCCATAGCGGCCCGCAAACCGAGGGGAATGTCGCTTGTCCTGCCTCATCCAGCAACAGCCATCCCAGCGAGCCGGCGCCCATCCGCGGGAATTGCCGTGCAAAGGAGGCCAGCGTTACCGAGACTACTGGGACGCAGAAAAAGAAGCAATTCCAAAGCGAGGCCGCTTGGCGTTCGTCTATCTGGTCACGGTGCTTTCCCGACAGCATGTCGACGAAGACCCCCAGGTTACTTCGAAACCTTCGGGCATTGCAACGGATGGCCCATTCATGCAATTCTAAACTACGCAGGAAGATATGACTGCGCAGCACATTGATCTTCTCGCCGGCATATGGCATCAACCCATGCAAAGTTTGTAATGACTCCTGCAAGAACTGCAAGCCTGGAATACATTTTGGGGCGAGGCCGTACTCCGTTGTCAATCTTTTTGCCAGCTCCTCGTCCGCATGACCCGCGAGCAAACGCTCGTGGTAGGCGCCGGCGATCGATTGGTACGTCTCGTATTCTTTTAACAGTGCGCCGAGCGTTGCGGCCGCCTTCGAATATCCGTCCCTGCTACCTTTTTTCTCCTCGTTCGCCTGCCTCAAAATACTACCGAAACTTGCACCCGGTGCAAACCAAAACTTGTTCACAAAAGCCGACTTCTTCTCGAAACGGCCGAGGACGGCGCTGCACATGGCCCAGCAAGGCGATTCCAAGATCGTGGTCGCCGCCCCGGAAAAATAATGCGCGTCGGGAAAGGCCTGTTGATCGATACTGTCGACTAACGGCAGCTCCCGCGAGATATTTTCTATCGCCGCATTGTTGTTCCCGGATACGACAATACCCTGGTCGCCGAACACGGCGTCATTAATGTCGTAAAAACCTGCTTTTGAATTGAGCTGCGTCCAGCCGAAGGAGAACAATTCATCGACACCGGCTTCCAGGAGCAGCCGCGCCCTTGTAACCACGACATCGGTGATCACTTCCCGCAACAACGTTGTCTTCCCGGTTCCGGGGGGCCCATTGATGCCCAGCAGTCCGCCTTCCTGACGCAAAGCCGGCATGGCGAGGTTGAGCGCGGCCTGTTGTGCGGTATATAGTCCACGCGCCGGATCGGCAGGCCAACGGCCCGGTGATTGTTGTTGTGGGTGGATGCTTTCGAGCAGGGTGCGCGGATGCAGGATGTCTATCCGCCCGGCAATATTGACTTTTGGTGTGAGCAATGTCTGAAGGGGGCGACCGATACCCTGGGGAAATGCGATAAACCGGTCTAAATCCTGCAGGTAGTGACTATTCAGAAATGGCGCTTCCGGTGTGTCCGTTGTCGCTACCTCGGTTGGGATGCAAATTATGGAATGAGTGGGTACAAAGCCGCCGGTGAGCCACTTCAGGTAGTCGAATTCTTTTTGCAGCGTCGCCCAGTTCACGACAGGCGGCTCCTCGGCGATCCCAAACCGCGCTGCAAAGTCATCCTGCGCATACCGAAGCAGATCGCTCAACTCTTCCTGGTTCCGCGATTCGCGGATCAGGCGGATGGAATGCACAAACGCCGCCGGTGCATAGCCGCGGGGAACGGGCTTGCCGTATTCGTCCAGCACCAAGGCGGACATACAGGTCTCGCCGCTGACCTTTTCCCGGTAGTCGGCGGTGGAATGGCTAAGCCTCACCAGCCATTCTACGATGGATTCTTTGGGGACAACAAAGAAGAAAAGCGTGTACTTCCATTTCCTGCCTTCCTTTGCGGGACGCATCTGGCCGGGCATCCAGGGCAGTCCTTTACCTTCATTGAGTATAGCGGGGTTGTCCTCGCCTTTTTGGAGCTTGGAGGTATAGTCGGGAAGATCCGGCAAGGTGAAGGTTTCGACGGCACGCCAGAAGCTAAGCAGGTTCGAATAGTGATTGGAGTGATCAGGCATAAGGTTTGATAGCGTTGCAGTAGAGCAAGTTACAAACTTATTTCGTACCTTTAAGGGCATTTCTGCACGTCGCTATCGCCAATCCTCCTACAGCAGCCGCATTTTCAAAAGAAGTGTCTCTATGATGAAAGTTACAGCCAGCACGGTCTTCGATATACTGTCCCGTTTACGCGATTATTTCCAGGGGGCCACGGCCTTGCGGGACTATGGAAAGGAGGAGCCATTCCGCTCAGAGCTCTATAGCTCGGATCAGATGAACGTCCACGGGAGGACGATCGCCGAAAGGCATCGGCTGATGACTACGCGGCCTGCAGATCAACTCCTGAAGCGCCTCGACGACAATGAAGAGACGCTGCTTGAGGTCCGAAATGTGCTGGTCGAGAATGTCCGCTCGGGAAAAACGATCTCGCCCGGAGGCGAATGGCTGCTGGACAATTTCTATCTCATCGAGGAACAGGTCGTGCTGGCGCGAAAGCATCTGCCGAAAGGATACAGCGAGGCGCTGCCCTGCCTGGCCGATGGTATTTCCGCTGGTCTCCCCAGGGTGTACGACATCGTCCTGGAGATCATCTCCCATAGTGATGGCCGCGTCGATGGCAGCAATCTGGGTAGTTTCATTGCCGCTTACCAGACGGAAACCAAGCTTACGCTTGGTGAACTTTGGGCCATCCCGATCATGCTCCGCCTTGCCGTTATCGAAAACCTGCGCCGGGTCTGCGGAAAGATCGCCCTGGATATGATCGATCATACGCTGGCCGATTACTGGGCCGACAAGATGATGGATACCGTGAAGGACAAGCCCGGGGACCTGATCCTGACGATAGCAGACATGGTCAGGTCGAAGCCGCCTTTAAGCAGTCCGTTCGTGGCCGGGTTCACCCGAAACCTGCGTGGTAAGGGGCCGGCGCTGGCGCTGCCGCTTAGCTGGCTCGAGGAGCAGCTCACGGGGATGGGTACCGGCAGCAACGACCTCGTGCGTATCGAGAACCAAAAACAGGCCGCCGACCAGGTGTCTGTCCGCAATAGTATCGGCACGTTGCGGTTTATCGGGACGATGGACTGGAAGGAATTCGTGGATCACTTGTCCAGCGTCGAGCAGGTCCTCAGCCAGGACCCTGCCGCCACCTATTCCAGAATGGACTTTGCCACCAGGGACTGCTATCGCCATGTCGTGGAAGCTATCGCGCTGCATTCGCCTCATTCAGAGACAGAGATCGCGCAGCATGTTGTCGATTTGGCGCGGCATGCCGTCGGCGCAAAAAAAATGACTCATGTCGGCTATTATCTCGTTGATAAGGGACTAAAGCAAACGGTGCAGGCCACGCAGATGAAAAAGTACGCTGGTCGAAGGCTGCTCCGCAACCACCAGCCGGTCCCGCTGTTCCTATATCTCCTGGCCATTACGGTGGTCACCCTTGTCACCACCTCCACGCTTTTTTATCCAGCTTATACCGCTTCGGGCTATGGCCGCTGGATGCCCATTGTCGTAGGCTTCCTGGCGCTTTCTGTCAGCACGCAGTTTGCCGTGCCGCTCGTGAACTGGTTGTCGACGCTGATCATCATGCCGAAGCTGCTTCCGCGGATGGACTTCTCCAAGGGCATCCCTACCGATTTTCGGGCGTTGGTGGTCGTGCCCACCTTATTATCCAACAAGGCCTATATCCTGGAATTGCTTGAAGGGCTGGAGATCCGTTATATCGCCAATAAGGACCACAACCTGCACTATGCCTTGCTCACCGATCTCATGGATGCCGACGTGGAGTTCCTGGAGGACGACCAGGAACTGGTCGAGCTGGCCAATGACGGGATAGCGGCATTAAATCGTAAATATCGCGGGGTGGTGGAAGAAGATCGCTTCTTTCTTTTTCACCGGCCGAGGAAGTGGAATGCGGCCGAGAAGAAATGGATGGGTTATGAGAGAAAGCGCGGCAAATTAGCTGCCCTTAATGCCTTGCTACGGGGCCGGGGTTTGGCCGAATTCTCCACCATTAACGGCGACTATCACCTGCTCGAAGGCATCCGATACGTGATCACCCTCGATTCCGATACGCACTTGCCGCGCGAGGCCGCCTGGAAAATGGTCGCGGCGATGGCTCACCCGTTGAACGAGCCGGTATTCAGTGAAAAAAAGAAACGCGTGGTAGAAGGTTATGGGATACTCCAGCCGCGGGTAGACCCCGAGATGCCGTCCGGTGTCGCCTCGCTCTATGCACGCATGCAGGGCAATGTCAAGGGGATCGACCCTTATACCCGACTATCATCCGACGTATACCAGGATCTTTTCACCGAAGGGTCTTTCATTGGCAAAGGCATTTACGATGTGGACAGCTTTGAGCGGGCTTTTGAGGGCCAGTTCCGCGACAACCGCATCCTGAGCCATGACCTCCTCGAAGGCTGCTATGGCCGTAGCGGGCTGATCAGCGACGTCTCTTTATATGAAGAGGACCCTTCGCAGTACAGCCAGGACATCCGCCGACACCACCGTTGGATCAGGGGGGACTGGCAGATAGCGGTGTGGATGATGCCTTTTTTCCGCGATGCAAAAGGGCAATGGACTAAGAACAGGCTTTCTGCGCTATCCCGCTGGAAGATCTTCGACAACCTGCGTCGCAGTCTCCTGCCGCTGTCCCTTTTCGCGTTGCTGGTGCTCGGCTGGCTCGTGCTGCCCAATGCCTGGTCATGGACGCTGGCGATTACGCTGATCATCCTGATGTCGCCCATCGTCGCCAGCGGCTGGCATCTCATCAATAAGCCCGAAGGCATCGCCGTGAGGGCGCACGTCTGGGAAGTAGCGGACAACCTCCGTTTTACGCTTATCCGCTTCGTCTTTAGTCTGGCCATTCTGCCTTATGAAGCTTGGGTATACACGGATGCTGTTCTGCGGTCACTCTGGCGAATGAACATCAGTCACCGGCATTTGCTGCAGTGGACGCCGTCGGCCGTCGCGCGTAGCAGCAGGAAAGGCATTGGCTGGGTGTATTTGAGCATGGCTATTTCGCCGCTGGCGGCGCTGACCTGCGTGCTCCTGCTGCGTGAGCATCCCCAAGCCCTGGGCGTGACTGCCCCGATCATCATCCTATGGGTCGTATCGCCGGCGTTGATCTGGCAATTGGGTAAGCCGGGCAAGGTGGACAAACCCAACCTCTCCGGGGAAGAACTCCGGTTTTTGCATACTGTGTCGCGCAAGACCTGGGCTTTCTTTGAACAATACATTACAGCCGAGGACAACTGGCTGCCGCCCGATAACCTGCAGGAGAATGCAGGTGAGATCATCGCACATCGCACCAGTCCTACCAATATGGGACTTGCGCTGCTGGCGCAAATGACTGCCTACGATTTCGGCTACGCATCGCTTGCGCGGATGATGACCGGACTGGACCGCACCCTGACATCGATGGGCCGCCTCGAAAGGTTCAAGGGGCATTTCTACAATTGGTACGACACGCAGACGATGGCGACCTTGCATCCCCGGTATGTGAGCGCCGTCGATAGCGGCAACTTGGCGGGACACCTGCTGACTCTTCGGCAAGGCCTGATCGGTATGCCCAACCAAGCTATCTTCAACAATCATTTTTGGGGTGGAGTGCATACCACCACCGGCATCCTGCAAGAACATGCACAGGGGCCTTCCGGTGAACTCTATGACAGGACAAAGGCGCTTCGGGGGCAGGCGGGCGATGAGCCGCCTGGCCTTAGTCAAACGATAAAAGAACTGGATGCGCTTGCGGTTCTTGCTGGTCGTATACAAACACACCTGCAAACCCAACAGGGCAGATGGCTCGCCCGGCTGATGCTGCAGATAAACGATCATCGGGAAGAAATCCGTTCACTCGTCCCCTGGTTGGAACTGCTTCCCGTGCCGGCGCGTTTCCACGAGTTGCATTTCCTCGATACCATACCTACTTTGAGCGGGATCGCGGCCATGACGGAAACCGTACTGCGGCCGATCACGCAATATGAACAAGGGGATTGCAGCGTCGAGGAAAAGGCATGGCTGGGAAAAGCACGGCCTATTATTAAAGGGGCAGTTTCGGTGGCTGCAGATCGGATCGCGGAGCTCTACCGGCTCGCGGATGTATGTGATAAGATGGCGGACATCGAATACGATTTCCTGCTGGACGCGGGTACGAGCTTGCTGCGCATTGGATATAATGTCGACGAGAACCGGCCCGATAACAGTTTCTATGACCTGCTTGCTTCCGAAGTGAGATTGGGAATCTTTACGGGTATTGCTCAAGGCAAACTGCCACAGGAAAGCTGGTTTGCCCTTAGCCGGCTGCTCACGAATGCCGGAAATGATCCGGTGCTGCTCTCCTGGAGCGGATCGATGTTCGAATACCTGATGCCCAACCTGGTAATGCCCACTTACGAGAATACACTCCTTTGGCAGACTTCCCGGGCGACTGTCAAAAAACAGATCGAATATGGCGGCCAGCGTGACACGCCTTGGGGGATCTCGGAATCGGGATACAACATGGTGGATGCGAGCCTCAACTATCAATACCGGGCCTTTGGCGTCCCCGGCCTGGGGCTGACACGTGGCCTGGAGGACAACCTGGTGATCGCACCCTATGCCACTGTCATGGCGCTGATGGTCTATCCGGGCAAAGCGACCGATAACCTGAAACGGCTGCACGAACTAGAGATGGAAGGGGAATATGGCTATTATGAGGCGATGGATTACACGCCTTCCCGCGTACCCAGGGGCAAGGCATTCAGCATTATCCAGCAATATATGGTCCATCACCAGGGAATGAGCTTTCTCTCCCTGGCCTGGCTCCTGCTCGACAAACCCATGCAGCAGCGGTTTACGGCCGAACTGCGGTTCCAGGCTACGCTGCTGCTGTTGCAGGAACGTATACCGCGTGCGTTGCTTTTTTACGCACACACGGCGGATCTGTCCGAGAACCTCGCCACTTCCACCGACGCCCCCGTACGGGTAGTGCATACACCCAATACCCGCATGCCGGAAGTGCAGCTGCTGAGCAATGGCCGGTACCAGGTCATGATCAACAACGCGGGGTCAGGATACAGCAGGTGGAAGGACATTGCGGTCACCCGCTGGCGTGAGGACCCTACCAGGGACGAGAAGGGCATCTATTGTTACCTGAGGGACATGAGCACCGGTAATTTTTGGTCAGCGGGGTATGAGCCTACGCTGAAGGCCGCCAAAAACTATGCAGTCACCTACTCCCAGGGGCATGTAGAATTCCGCCGCCGCGATCCCGATTTCGATACCAATATGGAGATCGTGATCTCGCCTGAAGACGACATGGAGATGCGCCGGATCAAGGTTACCAACCGCTCCTCCCTGCCGAAGACGATCGAGATCACCAGTTATGCCGAGGTCGTTATCGCGCCGCAGGCGGCCGACGAGGCCCACCCCGCCTTCAGCAACCTCTTCGTGCAGACCGAGATCGTGCCAGACCATCGCGCCATCCTTTGTACGCGGAGGCCGCGTTCCGAAAACGAAAAGCCGCCTTTCCTGTTCCATCTCATGAATGTGCATGGGGCGGTAGCGGAAGGGGTTTCTTATGAAACGGCGCGGTTGAACTTTGTCGGCCGTGGCCGGACCCTGATCCATCCTGTTGCCCTGGATGCGCCCAATCTGTCTGGCAGTCAGGGCGCGGTGCTCGATCCCATCGTCGCCATTCGCTGCCGCATCAGTCTCAAGGCCAATCAAACTGCTACCATCGATATTATCCAGGGCATCTCGGAGACGAGGGAAGCCTGTGAAGCGATGATGAATAAATACCGCGATGAACACCTGAAGAATCGCGCGTTCGAACTTTCCTGGACGCATAGCCAGGTACTCCTGCGTCAGATCAACGCCACCGAGGCCGACGCGCAATTGTACGGCCAATTGGCAGCCTCCGTCATCTATGCCAATCCTGTGCTGCGCGGCGAGCCTGCCGTTATCATGAATAACATGCGGGGCCAATCGGGTCTCTGGAGTCATTCGGTGTCGGGCGATCTTCCGATCGTGCTGCTGCATTTGCAAGATCCTGAAAACATCGATCTGGTCAAACAGCTCATTCAGGCGCATGCCTACTGGCGGTTGAAGGGGCTGTCCGCCGATCTGCTGATCTGGAACGAAGATCATGGCAGTTACAGACAGGAGTTGCAGGATAGGATCCTGGGACTGACGAATACGGAAACGGGCAGTCAGTTCTCCTACAAACCTGGTAAGATCTACGTGCGTTCGGCCGACCAGATCTCGCCCGAGGACCGGATCCTTTTTGAAAGTGTGGCGCGTGTGGTGCTGTATGACAACAGGGGTACGCTGGCCGAGCAGGTCAACCGGCTATCCACCGAAGTCACGCTGCCGCCGCTGCTCGAAGGCAAGCCGGCGATCTTCGAAGGCAGGCCCGCGCAATTGGAAGAGAGCAATGACTCGGTGAGCCTGCCCGCAGGGTTGTTGTTTTTTAACGGGACCGGGGGGTTCACGCCCGATGGCAAAGAATATAAGATACTCACAGACGCCAAGACCGTTAGTCCCGCACCGTGGGCCAATGTCATCGCCAACCCCGACATCGGAACGGTAGTGTCGGAAAGCGGTTCCGGTTACACCTGGGCGGTTAATGCCCATGAATACCGCATTACGCCCTGGAGCAACGATGCCGTCAGCGACGCCGGTGGGGAAGCGTTCTATTTGCGTGACGAAGAGAGCGGGCGTTTCTGGTCGCCTTCGCCATTCCCGGCGACCGGCGCGGGGGCCTATGTGACCACTCACGGCTTTGGCTACAGTTGCTTCGAGCATTCGGAGGCGGGCATTACTTCCGAGATGAAGATCTATGTAGACGCGAGTTTGCCAGTAAAGTATATTGTGCTGCGGGTAAAGAATCGTTCGGAACGGCGGCGGCGACTTACGGCCACCGGCTATATGGCCCTGGTGCTTGGCGAGCTCTATGCCAAGACCGCGATGCACGTGATTTCCGAGGTGGACAATGAGACAGGTGCGCTTTTGTTGCGCAACCGCTACAATACCGCTTTCGCGGAAAGGGTCAGTTTCTTCCGTATCGATGGTGTCACGGCGCCTGCGTTTACTACGGACCGCAACGAATTCATAGGCCGGAACAGGGGGCTGCGCGACCCGCAGGCCATGACCCGTAAACGGCTCTCGGGCAGAAGCGGTGCCGGTATGGACCCCTGTGCGGCCTTGCAATTGGCGTTTGAGCTCAATCCGGGTAGCGATCGGGAGATTATCTTCCAGGTTGGGAGTGCAGCCAATGTGCGGGAGGCGACGGAGTTGATGCGTGAGGCCTTGGGCTCGGAGGCTGCGGCGACCTCATTTGCCGGCGTGAAGGCCTATTGGCAAGGCGTGCTTGGCTGCCTGCAGGTCAAGACGCCCGATCCGGCATTGGACCTGTTCGCCAACGGCTGGCTGCTTTACCAGACCACTTCCTGCCGGGTCTTCGGCCGCAGCGGCTTTTATCAGTCCGGGGGCGCGTTTGGATTCAGGGATCAGCTGCAAGACGTGCTGGCGCTGTTGCATACGAAACCGGCGCTGACGCGTGACCAGATCATATTGCATGCCTCGCGTCAGTTTGCCGAAGGCGATGTCCAACACTGGTGGCATCCGCCGGAGGGTCGTGGTGTGAGGACGCATTGCAGCGATGATATGTTATGGCTGCCGTATGTGGCTGCCCGATATGTGGCCAGTACAGGGGATACGGCG
The DNA here is from genome assembly GCA_965214315.1 of Puia sp. Taxonomy (GTDB): domain Bacteria; phylum Bacteroidota; class Bacteroidia; order Chitinophagales; family Chitinophagaceae; genus Puia. The sequence continues at coordinate 302,402 of CBDCBP010000007.1, read as the reverse complement.
TTGTTGGGGGTGCCGGTGGGTTTCCTGGAGAGCAGGCTCTTGCAGCAGGAGGAAGATTCTTTATACGACCTGCCTGTGAGCGGCAACCTGCAGGGGACGATCTATGAGCATTGTGTGCGGGCGATAAAACATAGTTTGCGGTTCGGTCGACATGGGCTGCCCTTCATGGGCACCGGTGACTGGAATGACGGTATGGACAAAGTCGGCCATAAGGGTTTGGGTGAGAGTGTCTGGCTGGCGTGGTTCCTATACGATGTACTAGTGCGTTTCGCGGCGACGGCCCGGGCCTTTGGCGATGCGCTTTTTGCGGGTCAGTGTGATGACGAGGCAAAGCAACTGGCGCAGCGGATAGAGGCCTCTTCATGGGATGGCGGGTGGTATCGCCGGGCGTATTTTGACGATGGGGAGCCGCTGGGTTCTGCGCAGAATGTGGAATGCAAGATCGACTCGATCTCACAGAGCTGGGCCGTACTTTCGGGTGCGGGAGATTCGGCCCGGACGGTGCAGGCCATGGCTGCTGTCGATCAGTTTTTGGTTCGGCGCGACCTGCGGCTGATCCAGCTATTGGACCCGCCCTTCGATTCGAAGGGACTCGACCCCGGCTATATCCGTGGCTATGTGCCGGGCGTCCGCGAGAATGGCGGGCAATACTCGCATGCGGCGATCTGGACCCTGATGGCTTTTGCGGCGCGGGGTGACAGGGCCAAGGTTTGGGAACTCTTTAAGATGATCCATCCGCTTTCGCATGCGTCGGATGCGGCCGCGGTGCAGATCTATAAAGTAGAACCTTATGTGATGGCAGCGGATGTGTATGCAAATGAATCGCACCGCGGCCGCGGCGGCTGGACCTGGTATACTGGCTCTGCCGGCTGGATGTATCAATTCATTACCGGCAGTTTGTTGGGATTCGAGCAGCGTGGGGATGTGCTGCAATTCCGGCCTTGTCTGCCGCCGGCTTGGGATGAGTTTACGGTGGACTATCGTTGGGGCAAGAGTGTTTATCATATTAAGATCGCGCGGGCTTCGGATGTCGTCGCTTCGGGCGGCGCTGCGGCGACTGTAGTGGATACGGTCAGGCTCGTCGATGATGGCGGCGACCACGAGGTGCAGCTGTACGTGAAATAACAATTGCCCAAACACCGTATTTTTACCCATATGGTTTATAAAGTCATAGGATTGATGAGCGGCAGTTCCCTGGATGGGCTGGATATTGCGTATGTCCATTTGCAGGAGCGGGCGGCCACCTCGCAACTTCCCAAAACCTGGGACTTCGATCTACTGCATACGGCCTGTTATTCTTATCCTGATTCCTGGAAGGAAAGGCTGGCTTCGGCGACGGGGTTGAATGCCCTGGATTACCAGGTTTTGCATGTGGATTATGGTCATTATCTGGGTGAGCAGGTCGCGCGGTTCATAGAAGAATTTGGTCTGCAGTATAGGGTGCAGTTGATCGTTAGTCACGGTCACACCACGTTTCATTGGCCGGCGAGGAAAATGACGGCGCAACTCGGCGATGGTGCGGCGGTCGCGGCCGGCACACGCATTAATGTGGTCAGCGATTTGCGGGCGATGGACCTGGCGCTTGGTGGCCAGGGTGCGCCCATTGTGCCGATAGGGGAGAAGCTATTGCTCCCGGGGTATGAATATTTTTTGAATTTGGGTGGGATTGCGAATATTTCCCAGCATGTGGCTGCGGCCGGCGGCGGTGCCGAGTCGTTTTGGGCATTCGATGTCTGTCCGGCTAATCGGGTGTTGAATGCGCTTGCTTTACTCGAGGGTCAGCCGTTCGATCCGGAGGGGGCGATGGCGGCTGGCGGGGTGGTCGATCATGTGTTGTTGCAACACCTGAATGGGTTGCCATATTATGTGTTGCCTTATCCTAAATCATTGGCGAATGATTTCGGCACCGATACTGTTTTGCCGCTGGTTTTGGAGATGATGCGCGAACGCGGGCTTTCTGTGCCGGTCGCGCTGCGGACTTATACGGAGCACATTGCGGTGCAGATCGCGAACGGGTTGGAGAAATTGGCAGCGGCGAATGCCGGTGTGCCGGTTGGCGGAGTTGGCCGTCCGCTGGGCGGCGTGGGTGCCGGCGGAGTTGGGGGCGTCAGAGTTGGGGGCGTCGGAGTTGGGGGCGGCGTTTCGGAAAAGCCGCGCATGCTCGTTACCGGCGGGGGTGCCCACAATACGTTTTTGGTCGAAAGGCTCCGGCACAGGCTTGGTGTGGAAGTGATCGTCCCGGACGAAAAGCTGGTGGATTTTAAAGAGGCGCTGATCATGGCTTTGATCGGCGTGCTTCGCTGGCGCGAGGAGAACAACGTGATGGCTTCTGTCACCGGCGCGAGCCGCGACTGCATCGGCGGCGCGGTCTGGATCGGGCAGGAGGCTTAATTACGAAATCTATCAACTATGCAATACACAACATTGGGCAACACGGGGCTTGTGGTCTCAAGGTTATCCTTCGGAGCCATGACCTTCACGGCGGGCAATAAAGGCTTTGCCACCGTTTATAAGACAGAAGCCGAAGCGGCCAACGCCATGATCGGAAAAGCGCTCGACGCAGGCATCAATTTCTTCGACACGGCCGACGCATATGCCGGCGGCGAATCGGAAACCATGCTGGGCCGGGCGCTCAAGAGCCGTCGCGCCGAGGTGGTGATCACCACCAAGGTTGGCAACCGCACCGGTCCCGGCCTGATACAGTCGGGTTTGAGCCGACGTCATATCCTTTGGTCCATCGATCAAAGTTTAAAAAGGCTTGACACCGATTTTATCGATTGCTATATCGCCCACAAGGAAGACCCACATACGCCGCTTGAAGAAAGCCTTGCTGCATTGGATGAAGTGGTCCGTTCGGGTAAAGTCCGCTATATCGGGTTTAGCAACTGGGCCGCGTGGCGCGTGGCTGCGGCGATAGAGCTTCAGAAGGCCAATGGCTGGGCGCCGTTCACACATGGCCAGATGCACTATAGTTTGCTGATCCGCGATGTCGAAAGGGATATCATCCCGATGATGCAGCGGTATGGGATAGGTCTCACAGTCTGGAGTCCGCTGGTCAGCGGATTTCTCTCGGGGAAATACACGAAGGAAAATTTATTGGACAAGGACAACCGCATGTCCGGATTCGATATCATGCCCTTCGATAAGGAAGCCGGTTTCCGGCTGGTGGATCGGCTTCGTGAGATTGCCGCGGGGCATACTATTGCTGGCGGTCAAAAGGCCAGCGTGGCTCAGGTAGCCATTGCCTGGCTGCTGGCGAAAAGGCTGGTGAGCAGTGTGATCGTGGGGGCGTCTAAATTGTCTCAACTCGAGGATAACCTGGCCGCTGCCGAGGTATGTTTAAATGCGGACGAGATCGCAGCGCTGGATGAACAGACCAAACCTGCCGCCGTTTATCCCAATTGGTTCAGCGAAATGGTGCTAGACGGTCCGGTGAAGGAGGCTTTGAAATGAGCGCGTTGCAGGAGGAAAATCGGCCATAGTAGCCGCGAACCGATGGTCCAGGATTGCGTAAATTTGGGTATGAGCTATTTTATCAGAATATTGGGAACGGCGGACCCTGACATCCACCTCGACCATCTGAAAGATGCCCTGGCGCGGCAGGGTCTCGTGGCGCGGCTTGAGCCCGACGATGACGGTGAGCTTGCGTCATGGCAGGTCATCAATGTGAAGAACGCCGAAGGGTTGGAAATGGTGCAGATCGAGCGAAATCCGGTAGAAGCCGGTCGTCTGGGACTGGCGGAATTGACTGAGTTCCGCGGGTTTATACAACAACGTCAGCCGGTGTCGGCGGTCGATTGGTTGCAGCGGTATTTTGACGGGGTGAAAGTGATCTATGCGTTTGAGGTACTCAACTCTGCTTCTGCCGATAATAATTTCGAGATCGTCAGTGCAATAAGGACGGCTATCTGGGACCGCACGGGTGGCATTCTCCAAAATGACGACGAGGGGTTCACCAATGAGGACGGGTTCCATATCCTCTGGCAATTTGACAACGATGCGACAGGCGATAAGTATTGCGCTGTGCTGGATGCAGAAGGTTGCTGGCTTCGGTTTCGCATGGATCTCGGCGATCCCTTCCAGCGGATGGCGTTCCTGGGCGGCGAGCTGCCGCAGACGGCAGTTCGCTTATAGCGAGTGTGCTCCGTGAAAATAATTTTCCAATGCCGTTATGGTTTGTTGCAGGCCGTCTTCCCGGCTCATGCGATCGCCTATCAGCTCGACCCGGTGCTGTATCTCCGCGGTTTCCGCGCGGCGAATGGCGGCGACCAATTTTTCTTTACTCCATTGCTTGAAGGGAAGGTGAATACCGAGCCCACTGCGTTCGACGCGTTTTCCCCACCAGGGCTGGTCCGCGAAGATCGAGGCTACGATCATGGGCGTCCTCGCCCGAAGGGCCGCCGCCACCGTGCCGATCCCACCATGCGTGATCACTGCCCGGCAACGTGAAAAGAGCCAGTCGTGGTTGGCAGTCGGCAGCACGAATAGCCGCGGATGTTCAGCAAGGCCTTCGATCTTCGACCACCCCTGGCAAAAGATGAAACGGTAGGATGTTTCGGTCAGCAGTTGGTAGATGATGTCGACGAATCGCGCCGGGTCGGGAACGGGTATACTACCAAAACCGATATAGACCGGCTTTTCGCCGGCTTCGAGCCAGCGGATCAACTCCACGGGAATTCCACCGTCCAATGCATTTTGTTCGCGCCGTTTTGGCGGCAGATAAATGAAGCCTGTGATCTGGCTGCGTTCGGGCCAATCTGCGGGTCGGGGCAGGAGCGAAGGACTAACGGCGTAGAGATGCGGGTTCTTTGCCGCACCCGTGTTTCTGAGCAGGAGGCCCTTTGCCTTTGGAAGCCCTAGTGAGTGTCTAAATACATTGAGCTTTTTTATATTGTCTCTCGTATAGAGGTAGTCGAAGACCCGATAAGTAAAACGATTGTACAAGGGGAAATTGAGAAAATCCAGCATCACGCAGGGGAAGTCGGTAGTGGGCGTCGTGGGAAAGCTCAGCTGGACGGTGGCGTAGCGCTTGCCCGAGCTGCCGGCAATGGCGTCGATCCAGATCATGCCGAGTACACTTGTGACGAAGACCTCGGCTTTTTTGGCGCCGGAAAGTAAGGCTTCGTTCACCCGGTCCTGGTTCCTGGAGACCTCCTTGTTGACGAAGCGCATAAAAACGAGCATATTCCCCGATCGCAGTACCTGCCGTCCCTTTGGCGAGTAGAGCATCTCTTCGACGCTGCCGGGCAGCGGATGGAAATCGATCTGATAGCCTTCGACAAAACCCTGGAAATTCTCATGCGCCATAAGGGTCACACGATGACCGCGGTCCATAAGGCCTAGCGACAGGGCCACGAAAGGTTGGACGTCGCCGCGGGAGCCGATGGCAATGATCCCATAGTGCATATTGCGAATTTGCCCAAATGTAACCCTGTAAACTGCGGTAAATTCGCAGTTTACAGGCCCAGAACCGATTTAAGTTTTACATAACCGGCCTTGCTGACGGGAACCTGGGCGCCCGATTGGAGGACACACAAATGGCTGTCCTTTTCATAGGGGTCGATCCGTGTCACCTGCTGTACGTTCAATATATACGACCGGTGTGTCCGCACGAACTGCGTGCCATCCAACGCCCGCTCGAAATAGCTCATGGTCCTGTTCTTTAGGAAAGCACCATTGTGTGTGTGGATCTTCACATAATCGTCGGCTGCCTCCAGGTAGTGAATATCTTCGAGGGGGATGATCTTTATCTTGCCGCCTGTCTTCACGACGATCCGTTGTTGCTGTGCGGGTGACTGGGCCGCTGTTTCGAGTAATTTTTCGGATTGCGGTGGGGATGGTTTTGCGTCGTTGCTGCCGGAGGCGGCACTATGCTGATCCAGCCACTTGCGGAGCGCCTTATCGAATCGTTCTTTATTGAATGGTTTCAACAGATAATCCACCGCATGGCTTTCGAATGCTTTGATGGCATATTCATCGAATGCCGTCGTGAAGATCACAGCAGGCGGCTCCTCCACCAGTTCCAGCATTTCAAAGCCGTTGATCTTCGGCATCTGTATATCGAGGAAGATGAGATCGGGGCGCCATTGATGGATGGCCTTTATGCCCTCGAATCCGTCGCTGCATTCGTGCACGACCTTGATCTCCGGGTAGGTGGCCAGGTATTCCTGGACGATCATCCGGGCGAGGGGCTCGTCGTCGATGATGATGGCTTTGATCGGGGTGTTGGCACTCATGGCTATTTTTATTGGGGTATTCTCACGATGGTGGTGAATAAATTGTTGTCGACATGGGTTTCCATCAGATCGGGTCGGGCGAAGATCAGGTAGAGCCGCCGCTGGATCGAAGTCAGCCCGAATCCAGTACCCTTTTTCGGCCGCGAGGTCTCTGGGTCGAACGGATTTTCTACTTCTATCCGGATGAATTTCCCATCCATCCGGGCGCGGATGGCGATCGTAACAGCTTCCGTGGTATCGTACAGGCCAAATTTTATCGCATTCTCTACGATCGGCTGCAGCAGCATGGGGGGCAGCTTCCGCTCCAGGCATTCTTCTTCGCAGATGATCATCGTGGAGAGCCGGTGGCCGAAGCGTACTTTCTCAATATCCAAGTATAGTTCCAGGTATTGGATCTCCTCGGACAAGGGTACCCATTGCTGGTCTTCTTTTTTGAGGTTACCGCGAAGGAAATCCGAGAGCTGCTGGATCATCTTGCGCGCTTGTTCGGGACGGCTGCCGATTAGGGCGCTGATGGAATTGAGGCTATTGAACAAAAAATGCGGTGCCAACTGCTGTCGCAGCTTGAATAGCTCCGCCTCTTTGGCGAGTCGTTCCGCGTCGTTGCGCCGCTGGCGATTCTCGTGTTCTTCTTCGGCCGAATACCAGAGGACGCTGAGGATGCTCATACAGCCTACCTGCAGGAAGACGATGTCGAACCGTACCGGCCAGCTGCGACTAAAGAACTGCGTATAGCTGGCGCCGTCCGACATACCGCCCAATAGCGGTACCAGGATCGCCTTGCAAGCCAGCAGGATGATCCCGCTAAGGGCAAGGCTGATGAAAAGGATATACCAGTAGCGTTCTTTTTTGGGCAGGTAATACTGCATGTTGTTGCTGAGGAAACCGCAGCTGAGGGCGACCAGGACGTTGGAGACGACGCTGTCGGAGAAGGCGGTCATGGCGCGGAGACCGAACCCGATGAGCAGAGAGGTCTGCAGGAAGGCCCAGATGGACCACCAGGAGATAAAGATCAGCAGAAATTTTCCGGTCGAGAGCGGAGATCGCGCCATGGGCTGTTTTTATAACAATCGAAGCATCTTATGTGTAGTGCTCTGGCAGATGTGGTCGGCCCGGCGATTGGTCAGGTCGATATAGGCATCGGCGTCGTCCGTCTCCTGTATCCTGCTGTACATCTCGGCCCCATCCATGAGGCTGCTTAGCCGGTATAGTTCGGCCACGTTGATGAACTTCCATTGCACGAGCTGCTGCTCGTGATTGTAGAAGCCATCCTGCTCGCGCTGTCCGATGACGATGGCCTTCTGAAAAGCTTGCTGCTCGTCAGTGGCGGCGATGAGACGAAGTTGTTCGTCGAATTGCGCTGTGTGCGTGCCTTCGCCGCAGATGATCCTGAAAATGATCTTGCCGAGGTACCAGTTCATATCTCTGTTTGTTTTGGTCAAAAGTTCTTGAGCTCTATTCCGCCGAAGATGGATGTTCCGTCGATGATAAGGATCTTTTCGGGGTTTTGGATGGCAGGCTGTTGGCGCTTGTCCTCGAAGCCCGCGAAGATTGCCGACACTTCCGTGCGTACCTCCCAATGCGCGGGAACGATGATCTTGGTGCCGCCCATGATCTGTGTGACGTCCAGCCGAACTCTGCCGGTGAAATCGGCCTGGCTGAGATCGATCTCCGTGCCGCCCATGATCGTGACGACGTCCCCTCCTTTGAAATTTTTGCTCACCATTTTCTTGTGGACACCGCCAAAAATAGAGGTCGCGTCTATAAAATCTTCCGAGGTATAGCTTTGGTTGTTGGACGTGCCTGTGGTGAATTGGGTGCCGGTATTGGGTGGGGTGCCGGCATCGGGCTGGGGGTTGGGACTTTGCATCCGGCGATGCCTGTCCCAATCGTCCCTCCATTTCTGTTTCCATTCGTCCCTCCACTCGTGGTGCCACTGATCCCGAAAGTGACGGCGCGGCCGGAGGATGAACATGAGCCCGATGAGGATAAGCACCCCAGGCCAGATAAAGCGGTGGAGTTCTATGGTAGGGTAGTAATCCTGCAACATATAGACGCCGCCTATAGCGATCAGGATCAGCCAGGCGCCGCCCCGGAAATTATGCCGAAGGCCGAGAAAAAGGCCTATAGCGATCAGCAGGACATGCCAGTTAAAGAGGTAGTCAGGCAGGGGGAAACCTAGTTGGTCGAGCAGCAGGACGCCGCCTACCAGCAGTAGGAAAAGCCCCGCCCATAGCCGCCCCGGTCCGCCTGGTCGCTTTCTCCTCATCTCCTCCTGCTGCCCCTGCAACGGATCCTGAACTTGTCTATCATCCATTGTTTCGAATTTTAGTCAAATCTACTGTGTATCCGGGGGGTGGACAAGGCCTGCTAGGCCGTATTCGGCCGGAGGGCGGTGGATGGGGTGGTTTTGTCGGTAAAGGGATTGGGTGAGTTGGCTTCCTGTGGCGGGATGGCTGCGTCGGCAAAGTGTTTTGGGGAGTTGTCTTTGGGTTTCCGGATGGCGGTTTGGTACCGATGGCTGCGCCATCTGGCCGGGCTAAGGATGGCGACCCTTCGGGTCGCGTTTTGTAGCCCGCCGAGCCGGCGGGCTACAAAAAAACCGGCGCTAAAGAGCGCCGGACTGCTTGATCCCAGAGGCCATGGTTGGGTCCGCCGGAGGCGGACCGCCTGGTTAATTTTTAACGAGTTTTGACGTCGATCCATCCACCGAAACGAAATACAAGCCCTGTGGCAATGCTGCCGAGGGGATCTGGACATTGTTGATCCCGCTTGAATATTCCCTTACCCAAAGCGTCCTGCCGGAAATATCCGTCAGCGATACATGGTGGAAGGGGGTCGGAGCGGAAACGTTGATCATATCGTGCAAGGGATTCGGATAAAAATGAATGTTGGGCTGTGTCTGGTTCGCGACGACTGCGATGATCGAGTACCCTATCGACCCGTCGTCATTGACGAGCTTCAGCCGGTAATAGTTCACGCCGGAAGGTGCGTCTGCGTCGTTATAGCTGTAGCTCCCGATAGTGGAGGCGACGGCCGAAACCGTGGTCAGGCCCTGCCAGTTGTTGCCATCGGAAGACCGCTGGACGACGAAATCATTCGCTACATTGTTCGCGCCCGCCGTCCAGGAGACAAAGTTACCAGCCGAACCGCCCGTGACCGTAAAACTTTGGAGCAGTATAGGCAGGGTGGTAGGCGGCGTCGTATAGATCGTCATGCTAACCTGGTCGATGGCTGCTGTTATACCGACCGATGCCTGTAAAGGAGCCGTGATCACTGTGGCGGAGATCGCTACGCCGAAATTATTGTTGTTGACCATAGAAGGGACCAGCGAGGCAGGAGGGATGCCCCAGTAGCCGCCAGCACCGCCATACATAGTGTTGACCGGCGTATTATATGTCCAGTTAGTGGCGTTCGCCTCATTCACGCCGAGCAAAGTGGGCGTTGTTCCGCTGATCGTCGCCAATTGGACGACATTGTCTACAACGGAGCCATTGATCGACAATAAAGAGTTATATCCCTTGACTACCGAGATCCCTATACCGCAGATGGTATAGGTGGCGGGTATCGAGAAGCCGAAATTGCTGAGCGAAAGGTAATTGGTAGTGGTCGAGATTGGCAATACACCGGTGGATAGAAGCGAAGTGGCCGTAGTGTAGGCGCCGTCCGCGGCCTGTGTGTTGCCTGTATTGGCCCAACTGACAGAGCCGATACTGGCATCGTTCCCGTTGGCGGCAGCCGTGTTGGTGCCAATGGCATTACATTGCGCCTGTGTCGTCTGCAAAGACAGCAGTGCAAAAAAGAGGATTACGGTTGAGAGTACAATTTGTTTCATAGCGCACAATTAATTCCTAACTTCAGCTGGTCTCTGGGAAGTTTGGAAAGTGAATGAATGAAGATTCCCTTTTGGCTCTTATCAGGGTTTCCCCGGACAAGAAAAACATGAGTCTTCTAAGTGGACAGGCCGAAAAGGATTCGACAGTGCGTCTTTGGGGGTCTTGTACAACCGGGGCGTAAGCAAGCCCGGAGTCTGCTAAAAAGTGGAGGTCTAATTGTGGTCAGTTTGCTACTGATGCGATGCGTTGCTACTAAAAAAAGCCGTTCTACAAATTTGCTACTAGAAAGAGGTCTGTTTCGAATTGTGATGTCAAATAAGGGCAAAAATTCAACGTTTCAAAGCCCCAACCCGTTTAAAATACTAAATTTAAGTGTTTACACTTAGTTTCTAGTAACTACAAACAATTAGGTTATCGACTACAAGTACATAGGATAAAAACTACATACACTTACTCAAAAATACGGAAATGATCCAGCATTGGTTTCGCGCCGTCTGGCGCAATATGCGCAAGAACCGGACGGCGTCGGTCATAAATATTTTAAAATGCACGCAACCTGGCTACCGCCACCATTCAGGCATTGAGGACGGCCTTTCTTGACTCCCGTTAAGAACCTTTAGGCGGAGTAGACCGGTCGTCAACGAAGATGATCACCATAAAGAGCATAGCTGATAGTCCTTCAGCGATAATGGATTCTTCTATGGCTAGCGCATGTGAAAAACCAGGGCTTTGGCCAGAGTCACAAGCGGCCGATATTTGCCGCTAAATATGGTTAGATGGCAGCCGCACTTTTTATTAGCAGGCGCCAGGTCGCATGCAGGCGGGCGCGGCCGGGTCTACGTAGATAGTCGATTACCGAAGCGCCGCCGGCTTCGCGGAGCCGTGCGAAGGAACTGAGGCGATCGTAGTTGGGTCGGGCTTCTTGGTCCACGGTAAAACCCATTCGATCGAAGAAGGATGCTGCCTCCTGAAAATTGTTGAATTTATTCTCTTCTATGTTGTGTTGGTCATGCCACTGGCGGGAAGCTTCGCTCCGTTCAAGCGGCGGGTCACCGGCTTGTCTTTTCAGGTAGACGTCGGCGGTGATCCAGCATCCACCGCGGGTGGTCAGACACGCGTGGATGTTCTGGCAGAGGAGTTCTTTTTCGGCGTTGTCGAGATAGACAAGTAGACCTTCATTGAGGATGGCGATGGGGCCGGGTGGAAAGCGTGCGATGATTTTTTGGAATGCGGCGGGGTCGAGGACGTTAAGAGGTTGAAGCTCATAGTGGCCCGCTGCTTCAGCCAATCGCGCAGCCGCTGCTTCAGCCGTTGGCTGACCCGCTGCACCGGCAACGATTGCGTCTACGTAGCGTTGTTTGCCGGAGATGACACTTTCGAGATCCGTGTCGATATAAAACACCGGCTGGTGACGGCTGAGCGCCAGTCCGCGAAAGGAGAAGCCGGAGGAGATTTCGAGGACGTTTGTGTAGTGCTTGTCGAGTAGCTGATCGATGCTCCAGTAACGGCTCTCGAAATGCATGACGGTGATCCAGTAGTTGGTATCGCTCAGCCCATAGCCGGAAGTGAATATCTCCTGGCCTTCAGTGACATTTTCGAGTAGGGAGACAGCTTCGCGGGCAAACGGGATCTTGGTTTGGCTTTTCATCATCAGCAGGGCATATGCGCTCGGACTGATAGACGAGAAGTCATGTGATGCAGTGGTTTCGTTATCGGGACTTGCCATGGCGTGAAGGTAGTAATTTTCATTTCGGAAAGCGCGAGAAGTGCGTAAAGTTGGCTGCGACCAAAGGCCGAGGGGCAGGAGCCGAGCTTTTGGATGTTGCGCCAGCCGGCGTTTTGGAGCAGCCTGGCAGCGGATGCGAAGTTCAGCGGGTAGGGGACCCAGTGAGGAGTGGGCTTGTCGGTGTCGTATTCGACAAGCAGCAACTGGCCTGCCGGTGCCGGCATGCTTTTCGATGCTGGCACGCCTGCCGATGCCGCCGCCGTCGCACGGTAGTATGCGCGCAATTTTTGCAGCAATGCCGGTTTGTCATGCACGTAGTGGAGCGAATTCGCCATAACTATACCATCCAGCTCTTTGAGCTCAAGCTGATCCGCGACAAAATCGGCGTTGCGGGGAATGATCGTGGTGCCGCTGCCAGTCGTCTGCCGCGTGATGCCAGGCCGCAGGTCGATGGCGTCGATAGTGCTACCCGGTGGTAATAGTTCTGCCAGGGCTAGCGTGAAAGTGCCCGCGCCACAACCCAAGTCGGCCCAATGGGCGCGGTCCGCTACGTGCAGGAGCGGATGATCGATTAGGGCAATGGCATCACGTTGCGTCATGTGTGCAATGTAAGCAATGCTCGCCTAAAGGCTCGGGTGGGAGATGATCACTAAAGGGTTCGCATGGTGGGGGAGGGGTAGGGGGAGGGGGGGCTGCAATCGATTGTATTTTTTGTGTATATTTAAGCTATGCTAACGAATTTACAGCGGACTGTCTACTTGTCGATCATGATCCTCATTGGCGTGCTTTGTGCCATAGGCACCGCCAATGCCGCCGTGCAAAGCTGGACGAAAGATGCCGACGGCGTTACTTTTACCCTCGACGTAGGCACCATGAAGCTCCGCGTCTGCGCCGCAGATATTGTTGAAGTAAAATACACCATCCTGCCCCGGCTGATGCAAAAGCTCTCCCTTGTCGTCAACAACCGCTTCGAGGCCCAGGCGCCGTTTACCGTTAGCGAAGCCGGCGGCACAGTTGTGGTTATTACGGCCAGGCTCCGCATCACGGTAGACAAAGCGACCAATGCCGTTACCTATACCGACACGGCAGGCAAAATAATTTTGGCCGAGGACCCGAAAGACAATAAGTCGATGCAGCGCTCCATCGTCGCCACGAGCATCTCCACTTATACCTGCGGTACCAGCTTCACTTCCCCCGCCGACGAAGGCCTCTTCGGTCTCGGTTGCCACCCCCTCGATTCGGGTGCCATCAATTATAAGGGCCGCGACCAGGACATGCTCATCAAATACATGACCGGAGCGATCCCTGTGCTATTGAGCACTAAAGGCTATGGCCTGTTTTGGGATAACTACTCCGCTTCGAAATTCCTGGGGACGAAAACCGACAAATACAGCTATGTGTCGGAGAGCGGCAATATGATCGATTACTATTTTTTTTATGGTCCCAGCTTCGACCATATTGTCTCGTTATACCGCGACGCCACGGGTCGCGCGCCGATGTTTGCCAAATGGGCTTTCGGGCTTTTTCAAAGCGAAGACCGCTATCGCAAACAATCCGAAGTACTGGCCGCAGGCAATGGCTATCGCAGGAACCATATCCCCGTCGATGTGATCGTACAGGACTGGTATTATTGGGAGCCGCTGCCTATCGGATCGCATGTCATGAACCCCGAGCGCTATCCCGACCCCAGGGCCATGGTCGACAGCCTGCATAAGGAAAACATCCATGCGATGATCTCGATCTGGCCGGTCTTCGGCAAAGGCACCAACGACTACAACGCTTTATCCGCCATGGGCGGCTTGACCGCGATTACATGGGATAACGTCGTCACGCATACGTTTGACACCTACTATGACGCGCACAATCCCGCGGCGCGGCAGTTATATTGGGAGCAAGCCCGCGACAGCCTGGTCAAGCGCTATGGCTGGGATGCCTGGTGGATCGATCAGTGTGAACCCGATAACGGCACACTGCTGGATGCCCGGCGGCAGGCGCAATTCTTTAGCGGCAAGGGCGTCGACTATTTTAATACCTATAGTCTGGTGCACACTGACGGGATCTATAAGGGCTGGCGCCATGATATTCCCGGCAAACGCGCGTTTTTCCTCGCCAGGCAGTCCTTCGCCGGTGAGCAGCGCAATGCAGCGACCCTATGGTCATCCGATATCCAATGCACTTGGAACGATTTCCGCGTACAGATCCCGCAAGGGATCAATGCTTGTGCTTCAGGTATTCCCTACTGGACCTCGGATATCGGCGGTTACCATTTAGCCTGGCAGGCGCCCAACTGGAGCGATCCTGATAAAAGGGAAATGTTCACCCGTTGGTTTCAGTTCGGGGCTTTTTGTCCGGTCTTCCGGATCCATGGCAAGGGCGAACGCGCGATCTACTCCCGTAACTGGGACGAGGCCACGCGTGCCACGTTGATCTATTTCGACAAACTCCGCTATCGCCTCCTCCCCTACATCTATTCTTTGGCGGGAAAGGTAACGCAGGACAACTACACCATGATGCGATCGCTGGCCTTCGACTTCCCGGAAGACGCCAACGTCTATTCCATTCGTGACGAGTATCTTTTTGGTCCGGCCTTCCTGGTGAGTCCCGTGACCGAGCCGGGCGCCACCACGCGCAACGTTTACTTACCCAATAGCCTATGGTATGATTTCTGGACGGGTAAACGCTTCCATGGTGGGCAGTCTCTGCAGGCCGCGGCCCCGACGAACTCGATGCCGTTGTATGTGCATGCGGGTTCGGTCCTTCCCCTGGGGCCGGAGATGGAATATGCTACGCAGCGACTCGCCGATACCATCGAGCTAAGGGTCTATCCCGGTGCCTATGGTGAATTCACGCTTTATGAGGATGCCAATGACGGTTATGAATATGAACAGGGGGCATTTGCAACCACTAAGATCGTCTACAATGACAAGCGTCATCAATTGGAAATCGGCGCGACAAAAGGCGATTTCCCGGGCCGGCTAAAGAAACGAGTGTTTAATATAGTAGTCGTTGGTGAGGGTCATGGGACGGGCGAGGAACTGACGCCTGCGGCGCAGGTGACGAAGAAAGTCATTTATCTTGGACAGGCGATGGTGGTGCCGTTGCCTGCGGATTGGGGTGGGCCGACACCTGCCGGCCCGGCCGCTGCAAAGCCAGCCGCAAAGAAATGAGAAGGATACTTTTCACGATGCTACCTTGACCGACCAAAAATGATCTGTTGCGGGTGTTGATTTTTAACCGCGCAGCAGCGACTTACGCCTATCGAGTAGACCCGCGATCCTCTCCGGACTTCGTGATGTCAGTCCCGTATTGGGAAGGTTGTCTCCCAAAGGGAGGGTGCGAGCTGAGGCCGCCCAAATTAATATACACGCAATCAATGTATTAGTGGTCGGCATGCAAATTGGCTTTTAAAAGGTGAACACAAACAAGGCTCCGCTCATGGACACCATTTTTTCATTCAGGACCGTAAAAATTCTCGCTGTCCTGATCCTGCTGATCGTCATCTTCCAACACTTATAGTGTTGTCGCCGGAGTGCGCGACTTTTCCTTTGCCATTTATTCATTCCGCAACGTCTCGACTGGATTAAGTATTGCTGCCCGGATAGACTGGTAGATCGTCGTGGCTGCTGCGATGAGCAGCACAATGGTCGCTGCCAGCACGAAGAGCCAGGGGCTTATGGTCGTACGGTAGGCAAAATTCTGCAGCCATTTTTTCATACTCAGCCAGGCCAATGGGGTGGCGATTAGGATTGCCATTGCAATGAGCCGACCGAAGTCACGGGAGAGCAGTCCGATGATATTGGGGACGCTTGCGCCAAGGATCTTGCGGATGCCGATCTCGCTGGTGCGTTGTTCGGCGGCATACGCGGCGAGGCCAAAGAGGCCCAGACAGGCGATGAGGATGGCTAAAACGGAGAAGAGGATGGAAAGCTGGCCCATGCGTTGCTCGGCGCGGTAGAGGCCGTCGAAGTCGCTGTCCATAAAGGAGAATTCGACGGCCCGGTTGGGCACGAGGCTTGCCCATTTTTGTTTTAGTTGCGCTAATAGTACGGGCCAGTTGTCGGTTTTCGCCCGGATCGCCATCAAGACGGCGTCTTCGTCGAGGGCGTTGACGAAGACCAGCGGCTGTACATTATCTCTTAAGGAGGAGAAATTGAAATTTTTCACGACGCCGATCACCTTCATTTTCCGGTTGCTTCTTTGCCACCAAGCTAGCGTTACGGTCTTGTTCAATGGGTCGTTGTCGATGGCGAAGAGCTTTGCTGCGGCTTCGTTGATGATGACGGCGGCGGTATCGGTGCCGTAGTCGCGCGAGAAGTTGCGGCCCGTGACGAGCTTCATGCCCAGGGTAGGCATGTAAGCGTCATCGATCTTCCAGACCTGGGTCCATCCGCCGTTGTTGCCGGTTCCATTGTCTGGGCCGTAGCCCCCATCATGCCAGCGCTTGTCGTTTGTTGGGAGGTAGCCTGAGATCGTCGCGCCCGTAACGCCGGGGAATTGTTGCAACTCTTTCTGAAAGGTGGTCGGGTCTTTTAGGGCGTCCATGCCCCCCAAGATGAGTACGCGGCTACGATCGAAACCAAGGTCTTTGTTGCGAATATAGCTGAGTTGGCGATAGACGACGAGGGTACCGACGATCAGGAAAAGTGAGATGGAGAACTGAAATACGACGAGGGTGCCACGGAGTCGGGCGCCCCTGAATCCGATGGCCAATTTGCCCTTTAAAACCTGCACGGGTTTGAAAGCGGAGAGGAAGAGGGCGGGGTATGCGCCGGCGAGCAGTCCCACTATTATGACAGCTGCGGCGATCGTGGGCAGGGTCCAGGCCAGGGTGTGTGTGTCGAAGGCGAGTTGTTTATCTGCGAGGTGATTAAACCAGGGCAGTGCCAGTGCGGCGAGGCCAAATGCGATGATCCCGGCGGCGAGAGTGATCAGCAGGGATTCTGTAAGGAATTGCAAGATAAGTGCGCTACGGGGCGAGCCCAGCACTTTTCGGACGCCTACCTCGCGGGCGCGGTTGGCCGAGCGCGCGGTGGAGAGGCTCATGAAGTTGATGGCGGCGATCACCAGCACGAATATTGCGATGGCCGAAAAAATATAGATGTATTGAATATTTCCATTGCGCGCGAGTTCGTCGGTGCGGCTGGAGCGCAGGTGGATATCGGTGAGGAGGGTAGCGCTGACCCGTTCATACCAGGCGCCGTTGGCTTCCTTTTCCATCTCGTTGTAGTCGGGAACGTTTTGACCATACAGTCCAGCCAATTTTTTATTGAAAGCGTTGAAGTCGGCGCCGGGTTTTAGCAACACGAAGGTAGACATGGGATAGATGCCCCACCAACCGGTTTCGGTTTGTATGCCTGAACCCTGCAAGGTGACGAAGAAGTCAAAATGAAAGCAGGCTTGGTCGGGCATATCGCGGATGACGCCGCCTACAGTTAAGGGAAAGGTGTCGTTTACGGAACGGAGGATGCGCCCGACCGCGGCAGTAGTGCCGAAGTATTTTTTGGCCATGCTCTCGGAGAGGACGACGGTGTGCGGGGTCGTGAGGGCAGTAGCGGGGTTGCCATCAAGCATGGGCAGGGTGAAGATCTTGAAGATGGAGGGGTCGCATTGGACTATGTGGGTTTCCTTGACGACGGATTGACCTTTCCGTATCAGCAGGGCGTTGTCCAGCATAAGCAGGCGTGCCGCCTGTTCAACCTCGGGGTAGTTCTTAAGGAGGGTGGGCGCGGCGGGCGGGGCTGCATCGGCCATCGAAGTTAGGATACCACCCGTCAGGATATCGGTATTCAGGCGGCAGATGCGATCGGCGTTCACGTTGAAGCGGTCGTAGCTGAGTTCGTCCGCCACGTAGATTGTGATCAACAGAAAACTGGCGAGACCCAACGTCAGGCCGAAGATATTGAGCGCAGTAAAGCCTTTGTTTTTAAAAAGCTGGCGCCATGCAAGCTTGAAGTTGGGATTTTGCATGAGACGAAGGTTTTCTTAAATATAAGAAAACCTTGCGGTATGACGACGCGGCTAAATGAAATAGAAGTCATTGACGCGCGCAGTTCACAGCAGACGAAAGCCGTCGCCGTCGAAGAGGCCCAGATCGCCCAGTTTCAGATGGGGGATCACGAGCAGGGCCATAAACGAAAGTGTCATAAAGGGCGCGGCAAGGGTCGAGCCCAGTTCCTTGGCCATATGATCGATTGCGGTATAGGCCTCTGCGACGTGGTAGCCTTCATCCAAAGACATGAGGCCGGCGACGGGCAGGGGAAGGATCAGTTCGGTGCCGGCGGCGGCGGCAATTTGGATGGGTTCGCCGGTGATGTCCGATGGAGCGGACGCATTGGCAGTTGCGTCGACGCAGCTCAACCCACCGCGCTGGTCGATAATGAGGTTGATCGCCCGGCAGATACTCTCGTCATCCACGCCTACCGCGATTATATTGTGACTGTCATGGGCAACCGAAGAGGCAATTGCGCCGCGTTTTAAGCCAAAGTTGCGAATGAACGACTTGGCGACAGGGGCGGGGTTGTAGCGATTTACTACAACGATCTTCAGGATATCTTTTTCGGGATTGCTGTTGAGGTGGCCATCGCGCGGAAGCGTGTCGGCGACTGGTATGACAAGCCGGTTTGTGATGAGATGGCCGTCCAGCGCCTCGATACAGTAACATTGCTCCACATTTTCTTCTTCCCCCCATTTGTTAAGGGGATAGGCGAAGTCTGCGACCACCCTGAGCCTGGCCTTAAAATTATTGATGGGTTCGGCGGACAGCAGTCCACTGGAAGCAGTCGGGGCAGGTGCGCTTACCAAATGGGTGGAGGCGAGATGGCTAATACCGTTGGCGGCAACCGACGCCCCCTTGATAAACGTTTGTAATACCTGAAAATTGGCGAGGTCCTCGACGACGATAAAGTCGGCGGGGTCGCCCACCTTGAGCTGTCCGTGTTCGAGGTTGTAGTGCGCGACGGGATTGATACAGGCCGCAAGGAGTACTTTGAAAGGGTCGATGCCCTTGGCCACGGCGCGGGCGCAGAGGCGGTCGATATGGCCGGCGAGCAGGCTATCGGGGTGTTTATCGTCGCTGCAGAACATTATTTGTTCCGGATAATCGTTCAGTAAGGGGATGAGGGCTTCAAAATTACGGGCGGCACTGCCTTCACGGATGAGGATCTTCATACCTTGCTGGAGTTTTTCAAGTGCCTCTTCGTAAGTGAAGGCTTCGTGGTCGGAGGTGATACCGGCGGCGATGTACTGTCGCAGTTCATCGCCGCGAAGCCCTGGAGCGTGGCCGTCGACGGGTTTGCCGAGTCGCTTGGCGGCTGCGATCTTCTCCATGACTTCGGGGTCTTTGGCGAGGACGCCGGGGAAGTTCATCATTTCGCTGAGGTATTTGATCTCGTTCTTTTCGAGCAGAGCGGTGACGGCGGCTGCGTCGAGGGTGGCGCCGGCTGTTTCGAAAAGGGTGGCGGGAACGCAGCTGGGCGCACCGAAATTGAAATAAAAGGGCACACTATTGCCATTGCGGATCATGAATTCGACACCTGGAAGGCCGCAGACATTGGCGATCTCATGCGGGTCGCTCACTGTGGCGATGGTGCCATGGACGACTGCAAGACGGGCAAATTCGGATGGGATGAGCAGTGAGCTTTCGATATGGACGTGGGAATCGACGAAGCCGGGCAGAATGAACGGTCCGGTGGGTTCCGATGTAGGAGTTATTGATTTAATCCTGCCTTCTTCGATCAGGATTTCGACCGGATCGATCTTTTGTTCGATGATGTTTACCAGGTGGCCTCTAATTTGCATTTCCTTAACTAGTATTTGAGCACGAAATAACGCTAAATTTGGCAAAATCGCTTGA
This sequence comes from Puia sp., assembly GCA_965214315.1. Taxonomy (GTDB): domain Bacteria; phylum Bacteroidota; class Bacteroidia; order Chitinophagales; family Chitinophagaceae; genus Puia. The sequence continues at coordinate 282,752 of CBDCBP010000007.1, read as the reverse complement.
CGTATGAATCGTATCCTTGTCGCAGCATTTTTCATTTCGATCATTCTCTCTACCTCGGCCGGCGCGAATGGCCAAAGCGCGGGCGAGATTGTCGGGCATATTGTGGACGCACTTGGCGGAAGGGACAGACTGCAATCCATTAATTCGCTTTACCAGGAGGGGGCAGCCGTCCAGCCTAATGGTGAGCAGGTAAAGATCAGGATCTGGCGCGTGTTTGACCGTGTGTACCGCTCAGAGATCGATTATGGGGTGGGTAAGGTCGTCGTCATTGTTACGCCCAGTAAAGGCTGGATCAATAGTCCGCGCACCGGCGGACTTTTCAAAGCGCTGCCGGAAGATGAACTGCGGGCGCTGCAAACGGAGATTGACCCGGCGGGCTGTTTTATCGATTACCAGGCAAAAGGCATGAAAGTAGATCGTGTAGGTACGGATACGGTCGAGGGTCATCCCTGTTATAAAGTGAAGATCTGGTTCCCTTCTTCGCAATCAATCCTGTATTACGTCGACCAGCAAAGCTGGTACGTGCTGAAAGAGACGCGTAAGGGTGGGGGCATCATTGGCGGCGGCGCCTTTAGTGCAGGCTGGAACAGCAAGAATGACGCGCTTGTCGATCTATTATTCGATGACTACAAGGCGGTCCCGGGCGGATATGTAGTTCCTTATGCCATCACCTTTGGTGGTTTGGGTAAGGTGAGTTTTAGCAAAGTCGAGGTCAATGGGTCTATGAATGCAGACGCGCTGCGCAGCCCAAAGTAAGGCGACAACGGCGGGAGAACGAGGCTGGGAGCGGGGTAAAACAATAATCCCCGTAAAACCCCGTTATTCAAAGGAGTAATCCGATCCAATTCCTATTTAATAACCAAGTAACCCGTAGTTATGAAGAAGAGCGTATGTGCCCTCCTCTTATTGACATTCGTGCGCCTGACTGCTTTCTCCCAATCCTTCGTCGGATACGGTTATGACCATTACGCCGGGGTTAACGCTATGGTCCTCAACCCGGCATTCATAGCCGACAGCAAATTCAAAGTCAACGTCAACCTGTTCTCCGTGAGTGCCTTCGCCGGCAACAATGCCTATGAGATGGACCGCAGCCGGGTCTTCGGCTTTCACTTCAGCCACTTGGCGGAAGGCAACGGCTTCTACAAAAGTACCAATACTGATTACAAGTACGTCTACGCCAACCTGGATATCCTGGGCCCCGGCGCCACCATCAGCATTGACTCCAAAGACGCCCTGGGGCTGTCGACGAGGCTCCGCGTCATCGGCAACGAATACAATTTAGGCGATCCGCTATTCCGTTTGACCGGCAACGCCGATCGCAATTTCTACAATATCGATATCGAGAACCGCAGCCTGCAGGTTAAGATGAATGCCTTTGCCGAAGCCGGCCTCAGCTATGCCCGCGTCCTCTTCAAAAATAATAAGGAAGAATTCAAACTGGGGATTACCGGAAAATACATCGCCGGTCTCGGTTACGGCAGCGTTTCTTCCGGGCCGATCATCGCCAATATCGACCCCGCCAACAATATCGTCAAGCTGCAGGGCAATGTGACTGCGCAGTACAGCGCCAACCTCGACAATGCGGGCAACGGCGAAAGCATCAACGATATCATCAACAAAAAGGTCGGCCACGGTTTAGGCCTCGACCTCGGCTTTGTATACGAACTTAAGGGAAAGGACCCGGGAGTTACTACATTACGGCTTGGCATGAGCGTTACCGATATCGGCTCCGTCAAGTATACCAATTCGCTGAACAGTCAGCAATACATCCTTACGGCAACCGGCGCGAATACGCAGGACTTTGCCAAGCAGCGGCCCGAGACTTACAACGAGTATTTCAACCGTTTGAAAACGGATAGCCTGGTGCTCGCAAAGGGCGCGGCGGCGAGCTCTAAGGTCAGCCTGCCTGCTGCCCTGCATTTCAACGCCGACTACAATATCTATCGCCGGTTCTATATCAACGGCGATATCCTCCTGAACATGCTGGCGACCACCAATCCGGTGAGCCCCAATTATATTACCACTTTTACATTGACACCCCGCCTCGAAAAGAAATGGGTGAGCATCTATTCGCCGGTATCTTACAATGCCAACGGCCAGTTCAATTGGGGTGCAGGCGTACGTATCGGCCCATTGTTCGTGGGCAGCGGCAGCATCTTGTCGAGCCTCATGAAACAGCGTCTCCAGACGGCCGATGTGCATATGGGCCTGAGTGTCCCGATCTTCCAGACCAGGAGCAATAAGGACAAGACTCCAACCCTCGCCGACACCGTCTACCGGGACAAGAAGATTGCGGATGACCGGGATGGCGACGGCGTCGTCGACAGCAAAGACCAGTGCCCTGACAGCGCGGGTCCGATACCGCTTTTCGGCTGTCCTGATGACGATGGCGACGGCGTTCCCAATTACCGGGATAAGTGCCCGGGTGTGAAAGGCTCGCCTAACTTCCAGGGTTGCCCCGCACCCGACACCGACGGCGACAGCGTCAACGACGATGACGACAAATGTCCGCTGGTAAAAGGTATCAGGAGCAATTACGGCTGCCCGCCGATCAAGCCTGAGATCATCAACAGCGTCAACCGGGCGGCAGATCGTGTCTTCTTCATTCGTGCCAAGGCGCAGATCATGCCGATATCGGATGCTGAGCTGGACAGGGTAGTTCAAATACTACAGACTGACACTACTCTCCGCCTCCGCGTGGAAGGTCATACCGATACCGAGGGTACGGACGAACGCAATCAGAAATTGTCCGATCGCCGGGCCCATGCCGTGGTCCATTATCTCGAGAAGCACGGGATCGCACCGGAGCGGATGGAGTCCATCGGGTATGGCAGCACGCGTCCGATCGCCGACAATGATACCCCCGAGGGCATGGCGCAGAACCGGCGTGTCGACATGATCCTCATGAACTACCCGAAGGACAAACGGAAACAATAGCCTATACTGAACCCATCCTCCCATAAAAAAGAACAGCCGCTCCAACAGGCCGGCTTTTTTTTTGCCGTGGAAGCTGTAATTTTAAGTCCTGTATGGAGGCAAAGACGGTAACCTCAGAATTTTTAGCGGGCGGCGGCGAGATGGGGCAGCGTATCCGGGAATATGACTGGGCTGCGACTTCGCTGGGCGCTATCGAGACCTGGCCGCAGAACCTGCGTACCTGTCTGCGGATCATGCTCACCAGCCGTCAGCCCATCTGGATCGGTTGGGGTAAGGAGTTGATCAAACTCTATAACGATCCGTATCGCGCGATCGTTGGCGGCAAGCATCCGGTAGCGCTTGGGTTGCCGGCCTCGGTGGTATGGAAGGCCATTTGGCGGGAGATCGGCCCGATGCTGCATGCGGTCATGGAAAAAGACGAAGGCACGTATGCCGAATCTCAGTTGCTGATCATGGAACGCAATGGCTATCCCGAGGAAACCTATTACACTTTTAGCTATACACCTATTCCCGGTGATGACGGGGTCACGGCGGGGATGATCTGTTTCAATGTAGATGACACCGATCGCATCCTGGGCGGACGCCAGCTGCAGACCCTTACCCGCCTGAGCAAATACCTTACGGAATGCCATGATTATTTCTCGGCCGTGGTACAAACCATGGCGACATTGAACGCCAATCCTTACGATTTTCCTTTCGGGTTATATTATTCGATGCAGGCCGGCGGCGCCGGCCTGGAGCATTTTACCGAATTGGGTGAGGCGGCGAGGTATGTGGCGGCGTTTTTGGAAGCCGGGGAAAAAGATGGGTTGGCCACCGCTATGTGGACCGCCTCCGCCACCGGACAATTGCAGATCGTGGAAGGATTGGAGCAGGTGCTGGGCCCCATGTCTAAAGGCGCATGGGAGATCCCGCCCAATAAGGCTGTAGTTTTGCCGATCTTCCTGCCGGGCGCGAAGGAGGCGACGGGTTTCCTGGTGATGGGGCTCAATCCCTACCGGTTACCCGACGAGCGTTACCTGAACTTTTGTACGCTGTTGGCCGATCAACTCGCCAGCAGTTTTGCCGATATCTACAACCTGGAGATGGAACGAAGCCGAGCCGAAGCGCTGGCACAGATCGACCGGGCCAAGACCCTGTTCTTTTCCAATATCAGCCATGAGTTCCGAACGCCGCTCACACTCTTGCTGGGACCCATCGAAGACCTGCTGAACGACCCTGCTTCGGTGGAGGTCAACCGCTACCGCCTCGGCGTGGCGTATCGCAACGCGCTGCGCATGCAGAAGTTGGTGAACACCTTGCTTGAGTTCTCGCGGCTGGAGGCGGGGCGGCTGGAGGGGAAGTTCCAGCGGGTAGACATCGGCGTGCTGACGCTGGACCTGGCGAGCAGCTTTCGTTCCGCCATTGAGCGGGCGGGAATGCAACTGCGTACGCATGCGGGGGCGATCGGTGGTGAAGTGTATGTGGATACGGAGCTTTGGGAACGGATCGTGTTGAACTTGGTGAGCAATGCGTTCAAGTATAGTGCGGAAGGGGAGATTAATGTCGGGGTATACGAGGCGGGAACGGCAGTTCGGGTAAGCGTCACCGATACGGGTGTCGGCATCCCCGCGGATCAGCTGGATAAAATATTTGACCGTTTCCATCGGATCGAGAACAGTGGGGGGCGCAGCCTGGAGGGTACGGGCATCGGCCTGGCGATGGTGAGGGAACTGGTTGCGCTGCATGGGGGAGCCATTACAGTGGAGAGCGACTTTGGCAAGGGATCGACCTTTACCGTAACGATACCTACCGGCTCGGGGCACCTGCCTGCGGACCGTATTTTGCGGGAGCCGGCGATGGGTATGCGGAGTATACATCAGGTGGAAGCCTTCGTGCAGGAGGCGGAGCGCTGGGCCGATGATGCGCCTTTGATGCAGGAGGTCGAAGCGGGGGGCCCTATGGCCGGAGATTGGGCACCGATGACGGTAGTTCCGCTGGAAGAGCCGGGTGAGCGGGTTGATGGGCGGCCGCGGACGCGCTATACCGTGGTATTGGCAGATGACAATGCCGACATGCGAGAGTATGTGGAAAGACTATTGTCACCACAATTCAGCGTGATCACGGCGAAGGACGGGCAGGATGCATTAGAAAAGCTGATAGCCTACCGCCCCGATCTTCTGCTGACCGATGTCATGATGCCAAGGCTCGACGGGTTTAGTCTGCTGAAGCTGGTCCGGGAAACGCCGGAGATCCAGCACGTGCCTGTTATCCTGTTGTCGGCAAGGGCCGGAGAGGAAGCGAAGATCGAAGGGCTCGATGCGGGTGCCGATGATTACTTGGTCAAGCCTTTCGGGGCAAGGGAACTGCTCGCACGTGTGGACAGCAATATCCGCATTGCGAAGGACCGTGTGGCGGCGATGACGGCCTATGCGGAGCAGTTGGAACAGGCGGTGCGGCGCCGTACGCAGGAACTGAGGAAGCTCAATCACTCGCTTGCGGAAAGCAATGATGACCTGCAACAATTTGCGCACGTGGCCAGTCATGACCTGAAGGAGCCGGTCCGAAAGATCCGGACCTTCACGGGAAGATTGCTCGACGAACATGCCGGTGAATTGCCGCATGCGGCGCTGACCTTTCTGAACAAGATCATGCAGGCTACGTTCCGGATGGGCGCAATGATCGATGGGGTACTCGCTTATTCCAATCTGAACAGCAACGAACAACCGCTGGAGCAAATCGATCTCAACGACGTCTTCGACCAGATCGAATCAGATCTGGAGTTAATGATACAGGAATCCGGTGCGAAGATCCGTAGGGAGGAATTGCCTACTGTCGAGGGCGCACGTGTATTGCTTTACCAGCTTTTCTACAACCTCATTAATAACGCGTTAAAATTTTCGAGATACGCAGACAAACCATTGATTGTCATTGAATCACGCATTACTGAAGGGGCTGGCAAGAGAATTGCAAACCTGACCGTGAAAGACAATGGCATCGGGTTCGATACGGCACAGGCCGATAGGATATTCGAGGCATTCGCCAGGTTGAATTCAAAGGATAAATTCGAGGGGACGGGGTTGGGCCTGGCCTTGTGTAAAAAAATCGCGGAACGTCACCACGGAAGTATCAATGCTGCCGGGGTGAAGGGAGAAGGGGCAGCGTTTGTAGTAAGGCTTCCGTTAAAGCAAGTGGAAAGAAGTTTTTAGTATAGTTATGAACAAGCGATTTTTAGTTATTGACGACGACACGGATGACCGGGAGTTATTTACCGAGGCTTTGGCCTCTGTCGACCCTATCATCGTGTGCGACCAGGCAACAGATGGTGCCGAGGCCTTAAAACGATTGACCGAAAAAGACATCGACCAGCCGGATATCATTTTTTTGGATATCAATATGCCGGTGATGGATGGATGGCAATTCCTAACGCGGCTAAAAGAGGAAGATGCTTACAAACTTATTCCCGTCATTGTGTACACGACGTCTTCCAACCAGAAAGACAAACGGATCGCCGATGATCTGGGCGCATTGTGTTTTATCACGAAGCCCCATGCATTCGGCAGGTTAAAGAACATGCTGGGGATCGTGGTAATGCATGTGCGGGCGCATGACTATAGGCGGATCTGTGATGAGGTCCATGCGTTGGGGGACATGGGGCCGCGTCCGAATTAACCGGACAATCAATTTCCTTTTCTGCCATTGACGATTAGTGTCTCTTCGAGTTCCTCGAGCAGGGAAATTTGTGCAGAATTCATTTTTTTTCGGGCATCCTCAAGGGAGAACCAGCTTGCTTTATCGACCTCGGCAAAGGTTTGCTGTTTGCCGGAGCGAGGCGGCCATTCCAATTCAAAAGTATTACTGACAATACTGCCGGGATCTAAATCGCCGGTTGTCGCCCAGGCGAAAACGCGTTTGCCCCCTTTTTGACGGATGGGGCTCAGCGGTTGGAAGGGCCCTTTCAGACTGTGGCCCGTCTCTTCGCGGAATTCACGCAAAGCTGCGTCCAAGGCCGGTTCCTCGTGGGAAAATTCTCCTTTGGGGATCGTCCATACACCGGCGTCTTTGTTTTTCCAAAAGGGACCGCCCGGATGAACCAAAAATACCTCGATGCTATCGTCCTTGCGCCGGTATAGCAACACACCTGCGCTCTGCTTAGAAGTCATGCATTTATTTTTACAAATAACCGGCCAAATGAATTGGGCATCCGTTACCCCATTGCGTAATTTAAGCGTACCCCAGGTATTCAGGGGATGCATCTGGAGTCGTGGAGATGGAAACTAGTCTGGTGGATCGTGGGGTCGAAAGAGATATTGCCAATATTATCGTGTCGATGTGGAATGTTGAGGGGGAACTGGGCAGGGCGAGGCAGAAGGGGACAGGAAGAGGCGGGCCATGACTAACGTAAAAAAAACCTCCCGTTTGGGAGGCTTTTCGGAGCTATTTCTTTTTTGCAACTTTCTTCTTAGCTGCTTTTTTCGGAGCGGCTTTCTTAACAGCCTTCTTTATTGCTTTCTTTGCTACTTTCTTAGCCGCCTTCTTAGGGGCGGCTTTCTTTGCGGCTTTTGCCATGTTCTTAGAATTTAATAGTTAGTAAATACAATCGCAAAGATAACGTAATTAACTGCGAATTTGTTGTGGAAATTAGTTATGACCGCATCATTGCACCTCAATCACACCACCAAACTATGCAGAAGACGCTCTTTCTAATCCTCACCGGCACCATTATCGTTGGTACAACATGGGCGCAAAAAGACTCGTCCCCAATCAATGGAAAGACATTGGGTGATGCGGCAAGATTTGCCGGCGGGGTCGACAAAGAAAAAGTAATGGACCTCTTCCAGGACCAGCAGTTTGAGGAAGCCATCGATTATCTTTCACCGGTATTGAAGGCCGATAGCGACAATGTCCCCGCTCTCAATTATACTGGCTATGCCTATTATATGCAGGACAATGAACAGGCGGCCATCGCCTGTTATCGCCGCATGCTGGCCGTCGATAGCAATTCCATCACGGGGCTGCAACTACCTGGCCCTGTTGCTGCAAGGCAAAAATGACGACGAGGCGCTGAATGACGCGATGCGACTTGTGCGGCTCGAGCCGGTGAAACCGGCGTGGTGGCGGAGCGTGGGAAACATGTGGCGGAAAAAACAGCAGCCCGACAGTGCGCTGGCTTACCTTTCGAAGGCATATGCATTAGCGCCCGGCGATCTGAAAATAATCTCCGATCTGGGGTCGGTATTGGTGGAAGACAAGCAATATGAGAAGGCGGACAGCATCGTCGCGTTGGGCCTGGGCATAGACTCCATGAATACGCCGCTGTTAAAGTTACGGGTAGCGAGCGGCTTCTGGTCCAAACACTACGCCGATGTATTGTCTCCGGGCGAAAGACTGTTACGGCTGGCGGAGCCTTCGGTGCAATCGCTGGAATGGCTGGCCCTGTCCTACTACAACCTCAAGCAATATCCAGATTGTATCCGGGTATGCGAAGGGATGAAGCATATTGGTATGGATATCGAAGCGGTCTACTATTATGAGAGCCGGGCAGAGGCCAAGCTGAGACATTTCCCCGAAAGCGACTCCCTTTTGCGCAGAGCCCTCACTAAGGCCATTAGCAAAACGGCTGAGTGGTATTATGACGACCTAGGGGATAATTATGAATCGGCGAGGGACTACCGCAAGGCTTTGGCACATTATGATACTGCCTATTATTTGTTCAAGGCGCCGCTCCTCCTGTACAATTGCGGGCGAATCTGCGAGACGGAGCTCCATCATCTCCGCAGGGCGAAACAGTACTACCGGCGATACCTGTTACTGGCCAGACCTGAGAGTGAAGAAGAGAAGCGGGTATATAAACTGGTGAAGGCGCAATATGGCGGAAAATAATTCGTATTTTTCGTCATGCCGAAAGTACCGCAGCACAAGCAAAAAGACCTCGTGGGTCTTAGTAGAAAAAGCATTGTCAATCAGCTCATGGCCGTAAAAGACAGCATCGTCAGGAAGCCGCCTGATTATGACATGCATGGTTTGGTGGACCAAAATAAGTGGCGGTGGTTCCTGAAGCAGTTGGGGCATTTAGGCAATAAACGTTATCCTTATGGAGCGTATGCCAATCCTTCGGTGAACAATGGGATCTTTCGGATGGCGGCGGGTACGCATGGCGCCACGACAATTGCCCTGCTATCCGACTGGGCCTCCAGTACTAAAGAGTCTATCCACATCGGCGAATTGGTCGGACTGCAGGATTATAGCATTCACCTAGGCGACACCTATTATGTAGGCAACGCCAAAGAGATCGCCGATAACTTCAGTCATCACGACGGCGCTGCATGGCCTTATGGCAGATCGGGGAGTTTTGCATTACTTGGCAACCATGAGATGTATAGCAGCGGCAAGTCTTTTTTCACCCAGCTGCTGCCCTTTATGGGTAGTGTTGCGAACGGTAAGGTGCGCCAACGGCAGGAGGCCAGTTTTTTTTGCCTGGAAAATGAACATTGGCGGATCATCGGCCTGGATACGGGCTATGATTCTTTGAAGGGGCTGCTTGGGCTCAGTGCCAATACCGGGCTGAAGATCCCCGAGCAGCAAATGGATTGGCTACGCGTGGTGGTGCGGCCTTCGGATGACAAGCGTGGGATCATCCTCCTTTCGCATCATCCATGTTTCTCCGCCTTCGAGGAGGCTGAATTCCGGGCCATCATTCCCCAGCTGGCACCCCTGCTTGGGCAGCGCGACGTGCTTTGGTTCTGGGGACACGAGCACAGGTTATGCTTTTATGGATACAATGCGTTGGGCGGCGCGGGCTGTTTTGCCCGGTGCATTGGCCACGGCGGTATGCCCGTGGAGATCGGCGAGTTCGAATTAAAGGGTAAGACGGCGGCGGACATGGCTAACCGAAACCTTGTCTTTTACGACAATCGGGTCAGGGAGACGATCGATGGAGATATTTTCCTTGGCCACAACGGCTATGTCACACTCGAATTACGGGCGCAAAATCTTGCCGTCAAATACTTCGACGGTTCCTTTGTCGACTTGCATGGTGTCAGGTCTCCCATCGTAGAGGAGCACTGGGCCGTGGATACGACGACTGGTGCATTGGCGGGAAAGGGTATCACCGATCATACTGCTCCGGCGGGTACCGCCTCCCAACTGAGTTTTTTGCAGAACATCGCGCTGGCGTATACTGCAAAATGAGCTTGGATTTTGCCTAACTTGGGGAATGAAAATTACCCGGCTATGGAACAACGCGGCCAAGGTGGCCGCTTTGCTGTTTCTACTCACTTTCGCCAAAAGGGGCTATGCCCAATTCAAACCCGATGACCAGGCGCTCTATGACACCATCGTACACGAGGACAGCCTTTTCTTTGGTGCGTATAACACCTGTATGGTCCACTTGCAGGAATACGCGGATTTTTATGCAGACAACCTCGAGTTCTACCATGATAAGGGCGGTGCCAGTTTTAGTAAGAGCGCTGTCGTGGAAGCGACCAGGAAAAACGTGTGCGGCCATACGACACGCACGCTTGTTCCCGGCAGTCTGGAAGTTTACCCCATCGCCAACTACGGGGCGATAGAGATAGGCTTTCATACGTTCACTAATAGCAATGACCCGCCGAAAACGTACCACCATCCCGGGCGCTTTGTCGTCATCTGGCACCATGTGGATGGGAAATGGATGATCACAAGAGTGATCAGTTTGCATTAGATCGACGCGATCGTTTGGAGCGCGGTGACCAGGCCGCTACCATTTTGGGTGACGATCGCAGCGCCCAGCTGGAGGATGACCGTCGCGATGGCGATGGCCTTGTCGATATTGGCGATAGTCCTCAGTGCCTGGTTGATGTTCGCGATACCAGCCTTTACGCCCTGGAGATCGGTCGTAAGGGCATCGAAGGCGATCTTATCGGCCAATTCGAATAGTCTGTTAGCGTAGACACTGATCTGATCGATCTGGTCGGCGAGTTGCAGCGCCTTTGGATCGCCGGCGTCGTCGATGGTCGCGTCGAGATAGTCGCCGAGCTCTTCGGCCGTATCCATGTAGAATTCGCCCAATTGGTTGGCGAAGACTGCGTAATCATTCGTTGTCGGCATGTGATAAGGTTTATTGAGACAGATAAACGATGTTTTGCGCGAGTCCCAGCACTTTCTTCTTGAGACTCTCCTCGCGGAGATTATCCACGCCTTTGAACAGGGCCTCGTTGCCTTCGCGTATGCTGGCCAGTGCGCTGTCGCGCCGGTCATAATCGGCTTCCACCAGTTTCCATTGGCGGACCTTGTCGTGGTAGAGTGTTACCAGGGCTAGGCGTATGCCGGGCGAATCGGTCTTCGTCACGAGGAAGTCCATCTTTCGCCGGTAGCTGTTAGCGAGGAGCTCCACCCGGTCCCGGAAATTATGCGTTAACAACATCAGCGTCCCCAGGACCATGTCCACGGTGTCGTGATACGTGCGTAATACTTCTTTGATCTTTTTGGATTTGTAATTGTTGGTAAGCAGGTCTTGAGCGGCGGTGCTGAGGCCGGCGAAGATACCGGCCTGGGTGCTGGTGAGGGTCAGGCTGCCGTACGTGCCAGCCACGACTGCGTTGTTAAGTACTGTTGCTTTTATAGCTGTCTTGGCGTCGGCTAATTTCGCGAGTCCTGCGAACCAGGCGCCCATGATGCCGTAGGCGTTTCGCAGCATCGTATCGGCGACGGTGTCGGGATTACAATCGAAATCGAAATCGCGGAGCATTTGCCCACCATTGTTGTATACGATGGCTGAGTCATTGCAAAAGCAGAAATGCCCATAGCCGTCGAAGGCTGCTGCTTTATCCATAGTCGCCTGTGCCGCCAGGGCGAAGGTGTTGACGGCTTTTAATGGGGTACAGCCAGCGGTGACAAGGAGCACCACACAAACGACCAACTTTGCCCGGCGGATAGGCTTGAAAGGGACAAACATGCTTTAAAAATACCGCGAAAATTGCGGTTAACCTATTTCTCTTTCAGGACGACGGAAGTGCCTTCGGCCGGAGCCGAATGGATGACCACCTTGAAGCGGATCTGCACGGCTCTTTGCCGGATATTCCTGAGTCCATACCCCGGCGTGATCTCGTCATCGACAAAGCCCTTGCCGTTGTCCCGGACCGAGACGACGAGTTTATTGCGGTCCGCGTCCACGCAGAGCTCGATGCGGGTGCAGGCAGCGTATTTGAGGCTATTGTTGACCGCCTCTTTCAGGATGAGCAGCAAATTGCGTTTCACGTTTTTGGATAGCGGTCGCCCGGCCAGGTCTTCTGTGACGGTACAGCGGAATTCGATGTTGTTGGCATGGCAGACGGGCAGTGCGAACTTCTTGATCCTTTCGAGCAACTCCTGCACATTGTCCTGCGTGTCGTCCAGTACCCAGATGAGGTCACGGAGGCCGGCGGAGGCCTCCGCAAGGGAATGCTCGATGCGTTCCAGGTGCGGTTCTTTTTCCCGATCCTTCATGGCCAGGTGGGCGAAGATCTTCACCGAGTTCAGGGTGCTCCCGATGTCGTCGTGCAGATCACTGGCGATGTCTTTTCGGATCTGGTGTTGTTTGTTCAGCTGAAGGAGCCGGTAACGGTAGAGACAATAGAAGGCCCCCGCCAGCAATAGCATTATACCCAGCTTGCACCAGATCGTCTGGTACCATTTGGGCTGGAAGGAGAGGGTGAGGACGAGCGGTTGCTGACTCCAGGCGCCGTCGGCATTGGCGGCCCGTACTTCCAGCGTGTATGTGCCCGGGTTCTGTCCGACGAAATTGATGAAGTCGAGTTTGCCGTTGTCGATCCAACCGGCTTGCAGCTCCTTGATCCGGTAACTGAAAGTGGTTCGTTCGGGATTCGGGTAGTTGAAAGCGGAAAAATAGAGTGTGGTCTGGACGGCATCATCGGGAATGGAAAAGCGCTGAAGCCGGGCGTCGGCGGTGTCGATGCCGGCGCTGGTGGTCTGGACCTGGATACGGCGCAGGCTTAGTGAAGGAGGTGCGGCAGTTGGGCCGAGGCGAGCGGGATCGATCACGGTCAAGCCGTCCACTCCACCCGCATAGACAAGGCCGTTAACGATCGCACCGCTGTTCTCGTTAAAATAATTGCTATGCAGGCCGTCGCTGACCTGGTAGTTGCGGATGGCCAGGTTATGTTGCAGATCGAGAACGGACAGGCCGTTGTTGCCTGTTATGAACAGGAGACTGTCGCGGTATGGCAATAATTTGCATACAGTATTGGAGGAGAGACCGTCCCGGGTCGTGAGCTGGCGGACGAAATGGTATTGGGAATCCAGGACAAGCACCCCGTATCCGTAAGCCGAGAGGAAGTACCGGTCGCCGACCGCGCAGATATCCGAGAAGATGCTATAGGCAGTTTTCAGGCTCGCGTTGGAGGTGCTGATGGAACGCGTCTTATTGCTGGCAAAATTGAGGAGGGTGATCGAGTGGTCGCCCAACACCCAGACCTGGTTCTTCTTGTCCGCATAAATGGCGTTCGCGGTATTCTCTTGCAGGAAAAGGTTTGGGCTTTTGCGGTCGATGATGACCGCCGTTCGCTTTTTGAAGTTCCAGGCGACGAGACCGCGGGTATTCTCGGTCCCGAAGAGGAGGAGCGAATCGCCGATCTGACAGTGGCCCTGGATGGTCAGTTTTTGGAGCGGGCCGAATTCGGGATAGATCGCCGCCAAGGGGAGCAGCCGGCCGTGTTGCAGGATGTAGGCGCCGTCCGTATTGGAGACGAGGAGCTTGCCGAAGGGGTCGGTGCAGACATGGTAGAAGGGGTTGACTGTGCTCAGGGTGTCTATGATACCTTTTATGGGGTCGACGCGGAAGAGGCCGCCCTGTGCGCAAACATAAAGGACGTTTCCGGTGACAGGATAGAGATAGTAGGCGTTGCGGATCGCATTCTCGGATATTGCTGACCGATAGACACTTGTAAACGCGGAGGGTTTATTTTGCGCGAATAACAAGCCTTGCCCGCAGCCTAGCCACAGGTTATCGTCCTTGTCGAAATTGATATTGTAGACCGCGTCGAGCCAGCGGCCTTCGTCGCGGCTGCTGTGTTCGCGGATCAGGGTGTAGGTGCCGCTGGCGGCCCGTGCTTCCACGAGGGCGCCGGAAGCGGAGAACCAGCTATTGCCTTTGCCATCTATACCGCAGGAATGGATCTCGCGGCCCTGCGAGCAGGGGATGTCTGGAAAGGGGTTATTCTGCCATTCGATGCTGCCCTCGGGTCGCAGCCGAAGGCGGCGGAGGCCGGAAGCAGTTGCGACCAGCAGCACTCCGTCGGGCCCCTGGCAGCAAGCGAAATAAGAAAAGTAGGTGTGGGCTGGGATCCTCAAGCTGTCTCCGCTGACCTGGGCTTTGGGGGTTGGTGAGGCGCCTGGTTGCAGGACAAGGACGCCGTCCCCTTTGCAGAAGATCCAAAGAAAACCGGCGGTATCGACAAAGATCTTGTCAATGGAAAGCGGGGCGCCGGGTTTGCCAAAGGGGTTAGCGACGGGCAGGCTGGCAAAGTGTTTGTCGCGGATATCGAGGCGGAAGAGCCCATTGGTGCTCGCCAAGTATAAGTAGGGGCCGGAGAGAGCTATGGAAGTGAATTGGAGGCTGTCCAGTTCTTTATGCTGATGCTGCGCATAGCTGTATACAGTATTACCTGTGTGGTAATCGATGGCATCGATGCCGCCGTAGGAGCTTATACACCAGATCAGGCCGTGTACGGTGTCCAGGGACAGGTCCCAGATATCTGTGCCCCTCAGGGCGTGGGTCTCGGGAAGGCCTTTGTTGTAAACGACAATATTGCGTCCATCGTATCGGTTGAGACCATCATCGGTTCCGGCCCAGATCCAGCCAAGCGGGTCACGCAAGGTTTTCCGTACGTAGCTGCTGCTGAGGCCTGTTTGCGGGGAAATATGGCGGCAAAAAAGTCGGGTGACCTGCTGCGCCTTGGTGGGGTTGGTCAGGTTGAAAAATAGAAAGCCCGGAAAAATCCATTTCGCCGGCTTTGATGCTATCAGCCGTAATAAAAAAGCATTTAACATGGGAGGTTAGTGCAAGTTTTCGGGGCAAGGTGTTAAGCAGGAATCGGATTGAGGTAAAGTCAAGGTAGGATAAAAATTGCGGTGGTCGAAATTTAATTCGGCTTATCGGCTTACCTTCCGCTGAAAAGCAAGGTAGTGTATACGCACAACGTTTATGATTGGTTACTAGTGATCTATGTGCATGAAATTCCGCTCTATATCCATCAATCGAATGCCATCCTTCGAACTGTTCTCGGGGCGCCGGCGGGAGGCAACGTTGCTGTTTTTGTCATTAAAGAGGCTGTCACCCAGAACATGGCGCCGTTGGCGGGCGGGAGCGCGTCGCCGGTTAATCATTATACACTGACCGTGAGTAAACTTGAACGTGATGAGCGGGGCTTTGCCTGTTTTGTCCCGCTGCCGGACGAGGTGTTGAGTGTGGGACGCGAAGGTTGGCGTCACGCGCTTCGAGCGATCTTTCCGCAGGTCAGGGCGAGGCGACGGATGCTGGTTAGCTTTAGTCATGGTGCAGCATTTGGTATCAATGTGGATATGGAAGGGCTGATGCGGTCGTCGGGCAGGTGTGCCGACCTCCCCATCGTCTGGACAGCCGATCTTGCCGGTGAACTGAAGAACTGTCTGCAGGACGAGGCGATAGATGTCCTGTTGTTTAATAACTGCTATATGCAATGTATGGAGACAGGCTATCTGCTCAGAGAACAGGTGCGATTTATTGTGGCTGCGGAAGGCGCGTTGGGTGCTATAGGGTATGACTATGGAAAGCTCATGCGGCGGTTAATGGGTCAGCGGGAAACTGATGCGGAGGAGATGGCCAGGGGTATCATCGATGACTATGAGCAGCGGGAGGGTGAGGCTGTGTTTGCGAACCGCGCCGGTGAATACGGGGCGGCGGTGGCCATGCTGGAGCGTTTAGTGCAAGTTCTGCTGGCTCGGTTTGACGAGGTGATCGATGTGCTCGTCGACATCAGGGAGCACAAACTACTCTACGTGTCTGCGCCGCTGAATGCCTATACCTCCAACTATCTTGGGATGATCGATCTATTTGCATGGGTGGATATGGTTTTCGACCGGCTCGGCGATCTTGTCGCGGGGTCCGGTTTTACGGCGCCGGCCGCGGAATTCTCCGCACTCAGACTTCGGCTCGTGGTAGCGGGGAAGGTGGGTGAAGGACTCGTGCAACATGACGCCGCCGGGATGCCAAAATATGGTTATTCGGGCGTGTCGATCTTTTATCCCCGGTCGGTCGATCTAGCTTTATTAAAGCCAATCCCCGGCTGTGCCTGTAAGATTGCGCAGTGGGATCACTTTCTTGAACGATATTATAGCCGGTCACGGTTAGATGACCGGCTATGATCTCCTACCCTACATGTGGCGGGATCTTGCCGTCCAGCGGGATGACAGACGTGGCCGCCGCAATGGCAACTGTCATCGTGTCGGAGACCGTGTTGTTGCCGGTGTCCCTTTTGTTTACGACGGTTACGCTTTCAGCCGGCTCTGTGGAGAGCTCGGTCCCCAGGGTCAATACACGATGCGTGTCGTCGTCAACGGTGACGGGCACGTAATTGGCGCAGTCTGTGGAGAGGCTGGATGGCAATTGTAATGCTGCGCAGGCGACTCTTACCGGGCCGCTGCCGCCGGGACCAGGATTGAGCTCCAGGCAATGTCCGCCTGGATACTTTGGATCGGTTGTCCCCTGAAGGGAGACGGTCGTGGGGGAGCCTTGTGCGCTAAGGGTGCTGCCTAATGGATAAATGCGGTGGATCTTCGGATCCAGGAAAGAGGTGACTGATGCCATACAATTCAGGTTTTTGGTTTTGGTAAAAAGGTTTACGAGGTCATGTAGTGATTAGTTGTCGGCGTATGGCTTCCAGGGCGAGCCCGGCCCGGCTGTGAACTTGCAGACGGCTGAACAAGGCATTCCGGAAACCTTCTACGATCCTTTCTGAGAGACCCATCTCGACGGCGATGTCTTTGTAGGAGCGGTCGCTGCAGATCAGGTTCAGGAACAAGTGTTCTGCTTCGGTAAGTGCTTCATCGGGCCCGGTGTCGTCGTCCGCACTCGCCGAACGCGCGACGCCGGTATGGAGCATGTCGCCATTATAATAGCCCGTCCCGGCGAGCGTAGCAAGTGCATCCTCCAGCGTATCCGTGAGGTTTTCCTTTAGCACAAATCCGCGCCAGCCTGCCTTTAACAATGCGATGATGGCTGTGTCGTCATCCGTCTCCGTCAGCGCAAGCGTACGCAGGGACGGATAGGCCTTTGCGATGAAAGGGGCAAGCGAGTCGCCGATCCCTGGCAAGCGAACATCGATCAGCAGGACGTCGGGGTGTGTTTGCTCCCGGGATAGTTGTTCCAGCAGACCGGTCACGCTGGTGGCAGTGACAGTGACCAGATAACCAGGGAATTGATCGATAAGGGCGGCCAGGGTATGCAGGAACAACTTCTGGTAGTCTGCTATTCCGATGGTTGTAGGCATGATCAGGCACGATTGGGAGAAGTATAATCGATTTTCAGCACAAGTAAACCGAAATTCGGCGGGACAGAAAAGGGGGAAAATCCCGCTTTTTGGTGGGGTAACGGCTTTGGCGGCGCGGAGGCTTGTGGACGGCTTTTTCGGACCCGCGATGCCAAAAAAAAGGTGTTTTTCACGTTTTTTTGCCGGACGGATTTTTGTAATTTTTGAGCGGACCCATTGTATGTATACCATGACGCGGAAAATTCAAATCGGTGTCGCCGACGACCAACTGCTTTTTCTAAAGACTTTGCGCGAGATGCTCGACCGGCTGCCGGCGTTTCGCGTCACCGTCGAAGCGTTGAACGGACAGGAACTGCTGAGGAAACTGGGGCTGCTGTCCGAATTACCCGATATCATTCTGGTCGACGTGAAGATGCCTATTATGGGTGGCCTGGAAACCGTCACGCTGATCACCCAGCGATACCCGGCCATAAAACTGGTGGCATTGTCTATGGAAGATGCCGATGGCATGGTGATCGGGATGATCAAGGCAGGATGCTGTTCTTACCTGTTAAAGGAGATCCATCCGGAGGAACTGCAGTCCGCGCTGCTCGAAATCTATTCCCGGGGTTATTACAATGCCGATACGTTCAACAGGAACTCCCGGCGGATGCTGCGGCAAGAAAAGAATGTCCTGGCACTACGGCTTAGCGCCAACGAAGAAAAATTCCTGCACCTCGCCTGCAGCGATCTCACCTATAAACAGATCGCGTCCCAGATGCACCTGAGTGAAAGGACGATCGATGGATATCGGGAGGCGTTATTTGAGAAGTTCAATGTCCAAAGCCGGGTCGGCATGGTGCTGGAGGGGATCAAGAAAAAGCTGATCATATTACAAGATTGAATTTGGCAACGGGATATTTCCCGTATTTATTCGTCCTTTTGCCCCTTCGGGGCAATGTTGAACTCCTATAACTTAGCTGGTCAGCGTACAATAATTTGCTACATCATCAGCGAGTCGTTGTCTACCCTTTAATTTATTGCCCGTTTCCTTAAACCTACCTCTGCCCGGGCCGGGCCCGGCAGAGGTTATCCTTCTTTGCTCCCACTATTTATTTTATTGTTGACACCGCGTTATAGTCGCCCGATCACTAGCTCGTGTAAAGTCTCCCCGCTAAGAACATCGTTGGCCGTCCGCTTAGGGCTATGCTGTTTCCGCCGTTTTTCTTTGCAGGTCACGTTCCGATTCAGGAAGATTGTTCCCGGTGGCGATCTGCTGCATGAGAGCATCTGCGGGCCATTCCGCCAACGGACGGACGGCGGCAAGATTGACGGAGGAAAGTTCCTTGCAGAAGGCGTCGACCCGGCAGGTCTCGATTTCCATATCTTTAGAGGATGAATTGAAAAGAATGCGTAAAGAAACAACAGCTATTCCAGTCAATAAATTTGGGGGCGAGTCCGAATCGGGCATTGTCATTGAAAAAATAGTCTTTGAAAACTTGCCTGACCTTGGGGAATGGTCACAACCCGAGCGGCACGACCGGCATTCTTTTTTCTTACTTGAAAAGGGGACGGTTACCATGGAAATTGATTTTCAAACGTTTGGCATACCTGAATGAATGTGTCAAAAACACAACCGGCTATTCGGTTTCACACCACATACAGCAACGTGGCAATGCAGGATATTGCGCGTCTCCGGCAGCCGGCAGGGGTGGATCGTTGGCTATAGACGGGGCGGCGGCTTTGGCCGATGCTTTCCACAAGTTCCCTGGCAATTTTGAGCTGGCGTTTCGAGAATACAATAGGAGTTTCGGTCCTTTTGTCGAGGAAGTTCGGGCTGGAGTAGTGAACGTTGGCCGGGAGATGCTTGTCCCGAGGACCGAGCACGCTATCCGCAAAAGAAACGTAGAAGGGTTTGGTTTTTAGGCGGGGTGATCAGTGGTCATGTTCCCAGACCCTTCTTTTGGAACCGGCGTAAAGTGTCACCCGCCAGTCTTTTCCTTCAGTCGAACGGGCCTTTTTGAACAGGATGCCTCTCAGGTCTCTGGGCATGATGATCTTCCACCAGGTCGAAGCCCCGTACTCCTTGAATAACCCGGCCTTTGCCATTATATCGTAGGAGGCCGAGGCGCAGCGCATGCCGGCGACGGCATAATCGTATGGTGTTCTTCGCAGATAGACATGTGCCAGGCTGTCGATCTTTTTCTTCTGTTCCGTTGTGACTGGGATAGTGACGACGGCCCTGTTCAGGTCAGTTTCATCGTAGTTGTGTGGTGGGAAGCTCTCCCACATCCCGTGTACGGTCTTGATCTCCCAGATGGAATTGTGCCATTTTTGCGGGAAGAGATGACAGGGGTGTTTGGCGGACCGGAAACTCAGTACGCTATCTTGCCCGATCTCCAGTGCCACGTGACCGCCATGGATGCCGCCAAACCATTTGCGTTCTGCTTTTTCATAGCCTTTTGCCGGATATGAACCGTAGATAAAGAGGACGCGGATCGAGTCCCTTGCTGGCGGTGCAAGGGCTTCCGCCGGTGGGCTAAAAGTCAACAAGGAAGTCAGCATCAAAAACGCAACCATGTTCCCAAAATTACGAATTGTCCTCGTCTGCAGATGCTAACGAAAAGCTAAGCGATCCTGCAAAACTATTACCCCTGAGCCAGCGTGTTTTTTAGGTAAGCATAGCTATTGGCAACGTTCTGCAGGGGCTGCGGTGCGCCGTCCTGCTCGACGAAGAAATATTTTACACCTGATTCCTTCGCATTATCGAAGATGGGCTTGAAGTCGACTATGCCTGATCCCACTTCGGCGGGCTGCAACTTTTCCTTATCGAGGTCCTTCACATGCCAGAGGGGGTAGCGGCCCGGGTGGAGTTTGAAAAGTGCCACCGGATCCTGTTTGGCTTTGGTGGCCCAAGCCAGATCGAGCTCCATTTTTACAAGGTCTTTATCGGTATTGTTGAGGATGTAGTCAAAGGGGCGGATACCTTCGATGGTATCGAATTCCGTCACGTGGTTGTGGTAGGCGAACTGGACGCCATTCTTATGGCAGGCTTCGCCGGCCTTGCTGAAGACGTCGACCGCTGTCTTTATCTCGTCCATGGTGTTCACAGGGATACTCGAGCATACCACATAGCTGAGTCCGCCTGCGGCTGCTTCGTCGGCGATCTGCTGGTAATTCTCCTTCAGATTGGCAGTTTTGGGCCGGTCTTTCATTCGCTCCATGTATTTTTGGATGCGGGCGGAGTCCTCTGCTGTTTTGGCCATTTTCATGATCTGCTCCGGGCTGAAAGGAGCGCCGCCGATATGGGCGGAACGCCAATGCAAACCTGCGGCCTTGACCATGTCGGAGAATTCCTTGGGGGTGAAGCCGTAGTAGTTGCCTTTTGCCGACCCGGCGCTCTCCACTTGCTTGTAGCCGATCGACGCGAGTTTTTGCAGTGTCCCCTGGGGGTCGGTCACCATCAGGTCGCCCATGGTATACAATTGGAGGCCAATGGGCATGGAAGCTTTCCATGGGTTGGCGGCAAATAGGGCTGAGGCATGGACCAGGCGCGGTGCCAGGAGGCCGGATAGTGCAAGTGTTCCGGATTGCCGGAGGAATTTTCTTCTGTTTGACATGGCAAGAATGTTTTGTTTGATTGTCTCAGTGTTAGTTGTACACTTATTAAAGCTAAGGATTTTCCTTCAGTCTCCCTACATTTGCGGTTTAAAACAATCGCGGCATGGATAAGAAATATAAGATAAGCGGTTCAGGGGAGGTAGATCTGGGCGAGTTGAAAACCCGTGATTCGGATAGCTTTTTCGCGGGCGAGCGGGAAGCAAAAGCGCAACTTGCTAAAGACGTTAAAAAGATGGAGCGGTTGCAACAGCGCATGTACGCGGAGGGGAAGCATGCTCTGCTACTTATTTTCCAGGGGATGGATACTGCAGGAAAGGACGGCTGTATCCGGCATTTATTTTCGGGTTTGAACCCTGAAGGATGCACCGCCACGAGTTTTAAGCAACCGACCCAGCAGGAACTGGCGCATGATTTCATGTGGCGGCATTATCCGGCGTTGCCGGGAAAGGGGGCTATCTCCATCTTTAACCGGTCCTACTATGAAAATGTGTTGGTGACCAGGGTGCATCCGGAGCTGTTGCTAAAGGAGCATGTTCCTGTAATCGGTAAGCCAGCCGACGCCACGGAAAAATTCTGGCGGTCGCGTTTCGAGACGATCAATGCTTTTGAAAAGTTGCTGGCGGAATCGGGAACGACGATCGTCAAATTTTTTCTGCATATTTCCAAAGAAGAGCAAAGGAAGCGATTGCTGGAACGGATCGACGACAAGTCAAAGAACTGGAAGTTTGACATGGATGACATAAAGGAAAGGGCGTATTGGAAAGACTATGCCAAGGCTTATGAGGATATGCTTTCCCATACCAGCACGCCGGTTGCGCCCTGGTATGCGGTGCCTTCGGACGAAAAATGGTATAGCCGCGTGGTAATCGGGCGTATCCTGGCAGATACGATGGAGAAGCTGGACATGCATTTTCCTGTGTTGGATAAAGATCAAATGGCTGTTCTTAAGAAGGCCGGGAAAAAATTGGCGGAGGAGTGAAATGAAGCCACGCTGGCTGCATGGCTTTTGCGCAGGGGTACTAATAGGTAGAGATTAGGAGATAACGCTGACTAGGTGTTTGTGCTTAACACGGCTTAAGAAAACCGTTAAGGGAAGGGAATCACCTGCCCTAAAACATGCAAACGCGCAATATTCGATGCATCTTTACAGCAGCAACCATTCTTATAGCAACAACCGTTGCATACTTTCATGTCTTGACCCTTCTCATTCAATCGCCCGCAAGTTAGAACATCCTGTCCTTGTCTGACCTTTAAACAACCAAGGCCTGTGCATACCACTGTACTTTGAAGACTCACCCTATGCAGTGAAGTATTTACCCCCCCAGACCCGGGGGTTTTTTTATTGAACAACACGCAAACCCTTGATGGTCTTTGGTTTCCCGGGATGGGAATGGGAAAGATTTTCCTCAAAATGCTATGCGGTCTGACAAAACGTTTGTATTTTGTTTCTATCCAAGTATCTGTTTAAAAGCACCTTTTATCGTACACCCAATGAAACAATCTTTACTCGGACCCTTGCGTCTATTGCCTATCTGCGTGATAGCCGCTTCTTGCTCAAAATCGAATTCGCATTCCGACGTCGCATCGAACGGCACCGTTGCCCCCAGCGCGACTTTTACTACGGATGTGACTAAATCACCTTATTACGGCGAAAGCATATTATATGTGCAGGGTAACACCACTGCAGCTTATCAGTTCAAACCCACGAATAGGCTGGGGACCGGTAGTTATGTGGCATGGCCGGCCGGTGTGACGATCGATCCGGAGACAGGGATCATCGACGCCAGCAAGAGTGAGCCGGGCTCGCGGTATAATGTGGGTTTCGTGAGCGCCGCGACGGGGGACACTTCCTACAGTCAGGTGATCATCGACGGGGTCACCTACGTCGACGGTGTGTATGCGCTTGATTCCAAAGACAGCGTTCTTTCTCCTTATTATAATACCAGCGCCATTACGCCCTGGTCGGCGGATAACAAAGCGATCTCCTATTGGGGTGGCCGTGCGGATGGTCCGCAATTCGACGCGCCCATTGCAGGTGTGGCGAGCGCCAACGAACAGGGGCTTAACGTCAGCCCGACGGATGGTTCCATCAACCTGGCTAACTCGTTGCGCCAGGGCCTGTTCGGGAACAATCCGCAGAATGGCGATACCAAAGAGATACCCATCTATTACCGTCTTGGTGACGGTTCAAGGCATAGCCTGCTGAAGTCAACCGTAGTTGTACATTATTATTATACGCTGGCCGACGTGCCCGGATATTTGCTTGTAGCCTGCCGGACCAGCCAAAAGGCCTTCGCCGGCCAGGATGCTGCCTTCTCCATGATCGAAGCTGACGCCTCTGTCACTACACCTCTTGCCACCGGAACGACAACGACTACCACGGGGGCTGCGCCTGTCGCACCCAGACCACCGCAGGTTGTATTAGTGGTGAAGGGGCATTAAAATTAATTCAAAGGATTAGGTGATTATCTGTAAAAGCATATTTTTATAGATATAAACCTATAAATGCCCGCTAAGGCCTTTGCACTAGCTTTTTTACTTCTTTTTTACGCTCTGATGACAGCAGCGTCTCCGGTACTTTCTACCGCTGACGTAAAAACGCTGTACAATAAAGCTGAAGGCTATTTCAACAGCAGTGCGCCCACCTCCGTAACGGATTCAATGGCACTCGGGCTGTTCCAGCGTATAATAGCCGGGGTCAGCGACAGTGCTTGCCGCGCCGACGCAGCAGTCGCGGCTATTCTCTTCGATTGCTGGGTCAGCAAAGGCATTCTGCTCGATGTGCGGGCTGCCTACGCCGATGCCCTGAACGCCTATACAGGCGCCCTGCGCTGTCTGCATTACAATCTTCCCAAACAGGATTCACTTAGTTTTAAGGTGTATGTGTATGCCGGGACCGATTACTACAATCTCGATAGTTACGACTCTGCGAATGCTTTCTTAGACAAAGCTGAGCAATTGGCGGGTAAGCATCCGGGATTGGCGGAGCGGGATAGACTCTACAATGTCCTGGGTGCATTGCGCTATGAAAGCGGTAACTATATCCAGGCGAGGGATTATTTTAGCCGTGCGCTGGAGATCGTGCGCGTGGAAAGACCAACCGACCGGGTTTCGGCCATGAATTTCGACAATAATATTGCAGGCAGCCAATACAAACTGGGCTTGTATGCACAGGCCCTGACGCTCTACAACAGCCTGCTAAAGTTCGGCGTTTCTTCCAGTCAGCTCTATTTCAATCTTGGCAAATGCTATATCGGATTGGCGGACCAGGCGAAGGCGCTCGCATTCTTCAGGCGGGTGGATCCTGGAACGCTTCCAGGGGTGTATAACGAATTGGCGTATGCGCAGCTTTTGAAGGGCGCGAACGATTCGGCGTTATCCTATCTCGATCAATGGCTGCACCGGGTCGACCGGGCGCAGCGGAGCCGGACGGACAGCGGTATCAATTCGCTCTACCGGGCGCAGGTGCTTGTTGCTAAAGGACAAACCGGCGCCGCGCTGCAATCCCTGCAGCAAGCGATCGGCACGTTCTCGGGGGTATTTGCCAATCCGGATATCCATACCAATCCTGTGAGCTTTACGGGGTCCTTTGGATCATACAGATTATTCGATGCCTTGTCGTATAAAGCGCATATCCTGCAGGGCTTCTATGAGCAAAGCCGCCGGGAAAGCGACTTGCAGGATGCACTGGCGGCCTATAAGAGTGCGATAGGGCTGTTTCGGTATATCGAGAAGACTTATACTACGGATGATGCGAAGCTATTCCTGAAGAAAAACAACCGCGACCTGTATGAGAACGCGGTGGTCGTTTGTCTCGAGCTGGACCGGCTGCATCCTGGCGGCCCCTTTCTCGAGCAGGCCTTCATGCTGGCGGAGAAGAGCAAGGCCTCGATCGTCTCGGCAAGCCTCGACCAGATGGCTTCCGCAAAGATGCCGGGTATCGATCCCAAATTACTAGCACAACAGCGGGACCTGAAATACAACATCGCCCGGCTTGAATTACATAACGATCCCGAGCGCGGCAAGAACATCTCTCCGGAGATGGCCAGCGAGAAGGCGAAGGATGAGATCCAATTGTCTTTTTTGCAAAAGACGCTGGAGCAGAACGGTGGTTATTACCAGATGAAGTTCGCCGATACCTGTCCTTCGGTGGCCGAGTTGCAGGGAGAGCTCGACGACGACCAGGCAATAGTCAGTCTGTTTGTATCTTCGAAGGGGCTGAACGTTTTTCTGATCGGGCATCATTCCTTCGACTACCGCCTGATCGATTCACATCCGGTATTAGATGGACAGGTCAGGGAATGGATCAGGTTGTTGAATAGTACGGAGACGGGCCAGCGGTTTGGCAATAAGGCCCTCGAAGCCTCGCTGATCCGGTTGCTCGTTCAGCCGTTGCAGCGTTCGTTGAGCGGTAAGACCGAATGGACGATCATCCCGGATGGCTTGTTCTATCAGCTGCCGTTTGAATCGCTGCCTGTAGACGCTTTACATCATGCCCTTATCGAGTCGGTGACGATCTCCTACCAGCTTTCTGCGCGGTTCTTATCGGCGGCATTCCAGCAGAGCCGCTCGGGCTTCGCCCAATACAGTGTGTTGAGCTTCGCGCCTTTCGCGGGCGACATTTCCGTAACCGATACGGTCTCGCTGGCGGGGGACAGCGGAAACATGCGTGGCGATATCGGCTATATGGGGCCGCTGCCGGGCTCGGGCAAGGAGATCGCCGCGCTGCCGGGAAGGCAATTCATAAATGAACAGGCGACCAAGGTGCATTTTCTTGCAGCGATCAACAAGTACCCGGTCATTCATCTCGCTACACATGCCTGGTCCGACCCTGAGGACAGCAAGGGTTCGAGGATATTTTTTTATCCCAACGGGCAGACTTCGGACGACGACAATCTCTATCTTCCGGAGCTATATGGGTTGAACATGGACTCCACGGAACTCGTAATCCTTAGTGCCTGCGAGAGTGGTAAGGGGGAAACGGTGGACAATGAAGGCATTATTAGTCTTAGCAGGGGTTTTATGTATGCCGGCTGTGCGAGTACCGTGAACAGTTTGTGGAAGGCGGATGATGAGTCCACGGCGTTTATTCTGACGCGGTTTCATGTCTACCTGGAAAGGGGAATCAGCAAATCAAAGGCGCTGCAAAAGGCCAAGGTGGATTATATTCACAGCAACGCGGTCTAT
Organism: Puia sp.; assembly: GCA_965214315.1. Taxonomy (GTDB): domain Bacteria; phylum Bacteroidota; class Bacteroidia; order Chitinophagales; family Chitinophagaceae; genus Puia. The sequence continues at coordinate 256,545 of CBDCBP010000007.1, read as the reverse complement.
ATCACGCCCAACTACTGGGCGCATCTCATCCTTATTGGGAATACCGAGCCTGTGATGCGGAAGGGCGGGCAAAAAAAATGGATGCTGCTGGGTGGCGGCATCCTGCTAGTTATTGCGGTAGGAAGTCTTATTTGGCGTGCAAGATCAGGTTCTCGAGACCGCTCATCTCTGTGACCCGGCGATGGTAGAGGTGATCGGGATCGGCCTCGATCTTATCGAGCAGGGGCAAGGCCTTGTCAGCCTGGTTGTTAGCGAGATAGCTTATGGCAGCGTAATACTCGGCTTCGTCTTCAAACAATGGATTCGTGTTCTGGCTGTTTTGTTGCATCAGCGTATTGAAAAGGGTATTGGCGCTGGTGTAATTTTTAAGTTGGAGGTAAGCCAGGCCGGTAAGAAAATAATCTTTTGCTGTTTTTGGCGCTCTGTCCTGGAAGGCCGCAACGACGGCTGTCCAATCATTTGCCTTATAGGCAAGATCCAGCTGATCTCTCACAGCTCCGCCCCGGGTGATGCCCAGGTCGTAAGGAGTGAAATATTTTGTAGCCAGGGAAGACGGCGTAGTTACGGCGAACTTTGTCAACACTCCACCGACGGAAATAATGAAGATCATGATGGCAGCGATCTTCATCCCGTTCGCTTTGATCCTGGCGACCAGTGGGATGTGACGGATGACCGCAGGGGCAGGAGCGACGGGAGCCATTTCGCGTTCGGCCCGCGCCTTCTTGACTGCATCGGTGATGGCGGCATATTGGATGGCCTGAATCGCTAATTTGTAGACTTCCCATTCCTCTGCCATTTCGGCGTCAGCGGGGGTGGGCATCTCCGGGCGGTCCTGGTCGAAACGATCAAATAGGAGCCTGTGTTGATCTGGTGTCATGGTTTTTTCTTGTTGTACTCCTAATTCGGGCGACGGGTCATTAGGGTGGTTTGGTGTTTCAGGGTTAAATAGGGTCGTTGTTAAAAGAAAAGGCGGAAAAAATTTCTAATCCCTATTGTGGTCTTGCGATTGGTTTCGGATATCTTTTGGATCACAACGGGGTTGGTTCTTCAAGGATTTTTGTGGTTTTTCAGAGGTCAGCCAATGTTTTGGCTTCAGGTTCTTCTACAATGATGATTTCAGGTAAGTTTCTTTTTGTTAGTTTCGTTTTTCAGTTTCTCTTTGCTAGTTTCTTGGTAAGTGAGGATAAGTGACTGATATCAGAGATCTTTTTTCCCGCCTTTTCAATGAACTACTTAATGTATTAGTAAAAGCTGAGATCGGTTTTGTAACCTGAAAAAGCGGTTTTTTTAAAAAAAGTTTTTAAAAGTCGGATCATCTTTGATCATATCCGTTAATTCCTTCATGCACTTATATTTTTTATTACGTATAACCTGCTCGTTTTCAAAGTGAGTTTTCGCTAAAATGTCCTTAAAGCTGAGATTTTCGTAGTAAACCATTGTCAACAGTGATTTACACCCTTCTGCCAGCCGGTTCATCATGGTGAGGAACTGCCCGCTCACTTCACGCTGCAGGAGGAGGCTGGCGGGATCGGTCTCGGGCTGGCGGCTATTTTCGAACAATTTTCCCCTGGTATCCAAGCTTTTACGTTTTTTCTGTTCGTTGAGCCAGATATTACGGGCAATGGACACAAAAGTCGTCTGGAGTGAAGCTTCGCCCCTAAATTTGCCGGTTTTCACCAGATTGATAAAGGCGATCAAGGCTTCTTGGAAGACGTCTTCCCCATCCTGCTGGCTGCCCTGGTTGTTGATGATATAGGCGACAACGATCCCGCTATATTGCTTGTAGAGCTGGTGAATGATAGCGTTGAGGTCATTTGAGAAGATGCCTGCCAGGATGCGTTGGTCGTTGCTTATTTCGTCGCCTTTCATATACGATATCCCAAGATACCGTTTTTCCCGAATTCGGTTGATTGGTGAATGCCAATCCAGTTGGGAGCTAGGACGCGATTTTTTGTCGACGCCAGTTATGGCCCTGAAAGGCCATATAAAATTTTATGCCAACTTCATTTGTTATATTATTTACAGGTCTATTAGTCAAAAAATTACACATGGGCATAGTTTATAATTTTATTTTATTCTTTTAAATCTGCCCGTAAAGGCCATCCCGTAGATGAGAAAAAATAAGCTTATGAACAAAGAAATTGAATCGCCAAATGCGTTGCAGTCGGCATTGCGGTCACGGCTCAATCGCAAAAATTTTCTTAAGTATTCTCTTTTTGCCGGCGGCGCCGGTGTGCTGGGTGTGGAATCCTGCACGAAAGGTGGTTGGAACCAGCATAGTCAGACGATCGATGTCGGTGGCGGGGACACCGGCATTTTGAACTTCGCTTATGCACTTGAGCAATTGGAGGCCGCTTTTTACATCAAGGTGAACCACAGATTTTACGCCAATGCATCGGCTTCGGAGCAATCGATCCTGAGTGACATCATGTACCATGAGATGATACACAGGGATTTTTTTAAGGCAGCGTTGGGGTCCAGCGCAATCCCTGAATTGAAGACTGATTTTTCGACTGTGGACTTCAGCAGCAGGCTGAGTGTATTGTCGACCGCCAAGGCACTTGAGGACACAGGCGTATCCGCTTATAACGGTGCGGGCGCTTACATCTCTAATCCCGACTATCTCACCCTCGCGGGAAAGATCGTCTCGGTGGAAGCCCGGCATGCGTCCTGCATCCGCGACTTGCTGGCACCTTTGACCGCTTCCTTTGCCGGGGATGATGTGGTAAACCCCCATACGGGGCTCGACTTCTCCAGGACCCCCAACTCCACGACAGGCGGTCCGAGCATTGTCGCAACGGCGAACACTTTTCTTTTGACCAAGATCTCAGCCAACAAACTTCCTTAGTGCGCTCAAAAACAAATGCAATGAAAACAATTGATGTAATCGAAAAGACATTTTCCGAAGAGGTGATCGGAAAGAATTTTTCCCGTCGCGAGAGCCTCACCAAGGGCTTGGGCTTTGGCCTGAAGGCCGCCCTAGCTGCCGTTCCATTCGGCTTGATGGAGACCTTTACCAATAAGGCCGTTGCCGGTCCAACAAATCCTACTATCGTCGGCATCCTGAATTTCGCGCTTACATTGGAGTACCTGGAATCGACCTTTTACACCGTGGGGCTCAGCACCAGCGGACTGATCCCTTCGGCCGATATGGCGGTTTTTGCGCAGATCAGCAAGCATGAGACGGACCATGTGGCCTTGCTCAAATCGACGATCATTTCGCTGCAGGCGACGCCTGTCGCCGAACCGAGTTTTGATTTTACCGCCGGAGGTACTTTTGCTGATGTATTCAGCAACTACCAGACTTTTTTAGCCTTGTCGAATGCATTTGAGGATACGGGTGTCCGTGCCTATAAAGGGCAGGCGGCGGCCTTGCAAGGTGCGGGTGCCGTGCTGACGGCGGCGTTGGACATTCATTCCGTTGAAGCGCGGCATGCCTCGGAGGTTCGCCGCCTGCGCGGGTTAAATGGCTGGATAACCGAGGCGCAGGCCAATGGATTGCCGGCGGCGATCTATGCGGGGGAAGACAACACGACAGAGGGTGGAATCAATGTGACTACCGTTACTAATGCCCCGGCCGCTTCGGTGACGGAGGCTTTTGACGAGCCATTGACGATGAGCGCCGTGCTGGCTATTGCCGGACCATTCATCAAGAGCTGACTATAGCGGGGACGCCGCTTGCTCCTAGCCTCGCCGGCACTCGCCGGCGAGGTTTTGTTTGTTGATTGCTTTGCGCGGGAAAACGCTTAAATTGATTGCCAAACGATCCTTATGTTGAAGAAACCCGGAACGTTATTGGCAGTTCTAGCCATTTTGATCATTGGATTGGCCATCCATTTCGATTTTAGGGCCACGCCTGTAAACGAGCATCCGCCGGACAGCAGTTTTTCGGTGGGTATGGCTTATGAACACCTCCACCAGATTGCGGCGAGGCCGCACAGTATCGGTACGGCCGAGAAGGAGGCCGTCCGCGCATATATCATCGGTCAATGTGCGGCGCTGGGATTAGATACCTTTTCTCAGCATACGACGTCGGCGGTCTATCAATATACCGGCGTGCAGGCAGGAGAGGTCACGAATATTATTGGGGTGTATAAGGGGAGTGACAGTGCTTTTTCGCCGGGATCGGCGGTGTTGGTGATGGCGCATTATGATACTCAGCCCAACGCGGTGGGTGCGGGAGATGACGGCGTTGGCTGTGCGGCGATGCTCGAGACCGCGCGTTTGCTCAAGTCGGGGCCGCGTCTTCGAAATAATGTGATCTTTCTTTTTACCGATGGCGAAGAGCCGGGATTATTGGGTTCAACGGCTTTCATCCGCGGCGATTCACTTTTTGCTGCTGTCGGGGTTGTCCTGAATTTCGATAATCGCGGAAATGCCGGCAAGGAATTTACCATCTCCAATGGGAGCAGTAGCTGGATGGTGAAAGAGTATGTGCGCAGTTGCCCGCATAAGAGTGCGAGCTCCTTGTACCATGAGTTGTTTAGATTGATCCCGAATTCCGGGGACCTCTTGCCGTTTTCGAAGAAGAATATCCCGGGGTTTGATTTTGCGTTCGTCGACGGCTTTGTCAATTATCACGCTATGACCGACCGGCCGGAGGATATAGACCGCAACAGTTTCCAGGAGACAGGAGACAATATGCTGGCCGAGGTAAAGCACTTTGGGAAGATGGATATTCGTTTGCAGAAGGGCGGTGAGCAAACTTTTTTCAATGTGATCGGGGGCTGGATGGTCACTTATCCGGTGTCCTGGAACATGGTGTTCCTGATCTTAGCGCACCTGTTGCTGCTGGGTTGGATCATCATGGGCATCGTCAAGCAGCGGATCGACTGGCGGGCGTTGCTGATGGGGTTTGGTTGTTTTATAGGCGTGTTGTTGCTGGAGTACTTTTTATTGGGGCTGGGGTTGAGGGGAGTTCGTGCTGCATATCCGCTTTATCAGGGGTATTATAGCAATGCGTATAACAGTGCCTATTTTTATCTGGCGGCGATCGGGTTGGCTGTGGCGATCTTCACCTTTGCGTTTCAGTTTCTGATCCGGCGGCTTGATCCTGCTAACCTGCTGATGGGCGCGGCTGTATTTGAACTCATCGTGTTGGATCTGTTGTATGGGACGATCCCCACGGCGATCTACTTCCTGTGTTTCCCCTTGTTGTTTGTCTTGGCGGGATGTTTTATGCGCCGAAACATCGTGGTGTTCTTGTGCCTGCTGCCCGCATTACTGCTGCTGGCGCCGCTGATCTACGGTCTGTTTATCGTCTTCGATGTACAACCCCAATCGGCCGCTTTGGGTGTATTGACTGGAATGTTGCTTGGGCTGCTGTTACCGCTGGTCACGTTGGTGACCCGTGAGTCGCGCTGGCTGTTGCCGGGTGCAGCCTTCCTGTTTTGTTTGTTGAGTACAGGCTTCGGTATTCTACATGGCCGTTTTAGCGCGGGTCAACCCTATAAAACGAGTCTGGGCTATACTGTCAACACGGATGACAGCACGGCCTTTTGGGTGCTGCGCAACACGCCCGTCGATTGGTGGAACAAGCAATTTTTGCCGCATCCTGTCCGGGGTCAATCTGTCTATAATTACGCGGGTCTTGCCGGCGGGGTGGCGTCGGTGCTGATGGATAAGGCGGAGTTCGTGAATTTCTCCGCGCCGGACCTGAAGGTCGTCAGCGATACCATCGTAGAGGGTCGGCGTGAGCTGTTGCTGCATTGCGTATTGTATGATAGTGCTGCCGGCGCCCATTTCGATCTCGACTCGAACAGTTCGGCATTTGATATCGCCATAAATGGTGTGCATGTCGAAAATGCAGCTGGCCATCCGCGTTACCGCTGGCTCGATGCCGCCGGCCTCTGGCCGGATGGTTTCAATGTCCAATTTACCCTGGACCCGAAACAGCCCTTTTCGCTTTCTGCGCTTAGTCGGATCATGGGACTGCCGGCGGTACAAGGTTTTCAGGGCTATCCCCTCAATATGATCCCCGGTCCCGGGGAGTTTGCCAATACGACGGTAGTGTCGAAGTATTATGTGTTCAAGCCGCGGTAGACGGCTCTTTTTGGCATGCAAACGTTTGCGTGAGTTGGTCTATTGCAAAATCTATCGCTTTCCGGTCAGCGTATATAATGCACCAGAGGCCAAAACCTGTTGAACCTGAAGCCGAAGGCCCTTAGCAAACGTCGAATCCAATATCCGTGAAAGCAGTCTTGACCCCAAACAACGACGACCCTGAACAACAACGCAAAGCATGCTTCCCTTAGATACTGTGGAGCAAGTAACCCGCCCTGACCCGGCGGGTTTTTTGTTGGATAATTCCCTCCACCTGTTCATTGGCGGTCTTGGCAACAACGAGTTCATCGTGGCCGGGTATGCCGTTGGGGTTTATTTTTGGTCACGGTCAGCGGCAATCCGGTTCGATCCTATTGCAATTCGCGAATCGACAGAATTAGGCCGGTAAGCGGCAATTGTGTAATTTTTAGCATGAATTTCAAAAAGATTAATACGATTGCGGGTTGGATCGTCTGCGCGATAGCTAGTACGGTGTTCATGCTGACCCGGGAAGCAACGGTTAGTTTCTGGGATTGCGGGGAGTTCATCCCTTGTGCTTACAAGCTGGAGATATCTCACCCGCCGGGTGCACCCCTTTTCATTCTACTCGGCCGGCTGTTTATTATTCTGTTCAGCGGCCATGCGGACGCGACTATGGCCAATGCCCATGCCGCCCTGCAGGTTAACACACTTTCCGCTATGAGCAGTGGGTTTACGATACTCTTCTTGTTTTGGAGCATCACACACCTGGCCAAGAAGATGCTGGTAAAAAAAGACGAAGTGATCAACTTCGAAAAGACCATCGTTATCATAGCTGCCGGAATAGTAGGCGGCCTGGCGTTCGCTTTTTCAGATTCTTTTTGGTTCTCCGCGGTGGAAGGCATCGTGTTTGGGGTATCGCCCGTGTTTATTGCTTCTGCGTTCTGGGCCATCCTCAAATGGGAGGACGAGGCGGACCAGCCAAGGGGTGACCGGTGGATCGTGTTGCTGGCATTTATCGTCGGTCTATCGATCGGCGTACATTTGTTGAGTATCCTGAGCATCCCGGCGATCATTATGACGTATTATTTTAGGCGCTATGCCTTCTCGTGGAAGGGGACGATCCTGGCAGCGCTGCTGGCCTGCGTCCTCACGGGCGTCGTGCAGATCCTGGTGATCCAGGGTGTCGTTAAACTGATCGGATCGTTCGAACTGTTCTTTACGAATAGCATAGGGTTGCCTTTCAACACCGGGTCTTACTGCTGTCTCGGACTGTTTGCCGCGGCTATTGTCCTTGGTCTTCGCTATGCTATTGGCAAGAACCGTCATCTTTTAGAACTCGGCATCTTCTGTTTCGCGTTCCTGTTGATAGGGTATAGCACCTATGCGGTGATCCTGATCAGGGCCAATGCCGGCCCGGCGATCAATATGCAGGATGTCAACAACCCCATCGACCTGGTCGCTTACCTCGACCGGTCCCAATATGGTGAATGGCCTGTTTTGCGCGGGGCGGATTTTACGGCCAAGCCGAACGGTACCATCGATAAGGGGAGTATCTATGATAAAGATGAGACCACCGGCAAATACGAGGTAGTGGGCAAGAAGATGGGCTACGACTATGATCCCAACGATATTCATTGGTTCCCACGTATCTGGGACACAGACAACAGCCAGGGGCATGTGGATTATTATAAGTCATGGCTCGGGATCGATGGGACAGAGCCGCCGAGTAACCTGGACAATCTCAAATGGCTGGTCGGCTATCAGCTCAACTGGATGTATTGGCGTTATTTTCTTTGGAATTTTGCGGGCAGGCAAAATGACATCCAAGGAAAGGGCAATCCGCGCGACGGCAATTGGATCTCGGGTATCGGGCCCCTTGACAACTGGAGGCTGGGCGATCAGTCCAGGTTGCCGGATTCGCTGAAGAACAACAAGGCACATACGACGTTGTTCATGCTGCCCTTTGTGTTGGGCATTTTGGGTGTTGTGTATCAATGGAAGCGGGACCGCAAGGGAGCGGGCGTGGTATTCCTGTTGTATTTCTTCACCGGGCTCGCCATCGTATTGTACCTGAACCAGGCGGGGCCCCAGCCAAGGGAAAGAGATTACTCCATGGTGGGGTCGTTCTATGCTTTTGCTATCTGGATCGGGTTGGGAGTGCTGTTTGTGTATGATTTGTTTAGAAAGAAAATTGCCGGTGTCCAGTCGGCTATGGCGGCAGGCGTTTTGTGCCTGCTGGCGGTCCCGGTGTTGATGATCTCCCAGGAATGGAGGGCTCACGACCGGTCCCGGAAGACCCTGGCGAGAGACATTGCCGAAGACCACCTGAACTCCTGTGGTCCAGATGCCATCCTGTTCACGAGTGCTGACAACGATACCTACCCGCTTTGGTATGCGCAGGAAGTGGAGAACATCAGGCCGGACGTCCGGGTCATCGTGACGACGCTGCTGGGCACGGATTGGATGATCGATCAGTTACGGCGGCGGGTCAATCAAAGCCCGCCCATCCCCTTCAGCTGGTCTCATGATAAGTATGTCGGGGACAATAGGAACTACATTCCGTATTTTGATAAGGGACTCGTGCCGAAGGACAGTTTTATGCGCCTGAGTGATGCCATGGCCTTTATGGGAAGTGACAGCAACAGGCTAGCGACGGAAGGCGGAGAAAGCATGAATTATTTCCCGACGCATAATTTTTACATACCGACGGAAAGCGGCGGGCGAATCGACTTCAAGCTTTCCGGAAATGCGCTGTTTAAGAACGACCTCGCGGAACTGAATATCATCGACGCTAATCATTGGAAGCGTCCGGTGGATTTTACCTATCCACCTTATCAATTGGGGCTGAACAATTATGTGCAGAACGATGGTCTGGTCTATTCCCTTGTGCCCATTCGCCAACAGAGCAACAATACCGGCCAGGGCGTGAGCGTCGCCAACATGTATACCAACCTGATGACAAAGTTCAAGTTTGGCGGGGCGGAGAAGCCAGACATTTATTTCGATGAGAACGGAAGGCGGGAGCTGATGACGATCCGGCATTCGTTTACCGAGCTGGCTATTGCGTTAGCGTCCGGAGGAAGTAAGGATAGTGCGCTGGCAGTGCTGAATTACGGCTACAAGATGCTGGACCCCACATCGGCGCCTTATGGCATGGTATCCATGGGAAATTCCGAGAATATCGAGTCGTTACAATATGCATATGCATTTTATCAGGCGGGCGATACTAAAAAAGGAGACCAGATTGCCGATTTGATCATCCGCGATTGCCAGCAGCAGATCGCGTACTACAATTCGCTTTCAGAAGAGGCGCGGGGGAGTTTTATGCAGGACCTGCAGTCGGCGGAGGGGATCATGCGGCAGTTGCAGAGTCTGAAGATGAGCTTTGTGCTGCCCAAGACGAACCCGAAGGCGAATCCGTGATAGGCCTTTCCCTCACACCCATGATCAGCAGCCAAAGCGCGACCGAAAGCTCACCGATAAAGGATGGCACGAGGATGAGTGGGAAGAGTGGGTTGTGGAAGTCCGGGTTGAGAAAACCGGTGAAACTGTTGATCATATAGCAGGCTCCGGCGATCGCGTATAAGATGCCGAGCAGGCGGGGGAGCAGGGCGGAACGATAGATCATGTAGCCTATAAGGATGCAATAGGGTCCGAAGAAGACAAGCGCAATGGCATACCCTTGTTCCTGGAGTTCGATGGCGTGCAGGGAAAGTGTTGCGAGCTGACCTGGCGAGAAAGCGGTGAGCCAATGGTCGTTCCCCAGTAGCAACAATGGCGTCAACTGGTTGAGGAGGTTGACGGCGACGATGGCATTGGAAACGATCACGAATAAGATGGCCAGTATCGCCAGGTAGCGGTTGACCGGTTTGAATAAAAAATAAACGAAAGCGATGACGGGCAGTCCGCAGATGAGGTTGACGAGATCAGCCGTAAAGCCCAGGCGCCAGCGCATGCCGGCGATGCGGATATTGTTGGCTGTCGCAACGGCGTCGTTGGAGAGGGTCATCGCTTCTCTGACGAAGACCTCGGCGAACAGGCCGAGAACTATGACGGCGAGGTAGAGCAGGCCGGCGATCCTGGCAGTTTTTTTGGTCATGGTTGAATATAATCAATTCCACCCGAATAACCCTCGAATTGCGCATAAGTTGAAATGCTACTGATAGCCCTGTATATGAGGAACGGGAATGATTTTAGGTGTTTGTCCCTAGTCCGGGATGAGGGAATCAATAAAAGGGGGGAATCGCGGGGGTATTTTGTTGGATTCGCTTTGGTTTCGGTGCATCTTTGTATCGGCCCTTCATTCAGAAAGAACCCATCCTTTGACCGGCTTAGGCGCCGTTGCTAAATCCAAATTTCTTGCTACAGACCCGCGGCAGCTTGCAGCTAACCTGAAACACTTACCCTTCAACAACCTGTAGCTTAATTGAAGAAACTGATGCTTTACTTGAGCAACCCGTAGTTTGCCTGATGCATCCTTAGCTTACCTGAAGCACCCTGTAGCATACGTGAAGCACCTCGTTGCACGCTTTAGACCCCTTCGCTAACCCAAATCTCCTGTCGCATCGTCGGAGAAGCAGTTACAGCTAATGCCCCCCGACCCTGACCGCTATAAGACCCGATAGCTTGCCTGTCGCAATGCCTGGCCGCAGCCACTGTATCCCAGAAAGTGCCATCACAGTGAAGAAGTAACCCGTCCGGCGGGTTTTTTTATTTGCGCATCAACACCGATCGGCGTCTTCGATCAATTCGCCGAGGATAAGGATATCTGCGCTGGTGAGGATGCTTTTTCTGTTGAGGTAGGCTGTCCATCTCTCATCCCGTTTGACGAGGGTGCCCTGGAGCCATTGATCGATCAGCACCTGGTAGCCGGCGGAAGCGCCCTGTGGCTCCGTGAGTTTGACCTGCATTTTATCTTCGCCGACCGTGGCGATGAACTCAAGCTGTTTCATGCGGGCAAGGTCGGTCAAGGGGTGATGAAAGTCAAGGGACGGAACGTATGGTTCTTGGTGAGCATTTGGGTTTTTATTAAGGCGGTTTTTAGGTAGTTGTTTCCCGCAAGATATTTGCAGAATGAGTTATCTTGGGTACCTAAATCCTTCTGCATGAAATTGTTCGCTTTGATTGTGTTGGCGGTTTTGGCGGCCGCCTCTTTGGATGCCCAAACTCCTTTTAATGGCGTTGGTTCGAACATGGGCAATCTCTACCAGCTCTCGAATGCCAGGACCCGCAGCATCAGCCCCGAGAACTTCGATGGCGCGAAGGGCGGCGGCGGAAAGGCGACGACGGGGACTGGCGCGGGGCCGTCACGGGAACTCGGTCAAGGCTGGAAGGTGAGCCCTTCTGTCGAGATCAATGCCGGCCAGACCTTCACCATCGCCGAGATCGAGGGTCCTGGTTCGGTCCAGCATATCTGGATGACACCCACTGGCAACTGGCGCTGGTCCATCCTTCGCTTTTACTGGGACGGCGAGACGACGCCTTCCGTGGAGGTACCCGTTGGGGATTTCTTTGGGATGGGTTGGGGTCAATACTCGCCGCTCCAAAGCCTGGCGGTCTGCGTAAACCCCGGGAGCGCCTTTAACTGTTACTGGCCCATGCCCTTCCGTCGCAAGTGCCGGATCACGATGCAGAATATCAATACCGAAGCCATGTCGCTTTATTACCAGGTGGATTATATCCTGACCGAGATCCCATCCGATGCGGCTTACTTTCACGCCCAATTCCGCCGGACCAACCCCCTTCCATACAAACAAAACCACACCCTTGTCGATAGCATCCATGGCAAGGGCCAATATGTGGGCACCTACCTGGCCTATGGTGCCCATAACAATGGTTGGTGGGGCGAGGGAGAGATCAAATTCTATATGGACGGGGATACCGATTTCCCCACCATTTGCGGAACGGGAACGGAGGACTATTTCTGCGGCTCCTACGATTTTGATACGCATACCACCAACACTGCGGGAGTAAGCGAGTCCCGCTATACGGCCTTCTGCACGCCGTATTCCGGCCTGGCGCAGGTGATCGGCGGGGATGGTCACTATAACGTGGCCCAACGGTTCGGGCTCTACCGCTGGCATATAACCGATCCCATCCGTTTCGATAAAGGGTTGCGGGTAACCATCCAAGACCTGGGCTGGCGCGATGGCGGACGCTACCTGCCGCTGCAGGATGATATTTCGTCTACGGTGTTCTGGTACCAGACCGAGCCACATGCAGCGTTCCCAAAACTACCTTCGAAAGATTTGTTAGAAGTTAATTGATCAACTATGAGATTACGATTGCTTTTGCCGTTGTGTATCCTGGGTTTGGTGACAGCTTGTAGTAATGGCCGCGATTCCGGTTTTGGCTCCGGTTCGGATGCTGGTGCCGGTTCGGATGCTGGTGCCGGTGCTTCGAAAAGTCCGCAGAAAGATAGACTCGGGCAATTCGGCTATGACCTTGCCTGGGTCCGGCGATATGACAGCAATATGGTCGTGCTGCAGACTGGACGGTCCAAGGTCATCGTTTCACCCACTTACCAAGGCAAGGTGTTCACCTCCTGTGCCGATGGTGACAGCAGCTTGAGCTTCGGCTGGGTGCATTACGATGTTTTTGGGAAGAGACTTGACCCGCATATGAATGCCTATGGGGGTGAGGACCGCCTCTGGCTTGGTCCGGAGGGAGGACGCTTTTCGCTGTTTTTTCCGCCCGGCGCCAAGATGGAATTCGCTAACTGGCGGACACCTGCGCCTTTTGATGCTGAAGCCTGGGATGTCATCACTCGTTCTGATGCGTCAGTAGATCTGCGCAAGAACATGCAATTGGTCAATTATGCGGGGACGCACTTGAATTTGAGTATCGACCGGCAGATATCCATTCTCGATGGCGCGGCTATTGACAGTCTGCTCGGTGTTTCAGCCGATACTACGGTTAAGGCCGTGGCCTATCGTACCGTCAACACCCTCACTAATACCGGCGGCCTTCCCTGGACGGAAAAAACGGGAATGCCCTGTCTATGGTTGCTGGATATGTTCCCGCCTTCTTCGAAAACGACGATCATCATTCCTTATGAGCCCGGGGACGGCAGTAAGCCTGCTACTACCGACTACTTTGGCGAGATCTCATCAGACAGGATCAAGTTTGATAGTGGTGTTTTGACTTTCAAAGCCGATGGTAAGAGCCGCGGTAAGCTGGGCATACATCCCCTTCGCGCCAAATCCATGGCAGGCAGCTATGACTCGGTCCATCGCGTCCTAACGATCATTGTGTTCGATGTCGATCCGCATGCCCGCTATCTCAACCAGGAATGGAATACCACCAAGCCGGCCTTCAGCGGCGACGCCGTCAACGCCTATAACGATGGTCCTCTTGCTGGGGGCGGCCAGATGGGACCGTTCTTTGAACTTGAAAGTGTGTCGCCGGCTGCGTTTTTGGCGCCTGGCGGGAAGCAAGTCCATCACCATACTGTGTTTCATTTTACCGGGCCGCAGGCGGCGTTAGCCGTCATCTGCAGGAAGGTTTTGCGTGTGGGATTGCCGCTGTAGGATTTAAACCGCGTCATTATTGTATTTGCCTCTTGTTTGAACAATAAGCCGTATTACAATTTTTCTATATTGGACATTCTGCTCTCGAGCAATTCGACGCTCAGGATCCCGTCTATTTTTTCCAATCCCCGCTGGATATGTTTTAGCCGGTCTTTTTCGACAAGGCAATGAATGATCAGGATGGCTTCCCCTCCGCCGACGCCATGCATTTGCATGGTCTGAAGGAATATGCTTCGTTTGATAAGGAATTCAAGGACATTTTTTGTGATGGGCAAGGGCATATCGATCCTGATCACAAAGGAACAGGCTTTTTTGATTGCTTCGGCGACTGAGTACGACATAGGCGATATTTTGAAGAAGTTAGACAGCTTGCAGGTGTGGACAATGGTTGATCGCTGCAGAGTCGGAAAATTAGGGTTTATTACTTAGTAGATTGTAAAATGATGCAAGTTATTCCGCCCTCAGGCTGTCGACCGGATTGTCGGAAGCCACCCGAATAGCCTGTAAGGGTATCGTCATTTTTTGGTTAGCGGTTACTGGATGAGCGCGGTTTTATAGCAGGTTGCTCCAATGCGCGTCGTATTGCTCGAAGACCTTATGCCTTGTCATCGTTTGTTTTTGCTCGGAAGCGGTGAACCGGCTAACCAGTTGTCCGGGATTGCGCACATAGATCAGCCTTGCATGGATGATCTTTTCATATAGCAAACAATTCCCTTTCGCATCGGCGATAGCGCGGTTGTTTTTCTGGGAAACCTGGTACTTTTCTTTGATCAGGCCGATCAATTTCGCTTCATTGGCAGCGTTGAGATTAAGGAAAGTCGCCATGCAGTAAGCCAGCTCGCCGTCAATAAAATGAAATTGAACGACCACACGGGATTGGTAAAAACTTTTCCTGTAGAAATAGGCGGCTTCCGTAAAATCGGCGTTTTGCTTGTTGGCCTTGCAATAGCGTGGAAGACCCAGTTTTTGCACGAGTCGGCGAGGAGTAGTTTCAAAAGGAATATCGAAAGCCACGATATCGGCGGAAGTATTGTCAAATGCAGTAACATGCCCCAGGGTCTCTACCAGCTGTTGAGTGGAATCTTCTTCATAAAACTCCTCGTAATACTGACGCTTGGTCATATAGAACCAGGAGTATTTGGCGTAGTATCTGGATATCGGGTAACGGGACATTAAATATTGAAACAGGTAGGGCACTTGTATTTATCTTTAGTACATGGAAGCACTTAGTTTGGCTGACTTTCCTACAAACATGTTTTTCGGGTATTTATTTTGTTCTGGAGCCTAATAATCATTTTTTAGACCCCGGGGTCTGGGTTTGAGCGAATGTTTATCTTTAAATGCTAAAATCACTGCTTATGATTGTAAGATTGGGGGGACTTTTATTCTTGTACCTGCTGATCGCCAGGGAGGGATGGGCGCAGTCCGCAAAATCCGACAGGACGGCTGTCGCGCCCATCTCTGTCTCCGGTTATGTTTTTTTGGATAACAATCACAACGGCTTCGACCGGATGGTGGAGTGGGAGCATGGTGTCCAGCAATACCGGCATGTCGTGTCCAATGCCCAGGAAGTGGTGGCAACCCTCAGCAAACACAACTATCCCCTGGCCCTGGCAGGTCATCATCATCTGCAGCAAAAATTTACGATGGAAGGCGTTCAGACGAGATTCGAGCAGACTGCGGCCGTGATCGGTCCGTCGGATGAGCGTGGACTTAATCATCCTTCGGGCGTGATGCTGTACCATGTTGTCGATGGGGTCATCGATGAAGGCCGGTTCATCCGGCTGGATAAATAATAGCGTGCTATTTGATTAAGAAATTTCCCGGTAGGCGGAGACCATCTTCGCTAGCGAGGACTTTGCGCATGACCTTCTGCAGTCTTTCGGGGATGAGATCGATCTCTTTTTGGGTGAGGGGCTGCAGTAGTTCGACGAACTCATCGTCGTCGTCATAGTAGCCAAATTGCAAGACCCAGCGGCCTTCTGTCAGTAAGCGAATGGCCATCTCCTTGTCCTCTTCGTAAATGTGGATCTTTATCACCGACCAGGCTTCTTCGCCCTCGTCTTCGAAGTGTACCTCAATGGTGTCTTTATTGACTACTTCTGTCACTAGTTTTTCTACGAGGGAGCCGGGATGTTGCTGCAGCAGTTCTTCGTATGTGATGTTTTTTGCCATAGGCAATGTAAAGGTAATTCTTTTTCCTGTAAGGCCTGCAGACCCTGGTTAAGCTTATCATTACCAACAACTTGTTTGCAATCCCTGTGTTATAGGAACATTCCGATGATGGTGTAGTCTTTTTATCGACCAAATGGAAAACAAATCTGCCTTTGGCGTTTTTTGAATTTTCGAGATGTTATCTTGCAGAGGTGAGTTGGTTGAAATAATACTAAGTTTCACAAAATAATGCGAGATGGAAGAATACTTGTTTTCCTATGGCACACTGCAGGATGAGGCGGTGCAACTGACCATTTTTGGGCGGCGGCTAAGCGGCGAGCCCGAAGTACTGGAGGGGTTCCGGATCGATTGCCTGATGATCGAAGATGAGGAGGTGGTCGCGACAAGCGGGTTGCGTTTTTTGGAGTTGGTGTGAAGAGGATTTGTTGGTGGACGTGATGGGGTTGCAAAAAGTTCGTGACGTTATGTTAATCCGGCATGCTTATGTACGGGTGGCAGGATCGCGGGATAGGGAGTGGATTGTTGAATTTTTTGTTGGGTAAGGTTGTAGGTGATATTCTTGTCGGGACTGGGCGACGGCTACGTGGGCGATTCGGCTCTATGAGCGCCATGGGTTTGCAATGACCGGGACGGCGGAAAAGGATACGTTATTGAGTACCTATTGGAATTGGGTAGTATGTGCCCTGAAACTGCGCCCCGGTAAGGTAAATTTTTTTGTTGACCCTGGCACGCCGGTTGCTTCACTATCAAAAACTCTAAGTATGGCAACGACTAAAAGCAGCGCCGGTAAGAAGAAGGC
This sequence comes from Puia sp., assembly GCA_965214315.1. Classification (GTDB taxonomy): domain Bacteria; phylum Bacteroidota; class Bacteroidia; order Chitinophagales; family Chitinophagaceae; genus Puia. The sequence continues at coordinate 240,018 of CBDCBP010000007.1, read as the reverse complement.
AGGCTCAGGCCAGGGTAAAAATAAATTAGGCGTGAAGAATTCCCTCGTCAATAACATCAATGCGCATAAGAAAGCAGGTACATCGAAGCCTAAGAAGAACTCTACGGTAGCTAAAAAGGCATATGAACAAATGGAAAAGGGTTGGAAATAACGATCCCATCTGTATAATAGCCCTGAAAGACGATGTCCTGGTGAAAAGATGATCGAGGTATCATTTTTTCTTGGCCCCGCGGGTCTTAGGTTTGCCGTACTTCTTCATCATTCTGTCAGCATGTCGCACGATGAGGTTGACTTTTTTGTTTTTCTCCAATTTTTCATGGAAGGCGGTGCCGCTGGTGCCGGGCTTGGGCATATTCAATGGGATTGCTTTTGAATATACTACAGGGCGTTCGTCGGCTGTAAGCTGGTCAGAAATTTCGAGCCCTGAAGGTAGCGGGACTACTGGCACGTTTTGATGCATCAGTGCTTCTATCGCATCGAAGGCGTGCCGTTCTTTTTCTGTCACAAAACTGATAGCGATGCCCTTGCGGTCTGCCCTACCCGTTCTCCCAATGCGATGAATATAGGCTTCAGGGGTATCGGGAATATCGAAGTTGATGACATGTGACACTTCTGCGATGTCGAGGCCGCGGGCGATGATATCCGTTGCGATCACCACTTGATAAACACCGCTCTTGAAGCGCTCTACTGTATTGAATCGGTTGTTCTGGTCTTTGTTGGAATGAATAACACCGATGGTGTCCGGGAATTTTTCCTTCAATCCCTCAAGCAGTTGGTCGGCAAGGGACTTCGTCGCTACGAAGACAAGGACTTTCGTCATCGACTGGTCTTGCCTTAGCAGCAGTTCCAGCAAATTGACTTTGGTATAAAAGTTTGGTACTTCGTAGGCCAGTTGATGGATCTGCTCGACCGGTGTGCCAGTGGGCGCCGCTTCGATCTTGACGGGGTCGTTAAAGTATGTCGTCATCAAAGTTTCCACCTCGTCCGTGATCGTTGCAGAGAACAACAGGTTCTGCCGTTTGGGCGGCAACAGATCCAGGATATTTTTAAGTTGGGTTCGAAAGCCCAGGTTCAGGAGTTCATCTACTTCGTCGATGACCAGCTTCTTCACCGAATTCAGTCTTAGCGCGCCAGTGAGCGCGAGATCGTAAAGTCTGCCAGGGGTGGCGACGAGGATATCGACGCCCTGTTCCACCTCAAGTCTTTGGGTATTGATATTCGTACCACCGTATACACCGACAGTTTGGAGTGTCATATGCGTAGTTAATTCCTTTACAGAAAGTACCACCTGTGCCACTAACTCGCGCGTTGGCACGATGATCAACAGTTGCGGGGCCCTGTTCTTGCCGTAGGTGAGTTGGCGAAGTAGTGGTAACAGGTAGGCAAAGGTCTTGCCTGTTCCCGTCTGGGCGATCCCGCATACGTCCCGGCCCGACATGATCACGGAGAAGACCTTCTGCTGGATAGACGTGGGATGTTCAAAACCTAGGTCGTCAAGGGCCTCCAGCAGGGGTTTGTTTAGGTTCAAATCGCTAAAAGTCATGTCAGTGGGCGTTTAGAGCGCAAAGGTAACTTAAATGGAGATGAGGATGGTGGATTGCGACAAAAAGCGGCAATTGCGACAAGGAAGGAGCGAGGTTTAGGCAGAAAGAAGACGGAGATGCTCGTCGTTGCCGAAATAAATACTGAAATCGAAGGGACAATGCAGGTGGCAGGCAGGGATGTTAAAGTGAACATCAGGACCAGTGTGAAAATTGCAGGCCAAAAGTTACAATAAAATTTCATTAATTGCCGCTGCGGTAGCCCCAAGATCGACAGTTCGATCAAATGGCGAGGCTCTTGGTAAAATCATACTCATGGCAAAATTAAAGTTTTCGGAAAGACTATTTTTGGGCGTCTTGATGGTGGCGCTTATCATTCTGACAGCTGTTTTTACAAGGCAAAACGGTTCCGGATCTAGCCATTACCGATTGAATGTTGTTGTCCCTTTCGGCCTGATCGCCATATTTATTACTTTTTACTTGTTTAGAGAATTCAATCGCGTTAGAAAAGCGAAGCGTGAAAACAGGCGCGAATATATGAATGCGCGGAGACAAGAACTTTTGGACAATTTGCTGAAAAAGAATAAAAAACCTACTTCGGATGTTAAATAGAGAGCCGCAGGGGGCGCCGGGGATATAACATTAATTTATTGTTATCGCAGGCTTTTCTAAGGGGGTAAGTTTTCGGATTTGGCTTCACAATGCGTGGATTTGGGTACTTGCGGGCCGGCGGTTTGGCATACCTTCGTGGTAATAAATTTTTAAAAAATGAAAATTACTCTTACAGGTTCCTTAGGAAATATCAGCAAGCCACTCGCGCAGGAATTGGTGCAAAAGGGGCACACCGTTACGGTTATCAGCAGTCATTCAGGGCGGCAGGGGGAGATCGAGGCCCTTGGTGCTATCGCGGCTATCGGCAGCGTTGAGGACGCCGCGTTTTTGGCTTCCGCTTTTTCCGGCGCCGATGCCGTGTATTTGATGGAGCCGCCCCCAGCTCCGGCCGTCATGTTTGACAAGGATTTTGACATGATCGGGCATCTGAAAATGCTTGCGCATGTGTTTGTCAAGGCTGTTTCACAGGCCGGCGTCAAACGCGTCGTTCACCTGAGCAGTATCGGGGCGCATACGGACAAGGGCACAGGCATCCTTGTTTTTCACTATAATGTAGAACAGATCCTGGGCACGCTGCCGGCCGATGTATCGATCACGACCATGCGACCGGTTGGGTTTTACTACAATTTGCTGAGTTTTATCGATACCATCAAAGCACAGGGGGCCATCGTCACCAACTATGGTGGGGATGAGATCGAGCCCTGGGTGTCGCCGGTCGATATCGCAAGCGCGGTCGCAGAAGAATTGCTGTCGGGTGTCGGTGGCCGGCGTGTCCGGTATGTGGCCAGCGATGAGGTTAGTCCCAATCAGGTAGCTTCCATCTTAGGCGAGGCGATCGGCAAACCAGATCTTGCCTGGGTCGCGATACCCGACGAACAATTGTTAAGCGGGTTGAATGCCATGGGTATGAATGCGCAGTTTGCTGCGGGATATGTGGAGATGAATGCCAGCCGGCGGGGTGGCGCCTTGTATGAGGATTATCAGCTTCACCGGCCGGTATTGGGCCGCGTCAAGCTGGTGGATTTCGCCCCCGATTTCGCTGCGGCCTTTAAAGCAAAACAGTAAATCTGAGGTATGGCGCACAGACCATTATGCCGGTTCAAGACGATCAGTGCGTCACAAGGCGCTAGGGCTGCCGAGCCCGGAGCATCCGTTGGTCAGCGCGATCAACCTGGATGAATCGTCTCAGCTTCCGGCCGTGGAGATGGGTCCGATCAATGTGGCCTTTGATTTTTATTCCATTTCGCTGACAAGGACGATCAAGGGTGCCGTGAAATTCAAGTTTGGCAGGCAGCCGGTCGACTTTGACGAGGCGGTATATGCTTTTATGCCGGCCGGGCAGGTGTTGGGCATTGAAATAGAGGGAGGCCGTCGGACGATTCAATAGGGGTCTGGCGTTCCGCCATTCGTTCTACTGACCTGTCGTCTCGGTCATAAATGCCAGCGACAACAAAAAGTCGCCGGGATTGCCGGCGACTCGTGATGGATGAAAGTGAAAAAACTGCAGGTAAGAGAGTAGAGTTATATTATGCGGTCTTAGTTTTATAGTGAACACCAAAGCTCTTTATCCAGATGGTAAGGGCAGGGATCCAGATGAACATCAGTGCGAAGGATTCCATGTATTGGCGGTAAACATAACAATCGCCGCTGAAATAGATAAGAACAATGATGAGGGGAAGGGTAAAAATTCCGATTAACGTTTTCATTTTAGGGTTCATTTAAGGGTAACGACTATGAATATATTAACTATACGTTTTTCGGTCGTTCATAGTGGATGGGGCGTTTCTTAAAGGACGTTGGATGCGGAGACTTAAGCGTAAGAGAAGAAAACAAAAAAAGGAATTTCGAGGAGATTGGTGGAATTGATGGATCAAAAGTAATCGACGAAATTTGAATTTGCAATAGGTTCGCGAAAATATTTTTGCAACAAATTTTTTGTCGTTCTCTAAATTGGAAAAAAAATTCCAATCGCGGGAAAATTTTGGTGTCCGCAAACCCTTGCTGGCAGTGAGCTTCAAGCGAATGCGAATTGGCACCGCTTTGGCGGCCCTATATATTCCTATATCTAGCATGTACTTTTTGAAGCGCATGATCCTTGAGAAGCCGATTAAAAGTACCCTTAATGACTTTAACCCTGAAAACTGTCGTGTTTGGCATGCTGCTGCTATTCACGACCGCCATCGCTAATAAAGCGTTCGCACAAAATTGCGATAGTCTGACCGCGTCATGGTCGGCAACCGAATCCCGGTGCAAAGCCACCGGTACGGTAGTGATCGCCGTTAAGGGCGGATCGGGTAATTACAATTACATGGTCGCGGGCCCTGTGAACACCGGCTTCACCTCTTCTTCTTCGATCGGCGGGTTGCCCGGCGGCACTTATACGGGTACCGTGAAAGATATCGTCTCCACTTGCACTTACACGCTTAATAATATTGTCGTGCCAGGCTCTTATGTCGAGCCGCGTTTCGGTCTGACCGAAACAGATGTGACCTGCACCAATGGAAGTGACGGTACAGTCTCGGTAACGGGGCTAACGAATGGCCGGGGACCTTTTGGATTTTTCCTGGTCGCGCCATCGGCGATGTTGGTTGGAGCGTATAGTTCCACCGGTAACTTTACCGGGCTCATACCGGGGACGTATACTGTTCAAATGGGCGACTCCTGCGGCGCCATTCAGACGCGTACGATCAGTATTCAAAACTATAGCTGGGCCGTATATACTTCTTCGGTGGTCAATGCCGGTTGCACCAGCTACAATGCCCAGCTTACCTTGCGGGACAGCAAGGGAAATTTCAATACCAGCGGAACGGCTTTTACGGGGTTTCAATATGGTGTCGTTACTGCTGCGGGGGACACGACATGGTATACCACGCCGGCTTTCAGTTTCGATCTGGGCCAGAATAGGAGCATAACCCTTGTGGCAAAGGACCGATGCGGGATGGTTCAATCGGTCAATTGGTCGAACACCAACGTTCCTTCGGTAGGCGCCAACCTAACCATCAGTTCCCCTACCTGCACGGGCTTCAACGTCGCGGTGATGAACCCGATGAACCTGACCAGTCCACAATATTGTATTGTCGATAGTTCGGGTAATCCCGTTAATGGCCAGCCGTGCAATAGTTCCGGCACTTTTACAAATGTCCCTTACGGCTCTTTTTGCATGCAGATCACCAACAGTTGCTACGATACCACGATCACACGTTGTTTCACCCAGACGCAGGCGGTACCGGCGCTGACAGGTGCGATCGCACTCAGTGCGTATACCTGTACCGGTGCTACGGCCACCGTGACCGGACAGAAAAATCTCACCAGCCCACAGTATTGCATCGTCGATTCGTTCGGCAATACAGTTCCGGGCCAGGCGTGTAACGGGACGGGTGTCTTTGTGAATGTGCCTTATGGCAGTTATACCGTAAGTGTGACCGATGGCTGTACCGCGACGGTCTTGTCCATTGGGTTTGCCAGTGTAAAACCGGTGAAGTCGGTGGCAGCTACGGTCGCCTTTTCGGGGGGCGCCTGTAGTACTTTCAATGCGAGTCTGGGCGGAGCTGCCAACCTGATCTCGCCGCAATATTGTTTACTCGATAGCCTTGGCAATACGATTACCTGCAACGGCAACGGTGTTTTTAATGGGTTGGCTTATGGCAGCTATTGCATCGATGTCACCGACACCTGCGGCGATACGACGATCCAGCGCTGTTTCCAGCAATACCCGCATGCGGTGTCGGGTGGAACCGCTTCGGTCACCAACAAGACTTGCAATGGTTTCAGCGTGACCATCACGGGGCAGGCCAATGTTTACAATGGGCAATATTGTCTGCTGGATTCGACGGGTAATCCTGCTTCCGGGATTCCCTGCAACGGTACCGGTGTATTCAACAATGTGCCCTATGGCAACTATTGTCTGCAGACAACGGACGCTTGCTCCGGAACTGTCAATTCGGTTTGCTTCCGGGCCGTGGCCCCCACACCTGCCGTGGGACCGGTAACTATCAGCAATAAGACTTGCGCGGGCTTTACGGCCACGCAGGCTGGGCAAAAGAATCTGACCAATCCGACTTACTGTCTCCTGGACTCATCCGGCAATACCGTAGGGAACTGCAATGCAACCGGTGTCTTCGCCGTGGGCAACTACGGGTCTTATACCATACAAACGGTGGATGCGTGCCAGGATACGCTGCTTGCGCATTTTAGCGTAAGTGAACCTGTTCCTTCGGTCAGCCCTACCGTAAACTTCACCAACCAGAATTGTTCGAGCTTCACCGCGACTATTACGGGGCAAGCCAATCTGACCAATCCATATTATGCGTTGGTCGATAGTACGGGAGATACCCTTGCGACGAACAATACAGGGGTCTTTACCGCTATCGCTTACGGCAGTTACTGTATCTATATCACTGATGGCTGCGGCGATACGACGATCACGCGGTGTTTCACCACGCAGCCCAACCCGCTCAGTATGACGATGTCGGCTACGCCTTCCTGTACATATAATGCCACGGATCTGACGGTCAAAGTCACCGCCGGCTTTGGACCTTTCACCGTAGCGGTTTATGATATTTTCGGCAATCAGCTGGCCGACACGACTGCTGCTTCATCAACCATCGTCATCAGCGGACTACCGAAACAGGCCAATCCCATCTTCAGGGTGATTCTGAATGGAAACTGCGGAACGCCCGATACGGCCCTGATCCTTGCGAAGCCTAGCCAGCTGACGCGTACCTATTCGACCGTGCCGAAATGCCCTTCCAGTGCGGTTCCCAGCGGGTCGGGCGATCTGAATGTAACGGCTTCGTCCAATCTGACGCCGGTGAACCTGGTGATCACGCAGTTCAATTTCTCACCGGATACCATCTCGTATTCCTATAATACGGGTTCCAATTATACATTCAGCAACCTCGATGCGGGAACGTACGTGCTGACCTATACTTTTTCTTCCTGTTCGAATTCCATTACCGACACGGTGACCATTCCACCTTATACTTTCCCCAGCCTCGACCGGTCGGCGGCTTACCAGTGTAATGATAATAGCTTTACCATCAGTGGAGCGGCTTCCAACGGCGTCTCGCCTTTTACCTATCAGATCATCGGCAGTGAGCCGGCTTCACCGGCGGTGACCACGCCGGCACAGGCCAGTCCGCTTTTTAGTATCAATACCGGTGCACAATATTCGTTGATAAGATTGCGGGCGATAGATGCGTGCGGCAACAGTGCTTTGGCTGATGTGGATATTCTGCCGCTGCAGAATACCTTAATCTCTGCTTCCGCGAACTGTTTCAATCAAGGGTCGACGCTTTCGGTAAACACCATACCGAATGCGGTCTATGCATGGTATTATAAACCCAGCGATACGGCGTCGGACAGTACGCTGGTAGGGACCGATACCGCCTATACTATAAGCAATGTGACGGCGGCGGACACTGGGGTATATGTGAATCGGATGTCGATCAACAGTGGTTGTCTTACCCAACTGTCCTACTTCCATTTGGATGGATCCTGTAATGGCATTTTCCTGCTGCCGCTGTCTGTCACGTTGAATGGCCAGGTAGATGGGAACGGATCAAATGTATTGACCTGGGTGGGAACGAATGATGCTTCGGTGCAGCATTTTATTGTCGAGCGGCGCGTTGGGTCAGCAGCGGATTTCACGGCGTTGGGCGCTGTGGACGCTAACAATGGAGGTGGCGGGTATTCGTGGCGCGATGCGAGTCCGGGTGCAGGCGCTAATTTCTACCGGCTGCGGGTGGTCCACAGCGGCGGCAATACGACGTATACCAATGTAGTCGCACTGTCGTCGGGCGATGGGTCGGCTTTAGTGGTCACTGTGTTCCCGAATCCGGTGACGACGGCATTGAACGTTGCTATTGAAGGTTCGCAGACCGCGTCGTATAAATTGTACCTGTTCACGGCAACCGGGCAATTGATGTATTCCGGTGAGCAGACGTTGCAGCGCGGGTCCGTTGTGATCCGGCGGACGACGAATATGCTACCCGGGATGTATATCTTAAAGGTAGACGCACAAGCGGCCGGCGCGAGCAGGGTCTTCAAGATACTGCTTCAATAACAACGACTTCTAAATTGGACCGCTACCAATCCACCTTGGGGTCTTTTTGGACCCCGATGAGGCATCTATCGGTTTAATTGGGCGCGGTTTTGACCACTGCGGTGTAGTTTTTTTTCCAATTTCTGTACTTTTCCCCCTTTAGCGTCTCTCTATGGGAATGACCTACCTAGATAAATAATTGATAGGCAACGAATTGTCTGTCGGCATAAGGATTGACTCTTATAAGTGACCCAAATAACCCAGTATTTTCTTCGTTTAAGGTCCATAACTATGAAAAACTTGTACCCTACGACCCTTGTCGCAATTGTGTTGTTGACCGTCGCGAGTTTAGTTGTAAAGGCTACCCCGGTCGGGATAGGCGGCGGCGAAGCTGCGATAGACACGGTGAGCAAATCGGGTGATCCGGTTCGGACCGATCTGCCTGCTGGCTTCGCACCGGGCAATGACAACTTTGCCAGTGCGTTGGACGTCACCGCGAAGATCAATGCGAGCTGTAGCGCTGGCGGCACTTACACAACGATTGGTGCGACACCCGACCTCGCCAAGCCGGCTTGCTGGAGTTCTGGTCCTCACAATAATGTATGGTTCAAATTCACAGCCACGGCTAATGGTGCGATTACCGTAAAGACGCTGGTTAGCGGCGTCGGTGAGACGCTGACGCATGAGATGGTTGCCATTTTGGATGCCAGTCATAACGTGCTGGCCTGCGAAGATGCAAATACTGCACCCGCATTCGACGGGTGTCTTGGCGTTTCCGGACTAACCCCGGGTGCTACTTATTATATAGAAATAGATAACCAGCATACTATCAATGCCGGTACTTTCGATATTTGTTTATCAGATAATGTCCTAGCAACGATCTCCTATCCTGGTTCGCCTTATTGTGCCGACGGCACGGCAACTGTCAATCAGACCGGTCAGACAGGCGGTACGTATAGCTCCACGACCGGTCTCGCGCTGGACCCGAGCAGCGGAACCATCGACCTTGGCGCCAGCACCCCCGGCACCTATACGGTAAATTATAATTTCAGCAACGGGTCCTGCAGCCAGACGGCCAGCACGAACGTGGTCGTGAACGCGAGCCCCAAAGCTACGATCAGTTATGCACCAAGCTCCTATTTCGCGAGCAGCGTGTTCTGTCAATCGGGGACAGCCACTGTCACACTTACCGGTCAGACAGGCGGCGTGTTCAGTTCCACTTCCGGCCTGGTGATCGATCCTTCGACCGGTAATATCAACCTCGTGGCGAGTACACCAGGTAGCTATACGGTAAATTATTACCTCACCAATGGCACTTGTAATTCGACCACTTCTGCGAATATGAGTATCGTGGCGCTACCCCAGGCCACTATCAGTTATAACGGCAGCCCTTATTGCGGCACCGGAACGGCCAACCCCACCCAGACCGGGCAGGGCGGCGGTACCTACTCCAGTACGCCAGGGCTAAACATCAATGCAGCCACCGGTACCATCGACCTCGCCGGATCCACGCCCGGCAACTATACCGTCACTTACACGTTTACCAATGGCACTTGTAACAATACGACTACAGCGGCTGTGACGATCAATGGTCTGCCAAACGCGACGATCACGTATGCTGCCAATCCTTATTCGGCGGCCATTTTTTGTGCAGCGGGTACTGCGGCGCCGACCTTGAACGGACAAACGGGCGGCACCTGGTCTTCTACCGCGGGCCTGACCATCGATGCCGGTTCCGGTGTGATCAATCTGGCTGCTTCTACGCCCGGCACTTATACGATCACGTATAGCTTTACCAACGGCACTTGCAACAATACGACTACCACCACGGTGACGGTCAACCCTCTGCCCACGGCAAGCATCGCGTACACGGGGTCACCCTACTGCGCGACGGGAACGGCAACGGCCACCGTCAGCGGTCAGTTGGGCGGGACATTCAGCGCTTCGAGCAATCTTGCTTTAGATCCCACTACTGGGAATGTGAACCTGGCTACCAGCGTACCGGGCACCTATACTGTCACGTACACCTTTAACAATGGCACTTGTAGCAATAGCACTACGGCATCTATCACGATTCTTTCGACTGTGGCGTCGGCTTCCATTACCTATAACGGCAATCCCTTCTGTGCGGTAGGTACGGGTGTCGTCACCCAGACGGGGGCCGGCGGCGGGGTCTACAGCGCACCTGCGGGTCTGACCATCGATCCTGCGAGCGGTGCGATCGACCTCGTCAATTCGGTACCCGGCACGTACGCGGTGACCTACACCTTCCCGAACGGCGCCTGCAGCAATAGCAGCACTACGACGACTAACGTCACGGTGAACGCGCTGCCGATCGCGGCGATTGTTTATCCTGCTTCGCCTTATTGTGCAAAAGGCGTAGCCGTCCCGACGCAGAGCGGACAAAACGGCGGCACCTATTCCAGTTCGCCGGGCCTGAGCATTACCCCGGCCACTGGCGCGATAGACCTGGCGGCGACTGTTCCGGGTACGTATACCGTGACCTATAGTTTTTCAAATGGCACTTGCAACAATACGACTACTGCATCGGTAACCGTTCGCGCGCTCGCGTCGGCCGCCATCAGCTATACGCCCAACCCGTATTATGCACCCGGCGTTTTTTGCCAGACCGGCACTGCCGCCGTGACCCAAACGGGACAGGGTGGAGGCACCTACACTGCAGGCACAGGGTTAGTGATCGATCCTGCCACGGGTACGATCGACCTTGGTGCGTCCACACCCGGCAGCTATACTGTTACCTATTCCTTTACCGATGGCAGCTGTCCTAACACGACCACTGCATCGGTGACTGTCCAGGCTTTGCCGACGGCCACCATCAGCTATGCTGGCTCGCCCTATTGCGCAACGGGTACTGCGGCGCCGACGGTTATTGGTCAGGGCGGCGGTTCTTACAGCGCTACTGCCGGACTGGTGATTGATAATGGCACCGGCATAATCAATTCGGCCACTTCGACGGCCGGCACTTATACGGTCACTTATAATTTCAGCAATGGTCCTTGCTCCAGCAGCACGACGACCACCGTTACTATAAATGCGTTGCCGACTGCGACCATTGCATATACAGGAGCGCCCTACTGCGCGACTGGTACCGCCACGATGGTGCAATCAGGGCAAGGCGGCGGCACTTATAGCTCAACTGCGGGACTGGGGCTCGATGCCGTCACGGGTAATGTGAACCTGGCCACATCGACGCCTGGCATGTATACGGTAACTTATAGCTTCACCAACGGCACCTGCAGCGCCACGGCGACCACGACTATCGATGTCGTTGCACCGCCGACGCTCGTGATCACGAACCCGGCCGCTGTTTGCGCGCCCGGTACGGTGGACCTCACGGCTGCGGCTGTTACCGCGGGCAGCAGTAGTGGATTAGCGTTTGGTTATTATACCGATGCGGCTGCGACGAATGCCTTGAGCAATCCGACCGCAGTGGCTGCGTCGGGAACATATTATATCCAGGGCACGAACAGCGGCTCCTGTTCCACCGTCGCACCGGTCAATGTGACCATCAATGCGCAGCCTACGGCTACGATCGCCTACAGCGGCTCGCCTTACTGTGTAAGCGGAACGGCTACGGTCACGCAGACCGGTCAGGCCGGCGGCACTTATAGTTCTTCGGCCGGATTGTCCATCGACGCCGGAACGGGGGCGGTGAACCTGGCTGCCTCTACGGTCGGCACGTATACCGTTACCTATAGCTTTAGCAATGGGGTTTGCAGCAATACGACCACCACTACGATAGCCATTCAGGCATTGCCTGCGGCGACGATCGCCTATTCCGGATCGCCATACTGTAATTCGGGTACGGCTGCGCCGACTGTTACCGGTCAGGGCGGCGGCACCTATGGCGGGCCGGTGGGCCTCAGCATCAACGCGTCCTCGGGCGTGATCGACCTCGGGGTATCCGCTCCCGGCACGTATACGGTCACGTATACTTTCAGCAATGGCACCTGCAGCAATACCACGACTACTTCTATCACTATCAACGCGATGCCGACCGCGTCGATCAGCTATGCGGGTCAGCCTTACTGTGCGACCGGCACAGCGACTGTCATGCAGACGGGCCAGACCGGGGGTACGTATACTGCCGATCCGGGCCTGGTGATCAATCATACGACGGGTACGGTCAACCTGGCCGCGTCGCCTGCCGGCACCTATACGGTGACCTACAGCTTTATGAATGGCACCTGCAGCGTCAGCAGTACGGCTACTACTACGGTGACCATTAACCCTACGCCTACTGCCACGATCAGTTATCCCGGATCGCCTTATTGCGCGACGGGTACGGCGGTGGTTACGCAGACGGGACAAACAGGCGGCAGTTTCAGTTCCACCGCTGGTCTGGTGGTGGATCCTGCCAGTGGCACCGTAGACATCGCGTCCTCGACGCCCGGCACCTATACTGTGACCTATACTTTCTCGAATGGCGGATGCAGCAACTTTACGACTGCCCCGATCACCATACTCAACCCCAATCCGACGGCTACCATCAGCTATGCGGGTTCGCCCTATTGCGCGACCGGCACGGCTACTGTCACGCAAAGCGGTCAGGCTGGCGGCGCCTACAGTGCAGCGGCAGGACTCGTCATCGACGCCGCGAGCGGCGCTGTCAACCTGAGCAGTTCCACGCCCGGCACCTACACGGTTACCTACAACTTTGGCAGCGGCGCCTGCGGCTCCTCGACCACGGCTTCGATAACGATCAATGCATTGCCAAGCCTGGTGATCACTAACCCGGCCGGTGTTTGTGCGCCGACCACAGTAGACCTCACGGCCGGCTCGGTTACGGCCGGAAGCAGCAGCGGGTTGACCTTCGCTTATTTCACCGATGCAGCTGCGACGCACGCGCTGAGCAATCCGAATGCGGTCGCTGTATCCGGAACGTATTATATCCAGGCTACCAACGCCGGAGGTTGCACGGCCATCCAGCCAGTGACTGTCAACGTGAACGCCCTGCCCACGGCGACGATCTCGTATCCCGGCAGTCCTTATTGTATCAGTGGCAGTGCTACTGTCGTACAGACGGGCCAGGGCGGCGGGACCTATAGCAGCTCACCTTCAGGGCTCACGATCGATCCCTCTACGGGCACCATCGACCTTTCAAGTTCCACGCCCGGCACCTATACGGTGACCTATAGCTTTAGCAATGGCACTTGCAGCAATACCGCGACCACTACCGTTACCATCAATCCGCTGCCGACCGCAACCATCAGCTACGCCGGCTCGCCCTATTGCGGCAGCGGTTCGGCTACGGTCACCCTCACGGGTACAGGCAGCGGCAGTTTTGGTTCAACTGCGGGCCTCAATATCAATGCTTCGACCGGTTCGATCAACCTGTCGGCTTCCACGCCCGGCACCTATACGGTAACGTATACCTTCGGCAACGGTACGTGCAGCAACAGCACGACCTGTTCGGTCACGATCGTCGCTCGTCCATATATGGTGATCACCAATCCTGCTGCGGTCTGTGCGCCTACGACTGTGGACCTGACCGATCCAGCGGTTACTGCCGGCAGCGACGCCGGGTTGACCTATGGCTACTTTACCGATGCGGCCGCGACGATGCCGTTAAGCAATCCGAATGCGGTTACCGCTTCCGGCACTTATTATATTCAAGGTACGAACGCGAACGGCTGTAGTTTGACCAAGCCCGTGACCGTGACCATCAAGACGCCGCCGACGGCGACGATCAGCTATGCGGGTTCCCCTTATTGTGCCAGCGGGACAGCGGGTGTAACGCTGACTGGTCAGACGGGCGGTGTATTCAGTTCTTCGGCGGGTCTTGTCATCGATGGCGGGACGGGTACCGTGAACCTGGGGGCTTCGACGCCCGGCAACTATGTCGTATCGTATGCCTTCACCAACGGGGTATGCGGTAATACGACCACGGCTGCCATCCAGATCATCAATGCGCCGACGGTGGTCATCACCAATCCTGCACCGGTCTGTATGCCTGCCACGATCGACCTCACGGCAGCCGCGGTGACTGCGGGCAGCACCAGCGGGTTGACCTTCTTCTATTTCAAGGATGCCGCGGGCACGAATCCGCTTACCAACCCTAATGCGGTGGTCAACCCCGGCACCTATTATATCAAAGGTGTGCTGGCCAGCGGCTGTTCGGATATCGAGCCCGTAACGGTCACCATGAATGCGCCCCCTACAGCGACGATCTCCTATGCAGGCGGCCCTTATTGTACGGCAGGTGCTGCGGTTCCGACCGTTACCGGCCAGGGCGGTGGCAGTTATAGCGCCGGTACCGGCCTCGTGATCGATGCGGGTACGGGTGTGATCGACCTGGGTGCTTCCACGCCGGGCACCTATACCGTGACGTATGCGTTCTCGAACGGTTCCTGCGCCAATTCTACGACGACGAACGTTACCGTCAACGCGCTGCCGACTGCGACGATCGCCTATTCGGGTTCACCTTACTGTGCCTCCGGTACGGCAACGCCTGTTATCACCGGTCAGACCGGCGGTTCGTTTAGCGCGGCTTCCGGCCTGGTGATCGATGCCGGCTCCGGCACCGTCAACCTGTCAGCTTCCACAGCAGGCACGTATACCGTTACCTATTCCTTTGGCAATGGCAGTTGCGCCAACACGGCAACTACGGACATCACGGTGAATGCTCTGCCTGCAGCGACGATCGCTTACGGCGGTACGCCTTATTGCGCCAGTGGCACTGCGACCGTTACCCAGACCGGACAAACGGGCGGCTTCTACAGCTCCGATGCCGGCCTGCATATCAATGCGACTACGGGGGATGTCGATCTTTCGACGTCTACTCCGGGCAGTTATACTGTTACCTACACCTTTGGCAATGGTACCTGCAACAATGTAGCGACAACCAGCATCATGGTGAATTCCTCTTCTACAGCCAGCATCGCTTATATGGGCAGTCCTTATTGTCCTTCGGGTACGGCTACTGTGACGCTCAGTGGGCAGGCCGGTGGTGCATTTAGTGCCCCTGCTGGTCTTGTGATCGATGCGTCGACGGGTGCCGTCAACCTCGCGGGTTCTACTCCTGGCACCTATACCGTGAGCTATGCCTTTACCAGTGCGCCTTGCGGCACCGCTGGTGTAGCGAACGGCACCATCGTGGTGAGTGCACCTCCTGTGGCTACGATCGCCTATACGGGCAGCCCTTATTGCGCCGTTGGTTCAGCCAGCGTTGCTCAAACGGGTACGGCTGGTGGCAGTTATACTGCCGCTCCCGGACTTTCACTGAATGCTTCGACGGGCGCGGTGAATCTGGCTGCGTCTACGGCCGGCACCTACACCGTCGCTTATACATTTACCAATGGTACCTGCAGCAACACCACGACCGCTTCGATCACGGTGAATGCACTGCCGACGGCTACGATCGTGTATAGCGGGTCGCCGTATTGCAAGACCGGCATGGCCTTCGCTACGGTGACGGGTGCGACCGGCGGCCTATACAGTTCTACGGCCGGCCTTATGTTGAATCATTCGACAGGCAATATCAACCTTGCCAATTCTACGGCCGGCACCTATACGGTTACCTATACTTTCAGCAATGGTACTTGTTCGAACACGACCACGACGGCTGTTACCGTGAACGCGCTGCCTACGGCGACCATCGCCTACGCGCATCCGGCGTTCTGTGCGGCCGGCTCAGCTACGCCTACGCGGACGGGTCAGGCCGGCGGCACTTACAGTGCGCCTGCGGGTCTCGTAATCAATGCGACAACGGGTGTGCTCAACCTGGGCGGTTCGACTGCCGGCACTTATACGGTTACGTATACTTTTTCAAACGGCAGCTGTAACAATACCACGACGACCAATGTCACCGTGAACGCGCTGCCGACGGCTTCTATCAGCTACAGCCCCGGTCCGTACTATGCCTCCCAGCCGTTCTGTAAAGTAGGTACAACGGCGGTTAACCTGGTCGGTCAGACAGGCGGAGTGTTCAGTGCGCCTGCTGGTTTATCGATCGATGCGGCTACGGGTGAAGTGAACCTGGCTGCTTCTACGGCCGGCACTTATACGGTGACCTATACGTTTAGCAATGGTACCTGCAGCAGCACGACTACCACTTCTATCACCATTCTTGCTTCTGCTGCGACGGCCAGCATCTCATATCCGGGCACGCCCTACTGTGCAACGGGTACGGCTGCGGTTTCGTTAGCCGGTCAGACGGGCGGTGTCTTTAGCGCGCCTGCCGGTTTGATGATCAATGCGACCACTGGTCTGATCGATCTGGGCAGCAGTGCACCGGGTAACTATACGGTTACCTACAACTTCAGCAATGGCTCCTGTGCCAATAGCACGACTACGCAGGTCACCGTAGTGGCGTTGGCCAGTGCGTCGATCAGCTATGCTTATAATCCTTATTCGACCACGACGACCTACTGTGCATCGGGTACTGCCAATGTCGTGCTGACGGGTCAGACCGGCGGTGTATTCAGTTCGACCCCCGGCGTAGTAATCGACCCTGCCACGGGTACGATCGATCTTGGTGCGTCTACACCGGGCAACTACACCGTTACTTATAGCTTTACCAATGGCAACTGTACCAATGCCAGCACGACTACGGCGACGCTGACCATCATCCCTTTGCCTGTGGCTTCCATCAGCTACCCTGCGAGTCCGTACTGTGCGACGGGTACGGCTGCTGTTGTGATCACGGGTCAGACCGGCGGTCTTTTCAGCAGTACATCGGGCCTTGCCCTGGATCTTTTGACTGGTAAGATCAATTTATCTGCCTGTACGGGTGGCGTATATGCCGTTAATTATACGTTTTCCAATGGTACCTGTACCAATACGGTATCGACGACCGTTACCATCAATGCGTTGCCTTTGGCTACGATCAGCTATGCGCCGAGCGTATACTATGCGAACAGTATTTATTGTACGATCGGGCAAGCGACCGTTACCCAGACTGGCACTACCGGTGGTACCTACAGCTCGACTTCGGGTCTTGCACTCGATCCTGCAACAGGCGGTGTGAACCTGAACGCGACCACGCCGGGCACTTATACCGTTACGTACACCTTCTCAGACGGTCAGTGTTCCAATATGACGACAACGAATATCAGTATCATCGTATCGCCGACGACGGCTGCCATCGCTTATCCCAACTCGCCTTATTGCGGCGCGGGTACGGCAGCGGTTAATCTGACGGGCCAGACCGGTGGTTTCTACAGTTCGACTCCAGGCCTGTCGCTCGACTACCGGACGGGTGCGATAAACGTGTCGGCTTCCACGCCCGGCACCTATACGGTCACCTATACGTTTAATTCCGGCACCTGTATCGGCAATACTTCAGCTACGGTCACGGTCAGCCCTGCACCCAATGTGGTCATCACAAATCCTGCCCCGGTGTGTATGCCTGGGACGATCGACCTGACCGATACGGCTATTACGTCCGGCAGTGATGCGGGTCTTACATTCTCGTATTACGCTAACCAAGCTGGTACTATAACGGTGACCAATCCGAACGAGATCACGACTTCAAGTATCTATTATATCAAGGGTGCAAACTCTACCAGCTGCGCCTCGCTGCCTCAGGCTGTCACGGCCGTCATCGGTTCGAAGCCAACGCTAATTTATGGCGGCGACAGCATCATCTGTAAGGGCAGCAGCGCGTCGCTCCATGCCAATGCGCTGGGCAATACGATGCATTGGCAGGGTTTGAACACCACTGCCGACACGGTTGTGGTGACGCCTGATGCTACCACTAACTACACCGTTACTACGAGCAATAATTCGGGCTGTTCGGACACGGCGGTGCTGCAAGTCCGGGTCATCGACCATAGCCTGAAACTGACGGGCAATCCTGATCCGGTCGAAGCCGGCTACGACGTCACCCTGACAAGCAGCAGCGATTCCGCTTTCACCGTAGTGAGCTGGTGGCCTTCCGCTCAGTTCGGGGACGATAGCGCGACGAGCCAAACTTTTGTTATTTCCGACACATCGCAGCTATTCAAGGTGACCGGTAAAGATACATGGGGTTGTGTGGACACGGCGGTTGTCGTGGTCAATGTCACGCCGAACCCGAAGAGCCTGTTCATCCCGAATGCGTTTACCCCCAACCGGGATGGTCTGAACGATGTCTTCCGTGCCTATGGTTCCTCTATCCAGGAAATCGACCTGCGGGTGTTCAACCAGTGGGGTCAGCAACTGTGGGAAACGCATGACCATGAGCAAGGCTGGGACGGCACGTATAATGGCCATGATCAACCGGTAGGTGTGTATATCTATGTGGCCCGTGTTGTGATCTATGGCGGCCAGGTCATCACCAAACGAGGAACTGTAAACCTTATCCGATAACTTTTGAATAACCCTTTGAATTCGCCTAATATCCGTATTATGAAACAACATTTACTCGCCGTAACATTTTCGCTGCTGGCTGCCTGTATCGGCTGGCAGCCGGCGAAGGCACAGCTGGACCCGCATTTCTCGCAGTACTACGTCGAACCGATGATCCTGAACCCTGCGTTGACGGGGGCCATGGACGGGGACGCGCGGGTCTCTGCAGTTTGGCGCAGTCAGTATAACAATACGCTGATGACCAACGGGGTGTCCGCTGAGACGGTCACCAACAAACACATGAACTTCGGCTTCAACCTGCTCGACGAGTCGACGGCAGACAAGTCGTATAACTACATGAACACGTACGTGACGATGGCCTATACGGGCGTTCGATTTGGTCCGCGTCATGACCATTTCCTGGTGCTGGCGACCTCCTGGGGGCTGATCAACCGCCGGTTCGATGTCAGCAAACTGCAATTCGGTTCTCAGTGGCTATCGAGTACCGGCTATGATGCGTCGAGGGCTTCCGGCGAAACCTTTATCAAGCCTTCTGCATCGAGCTTTGACGCGGGTGTGGGCGCGCTTTATTATGATGCGACACCCAACAAGGAGGTTAGTTTTTTTGGCGGGATCGGCGCCTTTCATTTGACGAGGCCGGCCAATCCGATGCTATCTGCCGATGGTGCGCAGCCGCTGCCTATCCGGTATAGTGTGCATGCGGGGCTGCGGATTGTAGAGAACGATTATTTTAGTGTCGTGCCTTCGGTAATATACATGAAAGAAGGGGATGCCGAAGAAAAGATGGCGGGCGCCTATGTGCAGCTATATGCAAGTGAGGATTGCGATGTCATGCTCGGCGCCAACTACCGCTGGAAGGATGCGATCGTACCATTCGTTGGTATCTATTATAAGGGCCTGACCTGCGGGATGTCATATGATGTGAATCAGTCGCCCGGCGAGGCCATTGTCTCCAACAACGGAAGTTTTGAGGTATCGCTCTCTTATATGTTCCAGAAATCGGGTGTGAAGACGAATAAATTCTTTTGTCCTCGTTTTTAAAACCAAACCAATGAAAAATTTTTTACTTAGGATGCTTGTCGTTACGGCGGGTCTGTTTGCAGTTACCGGCCGGGCTTCGGCGCAGATCGGCAATCCGGCCTACTTTTATAAGGCGGAGAAGTTGTTTCATGCCAAGCGATATTTTGAGGCAGCACAGGTCTTCGAGAAATATCTGCATAGTGAACAGCCTTCGAGGTCGCAGGGTTCGCCGTTCTCGGTAGAGAAGCGTGTGAAGGATATGCCTACCTTGAATATGCATGAGGCAGCTATATTCAATGCCGCGGAATGTTACCGCAATTACAACGATTATACGCGTGCCGTCAAGTATTACGCCATTGCCGTCGACTTTAAGGATAAAGCTTATGTGCTGGCGCCATTCTGGTATGGCGTGCTGCTGCGGGCTCAAGGGAATTATGAAAAAGCCTATACCGTGCTGAGCAAGTTTGTCGAATCGTATACGGTCATGGGGCCGATCATGCTGAGGGCGGACAGGGAGGTAGAAGATCTGAAATTTATCAGGTTACAGCTTAAACGGTCGGATTCGACCTATTGGGTGCAGGCGCGGTCCCTGAATGGTGCGACATCTGCATATGCGTTGTCGGTGGAACATGACGATACGGTGACCTTTACGTCTATTATTGTCGATAGTATGGCTGTTGCCGGCGGGTTTGTTGTGCCGGGGGGCCGGAATGGTGTTTCGGCGCATGGGCCGAGCGCCTTATGGGCCGGGCCTGGTGTTGACACGACTGTTGCGGTTCCGGCTGCTGCCGCGAAGAACAACCGCGAATCGCGAAGAAACTCCGGGATCAAGCTTGACGGTAAGGATTACAATGCGGGCATTTTTGAGACCATTTTACGTAAAGGGTCCGTGGCCAGCTCTATGGGGCTGCCGGATTCGGCCGGTGTGCGGCAGGGACTGACCTGTTTCAGCGCGAATGGACGGGTGATGTTCTTTACACGCTGGTATGAGCAGCCTACAAGGCAGACAGCGAACATTTATCGCAGTATCAGGCAGGACACAGGTTGGTCCAAGCCGGTGCTTGTAGGCGGTCAGGTGAATGTAATCGGATATAATTCCACGCAGCCTTTCCTCACGCGGGACAACAAATATTTATTGTTCGCCTCTGATCGTTTGGGCAGCGTCGGCGGTTATGACCTTTGGTTTGCCAGGCTCGACAGCGCCTTTGATGCCATCAACGTGACCAATATGGGAACGGACATCAATACGCCAGGCGATGATGAGACACCCTATTACCATGAAAAGAGCCACATCCTTACTTTTTCCAGCAATGGACGGATAGGGATGGGTGGTTTCGATATTTATTCGGCGCAGCGCGGGTTCGATTTCGATCGCTGGGAACAGCCGGTCGATGCGGGTATCCCGGTGAATTCCACCAAGGACGATCAGTATTTTGTGAGTACGGATGAGGACAATATGTGGAACGCGGGCTTTGTCAGTTCGGACCGGGCTTCGGATTGCTGTCTGGCGATTTTTTCGGTTCGTCAGCGGAATACGCTGGTCATCACTGGCTCAGTGCTGGACTCGGCTACGCATCAGCCTATCGCGAATGCGGGCGTGACCTTCAAGGATTACAAACATGGTGATACAGTGATCGGTACGCGCCAGACCGATGACTCGGGTCATTATAGGATCGAGATGCACAATGTATCTTCCTTCAATGAGGACGCGGCGCATATCGGTTACAGGCCGGCTTCGAACAAGCTGACAGTGGAGTTGAAAGCGGGGGATAACCTGTTTACTGCGCCCGATCTGCTGCTGGCTATGCCTGTTTCCGATAAAGATCTGATTGGCCGGGAGCTTAAGCGGCTTAGCGATGCTACCGTGGCATATTTTGCGTTTGCCAAGCATGACCTCAATCCGGCGGCTAATGCTGCATTGGATACGTTGGCTGCTTTAATGAAACGTGAGGCAGATCTGAAGATCGAGATTGGCGGGTATACCGATGGCAAGGGTAAGCTTGACTATAATATGCGGCTGGCGCAGTCGCGCGTTGATGTTTGCGTGAACTATTTGTTGAAGAAGGGTATAGATGCCGCCCGGCTAGTCGGTAAGGCTTATGGCCCTTGCTGTCCTGTAGCGCCTGAGGTGGTTAACGGGAAAGATAACCCCGCAGGCAGGGCTTTGAACAGGCGTGTAGTGTATAAAATGCTTGAATAAAAGAGTGATAAAAAAAGCCCCGCAACCGGGGCTTTTTTATTTTTAGTCGAGGATGTCTGGTCCGCGGCCCCAGCTCCGCCCAAATCTACCACCGCCGATCAGGGAGATCAGGAAGAGGACGATGAAGATGAAGAAGAGCACTTTGGCTATCGATGCGGCGCCTGCGGCAATGCCGAAGAAACCGAACGCACCTGCAATGAGGGCTATAATCAGGAAGATGACTGTCCAGCGTAGCATAGGTTGTGTGTTTGGTGAATAAGGGTGTTATGTTAAAAAACCGTGCCACGGGGGCCCTGCGGTCTAGATGGTCAGCCGGATGAGGTGGTTAACAGGAAGTTTTTAAATGACCGAACCCCCAGTTGGCTGGGGGTTCGGTCGGCCGTTATTTGCTTGTAGTTGTCGGCTTCTATTTGCTTTCGTCGCGAAGGGTCTTGATGCGATCGTGTACCGACTTTAATTCTCCCTTTTCCTTCAATACGAGATCAGCAAGAAACGCGGGCAGGTGCTCGCTGCTTAGCGCAGCTTCGTAAGCCTTCTGTGCGGCATCTTCCCCATATTCACAATTTTCGAGGATGTTGTGGCGGGAGTGACCCGTAAACACAGCTTTTACTTCCATCCAGGCACGATAGATAGAACCGCTGCCCGTAGTGCCGCTGGGTATGTCGCCTTTATTAGCTTCCAATTCCGTCCCGAGGGCGATCTTCATATTCCGGCTTTGGTCAATGGCCTGCAGGAAAAGCAGGCGAAGGTCAGCATCTTCTTCTTTGAGTTCATGAAGAGCTTTTTCGTACCCTTCGATACGGTCATTGTTGATCTTGATCAAGTCTGACAATACGTTGTTCGTATCTTTTGTAGTGAGTGTTTCCATAATATTTATTTGTTTCAGATATATATTAAAAACTGTGCCAGGGGAGTGATCAGTTCTTGCCCGACGACTTGCTGACGATCCAGATGATAATGCCTACCACGATCAGTATGGCGATAACTCCAACCCATACCCCAGCTTTAAAAATGCCGCCGACAACGGCACACGATTGGAAGCTCAACAAGGCAATAACGAGCAATGCGTTGATCAGTTTTGTAGTATTTGAATACATAAGTGGTTGATTTGCAGTATTTATGCAAATCCCATTCCAACCTGTATCGCTTCAGGACGCCGCATGCTCTAAAGATAAACGATTATATTTATAACAAAAATGAGCGGAATGTTACTGTCTATATTGCTGACGCTTGCGATTGCCCGGCAGCAGCTCTCCGGGTTCCCTACGACCTGTGCCGTCAAAGGGGTTGCAAAAATACATGCTACGGCGCAGATCGGATTGACTTACGACAAAGACTTTGACGTTGGGTACGAGCTCCAGTTCCATATCGACTATGCCAGTAAGGCAGCAAGTGTCGAAGTGACTCATAAGGGTCACAGTAATACCGTAAAAGGAACGCTTTACAATGACAGCCTCATCGTGCTGACTGTTGGGCAGACTATTCCTGAAAGTTTCGATGGCCAGGGATTCTCGGCCGCGCTGACGGGAACCGTAAAAAGCGGATCTTTCTCCTATGGTCATGGGATTGTGCATATGCATCTCATTCTCGATGCAGCGGGAACGATCACAGCTGCCGGGCTACCGCTTGCTGTGCAGGGAACGATCAGTACCAAGGCGCACCAATAGTTGTGTCTTACCACCATCTTTAGCTGTTAATCCTGCCGCAGGACCCTGATGGGGTTGGCAATGGCGGCGCGGATGGCCCGGTAGCCGACCTTGAGCATTGCGATGCCGTAGTACGCCGGAGGCAAAATTGAGCCATGGCTTAGATCACCGCTTTGCCGAAGGGGCTCAGCGAGAGTTCCATTAGTTTGAGGTGTTGGCGCGCGAAGGGGATGCCGATGATCGTAATGGCGAGCAATGCCGCGAATACCAGGTGGATCACGGCTGTATAGAGACCGCCGAAGATGAGCCAGATGATATTGGCGAATAACGAAAGGCAGCCCATCCCGCTATTGGAAGGTACCACCCTTTTGCCAAAGGGCCAGAGGACGAGGCTTGCCAGCTTAAAACATTGCAGTCCGAAAGGGATACCAACGATGGTGAAGCACAATGCAAACCCGCCGACGATATAGCCAATAGCGGCGAAGAAACCGCCGAAGACAAGCCAGATAATGTTGCCGATAAAGTTCATGGAATGAAAATAATGAAATTTGAGGATGGCACTTCGCCGTTCATCATTTCCGGAGAGGCCGGGTTGAAATAGACTATTTATGCATCTCCGTTATCGGGAAAAACCTTCCGATCTGGGGAGTAATTGGGGAGTGGGGTGGGTGTTTTGCGCGAGGAAATTTAGCGTACGGAAATTAAGTCTTTGAGCCTCAGTACAGCCAAAATGATAGTATTCGAATATGCGTTTAAAATTGGTTTTGGCATGCGGATTGCCCTTATGAATCTGGTTTTTCATAGGATATTGGATTTAAAAACGGGCTGGATTTCTATCCGGGCCTTTTTTTTGTCCCTATTTGAAGTGGCGCCTATTTTTTCTTCTTTGCCGATGTCGATTTGAGCGCTGTTCCCTTCGTTCCCAATGGTACTTTTTGTTCTGACTTCATGCCCGGAGAGGCGGTGAGTCGTGCGGCCATGTGTTCAGCGATCAGTTCCGCGGTGAAGCGGCTGATGGTATCCTGGTCGGTAATGACCGATTGGGTATTGTTTTGGGCCTTGTAGTTGGGGCCGCCGATCTGTCCGGGTGTGGTCTCCGTGCCTTCTCCCGAGCCTGACCAGTTGGTGGAGCCTTCGGCAGCAACCTTTCCATCGGCGACGAATCCCTTTGTATGACTAATCTGGTGTGTGGAAGATTCACCGATCACGAACGAGGTGTTGTAGGCAGTAGGGTTTTGGGCCAGATCGGAGGCGAGGAGAGCCTTTTCCGTTTTTCCACCTGCCTGGCTTTTATCAAGCGTGATCAGCATGGTGATATGCGGGTCGCGGGCTTTTTCCATGATAATCGCATTGAGTTCGTCGTCGTCGAAGCCGAACATGTTGAGGTAGAGCGAGACGGTGACGCGTGACAGGACGTATTTCAGGATGCCATGTACGTCGTCTCTGCCCACGTAAAAAAGATGGAAGTCTTTGCTAGCGGAAGTGGAGTAGACCTTTTCTTTGGTGAAGGGCTGTAGGTCCAACAAGTCGAAGGTCTGGAGGCTGGGGACCAAGTTATCGGGCGGCGTACTTATGGTTGTCGTTTGCGTGGTAGTCGAAGTGTGGATTGGAGCGGCCTTTTTGACCGGTTTTTTGGCGGCGTTTTTCGCAGTTGCCATATGGATAATGTTTATATGATTAAAGCTAAGGATTTATTGGAACGAAACCTATCTTTTCAATACGCACGCGATGAAAATACCGGAGACATGGGCGGCGGAGTGATGCTGAAGGAGGAAGCGTTTGCAGGCGGTGAAATGGTTGCCGCTTGCGATGACGTCGTCGAAGAGAACGATGTTTGGGCGTAGGGGTCGCGTAGTTTCCATCCAGGAATAGTTTTTTATTAGTTCGTCGATCCCAGGGCGGTCGTGTTCGCCGGTCTCATGTGCCGACGCGTGGTCTTCGCGGCAGGCGATGGATTCGCGGATATCGGCATCGGCCGGACAGGATTGGCGAAGGACTTGCAGCACGCGGTCGTCATATTGCGCGTTGCTACGCGTCTTGGAGGGCGGGATGGGAATGAAGGTAGTGATTGCGGGGTTGACGACGGCTGGAAGTGCTGTGGCCAGTTCGGCGGCGATCTGTTTGATGGTCCATTCTTTATAAGACCATTCGAGCGTTCGCTTGCGGTTAATCTTTTTTTTCAGGTTTCTGATGAGGGAGTTACCGAGGCTATAGGGGAAGTTGTCTTGGGCTGTATATTCCAGGAGAAAATAGCAATCATCTTCGGGGGAGAGCGAGTTGCGTTGCGCAAGCACGAGGTCGGTCATTTTGGTCAGGGCTCCCATGCGATGAAGGTACGAGAAGCTTACCATTTTAGATCGAGGGTCACAATGTCGGGGTTATTTGATGGGAGGGGGTACAAAAAATAAACCCCTGTAGAAACAGGGGTCGTAACCAAAACTAACTGCTTATGAGAAAATTGACTGCTTGTGAGAACAAAGTTAGGCGATAATCCATCGTCTGCTGTTTTCGTTCTGTTAAAACGGAAACAACAAAACGTTAAATGCCGCGGCTGTGTTGAGGACGGCTGTCCGACCAGCTATTTATGTGCGGCATAGCGTGCGTTTGTGTAGCAGGATTAATCGGCTGAGCCGCGTAGACTGCCGGATGCGGTGATTGCTGACTTGTATAATTGTTATCCCTTCTATGATTGTTGTCCGGCGCAGGGAAGGCCTGGTCGGTAATGGGAATGAATTTTTTTGTTTGCTGCCTCATGGTGAGTTCATTTTAGTCTTGTAAATAAATTATCGTGCCAGCCTAACGGTGAAGGCGACCCTAGTGGTAAAGGAATTGTTAAACTAGCTAAGGGGATCAAGGTTTGCCTAATTCTAAGGCGATGGGCGGAAAGATTGTGAAGAAAACGGAGGGGATAAGCGCGTAAGATGTTGATATTGAAATATTTGTATAGAGTGCGGCATACGAAAAAACCCGCTACGATGTGACGAAGCGGGTTTGAACGAAAAGCAGGCTAGGAGAGGTCTATTCGGAAAGGAAGCGGATGGTAAAGCTACCATCCTCGAGATAATAGTAACTTTTGCGAGATCTGGAGTATACGACCGGGGCACCGAATTCTTTCATTAGTCTGATGTATTCGTACATGCTGCGTTCCGACATCCCGATCTTCTCCGCTAGCTCGGACGGGGAGCCTGTGCCCTTGATGCGGATCAGGTGGTCTATCCGGTTGAGGCGTTGAAAAATTTCTTTTTGCATAGCGATAAGGTTTTTTTGAAGTTAGGTTTGCTATTTTTATGAAAGGTAAAAAGCTCCCCGCAATAAATTACTAAGTTTGTTGTATGGTAAATATTATTTATAAAAACAAATACATGGAAACACTGAGAAAACGGTCGTTGTTCGTACTAGCGACGCTAGCCATTGTCACTACTTGCCGCGCCCAAACGGCAGAAGAGATCGTCAACAAAAGCATCGATGCAGTTGGTGGGCAGACTGCGATTGCGGCTGTCAAATCCATCGTCTACAACCAGACGCTCGAGGTCATGGGCCAGGAAGTACCGTCGACGACTACCATCGTCGTCGGCAAAGGTTGGAAGCTCGATATAGACTTTCAGGGCAGTAAGATCGACAACGTAATCACCGATCATGGTGGGTGGATGGTCAATCCCTTGCAGGGGCAGCCTACGCCTGTCGCGTTACCGGCCGACCAGGTAAAACAGGCGGCGGGAAGGCTGAATGTCGTTAGTCTTCAGAGCTGGGCTGTGAACGGCGGGAAGTTGGAACTCCAGGGAAAGGACACGGCGGACTATAAGATCCACCTGACCAATACGGTGGGGACTGACGTCGTCTATTATATCAACCTCAAGACCTATTTGTTGGACAAAGCGGACATCACTGCCAGCATGAATGGGCAGACAGGGACAGTTACCAGTCGCTTTGGTGATTATCGCAAAACGGATGGGGGTCTGATTGTTCCCTATTCCATGGTGATGGAGCAGCCGCAGGTCACTTTGACTTTTACAACCAAGTCGGTGGATGTCAATAAGCCAGTGGATCCCGCGATTTTTGATATGCCAAAAAATTAAAAAAAGACCGCGGTAAAGCGGCCTTTCCAATTGTATTTTTCAGCGGCCCCCATAAGGGGCCTTTTTTTTTACGCGTGCGGCAGGGCATTTTTTATCTGGAGACGAGGACGTAATTTTTGAAGGACATGATCTGGCGGCCGCCGAGGAAGTTCTGTTCGATGAAGGTCAGCGCGCGGTATTTGAGCCGTTCATGTTTATGTATGACCGAAGGCTTGTGGCGCCGCCGTTCGAGTTGGTCGGCCCAATTAAACTGCCTGATCCTTTCCTGCATCACTGCGGGGTGGTTGTCCTGGTAAACAGAAAGCTGGCTGAGGTTGCCGAAGTCGAATTCCTCCTGTTCCTTCCGGAAGAATTCGTCGGCCCTTGTCTTGCCGCTATGGATGGTAGCGAATGCCTTGCGTTTTTTCTGCATGAACTGGGGCGGACGGACCCAGCCATAGTGGTAGATATGGGCATCGACCCGGGCGACCTTTAATTTGTAGGTGCCTTTTTTCTCGCGGTAGTGGATGCCGTCAAATTCGGGGATTCGCCGGAAGGATTGGGCGGATTCCCAGGAATGTATCTCTCCGTCATTTCGAATGATTCTTATTTCGTTGGCGTACCAGGCGTGAGAGGTGATGTAATGATCGTAATCTCCCCAGAAATGGCGGTATTTGAAGAGGATACCGTCAACGGTCGTATCGTGTAGAAGTTCTTCGCACCGTTCGCGAATCCTGGAGAGGTCGTCCTCATGGACCACTTCGTCGCTTTGGACGTAAAACAGCCAGTCGCCCTTACAGGCTGCTTTGGCGATGTCGGTTTGGTGGGCGTGTTCCATACCACGTGGGTATTTGTCCAGATCCCAAACCGTGTGAATAATGCGGATCTTGTCCGAGTTGATGCTCCTGATCTCGTCCAGGGTCTTGTCGTCGGCGTCGCAGTCTCCCAGGGCCACAACGAACTCGTCGACCATGGGCAGAATGGAGGTAATTGCCTCTTTTATGGGGTAATACAGCTTTGTCGCATTGCGAACCATTGTGAATCCACTGATAGTCATGGCCAGATATTTTGTTTCTGCTTAGGAGATAACGCTTTATTCATACAAACTATTACTATTTCTCTTCTAACTATTACTATTTCCAACACGCACAAACTCCGTGCTTGGTTGGACTGAAAAGATTAAGAGAAGATTAAACGCTGACAAACGGGGATTTAGATATGGGTAGATGGTTTAACAATAGGATAACCGGTGATTATTGCGCGATATTTGGAAATAGGCCGCGCTGGGAGCGACTAAAAATCGGTTAAAAATTGGGGAGTGGGTGCCACATGCGGTTTTTGGGGTAAGATTGCAGGGGATTTTCAGGGTGTCATGGGTACATTTCCTATGCGAATAAGCTTGCTTTGGTATTATTTTTGGCTTGAATGGGGCATAGGGAGAGCTTTGGATATCGGACTTTTGGGTTCCATAGCCGTTAATCCTTTTTTTTTAATTCGTAATCCGTTCCTGTATGAGAAAAACTATCTTCATCAACACGCTGCTTATCCTGGGGTATTATCTCGTTTTACAATTATTGATCTGGATTTCTATGGTCCTCCGTTAAGAGACCAGGAGCGGCGCGCTGTCATCGATGTTATAGCACGATCCGGCCGCCGACTTTATCCTTCCTTCCCTTCCAACAGATCGGGTCTTCGCTCCCGGGTTCGCTGGAGGCTTTGTTGGTGCCGCCAATCTTCGATCTTACGGGGATCGCCGCTCAAAAGGACGCCGGGGACGCTCGTACCCCGCCATTCCGCCGGTCGGGTATAGACGGGCGGCGCCAGCAGGTCATCCTGGAAGGAGTCGAAAAGGGCCGATGTCTCGTCATTGAGGACGCCGGGGATGAGCCGGCCGACAGCATCTACCAAAACCGCCGCGGCAAGCTCACCTCCGCTCAGCACGTAGTCGCCGATAGACAACTCCATCGTCACATAACGGTCGCGGATGCGCTGGTCGATCCCCTTGTAATGGCCGCAGATCATGAGCAGATTGCCTTTCATAGAGAGGCCGTTGGCGATCCGCTGGTCCAGCCGGCGCCCGTCGGGGGTGAGGTAAATGATCTCGTCATAGACGCGATTCTTTGACAGGGACTCGATCGCCGCAGCCAAGGGTTCGGGCATCATGACCATCCCTGCTCCGCCACCATATTGATAATCATCTACTTGCCCATACTCGTTGATTGCCCATAGCCGCAGTTGGTGTATGCGGATATCCAGCAAGCCCTTGTCGCGGGCGCGCTTTAGGATGGAATGGCCGAAGGGTGATTCCAGCAGTTCCGGCAGGACGGTGAGGATGTCGATATTCAGGCTGGTGCTCATGGTGCAAACCTACTATAAAATTGTACGCGCAATTAAATATACCGTGCGGGTTATTCTTCCATGAAATCGTCGAGCTCGCGACGTTGTTTTTTCGTCGGCCGCCCGATCTTACTTTGGCGCTTGCCGGTGTTGAAGCTGGCCGATTGGAATTGGAGCCGCTCGATCTCCTCGGCCGGCGTGATGTCTATATAATAATTGATAGCCAATGAGTATTGCAGGCGGTGATCGAGCAGTGCCGCAACCTTGATCCGCCAGCGCTTCGCCTCGGTTTTGATCTCGTATTCGTCGCCCAGGCTGACGGCCTTGGATGGTTTGGCGGCGTCGCCGTTGTATTTGACCTTTCCTTTCGCGCAGGCGTCGGTAGCCTCCGATCTGGTTTTATACAGGCGGATAGACCAAAGGTATTTGTCAAGCCGCAGTTTTTCTTTTTCTGGCATAGGCTTACGAAGGTAGGAAATTAGTAGTACTGCACTTGAAGCCGTTGGGGCGGAGTAATATGATGGGCAGATTAGGGGGATAGCTATTTTTTCTCTATGTTTATGTACCCATTCATCATAATTTTCTCTCATGTGGTATCATCATTATCATTCCTGGTGGCCGATCAGCATCGTCGGCTGGTTTATCGCCTTCGTGCTGCTTTTCCCTTATTTTTTGCCGACGATCATCGCGATCCTACGCAGAAAGGCTAATACAGGCGGCATTTTCGTACTCAACCTGCTGCTGGGATGGACGCTGATCGGATGGATAGGCGCGCTTATCTGGTCGCTTTCGTTGGATGCACAGCCGACGATCATTGTGAACAACCCGTCTGCGCCGCCGCCACCGTCGTCGCACGCTTATACGAACGTGACGGTCCGCAAGCCGACCGTGTCAACGGGTGATGCCCAACAGGACAAGATCGATCAACTACGGCAGCTCAAGCAGCTGCTGGATGAAGGCGTGCTGACGGAGGCCGAATTCAACCGGCAGAAGGCCTCTATTCTCGGCTAGGCGGTGATGGGACGCGAAAGCCGGTGGTTTGGCATACTTTTTTTAGTCGCACACATATGCAAGAAATGATCAGCAAAAGAGAGCAGGGGCTCATAATGGCGCTTAAGGTGTGTAGTATCGGCCTCCTTGGTTGGATATCCTGGATCGTCATCAGCACGAGTTTTCAAAGCAACCTGTTCAAAGAGTGGGATTTTCTGGCTGGTATTCCGTGGATGCGCGCGACGCTATGGGATTTTTATGCGAATGCGTTGGTGCTATGGCTTTGGATCTGCTACAAGGAGAGAGGGCTGGCGCGGCGGATCATCTGGCTTATTCTCACCTTTGCACTGGGGAGCATTGCCACGGCCGGCTATTGGATCATTCAGTTGTTCCGGCTCAAACCCGGGGAAGGTTTGAAAGAATTGATTGGCGGTGTGCATGAGTAGAAGGCGTGCCGACCGCTTATTTCGGGGGACGACCTGGTGCATTTTAATCTTATTTTAATGATTTGTTATTGATAGGCTGTTAGGCGGTTTGGGCGTCATTGTTGCTTTTTGAGTGGCATATAACTTAAAAAGCAATATGAAAAAGCGTGTTTTATTCTTTGCATTGGTTGTCAGCCTATCCGTTTGTTTGATAAACAAGGTTAGCGCCCAGATCAGCATTTCCATTAAAATTCTTCCGCCGGAGCCCTTTTTCGAGCGTCCGCCTCAGCCCACTGTCAATCATGTGTGGATAGAAGGTGAATGGGTAGCGAGGAGTAACAATATGTGCAGCAGCCGGGGTATTGGACCGTTCCTGAAAAAGACCATATCTGGGTCAAGGGAGAGTGGGTCAGGAATCCCGATGGGTCTGCCTATTGGCAACCCGGTTATTGGAAGCCGATCCCGCATGTTGGTGTAGCCATGTGGATGCCTGAGCCGCATTATCTCCGTCCTCCCCGTCCTGGTAACAATACTATATGGGTACACGGCGAATGGATATGGAACAATAACCAATATCTCTATCAAACGGGTTATTGGACCGTGCCCGAGCCCAATAAGATCTTCGTGAATGGTCATTGGGCACAATGGCCGAATGGCGAATGGTATTGGGTCATGGGCTACTGGAAACGGATACCCGACAATGTGTTCGTCATGCAGATACCGCCGGAGCCGCCCTTCAACCGTCCTCCTGCTCCTTCGCCGGAACATACGTGGGTAGATGGAGAGTGGGTCTGGCGCAACAATACGTTTGCCTGGCAGCCAGGTTATTGGGTTGTGCGTGATCCGCATAAGGTATGGGTACGTGGTTACTGGCACCAGCGGCAGGATGGCAGCTTTTTTTGGATCGGTGGATATTGGGAGTGGGTGTAGCCCTATAGTGCCGGCGGCAGCGCGTGTTTTCGCTAACTATTTTTGGGCGAAGAATTTATGGAAGTAGGGGATGGTTTCGATGCCTCGGTAGAAGTTGGCGAGGTCGAACTTCTCGTTTGGCGAGTGCAGGTTGTCGCTGTCGAGGCCGAATCCCATAAAGACTATCTTTATTCCAAGCACTTGTTCGAAGAGGGCGCAGATGGGGATGCTGCCGCCGCCGCGGACAGGGATGGGAGACTTGCCAAAAACGGCTTCGATGGCCTTGGCCGCGGATTGGTAGGCCTTGCTGTCGATCGGCGTCATGTAGGGCTCGCCGCCGTGGTGTTGCTCGGCTTTGACCGTGACGCCCCCTGGGGCTATCTGTTTGAAATAGGTAAGCAACTTTTCGGTGATGACCTTTGCCGATTGATTCGGTACGAGCCTGGCCGAGATCTTTGCAGTTGCCTTAGAGGGCAGCACGGTCTTGGCGCCTTCGCCGGTGTAGCCGCCCCAGATGCCATTGAGCTCTATCGTAGGACGGATGCCTGTCCGTTCATTGGTGGTGTAACCTTTTTCGCCATACAGATGCGTTATGCCAAGGTCTGTTTTGTAGGCGGCTTCGTCGAATGGCGCTTGTGCCATGAGCTTTCTTTCTTCCGTTGTTGCTTCCACGACGTCGTCATAGAAACCGGGAATGGTGATCCGGTTGTCGGCATCGTGACAGGACGCGATCATCTTGGCCAGGATAGTGATAGGATTGGCCACTGCGCCGCCATAAACCCCGCTGTGCAGGTCGCGGTTGGGGCCTGTTACTTCTACTTCGATATAGCTGAGGCCGCGCACACCGATATCGATAGAGGGCGTGTCGAGGCTTAGCATAGCCGTGTCGCTGATGAGGATGACGTCGGCTTTGAGCAATTCCTTGTGGGTGCCGACGAATTTCGCCAGGTTGGGGCTACCGATCTCTTCTTCGCCCTCAATAATGAATTTCACATTGGTGGGAAGCGTCTGTGTCTGGATCATCGTCTCGAAGGCCTTCACGTGCATGTAGAATTGCCCTTTGTCGTCGGCGGAGCCGCGCGCGAAGATCTTTCCATCTTTAATGACCGGATCGAAGGGGCCGCTATGCCAGAGGTTGAGCGGATCGGCGGGCTGGACGTCGTAGTGGCCATAGACCAGCACAGTGGGTTTATTTTTGTCGATGATCTTTTCGCCGTAGACGACGGGATGACCCTCGGTGGCATACATCTCGGCTTTGTCGACACCTGCTTTTAAAAGGCTTTGTTTGACGGCGTCGGCGCATTTGAGCATGTCGGGGCCGTGTTCCGTTCTCGCGCTTATGGAAGGGATGCGGAGCAGTTCGAGGAGTTCGCTGAGAAAGCGGTCTTTATGTTGCGTCTGATAATCTGTCCAGGATTGCATAACAATGGTTTTGTGCCAGGCGGTGTCGCCGCAAGGGCACAAATATAGCGAGGGAAGGGCAAAAACGCTATTTCGTGACCAATCTCGTTTTGCCACGGCGCTTGGACATTATTTGTGCTCGGCGTATTTTTGGTACATTCGTCATGAAAACGCGGATGCGTTTTCGTAACAAACCTGTTGTTGTATGACCCATGAAGTATCCGGTACGGGGTTTTATTCCCTTGATTACTATCAGGCGCTTTTTGAGAACCCAAAAAAGAATTCGGTGCTGCTGCTCTCCGAAAGCGGGAGCATCTTAAAGGTCAACAGGGCTTTTATGCTCTCTTTTGGGTATGACGAGGGGGACTTACTTGGGGAAGATTTCGCCATGTTGTTTACCGAGGAGGACCGACTGAAAGAACTGCCCATACGGGAGATCCATACCGTCATGGACGAAGGGCAGTCTTTTGACAACAATTACCTTGTCAACAAGAACGGTGCCCGTACCTGGGTCTCCGGCGAGTCGGTGCTGTTGAAAAATGATTCCGGGAAGAAGTTCGTGCTCAAGGTCATCCAGAACATCCATACGCAGAAAGAATCGGAGCTGTCGATCGTCAGGCTGAACAGCTTCAATGAGAATATTCTCGCTTCGATAGAAGATGCTGTGCTTGTACTGGACCAGGAGGTGAAGATCGTCAAGGCGAACCGGGCCTTTTTGAAGTTATTCGAGCTGCCCGAGGCGCACTTGCACAATGTGGATTTCGAGGGATTGCTGCAAGTCTTCGATCGACGGGAAGACCTCGAGTCGGCGATCGCCAGCACCCTGGCCGGCACGGTGCCATCGCTTCCATTGCACATCCAATTGAAAGACAAGGAGGGCGTCGAGAAATATTTTGAAGTGAGTGTATTGAAGCTGGAGAGTCTTCTTGGGCAAATTAATGCT
The DNA here is from genome assembly GCA_965214315.1 of Puia sp. GTDB lineage: Bacteria > Bacteroidota > Bacteroidia > Chitinophagales > Chitinophagaceae > Puia. The sequence continues at coordinate 205,585 of CBDCBP010000007.1, read as the reverse complement.
TTGTTGATCTTCCATGACGTGACCACGCAGCGAAGCCAGGATCAGCAGCGCGAGGACATCCTCAATTTTGTCGCACATGAATTGCGCAACCCACTCACCAATATCATGCTGAATATCGACTGGATGGACCAGCTTTGCAAGGAGAAAGATGTCGATGGCTTTGGTGATTTTATTGCCAGGACTAAGCGGAATGCCGAGCGGCTTAGGAAACTGGTGAACGAGCTGTACAAATCTACAAAATTGATCAGCGGCAATTATGATTTGCAGGGCGAGGTATTCGCGTTCGACGAATTGGTGGAAGAGACGATAGAGGCGATCCGGCAGGCCTATCCGTCCTATCGGATCGAGCTTCGAGGTAAGGCGGAGTTGACTTTGTCGGCCGATAAAGACAAGCTGATGCAAGTGTTGACCAACTACCTCACCAATGCTGTAAAATACTCCGGCGGCAATACGCATATCGAAGTGGCTGTTGTTGTCCGGGATGGGGTGTTGGTGGTGGCTGTGACCGACCGTGGCAAGGGAATTCCCGCTAAGGAGTTGCCGTTTGTGTTCAACCGCTTCTACCGGGCGGAGAAGACGCGCAATTTGGAGGGTTTGGGCATCGGGTTGTTCCTTTCGCGTCAGATCGTGGAGGCGCATCAGGGGCGTACCTGGGTGGAGAGCACCGAGGGCGAGGGGTCTACTTTTTATTTTAGTTTGCCGTCGAAGGGCAATGAGGGATCATAGTTTTTTTAGGGCCTGTTCGAGGTCTTCGAGCAGGTCGTCCACGTTTTCAATTCCAACAGAGTAGCGGATCAGCCCTTCGGGAATGCCGAGGAGGGCGCGTTGCTGTGGTGTCAGCTCTACATGGCTGGTCGTGCGCGGAGGTCCGGCGAGGGTGCTCACGGAGCCCAGGCTGGCGGCAAGATGTACCAATTTTAATGCGGGCAGGAAGGTTTTTACTTTTTCGTAGTCGCCTTTTAACGAGAAGCTGAGTATGCCGCCGAAGCCGCGCATCTGGGCTTTTGCTATGTCATGACCGGGATGCAATTCGAGACCGGGGTAGTAGACGGCGGCTACCTTTTCGTGGGTTTGGAGGTATTGGGCGATCTTTTGTGCCGAAGTGTTTTGACGCTCGATGCGTAGTTCGAGGGTCTTCATGCCTCTTGAGATCATATAGGCCGGGTCTGCCTGGAGGCTGGCGCCGGTGATCTCGCGGAAATGGAAGACGGTTTCTACGAGGTCTTTGCGACCTGTGAGGAGGCCGCCCATCGCATCCGAATGGCCGCAGAGGAATTTTGTGGCACTGTGCAGGACGAGGTCGGCGCCGAGGGCCAAGGGGTTTTGGTTGATCGGGGTAGCGAAAGTGTTATCGACGATCGTAATGGCCCCCACCTTTTTTGCGGCTTTGGCGAGGCGACCGATGTCGACGATCTTCAGCGTCGGGTTAGTGGGTGTCTCGAGATAGAGGAGATCGCAGCCTTCTGCAATGGCTTTTTCGAGCGCTTCATGGTCAGTTGTGTTCTCGAGGACGACGTCAACGCCATATTTTGGGAGGAAGTCGAGGAAGAGTTTGCTGGTGCCGCCATAGCTATCCTTGATGGACACGACCTTCTTGCCGGTCGTAAGGAAGGCGAATAGGGTGTTGCTGATAGCTGCCATGCCGGTAGCAAAGGCCGTGGCTGCTTCACCGCCCTCCAGCACCCGGATCTTTTCTTCGAGGGCCGAGACGGTGGGGTTGGTATTGCGGCTATAGATATAGCCTTTTGATTGACCGGTGGCCACGGCATACCATACGTCGAGGTCGGTGTAGGAAAAAGCTACGGCGTTGACAATCGGTGTCGTGGCGGCGCCGTTAGGATTGGGATGGCCTTCGCCGGCCCAGACGGCTGCAGTACCTTTATTGTAAGAGGAGGTGTCCATATTATTTGTCTTTTACGAAGTTCAGGTCGTCGAAACTTATATCGGAGGCGGGATCGATGACCTTTAGTTTGCAGGATTCCACTTCTCCGGCCGCACCCAGCGCGAACGAGACGTAAGCGTCGGCTCTTAGTGCCGCGTTTTCGAATACGGCCTTAAAGGTCTCGTATTGGAAAGGCTGCAGGCGGGCGACGAACTGCGGGGTCTGCGTGAAGCGGAGCGTGAGGCCGGCGGAGTCTTTGTCGATCAGTATATCGCCATAGAATTGGTCGCTGTATTTGCCTGTATAGGTTGGAGATGGGGTAAGCGATGGCGAGGATGCCAGCGGTTTGATGAGGGCTTTCTGCCATGCCCGCTGTAAGGTGGCGCGAGCCGAATCCAGCTGGCGTTTATAGCCCGCTACCCAGTCGAAGTGGGCGTTTCCCATAAAGTAATCCAGCAAATGGTAGGTGATCGACCAATAGGCGCCCGTGGTCTCCTGGTTGGTGAGTATGGCGATGCCAAGTTTTAATTTTGGCACGAGGATCACCTGCGACACGTAACCGTCCAGTTTGCCGCCGTGACCCGCTACTTTGTACGGGCCGTAGTTGAAGATGCGCATGCCGAGTGCATAACCGCAGAAGTCCATCTGTGCGGGTGCCAGTTCATCGGGCACGTCGCCGACGTCGATGGGGGTGACGATCTTCCAGAGATCGCTGGTAGCACCGGGTTTGCGACCCGAGTCGAGCTGTGCCCGGAGCCATTTGCCCATGTCTACTGCGTTGCTGCAAATGCCGCCGGCGGGGTCGGCGGCGTCGCCGATCTCCTGTTCTATATAGTGGTCGACCGGGAGAACGCCAGCTGTGGTGCCGGCCTTGGCTTCGGTGCGGATGTGACCGGTAGCGATATTGGTTTTGCCGCTGAGGGTGGAGAAGCGCGCCAGGCTTTCTGTCATGCCCATCTTGTCCAATATTCTGGTGCGGATAAAGTCTTCATAGTCCATATGACTGACGTCACTGATAACCTCGCCTGCGGCCACGTACAGGATATTGTCGTAAGCGTAGGTGGTGCGGAAACTGTTGATGAGGGGTATCTTCTTTACTTTTTCCAGGATCTCCCTTCGGCTGTAGGTGGAAGGCGGAAAGAGGAGGATATCGCCGGCGAAGGCGGGAATGCCGCTGTGGTGGACCAGCAAATCGCGGATCGTCATTTCCATAGTGACCCAGGGGTCGGACATGCGGAACCAGGGGAGGTGGCCGATGACGGGATCGTCCCATTTTAGTTTGCCTTCGTCGACAAGGATGGCAAGTGCCATGGCAGTGAAGGCTTTGGTATTGGAAGCGATGGGAAATAGGGTATGTTCATCTATCTTTTCGGGACAGCCCTTGCGTTTGACCCCGTAGCCTTTGGCCAGAAGAAGTTTGCCGTCTTTGACGATGGCAATGCTGGCGCCGGGGACGCCGAATGTGCGGAGGACGGTGTCGATGTAGTGGTCGAGGTTTGCGGGGAGTTGCGGCCTTGTGGCCTGGTTTATGACCAGGTCCTGCGTTCTTGCCGCGTTTGGCAGGCTTAAGAGGCCTGCGAGGGTGAGGGCGAATAGAAGGCAGCCGCAGCGGCTAGGGACACGGTATTGGGTCATGCAGTAGATTGGGTTGTAATGCGGGCCGACCCGAACAGGATTGGCCATAAAGGAAAGATACTGCATTATTCTCAGTCGCGCAAATGGTGAATTGGCCTAGTTCCAGGTTTTTTCGCCCTTTTTCATTTTGTCGATGGTGGAGAGGTAGCCGGCTTTTTCGTCGGCGGCGGGGGTGAGGTCGGCGGCCTTTTGTTCCCAGCTGATGGCGTCGTCTTTTTTGCCCATTTTATAGAGAATGTTGGCATAGGTGTCCATGAAGGCAGGATTGGGATTGTCCTGAAAGGAACGTTTGCTCCAGTCGAGGGCGTCGGAGACGCAGGTCATGTCATGGCAGTTCTGGAAGACGGTCCAGGCGTAGTCGTTGAGGTCCTGGGGTGTGGCATGGGCACCGTATTGCTGCATAAAGCCGACGACGGCAGTCTGGAAATGGGGCCAATCCTGGTGGGTCTGGTAGAACAGCACCTTGCTCTTCGAAGTGACTTCGGCGGCGTAGTCCGGAAATCTTACGCTCATAGACTTTTGCATTGCCATCCAGTCTGGCTCTTTGCCGCCCGCTGCCTTGACGGCCGGGCGGTAATTGGCATTGAGGAGCAAGGTGACTATGCGGCTCCGGGCATAGCCTTGTCCCATGACGGCGTCTACTTTGTCGGCGTGGTCGGTGAAGATAGCAAAGCCTCTGTCTTTGGGGTCTTCCGTATAGTTCATCAGGAGTTGGAGTGTGGTGCTGGTATAGAGGTCAGGCAGGCTGGCGAAATAGGCTTCGGCCACTCCGCGGCCATCTTTCACGTCATACAAATCGCTGCATTGTTCGGTGAGTTTCCGGAGGAAGGCAGTGTCGCGCCGGCCGTCTCTGTATTGTGCCAGCCTCGTGTAGAACGCAACGCTTGTGTCGAATGACCTGCCGATACTTGCGATGAATGTATCGGCGTCCGGGGTCGAGCCAATATCGCGATGCAGGGGCTGGCCGTCCGGTGTGAAGATGAGATAAGTCGGATAGACGCGAACATTGTATTGGGCCACGAGGTTGTGCGCGTCCACGTACCAGGATTTGGTATGGGCGTCGTCCTTTGCGGAGGAATCAAGTTGGACCTGAACGCTGATGAATTTATCGTTGAAATAGGAGCCAACCTGTTCCTTGGGGAAGATCGTCGTGCTCATGAACCTGCATGGGCCGCACCAGGTGGTGAAGCAATCCATGAAGATGTATTTGTTCTCGGCTTTGGCTTTAGCCTGGATGGCGGTCCAACTGAGGTCATGTTCGAAATGAATACCCTTTCCCTGCGCGGAGGCGAGGAAGGGCAGGAGAATAAGAAGGATGAGGCGGGCTCGTATCATAGTCAGGAATTTTTATCGGTAAGATATGGAGATTCGGGGAATTCCGGCGAGGGCACTTTCCAGGCGGCACTAGGGAATGCTGCTTTGCCGTGCCCGTATGGGTGGTTATGCAGCGCCTGCTGGTGCCTGATCTCCACTAACGGTTTTATTCTTTCGCAGGCGGGCGAGCAAAGGTCTGATTTTTCGCGTGACCCGGAAATAAAATTCTTTGTTGAACAATTGCGAATCGTTTAGCGCCTTGTAGATCAGGAAAATGCCGATGGGTGTCAGGACATAGGTGGCCATCCACATACCCTCGAATGGCGAGAGGACGAATTGGCCTGCCAGTTTTTTTCCGAAGTTGTTCAAGAGAAAGAAGATGACAAAGAAGACCACGGCAAAGACGAGGGGCAGGCCGATACCGCCCTTGCGGATAATGGAGCCGAGCGGGGCACCGATGATGAACATGACCATACAAGCGATCGCCAGCGTTATTTTTTCGTGCCAGGCGACTTCGTGCTGGAGGAGGTTCTTCTCACCTGCGGCGAAGAGGGCCATAGGCTGATAGAGGGATACTTTACTTTGGTTGGCGGTGCTGATGGATTTCGTGGTGACGTCCAGTCTAACGCTGTCTGGTAAGATGTCGGCGAAGGTGGGCTGGGGCGGGTCCTTCGGGATGGGATGCATAGCTGGCGGCGGTGTATACCCGGGGTAAGCGATATGCGGGGCGGGTGCGGCCTTGGCGACCACAGGTGTGATGGCCTTGGGGCGAGTGGTAGTCTTGCTGGTCGCTGGCGTAACGACTGTTGGGGGAGTGGCGGTTTTGCCGGCGACGCGGTGTTGACTATCCGGTGAATTGCCAGGCTTTGCGGGCGTCGTGGGTGCGGGCGTTGCACCTTTGACGGCGGCGGCCAGGTTTTTTTGTGCTTTTTTGATGGAGTCCGTGATAAGCTGCAAGGAATCCTGGGATTTTCGGTCGGCAACCCAAACCCTACGCAGTGAATCGCGTGCCCAGTCGACACTTAAGAGAAAGCGGGAGGGCAGGGGTTTTTGTTCGGTCTGATCCCAGCCGGAGGTGTCCAGCCAGGCCGGGAATTGGAGGTTGAGGGCGAGGCCGCGGGCGGACTGTTTAATGAGGGTATTATCGGCCTCCCTGAGGGAGTCGATGTCGTGGCCAAGCTGGATGATGGTTTTCATCTGGAAATTGTTCTTGAAAGTGCTGTCCTCGGTCTTATTCATTTTGAAGGAGCTGAGGTCCATTACTTTCTTGTACTCTTTGAACCCCATGCGGATGAGCTGCGTGCCCTGGTTGACGTTGTGTTCACCTTTTTCCTGGTAGCGCCAGCCGCTTTTCAGGGTAAAGATCAGGTTTTGTTTGTCGGGTGTGACGACCATTTTGCCGCTATCCGCGACGATCATGTTATCCTGCTGGCCTGCATTGTTCTGTTCGTAAATGACGACGTTGCGGATGACCGAGTCGTTCGACTCTTTTTTGCCGATCTTTATGACATAGCCATCGATCCGGTCGAAGAAGACGCCTTCTTTGATATCGAAGGCGGGCTTGGTGTAGATGATGTCGTACTTGAGGGTTTGCATCTTCAGGTTTGCGACGGGGTAGACGTTGTTGTTGAAGAAGAAGGCCAGGAGGGTGATGCCGATGCTGACGACGAACAGGGGGCGGAGGAAGCGGAGCAGGGAGATGCCGGCGGATTTGATGGCGACGAGTTCATAGGTCTCACCCAAGTTGCCCAGGGTCATGATACTGCTGAGCAGGACGGCGAGGGGCAGTGCGAGGGGGACGACGGTAGCAGCGATGTACATGAGCATGCGCAGTACGGTCCAGGCATCGAGGCCCTTGCCGACCATATCATCGATGTACAACCACATGAACTGGAGTACCAGCACGAACGTGGTGATGAAGAAGGTAGCGATAAAGGGCCCTAAAAAGGCCTTTATGATGAGGATATCCAGCTTTTTGAACACTAGTGATTGTTTATCTTCGATGGATGCCAGCAAATTTACAATTTTCTACAGAGGAATTCGCGCTCATCAGCGATGCGAAGTGGATTTTAACGAAGAATTCCGTAATGGAGAAGGTCGTGGGGATGATGGCGGAGTTGGGCGAGGACTACAGGGGTTTATGGGGTGACGGAAGGAATGTGAAGATCTCGCGAGGCGAAAATTACCTCGGACTGCCCTGGGTCATCCTGGATTATCCGCGCATTTTTGGGCGGGAGGATGTGCTGGCCATCAGGACGATGTTCTGGTGGGGGCACCCGTTCAGCGTGACGCTGCATTTGAAAGGGCGTTATCAGGCGCTATACGTACCCGTGATAGAGCGTCGGAGGGTGTTACTAGCGGAGGCGGGCTTTCATGTGGGGATAGGTGCGAACGAGTGGCGGCATGAGTGGGCTGCAGACAATTACGCGCCGATCGGGGAGGTGGAGGATATCGGGCGGGCGAGGCCCTTTGTAAAATTATATGCGGCGGTTGGACTGGACCGTATGGCGGAGGCGCCCCTGCTATTGGAGGATCTTTTCATCGCGCTGGCGGCCATACTGGTTTAATTCCCCAGGCGGTGGAAGAGGTCTTTAACCTGGTAGCTCCAGAGTTGGCTTTGGTCTTTTACCTCGACTTTGCTACCGGCGAAATCTTTGATGACCAAAATCGTTTGGTTGGTCACTTCCGACTTTTCTATCCGGAACTCGAAGAATTCTTCTACAGGTGCTTCCATCCAGTGGAACCGGATGAACTTTTCGAATTCACTTTCGGTGACTTCCGCTTTGTCGGTTGTTCCGTTCCATGAAAAGCTGAACACATTGTCCCGTTCGTCTACTTTATCAGCAAACCACTCCTGTAGTCCTGCAGGGGTGCTTAAAAATTCGTATAAGATCGAGGGCGAACATCTAACCGGATATTCTAACGTAAATAATTGTTTCTTACTCATCTATTGCATTTGATTCTTTGACACCAAACAGGGTCCTGAATGAATTTCAGAGCCTGGAAGTCCGGTACTGCGCGTTGCAATAATAAAAAAATTTCTCAACCATCAAAATTTTTTTTAGCACCAAATAATATGGGGTAAGTGGGTATGATTTAAAGAAATTTTAACATACGCTAATTGATAATCAATGCTTTGTTAAAATTAATTGGTAATCCTTGGCCAATTCGTTAAATTGCTAGTAGATCGTAAAGGCCAGTTGACGCATTTCAGGATATAAGAAAAGCTTGAATAATACGTTTTTTTACCAAGACTAAAATTTTGATAGTTTCCTTATAAAACAGCCTTGAGCCTAAAACCCTTTAAAAAAGACCTCTGCCTATGAGCATGCGTCAACTGAAGATCACGAAGAGCATTACTAATCGTGAATCTCAGAGCCTGGAAAAGTACCTGCAGGAAATCGGCAAAGTAGAGTTGATCAGTCCCGAAGAAGAAGTGAAACTCGCCATCCGTATCAAGCAGGGAGATCAGAGAGCTCTCGATAAACTTACTAAAGCAAATTTACGCTTTGTGGTATCCGTAGCCAAGCAGTATCAGAACCAGGGGCTTTCTCTTCCTGATCTGATAAATGAGGGCAATTTGGGCCTCATCAAGGCGGCCCAGCGCTTTGACGAAACGCGCGGATTCAAATTCATTTCATATGCGGTATGGTGGATACGTCAGAGTATCCTGCAGGCCTTGGCCGAGCAATCGCGTATTGTGCGGCTTCCCCTGAATAAGGTAGGTCTGACCAATCGGATCCAGAAGGCATATAGTACGCTGGAACAGGAGTTCGAGCGGGAGCCATCTGCGGAAGAGCTCGCCGAGTTGTTGGAGTTGGACATCGAAGAGGTGTCGAGCACGATGGGTATCGCCGGGCGTCATGTGAGCATGGATACGCCTTTGTCGGAAGGTGAAGACAATACGTTGATCGACGTGATGGAGAATCCGAATGCGGAGAGAGCCGAGACGAATATCGAGCATAAGGAATCGCTTAAGCAGGAGATCGACCGGTCATTGAAAACGTTGACGGAGCGCCAGAAAGAAGTGATCTGCTTTTTCTTTGGGATTGGGGTAGATCACCCCATGAGCCTGGAGGATATTGGCGAGAAGTTCAATCTGACCCGGGAGCGTGTACGGCAGATCAAGGACAAGGCGATCACCAAGCTGCGGAGCAACAGCCGGAGCAAGATGCTGAGAAGTTACTTGGGCGTGTAATTTTTTGAATGATTATCAACATATTAGACATTTGACGCCATAAATACTTTGCAAAAATGCCCGGAGGGCATTTCAAAACATCAGATGAAAAATTTTCGCCGAAGGGAGCCAAATTTGCCTTCGGCGACCCGTAGGTGAGAAAATTTTCCTTACTTTTGACGTCTTTCGAGTGAATATAGCAAGCTTATATTCACTTTTTTATTTTCATGGATTCAAAGTGAACTAATATGTTTGAGAACCTGTCGGAGCGGTTGGAGTCGGCGTTCAAGCAGATAAAAGGCGAGGGAAGGATCACGGAGTTGAACATCGCGGCAACGGTGAAAGACATTCGCCGGGCGTTGATAGATGCCGACGTCAACTTTAAAATAGCCAAGGAATTTACAGATACGGTCAGGGACAAGGCCCTGGGACAAAAGGTGCTTACTGCTGTAAGTCCGGGGCAGCTCATGGTCAAGGTCGTCAAGGACGAGCTCGTTGAACTCATGGGTGGCGTTGAGAGTGAATTGAATGCCAAGGGCAGTCCGGCCGTTATCCTGATAGCGGGCCTGCAGGGTAGCGGTAAGACTACCTTCAGCGGGAAGCTGGCCAATTATTTGAAGACACGAAAGGGGTTGTCACCTTTGTTGGCGGCGGCGGATATATATCGTCCGGCGGCTGTCGAGCAGTTGAAGGTGCTTGGTGGGCAGATCGGCATCGAGGTGTACAGTGAAGATGGGAGCAAGGATGCGGTGGCCATTGCCCAGAATGCCGTACGTGAGGCCAGGAGCAAAAATAAGAATGTCGTGATCATCGACACGGCGGGCCGGTTGGCGGTAGACGAGGTGATGATGAAGGAAGTGGAGGCCATCAAGAAAGCTGTCAGTCCCGGAGAGATCTTGTTTGTCGTGGATAGCATGACAGGCCAGGATGCCGTGAATACGGCCAAGACCTTTAACGAGCGGCTCGATTTTACGGGCGTGGTGCTGACGAAGTTAGATGGTGATACGCGTGGTGGTGCGGCTTTGTCGATCAAGTACACGGTGAATAAGCCGATCAAGTTCATCAGCAGCGGGGAGAAGATGGACACGTTGGATGTGTTCTATCCGGAGCGAATGGCGCAGCGTATTTTGGGGATGGGTGATATCACCACGCTTGTGGAGAAGGCGCAGGCGCAGTTTGACGAGGTTGAAGCGAAGAAACTGGAGAAGAAAATCCGCAAGAATCAATTCGATTTTGAGGATTTCAAGCAACAATTGGAGCAGATCAAGAAGATGGGCAATATCAAGGATTTGATGGGGATGATCCCGGGTGTGGGGAAAGCCATCAAGGACGTCGACATCAGTGACGATTCTTTCAAGGGGATCGAGGCGATCATCAATTCGATGACGCCGCATGAGCGGCACAATCCGGACGTGATCGATCAGAGCAGGCGGAAAAGGTTGGCGAAGGGTTGTGGAAAAGATATTACAGAGATCAATGCCTTTCTGAAACAGTTCGATCAGATGAAGCAGATGATGAAGATGATGAACAAGATGCCTATGGGAATGGGAGGAATGCGTCGGAAATAGGGTGGATAAAACGCTGTAGGAGAAGGGCCAGTGTCCTTGGCGCAGGATTTGATCGACAATTGACAAACTTACGTTCAGGGCGGGTAAGGTTAAATATCAGAATGGTGATAAAATTGTCGCTGTAAGATTCGCTCTTTAATTCCTGAAGTATTATTTTTGAAATGTGATATCGGATTGCTACTTTTGCAGTCCCAATTTATTTGGAAAGTAACCTTATTGTTCACGCATTTAAATTTCTATTTAAGATGCCAGTTAAAATCAGACTGCAACGCCATGGGTCTAAGAAGCGGCCATTCTACTTCATCGTAGTCGCTGATGCCCGGGCACCCAGGGATGGTAAATTCATCCAGAAAATCGGTACGTACAATCCTTTGACAGTTCCTGCTTCCGTTCAACTTGACCGCCAAAAGGCGCTTGATTGGCTGCATAAAGGTGCTCAGCCTACGGATACGGTACGCCGGATCCTCTCTTACAAGGGCGTGCTCTATTTGAAGCACCTGTTAAGGGGCGTAAAATTAGGGTTATTCGATGACGCTGCTGCGATGGAGAAATTCCAGAAGTGGCATGGCGAGCATGAGATCCAGATGAAAAAGCGCCAGGAAGAGAATAAGAGAGCAAGGCCCGGCGGCCGGCGGGGTCCTGGTGGTCCTCCTGTGAGAAGGGTTGAACGTACAGAACGCACGGAAAGAAAGAGCGAAGGCGGACCTGCGACGACGACTGAAGCATAGGCTTCGGCGGTCCGGAGTGGTCGCTTGTTGCGGGCGATTTGGTTCGGTGGTCGACAGAGAAACGTTTAACGTATAATGCTGTAAATTTTTATGACAGGAGGTCGATGCCTCCTGTCATTTTTTATTATGGCGCGCCGGCCGGAAGCTTTGGCGGTGTGCGCCGTCCGGGCCAATTATTTATGGCAGACAGTTATAGAAATATCGGTAAACTGGTGGCTGTTCATGGATTACAGGGTGAACTTGTATTGCAGCACCGGCTAGGCCGGAAGACGAGCCTGAAGGGGTTGAAGATGTTGTTCCTGGAAGAGCGAACCGATGAGATGCTGCCCTGGTTCATCGAGGCTACGCGGCCGAAGGGGGATGATGACCTGTTTGTGAAGCTCGAGGGTTTGGACACCAAGGAGACGGCCAGGCGGGTGGTACAGCGGGAAGTATGGTTGCGGGAGGCGGATTTCGAGCATTTTGCCGGAAAATCGGCGCCAATTTCCATGGTGGGTTTTCGGCTTTGGGATAGGGATGTGGATCTTGGGGAGATACTCGAGGTCATCGAGCAGCCGCACCAGGTGTTGTGTCGGATCGATCTTGGTGGAAAGGAGGCTTTGATACCAATGCATGCGGAGACGCTGCGTCGTGTCGATCAGCGTAAGCGGGAGGTGCATGTGGAATTGCCGGATGGATTGTTGGATGTGTACCGGTAATGCGACGGGCGGCTGCGGCGTTGCCCGGTTTTTCCTATTTTTAAGTATGAATTCAATTGTCCGGTCGTTTGTCGTGTTCGTTTTTTTGCTAATGTCGTTTTTGCGCCTTGCCGCGCAGGCTCCGACCACTGTACCGGGTAACCGCGCGCCGCTGCGGGCGAATCCTTTTCTGGAACTGCCGCTTGGCGCGATCCAACCTGAGGGTTGGTTGCGGGAGATGCTTGTCCGGCAGGCGAAGGGTTCGACGGGCCACCTCGACAGTCTCTATCCGGAAGTGATGGGTGTGCGCAACGGCTGGCGGGGCGGCGATGGCGACCAGTGGGAACGCGGCCCTTACTGGCTGGACGGACTGCTGCCGTTGGCGTATATCCTGCATGATCCGATGCTGATCGCGAAGACGAAACCATTTATCGAGTGGACATTGAACAGCCAGCAGCCCGACGGATATTTTGGGCCGGCGACGGATTACCCTGAGGAACCTGGCCTGCAACGCGGCAACTGCCACGATTGGTGGCCGCATATGGTGATGCTGAAAGTGCTGCAACAATACTATTCCGCCACGGGCGATAAACGGGTCATCAAGTTGATGACGAATTATTTCCGCTATCAATTGGTGAAGCTGCCTGCTGAGCCATTGGATCACTGGACATTCTGGAGTAAGTGGCGCGCCGGAGACAACCTGCAGGCGGTGTATTGGTTGTACAATATCACGGGGGATGGTTTTTTGTTGGATCTGGCGGATGTGCTGCACAGGCAGACCTTTGATTATACGAACGCGTTCCTGCATACCGCGTTGTTGTCTACGCCGGGGGACATCCATGGGGTCAACCTGGCGGAGGGTATGAAAGAGCCGCTGGTCTACTACCAGCAACACCCGGAAAAGCAATATGTGGACGCGACGGAAAAAGCCCTGGCTGATCTAAGGCGTTTTGATGGCATGGTATATGGACTTTTCGGCGCCGATGAATCCATTCACGGCTCGGACCCCACCCAGGGGTCTGAACTTTGCACCGCGGTGGAGATGATGTTTACGCTGGAGTATATGACCCGTGTCACGGGCAATGTCGGCTATGCTGACCGGCTGGAGCGGATCGCTTTCAATGCGCTCCCGGCGCAGGTCGACAGTAATTTCATCGGGCGTCAATATTTCCAGCAGGCCAATCAGGTAATGGTTACCCGGCATTACCGCAATTTCGACGTGAACCATGATGGAACGGACCTCTGTTATGGGCTGTTCACGGGTTATAGCTGCTGCACCTCCAATATGCACCAGGGCTGGCCCAAGTTTGTGCAAAATCTTTGGTATGCCACGCCGGATGATGGGTTGGCGGCGATGGTGTATGCGCCGAATACGGTCCGGGCTTTCGTGAAGGGTAAGGAAGTGGTCGTACATGAAGAGACGAACTATCCGTTTGGCCAGACGATAAAGTTGCGGATCGGGTTGTCAGGCAGAGCAGCATTCCCATTGCGATTGAGGATCCCGAGTTGGTGTACCGGGGCATTGGTAAGCGTCAATGGCGCTCCGATGCCACTGGCGGCTGGGGACAGCGTGGCCGTACTTGATCGGGTTTGGCAGCAAGGGGATATCGTACTGTTGAAGCTGCCCATGCATCTGTCTACAGAGACCTGGCATGAGAATGCGGTATCTGTCGAACGGGGACCTGTTGTCTATGCGTTGAAGATCGGGGAATCGGTGAGTACGGTAAAGGATACGGCGGGGTTTGGGTCCTTTGAGGAGATCCGGCCGACGACGTATTGGAACTATGCTTTAATCGATATGCGGTCTTCGGGTTGGCAAAAGGAATTTTCGATACAAGAGGATACGGTGCTTTCGCCTTACCCCTGGACGGAGAGCGCGGCACCGGTGGTGATCCATACGCGGGCGAAGCGATTGCCCGACTGGCAATTGTACAATGAGTCGGCGGGGCCGCAGCCTTATTCTTATATTTATAATCAGTTGGTTGCACCACAAGAGGATGTGATCACCCTTGTTCCGTATGGCTGTACGCGGTTGCGGATTGCTGAATTTCCGGCGGCAGAGAAGTAGGCAGCATGCTAGTATCCGGTCCGGAGGGGTTGGCCTCTCAGGGAATCCCAGGTAGTGAGGGCGGGTTTGGCGATGAAGTTGCTGTCGACCATACCGAGGAAGGCAAAGGGGTAGAGCTCGGCGGAATCGGTAGCAGGCCAGGCAGAGAGGGAGAGGTCGGTGAAGGTGAGTTGGAAAATGCCAACCGCGTTTGCTTGTGTGAGGAGCTGGCCTTGTCTGCGGATATACGCTTGTTGTTGGACCGGGCTGCTCTGGACATTATCTGCTGTCAGGTTCATAGAAGTCCAGCCACCTTCAGACACGAAAACGGGCGTGGTATGACCGGTGGTCAGTTGGCTATAATAGTTGACAGGTATGTCTGAAGGGTTGGTGAAGGTCAGGTAAGGATAGGAGGAGATGCCGAGCTCTTGGATGAACGGGAAGTCGGCATAGTCCGTGGCAATACCTATATAAGTGCTGGTGGTGCCGGTAGCGCCGATCCGGCCCCAGGCAACTTCGGCCTGGACGCTGACGCTCAATGGCGTTTTGGTGTCGATTGCTCTCACTTGGGCGGCGGCTGCGTTGACGGCTTGTTTGACGCCCTGATAGATGGAGTCGGGGGCGGCGAGCCTGATCAGGTTAGTCTCCAGCGCCAGGCCGAGGTGGTCGGGAAGCAGGATACTGTCCATGACGACGACGAATCGCTCGTACACCTGTTGGATATTTGGCTGGGCGATACTTTTTCCCAGTGCTATGAGCGGGTCCGAGTCTTTTTGCCGCGCCAGGCCGTTCTCGGGATCTATGTAGACCCAGAGCTGGAGGCTGTGGGAGCGGTACACGCTGACCAGGTACTGATAGTTTTGTATCACATAGGCGACGGGGTCTTCACCGTTTAGCAGGGAATCCCAGGGGACTTCGGTGCTGATAATGGCGGCGTCGGCGTGACTGGGCCACAAATTGAGGGATTGGATGATCTCGTTGATGTTGGGTTGCGGGGCGGAGGTGGCGAAGCCCATGCGGTAGGTTCTCCCGCCGGCGGTACTTTGGGTGGTTCCGTGTTTTTTGCAGGCGAGGGTGAGGCCGATGATGACCAGGAAGCGGATGATCTTATGGTTCGTTTGCGCCATGCTGTCTGTTTAACGACTTGTAGGACGATAAATTGCGTTTACTGGTTACAGCGGGTTGTAGGACGCGATACGATGTTCGCGGTGTTTGGCTATTAGCGGGGGAGCTGGTGTTCCAGATGCCGCGGTAGAGCATCCAGGCAACGGAGGGGGTGTTGCCGCCGGGCCCTAAAAAAATTAGTACCTTTATGCCCGGTGGCGCAGCAAAAAAGATACATAGCTCATTTCGATCTGGACGCTTTTTTTGTGAGTGTCGAGTGTATTCTCAACCCTGCGCTGAAGGGCAAGCCGTTACTCGTTGGAGGACGTGAGCGGGGGGTGGTTGCGGCGTGCAGTTATGAGGCCCGGAAGTTTGGCATTCACAGTGCGATGCCGATGAAGACGGCGATACGGCTTTGTCCCCAGGCGACGGTGGTGGGCAGCACGAGGGGAGAATACAGTCGGTATAGCCGTTGGGTGACGGAGATCATTGCGGCGAAGGCGCCGTTGTTCGAGAAGGCGTCGATAGATGAATTCTACCTTGATCTTACAGGAATGGATCGTTTTTTTGATCCTTATCAGTGGACGATCGCGCTCCGAGAGGAGATCATGGCTGCGACGAAATTGCCTATCTCTTTTGCGCTTGCTTCCAATAAAATGATCTCGAAGATCGCGACGCAGGAGGCCAAGCCCAGCGGTTATATTCATGTGCCGGCGGGGATGGAGCAGGAATTCCTGGCTCCGTTGCCGGTCAACAAGATCCCCGGTGTTGGCGACCATACCTACCAGGCGATGAAGGAAATGGGGATCGTTACCATTCGCGACCTGAGTGATCAATCTGTCGAGGTATTGGAACGGCGGTTTGGGAAGTATGGGGTCGAGCTGTGGAGTAAGAGTCGCGGTGTCCATACAGGAGAGGTGGTACCATATCATGAAGCAAAGTCTATTTCTACTGAGAATACTTTTGAGGAAAATACAACCGATATGGAATTTCTGATGGCGGAGATGGTGCGGATGACGGAGCGGGTTGGGTATGAGTTGCGGCAGGACAATAAAACGGCGGGTTGTGTGGCGGTAAAGCTTAGGTATCCTGATTTTGAGACGACGTCCAGGCAGGCGGCGATCCCATATACGTTTTATGATGACGAGCTGATCGCGAAGGCAAAGGAGTTATTTCATAAGTTGTGGCGCAAGGGGGTGCCGATCCGCTTGATGGGGGTGCGGTTGAGTGAGTTGACTTCGGAGGCGGTGCAGACGAATCTTTTTGTGGATACGCACAAGAAAACGGAGTTGTATAAGGCAATTGATGACGTCAAGGAGCGGTTTGGGAAGGATGCGGTGATCAAGGCTGGCGGAATGGGACCTTCGGAGGACGCTGAGCGTTAATGTGTTGAGAGTGCATGCGGTGTGCGGCGGAAAAATTAACATTTAAGTCTACTGAATTGGTGGGGAATTGATATCTTTATCGTCTAATTAAATTAAAGTATATGAGTTTACGTCTCGGGGACAAGGCTCCCAACTTTCAGGCCAAGACATCGATTGGCGACATTGATTTCTACGAATTTCTTGGTGATTCCTGGGGTATTCTTTTTTCTCACCCCGCAGATTATACTCCTGTGTGCACGACCGAACTAGGCCGCACGGCGGCGTTAAAGGATGAATTCGCCAAGCGCAATGTAAAGGTGTTGGCGTTAAGCGTCGACCCCCTTGAAAAACACCTTGGATGGATAAAAGATATCAATGAGACGCA
Source organism: Puia sp. (assembly GCA_965214315.1). Taxonomy (GTDB): domain Bacteria; phylum Bacteroidota; class Bacteroidia; order Chitinophagales; family Chitinophagaceae; genus Puia. The sequence goes on along the minus strand of CBDCBP010000007.1, from coordinate 188,704 downwards.
GAAAGTAAGTGTCGAGTTCCCGATCATCGCTGATGAGGACAGGAAGGTCAGTACTTTATATGAATTCATTCATCCCAACGCGTCGGCTACGGCCACGGTCAGGAGTCTTGTCGTGATCGGGCCGGATAAGCTGGTGAAGCTGATCATTACCTATCCTGCTTCGACAGGTCGTAATTTTGTTGAAGTATTGCGGGTGATCGATAGTCTGCAACTGACTGCCAATTATAGTGTCGCTACGCCAGCGGATTGGAAAGAAGGCGAAGATGTCATCGTAGTGCCGGCGGTTAGTACCGAAGATGCGCAGAAGAAGTTCCCGAAAGGGGTGAAGATAGTGAAGCCTTACTTGCGTTATACACCACAGCCGAATAAGTAAGACGCCTCGGTCTCCGCGTCCGTGGCGCGGCAGGTAAAATAGTTAATTGTTTGTTTTCAGGGCCACTCGGGAGACCGGGTGGCTTTTTTTGTATATTAGGTGTATGAAGCCAAAACTACTACTACTCATGCCGGCCCTGCTTTGGGCCTTTTGCGTTTTTTCCCAGAAAACCATTTTGTATTGCGGGCGGTTAATCGAGCCCAAGTCGGGACAGGTGCTGACCGAGATGACCATTGTAGTCAGTGAGAATAGCATCGTCTCGGTAGACAAGGGCTATTCGGCTGCGGCTGCGGGTGACAAGGTTATTGATTTGAAAAGTCGGACGGTGATGCCCGGGCTCATCGATTCGCATGTCCACCTGGAAAGTCAGCTGGGCCCGAATGCGCAGTTGCTGGAATTTACGCATAGCGCGGCGGACATCGCTTTTGAAAGCACGGTGTATGCGAAGACCACCTTGATGGCGGGTTTTACAACGGTGCGGGATGTAGGCGGGTCGGGGGTCAATATTAAGCTGCGGAATGCGATCCGTCGCGGGCTGGTTGTTGGTCCGCGGGTGTATACGGCGGGGAAGATACTGTCGTCTACCGGCGGACATGGTGATCCGACACATGGCTACCGGGAAGGGCTGTATGCTGAACCCTCCTATACTGAGACGGTCTGTGATGGCAAAGAAAGTTGTATCAAAGCGGTGCGGCAGATGTATAAAGAGGGAGCCGATCTGATCAAGATCACGGCATCGGGTGGCGTGTTGAGTTTAGAAAAGGATGGCCTGGGGGCGCAGTTCTCCGATGAAGAGTTGAAAGCGATTGTGGAGACGGCCAGGGATTATGGGATGGCCGTGGCGGCCCACGCACATGGTGCGGAGGCGATCAAGCGGGCGATACGTGCAGGTGTTACATCGATCGAGCATGGGACCTTTATGGATGATGAGGCGATCGCGCTTTTTAAAGAACATGGGACATGGTATGTGCCGACGATCATCGCGGGTAAGTCTGTCGCTGACAGCGCGAAGAAGCCGGGATTTTTTCCACCGGTGATAGCGGGTAAGGCCATGTTAGTGGGGCCGATCATCCAGGGCACGTTCGCGAAAGCGTATAAGGCGGGGGTAAAGATCGCCTTTGGGACGGATGCGGGGGTATATGCGCATGGTAAGAATTGGATGGAGTTCGTGTATATGAATGAGGCAGGGATGCCGGCTTTGGAAGCGATCAGGTGTGCGACCGTCAATGCGGCTACTTTGATCGGGATTGCCGATAAGGCGGGGACGATCGAGGCGGGTAAGTGGGCGGATATCGTGGCGGTGGAGGGTGATCCTGTTAAGGATATCCATGCGATGGGGCAGGTGAGGTTTGTGATGAAGGATGGGGTTGTTTATAAGAATGAATAGGATATATTAATATTATAGGATGATAAAAATTTTTATAGTAATAGTCGGCCTGGTTGGCTGTGCTGCGGCTGTGCCTGTCGAAAGTTTGCCGGGGTCTGCGTTGGTTGTGTATGGCCGTGGGCTTGTCAGTGGTGATGGGATGGAGATGATCGGGTCGGCGGCGCATGTGGGTGTTAGTTTTGAGGGTCAGCACTGCGAAGTAGATGTGCTTATTCCGGGCGGGACCGGGCACAACTATGTGCAATATGAGTTGGATGGAAAATACGGGAAGAAGGTTCGGGTGGAGGGCAGGCAGACGGTTGTCATCGAAGCCTTGGGGTCGGGGCTGCATCGGTTATGGCTCTATAAGGCGGGGGAGGCGATGTCGGGTCCGGTGCTTGTCGAGCGGGTGAGGGGTGAAGGCCTAAGGGTCTTGAAGCGGCCTGCGGGGCCGGTGATCGAATTTATCGGCAATAGCATTACCTGTGGGGCGATGTCGGATACGAGTGTATCGCCGTGTGCCGTGGGTGACTATGTGGATCATCACAATGCTTATTATGCCTTTGGCCCGAGGGCGGCGAGGGCTTTGGGGGTAGAATATATGTTGAGCAGCGTGAGCGGGATCGGCATCTATCGGAATTGGAACAGCGATGGGCCAACGATGCCGCAGGTGTATGAGAGGGCAGGGCTGGATGTGTCGGATGGCAGGTCATGGGATTTTGGGAAGGTGCGGCCGGAGGTGGTTTGTATAGCATTGGGTACGAATGATTTTAGTCATGGGGATGGGAAGCGGCCGCGCCTGCCATTTGACAGTGTGGCTTTCGTGTCGGCTTATATCCGGTTTGTGCAGTTGGTAAAGGGCAAATATCCTTTGGCGCAGATCGCGTTGCTGAGCAGCCCGATGGTTGGCGGTGCGGATGGATTGTTGCTACAGCGTTGTCTGCGGGGGGTCAAAGCGGGCATAGATGCCCTGTATCCGTTGGGAAAGCGGGTAGCGGTTTTTGATTTTGCGCCGATGCAGGCCAGGGGGTGTGGCGGCCATCCCAGTGTCGAGGACCATGCGGTGCTGGCTCAGGAATTGGTGCCGTTCCTGCAAGGGCTGTTATAGAGTTGATTTGGATTAAGGTAGATATAGTCGTTTTAGAAGTCGATTACGATGTTGGAGCGTTTGAGGCATCGTTGCCGGGGAGGTTGATCTCGATTTATTGGGGTCGGTTTTTATTCAGAGCGGAGACTTTTTATGGGGTTCATAAGGGCGGCTTTCAGCGACTGGAAGCTAACGGTGACGAGGGTGATCAGGAGGAGGCCGGCGCAGGCGACGGCGAAGATCCACCAGGACAGGTCTGCATGATAGTTGTAACCACTCAGCCATTTGTGCATGCCGTACCAGGCGAGGGGAATAGAGATCGACATGGAGATGACCGCTAGTTTCAGGAAGTCTTTTGAAAGCAGGCCCCACAGGGTGGCGAGGCTTGCGCCTAGTACTTTGCGAACGCCAATTTCTTTTGTGCGTTGCTCGGCGACGAAAGCGGCGAGACCGAACAGGCCGAGGCAGGAGATAAAGATGGCCAGGGCGGTGAAGACGGCGGCGAGTTGGCCCGTGCGTTCTTCTTCGGCAAACTTGGTCGCATAATCGTCGCTGACGAAGCGGTATAAGAAGGGGCTTGCCGGGTTATAGCGTTTGAAGATGGGTTCCATGCCGGCGATAGCGGTATGGGTAGAGAGACCCGGTTTTATGCGGATGATGATATTACTCACGTAACGGCCGCCCATGAAGAGGGCGGGTTCGATGGAATCGTAGGGGTTGTTCGCGAGCATGTTCTTTACGATGCCGACACAGACATAGTGCATCCCATAAAAGTTCATGGGCATGCCGATCGGGTCTTTGACGCCGATGAATTTTGCGGCGGCCTCGTTGATGACGAGGGCGCCGGAGTCGGTGGGGAAATCGCGGGAGAGGTCGCGGCCTTTGACGACGGTCCAGCGGATCGTGCGACCGTAATCGGGGGTAATGTTCACGTTACGGAACATTTGAGACTGCTGATCCTGGCGCTTACCAGGCCAGTCAATGGAATTGCCGTTTCCGAACGAAGTGGTCGTCATATCGGAAGCGGCGACGTTGGCGGCAAGGCCGTTTTGGATCAGTTCAGTGCGGAGGGTCTCGTAATGTTTTTGGAGTTCCGGAGTATTGATGCTGACGTTGATGAGCCCTTCGCGGGTGTAGCCCACGGGCCGATCTTTGATGACAAGAACCTGGCGGAAGACGACGATGGTCCCTATGACGAGAGTCAGGGAGACGGTGAACTGGAGCACGACCAATATTTGGCGTGGCAGCGAAGCGTAGCGGCCCACCTTAAAAGATCCTTTCAAGACCTGAACGGGTCGAAAGTTTGAGAGGTAGAAGGCGGGGTAGCTGCCGGCGAGGATGCCGGTGATCGTTGCGAAGCTTAGGGCGATGAGCCAAAAGAAGGGGCTGGAGAGGGGTAGTCTAAGATCCTTGGCCGAGAGCTCGTTGAAAAAAGGCAGGCTGAACTCGACGAGCAGCAGTGCGAAGAAGAGGGCAATTAAGGCAACCAAAATGGATTCGCTGAGGAATTGGGCAATGAGTTGTTGTCTGACGGAGCCGATGGTCTTGCGGATACCGACCTCTTTTGCCCGTTTTTCGCTGCGGGCGGTGGAGAGGTTCATGAAGTTGATACAGGCGAGGAGGAGCACGAAGGCGCCGATGATACCAAAGAGCCAGACGAAGCGGATGCGGCCGCTGTGTTCGGGATTGCCCTCCGAGGAATCGTAATACAAGTGCTCGCGGTCGAGTGGGTAGACGAGCGCCGTTTCGCGGCATTCTTTGATATGCGGCGTAGGGAGCAGGTTGATGCGGGCAGTAGCCTGTGCTGCAGTGACGCCCGGCGCGAGCTCGACATAGAGGTATAGCCTATGGTCGTCCCAGTTGGTGCTGCTGTTGTGGTAGTAGTTGTCCTGGTTGTACCAGGGGAGGACAAGTTGTGTATTGTAGAAGGTGGTGTTCCGGGGGAGGTCACTGTAGACGGCGCCCACGCGGAGTGCGACGTTGTTGGCGACTTTGATGGTCTTGCCCAGGGGGTCGGAATTCCCGAAAAGGCTTGTGGCGAGGGATTGGGATATGAGGGCCGTGGAAGGGTCTCTTTCGTCGGGGAGGCTGCCGCGGAGGAGTTGGAAGCCAAACATGGACGGCAATGTCGACTGCGCCCAGATGGCGTTGGCGGTGACAGTTTTGTCGCCGCTATTGATGAGGGCGCCGGTACCGCCGTCGGCGTATTGTGCGGTGCGGGTGAAGAGGTCTTTGTATTGGGAGCGGAAGGTGGTGCCCATGATATTGGTGACCACGTCGCCCATATAGGTTGGTTGTCCGGGGGCGGCCTGGACGATCATGCCTGCCGCGATGCGGTTATGGTTAGGGGAATAGTGGTTGAAGCTGCATTCGTCCTGGATCCATAGTCCGATGAGGAGAGCGATGGCCATGCCTGTGGCGAGGCCGGCTATGTTGATAAAGGTATAGCCTTTGTTTTTGAGGAGCTGGCGAAGGGCGATCCGGAAATAAGATCTCAGCATAGTATTGGTTTTATTCTGTTCTAAGACTTTTTATGGGGTTCATGAGGGCGGCTTTCAGGGACTGGAAGCTGACGGTGACGAGTGTGATCAGGAGGAGACCTGCGCCGGCTGAGGCGAAGACCCACCAGGAAAGTGCGGCATGGTATGCGTAGTTGCTCAGCCATTGGTGCATGGCCCACCAGGAGAGGGGCATGGCGACTAGCATGGAGATGGCGGCCAGGCGGATGAAGTCTTTCGAGAGGAGTGCCCAGAGGCTGAGTGTATCGGCGCCGAGTACTTTGCGAACGCCAATTTCTTTTGTGCGTTGTTCTGCGACGAAGGCTGCGAGGCCGAAGAGGCCGAGACAGGAGATGAAGATGGCCAGGACGGTGAGGGTCGCGGCGAGGCTGCCAATTCGTTGTTCGGCGGCGAATTTTGCGGCATAGTCATCGTCGACGAAGCGGTAGATGAATGGGCTGGCAGGGTTATATCGTTTGAACAGGGGTTCCATTTCGGCGATGGCAGTACGCGCCGCGAGACCGGGTCTTATACGCATAATGATGACGCCTGTGTAAAGACCGCCGAGGAAGAAGGCAGGCTTGATGGTATCGTAGGGGGAATTGGTGAGCATATTGTTGGCCACACCTATGACGGTGTATGTCCTTCCTTCGGCTTTCACGGTCTCGCCGACAGGGTTTTTGAAACCGATGAGGGTAGCGGCGGCTTCGTTCAGGATAATGGCGTTGGAGTCCGTCGGGAAGTCGCGGGAGAAGTCGCGGCCTTGGAGGATGGTCCAGCCGACGGTCGCGCCATAATCGGGGGTGACGTTGACATCGTGGAACATGAGGGATTCCTGGTCGGGGCGTTTCCCTCGCCAGTCGAGCTGTTTGGCGTCTTCGAAGCCGGTAGTGGTCATATTGGACGAGGCGACGTTAGCCGCCAGGCCTTTTTGAATGAGTTCGGTGCGAAGGGCCTCATAATGCTGTGCCAATTCCGGCGTGTTGATGTTAACGGTGATCAGGCCCTGACGATCATAGCCGACAGGGCGATCCTTTGTGAAGAGGATCTGCCGGAAGACGATGATGGTCCCGATGATGAGAGAGAGCGAGACGGTGAATTGAGCGACGACGAGCATTTTGCGTGATCCCTCGGTGTTCCGGCGAAAGCCGTGGATGGGGTTAAAGCCGGAAAGGTATAAGGCGGGGTAGCTGCCGGCGAGGAGGCCTGTAAGGCTAGCGAAGCCGAGGATGAGCAGCCAGAAAATCGGATTGGTCAAGGGCAGACGCAGATCCTTAGCTGCGAGGTTGTTAAAGTAGGGCAAGGCCAGCCCTGCAAGGAGGAGTGCGAAGGCGAGGGCGACGCAGGCGACCAGGGTGGACTCGCTGAGGAACTGAGTGATGAGCTGGCTTCTTGGCGATCCGATGGTCTTACGGATGCCGACCTCTTTTGCGCGTTTGCTGCTGCTGGCGGTAGACAGGTTCATGAAGTTTACGCACGCGAGGAGGAGAACGAAGATGCCAATGGTACCAAAGAGCCAGACGAAACGGATGGCACCGCCGTTGGGGACACCGGCGTTAAATTCGTTATAAAGGTGGATATTGTCGAGCGGGTAGATCATGGCTTCTTCGTGCCAGGACTTGAAGAAGGGAGTAGGAATATTTTTGATGCGGGCTGTGGCTGCTGCAGCGGTGATACCCGGGGCAAGTTCGACATACAGGTAGCCGTTATCGTCGTCCCAATTCTTATTGTTGCTGTGGTACTGATTGTATTTATTGTACCAAGGCATTATGACAGCCACGCCGCGCAGGCTGGAATTTTGGGGTAGGTCGGCGTAAACGGCGCCGACGCGGAGGGGCAGTTGGTTGTCGACTTTTATGGTTTTACCAATGGGATCGGTGTTGCCAAAGAGGCTGATGGCGAGGGATTGGGCGATGACTACAGTGGAGGGGTCGGCGGCAGCCCGCAAATTACCACCGACAACCTTTAAGCCAAACATGGCGGGGAAGTCCTGCTGGGCCCATATGGCGGGCGCGCTGACTGTCTTTTCGTTGACGCTCAGGAGGTGATTGCTGCCGTCGCAGGTCAGGGCAGTGTGGACGAAGAGATCGGGATATTGATCGTGGAGCGCCTGTCCCAGGGGCATGGCGATGACATCGCTGGTCGCGGTCTTGTCACCGGTGCCGAAGTTGATCATGGCTTTGGCGATATGGCTATGGTTAGGGAAATAGTGGTCGAAGCTAAGTTCGTCCCGGGTCCAGAGGCCGATGAGGAGGGCGATGGCCATGCCGGTGCCGAGGCCGGCGATATTGACAATGCTATAGCCTTTGTTCCTTACCAGGTGGCGCCACGCGAGGCGGAAATAGTTCATAATCATGGAATGCGCTGGTACCAAGATAATGCCGTTTGTGTAAAAATTTGAGACACAGCTATTTGAGTTTATCAATCAGGCCATGCCCGTTCGGATTCGATACAGGTGGTGTCCGATGGTAAATTTTAGGGTTTATATGAGCGAGAAAGGGCGTATATTTTGCTTGATGATTACACAAATGTCTAATCTGCATGCGGTTCGGCGAAGCGTTCTTTTTTTGTCAGTACTATTTTTTGTGGCTTGCGGCCGGAGCGGTAGCGGCAGTCGGGGTCGAACTGCTGAGGCGCCGGACGCGACGGGCTCGCCGGCTGATCCATCGGCTGTAACGCTTGAGGGCTCGGGGCAGGTCGCTTATGATGTGTATTTTGATAATTCGGCCAGTATGGACGGGTACCTGGCGGGGCCGGGTACCGATCTTAAGAATGACGTACATGCTTTCCTGAAAGACCTGCAGACACATGGGATTGCGGATACGATCAATCTGGGGTACGTGAACGACCGGGTTTGCGCTTATCGATCGAATGCGACCCCGCTGGAGGTCAACGCGTTTATCAAAACTTTGGACCATGACAGCCTGGTTCGGAATGGGTGCGGGCGCAAGGATACTTATATTGATGCGATGCTGCAGCAAGTGATCGGGGCGAACCAGGAGCATGTGCATGTATTGATCTCGGACTTTGTGTTTTCCGTTGGCAGGGGCGCATCGGCGCAATTGTTGCGGCAGCAGGGAGATAATGTGGAGACAGTGTTGGCGACGGCGCTGCGGCAGCGGGATCTGAGTACAATCATTTTGAAGTTCAGTTCGGGATTTGACGGGGTGTATTATGAGGAATCTAAGGGCGGCGGCAGTGGGAGTGCGGCTGTGGTTCAGGGAATCCGGCGGCCGTATTATGTGATGATCTTCGGAAATGCGGGGAAGATCCGCCGGTTAGTGGATTTTATGAAAGGGTCACCGTTTGCCGGCTATAGTGGTTTTAGGGATGCCTGTTATTTGTTTCAGCCAGGGGGTGGGCGCCCGGCGGCGAAGCTGATCCGGAAGTATCGGGGCGGGGATTTTGTGATAGCCGAGCCGGCCACGCGGCTGGTGCTCAACAAGGCCGTTATTGCGGACAGCGGGGCATTCCAATTTGCCATGGCAGTGGATCTGGCCGGTATGAAGCAGGACCGGCATTATGTGGAAAACATTGCGAATTATGAGTTGCCAAAGAATTATAAGCTGGCGGCCATCATTCGGAATGACGATCCGACTGACCAGGCCATGCAGGGATTTACGCATATTTTTCTAGTCAGGACGGAAGATCTGAAGCCGCAGCAGGAGGTGTCTATCCGATTGAAGTCGAAGATCCCGGAATGGGTATATAAGGGGTCGACGATGGACGATTCACACCCGGCGGATACCCTCGAGCAGCAACAAACCTTCGGATTTAGCGACTTGGTAGAAGGGATGTCCAGGGCATATGCGGACAGGTATAAGAGTATGGACCAATTCGCGCTGGATGTGCGGGTCAATGAGATGGGTGAAGACGGCGCGCAGGGCCGGAGTGGCGGGGCGCCATGGGTATTGATCATCTCGGTGGTGGTAATTGTGGGGGTGATCGTGATCATAAAAAATAAACGATAACGTATATGGGTTCATTTGCGGATTTTTTGATCACGCTGTTCGAGAGCTTTGGGCTTTACAGTAGTCAGAATGGCTTAGGTGAGCACCTGCGGGGGCTTGACCCGCATAGTTGCAACGATTATACGGGGCAGTCGACCTACAACCTGGTATTTATTTATTTGTTTGTGATCAACAGCCTTATCGTGATAAACTATTACTATGGGTTGTTTAACCGCGTCCCGTTCAATGTGTGGTGGAAATGGCTGCTAAATCTTTTAGTCGGCGCGGCGATCGTGGGGATCATCGCCTTTATGTATCCGAACAACGACCTGTCGACGGGGAACTATTGTAAAGACCTGCACATGCATGAGTCGGACTGTCTCGGTTTTGCGATGACGGCATTCATTTATTCCTTTGTCTGGAGTTGTATCCTATCGCTGTTGATCAAATGGAAAAGCAGTGTAAATCGTAAAGTACCTTTTTAATTATGGATTATGGCAAAACTATTTTTATTCGCGATCGGCGGTACGGGGTCGAGGGTAGTGAAGGCCCTTACGATGTTGCTGGCCTCGGGGGTCGAGCTTCGGAATGTGGACAGGGTGGTGCCCATCATCATCGATCCGGACACTTCCAATGGAGACCTTACCCGGACGGTGGACATATTAAAGACCTATAAGGAGATCAGGGAGAAGACCTTTTCAGCAGAGTCGGGTTTCTTTAAGACAAAGATCAGTTCATTGGACGAGCTGGGGGATGGGGGTTTTGTGAGTGATAATTTTCGCTTCGACATAGATGGGGTCAAGGAGCAGCTTTTTAAAGAGTTTATCGGGTATAGCGAGCTGGAGCGGAACAGCCGGGCTTTTATATCGCTGTTGTTCAGCAAGCCCAATTTGGATGCCGATATGGACATGGGCTTTTTGGGCAATCCCAATATCGGCAGTGTGGTGTTGAATAAATTCAAGGGTTCGGATAGTTTTGCGAAGTTTGCCGGCAATTTTGAGCAGGAGGACCGGGTCTTCATCATTTCTTCCATCTTCGGTGGTACGGGGGCGGCGGGTTTTCCCTTGATCCTGAAAAATATCCGGGATGCGAAACATCCGATACCGCATCACTCTTTTTTAAGGGATGCCAAGATCGGTGCGGTGACGGTGCTGCCGTACTTTGCTGTAAGGGCGAATGATGAGACGACGATCGATAGCAACCGGTTTATTTCGAAAACCAAGGCGGCATTGTCGTATTACTCCCGCAATGTGAGCGGAAACGGGGCGATCAATGCCTTGTATTATATTGGAGATCAGGTTACCAATGAGCAGGAGGGTGCGGATGGCAGCAACAAGCAGCGGAACAGGGCGCATTTTATAGAATTGGGTGCGGCTTTGTCGATCGTCGACTTTATGGAGCTGGATGATGCCGATCTGCATATCAGCGGGGGCAGGGCTACCGATCCGAAATTTTTTGAGTTTGGGCTGCAGCATGAGTCTTCGGCGATCCATTTTGGCGACCTCGCGAAAGAGACCTATGATGTGGTGGCGCGGCCGTTGACGCGGTATACGTTGTTCCAGAGCCTTATGGAGAATCACTATGAGGAGCTTTGCCGGAACAAGAATGAAGCCTGGTTGTATCATGGGAACAACAAGTTGTCTGAAGAGGCACTCGATGGCAGACTGAGGCGAAGTCTTAGCGTGTTCAACAAACATTTCAGGGAGTGGCTGGAAGAGATGGCTAACTCCAATGTGGCTTTTCGGGCCCTGGACGCCTCGCTTGCGGGGAAAGATATTTACAATCCGGTGATGGGGAGGCCGGCCAAGAAGGACTTCTTTAAACGCTTGTCGGATGGGGCACACCTGCATCACTATAGAAGTGTGTTGTCAAAGCTGTCGGGGGATTTCGATCACTTGAACCCGGCGAAGAAGCTGATTGCATTATTCACTCATGCTACAAATGACATCACCGAGAAAGAGATAAAATTATGAGTAAGATATTTCGGTTACATCAGAAAGGGGGGAGCGAGAATATCGAGGGCTGGCAAGCCATCTCGGGTCATCTGACCAAGGACCATATCAACTCCATTGCCGATCCTGCGGGATCGACGGCGCATACGCAGATCACCTCTATCCCTTCACCTTTCGCGCGGATGGATCTCGTGCGGACGGCTTTTGAATTTGTGAACAGTTCGAAGAACCTGGATGCTGCTACCATTTATCATCGATCGGTGTCGGACTGCCTGGATGTTGCGGAGATTTTCTTTAATATCGAGGCATTGCAGGATAAGATAGAGGTACTGCAATGGACCACGGGGATACGGGTTACGGCTGGCGAATTGGACATCGATCCGGTAAGCGATCTGGGGAAGCTGATGAATGGGTCGGTTTCCGCCAAGCATCGCTTGCTGGGGGAAACACTGAAGATGTATCTGTTTCAGGATAGGAATGCCTTTAATTTTACCGATTTTAAGCATTGTTACCTGTTGAATTATAAACAGGGGCCAGAGATGATCAACATTATCGGTGGTACGTCGCCGGCAACGCTTTTCTTTTCTTCGGCCAACGATCTCAGCTATGTAGACATCAGATTCGGGAATGACAAGGTTTTTGACGACCATTTTTTGCCATTGTATAAGCGGGGGAAGGAGTTTGTGAAATTCGTGTTTGCTTTCAGGCGTAATTTTCCTGATTTTTCCGTTAAATTTCCTGACCTGAATGTGTATTTGGATGAGACGTATGCATTACTGGATGCGGGGTTAAAGGATGCGATCAGGGTGATGGAGCATGATGCGAATGCATACAAACATGCCTATGACTTATTGCCGGTTGTTGCGGAAGGCAACAATGCGGAGATACTCGGGGTTCAATTGCGGGTAAAGAACTATGGGGTCGATCCGTCGACAGAGGAGAATGACTTTGTGGTACAATTGGATACCGGAAAGCTGGTAGAGGGGTTCTTGCCGTTGGTATTGCCAAAAGATGCCTACAATGAACCGCTGAAGTATGCGGGTGGCGTATGGCAGAGCAGCTATGGGGAACAGGTTCCCTGGCTCGATGAGCGGGCATTGTCCGAACGGACGCTGCCGAATCAGCAGCATATCAGGTATCCTTATCTGACGGTGAGCGATTTCCTGCAACCCTACCTGATCCGGCTGCCCTATGCGATCGACGGGGCGCATTTCTTTGATGGCAATTATGAGGTCAGGCAGGGTGATAAAGACCATAGCTATGTGTTGCCATTGAAGAAGAAGTATTTTGAATATTTTTCCGCGGCGGGACTGCGTGGCAGGGTAAGTGATGGGAAGAAGCGGATTGAGCTTGTGCAAATGCCGGGTGGCGTAAAGGTCGTTCTGAGGATCCCCATAAAAGGTGATAAGTATATTCAGTTCTCGCGGTTATATCATCTTAACCAGATGCAAGATGGCATTCAGCCGGCGAATGAGAAAGAGAATGTCGGGATCGTGATCGACAACCAATTCACGCTGGCGATCTATCCGTTCATCAGGGTGAACAATCCGGATTTCAATCCTCATTACAGGGTGATGCTTGTTGACCGGGATGTGGCCGTCGCCACCAAGCAGAACAATTATACGGTCAATTATTTTAATGAGAAGCGGCCTTTCGATTCGATCAAGCCGTTGGCGGTGAAGCCAAGGAGCAGTAAGCATCAAGGTGCGGGGGTGTCGACGGTGTACTATGTGCTCGAGGAGAATTTTGATTTGATTGAGGTGGTCCACAATTCCGCATCGGGGATGCTGATCCCGCTTTTTGAACCGTTGCCGATGCCGTCGCGGGTTTTCCGCTTTGCGATCGACTTTGGGACATCCAATACGCATATTGAATACAAGGACAGCCGCGAGGATATCACGCGGCCGCTCGAAATTGGCGAGAAAGATGTGCAGATCGCCACCCTGCATGTACCTGATGAAACCACTGAATCGTATTTGCTAAATCCGAAATTGGGCTTTGGGGCTTCGCGGCTGGTGCGGTCAGTGCGGGAGGAGTTCGTGCCGATGCAAGTGAACAGGAACATCCAGTATAAGTTTCCACAGCGGACGGTGATCAGTGACAATGGGAGCTTTAATCCAGATGACGGCAATTTTGCGTTGGCGGACTTTAATATTCCTTTTTGGTACCTGAAGGAGCGGCCGGAGCTGGGCGGCGAGGTCACGCCTAATCTCAAGTGGAGTGATTTTAGAAATGATAAGCGGCTGGAGCGGCGGACCAAGGCTTTTTTGAAACAGCTGATGATGATGATCCGGAATAAGGTCCTGCTGGAGGGTGGGGATCTGGCGTCGACCGAAATTGTCTGGTTCTATCCATCGAGTATGCCGGTGTTCAGGCGGAAGTTCTTTCAGAACTCCTGGAACACGTATTACCAGCGATACTTTCCGGGTGGTAGTAAATTGTATAAGATGTCCGAGTCTTTTGCCCCCTTCTATCATTATTATCACAAAGAGAATGTCCGGCCGCATGACCGGCCGGCGGTCAACATCGATATTGGGGGTGGGACGACCGATATCGTGATCTATCAGAGTGAGGATCCGATCGTGCTGACCTCGTTCCGGTTTGCGGCGAATTCGATCTTTGGGGATGGCTATGGGGGGACGTCGGCGGCCAATGGCTTTGTGCAGCATTTTCAGGAGAAGATCCGGGAATCGCTGGCCAATACCAAGGCGGGGTCGTTGACGGGTATATATGATGCGATCAAGCAGAAGAATAGTAAGAGTGTGGAATTGATAGAGTTCTTTTTTTCCCTGGAAGAAAATAAGACCATCAAGGACAACCGCATACCGCTATCGTTCTCGAAGCTGTTGGCGGAGGGGACGGAATTCAAGCTCGTGTTTATTTTCTTTTATGCGGCGATCGTTTACCATATCGCGCGGTTGATGAAGGTGAAGGGGCTGGCAATACCAGAGTTCATCACGTTTAGCGGAAATGGGAGCAAGGTGATCCGGCTGGCCGGCGGGGGCAATGACCTGTCGACGCTGTTGGGATACACCAAGGTGATCTTCGGAGTGGTCTATGGGGTGGACACTGTTCCTTCCATGGAATTTCGGTTAACGGCCAATCCGAAGGAGATCACCTGTAAGGGGGGCCTGGAGTGTGCGGACCCTTCGCGGTTCGATGCATTGGAGGACCAGATCCTGACAACGCTTACGGGTGCGGGTGAGGCTCAGACGGTGCCGCCTTCGGATTTGAAATATACAGATCTTTCCAAAGAAGAAGTGGTTTCGGCCGTGGTAGGAGAAGTGAATGCGTTTATCGATCTCTTCTTTGAATTGAATGCACGGTTCAATTATTACCAGTATTTTGGGATCGACGGGAAGGGGTTTGGGGAATATAAGGAGCTGCTGAAAAGCAGGGTGAAGAGTGACCTGATCGACGGTATCCGGCAGAAGATGGCGGACGTGGAAGGGAATGCGGATGTGCCTATAACGGAGACGTTGTTCTTTTATCCGCTGATAGGCGCCATCAATAGACTTGCTTTTTCTATTCAGAAAAATAATCAATGATGCTGCTGCTTTTTTTTGGCGGTTTTAATTTTTGGGTTTTGTTGCCGATAATTTTGGTGATAGGGGGCGGTATAATTGTATGGCGGAGGATGGATGCTATGAAAGAGGAGTTGAAGTCAAGGAAGCGGGAGTTGCGGTCGTTTACAGATAACTATTCGAAGGGGAGTGGTTCCGGCTTCAAACCGGCGGCGGTGGACAAGCGGGAAGTGGAAAGGATATTGGCGGATAGTAAGGTGTTGATGGAGTTGAAACAAGCTATAGGCAAGCTGCAGCACCAGGTGGCGCAATTGGAATCGAGGAAGGTGAAGACGGTCGAACCTATCAGGGGAAAGCCCGTGATGGCGGCTGCTATATCGGCAGCTTCAACTGGATCGGCGAGTCCGGGGCCTGCATCGGCGGAAGTGTTTTATATGGCGGGGCCGGTCAACAACTATTTTCCCAATTCGGCCAAGTCACCGACGAAGGACAATACTGTTTATCGCTTTAAGCTTAGTGCCAACCAGCAGGAGGCGGAATATGAACTGCATACGCTAGGCGCACCGATCATGGAGATCGTGCAACTGGCGGAGAGTTATATTAAGGCGGCGTGTGATGAGGAGAACCTGCCGGGCAACCCGGTGAAGAATATATTGACGAAACGTCCGGGCCACGCCATTTTAGAGGGTGACAAATGGGTGATCAAACGTAAAGCACTGATCCGTTATGAATAATTTTGAATTGATAGAGGCGGTTGGTGTGGGGATCATCGTTTGTCTGCAGGTGTATAATTTCTTTCAGACCAACAGGCGCATAGCCGTATTAAGGAATATATTTCCTAAGATGGACCAATTCGGTATCCACCAATCGATGGAAGGAGGGGAGATGGTGGAGTTGATCGGACAGAAAGGGGGTGGGAATGCGGTAACGAAGAAGATCGTGTATTCCTTGAATACTTATCTGCTGCGGAACAAGGGAGTAGCTTCGGACTTTCACCTGATCAAGGATGTGGTCGAACGCAATTGCGACAGCGTGGAGGAGGAGATCCATCAAACCATTGCGTTGCCTCTCTACCTGGGCCTGTTGGGCACGTTCCTGGGCATTATCGTAGGGTTGGTAAAAATTTCCGGCATTGACTTTGGCGGTGAGAACAACGGGATGGATATAGCTATCTCGGCCCTGCTGAAGGGCGTGATGATCGCGATGGTCGCGAGTTTTTTTGGATTGGCACTGACGGTCTTGAACAATGGGTTATTTTTTAAGGTGGCGAAGGCCCTGCTGGGAGAGCGGCGTAATGATTTTTACACTTTTATCCAAACGGAATTGTTGCCGGTATTGAACCAGAATATCAACTCCACCTTTGCTTCGCTGCAACAGAACCTGTATCAATTCAATTCGGAGTTCAAGACGAATTTAACTATGCTGAAGGAAGTGATGGGTAAAAACTATCACGCGCTTGTCTCGCAGGAGAAGATTTTGAATTCATTGGAAAACATGGATATTACGGCCTTTGGAAAGGCCAATGTGGTCATCCTGCAGGAATTGAATCTCTCGACGGAGCGGCTGGCGCAATTCAATGCGTACCTGGGCCAGCTGAATGAGTTGATGCATGCTACGCGTGGCGTATCGGGGAGGCTGGATTCAGCATTGGAGCGGAGTGAACATTTTGATGCGTTGGGTCAGAGACTGGTATCGATGTTCGAAGAGAACCAGCAATTGAGTACATTCCTGAAGAGTCATTATCAATCGCTGGATGACAGCCGTCAGTTGATCGTGCGCGCGGTAAATGGCGTCGGCAATACATTGGATGAGAGCCTGGAAAAGCTGAAGCTGTTTACGCAGGAGCGTATCAATGAAGTGCAGAAGATCACCCTGCGGGAAATGGACCTGTTGCAGAACCAGTACCCGGAGAAGTGGAAGAACCTGGATAGTCTGGCCTATCTGGAGACGATGAACCGACATTTGTCGGAGCTAAAGCAGGGGACAGTCCAACAGTCAAATCGGATGGACAGGGAGTTCCGGGAGTTGAACAGTAGTTTTGACAGGGCGGTGATGGAGCTGGGCAGGATCAATAATTACAATGACCATCGTTTCGGGAGTAGGGTGTCGACGTTTTTTCGGGGGCTCGGGCGAAAAAAAGCTAAGAAATGAAGGCACCTAGAACGGATTCTTTTTGGCCGAGCTATACGGATCTGATGACCAGCCTTTTTTTCGTAATGCTGGTATTGTTTATTCTGGTGTTTGCAAGGCAGCATCAGACGATACAGGACCTGAAGCGAAAGCTGGCGATCATCAATGCGGTAGAAGGAACGCTGCAGCCATTGAAGAGTGATTCCGCTTTGTTTCGGTATGAGGAGCAATACAAGCGGTTCAAACTGGCGTTCGAGGTGAGATTCGAGAAGGATAGTTTTGAGATCCGGTCACCGGGATTGGAGAATTATGAGTCGACGGTGGCTCAGCTTGATCAGGCCGGATTGCGGTTGAAAGCGGTGATCGATGCATTGAAGAAGCGGAAGGAGGGGCAAGACTCTACGATCTTGAAGGATGTCTCTTATATTTTTGTGATCGCGGGATATGCTTCAAGGAGTGGGACGGAACGGCACAATTATGAATTGAGTTACCGGCGTGCTTTGAGTTTGCGCAATTACTGGCGGGATGTTGATAACATTGATTTTGAGGGGCGGGGGTATAAGGGGTTGATCGACTTGCAGCTCTCCGGAAATGGGTGGGGTGGTGTCGGCAGACTTCGGAACGAGCAGGACAACCAACGATTTTTAATTCAGATCTTTCCTAAAATCGGGGACATAAGATGAAATCTTCTATTTGGTATGTGGCGGCGCTTTGCTGTGTTTTTTCAGCCTGTTCGGGTTGCAGCAAGAGTGGGCGTATACGCCGGCGGCTGGCCGGGATGGGCGTTGATACTATCTCGCGGAATATGTTGCGGGACAGCGTTGAGCGGGTTGGTCCTGCAAGGGGTCCGACGGTGCCGACGCGGGACGATGTAGGGAAGACCTCCGTGAAGATGGAGAAGCGGAATGGGGTTTATCAAATACCGGTGACCATCAATGGGTCGGAGATGTATTTCATTTTTGATACGGGGGCGGGGATGATATCGATCTCTTCGGTGGAGGCAACTTTTTTGTATAAGCAGGGCAGGTTGAAGGAGGAGGATTTTGTGGGGAAGGCGGATTTTCTGGATGCGAACGGGAACATATCCGAGGATGCGATCATCTTGTTGAAGGAGGTAACGATCGGGAACCGGACGATCCGGAATATTCAGGCGTCGGTGGTGGCAAATGGGAAGGCGCCGTTGCTTTTTGGGCAGAGTGCGTTGGAAAAATTTGGAAAAATATCTATTGATTATGGAAAGGGGGAGATCAGCTTTGAATGAGATGCGGTGTCCGGCCGAGCTGCGGACGGATGCGTACCTGCCCTGGAGCAGAGGGCGGGGAGTGGATGTATGGGCTATGCTGGATGCGGCGGCTCAAGGCGACCTGGCTGAGGTGCAGGCGTTGGCCGCGCGGGATCCGGGTCTCCTGGATTGTGAATTCCAGTATTTGACCCCATTGCATTTTGCCTTGCGGGAGAATAGGATCGCCGTTGTGGAGTATTTGTTGCCGTTGACGACCTATCCAATGTATGGACATGGGGATCTGCCGTTGAAGATGGTGCGGGATCGGGGGTATACCGAATTGGGTGATTTTTTTGAAGCATGGCTTGGGGAGCATTATCATATTTTACCTGGTGGTGAGGAGATCGCCGCTGGGATCAAGGATTTTGATGAGATGGGGGTGCGCCGGTTGATCGATTCCCGGCCGGAGCTTGTTTCGGCGGCGGATGCAAGGGGTAACCAACCCATACATTGGGCGGCGTTGACGCGACAGCTTTGGCTGATCGATCTTTTGTTGGAGCGGGGGGCGGATATTGAGGCGAAGCGGCCGGATGGCGCGCGGCCGATCGATCTGACGGGCGGGGACTATCATTACCGGGCCTGGTATAGGGATCTGCCCGTTCAGGGGTTGCGTTCGGCTGAAGTGGTAACCGGTTTTTTGATGGCGCGCGGCGCCTGGTGTGATATTTCCGTAGCGGCGAAGAGCGGGTATTACCGGAGGGTTGCGGAGCTGCTGGATGCGGATGCGGGGTTAGCGAACCGGTTACCGGATTACGTTTCATACTATAGCGGGTTGCCCTTGCGGAATGCGGCGGCCCGGGGGCATATGGAAGTGGTCAGGTTGTTACTGGATCGTGGTGCCAATATTAATGAGCCGGAGCCGAGGATCGCGCCTTTTGGCGGGGCATTGCATTCGGCGGTCGGCGGTCGGCACTTTGAGATCGCTAGATTGCTGCTGGAACGGGGTGCGGATGCCGCGGCCATGGTAGAGTCTTCGGGTGATGTGCTGCATATAGCAAAGGTGGCGGGTGCGCCGGCCGACCTTGTAGAGTTGATCGCTTCGCGGGTGGTGCGGCGTGATCCGGAGATCGTGGCATATGAGGCCGATGCTTCGGTATCGGAAGAGGTTCGTCGTACTGATCCGGCTGCTTACGTCGAGCATTGGCGCAAGAAATTATTATCGGCGGCGGCGTGGGATGGGACCACGTTTGGCTCCGCGGAGCAGGCGCGTTGGCTGTTGGAGTGGGGGCTTGATCCGCGGTTGAGCAACTGGCTCGGGATAACGGCCTTGCATTGTAGTGCGGCGAAGGGGCTGGAGGATATTGCTTCCGTATTGCTGGAATTCGGCGCCGAGATCAATGCGGTTGAGGCCGAATGGGCGCAGACGCCTCGCGGTTGGGCGGTGCGGAAGGGGCAGCCTGCGATGGCGGAATGGTTGGCGGCGCGGGGTGGTGTTTAACTAAGCGCAGCGGCCCCATAGCCCACAGTTATGATTTCCATTTTCTTAATTGTTGAAGGAGCGCGCGCATGTCTTTTGGCATCTCGGCCTCAAGGGTATGGAGGGTACCGGCGGCGTCAGTAAATGTCAGCGATTGGGAATGGAGACCGAGGCGGTCGAGGATGGGACGTTCCTGTTCTTCGTGGCGTGATAGTTTAAAATTTCGTTTAATAGAAGAGAGCAGGACGGGACGGCCGTCGCCGTAGAGGTCGTCGCAGGCGACAGGATGGCCGAGGGATTGCATGTGAACGCGGATCTGGTGGGTGCGTCCGGTATGTATCTGAAATTGTACAAGCGAATATGGCCCGAGTTCTTCTTGCACGGTATAGTCGGTGAGTGAGGCTTTGCCGTGGCGGTTGATGACCATGGTGCCCTGTTTGCCAGGATGTTCCATGATCGGCTGGTCGATGCTGCCTCGTGGTTGCGGGAGGGTGCCCTGGACGATCCCCTGGTAGATCTTTTCTACTTCCCGGTCCTCGAAGATGCCCGAGAGGAATTTGTGCGTGGTTTCGTCTTTGGCGAAGACGATGACACCGCTTGTCTCACGGTCGAGACGGTGGACGGTGAAGATATTTCCATAGCGTTCGCGGAGCCAGGACTTGAGTGAGGCTTCTTTTCCTTCACGGTCTGGGATGCTGAGCGTACCTGCGGGTTTATTGATGGCGATGAAGGCCTCATTCTCGAAGAGAATTTCGGGATGTGACATGGATTTGGGTGTCAGATTTTTGGTTTGCGGGAGCGAGGGGTGGTGTGGGACGCTTTTTGGGATCTCGGTCGAGCGAGTTTGGCGCCAGTGGATTTCTTTGGGGCCGCGGAGTGTACCGGCTTCGTAGGGCGCGCCGGTTTCTTTGCGTCCGGGGAGGCGACTTTTTCCGGCGCCGGCTTCTTTGCTATCGGCGCGGTGGAGGGGGCGCGCTTGCCTGCGGTCGCCACGGCAGCCTTTTGGAGTGCGGCGGAAAGCGCCGCTTTTCCGGGGCCTGGCACCCCAACCTTTTCGGGCGCGTCGGGGGTGGCCGCCCAGTCTTTGGTGCGGGCAGCGGAACCCTTTATCGAAGAGTTGAGGTATTTGAGGATGCGGATCTCTCTTTCGTTGAGGAAGCGCCATTTGCCGCGTTGCACGTTCTTCTTGGTGAGACCGGCATACATGACACGGTCGAGGCCTCTAACGTCGTAGCCCAGGTGCTCGAAGATACGGCGGACGATGCGGTTGCGGCCGCTATGGATCTCGAGGCCGATCTGGGCCTTGTCCCTTGCATCTGCGTAGGCCATCACGTCGACATGGGCGAGACCGTCTTCTAGCATAACGCCGTTGATGATGCTATCGAAGTCAGCCTTTGTGAGTGGTTTGTCCAGGGTGACGTGATAGACTTTCTTGATCTCATGGCTGGGGTGGGCCAGTTTTTGGGAGAGGTCGCCATCGTTCGTAAGCAGCAGTACGCCGGAAGTGTTGCGGTCCAGGCGGCCGACGGGATAGACGCGTTCAGTGGTCGCTGCGCGAATAAGGTCCAGTACTGTGCGACGGCCCTGAGGGTCGTCGGTGGTCGTGATATAATCCTTTGGCTTATTTAGTAAGATATAGACGAAGTTGCGGGAGATGGTGACTTTTTTACCATTGACCTTGACGAGGTCGGTGGGCATCACTTTTGTGCCGGGTTCGGTGACGGGCTTGCCGTTGACGGTAACTTTTCCCTGACGGATGATCTCAGCCGCGTCGCGGCGGGAGCAGATGCCGCCATGAGCGATGTATTTATTAAGTGGCAGGTGTTCGCCGTCGGCGGAGAGGGGTGTGCCTTTGTGTACCGGGCCTTTGGAGCCGCCCGGGGATCTGGTTCCTCCTGGAATTCTCGTTCCTCCCGGGGCCAGGTTTGCGGCGGGCGGCGTGGCTGCCGTCTGAGCCTTGGCGCTGCGTTTTTCTTCAAAGTGGCGTTCGATGCCCTCTTTGCGTTCTTTTTTTGCTGCTTTCTTTTCCTGGCGGAATTCTTCCTTGATCGCGCTGTTGCGCTTTTTGTTGTAGAACTTGTTGAAATTATCGGTTTTACGCTTCATTTCGATCGATTTGCTGTTTTACAACAGTAATAATACGCGGATAGGTCAACCGGTCAAATTAGCCTATCCGCGCAAACGGCTGATGATTGACCTACGGTCGAACCGCATACCGCGGTTCAGGTAATCGGCGAAGGTAACGTTTTTTTTTGGGGTTATTGCGTGAGGGATTTAATGAAGGCAATTTCCGTGGAATCGAAGGGAGTGCCATCCGGCCGGAAAATATCATGAAACCATACGGTAGGTTCTGCCCCATCTGGCATGGGTGTGTCCCACGCATATTTGGTGTTCGTTTTTCCCGTTACCAGTCCCCAATTGATCGCAGTGACATTGTTTTGCTTGAGCATCGGCATGATGTTGAAAAACGTGCTCCATCTTAGTCGCGCCATGTACTCCGTACAAATAAGCGGGCGGCCGTACTGGCGGAGCGTATCGATGCAGTGTTGGTGTGCTGCCGGCGGATCGTAATTGTGATAGGTGATGACATCGGAATGGGAGAGTTGGAACGCGTTTAGTGTCGTGAGGTTATCGCTCCAGAGGCCGGCCGAAAGGGGTTGGTCGGGATCGACCTCGCGTCCCCAGGTGAAGGTTTTTTCGAGAAGGGGGAGGCTTTTATCGCCATAATCGGAGTTGCCGGGTTCGTTATAGAGATCCCAGAGGAGAATGCGTTTGTCGTGCCGGAAAGTAGTGAGGACATCGGTGACGTATTGTTTTAGCGTGTCGACCAGTTTGGGTTCGTCGTAATAGAGCTTTCCCGGATCACGGAGCCAGCCGGAGTTGTGGATGCCTTTTTTCGGTGTTGGTTGGGTACCGGCTTGGTAGCTTTCGTTCCAGCAATCATCGAAGAAAACAAACAAAGTGATGACATGGTGTTTGTCGGCAATGTCGAGGTATTGGGCTACGCGTTGTTTGAAGCCCGCGGGATCCTGTTGCCAGGCGACGTGATGCAGGAAGACCCGCATACAATTAAGACCAATGGATGCTGCGTAGCCGAGTTCTTTATCGATCGTAGTGGGGTCGAAAGTGGGTTGTTGCCACATCTCCAGCTGGTTGATGGCCGTAGAGGGAATAAAATCGGCGCCGCGGAGCCATCCTTTTGTGGCGTACCATGCGTTTGCTTTTTCTTTGGTCCAGACAGGGCGCGGGGGGATAGCGGAGGATGTAAAAAGAACGGCGGCAATGCAGGTAGCAACAACAATGATGCGCATGGGGTAGTTTTTAATTTGAAAGGTACAAAAAAAGCCCACCCCCAGAAGAGGGCGGACTAAACAACCAGGAATTAATCCTAGAATTTTAATGCGGTGTAAAAAAAGCCCACCCCCGGAAGAGGGCGGACTAACGAACCAAGAACTGCTACTTCACTGCGAGATCCCAGATATACGGTTTGCCTTATTTTTAGCGTAAGAATTTCGGATGGCTGGTTGTTGGGCATGGGGTTATTGGGTTGACCGTAGGGGTTGAGTCGATCCGTGTTTTGCTGCTGCTTACGAACTTCGATGCGGAGCCTGGGGTTGTCAGCGTCATTAGGACGGTAGTCGAAAGCAGAAGAAAAATGCGTCTCATCCCACGAAGCTAATGTGGCTTTGGGAGAAGGGGTGAAGCACTTCGTCAGACGACAATTAAAATCGACGAATGAATCTGTTAGATCGCGGAGCCGGGTTCTCCGGGGCCGTTGGGGCCGCCGCCGAAGTGCCGGCCGCCGGGGCGATGGTGCATTTTTTCGAATTGGGAAAATTGTTCGGGTGTAAGCACAGCTTTATAAGTGTCGTTGCGTTTGGCTAAGAGGGCTTTCATTTGCTCTCTTTTTTCCTGTGGCAGCAGGTTGTCGTTCTCATGAATGGCTTTTGCCTGGCTGCGCAGGTTCTGCTGACCGGCTTTGAGCTTTGCGACCTGGTCATCGGTGAGGTTCAGGTGAAGCCGGAGCCTTTCGAGCCGGGCTACTGCCATGACCTGGTCGTTTTCGGTCATGTGCATGCGGCGTTCGGCCATTTCATTTTTCTGTTGCGGTGTGATCAAGGCTGCCAGCTTTGCTTTCTTATCCTTTTGCAAGACGATGAGGCCGGCTTTGTATTGTTTCAGGGTGATATTGTCTTGAGCGAACAGGGCTTCGGATTTTTCTTCGAATTCCTTATTGATGGCCCTTTGCTGTTGGCATTGTTCAGGCGTATAGTGGATCCTTTCGTGTTCGAAACCGTGGTGGCGACCGCCGTGAGATGCCCAGCCGTGCTGTCCGTGGTCCCAGTTGCGGCCTTCTCTGCCCCGGCCTTCTCTGCCGTGGCCCCAAGCGCGCCCTTCTTCATCACGCCCTTCTTCACCGCGACCATCACGGAAGCCGTTGTGGTCGCTTCGGCCTTTGCGGAAGCCGTCGCGTTTGGCGAGGCTGTCTCCGCCTTGTCTGTTACCCCAACCGCGGTGCATGCCATAATGGTGGTGGGTGGTATCGGATGGTTGCTGATTCGGGGTGGGGCTTTGTGCGCGTGTGCGTGCTGCCATACCCAGGAAGAAGGCCCCTAAAAGGATACAAACCTTTATTAGCAGGGAAGAGATTGTTCGTTTCATGGTTTTACCTGTTTTATTGGGTTTAAGATTGGCTAACGCATGAATCGTTTAATTGGCGGTAGGTCGTAAATACCTGGAAAATTGACCGTTTAACCGAAAAAACCCGCAGCGCGGGTTCTTTTGTTTAGTTATCGCGACCGTATTGCTCGACGATGTCGCTGGTGCCGTCGGGATCGATGCGGACGGTGGTCCAGTATTTTTCGCTTTGCAATTTTACGAAATAGGTGACGTCATTGGGTGTGGTGATCTCGGTGACGCCGTAGATGTCCTGGCCGGGATATTTCTTTTTTAGTTTACTGGTGAGATAGTAAGGGAGGATCTGCTCGGAGTAATTGCGCAATGAACCGGTGAACTTGCCCTTTTTATCATAGGTGATGCGGGTGAGGATGGATTTGACGGTAAAGGTGACGCTGTAACCGTGACTGTCCTCGCCCCAGTGGATGTTCTCTGCATTGGGGAAGTCTTTTTGAAAGGATAGTTGCAGGTTTTCTTTTACTTCGGGACCTCTAGCGGCCGAGACTCTTAAGAGAAGGAGGAAGCTGAGCGCGGCGATTGTGATCTTCTTCATGGCTTTGTGTTTTTGATGCCATAAAGTTAGGCGACTTGCGGACTATTGTGGCAGCCAGTTATTATATACCGAGTAGTCCAGTTAACGTTTGACGACGGATTCCAGGATGTCGAGGGCTTTTGCCGACTCTTCGACGGTCATCCAACCAAACCCCATGCGGGTGGCGTTGAGGCTGACGGGACCTGAGTTGTGGATCAATCCATTAGAGAGAATTACGTTTTCAGCCTTCATTTTCTCGGCGAGTTTTGGCAGGGAGATGGCCGGGTCGAATTTGGCCCAGATGGCCAGGCCTCCATCGGGTGGGCGGAAGTCTATGATACCTGCGAAGCGGTTGGCGAGTTGGCTGCAGACAAAATCCCGGCGCAGGTGGTATTCGTGGAGTGATTTTTTCAGGTGCCGTTTGATGGTGCCATCTTCGAACAGGTCGCAGAGAGCCAGTTCGAGGATAGGGTCGCCCTGGCTGTCTATGATCTGCCGTAAGCGTGCGAGTTCCTGGATGAGGTTGACTGGCGCGATCACATAGCCAGTACGCATAGCCGGTGAAAGTGTTTTGCTAAGCGTCCCGATATAGATGACCATTCCTTTTGTATCAGAGCTCACGAGCGGCAGGATGGGACTGCTGCAGTAATGGAAGTCGTAATCATAATCGTCTTCGATGATGATGAAGCCATATGTTGAGGCGAGGTCAAGGAGGCGGATACGGCGGGCCGCGGAGAGGGTAACGGTTGTCGGGTGGTGATGGTGAGAAGTGATGTAGATCGCTTTTATCTTTTTTTTGAGGCAAGCTTTTTCTATCGCATCTACATCGATGCCGGCGTCGTCGACGGGGACGCGGACGAGGTCCATCCCTGCATTCAGGAACGTTCGGTCGGCATAATAATAGTTGGGGTCGCCCACGATGACGCTATCACCCCTGGTGAACAGGACGGCAGTCAGCATATAAAGTCCCATCGTGCTGCCGCGGGAGATAAGGATATTCTCGAAGTTCGTTTGCAGTCCCCGGGTATCGTTGAGGTAGTTCGAGAGGATGCTCCGGAAGCGGGTAACGCCGGCGGTCTCTACATAAGAGGTGTATTTCGCGTTCACCTTTTTGACCATGACGGAGCGGAATGCCTTGGCAATATCATTGACCGGGATGAGGCGTGGATCGGGGCCGTCGTGAAAGCCGGTGATGTGTCTGTTGGGGGATGCGGGCGTCTTGATCCATTTGTTGACTGGTATATCGTAGCCGGTGGTGGGGGCGAAGGCGCTTGCTCTTTTTTGATCTTTGGTGAGGAGGCGGGGTTTGCTTTCGGGAAGGTCCCAGCTGGTGAACGAGCCTTTTGCGGGGCGCATTTCGATCCAGCCCTGGGCATCGAGTTCCTCGTAGGCCCGGACAACGGTAATGCGGTGGACGTCGAGCAGATCGGATAACTGGCGGGTGCCGGGTAGTTTGACGCCGGGCCCGAGATGGCCTTTTTTTATCTCCAGGCTGATCGCATTGGCGATCTGCAGGTAGATGGGGCATTCGCCTTCTTTTTGCAGTTGGATGATGCTTTTCCAGGGGAGCATAGTGGACTACCCGATAGGTTTGATTCGGACTACTAAGATAGTCCATTTAACTGTAAATGCTGTGTCATTTGAGGTCGGTAAATACCAAGCCGTTGACAGTAGCCAGCCATTTATTGCCGTTCCGGTCGATCACGAGGTCGGCGACAGTGGGATTTCGGATAAGAGAATTGTACGCATCGAAATTCTCGAATCGCTTGCCATCGAAGCGCATGAATCTTTTTCCAATACAAGCAAGCCAAATGTTTTGGGTGGTGGCCGCTGGAATTACATTCGAGATGATACCGGATGGAAAGCCCGCAGTAAGAAATTGAGTATTGATGCTACGTCTGTTGTTTTACGCGGATAGATTCTTGAAAGGGCTCAGGGATAGTAGAATAAGAATAGGTTTATTGGATTGTTTGGCGTCAATTATAAAGGCCTGTGGTACGGCACAGGCGGGGGTTGCCGCCGGGAAACGGCTATGCGTTATTGGCGAGTTGGTCTTTGTTGGCGAGTTGGCCGCAGGCGGCGTCGATGTCTTTTCCACGGCTGCGGCGGAGGCGTGCGTTTACGCGGTTCTTTTCGAGGTGTTGCATGAACTGTTGGACGGTGTATTCTTCGGGTTTTGCGAAGAGGGCCTGTTCGATGGGGTTGTATTCGATGATGTTCACGAGGTCGGCGGGCACCTGGCGGAAGAGTTTGACCAGTTCTTCGGCATCCTGGCGGCTGTCATTGAAGTCCTTGAACAGGATGTATTCGAAGGTGATCTCATTGCCTGTCTGCTGGTAGAAATAATTCAGCGCGTCGATGAGGGCCTTGATGTTATTGCTCTCATTGATGGGCATGATCTCGTTGCGCTTTTTGTCATTGGCCGCGTGGAGAGACACGGCGAGTTTGAATTTGACCTTGTCATCGCCGAGTTGCCGGATCATCTTGGCCACGCCCGCGGTCGATACGGTGATGCGGCGGGGGCTCATGGCGAGCCCGTCTTCTGCTGTGATGCGTTCGATGGCGTTAAGGACGTTCTTATAGTTCAGCAGGGGCTCGCCCATGCCCATGAAGACAATGTTGGAGAGTTTCTTGCCGTAGACGCGCTCGGATTGCTGGCTGAGGAGAACGACTTCGTCATAGATCTCGTCGTAGTCGAGATTGCGTTTGCGGGCCATATAGCCGGTGGCGCAGAACTTACAGCTAAGCGAGCAGCCAATCTGTGAGGAGACGCAGGCTGTCTTGCGTTCGTCGGTAGGGATGAGGACGCCTTCGACAAGATGTTTATCGACAGTGCGGAACCGGCTTTTTATTGTTCCGTCCGCGGAATACTGGGTGGCGTCGATGGTCAGGGCGGGGAGGGAGAAGTTGTCGGTGAGCTGTTGGCGGAGTTCCTTGCTGAGGTTGGTCATTTGCCCAAAGCTATGGGCGTGTTTGGCCCAAAGCCATTCCCAGACCTGTTTTACACGGAATTTCTTTTCGCCCAGCGTTTCGAAGTATTGCTCTAATTCGCTGAGCGTCAATTGCCGTATATTCTTTTTCTCCGATGTCATCGTTTTCACGAAGCAAAGGTACGATTTTTTTGGCCGGGGCATCCGCCGGCGGGCGGACGCGGCGTGAGGAATCTATGATATTTGGTATGGCCAGGGTTCGATAAATTTGCGGTACATCGTTCACGCTTACTTTTTTATATGAACCGTATACTGCTGGTCGAGGACGACCCTTCTATTACGAACCTGTTGACCCTGCATTTTCAGGCCCCTGCATTTTCGATGACAGCCTGTGATAAGGGGGCAACGGCATTGGAATGGCTGGCGAAGGAAAATTTCGACCTCATCGTGTTGGACATCCTGTTGCCGGATGGCAATGGCGTTGAGTTTTGTAAGAAGATACGGCGAAGCGACAGCCGGACGCCGATCCTGATGTTAAGTGCGATGGGCGAGGAGATGGACAAGGTGTTGGCGCTGGAGCTGGGGGCCGATGATTACCTGACGAAGCCTTTTGGGGTAGCGGAACTTATGGCGCGGACGAAGGCCTTGTTGCGGCGTGGCGCAATGGTTGGGGCCGGGGAGCAGGAAGAAAAGAGTGATGCAAATTCAATTTTTTTCCGGGAACTGGTGATCGACCGGCAAAAACGGAAGGTAACGGTAAGGGGAAACCGCCTGGAACTGACGCCAAAGGAATTCGATCTGCTGTGGCTGTTGGCGGCTCATCCGGGAAAGACGTTCAGCCGTCATGAGGTGCTGGAGATGATCTGGGGTTTCGCCTTCCAGGAATATGAGCATACGGTCACTTCGCATATCAACCGGCTGCGCATTAAGATCGAGGCCAACTTAAACAAGCCTGCATACATACTAACCACCTGGGGAGCCGGTTACCGGTTTGCGGAATGAACAAGTCACCTTTTTCGCTTTTCCGGCAGATCTATCTTGTCGTTTTCCTTTTGACGGCGCTGCTTTGCGTGGTATTCACGGGCGTTACTTACCTGGCCACCACCAATTTTTATGAGGCGAGCACGCAATTATTAAACAAGGATGTTGCTTCGCATATAGCGCGGTTTATCTCGCCGTATGGGCGGGAAGGTTTTGACAAGCATAAGGCGGACTCCGTTTTTTACGATGCCATGGTGATCAGTCCGAGCGCCGAGGTATATTTCCTGGATACATCCGGGCGGGTGATCTATTATCATGGTTCGCCTGAGGAGATCAAGAGTCCTGTGATCCCGTTGGACGATATTCGTTTTTATCTGCTGCGTGGGGGGACCAAGCATATCACCGGGCCGGATCCGCGTGATCCGGCGCATCGCAAGATCTTCTCAGCGGCTGCGGTGGAGGGAGAGGGGGGACTTGTCGGGTATATATATGTGGTGTTAGGGAATCAGCAGTACCGGTCGGTAGCGCAGATGTTGTACAGCAGCCAGGTAACGCCGACGGTACTGATCACCGTGGCGGCGGTGCTTGCACTCTCGTTACTGGTGACCATACTTTACCTGCAGCGGATGCGGATAAGATTCGACGAGTTGGTGAATGTAATGGGGAAGCGGTTCCGGCAGGGTGATTTTATCGTGAATTTGTCGCACGACCTGCGTACGCCGTTGGCGATCGCCCTTGGGTATGGGGAGACCTTGTTGTTGAAGCGAGGGGAACTCAAGCCTGAAGAGGAGCGGGAATATATGGAGCTGGTGGTGGGGAAGATCAGACAGGTAGAAGGGATGGTGAATCAGCTTTTCGAGTTGGCGAAGATCGAGTCGCCGAGTTTCGAGCCTAAGCGGGAGCCGTTTGTCTTTTCGGAAATGCTGGGAGAGGTGTTGGGAGCCGTGGGCGCGCAGGGCCGGATCGAGCAGCGGGGGATGGAAGACGGGACGTGGATCGACGCGGATATCGCGATGATGGAGCGGGTGCTGCAGAATCTTGTGGTCAATGCTTTGGCATATACGCCGGTAGGGGGAAAGATCGCGGTCGTGCTCGAGCGCGACGGTGCGGTGCTTGTCTTTCGGATTGAGAACCAAGGCAGGGCTTTGGCGGCGGACCTTTTGGCTTGGACGAATGAGACCGGGGCGAGTCGGCCAGCGGTTCCGGCGATCGGGTTGACGATCGTGAGGAAGATGCTTTCGCTTCATGGATATGGGTTTCGGGCGGAGTCGCGGGAAGGGCTCAATTGTTTTTGGGTGAGGATGCCCGTGCATACTTTTGGTACAGTCTTGTGATCATTCCGTGATCACTTCCAGTTTGGGCTGCGCGTACTTTGTAAAAATTATTTTTATGAACTCGCGTTTACTCAACTGCTTTTTAGGCGCATCGGCCTGCGTCACACTATTTGCCTGCACTAAGAATCCCGGCGGGGTCACAGGCGCCGCTGAAGGAAAGATCGTTTATGTACTGAGCAATGATTATCACGAAGGCGCCAATGCTGTGTTGGCCTATCGTCATAAGCCTGACGGTTCTATGGTGCCGCTCCCTGGCAGTCCTTTTTTGACTTCCGGGGCCGGAGTCGGCAATCCGGGCGAGGCGTTGGGGCCTGATGATACCGACGATCCCCTGGTCGTTAGTCCTGATGGTCAGTATTTGTTGGCTGTGAATGGGGGAAGCAATACGGTGGCAGTTTTTGCAATCGATCGGGATGGTTCTTTGAGTCCGGTGGCTGGGAGTCCTTTTGCATCGGGCGGGCAGACGCCGTGCAGCGTTGCTGTGAATGGCAGGTTTGTGTATGTGGCGAATAAAAGTCTCGATCCGTTGCATACGATCACCGAACTGCCGAACTACGTGTCCTTTACGATCGATGGTAGGGGTAGGCTGGAAGAAGTGCGGGGAAGCAAAATAGAGGTGGCCGCAGGGAGTGCTCCCTCGCAGGTCTTGGTCTCCAACGACCATCGTTTTTTGTTTGCCACTGATTTTTTGGGTTTCATGCTGGGGGCTAAGGACGAGCAGCCTGTGGGAACGCTGGTATCTTTCGATCTTTCGGGTTTTGGTGGGTTGAATTGGGCGCCGGGTGCTCCTTACGCCCTTCCTGCGGCCGATGGTGGTGCGCTTGGGCTGGCAACCAATCCGTCATACCCCTTCCTGTACGTCGGTTTCCCTGTGGCCAGTGCGGTTGGGGTGTACAGGATCGACGAGTCGACGGGCGCCCTTTCACTAAAGAATACCGTGAGCGCAGGAGCCGCGGCCTGTTGGCTACGGACGGATATGGATGGGCGTCACTTGTATGTGCTGAACTCTGGGGAGAACTCGGTGGGTGCGTATAGTCTGGCAAGTCCTGCGTCGCCTGCCTTTATCAGCAAGCTGGTATTAAAAGACGGCGGCAGTCCGATCTCGAGCGCGGATTTTGCACTTAATTTTTCGCCGGACGGGAAAACGCTTTATGTCGTGAGCCAAGATATTAATGCCGCCAAGGTGGGGAACTTTAATTTTTTGCATGCTTTAAAGGTAGCGGCGGATGGGGAGTTGACGGAGCCTGCCGACCCGTTGCAGTTGCCGGTGGGTGCCGATGTGAGGCCTTTAGGGGTGGCGACGCGTTGACCTTTCGCGGTGCCGATATATTAGTCGAGGGGCCGTCCGGGTGGGCGGTCTTTTTTATTTGGTGGCTGTGTCTCGTTTGGTGGCGGTGTCTTGTTTGGTGGCTGTGTCTTGTTTGGTGGCCGTCTCTTATCAGCGGATATGTCCTATTTGGTGGCTGTCACGATGCGAAAAGTATTGTTATAGACGACGTTTCCGTTGGGCTTGACGTATGGCTTTATCGCTTCTGAGAGCGTACTATGGACTTTGTCGAAACCGCTGTGATCGATGGCGCGTGTGGCGGGGCCTGCCGACATCAGGCCTTTGAGGGTGATGTCGGTATTGGGGAAATTCCAGATGGTAGGAATATCGGCGCTGCCGGTGATGTGGAAGCCGGCTTCGGTGAGCAAATGCTCGAGGCGCTTACTTTCTGACAGCGCGAAGGGGCCCGGAGCGCCCGGAGGTGGTGGTGGGAGCAGGCTGCCGATGGTGGCAAGGTAGCTGGCGGCTTCACAATCTTTCTTGTCGCCCCAGATCATCACCAGCAGCCGCCCGCCCGGCTTGAGGACGCGTTTTGCTTCTTCGAAGGCGTTGGGAACGCTGGCGGCGTATTGAAAAGAGTTGAATCCTGTGACGACGTCGAAGCCGGCGTCGGGAAAGGGAAGGGCCTCCATTTCACCGGCAATGAATGTCAGGTTGGGCGAGCGTTTTCTGGCCTGTTCGAGGAGTGGTTCGGTGGCGTCGAAACCGGTTACCGCTGCTCCGGTGCCTGCCGCGAGGTGGCAGAAGAGGCCGGCGCCACAGCCTATGTCGAGCAAGGTGTCTGCGGGGGTGAGCTGCAGTTGCTGCAAAGCGTAGTCATAATTGGACTTGCTTGTAGCTTCCTGGATCGTGGCCCAGTCGGATGCGTGCCTTCCCCAAAGTGCGGCCTGCATAGCTTGTGAACCCATGGCAAAGAATTGTTTTATTTAAAGTTATGGGTTTGCCTTTGGAAGGCCATGGGGAAATTCAACGGGCGGCAGGTTTTTGCCGACAGACGCCATCGCTTCCATATAATTGGAATTCGTGTAACTTGCCACGCTAAATTGACAGGAAATGAATGCCGTATATGTTATTGATGCCGTGCGAACACCTATTGGCAAATATGGTGGAGTGCTGGCTTCCATCCGCCCGGACGACCTGCTCGCCCATGTGATCAAGGTGTTGCTCCAGCGTAATGCCGGGGTGGACCCTGCGGCCATCGAGGATGTGATCGCGGGAGACGCTAATCAAGCAGGAGAAGATAACCGCAATGTAGCGAGGATGGCGGCGCTGCTGGCGGGGCTGCCGGTGACGGTGCCGGGAACGACGGTAAACCGGCTTTGTGCTTCCGGGTTGCAAGCCGTGATGGATGCCTCCCGGGCGATTGCGTGCGGGGATGGTGACGTATTTATTGCCAGTGGAGTTGAGAGCATGACGCGGGCGCCGTTCGTGCTGGGTAAATCCTCCCATGCCTATTCGCGGCAGAATGAAATGTTTGATTCTACTATCGGATGGCGGTTTGTGAATAGGCGGCTTGCCGCGCAATATCACCCCTACAGTATGGGTGAGACGGCGGAGAATGTGGCTAAACAATGGAAGGTGTCGCGGGAGGCGCAGGATGTTTTTGGACTGGCTTCGCAGGAGAAGTATTTTGCTGCGCTGGCTGCGGGGCGCTGGGTGGATGAGCTGGCGCCTGTGGAAGTGTTAGGAGGGAAAGAAGAGAAGCTCTATTTTGGCGCCGACGAGCAGCCGCGTTCTACATCATTGGAGAAACTGGCGGCGTTGCGGCCGGCATTTTTGAAGGATGGCTCGGTGACAGCGGGGAATGCGGCGGGTATCAACGATGGCGCCGCGGCTATGCTGCTGGCTTCGGAGGATGCGGTAAAGCGGTTTGGGTTGAAGCCAAAGGCACGGGTGGTGAGCATGGCGGTGGCTGGTGTAGATCCTTCCATCATGGGGGTGGGGCCTATACCTGCGACGCAGAAGGCGCTTGGCAGGGCCGGCCTTGGTGTTGCCGATCTCGGACTTGCGGAGTTGAATGAGGCTTTTGCGGTGCAGGTGTTGGTGTGTCAGCAGGAACTGGGGGTTGACCCCGGGCTGGTGAATGTCAATGGCGGGTCGATCGCTATCGGGCATCCGTTGGGGTGTAGTGGGGTGCGCATCAGTACGACTTTGCTCCATGAAATGGGGCGAAGGGCCGGAGTGCGGTATGGGCTGGCGACGATGTGCGTAGGGGTCGGACAGGGTGCGGCGGTTATCTATGAAAAATTGTAAATTCGGGTATGGAATTCCGTACGAAAATCGTTATCCGTCGCCGCAATCCCAGGGCATATATCGCCTATGCTGGGCTGGTCATTGCCGCGCTTTCGTTGGTGTTGGTGTTTATTCCTCCTGCGGAAGATTATATCCCCTATGTTTTTGGAACTGGAATTGCCGTAGTGGTGATAGGGGCGGTGATCGCGCGGGGCGATGTCCGGTATTACGGGCTTTCGCCGCAGGACCTGGTGATCAGCGGGGAGGGTATTACTGTGGGTATGGTCTATTATCCTTTCAAGCTGATCACGGATATGGATTTTAATGTGGAGGCTTATAATGGCTTATATGTTAATGACGGAGCGATGGTGTCGGGGAGCAACTCTGATGGTATGACGAATGGCTTGAGTTTCAAGGCGGGTGGGGCAAAGGTGGCTTGTGGATTTTACCTCGATAGTAAGGATCATGTGGCGCAGTTGGGGGTGTTGTTCGATGCGTTTTACAGAGCGCATATACCGTTTGTCGAGCGCAATCGGGGTAAGCGCACTTATTTGTTTCAGGCTTTGAATGAGCGGGAATTGGCGGAGTTCAAGAAAAGGTATGGGTACCATTGAAAAGAATGTGTATCTTGAAAGGATGACAGCTATTACTCTTTTCGAATTGTTAGGTGCGGCATTGGTGGTCTTTTTGGGATTCGTCGCCTTTTTGCGGCAACGGAAGAAGTCGGATTTGTTCAATCGCTATTGTGAGGCGATGCAGGCTGAGAATAACGGCGAAGAGGAGTTGGCCATCAAGTTGTACAAGGACGCATTGAGCCGGAGCCAGAAGATGGCGGTTGGCGACAGAAAATTGAAGACCAGCATTGAGGAGCGGCTGAAGACGCTGACGATCAGTACGGATTTCGAGAAGAGTTTTCAGCGTTTCAGGACTGTGGTCAAGCCTTGATTGGGTGCCGCGGCCGGCGGCCCATCCATCCAGACCAAACTCACCAGGCAGAATGACTTTTTTAGATCTTAAGCTCTAGGAGAAAAAGCATCACCTTTTATGGAGCCCATGCAATTTTGGACCAAATCGGTAAAGCATCAGAATGATATAAGAGTTAGGTTGTCGGAGGCAGGGGGCATACTTATGCTCGTGTGTGGTGTACTGGTGAGCGTAGCGGAAAAAATGAGATATTCCGAAGAACCTGCGGCGATAGGGGCGCTAGCGGGACTCTGTTTGTTGCTAGTTGGATGGATATTAAGAGGATTTAAAGTAGTCCGCCCCCTGGTAACGGGCACGGACATCATGATCTCCGTCAATGAAATAAGGATCGGAGACCAGACCTTTCTGGTAGATGAATTGGAGTATTTGGATTTTTTGGTCAATAGCTATGAAGGCATGGCGGGTCCCAGAATAAGGTGGCGGCGCATTACACTTCGTGGTACGGATAACAATCTATATTTTACGGCCAAAGGGAAGAGGTATTCGTTTGGGTTCTTTTTAGAAGACCCTATAGCGATGCGTCGACTTGAGATGTTGTTTAGAGAGTACTATCAAAAAGGGATACGTTTCAGGGAGAGGAATCGGGGTGGAAGGACATTTTTGTTCGAGCAGGTGAGGAACAAAGAACAATTCGAGCGAGCGAAGCGCGAAGAAGGATATTCGTAGTTGTTATGTTCATTTGACATTAATGGAATTTCAAACAAAAATAATCGAGGGGAACAGCAATCCGAAGGCCAGGATCGTTTGGGCCGGCGGGGGATTGGTGTTCCTGGCTTTGATCCTCATGTGCATTGACAAGTATCGTCAAATTGGTTTCTGGTTATTTGGTGTGGCGGTTGTCATGCTGTTAGTAGGAGCGTTTTTGGCAAAAGGGGATGTAGACCTGATCGATGTATCGGCGACAGATATGGTATTCAATGTCAAGGAGGTCAAAATTGGGGAAACAACGTTTCCGCTTGCTCAAATAAGCGCTATAGTGTTCCAGGTTGAAGGGTATGATGGCATGTTGGACCCCGACGGGTATGTGTCGAGGTCGAGGTATTCCAGGAATAATGGGATCCTGAATGGGATGAACAATTATTTGAATTTCACTTTTGGTAACGCGAAGCAGGAGTGGCAGTTCTATCTGCCCGACCCGGAGCATGTGCAACAACTGGGTGCATTGTTCGAGGAATTATATGCAAAACGCATCGAATTTGTGGAACGGAGCGCGACGGGTAAAAGAACTTTTCTTTTTGCGCCTGTCAGTGAGCGGCAGTGGGAGGATCAGATGATCGGGCATGGATGGCGTTGAAGCGCTATAGCCCGCAGTAGTAGTCATAACCCCGTTCGAACCAGTAGTCGCGGGGTCGGTCGTTGCTGAAGTGCATTTTGCCGATCCGTTTGAGATTTTTTACACCGTATTTGATGGGTATGATAAGCCGAAGGGGGGCGCCGTGGCGGACCTCCAGGGGCTTGCCGTTCATTTCATAACATAGGAGGGTCTGCGGGTGCATGGCGCTTGGCATGTCGATACCGGCGTAATATAAGTCGTCGGGAGTACTGAGGCCGACGTAGTCGAGGGCGGTTTCGGCGGTCAGGCCATACTGCCGTATGAAGTCGCTGAAGCGGCAACCGCCCCACCACGAGATCTGGCTCCAGCCCTCGATGCATTTGAATTCGAAGGCGAACTCGGTTTTGGGAAGGCGTTTAAGGTCATCGATGCTGATGGTCAGGGTGCGGTTGTCTATCGTAGTGACCTGGAGCCGCCAGGCAGCGGCGTCGAAACCGGCGGTGCTGAGGCCTAGACCGCTGTTATAGCGCACGTTCGTTGCTGCTTCGGAAATGGGGTAGGTCTTTGCCAAGTGGTTGCGGGAGAGCGTATGTTTGAAGATCCTGTCGTCGGCGTTGAGTCCCTTGCGCAGCACGCCCTGGACGCCGTCGCTTTGGGCGCCGTCCTTGATCCAGAACCAGCTTTTCCATGCGGCCACGCCTAATAGAGTGAATGCAGTGAAGCTTACGAAGGTGCGGCGGGTGACTTGTTGGTTCGGGGTTAAGTCCGGGCTGTGGCCGGCGGCTTTGCCGAGACCGGATCGGATGGCCCCCCAGCGGGTGACCCATCGATTGCCTTCGGGGCCCGTCGGTTGTTCCGGTGTCCCGGTGTGAACTGGGGTCGTCTTTGCTTCGCCCGGGGTTAAGTCGTTGGGTTGAGCTGCGGTCGACGGTGCTTCGCCCGGAGTTGACGCTCCGGGGCGCTCGGGTGGGGGTTGGTTAGGGTTATCGGGTTGACCGTCAGTCATGGGTTTTGTTTTTGGTGTCGCTGAGGACCTCGAAGCCGGTGACCATGGCCTGGAAGTTATTCCAGCCGGCGAGGATGACCTGCATGACATGCACAAGGAAGAAGAGGCAATATCCTACGGTGAGGACGAAGTGAATGACGCGAGCACTGCCATAGCCGCCGCAGATAAAGTTTAGCCAGCGGAACTGGATAGGTTTATAGATGGCGAGGCCGGTGAGGATGGAGCCGATCCCCATCACGATGATGCCGGTGTAGGCAATCTTTTGGGCCGCGTTGAATTTACCTTGCGGCGGGGCCGTCTTCCGTATATGGAGATCATGGAGGAGGACGAGCCAGGCTTCTTTAAAGCTGTGTTTATTGGGGAATAGGTCGCGCCATTCTCCAGAAAAAAGGGTATAGGCCACGTATGCAAGGCCATTGAGAAAGAAGATCCACATGAAAAAGAAGTGGAAGGCCATGCCTTCGGCCAGCCGGTAGGAAAGGTTTAGTTTTTTATAAAACGAGTTTGGGAAGAAAGTGAAGATCACGGTGTTGCCGAGGTGGATCTTAAAGACGTCGTTCGCCCAATAAATGAGCATTCCGCTCCAGATCATGACGAAGAGCACCGGGAAATTGATCCAGTGCATCCAGCGGATGGCTAGGGGATGCTTTGGGACGAGCTTTTTCATACAGAGCGCTTTCCCGGAAAATTACGATTAAAAGGGGGATTTTTCTTAGCTTCCGTTATCAAGAAACTATAACAATTGCTGTCCGGCGCCGGCCAGTGAGGCGCGGGCAGGGTTTAAGGGGTATCGCGGGATGTCAAACAAACCTCATTGGTTATGCTATTAAACTATCTGAAGATCGGGTGGCGGAACCTTTTGCGGAACCGGACGCTGAGCCTGATCAATCTCATCGGGCTTTCGATATCCGTCGCATTTTGTGCGTTGTTGTTCTTTCATATCCGGTATGAACAGTCATTCGACCGGTTTCATCAAAAAAAGGACCGGCTTTTCCGGGTGGAGAGCAGCAATATCTGGAATGACGACGCTGATCAAAAGTCTGGCAAGAGCATTTTTGCGACCTTCACCAAGGACGCGGATGCAGAACACATGCTGGAGTTGCCTGCGGTGGTGGGTCCGGATCTGAAGCGTCAATTTCCCGAGGTCAACAGTTTTACGCGGATAAAGGATAACGATGTGCATATGGGCCACACACTCGTGCGCGCAGGCAAACAGGTCTATAACCAAGAGCATACCCTTTATGTGGATGACAATTTTTTCCGAAACCTTTCCTTTCCTTTGCTCAAGGGGAATGCGCGTAATGTCTTTGGTTCGCCCAATGCGGTGGTATTGTCGGCGAGTACCGCGAAAAAATTCTTCGGCGGGCAAGACGCTATTGGTAAAACGATCGGGATCATAAGCGATAGCGACCGGCTGATGACTGTGGTGGGGATCGCGGCGGATGCGCCCGCCAACTCGAGCATTCAATTTGGGATGGTGATGCCGGTAACCGCCGATCCAGCCTATAAAAAGGACATCGAGGAACAATTCAACCACATGGATTACCAGCTGTTGGTCGAATTGAAACCGGGTGCGGACAAGGCGGCTTTTTTGGGAAAGATCAATGTCTGGATGAAAGGATATTTCCTCAACCAGGTATCCAGGGACTGGCAGATGAAACCGGCAGCCGTGCAGACCTTTGGTTGGTTTTTAAGGCCGCTGGCCGACGGCCACTATAATGTATCGCATTTTTGGGGCCATTACACCGATGTCAAATCGCTCTATCAACTGGGCTGTATCGTGGTCGTTATCCTACTACTGGCTTCTTTGAACTACGTGCTGATCGCTGTGTCTGATGCGGCATCCCGGTCGCAGGAGATCGGCGTGCGCAAGGTCATGGGCGCGGGCAGGGGATCTGTGATCCTGCAGTTTTGGGTGGAGACCCAGCTTATAGTTGCCTTTGCCGTACTGGCGGGGATGGGACTTGCACTGCTGGGAGTGCCTTTATTGAATAAGGTGATTGGCTCGGGAGTCACCTACGGGAGCATTTCCTGGGGTGAAGTGCTGGCTGCGGGCCTGGTTCTGGCGCTTGGTTTGGGAGTGGTTGCCGGATATTATCCTGCCATGTTGATATCCAGGCTGAAACCAGTGTCGATCCTTCAGCGCTTTTCAGCTTTTCGCATCCGGCCGGCATTCTCGCGTGTGCTGGTGGTAATGCAATTCACCTGTTGCGTTGTACTGATGATGGCGGCATTTGTGATCGATCGGCAGATGGAGTTTGTGAACCATAAAGACCTGGGTTTTGACAGGGACCAGGTGCTTATGATCAACAATCCCACATATGATCGAGACTTTACCAAACGAGTAAAGGATGGGCTTTATGCGTTTGCCCGTACGCAGCCATCCATACTCTATTACAGTGCAATGAATGGCGGCCTAAGCGGGGAGTACAATACCAATGGGTTCAAACTGAATGGGCAACATCAATGGATGCGCGAGCTGACGGTCGATTTTGATTATTTTGAGATGCTTGGGCTGCAGTTGGTGCAAGGGCGGTTCTTTAACCGAAGCTTTGCGCTGGATACCTTGGGCAAGGCCCGTCCGATGGTGGTGAATGAGGCGATGGTCAGGCTGCTGGGTACTCATTTTCGGCTTGGCGTATATGATGAAGCAATAGGTGGAACGATCGTCGGAGTAGTAAAAGATTATCATATCGAAAGCCTTAGCCAGACCATTCAGCCGACGGTACATGTGCTGATCAAGCGAGGTGCCGGTAATTTTATGTTCAAAGTAAGGGCCGGCAGGATGCCTGCGACGATTGCGGCGCTGGAGTCGGTGTGGAAAGGCGTAAGCAACAACTACCCGTTCGAATATACATTTTTGGACGAGACCATCGCGCATATGTATGAAGCGGATATGCGTTGGCGTAACGCGGTGCAGATCTCCTGCTCGTTTGCCATCCTGATCGCCTGTATGGGGCTTTTTGGCCTGGCGGCCATCACGGCGGCGAACAGGACAAGGGAGGTTGGCATCCGGAAGGTGTTGGGGGCATCCGTAAGTGGACTCGCGCAATTGCTGAGCAGAGGTTTCCTGGGAATGGTAGGTTTATCGTTCCTGATCGCGGCCCCGGTGGCCTGGTGGCTGATGAACCGCTGGCTGGAAGATTTTGCCTACAGGATACAGATCAGTTGGTGGATGTTTGCGCTGGTCGGTTTGACCGCGGCAGTGGTTTCGCTGGCTACCATAGGGTACCAGGTGATGAAGGTCGCCAGGGCGAATCCTATCGATGCTTTAAGACAAGAATAAACCTCAAAATCCTATTACATGTTAAGAAACTATGTCAAGATCGCATGGCGGAATCTGTTGCGGAACAGGACATTTTCCATCATCAATCTTTTTGGACTTTCTATTTCGGTAGCTTTTTGTCTCCTGCTGTTCTATCATATCCGATGGGAACAAAGTTTCGACACCTTTCACTCGAAAAAGGACCGGTTGTATCGCTGTGAAATGAGCGCAATCGGCGATCAAACGCCGCCAAAGAGAGCAGGGGGCCTTTTCGCGCTGCTGACCCGCGACGATGACACCAGGAACGAACTGGCCTTTCCGTTGGTGGCCGGGCCGGATATGCAGCGGAATTTTCCTGAGGTCGCCAGCTTTACCAGGTTCAAGGATCACCAAACAGACCTTGTACATGCCGGTAACGACGTGGACAGGGAAGAACAGATCATTCAGGCAGATGGAAATTTTTTTATGAATTTTTCCTTTCCCCTATTAAAAGGAGATGTCAGAACGGCACTGTCGGATCCGGACAACGTCGTGCTATCCGCGAGCGTAGCGAAAAAGTATTTTGGCGACGCCGACCCGATGGGGAAGACCATCAGGCTGGTCAACGACAGCAGTCGGCTTTTCCGGGTGACTGGGCTCGCCGCTGACGCGCCGGCCAATTCCAGCCTCCAATTCGGACTTGTATTTCCGGTAGAGTCTGATAGGCAATACCTGGATGAACTAAAGGATGGCTTCAGCAGGATGAATGACGTTTTGATCGTCGAATTAAAACCGGGCGTGAATCGCGCGGCTTTTGAGCAAAAGCTGAACAACTGGGTAAGGACCTATATCAAGCCTTTTATGGATACGGTCTGGAATAAAGGGGTGCCTGCATCGGTACGCGACAGCTATGGTTGGCGTATACGCCCGTTCGCGGATTGCCATTACAATGTATCCACAGATTGGGGGCACTATACGGATACCAAAGCCATTTATCAATTGCTTTGTATTGTCGTCATCATCATCCTGCTGGCTTCGTTGAACTACGTGCTGATCACCGTATCGAATGCCGCGGCGCGCAGTCAGGAGGTCGGGGTGCGTAAAGTGATGGGCGCGGGACGACGATCGATCATCCTGCAATCCTGGACGGAAACGCAGTTAACCGCGGGGATTGCCGTTGTGGCGGGTTTGCTGCTTTCCTGGTTGGGCTTGCCGTTATTGCGCGGGGTCATCGGCAGCGGCGTTATGTTTGCGGAGCTTTCAGGGATGGAGGTGCTTGGCGCCGCGTTGGCGCTGGCCGTTGCGCTTGGGTTGCTGGCCGGCTATTATCCGGCGCTGCTGATCTCCGCGTTGAAACCGATCTCTATCCTCAAGAGTTTTAGCAGCGTGCGGATCAATCCACGTTTTTCACGGGTGTTGGTGGTCATCCAATTCACCTGTTGCGTTGTCTTGATGACGGCGGCATTCGTGATCGATCGGCAGATGCGCTTTATTGCCAACAAGGACCTGGGATTCGATAAGGAGCAGGTCCTGATGATCCATAACCCAACCTATGATAGGTCATTTACTGCGAATGCGAAGCAGCGGATGATCGATTTTGCACGGACCCAGCCGGCGGTACTTGGCTGGACGTCGATGGGCGGCAGTCTCGCCGGTAGAATGAGCACCAACGGATTTACACTTAACGGGAAACAGGAATGGTATAAACAGACGAATGTGGATTATGGCTTCTTCGATCTTCTAAAAATGAAGTTTGCCTTGGGGCGTGGTTTCTCCAGGGATTTTGGCGCGGATTCGGCGAAGGCGGTGCGAGCCGCTGTCGTGAACGAGCGTTTGTGGAAGATGTTGGGAACGGACGCGAAACTCGGCGAGATGAATAAGGACCTGCATGTGACAATCATCGGCGTAGTCAAAGATTACAATTTCGCCAGCCTGACCAAGAAAATAGAACCTGAAGAGCACAGGTTGTCGAATGGCTACGCATCAACATTCATGTTCAAGGTCAAGGCCGGCCAGATGCCTGAAATGATCGCGGCCTTTCAGGCGGAGTGGAAAAAGGCGACCAATAATTATCCGTTCTCCTACAGCTTTCTCGATACGACCATTGCGCAGATGTACGAGTCGGAAATGCGGTGGCAGCGAGCCATACAGGCGGCGAGTTTCTTTGCGATCGTTATCGCCTGTATGGGTTTGTTCGGGTTGAGCGCGATCACGGCGGCCAACAGGACGAAGGAGATCGGCATTCGCAAGATACTGGGGGCCAGCGTGAGCGACCTGGTGGCCATCCTGGCCTCGGGCTTCACGGCAATGATCGCTGTGTCGATCCTCATTGCCATACCCTTGTCCTCGTTGCTCATGAACCGGTGGCTGGAGGATTTCGCTTATCGCATCGAGATCAGTTGGTGGATATTTGCGTCGGTCGGGGGCATGGCGCTGCTGATCGCGCTGGTGACGATGAGTTTTCAGGTGTTGCGGGCCGCAAGAGCGAGCCCGGTAAAGGCGTTAAGGTCAGAATAGTGTATGTCGGAAACTCAGGCGTAGAAGGCCGATTAATTTCCATTTTTGGCTTTGGTTAAAGAGGCGGCGATCTCCATGAAGCTGGCCAGCGCGTTCTTGTTGCGATCGGTAAAATTCAACTCATAGGTGACTGCTGTTTGGCCCTGTTGTCCGCTGGGGCTTTCTACGACGAATGAGTCGAACCGCCGGATTGCGTCGAGGAGTTTTTGGTCCTTGGCGGCGATCGAATCGCCTTTGGTGAGGACCTTCGCCAGGCAATCGGCTCCTACCTGCATATCGATGGCGAAGAAGAAGGCGTTGCGACGCAGCTCCGGGGTCAGCAGGCGGCTGGGGCTTGTATTGACTGCGGAGCTGAACCATGCGTCGGCCCGTTGTTGCGTACCGCTGAGGACGGCGATACTGTTGCTGGTAGAGAGGAAGAAATGTTGTTTTTTGGGCGGCATGGTATCGCCAGCCGCAGGGACGGTTGGTTTTAACATGTTTGCGACCTTGTCGAAATCGGTTTTATCGCCAATCCCGGCGGCCCCATAAAGCAGGGGAGCTTTGCCGGTGTCCGCGAGACTGGCGACGAACAGGAAGTCACCTGTGAAGGCATGCAGGAAGGTTTGCGTGGTCAGGCCTTTTGTGCTAAGCCCCGAATCCAGTTTGGTACCCATGCCATATTTGCGAAGATTGTCTACGACGGCTGACAGGTCGGTGTGCATGGCGAACAAGCCCAACACTTTGCCGGGTGGAATGCTGGCCAGGACTTTGTCGCTAACGGGGCTGGTGAGGGTGCGGGCCGCTATGGCGCTATCATCGCCGGTGAGGAAGCGCGTAGTCTGGAAGACCAGTTTGCCCGGGAGGAAACGAAGCGTGCTAAGTGAATTGGCTTTGGCGGTCTTGTTCATGTATGTTGAGAAATCGCCGGCGTGGGGGGAAGCGGCGGCCGGAGTCATCGACATTATTTTGGACAGCGCACCATAGCCTGAGCCGTTGTGGTTCCAAATGTGGACGTCGGCGTCGTCTGAGAAGCCGATCCTGAATTTTTCGCTGGTGGCAAAGAAGGAGTGGTCGAAGCCGTGGAGGGCTGCTGCGGACCGGTGTGCGGCGGCTAAGCGGTCTTTGGCGGCTGTCGCCGGATCGAAGGTCTGACCTTTGGGTAGTTTGACGATGACCATGGTCACTATTTTGTCGGTCCAGGCCGTGGCTACGCTGCTGCTGGCGGCGACGCGCTCCTTGCCGGGGAGGTGGATGATATGTTTATCCTTATCGTGATCGCGGATGAATGACGCGAGCTTGCCCGAGTCGGTGAGGTGGGCAATGACGGTGATGAAGGTGGGGCTATCGGAACCGGCGGAGCTCTTTACCGCGACGAGGATATCCTGTCGCATGTCGACGCCCGTATTTCCGATGTCGGAAAACATGGAGAGGGAGTTGTCCTTGCCCAATTTCATGCCCTGGGCCATTTTCATCAGCGACATCAGATCTGCTTTGGCGATCAGGGATGCGATGTGGATGTCGTAGACCTGCTCAGCGTCGGCCGGAATATGGCGGAAGAGGATGTTGTCTGTAGGATTTGGTTGGGCCTCGGCTGCGCCGAGTGCGAGTAGGGCCAGCAGGAGGCATAGCGTATTTCTCATACTACGTAAGATAGGTTTTTTAGGCGAAGTCGGAGCTGAGGAGGGCCTCAAAAGTGAGGGTCGTTTGATGACCGGTGCGCAGGTCCTTTAATTGGCATTGGCGGGCGGCAACTTCGGCGCTGCCGACGATAGCGATCCAGGGGATGCTTTT
This sequence comes from Puia sp., assembly GCA_965214315.1. Taxonomy (GTDB): domain Bacteria; phylum Bacteroidota; class Bacteroidia; order Chitinophagales; family Chitinophagaceae; genus Puia. The sequence goes on along the minus strand of CBDCBP010000007.1, from coordinate 144,315 downwards.
TTTCTCCGCATATTTGAATTGCCGGTCGAATTTGGCCGGTTCGTGATAAAGCTCGGCAGCCACGTTGCGGTCGCGGAGCTGTTGCAAGAGCGTGTAGGCTGCTTTGCCCTCCGCTTCGCCGAGGTTGAAGAAGAGGAGTTTTGTACCGGCGTGGACAGCGGTGGGGAAAAGTTGGAGTTCTTCCATGACGTCGTAGATGCGGTCGACGCCAAAGGAGATGCCGACGCCGGGGATGCCGGGGACGCCGAAGGTGCCGGTGAGGTCGTCATAGCGGCCGCCGCCGCCGATGCTGCCCATTTGGACGCCAACGGCCTTGACCTCGAAGATCGTGGCGGTATAATAGTTAAGTCCGCGGGCAAGGGTAAAGTCGAGCGTGAGGGCAGGGGCGCCGGGATAGTGAAGGATAGTTTCTAGTTCGGCGATGCCTTTAGTACCGGTTGGGTTGTTTTTCAACAGGTCTTTGAGCTGGTCAGTTGTTTCTATATGCAGGTATCGTTCGATGATGGCGACCTGGCGATCTTCGAGGCCGCGTTCGGTGAGTTCGGCCTTGACTTTTTCCAGGCCGATCTTATCTAATTTGTCGATGGCGACCGTAATGTCCGTGAGTTTGTCGGCGCCGCCGCAGATCTCGGCAAGGGCAGCGAGTATCTGGCGGTTGTTGATGCGGATGTCGACGGGGATGCCGAGTTTTTTGAAGGCGGTTGCATAGATGGCGGCGAGCTCGACCTCGTTGAGGAGCGAATAACTGCCTACGGTGTCGGCGTCGCACTGGTAGAATTCGCGGTAGCGGCCTTTCTGGGGGCGGTCGGCGCGCCAGACGGGTTGCATCTGATAGCGGCGGAATGGAAAGGTGAGCTGGCCGTGGTTCATGGCGACGTAACGGGCGAAAGGAATGGTCAGGTCGTAGCGGAGGGCGCGTTCAGTGAGGTTGAGATCGTTCTTGCCTTGAAGGACATTCTCGAATGCGGTCTTTGCCTTATCGATGTTCTTTGGGTCGCCGAGACCATTGTTGAGTATTTTGAAGATGAGCTTATCCCCTTCTTCACCATATTTGCCCATGAGGGTGTCGAGGTTTTCCATAGCGGGGGTTTCGAGGGGCTGGTAGCCGTATAGCTCGAAGACGGAACGGATGGTGTCGAAGATGAATCGTCGTTTGCGGACAGTGGCGGGGTCGAAGTCGCGAGTGCCCTGGGGCAGGGAGGGTTTATTTATGTTTTTGCTCATTTTTATTCATTGATTTTTGATGACCGTCGGTTTGCCACTGGCAAAACCTTGTCACAACCTTCGGTTGTGGTCTGGAGCGCCACCGGCGGCTCCGGCGTGATGTTGGCCGTACCTGGTGATGATCTTGTCGGCGGCGTTGGCTATCAGGTCATAGACCTCGTGGTAGCCGTGTTCGGGGCCGTACCAGGGGTCGGGAACGTCTTCGTTCCTACCGGGGTGAAGCTCGTTGAGGAGGAGTTCGACTTTAGCGGCGTCGAATTGGCGGCCGGCGATCTGACGCATATCGTCTACGACATTGCCCGCCATGGCATAAATCTTATCAAAGCGCTGAAAATCAGTGGCTGTGAATTTACGAGCCCGTTGATGGCTGATGTCAAGGCCATGTTGGAGGGCGACTTTTTGGGAAAGGCGGTGCGGGGCTTCGCCGATATGGTAACCGTTGGTGCCCGCGCTGTCGATCTGCCAATCAAGGCCTGCTGCGCGGGCCTTCTCGTCGAGGATGGCCTCGGCAAGGGGGCTGCGGCAGATATTACCTAGGCAAACCATAAGGATGTTCATGGCGGCAAAGGTAAGGAATAGGGGCTTTTGTGGAAAGTTGGGTGGTTATGCATCCTATGGATGGAGAAATTAATAAATAAGAACCATGCAGTTGGGTGGTAGATTTTAAGGTTATTTTGTTAATTTGCCCACCAACGGTCACAAAAAGAATCGGTAAAAAATGGAAAATGAGGATCCGGAGAGGCAGGATAACAGGCCGGACAGCAGGAAGCAGAACTATGTACTACGGCGTGCCGTGCTGGATTTTGGCATGGGCGTCATCATTTTTGGATTCGGTATTCTTTTTTTGTTGGCTCCGAAACTGGGGCTTCATTTGTCGATAGATGATCTTTACCGGTATATGTTTTCTGGTCTTTGCCTGCTATATGGGGGGTTCCGGATTTACCGCGGTTCGAGAAAAAATTACTTTAATTAATGATTGGTAAAGGCGTTCTGACAGGAATAATGTTTTGTCTGCTCTTCAGCAGCTGCGGCAGCGGCGGGTCCATGACAGCGCAGGAGACGCCCACATCCGGGACGATCCATATCAGTGTGGACGAGTCTTTCAAACCTGTGATCGACAGTCAGATAAAGGTGTTCGAGTCGTCTTTCCCCGATGCGCACATCATTGCGGACTATAAGCCCGAGGCGCAGTGCCTCAAGGACCTTGCAACGGACAGCACGCGGATGGTCCTTGTGACCCGTGGGCTGACGCAGGAGGAAAGTGATTTTTACAAAGACAGTTTTCATTTGAAGCCGACCTGGGGGGTACTTGCTTTTGACGCTATAGCAGTGATCGTGAACCCTGCTTCAAAAGACTCTATTTTCGAGATGAAGGACCTGGTGAATATGCTGAATGGGACGGATACGAAGTACCTGCCGGTGATGGATGGGTTGTCGGCGACGAGTACGGTGCGGTATGCGATCGACAGTATCCTTAAGGGAAAGCCGCTGGGTAAGAATGTGACGGCGGCCAAGAGCAGTGAAGGTGTCGTGAACTATGTGGCGAATAATCCCCGTGCGGTGGGGTTTATTGGTGTTAGCTGGGTGGGGGATAAGAGCGATCCCAATGATACCAGCTTTCTGCGGAAAGTGAATGTGGCGGCGATCCAGTGTGTTTCCTGTCTTGGCAGCACGCATGTGAAGCCTTTTCAGGCGAATATTGCGTTGAAGCGCTATCCGCTGGTGCGGAGTTTGTACTATATCCTGAAGGAGGACTTCAGCGGCATCGGGAACAACTTCGAGAACTTTCTCAGTTATGAGCGGGGCCAGTTGATCTTTACGAAGGCCTATTTATGGCCCGCGGGTATGAACTTTCAGCTCCGGGATGTACAGCTGGACAAGTAGCCGATCTTTTTCATTTTTTTTAAACCAGATTTCAATAATTTTATACACTTCACTTCAAAACAAAGCTAAGTAATGAACAAGATGCGATTCAGCTTACTGGTGGCAGGCGTTGCAAGTCTTTGCAACGTGGCTTTTGCGCAATCGGTGGATCAGGGGAAGAGATTCCTTTATTATCATCGTTTCAAGAGTGCAAACGATGTTTTCGACAAGATACTCGCTTCCAATCCTAACAATATTGATGCAATTTATTGGAAGGGGCAGACGCTATTGGACCTGAAGGATTCTGTCGGCGCAGGGGATATTTATTCCAAGGCTTTGCAGACGAACGGGACGGCTCCTTTGTTGCTTGCCGGCATGGGCGGCGTGGAATTGCGGATGGGGAAGGCGGCGGATGCGAAGGCCCGTTTCGAAACGGCGGTTAGTCTGAGCAAGGGGAAGGACATTGCGGTGTTGAATGCTATTGCCGACAATAGTATCGATGCTCCGGCAGGGGATGCCCAATATGCGGTGGAGAAGCTGACGCAGGCGACGCAGGTCAAGGGTTTTAACAGTGCCGAGACCTATGTGTTGATGGGGGATGCTTACCGCAAACTGGTCGATGGCGGAAATGCTGTTACAGCTTATCAGAAAGCGCTCACGATCGATCCAAAAGATGCGGAAGCAAAATATAAGATCGGTTTGATCTATCAGAGTCAAAACAACCCGGAATTCTTTATACCGGCTTATACGGATGCCATCACGCTCGATCCCAATTATGCACCGGCTTTTTATGCGCTGTATACCTGGTATTTCCAACATGGTGATGTAGACAAGTCCACCGACAATTTGAACAAATATATGGCCGTAGCCGATGCGACTCCGCAGAATGAATATGACCGGATCTCGCTGGGGTATGTGGCCAAGAAGTATGATGAGACCATTACCCAATCGAAGGCGGCGATCCAGGCCCAGGGTGATAAAGCCTATCCTAAATACTACCTGCTGATCGCCTATTGCTATGATGCAAAGGGTGACAGCACGGATGCCAAGGATTATCTCACGCAGTACTTTGCCAAGCAGAAGGCGGATGCATTCGTGGCGAATGACTATAAGTTTCTGGGGAAGATACAGTCGAAATTCCCGACAGATAGTGCGGCCTCGGTTGGCAGTTACATGAAAGCCATTAGTCTGGACACCGTGCTGGCCGATAAGCTGCAGATCATCAAGGACGCGGCGGCGGACGCCAAGGCCGGCGGACATAAGCTTGCTTATGCCTATTGGTTAGGGGTCGGGTATCCGTTCATTAAAGCGCCCATCAATACTGATCTTTATAATTGGGGGATCGCCAATTACCAGGCGGGAAATTACAAGACGTCGGACAGCATTTTCTGCGGAATGTATACGACACAGTACCCGACGGAGATATATGGCTATTTATGGTGTGCCCGATCAAAGGTTGCGATGGATGATTCAACCAATAGCCAGGGCCTGGCGGTAGAAGCGCAACAAAAACTGGCGCAAGTAGCCAGGGCGCTCGATTCCACGGCGAAGGCTGCTGGATCGGCAGATTCGATTAAATACAAGTCTCAGATAGTGAATGCTTATTTTTATATGGCAAGCTACTCAAACGACATCAAACATGACAAACCCGCGGCTATCTATTGGATGGATCAAGTGTTGCAGGTAGACCCAACCAATACTTCTGCACAGAAGATAAAGGATGCCCTGTCGAAAAAGCCGGCGCCAGCCAAGCCGAAGGCTGCTGGGGCGAAGTAAACGATTTTGAGGGTGATCCTTTGTTTAAATCACCTATATTATTGACTATAAAGGGGCCGACTCCACTTTTAATTTGGGGCCGGCCTCTTTTTTTGTTGGAATTTCCACCGGCTAGCTTATTTTTGTCTCCTGTTAATGAAACACAATGGACATCATTCTCCTACAGGCCAATACCCTTGCGACCGATTCAAATCTGAATAATTCCGTCAGTTATTTTCCCATCGGTGTCCAATTTTTGTTCGCGCTGGGCTTCGTAGGGCTGGTTCTTGGCGTCACTCATCTTCTGGGACCCAAAAGAAAAACGGCCGAAAAATTGCAAAACTTTGAGAGTGGTATCGAGGGGGTGGGCAATGCCCGTCATCCGATGGCCATCAAATATTTCTTAGTAGCCATCTTATTCGTTTTGTTTGATGTGGAGGTGATTTTCTTTTACCCCTATGCGGTGAATTTCCGGGAACTCGGATGGTCCGGCTTTGGGGAGGTTTTGCTGTTTGTAGCGTTCTTTTTGGTTGGCTTTATCTATATCCAGAAAAAAGGGGCGCTGCATTGGGAGGACTGATGTGGAGCCGGGGGAATAGGCCAATAAAAATGGCACAATAAAAGTATACGTTGCTTGTTAAATACGGGTGAAAAATGGAAAGCAGGGAACCACTCTTACAGGTGGTTTGTTGTTCATTAAAATATTTAATCATATGGCACGTCCGGTAAGGTTCAATGTCCATCCCATACAGGCTGATATCAAAGACAATATCAGCCTTACCAATATGCCCGAGGGCTATATGGGCGAGGGGTTTTTCGCTACCACGCTGAGTAAAGTAGTGGGTTTGGGGCGCAAGAATTCGATTTGGCCGCTCCCTTTTGCCACATCCTGTTGCGGCATCGAGTTCATGGCAACAATGGCCAGTCACTATGATCTGGCGCGGTTTGGGGCGGAACGGCTTGCGTTCTCACCCAGGCAGTGCGATCTTTTAATGGTGATGGGGACCATTGCCAAAAAGATGGGCCCGATCGTGAAACAAGTTTACCTGCAGATGGCCGAGCCCCGTTGGGTGATGGCTGTGGGTGCCTGTGCATGCAGCGGCGGTATTTTCGATACTTACAGTGTTTTGCAGGGGATAGACCAGGTGGTGCCTGTGGATGTGTACGTCCCAGGTTGTCCGCCCCGGCCGGAGGCTATTCTGGATGGTTTTATCCGCATCCAGGACCTGGTTGGCAATGAAAGTGTGCGGAGACGTAGTGGAGACCAGTATAAAGGATTGTTACAGAGCTACGGGATACAATAATTCTTATGGCATTAACCAACGAAACGATCAAGGACCGGCTTATCGCCAAATTCGGAGAACAAGTTTCCCAGTTTGAAGAGCCCTATGGTCTTCTGACCTTTGAGGCGCCGAAGGAGGCCAATTTGAAAGTACTGCAATATCTTTTTGAAGACGAGGAACTGGGTTTTCAGTTCATGACCGATCTTACGGCGGTGCATTATCCCGACCGGCCCGGGAGAGAATTGGCGGTCGTTTACCATCTGCATAATTTGAAGGAGAATGTCCGGTTGCGCTTCAAGGTCTTTACGGCTATCGCGAAGCCCGATATCTTTACTGCCACGCAGCTTTTTTCCGCGGCCAACTGGATGGAGCGGGAAACCTACGATTTCTTTGGGATCAATTTTGTCGGGCATCCGAACCTGAAGCGCATCTTGAATGTGGATGAGATGGAATATTTTCCGATGCGGAAAGAATTCCCGTTGGAGGATCAGACCAGGATCGACAAAGACGATGCGATGTTTGGGCGGGGTCAGTTGCCGGCGGCGGCGAATGACGGAGCGGTCGAGACGCCCAGGAAGGCGAGAGAGCCGACGGTGCCGGCCAGCGGGACGCCCGGTTCCAACAATGAGAAGCAGGACTGGCCGACCGAGTCTACTAAAGTCTAAATGCGAAACATGAGCGAGCATCACATAAAGCTACCGGAAGGGAGCATTGAAAAGACCACCACCACGTTGAACCTGGGGCCTACGCATCCGGCTACGCATGGGGTGTTTCAGAATATCCTTGAGCTGGACGGCGAACGGATCGTCTCGGCGGAGCAGACGGTCGGGTATATCCATCGCGCGTTTGAGAAATTAGCTGAGCGGCGTCCGCTTTATCAGATCACGACATTAACGGATCGCCTGAACTATTGTTCTTCACCGATCAACAATATGGGCTGGCATCTGACCTGTGAGAAATTGCTCGGGGTAAAGACGCCGAAACGTGTGGACTACCTGCGCATCATCATCATGGAGCTGTCGCGGATCAGCGATCACCTGATCTGCAATTCGGTTGTCGGGGTGGATTCGGGGGCGTTCACGGGATTCCTGTACGTGATGCAGTACCGCGAACTGATCTATGAGATCTATGAAGAGGTTTGCGGGAGCAGGCTGACGACGAATATGGGCCGGATCGGGGGATTCGAGCGTAATTTCACCGATACTGCTTTTCAGAAAATAGAGAAATTTTTGGCCGAATATCCGGATGTGTTGAAAGAATTCGAGAACATGTTCACCCGGAACCGCATTTTTATGGAGCGGACGATTGGTGCAGGACCGATCAGTGCGGATCGGGCGCTGAACTATGGGTTTACCGGTCCAAATTTGCGGGCGGCAGGGGTAGACTATGACGTGAGGTCACATACGCCTTACAGCAGTTATGAAGATTTTGAATTTGAGATACCAGTAGGTTCGACGGGAGACTGTTACGATCGTTTCCTCGTGCGAAATGGGGAGATGTGGCAGTCGCTGCGGATCATCGAACAGGCTTACCGGAAGGTGCAGGACATGAAGGGTGTGGAATCCGAGGTGTTCCATGCAGATGCGCCGGCGTATTATCTGCCGGCGAAGAAAGACGTGTATACGAAGATGGAAGCCCTGATCTATCACTTCAAGATCGTGATGGGCGAAACGGAGATCCCGCCCGGGGAAGTCTATTACAGCGTGGAAGGCGGCAATGGCGAACTCGGATTTTACCTGATCAGCGATGGGGGGCGGACGCCGTACCGGTTGCATTTCCGCCGACCCTGTTTTATCTATTACCAGGCTTATTCGGAGATGACGAAGGGGGCGATGCTGAGCGATGCAGTGATCGTGATGTCTTCTTTGAATTTGATTGCCGGAGAAATGGATGCTTAAGACACGATGCGTGCCTGGCGGCACGCTTGAATTATACGACTATGGTGAAATTTTCGGACGAGAAATTAAGGAAAGTCGAGGAGATCATCTCGCGCTACCCGGAGGGAAAGCATAAGAGTGCGATCATCCCGGTACTGCATTTGGCGCAGGATGAGTTTGGCGGCTGGTTGAGTGTCGATGCGATGGACTATGTGGCCACGCTGTTGCGCCTGGAGCCGATCGAGGTATATGAAGTAGCCACCTTTTATAGCATGTATAACCTGAAGCCGGTGGGCAGGTATATTTTCGAAGTTTGTCAGACGGGCCCCTGTATGATCAAGGGGAGTGATGGGATTATAGGGCATATTAAACAGGTTTTGGGGATCGGCGTGGGTGAGACGACGGCCGATGGGTTGTTCACGCTGAAGGCGGTGGAATGCCTCGGCGCCTGCGGCTATGCGCCGATGATGCAATTGGGTAAGTATTTCAGAGAACATTTGACGCCGGCAAAGGTAGATGAGATCATAGCGGAGTGCAGGAAAACGGCGGCTACGAATAATTGAGTCCGGCGGCGGGGGTGCCGGGGGGGTAGCGGGTAAAATTTTGTGTTATGAGCAAGCTGAATTTTAGGATCGTCACCTTTAGTTTGTTGTTCGCGGGGCTTGCTGTGATGGTGGCGAGTATGCTAGTGACGGCGGAAACCACGAAGACGATCCTGCTGAGCCTGACAGGTGGGTTTTACCTGGCGGCGGCAATACAGATCATTGTTTACCGGAGAAGGCCAAAGGCGTTCGACGATAAAAATAAATAGCACATGGGTAGAAAACTCTTATTAGACAAGGCCGGAGTGCCGGGTATCCGTGGATATGAGGTTTATCGGCGGGAAGGCGGTTATGCCAGTGTCGAGAAGGCGCTGAAACTGACGCCCGACCAGGTGACGGAAGAGGTGAAGAAGAGCGGGCTTCGCGGCCGCGGTGGTGCGGGTTTCCCAACGGGCATGAAATGGAGCTTTCTGGCCAAGCCGGAAGGTGTGCCGCGTCACTTGGTTTGCAATGCGGATGAGTCGGAGCCGGGAACATTCAAGGACCGTTACCTGATGGAATTCCTGCCGCATCTGTTGATAGAAGGGTTGATCGTCTCGTCGTATGCGCTTGGGAGCAAGCAGACGTATATCTATATCCGTGGCGAATATGCCTGGATCCCCGAGATCCTGGAGCAGGCGATCGCCGAAGCCAAAGCGAATGGCTGGCTCGGGACGAATATCCTGGGAACGGGCTTTGACTGCGAGATCTATGTGCATACGGGTGCCGGCGCCTACATCTGCGGCGAGGAGACCGCGTTATTGGAATCATTGGAAGGTAAGAGGGGAAACCCCCGAATCAAGCCGCCTTTTCCGGCGGTGAGGGGTTTGTGGGACCGGCCGACGGTGGTCAACAATGTAGAGACGCTGACGGCGGTGGTACCGATCATGAATATAGGCGGGGAAGAATATGCTAAGATCGGTGTGGGTAAGAGCACGGGGACGAAGCTGTTGAGTGCCTGCGGGAACATCAATAAGCCAGGCGTGTACGAGATCGACATGACCATTTCTGTTGAAGAATTCATTTATTCCGATGAATATTGCGGGGGGATCGCGAACGGCAAGCGCCTGAAGGCTTGTATCCCGGGTGGTTCAAGCGTGCCGATCCTGCCGGCTAATCTCCTGCTGAAGACTGCCAAGGGCGAAACCAGGATGATGAACTATGAGAGTCTTTCGGATGGTGGTTTTCCCAAGGGCTCGATGATGGGCTCGGGTGGCTTTATTGTATTGGATGAAGACCAGTGTGTGGTCAAGCATACGATGACGCTGGCGCGATTCTACCGGCATGAGAGTTGCGGGCAATGTTCGCCCTGCCGCGAGGGGACGGGCTGGATGGAAAAGATCCTGAAGAATATCGATGCGGGTAAGGGCAAGAAGAGTGATATCGATTTGCTTTGGGATATCCAGCGCAAAATAGAGGGGAACACGATCTGTCCTTTAGGGGATGCGGCGGCATGGCCGGTGGCAGCGGCGATCCGGCATTTCCGCGATGAGTTCGAGTGGCATGTGGACAATCCAAAGGAGTGTCTGGTCAGGAATTATGGTTTGGCGAATTATGCTGACCCACTTACGGTGGCGACTGCTTAAATATATCTTTATGGCTGAAGAGAAGAAGTTGTTTAAGGTTACGATCGACAATATCACAGTGGAAGTGGAGCCGGGGACGAGCATCCTCATGGCTGCGCGAAAGATTGGGGGTGATGTGGCGCCGCCGGCGATGTGTTACTACAGCAAACTGAAGGGAAGTGGCGGCAAGTGCCGGACCTGTCTGGTGGAAGTCGCCGCGGGCAGCACCGCCGATCCGAGGCCGATGCCGAAGCTGGTGGCCAGTTGCCGGACGAATGTCATGGACGGCATGATCGTCAGGAATATCACCAGCGAGAAGGTGATCGATGCGCGAAACGGGGTGGTGGAGATGTTGCTGATCAACCATCCGCTGGACTGTCCGATCTGTGACCAGGCCGGCGAGTGTTCGCTGCAGGACCTGGGTTACGAGCATGGCAAGGAGGGCACCCGGTATGAGTTTACGCGGCGGACTTTTGAAAAACATGACATTGGCCCCTACGTTCAATTGCATATGACGCGTTGTATCCTCTGTTACCGTTGTGTGTTTACGGCGGATCAGCTCACGGACAAGCGTGAACATGGGGTGCTGGACCGGGGTGACCACTCGGAGATCGCCACCTATATCAAGAAATCGCTGGATCATGATTTTATAGGGAACATCATAGATGTTTGTCCCGTGGGCGCCTTGACCGATAAGACGTTCCGGTTCAAGAACCGCGTTTGGTTCCTGAAGCCGGTCGATGCCCATCGGGATTGCAGCAACCCGAAATGCAGCGGCAAGGTCAACCTATGGTATCGGGGCGATGAAGTCTTCCGGGTCACGGCGCGGAAAGACGAATGGGGTGAGGTCGAGTCCTGGATCTGCAATGAATGCCGCTTCGAAAAGAAGGAGACGGCGGACTGGACCATCGATGGTGCGACCAAGGTGAGCAGGCACAGTGTGATCTCTCAGGGGCACTATGTGGGTGTCCAGCGGCCGCAGGAGGTATTATATGATGTGCTCGATGGGCGGAAGCCGAAGTTGTTGATGGATATTCATAGCATTAGCGAAGTGAACAGGCCGGAGATCGATCTGTCGAAGATAGAGGGGCCGGCGCATTCGACGGATTTCGTGGCGCATGAGGCCAGGGGTGAGGGCGCGCAAAGTGCTGCCGGAAATCCATGGAACAGTGACCTGTACGGGAAGGCGGATAAAAAAATAAATGAGCAATAATGCATCTAACGTTACTAGCTATTGACTGGGTTCTATTGATCGAGAAATGTGTGCTGATCGCGATCATCATTGTACTGTCGCTGGTTATCGCCATGTATGAGACCTATGCCGAACGGAAGGTAGCGGCCTTTATGCAAGACCGGCGGGGTCCGAGCCGGGCGGGTCCCGGGGGCATCCTGCAGCCTTTGGCCGATGGGATGAAGTTGTTCATGAAGGAGGAGATCATCCCGACGCATTCCAACAACTGGCTGTTCGTGCTGGGGCCCGGTCTGGCGATGTTAACGGCGATGATGACGAGTGCCGTCGTTCCCTGGAGCAGTCATTTCAATATGTTTGGCCGGCAGGTCTCGATGCAGATCGCCGACGTCAATATCGGTATCCTATATATTTTTGGTGTCACCAGTATGGGCGTTTACGGGGTGATGATCGGGGGCTGGGCCTCGAACAACAAGTTCTCGCTGATGGCGGCAATCCGCGGGGCTTCGCAGATCATATCCTATGAGTTGGCCATGGGGCTGTCGATCATTTCATTGTTGATGGTTGCCGGGAGTCTGAGTTTGAAGGCAATCGTAGAGCAGCAGCAGATCGGACACTATTATGTTTACGTGCAGCCGCTAGGTTTTTTGATCTTTCTGGTGTGTTCGTTCGCGGAGTGTAACCGGACGCCGTTCGACTTGTCGGAGGCGGACAGCGAATTGAACATGGGCTTTCACCTGGAGTATTCCTCGATGAAACTGGGTTTTTATCTATTTTCCGAATACGTGAATGTCTTTATCAGCAGTGCGGTGATGGCGACCCTGTTCTGGGGTGGCTATGATATACCTTTTGTGAACGACTCGGCCTTGGCGCAGCATTGGGGACAGAACCCGGTGGCGGCGTTGCAGGCGGCGAGCTTCTTTTTGAAGATCGTGCTTTTTATCTTTTTCTTTATGTGGGTGCGGTGGACGATCCCCAGATTCCGGTATGATCAACTGATGAAGCTTGGCTGGAAGGTGATGATCCCGCTTGCGATCGTGAATATGCTGGTGACGGGTTTTTTGATCTTGCTGAAGGAGAACCATTGGCATTTTTAAACTATTTTTGCGAACGTTAAAATCTGAATATGCAAGCATTAACGAGCAGGGCGAAGGCAGTAGAACGGAAGCCGATGACGATGTGGGAACGGATGTATCTGCCTGCGATCGCCAAGGGCATGTCGATCACTTTCGGGCATATGTTCAAGAAGAAGCCGACGGTGAACTATCCGGAGAAGACGCGGCCTTTCAGTCCGGTGTTCCGTGGTTTGCATGTATTGAACAGGGATGAAGAGGGACGAGAGCGGTGTACGGCCTGCGGACTTTGTGCTGTAGCGTGTCCGGCGGAGGCGATCACGATGGAAGGTGCGGAACGTTTGCCCGGAGAAGAGCATTTGTACCGGGAAGAGAAATATGCGGCAAAATATGAGATCAATATGCTGCGGTGTATCTTTTGCGGCCTTTGCGAGGAGGCTTGTCCGAAAGATGCGATTTATCTGAGTGAGACGTTTGCGCCGTCGAATTATACACGGCAGGGTTTTATTTACGGGAAGCAGGAGTTGTTGATACCCGATGCGGTAAACGATCCGGAAGGATACGCAAAAGCCCGCGGGGCTCACGAGCCGACGACCGCAGGCAGTCAGGATTCATGAGCCAACTACGAAAGGCAATTAGAAATATATAATTAACTGCTCGATGGGTATTACGCAAGTATTGTTCTGGTTTCTGAGTATAATGGCGATCCTTAGCGCCATAGCGGTCGTGATCAGCAAAAACCCGGTGCACAGTGTACTATGGTTGATCGTTGTTTTTGTCGCCATTTCGGGGCATTATATCTTGCTGGATGCGCAGTTCCTGGCGATCGTGAACCTGATCGTTTATGCCGGGGCGATCATGGTACTTTTCCTTTTTGTTTTTATGTTGATGAACCTGAATGCGGATACCGAGCCGCAGAAGAACCGCTGGCTGAAGATCGCCGGTGTGGTGGCGGGTGGGGCTTTGCTATTGGTGTTGGTCGCGGCCTTGAAGAGAGCCGACCTGAAGACGCAACTGGCGGAGACCAACACAGGGAATATCGGGTTGATCCATAACCTGGGGATGACACTTTTCCATGATTATGTGGTGCCTTTTGAGATCAGCAGTGTGGTTTTCCTGAGTGCGATGGTGGGAGTTGTGGTAATCGGGAAGTCTGATGAGAAGGGTATGGCGGGGCCGCAGAAATATGGAGCCTAAGTAGAATTATGCCAATTAACTATTATATTTTCTTATCCGTTGCGTTGTTTTGCATCGGGGTGGCTGGGGTACTAACGCGCCGGAATGCCATTATTATCTTCATGTGTGTGGAGTTAATGTTGAATGCGGTGAATCTGTTGCTGGTCGCCTTTTCGAAAATGCATTTCCATGCCATGCAGGCGATGAAGCCGGGTGCGGGCATAGACGGCCAATTGTTCGTCTTTTTCATCATGGTGGTGGCGGCTGCCGAGGTGAGTGTGGGGTTGGCCATCATAGTGATGATGTACCGCAATACGCACTCTATAGATGTTAATTTTTTGAATCGGTTGAAACACTAATATGACACAATTCGTTTGGCTGGTCCCCGTTTTACCGCTTGCCGGATTTCTGATCACCGGACTGGGCAGGAATGTTTTGAGTAAGCGCATGACTGGTTTCATCGGCTGCGGGATGATCCTCGCGGCTTTTATGGTGAGCCTGCTTATCTTTGGGGAAGTGCGGCATGAAGGGTTTCAGCCGGTGGTGGTGGACCTCTTCAATTTTATCAGTGTCGGGTCGCTGCATATCCCTTTTGCTTTTCAGGTCGATCAGCTGTCGGCGCTTTTCCTGCTCATCATAACCGGGGTAGGGTTTCTGATCCATTTGTATTCCACCGCTTATATGCATGACGAGGTGCCGCACCATTTCGCGCGGTATTTTTCCTATTTAAACCTGTTCGTTTTTTCCATGTTGCTGCTGGTGCTGGGCGCCAATTATATCATCCTCTTTATAGGATGGGAGGGAGTGGGACTGTGTTCCTACCTGTTGATCGGGTATTGGTTTAAGCATGTCGATTACGGCTATGCGGCGCGGAAGGCGTTCATCATGAACCGGATCGGTGACCTGGGGTTTCTGATAGCGATATTTTTAATGATCAATAAATACGGTTCGGTGGACTTCGCCGATATTTTTGGGAAAGCTTCCGGTTCGACAACGGGGGTGGTAACGGCTATCACGTTGTTGTTATTTGTGGGAGCGACCGGTAAGAGTGCACAGATACCATTGTATACCTGGCTGCCGGATGCCATGGCGGGTCCTACGCCGGTGAGCGCATTGATCCATGCGGCGACGATGGTGACAGCGGGGGTGTATATGATTGCACGGAGTCATGTGTTGTACGACCTGGCGCCGGTGACGCAGACGGTAGTTGCGGTGATCGGTTGTGCGACGGCCTTGCTGGCTGCGACGATCGCGTTGAAGCAGAACGATATCAAAAAGGTGCTGGCTTATAGTACGGTGAGCCAGTTAGGGTATATGTTTCTCGGGCTAGGTATCGGATCATATGGCGGGGCCGTGTTCCATGTGATGACGCATGCCTTCTTTAAAGCGCTGTTGTTCCTTGGGGCCGGTTCTGTGATCCATGCCATGGGCGGAGAGCAGGATATGCGCAAGATGGGCGGGCTGCGGAAGTTCCTGCCCTCGACGCATTTGACGTTTTTGCTGGGTTGTATCGCCATCGCGGGAATACCGCCGTTTAGCGGTTTCTTTTCCAAAGATGAAATTCTGGCGGCGGCTTATGCCAAGAACCCGATTTACTATGTGTTCGGCGTGTTTACGGCGTTGCTGACGGCGTTTTATATGTTCCGTTTGTATGCGACCACCTTCAGGGGGAGTTTTCGCGGGACCATGAATATGACCGAGGAGGGACCGAAAGGGACCGACGAAGGTCACGGGCAAAGCGCTCATCATTTGCACGAGAGCCCGGCGGCGATGACGGTTCCGTTGTGGATCCTGGCGATCTTTGCGATTGTGGCGGGTTTCCTGGGAATACCAGCGGTAATGGTGCCGCATGCGCATTGGCTGGAGGGCTTCCTGGGCCCGGTCCTTGGTGAGAGCACGGTGAAGGAAATGCCGGCCGGGACGGAATGGGGCCTGATGGCGGTATCGGTGTTGCTGGCATTGATCGGAACGATCTATGCGTGGAGCCGGTTCAGTAAGAAGCCTGATATGGCCGAACCAACAGGTTTTGGCAAGGTGTTGGCGAGTAGATGGTATGTAGATGAACTCTATAATGCGATCGTGGTGAAGCCGCTGGATGTGCTGGAGCGGGTCCTGGTGTTCATTGAAAAGAATATTATCGATGGCATTGTAAATGGCGTAGGGCGCCTCGTTCAGTATAGCAGCCGGCAGCTTCGGTTGCTGCAGAGTGGGCAAGTTGGTGGGTATGTGTTGCTGATGGTGGCGGGCATTATTGTTCTTTTTTTGGTCGAGCTATTTGTAAAGAAATAACGTATGATCCCTGTTCTACTGATTTTCGTTCCGCTGGTGATGGGGCTGCTCGGGTTCTTTTTCAGGACTGAGGCGGCAGCTAAGGTATGGGCCTTGATTAGTTCGCTCCTCACGCTCATCGTTGCGTTGGTCGGGGTTGGGTTGCCAAAGGACAGTTCGCATGCTTATGCCGACTGTGCGTGGGTGCCTGACCTGGGGAGCCGGTTCTCGGTGGGGCTGGATGGGTTAAGCCTGATCCTGAGTCTGCTGACGGCGGTAAGTTTTCCTTTGATCTTTATCGCTACCTGGCGGGATGAATATAAGAAGTCCTGGAATTTTTACGCGTTGATGTTGTTGTCGCAGGCGGGATTGATGGGAGTGTTCCTGGCGTCAGACGCTTTGCTGTTTTACTTCTTCTGGGAACTGGCGTTGATCCCGGTCTACTTTTTAGCCAGCCAGTGGGGCGGGGAGCGCCGGATACAGGCGGCATTTAAATTTTTCGTGTATACGTTTGCGGGCAGTCTGCTGATGCTCGTGGGTATCATCTGGTTGTATGGTCAGACGAAGGATCACAGCTTCTCGATGCAAAGCTTTTATGCGTTGCACAATCAGCTTTCTAATAAGGACCAGAATTGGATCTTCTGGATCATGTTCACTGCTTTTGCAATCAAGATGCCGATCTGGCCATTGCATACCTGGCAACCGGATGCCTATGAGCAGGCGCCCACGGCGGTTACGATGGTATTGAGTGCGATCATGGTCAAGATGGGGCTCTTTGGCGTAGTCAGGTGGCTTGCGCCGGTGGTACCGATCGGGTTCTGGGCCTGGGGGGATACGGTGTCGACCGCCTGCGTGATCGGGATGATCTATGCCTCATTGGTAGCCATCAAACAAGATGATCTCAAGCGGCTGGTAGCCTATAGTTCGATTGCGCACGTAGGATTGATGTGTCTGGCGATCTTTGCGACCGATATAAGTGGGATGCAAGGGTTGATGATCCAGATGTTCAGCCATGGAATCAATATACTGGGGATGTGGATAGTCATCGATCTGATCGAGCGGCAGTTTAAGACGCGGAAGATCTCGGAATTGGGTGGGCTGGCGCAGAAAGCGCCGGGGCTGGCGATCCTGTTAGTGATCGTGGCGTTGGCGAATGTGGCGTTGCCGCTTACGAATGGATTTGTGGGTGAATTCCTCTTGTTCAATGGCGTGTTCAGCTCTACGGCTACGCAATACAATGTTGTATTTACGGTAGTCGCTGCGCTGTCGATCATTTTGTCGGCGATCTACACGCTGAATATGATCGGCAAGGTATTTTATGGGAATACGAATGCGTTGACAGAGAAGGGGGTGGATATCAGATTAAATGAGAAGTTCGTGTTGTCGGCGATCGTGGTGATCATTGTAGTGGTAGGGGTGTATCCGCAGCCGATACTGGACTTGACCAAGGAGACGGCTGATTTTATTTTGGCAAAGATGAGTTTTAAGCAATAGCAATATGAATGCAATCTTACTTTCGGCGATTTGGGGTATTGTGATGATGTTCAGTGGTATTTTTACCAAGAGCAAGACTTCCATCCGGTATACGGCGGTGTTAGGATTTGCGCTGTTGTTATTGGTGAATTACCTGGACATGGCTGGTTATCACGTAGCCATCAACGTGCATAAGATGTTGTATTTTGGCGAGTTTGGCCTGCTTGGGAACAGCATCGCCTTTGGAAGTACGTTGCTGCTGGTATTATTGAGCGGGCGGGATATGGAGAAAGTGGGGAATAACCTGGCGGAGTACTTTGCATTAATCTTTTTTGTGTTGTGCGGGGTGTCGCTCATCACTACTTTTAATACGCTTTTAATGTTGTTCCTGGGGATCGAGATCATTTCGATCCCGTTGTATATTCTGACCGGTTCGGACAAGCGGAATTTGAAGGGGAATGAGGCGGCATTGAAGTACTTCCTGATGGGTTCGTTCTCGACTGGTCTGATGTTGTTGGGGATCGCCTTTTTGTATGGGGCGAGTGCAACGGGAACGTTCTTTATCGACGATATCTGGAATCGGAATGCGGCCGTTCAGCCGTTGTTTATGGCCGGTTTGTTGTTGTTGTTGGTCTCGATGGCATTCAAGGTTTCGGCTGCGCCTTTTCATTTTTGGACGCCGGACGTGTATGATGGAGCGCCGACGGTGTTTACTTCTTTTATGGCTACCATCGTCAAGGTGTCGATCTTCGTGGGTTTTGTAAGGCTTTTTGACGAGGCTTTTGGGGAGACTTCTAAGAATTGGCAGGTGTTTGTGGCGTTGATAGCAGCCGCGACGCTTTTTATAGGGAATATTACGGCGGTATTTCAGCAAAGCGTGAAGCGGATGCTGGCGTATTCTTCGATTGCGCAGGCGGGATTTATGTTGTTGGCCGTGTTAGCGTTGAATGGGGTCGCCAAGCAAGGGATTATTCTGTATGCGGCGGCGTATAGCGTGGCCACGATCGGGATCTTTGCCGTGTTGATCCGGATGAAGGACTATACATTCGAAGGCTTTAACGGCCTAGCACGACAGCAGCCGTTGCTGGCGATTACGGTTACGATCTTTCTGCTTTCGCTGGCGGGCATTCCGCTGACCGGCGGTTTCTTCGCTAAATATTATATGTTATCCGCGGTGGTCGCAACGGGGCATTTCATGTGGCTCGTGGTCTTTGCGGTCCTTTGCGCGGCGGTAAGCGCCTATTATTATTTCAGGGTCATCCAGGCCATGTATTTCAAGGAAGGGGAGGGGACGACGGAGTCGGAGCCGGGGGCTGGATTCAAGGGGCTGCTCGTGCTGATGGCGGTGTTGGTGATCTTTTTGGGAGTATTTCCCCAGGTATTGCTCGACCAGCTCACGCGGTTTATCTACACCTGGTAAGTTAAGCGGCCGCTTCCTGGGCCGTCCGCGTCATATTTGACGCATTTTCATTAAATTACTTGTCCAATTGAAATTGACTGATACCATAGCGCTGTCGTTCCGGACGATAAGGAGCAATCCCCTGCGGACGGGCATCACGGTAGCCATCATTGCGTTTGGGATCATGGCGTTGGTGTTTATCAATACGTGTATCGGCGCTATGAAGCAGAAGTTTACCGAAAGTTTCAGCGCGATGGGGGCGAATGGGTTTACCATCCACAATAAGCGGTGGTTCAATTTTGATGGCGGGGGAGTAAAGAGCAAGCGCAAGGGGTTGAAGGAGAAGAAGTCCAATAGCAATATACCTATCAGCAGATTGCAAGCGGAAACCTTTCTGACCCGTTTTAGTTTTCCCGCCACAGTAAGTCTCAATATTTCCGGGGTGTCGGATGCAGTCGTGTCATTGGGCAATCGGAAGACCAATCCAAACATTAGGGTAGTCGGGGGTGATCCGAACTATGTGGAACTGAACGGATTCAATCTCGCGACGGGTCGTAATCTGAACGGGCTGGATGTCCAGAGCGGGCGGAATGTGGTGCTGCTGGGGAGTGGGGTCGCGGAGAAGTTCTTCGGCAAAAGCCCGGACGCGCCGCTGGAAAAGATCATCAATATCAATAATTTGCCTTTTCGGGTAGTCGGGGTGTTGGAATCGAAGGGGTCGTCCTTTGGCATCAGCTATGACAATACGGTGATCACATCCTATAATAATGTACGGCGGTTGTTCAGCGTCAGTGCGAACAGCAGTTTTAATATCCAGGTGAAGGTGGCGGACGTGAAGCAGATCGATGGAGCGATCGACCAGGCGGAAGGTGTTTTCCGGCCTGTGCGCCGGTTGGAGGTGACGGAAGCGGACAACTTCAATATCGATAAGAGTGACAGCTTTGTAGCTTTGTTGTTGAAGAATCTGAGTTTTATCACTTTGAGCGCCCTGGTGATCGGTTCGATTACGTTGTTAGGGGCTGCGGTAGGGTTGATGAATATCATGCTGGTTTCGGTGACGGAGCGGACGAAGGAGATAGGGTTGATCAAGGCGATCGGGGGGCGGCAGCGCAATGTACGGCAGCAATTCCTGATCGAGAGTATTTTGATCAGTGTGATCGGGGCATGTTTTGGGGTGGTGTTGGGGGTGTTGACGGGCAATATATTCAGTTTTGTGTTGGCGACGGGGTTCGTGTTGCCCTGGGGCTGGGTGATCGGGGGGATCGTGGTGTGCAGTATTGTGGGATTATTGGCTGGACTTTATCCGGCGGTGAAGGCGTCCAGGCTCAATCCGATCGAGGCGTTACGATATGAGTGATTTGTCCTGACGCAAGGCGGAAGGACATGGACAGAATGCGATTTGTGCGTTACAAAAGATTCCTTATCTTCGACTTCCTTCGGCTTTCCCCGGAAAAATATTATACATCCAATTTCATCTATCGAAAAGCTTTTTTGCTTAGAATTGTGCAATCGACGGAGTCGCCTATGGGCTGCTCCGTCCACAGGCCAGGTATAAATTTTTTCTATTACATACTTCAATTTTTTTAAAACACTAAAAACAACGATCATGGCTGAAACAAAACCGACTGCAGCGACAGCAGCTAAGAGCTCCTCATCCGTACAACCACAGAAAAAGGGCAATTCGATCTCCTGGGTCGCGCCGTTGGTGGCTATTATTGCCGGTTATTGCATCTGGAGATTTCTCCTTGGTGCAGATAGCAGCTTTACGCATCCCGATCCCTCTGGTGGATTTTGGCCTAACCAACAGGGTCCCAAAAGTGCTATAAACAAGATGTACCAGGGTGGCATCATCGTTCCGATCCTGATCGGCGCGTTGTTGACAGTGATCATTTTCGTGATCGAGCGTTTCATGACGATCACCAAGGCTACGGGCAACGGGAATATTGCTGAATTTATCCGTAAAGTGCAATATCATCTGGCGAACAAAAATGTCGATGCTGCGATCGCCGAGTGCGACAAGCAGAAGGGTTCTGTAGGAAATGTCATGAAGGCCGGTCTGCGTAAGTACAAGGAAATGATCGTCACCGAGCTGGACACTGAGCAGAAGGTAATCGCAATCCAGAAAGAGGTAGAAGAAGCTACGGCGCTTGAACTGCCGATGCTGGAGAAGAACCTGGTGTTCCTGTCTACGATCGCTTCTGTGGCTACCTTGATGGGTCTGCTTGGAACGGTTATGGGTATGATCCGTTCATTTTCTGCCTTGGGTGATAGCGGCGGCGGCGAAGCAGCTCAGAAATTATCTGAAGGTATTTCCGAGGCCTTATATAATACGGCCCTGGGTATCGGCACATCTGCTGTTTCGATCATCATGTACAACATCTTTACTACCAAGATCGACAGTATCACTTATGGTATCGATGAGAGTGGTTTCACGCTGACGCAGAGCTTTGCTTCTTTGTACAAATAAAGAAGTTCGGGCTTTGTGGAATGTGATTGAATTTGGGTCTTATCTATGTAATAGAAGAAGATCCGGGCTTTTCAAAAAAATAATGTTATTATGCCAAGAGCAAAACTACCGCGTAAAAGCACAAATATCGACATGACGGCCATGTGTGATGTAGCCTTCCTGCTTTTGTCGTTCTTTATCCTGGCGACGAAGTTCAAGCCGCCGGAGGCGTTGACGGTGGTGACTCCGAGCTCGGTGTCATCGAAGGTCGCGCCAGATAAGAATGTGGTCCTGATCACGATGGACAAGGATGACAAGGTTTATTTCAGTGTAAGTGATGGGAATGCGGGTCAGAAGAAGGATATCATCGATGCGATCAACACCTCTAAGAATATAGGCCTGACGGACGCGGAGAAGAAGAATTTCGTGAATAACCCGTCGGCATATATTGGAGTGCCTTTCAGCCAGTTAAAGTCTTTTCTGGACCACAATCCCGAGGAGGTGAAGAACCTGAAACTGCCTGGTATTCCGGTGAAGGATAGTACGAACAACGAGTTGAGGGACTGGATGGCTGCTGCCGTTTCTGCCTTTCAGGGTGACAAGATGAATATCCTGGTAAAGGGCGACGATGCAGCCAAGTTCCCTTCTTTTGACGGTGTGATCTGGGCGTTCAAGAAGAATGACCAGATGAAGTTCCAGATGGTGACCAATCCGGTGGCGGCGCCTGTTGGATCAGAGTTGGAAAAGATCCAGAATGCGACGGGCAGCAAGAGCTCGGAGCAATAGTTCTTTCGAGCGCCCATTCAGGATTGGGCGGAAATTTGGGGGTTGGGACAACGGCTACAACTATAAGGTGTTAAGGCTCAATAAATTATTCGGGCGTACACATGAGAAAACCGACCGTTGGCGCTGAAGAACCGGGTTTGCCGCGGGTATTTTGAGTAAGGGAAATGGGTGATTTTTTTGTAACTTTAAAAAAAGCATTTGTCATGGCAGAAATGGATACTTCGAGCGGCGGTGGTCATAAGAAGGGCCCCGGCGTGAAGAAATCGAAAAAGCTGTCCACACGGGTGGATCTCACTCCGATGGTGGATCTGGGTTTCCTGCTGATCACGTTCTTCATTTTTACGACGACGATGAGTCAGCCTACGGCTATGAAATTGTTCCTGCCGAAGGATGTGGACAAGCCTGATGAGCAGAATAAGGTAAAAGAATCTGCTGTCATTACGCTGATGCCTGGCAAGCAGGACAGGGTCTATTATTATGAGGGTTTGGATCCTTCCAAGATACAGGTTTCTGACTTCAAGGCTATCCGGGATGTAATCCTGGATAAGAAGCGGCGGACGGATCCGAAGGATTTCATGGTGGTCCTCAAGCCCACTCAGGATGCCACGTATAAGAATGCGGTGAATATCCTGGATGAAATGACGATCGATGGCGTAAAGCGCTTTGCCCTTGTCGATATTTCGCCTGATGAGTATAAGTTCGTCCAGGCTACGGAGGCGGCGAACGGGATAAAATAAGCCTTTGGGCCAAAAGGTTACCAAAAGTTTATGGAATCCTTTGGATTTGGGGTCTTATTTACTGAGAACGACCGGTTTTCCGGCTGTTGACCAAATTAACAAAACAAATCAATTGCAATGGATGTCAATAAAATCTTAAACGCCGATATCCTCGATATTATCTTCGAGGGTAAAAACAAGGAGTACGGCGCTTACGACCTGCGCAAGACTTACAACAAACGCCTTACGAGGGCATTGATGGCTGCAGCCATAATTGTCCTGCTGCTGTTCGGTGGATTCTTTTTATCCAATCTGAATGGTGGCGGCAAATCGAAACAGCCGGTCGTGGAGGACGTACAGCTTGAGGATGTCAAGGAAGAAAAGAAAAATGAGCCTCCGCCTCCGCCGCCGCCAAAGGTAGAGCCGCCGAAAGTGGAAATGGCGAAGTTCACACCGCCCAAGATCGTAAAAGATAATGAGGTGAAGGAAGAAGAGAAGCCACCGGAACAAGAGAAGTTGGAAGATACCAAAATCGGCACCGTCAATCAGGAAGGTGTCAAGGATGAAGGTATCACGGCTCCGCCGGTGAGCGATGCTGGTAAGGGTGTGGTTGAAGCGCCGAAGGATAATGAAGACTATGATAAGACGTTTACGAAGGTGGAGATCGAGTCGGATTTCCCCGGTGGTACTGCGGCATGGCTTCGTTATCTCAACAAGAACCTGCGTTATCCCGACGATGCCGTAAATAATGAGATCCAAGGTACAGTGGTTGTACAGTTCATTGTTGACAAAGAAGGGAACGTGAGTGATGTGAATGCGATCAGCGGGCCTGAGAATGGGGGTCTGCGGGAGGAAGCTGTCCGGGTTATCAAGAAGAGTGGTAAGTGGACGCCGGCTGTTCAGAACGGGCGCCAGGTGAAATCTTACAAGAAGCAGCCGATCGTGTTTAGGTTAGAAGCGCAATAAGTTATTTTTTGGAAAGTGATAAAGACCCTCCGAGTCTAATAGATGTTGGAGGGTCTTTTTTTATTGGGGGATCATTTTGAGGTATCTGCCGATCCAATAGGGGAGGAGCCAGAATACGGGTTCCTTCTCAGTGTACGGGGAACCGCTGACGGCTTCCCAGGGATTTGCGTCCCAACGCACGGTAGCCCGCGTGCTCGGGGGCTGCAGCCGGCTGACCTGTATCTGGTCAAGCATGGGTGTACGTACCAACTGCACATCTTCACGTATGGTGTGATCGATGTGCCAGTCCACCAGATCCAATGGGGTGTCTTTTAGAAAATCCAGCGAGGTCTGCTGCTCGATCCGTTTGCTGCCCGCATAACAATACAGGAAATTGATGAGTGGGTTGTGATCGGCCTTTCGTCTGGCCATAAAGGCATCCAGGTGATTTTCGTAAAAAGCTTTTAGTTTGGGGTCTTTTTCGCAATGCAGGAGAATGGGATACAGATATGCCTGCATGGTGACGTCAAAATAAATAAACCAGGCCGGGTTTTGCGCCGGAATGGCCGCCATGTTTTCCAGATAGTGTTCTTTGTGGATCAAGGTGAGGTAATGCTGCTGGTATTGCTCATCGTGGGTCATATAATAGGCCAATTTGAGGAAGGCTAGGAGTTCCATGGAGTTTTCGGCGCGGTCCGGCATCCAATCGGGATCATGGTTCAACAATTCCGGCGACCATACGCCCCAACGGGTATGGGTACCGTCGACGTCCATCATGTCGAAGCGATGTGCGATGAGGTGGTCGACTAGTTTTGCTACGTGTTGTCGGAGTTGTGCTCTTTCTGCTTCGTCTGCTGCCAGTTCGTAATAAAAGAAATAGCCCATCATGTGACCGCACCATTCGTCGCTGGAAGCGTCGCCTTTCCAGAGCCATTTTCCATCTGCCGAGGGATGCCAGCGGATGCTTACCGGTTTGAACCGGGGATCATCGACCTGTTCTTCCGCAAGTTGTCTTGCATCGTAGGTGCGGTTGCTGTCGTGCACGCTGTCCTTCCATTGGATGGGAACGATGGTCCGGGCGAAATAGCCGTCGCCACCGGTGATATCCTGTTCGAGTTTGAGGAAGTGAAAGGCTTTTTTCGCTTTTTCTTTGGCGTCGGGGTCGTTCGTGGCAGCATAGCGAAACGACTCCATGGCGAGGTAATTGCCGGTATATTCGCCGTCGTTGTCATCGTCTTCGGGTTGCCAGCGGGTCGTGTCTCCGGCGACAGGCAAATGGCACTGGCCTGCGATCCACGGTTCTCGGATATGCCGGCGCATCAACACGCCGTAATAATAGTGCTGTTTTTCGGCGAGGGTCATGCGTTTCTTTTTTATGGCGCTGACCCCGCCGGCGGTAGCGATCCACGCATTGCCTTCGTGGTCGAAGGCGATGTCGTTCACCTGATCGGCGAGCAGCCATCTTCTGCTGAAACGAAGGGAATGGGTGCCGTCCGGGTTGAAACGGGCTATGCCTGTTTTTGTGCCTACCCACATACTATTGTCGGGGGAGCGTTTCACGCAGTTGACGAAGACGGAAGGTAAACCGTCTGCGGGGCGAAGTTGTTTTTTTATGCTTATGTTTTGATTGAATGTGGCGATGTTTTGGTGAGTTGTGGCGCTGCCTTTGTCGATTATGCCGATGTTTTTTATGTTGATGCTTTTTATGTTGGTGCTTTTTTTGCCGATGTTTTTTTCGCCGATATTTTTGTTGTGTATGCTGCTGTATTCATTTATTATGCTGACGCCGCCCAGGCCGGCTGCCCAGAGGTTGCCTTGTGCGTCGGTGGCCAGCCCTTTCAGGGCGGCACTGATCAGGAGATCGGTCTTATAATAATAGTTGGTTCCCTCTTTGGTGACATGGTAGAGGCCGACATCGCTGGCGATCCATAGTCCTCCCTCCCGCTCCGGGATGGCATAGCGAACGGAGCGGGCGACGGGGTAGGCTTGTTTGATGGCCGTTTGGCCGTTGTAGCGCCAGATGCCGTTTGGACCCGCCGCGTAGCCGCCTTCACCTTCCGGACAGAGTACGCTGATGGGGCCGTCAGGCCCTGTTACGGATCGGAGCTGCCCATTCTTCCATTGAAAGAGGCCTTTCCAATTGCCTATCCAGAGCGCGCTGTCTTGGGCTATTGCCACGGCGTAGGCGGGGCCGGCGTCGACATCGCTAAAGGGAAGGGCCGTCCATGTCGCTGATCCTTTTGGTTTCCTGTATACGCCGGTTTCGGTGGCGATATAGATGTCATCGTCGGCGGAGATGGCGATGCTGCGGACGTTTTTGCTGCTGTTTGTGCTGCTGTTTGTGCTGCCGTTCGTGTTGGCGTTTGCGCTTATGTCAAGGGGAAATGGTTCGTGGTATTCCTGATAAAAGGATTGTGCATGTATTTGTTGTCGAGCAATCAGGAGCAGCAGGAGGAAGTTAAGCTTACGCATCTGTTTTGGCGGGGGTTCTTTGGAATGAATGTAGTTCTTTTTTTTCGGTTTGCGTTAATTTGCGGTTCCTTTGCTTCTAAATATGAAATAACGTGCATAATTCTTATCGGTTGAATTGTGGAATTGCCGCATTGTTGCGTCTTATTAAGAAGGCGGTGACTAGTCTGTTTTCGTTTATACTAGTGCGTTATGGAAATGTTCCCGATCGGCGTCTTATCTGGAAACATTTAACATGGAAACAAATAAGATCTTGACTGCTGATGTCCTCGATATTTTGTTCGATGGGCGCAATAAGGAATATGGTGCGTATACTTTGCGTAAGACATATAATAACCGAATGGGCAAAGCGTTGATGGCGACCGGCGGGTTTGTGTTGGTGTTGTTTTGTTTTGGGTTTGTGCGTGGACGGGGTCCGCATGGTGTTAAGCCGCTGATGCCGGATTCGGTGACATTGGTGAGTGTTCCTGATCCGCCGCCGGTTGCGCCGCCGCTACCGCCGCCTGTTGTGAAGGCCCCGCCGCCCGTTGCGATGAAGATCTTTATGCCGCCGGTTTTGGTGAAGGATCCGCCTGACGACGAAAAGCCGCCTGTTGTCGATGACCTGGAAAAGGTGAAAATCGGGACGGTGAATACTCCGGGTGGGGAAGATAATGGAGTGGTGCCGCCCCCTGCGCCTTTGGGGGCGAACGTAGGAGGCGTGGTGGAGAAGCCGAAGGAGGAGGATGATGCGCCTTATACGACAGTTCAGATCGAGTCGAGCTATCCGGGTGGTTTGCCGGCCTGGGCGCGATTCCTAAACAAGAATTTTCGGTATCCCGATGCGGCTCAGAATGACAATATTCAGGGAACGGTCATGGTGCGTTTTATTGTCGACAAAGAGGGGGATGTGAGTGATGTGGAGGCGCTCAGTGGGCCGGATCAAGATGGATTGCGGGAGGAGGCGGTTCGGGTGATCAGGAAGAGTGGCAAATGGATACCCGCGGTGCAGAATGGGAGGAATGTAAAGAGTTATAAGCGACAACCGGTGATCTTTAGGATTGCGGATTAGAGTGGGGCGGCTGCGAGTTGGATGCCTGGGGGATGGGTGAATCGGGGAAGGGCGTTGCGTATACGGGGGATTAGTGCTATTTTAGCGCAGATATATCCTACATGTCGCAACGCCCTTTTTCGTCTATCCTATCAAAACGGTCCCTGAGAGCGATCCGGCCGTATTTTGTGGTGCTACTGCTAGTGCTGAGCGCGGGGATCGGGTATGGGCAGAATCTTGCGATAGTAAATGTCAACACCACTCAGGGCAGTTGCGGCAATGCTAATGGGGCAATTAGCTTTTCAGCTGCCACGGGTCCGGGTCCGGTTTTTCTACCTTTGATCTACACCATCTTTAGTGTGGCCACTGGGGCCGTCCCTGATTCCACGGGGGTCTTTACTGGCCTTCCGGCAGGTGTCTACCAACTTACCATTACGGATCAGATGAACCAAACTGCAACCAAGACAGCTCCACTCTATACGTCTTCGGGTCCTTCGATAACAGCCAGTGCGACTGCCTCAATTTGCGAGGCGAGTAAAGGCACGATACAGGTTACCTATATTTACGGAGGCCAGCCGCCACTTACTTATGCTTTGGGCAGTGGCGCGTATGGCAGCAGTCCATCTTTTAGCGGTGTGCCTGCCGGCCCTTATAAAGTCTACGCCCAGGACGTCTACCATTGCATTGATTCGGTCTCGGGCATCGTTCCGCTGAGCATCGATCTTTCGTTAACGATGCCCCATGACACGACCATCTGCCAAGGCACGAGCGTAAACCTGAAGCCGGTCTCGAATGCTACCATTTTTGCCTGGACCCCCGCTATGGGGTTGAGCGATACGACTATCCTCGACCCGGTGGCTTCGCCTGCTTCCACCACTACCTACAATTTGTCCGACACGCTGGGTGTCTGTCCTGCCTCGGGTACTGTGACCGTCACCGTGCTACCAGCGCCGGTCGCCTCGGCGGTGTCGCCTGTGGGGACCTGTTATGGGAAGTCCGTCGAACTGCAGGGGAGCGGGGGCGCCACCTACCAATGGTCGCCTTCCACTTATCTTAGTAATGCCGAACAGCCGGATCCGATCATGGTCAGCCCCCATTCCAGCGTGACCTACCAATTGACGGTTGTCGGGGCGAATGGCTGTACGTCGTTGTCGCCGGCAACGGTAATCGTAAATGTCGTGCCACCCTTAAAAGTGTCCGCGGGGGATGATACAAGTGTACTGGTTGGGCAGCGTGTGCCACTGAATGCCGTCGACGTGGATGGCGTCGGCTTTACGCAATATGTCTGGACGCCGGCGTCGGGACTGAGCAATGCCAATACCGCTGATCCAACAGCTGTCGTAAATGAGAGCATCACCTATACCGTGACCGCCACCGCGGCGGATGGTTGCGAGGGGATAGACAGCATGACCATCAAGGCCTTTACTTCGCAGACGGATATCTTCGTTCCCAACGCCTTCACGCCGAACAATGACGGACACAATGATCTGCTTCGTGCTATTCCGATCGGTATATCACAATTCAAGTATTTTACGGTGTACGACCGTTTTGGGCAGCAGGTTTTTACTACCACTAATTCCTCATTCGGGTGGGATGGAACTTTGAGCGGGCATACGTTGCCAACGGGAACGTTTGTGTGGGTAGCCGCGGGCATTGACTATACAGGCCGCTTGGTTGAGCGGAAAGGACTTGTGATACTAATAAGATAGCTGCTGACTATCCTTGTAGAGCCGCTGCGATAATTTTGTTGATGTCCTCCGTTATATGCTTTTTGGCCTGGCTGAACCTGGATTCGGCTTCTTTCTTTGGTGTTCCTATTATAGCGGATTTGATGTTCTGTTCGATATCGTCGAATTCGGAGCGGATGCCTAGCTTTTGACGGCCCAGGTCACGGCCTAATCCTCGTGAGATCTGCTTATAATTTTCGAAAGCCGACATCAATTTCCGGGCGCCGCTGATCGAATAATCCGGTGGCAGGTTGTCGCGGATGGCGGTCAATTGGGTCCTGGCTTGCTGCAGTTCCATGCTTGCTTCTTTTGGACAAAGTTACAGTGAATCGATTTTGAAGATGGCTTCCGGGGGGCCTATCTTTGCGGCATGGTAGGAAAATTAGCAGGGTGGGAAGATACGATCGTGGCGCTTGCCACACCGCCGGGAATTGGCGCCATTGGCGTGATCAGGGTCAGCGGCCCCTTGGCTTTTGGGGTTGTTAGTGGACTTTTTCCGGGGAAAGATCTTTTGGTTCAGGCGAGTCACACCCTTCATGTGGGATTACTGAAGGATGGGGATGATGAACTCGATGAAGTTGTCGTGTCTCTGTTTCGTGCGCCCCGCAGTTATACGGGGGAAGACGTCATCGAGATATCCTGTCATGGCAGCCCTTATGTGCAAGAACGTGTTATCTGGGCGCTTCTTCAACGGGGCACCCGGTTGGCGCGGGCGGGCGAGTTTACCCAGCGTGCGTTTTTGAAAGGCAAATTAGACCTCGCCCAGGCTGAAGCCGTGGCTGACCTTATTGGTTCGCATACTGCTGCTTCCGCGCATACTGCGCTTCATACTATTCGTGGTGGTTTTTCCCGGGCTTTGCGCGAACTGCGGGAAAGGCTTTTGAGTTTTTCCGCGCTGATCGAACTTGAGCTTGATTTTTCCCAGGAGGATGTGGAATTTGCCGATCGGACGCAATTCCATGCTTTGATCAATGAAGCTACTGCGACGACATCGGCGTTGTTGGCTTCTTTTCGGCTAGGGAATGTGATCCGCAATGGCGTATCGGTAGCCATCGTGGGCAAGCCTAATGCGGGTAAATCCACGCTTTTGAATACGCTGCTGAATGACGAGCGTGCGATCGTCTCAGAGATTGCCGGGACAACCCGGGATACCATTGAGGAGATATTGAATATTGGCGGTATTTTGTTTCGGCTGATCGATACTGCCGGGATCAGGGAACATACTTCCGATGTGATAGAGCAAATAGGCGTTGGCAAGAGTTTGGAGAAAATGGAGCAGGCAGATATCATCGTGTATCTTTTCGACGTGAACGATAGGCTGGCTTCGGTTGCTGTTGCGCGGGAACAACTGGTCGCCCGGGGCAAGCCGTTTTTGTTCGTCGGCAATAAGATAGATGGATTGGATGAGGCCTGGGTGCGGTCCCGGTTTCCGCAAGAGTTGTTGATCTCGGCGCGGGATTCGCGAAGTGTTGAGGTGCTTCGGCAGCGACTCGTTGACCAGGTGCTGGCGGGTAATTCGGCTGGTGCTGCGGGTGAAGGGACGATCGTTACGAATGCGCGGCACTTTCATGCTTTGCAGCAGGTGGCGACGGCGTTAGAGACAATCCGGCGGGGGCTTGATGAGTCATTGCCGGGGGATCTTTTGTCGTTGGATATTCGGGTTTGTTTGCATTGGTTGGGGGAGATTACGGGGGAAGTTACTTCGGAGGAGCGGTTGGATTATATTTTTTCGAAGTTTTGTATTGGGAAGTAGGCTCTCCGCCGAATTCGCGCGTTTTAAGCTGAAAATCAGGTGTTTTCACGGTGCCAAGT
Source organism: Puia sp. (assembly GCA_965214315.1). Lineage (GTDB taxonomy): Bacteria > Bacteroidota > Bacteroidia > Chitinophagales > Chitinophagaceae > Puia. The sequence continues at coordinate 113,658 of CBDCBP010000007.1, read as the reverse complement.
TGTTGATTTTTGTGTTTTTATTTGCCTTTAGTTGTGCTCTTTGTGGTGGGAATTGGGTTGCTAATCTCAAAAGTAGTGACCATAGCGTGTGGTGAGTTGTCTGAATAAGATCGATTGGCATTAACTCAAAACTATATATTATGAATGCCGAGTATTTGGAAAACGGTGCTGAGATGGTAGCCAAAAACATTGTCAAATCTGATGAAATTTACGATTACAGTGACGACCGTTTGCAGGAAGTATATGACGAATTATTCAATTTGGCTAATCTGCATCTAAAAACAAAGGGAGCAGCACTAAAATTTCCTTCGAGTTACGTCTATTATAGAACCGATTTTTCGACAAATGCACGTGCAACCACTGGCCCTGGATATAAATATATAAGGATTAATCAAGGGGCCATAGAAAATATGTTCAATTTTTTCGAGAGCCAGACTGATATTCTCCAAAAAGAAGAATACCAATCTATAATATTATTAGAAGGACGGACAAAAAACGAGACTTACATCACAAATCTTATCCTAGTTCGTTAGGCACAGGCGCAAAGGCAGAAGAAGAAAAAGGTGCTTCGAGCGATCTGTGGATTTCTTAACTCTGAAGGCGGCTTGTTGGTATGGGGCGCACCAGAAGGCATAAAGTTGCCGGGGGCGAAAGAAAAAGTCTACCAAGGGGCATTGACTTCTGTTGCTGAGAGGTATGAGAAAGACTCATTTATATCAAAAATAGCAAATCGCATAATACCTAGCCCTAGAGGCATACTGTTTAACCGATTAGAAGATCAAGGCAAATACTGGTACCTTTTGGAAGTTCCTACCAGTGAATATGCGCCGCATCAATTTGAAAATATATACCATACGCGTATGGATGGACAAACTGCGGCGGCGCCGCATCACTATATAGAGGCTCTATTTAAAAAAGTAAAATTCCCTAAATTGGAGGCGTACTTGAAGATTGAGGGATATCGCCAGGAAAGTTCTACTATTAAGCATAGCCGCTTAAGCTGCTCGATAATTTTCAGAAACCTTTCTAGATTTCAGAATGATTTGAATGTTCATTTTAGAGCAATCACCTCACAGGGGTTGATTTTGGATGTAAATATCCCCTTCAACCAGATGAATGGAAGTATTGAGACGGGATCAGATTATATACGGAGGCAAATTGCTGATGTGATTTACTACGGCAATTACATTCATCATTCTTTTGATATTATTCTCAATAGGGATCATCTTCATCAATTTGGTTATGAATTCAACCTCCTGCTAATTTTTGGGGCCCGGTATTCGCCTATGAAATTGTGCAATTATACAGTTAAAGTTGGACCTTTATTTCCCCAAAATAAATGGGAGGCAATAGTTAAGAAAGAAGAAAATATATATTTTCACGAAAACGAACAATCCAGAGGTCTAACGGATCAGGACGTACTGGATGGTATTTTAAAAAGCTAAATTTAAGTGTGAACTGGCTCTTGACTCGGTCGATAAATATTCATTATGAATCTACTAAATGAAGATTCACTTTCTTTGCTTCCGGAGGACTTAATAAGGAAGGCTATCAGTATGTCAATGGCGTATCAATATCTCTATTGCCTTGAGAACCTGCTGCGGCTATATATTGAAGAACATCCTTCCAGAGAAAATATTCGAATTCCCGCTAGCTGTCAGAAAAATGCAGATATCAGGAAAGAAGACGAGATGAAACACAAGTGGGCGTCTCTACGGGGAAATTCAATTTTATACTATTTGGATTTCAAGGATTTGTGTGGCATTCTAACTCACAATTGGGATTTTTTTGCCAGTGAATTTCCATCTCAGACTAGGATTTTGGGTAAAATGGACGATATGAGTAGGTGTCGCAATTTAATTGCGCACAATAGTTATTTGCAAAACGAGGAGCAAGCCTTGATTAGTGCAACCTTCAATTTGATTACGCGGCAACTTGGTCTAAATAAGTCACGGTCGGCCTACATTAAAAGAGCGTCCGTGCCTACCCAGGACGGATTTGTACTAGGGCTAAGCTATTCCGCTGTCTGGACATACCAGGAAACCTCAGATGGAGCCGAATTGCCATTGATTTATCCGGCGAGCTTAGACGTCGCTCCAATTTTATTGCGAACGTTTTTTGAACAAATTGGTATAGCTTTTTATATTCACTTTGAAAATGCTAGAGTTCGGATATTTCCTAATTTTAAAACTGGCAGAAGGCACGATGTCAAAGAGGAATTTCGGTTTAAAGAAAATGTGCTTTTTCAGGTGGGTCAATATGATATTGACGGAGATGGAATTGGTGAATTATTCATTTGCATTCAAGATTATAAAGGAACCGGCCTAGGCGACGGCTTGGAGATAAAAGTATTTAAATATTATCCGCCCGTATATCGACAGCATTCAAATCGCGCCAACAACTGGGAATTAATTGGGGATTTCCAATTTGACTCAATCAATATACAACAAAATTAGTCATCTAAACACCGCGACCAATTTCCTTGTTAGATTCACGGAACTGGCCTGTCTCGTGGCTCAAACGAAAAATTGTACCGTCACAGCACAAATAGTCACCCATTTACCAATCTTCAATAACAAAATCCCTCATTTAACAGAATTTACTGCCAATTCCTGTGTAGCCTTATTATTAATTGAGGATAGTAAAACAGGTGTCTTGTACTGACCCCCTAAAAGACTGGACTAATTGATCAAATCAATTTAGTCATTTAAATTTAGGGTATTATGGCAAAGAAGTACAGAAGCTTTTCTGTCGAGCAAAAGCTTCAAATCATCCAAGAGGCTGATCATCAAGGTGTCACTCAGACACTTCGTAAGCACAATTTGTCCCATTCTGTGTTCATGCGGTGGAAGAACCAGTTTAATCAGGGTGGCCCAGCCAAGCTGCAGCCGCAATATCGGAAGGTAGATCCGGAACTGAAGGCCTTGCAAGAGGAGAACGCCCGGCTTAAAAAGATCATCGGCAATCAGGCACTGGAGTTAGAGTTCAAGACGGAGCTATTAAAAAAAAACGAGGCCTACGAGCGGAGGCTCAAGGGCTCGTGAGGGCTTATGCGCTTCGGAGTATACCAGTTCGAAGCCTGCTGGAATGGGCCGATCTGGCGCCCAGCAGCTTTTATTACAAGCAGTCTGGCGCCCGTAAAGGCATAAAACCCAGCACCCACACCGTTACGGTTCATGGCGAGATGATAGAAAACAAAATCGTCGTTATGCAAGTAGAGCAAGTGCTGCGACAGGAATTCTGTTGTTATGGGTACAAGAACATGACAGCCGAGCTCCGGGAGCTGGGATGGATCATTAATCACAAAAAAGTGTACCGGCTGATGAAAGAAGCAAGATTGCTATACGGCGCCCGGATTCGGCCCCTGCCGTTTAAACGAAATTTTATTCGATTCCGAAGCCTGAAGCCGGAAAGACCCTTGCAGTACCTGGCAATGGATATCAAGTACGTCCATATTCACGGAACCAGCAGAAACGTGCTCCTGCTGACGGTGATCGACATCTACAGCAGAAAAGTGCTGATCTACCAACTGAGAAGCCATATCCGCAAAGGTGACGTCCTGGTGCTACTATCGCTAATGCTGCTGGAATACAAAGCCGAGGGCATGTCCATCCGCAATGATAACGGTTCGCAGTTCATTGCCCAGGCCGTTCGGGTTTATCTGAAAGACAAAGGAATCCTTCAAGAGTTCTCTCACGTCGGCACACCAGAGGACAACGCCTACATAGAAGCCTTCCATTCTAACCTCCAACGAGAGGTGATCGACCGATACGAGTTCGACTCGATCTACCATGCCCAGATGGTGCTCGATCGCTACTACGAGTGGTACAACGAAAAAAGACGGCATGGCGCCTTAAATAGGCAAACCCCGAACCACGTGTTCAAAAATATTAATCCGGTCCCTTTTGAAAATGAAAAACTACTAAACTACCTTTAGAAAACTGTCCAGTTTATTGGGGGTCGATACACGGGAATCAAAGTCAACCAAGAGGCGTCTTGGGTCGGGCTTGGTTGGGACCTTAATCCAGGCGGCCGGATCACAGTGGAGGTTAGAGGCTGTGCCGATTTTAACGGGTCGACGCAGGGACTATCAAGTCCTACAAATCTTGCCGGTGGGATGCGACGTATTTTCAATCGGGTCGGTTCTGGAAGTGAAAATGCTGTATTGACGCCTTCGACAATGTGCGAATCAGGGACATCCTGCGCTTCAGATACTACCTATGATAATCTTGCGGCGGTAGAGGAAATGACTGAATTTGGAACGGGAGAACCAGATATTTTCAGGGCGAACTTTATGGGTCAGTCGGTGGTCTATTATGTCGATAAGATCTCGGGTAGCATAAAGTTTATCGGCGAACAAAGTCTGTTTAAGATCAACTATACGCTTGATGCGCATAACAATATCACGACATGGACGATCATTGACAATCTCGGGGTGACTTACTACTTTAACCAGACGGAGACAACCACCAATACTTTGCCGAATGGCAACGTGGTTCCGCCAACTAGCACCTCGGCATGGCTGCTTACAAAAGCCGTACATCCCAGTGGGGATTATCTCCAGTTTACCTATGCTAACTATGGGTACTCGGTTCCTGCCTTTACCATGCAGGGCTCAGTCAGCTGGACGGCAAACCCGCCTGCGCCGGCTGTGCTATCCACGGACTACAACCAAAATGTAGCTATTCAATCGCCTTATTATCTTACCCGGGTTGAGAGCTCAGATGCAGCTGTGAATTTTACATTGTCCACCCGGACTGACCTCTACGGTCCGGGCAGCAGAGAACTGACTCAAATAACAGTTCTAGACAAATTGACAGGGATCATTAAAAAGACTTCGACTTTTAATTACAGCTATTTTCAGAGCAGTTACAATCCCTGGGCGTCCTATCTGGGGACACTTTCGTATACCCTACCTACCCCACTAACCACCACTGGCTATCTGGCCTGTTCAAACACAAGGCTTAGGCTGGATTCAGTCAATATCAACCTCAATTCATATCAGCCGCCCTACCGGTTTACTTACAATAGTAACGTGCCGGACAAATATTCGTATTCACAGGACCATTGGGGATACTTAAATGCCGCCGGCAATGTCAGCGGCGGCTACACTTTTACGCATTTGATCCCGGTTTCCGGAACCGGCGGGGTGGGAAGTGCCATACCATCGACTTATTTGAGCGCAAGCAATTTAGGCGTAAGCAGGGATTGCGACCCTATTCAAGTGCAGGCCATGATCTTGACGAGCGTCGTGTACCCTACCGGTGGCAGCACCTCGTTTGTATATGAGCCCCATCAATCCAACGCGGTCGCCGGATACACAGTTATCGGCGGAGGGGTGAGGGTAAAAACAATCAATAATTATGTTTCAGGAAGTTTGGTAGGCTCCACTAACTATACCTATTCAAGTGGCAAATACATGGGCGCGATCGAATATTATACTGATCAAGCGGAATTGTCAACTTGCACCGGAGGCTCCAACGGAGGAGCGATTCTTAAATATTCGTCCTCTGGTGCGGTCAACTTTAATGAAATACTGATCGGATATGCGGAGATAACGATCTCGCAGCAAAGTCCAACGGGTCAATCAAATGGCTATTTAGTGAAGGCTTTTAATCTCGCTACCCCATCGTCAAATTATTCTGGTGGGCTCGGATTTGACGTTGACCCTCCAGCATATCCAAGTGGTTATAATGTTAATGGGAATCCACAGCCCTATTCTACTTATCTTGATCCTGCCAATAAAGATCTACCCCCCACTCCTTCAGCAAATTTGGAAGGAAAACTTTTTCAGGAGCAATATTATGACAGCCTGAACAACCTCATCAAGTCCGTGAACTACTACTATCACCTGGCCAATTATACGAATGGTTTTTATGATATCAGGGCAGTGCAAAATAGAGCCGGCGGATTTAACTACTCGGGAAGTTGCTTAACACCAAATATCGGCTCGCTGACGGGTGGTAACCGACCGGTTTATTTATTCATATCACCGGCCAAGTCTTATCATACCTTAAAAGATAGCGTGGTGGAAACCACGTATAGCGGGAATAATTTTATAAAGAAGAAAACCGCTTATCAATACAATCCCTATTACCAGCCGATGTTCGAGATATCGTATAATTCAGATAGCACACAGACAATTCAATATACAAGAATGTCGGCCGAGCTCGCCGCGCAGTCCGGCGCTCCCTCCGGAGTCCTCGCCACGCAGATGAACCAGATGTTTAACCAGCATTTACTTGATCTGCCTATTGAGCAGACTGTCTTACACAGGGATGTCGCCGGAGATTCTACGGTTATCAGCAGCCGTTTTAACGTATATCAAAATGCCTTGCCGCTCCAAGTATATAATATGGAAACCGCTCAGCCCCTAACCCTCAGGACGCAATTTGTTCCCTGGTATCTTATCCCGGGGACCTCTTGGTCGGTAGCGATCGATCCGCATTACGTGCTTTATACGTCTGGCGACTATTCAGCTAACAACATGATCTGGACCTTGCATACTTTGCAGGGAGATAAAAGCTACATATGGGATGAGAATTATAATGAACTCATGGCGCAGGTTACCAATGCCGATTCCGTCGATGTAGCCTTTTCCTCATTTGAGACCGCTGCGAATGGCAGATGGGTGTACAACAGCTCAGCAGTGGCAGCAGACAATACCACTCCAACCGGTAGCAATGTATTTGGCTTGTCTGCCTCCAATAATATAAGCATTGGGGGGCTGAAAACAGCTACCACTTATGTGGTATCGTATTGGAGTAAAACGGAGAGCGTATATACGGTTACCGGCAGCACGGCGGTAACCCAGGGAAAGACCATCAATGGATGGACTTATTTTGAGCATACGGTTAAAAATACCGGGAGTGTAATTGTTTCAGGAACGGGAAGCATCGATGAGGTTAGACTTTACCCCTCAACAGCACAAATGGTCAGTTACACGTACTCACCCCTGATCGGCATCACGAGCGAGAGTGACGTAGCGAACCGGATCACTTATTATTTCTATGACAGCATTGGCAGGCTAAAGTGGATTAAAGACCAAGACGGTAACATCGTCAAGACGTTTCAGTATCACTTTCAATCACTGCCTGGAATGGAATACTAGTGCCGGTCACAAATAATTTTAAGACATGCAAAAAATTATCTATATCCCCAGACTTGTCGTAGCAGTAACATTGGCGTTAATACTGTCCACAACCAACAAAGGGTATTCACAAGCTAGCATTGGTGGCCCTACATGTGTGTTAGCCGGCACGCAATACTCGTATACTTTATACGCATATTATTCTGGTACAGCTAATTTTTCTTACACAATATCTGGCGGCACACTTTCTACGGGGGGTACGAGCGGCACGCACAGCGGACCAGGCAGCGTGGGTATCCTGGTTACCTGGACTACAAATGGCTCGATCACCCTCAACTCTCCGGCCGGCTATGCAGTATTGACATCAACGATTACTCCTGCATTCTCCCCAGGAAGTTTCACTTCAGGTCAAACGCAGACTATCAATTATGGCACCACACCTGCCACGCTCAATTGCTCGGCTCCTGCTGGGGGTACATGCACTACACCTAATGACGTTTACCAATGGCAGGAAAGTCCGGACAATATCAATTTCATGAATTTGAACGGTGCAACGGCTCAAAATCTGACCTTCTCGAGCGGCGCCACACAAACGATGTATTACAAGCGGTTTTCGACAGAAACTACCGGTAGTAATTCCGGCTACACTCCCGTAGCCTCCGTGGTCTTAAATCCGCCCAACCCGATTTTACCCGTAAATGGGGGAAGTGTAACTCCGGGTGTGCAAAACATAAACTATAATACAATACCTGCTTCGTTGTCTAGCGTCAGTGTGACCAATGGCACATACAGTTATAAATATCAGTGGCAAAGTTCACCAGATAATAGCACGTGGTCAAATATCCCTTGTGCGGTCATGACTTATATTCCCGGGATGTTAACATCAACTACTTATTACCGGGTCGCAGTTACGAGCAATGGGGTCACCGCGTATAGCAACTCGGCAGTGGTAAATGTGTATCCAAAGCTCAATGCCGGGCTGATTACGCCTGCCTCGATCAATATTGCTTCCGGAGGTAATCCGGGCGGATTGGATTGCAGTCAGGCAACGGGCGGTAACAACGCGTATGTTTACCAATGGCAAAGTTCAACAGATGGAATTAACTTTCCTACCAACATTGGTGGCGCGACTTCCCTTTCCTATTCGCCTGGTTTTCTTTCGGCCAACAGCTGGTATCGGCTGATGGTTACTTCAAACGGGGTCACAGCCTACTCCAATGTCGCAAGCGTTGCCATTGTAACAGGTTCCCCGGACATCAGTTTTGTACGTACAAGGGATATATTGAAACCTGGTGTTCCCGATTCAACCACTGCGGCAGCACTTACTAATCGCTATGATGTCTCACAAACGACGCAGTATGTTGACGGGCTCGGAAGACCCATGCAAACCGTCGCTATGCAGCAAACCCCCAAGATGAACGATATGGTGTCATTCATCCAATATGACGGGTTTGGTCGGGAGACAAATAAGTTCCTGCCTTATGCGGCATCGACCAATGACGGCAATTACAAGAATACTGCGGTAGCCGATCAATATAGTTTCAATAGTGGTCAATTTCCGGGAGAACAGTATTATTATGGGCAGGTTAATTGCGAGCCTTCGCCACTCAATCGGGTCGTTAGTGCCATGTCGCCTGGCTTGAGTTGGAATGGATCCGGTAGGGGGGTAACGAAACAATACCAAGTGAGCACGGCATCGGATAGCGTCAGGATTTGGACAATTACTCCTGGCATAGGTAGTATCCCATCCAGCACTTCTATCTACGTTCCTTATATGCTTTATAAAAATGTCACCACAGACGAATCAGGTCACCAGGTTATAGAATATAAAGATATGGATGAGCAAACGGTACTTAAAAAAGTGCAATCGGCCCCCTCCCCCGGCTCGGCACACGTTGGATGGCTTTGCACCTACTATGTGTACGATGACATGCGCAATCTTCGATTTGTGATCTCACCGCGGGCAGTTGAACTGATCAATGTAACTGGAACCTGGACAATCTCCCAGGCCATTGCCAATGAGCTTTGTTTTCGATATGAATATGATTATCGCAGACGTGTGATCATCAAGAAGGTTCCCGGGGCCGGCGAAGTACACATGGTCTATGATACGCGCAATCGGTTGGTCATGTCACAGGATTCAAATATGCGCGCTCAACAGCAATGGCTTGTCAGTGTTTACGATGGACTTAATCGGCCCGATTCTACGGGGACCATTACCGATCCGACCAATTATAATAACCAACCATATCATGAGACGCAAGCCATGCTCGGCGGCGAATACCCGAATTGGGCTTCTTATACAAATCAGTTGTTGACCAAAACATTTTACGATGATTACTCGGGCATTAGTCCGGCGAGTGGTCTACCTGCGGTAATGGCCACCAATAAGACAAGCAATGGTAACTATTTCATCACCTCGTACGGCACCGGGCCAGTATATGCAGTGGCGCTGACGGCGCATCCCATCACCCGCGGTATGGTAACGGGCACGGTCAGCGATGTGATCACCACCTCGCCGTCTTCCCAATTCCTTTACACGGAGAATTTCTACGACGATCGCGGCCGGCTGATACAAACAAGGAGCACTAATTACTCCAACGGGATAGATACATTAACGACACAATACAATTTCAGCGGAAAGATTTTGAGGTCTTTATTGGGCCAGCAGAATGCGACGAACCAAGGTCAAGTGCACCAGGTTTTAACGAAGAACAATTACGACGCGGCCTTCCGGTTGACGAGTATTTACAAAAACATCGATGGCGCCGCGGCTGATCAGATCATAGACAGCATGCGGTACGACGAATTGAGTCAACTCCGGACAAAGAACCTGGGCAAGGATCCGGCGACAGGTGTAGCGCTCGACAGTTTGATCTACGATTATAATATTCGTGGTTGGGTGACAGGCATCAACAAGAACTATGTCGGTGGTACTACCAACCATTACTTCGGCATGGAGCTGGGATACGACAATCTCACCAGCGTCGCGACCGGAACGAGCTATTCACCCCTATACAACGGCAACATTGCTGGGACAGTCTGGAAAAGTTTGAGCGATGGCGTCAATCGAAAATATGACTTCACGTATGATAATTCCAGTAGATTGTTGGGTGCGGCCTATTCGGATAATCTTAATGGCGGAAGCTGGGGCGCGACAAAAATGGATTTCTCGAGCAATGGCCTCAGTTACGATGCGAATGGCAACATAATGGCCATGACCCAAAAAGGCTTTAAAGTTGGAAGCCCGACGGGTGCCATTGACCAGCTCACCTATACTTATCAGGTTGGTAGCAATAAGCTATTGAGCGTTGCTGACGGTGCCAACGATTCCGCCTCTACATTGGGAGATTTTCATTACAAGCTGTCAACGAAGGGAAGTACAGACTATGCCTACGACGGGAACGGAAATCTCACACTCGATGCCAATAAGGGGTTAACTGGGATTCTTTACAATTACATGAATTTGCCAGTCTTGGTAGCAAAGGGGGTCTCTGGGATTGTTACTTATGCATATGATGCGACAGGCAATAAAATTTGGAAACAGGTCACCACTTATACACCTACTTATCAATGGACGACCACGCTTTATTTGGGCGGGTTGCAATATGTGCAAAAAGTGGCACCTTACATAGGGTTGAACGGACTGGACAGCCTTCAGTTTGTCGGTACCGAAGAAGGCAGGGCGCGTTGGGCGTACCATAAACACCTGGCCGGCGATACTGCCTATGGCTATGAATATGATTTTGCAGAGAAAGATCACTTGGGTGATGAGCGCGTCATGCTGAGCCAAGAAAAAGATACGGCACAGTACATGTGCACCATGGAACCGCAATACCGGGCCACGGAAAACGCCCTTTTCTACAATGTCGATTCCGTTAGCTACGCGGCGGCTTCGGTCACTGGCATTTCGGGCGGGTTCCCGGCGCCACCCAATGGCCCGGTGATAAACGATAGCGTCATTAAACTCGATGGCAACGGGCCGAAAATGGGACCGGCGATTATTCTCAAGGTCATGGCAGGAGACAGGATCACGATGGGGACGTATTATTACTACAACCCCATACCGTCCACTCCCACCTCGCCTTTGACGGCCCAAAATCTGGTGAGTTCGCTGGTTTCGGGCCTGGCGACACTGTCGCCGATTGCCTCGGAAGGCACGACGATACTCAGCGGACCGAGTTCAAGCGCTATTCAGGCCGCCCTGACATCGGTAACCTCCAACGATACCGGTTCGCTGACCTCCAGGCCGCAAGCTTATCTCAATTGGGTATCGCTGGACAATCAGTTCAACCCCGTGACTGGATCGCTCCAAAACGGCGCCCTACAGGTAAAGACTGCCGGACCAAACGGCACCGGCCTTCAGTCGCCGCTTGGGCAAACAATCACCGTTCTAAAGAGCGGATATTTGTATATTTACCTGAGCAATATCTCAAAGGGGTGGCCCGTGTTCTTTGATAATCTTAGTATTCTACACTACAATAGTCCGTTGATAGAGGAAAACCATTATTATCCATTCGGACTGACGATGGCAGGAATTTCGGACAAAGCCATCAAGACGCAATATGCAGAGAATAAGTATCGGTATAACAAAGGTTCGGAATTGCAGAACAAAGAATTCGCTGATGGATCAGGATTAGAAGTTTACGAAACCCAATTAAGAACGCTTGATCCCCAGTTGGGAAGATGGTGGCAGCCCGACCCAAAAACTGATCAGTCCTATGAAAGTGTCTCTCCGTACAGTGCGATGAACAATGATCCTGACAGGTACAATGATCCGAACGGAGATGAAGGCGAAGCGTGTTGCGAAGTCTTGCAAAAAATTTGGGATAATACGGTAAAGGGTGCCAATTACGTTGGCTATCTGATTAAGGAGGGCGTAAGTACCGCAGGCGACAATTTCAATAAGCGATGGGAAGCTGGAGTGACTCTTCCCCAAGAATTTGTAAAAAATCCACTGAGCGCAGTGACTGGTGTAGGGGGGCCAGCAGGAATTGTAGTGGAAGGTCTGGAAGCTTCAGCTGCTAAAGCAGTTGGGGAAGTTCCCCAAGTCACAAAGAACGCTGCGCAAGGAAAAGCATGGGAAACTCAAGTGACAAAGGATCTTGCTACTGAGGGACATGATAAGATAGCAGAACAAGTTATGATTAAGCCCAATGGTGTAAAAACTGGAAACGTGAGGCTTGATAATGTAAGCATGAAAGACGGGAAAATAGCGTTGACGGATGCCAAATCTTCTGCCACTGCTCCGCTCACAAAAAACCAGAAACCGGGGTATCCAGCTATAGAAAAGAATGGCGGGGTAGTCGTCGGCGATAAGGGAGCCTCTCAGGGATATCCAGCTGGAACGGTAATTCCTCCTACTAAAGTCGATATTCGTAGACCTTAACAATATGTCATGTCAATAGAAAATGTTAGTGTAATCGATGTAGTTAGTATAGATAAGAACGGGAATGCTGTATTGACAATAGCAGACCATCTCGAATGGGATGACGAAAACACCCATCTACTCAAATTGCAGAATAAAATTAATGCCTATCTTGAATCTATCGATAACCAAAGCCTTTATGACAGCTATCCTGATGCAAAGGGGCGTAAAATTACAATTAATTTGGTTGCAAAATACTGGCCTAATAAAGATGCAGAAACTTTCTTACAACGAACTGCGGACGTATTAGAATCTGCGGGGTATTCTTTTGAGTTTAAGTATCTTAAAAAGTAGCCAATTATTCTCGCTACTGTATAAGGATCATTTTTAGCTTTAGTTGTCAATCTAAAAAGGCAGGTCTATGAAGCATAATCCCTCTTCGTTTTCCTATCCCTAAGCAAGGCGTCGAGCAGTTCGAAGATATGGGCTTTGACTTGGTCGTTGAGCGAATATAACTTTAGAAGAAGTGCACCAATACTTTAGTAGGCAGAAACCCGCAAGGAGAGTTGCGGGTTTTTTAGTTGCTGTTTTTTATTATAGTGATCTTGCCCAATTTTGACGGACACTAAGTTAAGGTGCAAAAATCTTAATTTAGTAAAATGGCGGCAAGAAAGGTTACAACAGGGCATTCAAAGAAGAAGCGATCCGCCTGGCAGACAAATCTGGGGTTACACAAGTGGCATCGGATCTGGGGATCCATCCCAACATGATCTATACGTGGAAAAGGCAACTGGCAGGGATTGGCGATAAGGCATTTCCTGGTAATGGACGGCCCCTCGACCCGGAACTGAGTCACTTAAAAAAGGAAAATGCGCGGCTTAAGGAAGAAGTGGAAATACTAAAAAAAGCGGCGAGTATCTTTCTAAGCCGCTCCGGGAAAGGTACTCAGTAATCAAGCAAATGGAGGAGCAGCATGCTATTGAAAAGCTGTGTAGGGTTTTGAAATGCAGTCCCAGCGCATATTACAACTGGAGACGCGGAAGAAGCCAGCGAAGAGAAAGCCATAGACGTCGCCTGGTCGCGCTGGTCAGAACCACGTATTATGAGTCAGAAAGGACTTATGGCAGTCCCAGGATTTACAAAGCGATCAAAGCAGCGAAAGTACCCTGCAGCAGAGCTCACGTGTCCAGGATCATTTCTAGATAAATGTCACTTTTCCAGTAGAGCTTCTTTAATAATTTTACTTAAAAAAGCATGTACTCTTTTTTAAGAGAATTCCTGGAAAAAAATATGAGGGAATATACAAACGAGGCATTTATGGAAATTTCAGCTCACTTCTCTACACTGAAGGTGAAGCGCGGTGAGATGCTAGTTAGAGCCGGGAACAGAATGCGACGGTTGTATTTTGTGAACAAAGGATGTTTGCATACTTTTCATATAGATGATCAGGGCAATGAAGTTACAACGGACTTCGCCTTCGAAGGGTTCTTTAATGCCCTTACACCGGAGTTTCTGCTTAAAAAAAAAGGCGATTACCACATACAAGCTATTGAAAAGTCCGAGTTATTAGCAATAACCGCTTCGAGCTTTGAAACCCTCGCTACTAAATATTACGGCTTTAGTCAATGTATATTCTATTTGTACTATCAAAGAAGAAATGAGGTCTTTCAACATACCAAGTTGCACAAATCAGTAGAAACTTACAAATGGCTCGTGGAATATAGACCTCAAATTATCGGAAGAATTTCCGACAAATTGATAGCATCCTATCTGGGTATCTCAAGAAGAACGCTTATTCGAGCGAAAGCTGCAATTAAAATGTAATATTAAAGATAGCCTCTATTGTCGGTCATTAAAGAAATTTCACAGCAGCCAGCTCTCTTCCGACTCTCTGAACTCCCTTCAATATTCTATTCGTCTGAGTAGGTGAAGGTTTTTTACACCCTTGATATACTACGCCAGCAAGCTTTGATTCATTCCGATCCTTTCGGACAGGGCCTTTGAATAGCCGGGTTTTGTTTTCTCAACGATTATATGGACGGTTAAGTACAAAAATTGTCAATTCAGTAATGTAATCCGAATTTCTCACCTAGTTGCATTAGCTTTCCGTTTAAAGATCGCTTTCTTGGGCTTATATTGATTTTAAAGAACTTTACTGACGATGCCAAATCTATATATAGTAGCGGGATGCAACGGAGCGGGTAAGACAACGGCCAATTTTACAATCTTGCCGGAAATGCTAAGTTGTCGGGAATTTGTTAATGCTGACAACATTGCCGCAGGTCTGTCCCCTTTCAACCCCGAAAGTGTTGCGATTGAGGCTGGGAGATTGATGCTCTCCAGGATACACGAACTTTTGGAGGGTGGGGGAGATTTCGCTTTTGAGACCACCCTTGCAACTAGGAGTTATGTTTCTTTTGTGCGGAAGGCGCAAAAAGTCGGGTACAAAGTTACTTTGCTTTTTATATGGTTAAACTCGCCAGCAACGGCAATGCAAAGGGTAGCAGATCGTGTTGCCAAGGGGGGCATGGTATTCCTGAAGATGTCATTGGACGCCGGTATTTTCGGGGTATTCTTAACCTACTCAATCTCTACATCCCTATTTGCAACCGGCGGATGATCGTAGATAATGAAACGGTTACTCCGAGACCAGTTGCCGAGGGCGGAATAGGGGTTGACAATATTATTATTAAAGAGTATATTTGGGCAGTAATTGAGGACCAAGCAAACAAGATGGAATCTAATCAGCCACAGCCAAGTGAATTGTTCAGCAAAATCCTTGAGGGAATGCGAAAGGCTTCCCGGAAGCTTGTTGAAGAAAGTGCCATGCGGGGTCGTTCCCTAGTCATCTCCGTAAATGGCGAGGTTAAAAGAGTTCCTGCCAAGGAGCTTTTATCACAGGTGTCTGAACAGGACTAATGCTAGTTACTAATCTGGTACTAAAATCGTTAGAACGTCCTGGAATCGGGCATTTTCATTTTTTGTATTGGAAAATAGCCTGAGTATTTTCGCGGTAACTGGAAAAAATAGGTGTTTATACGGTCTGTAGGAGTGGCCAGGCGTCGTAACTTGATACCAAAATTTGTTATGGCCAAACCTTTTGCAGATAAGATGGACGCCGCCAGGGCTGAGGCGTTCCGGAAGTTAAATATCCCGACAGATAAAAGGGCGATACTGACCCTGGATGGCGGTGGAATGCGGGGCATGCTGACCATCCAGCTGCTCAAGGCACTGGAGACTACTGCCGGAATGCCTTGTTACGATGTCTTCGACATGGTTGCGGGAACGTCCACCGGCGGTATAATGGCCGGACTTATCGTTTCCGGCCACACGGCCATCGAGATCGAGCAGCTTTATACGCAATTGGTAACGCAGGTTTTCGATCACAAGGTGCTCGGCAACCGGTACATCAATCCGCCGGCTTTCTCCAAAGACAAATACCGGACGCTCCTCCAGAAGGTGGTCGACGATATGACCCTGGAGCAAGCGTGTAAACTGAAAGGGCTGGATCTCATGATCACTTCGCAGGATCTGGCAGCGGCCGAGGAGACTTTTTTCTCGTGCTTTCTGCAACCGGACGGCAGTTACTATGGCACGTATAAAGATGTGCTGCTGCGCGCTGTGATGGAAGCTACCATGAGTGCGCCCACTTATTTCAATCCACTCGAGCGTTTCGTGGACGGGGGCTCTACGACCTACAACAACCCTGCTTTGGCGGCCTATATGGAAGCGGTGTCATTTAGCCGGGCAGATAAGCGCGAAGCCTTGTCGGATTATAAGCTCAGCTCTATTTGCCTGTTCAGTTTTGGAACCGGGATCTCGCGTCAATTCCTGAAGCCAATGGATGCTTTGCATCCGCATGGGATCGACATCGTGTTTTGGCTGAACTGGGTCATGACGGCGACCGGACAGGATGCCAGCGCCATGCAGGTAGACGCCTTTCGTTCGCCGATGATCAAAGAGGCGATCGATTTCCGGCGGTTTCAGATCTCGCTCGATCCGACTGCCATGAAATTGCTACCCGATACCGATCAATTGAATCCGCACAAATACGGTTCTACTTCTTTGCGCGGGCTGACTGAGGACGTGCTGGGCAATATCGATATGGCGGATGTCACTAAAATGGACCTGATGCAGGTCATCGGTCAACAAATGGCGGAATTTATTCTCCTGCAGGGCGGGGCTTTTACCAAGGATCTCGCCGTCGATAACCGCGACATGCTAGTGACGACTTCCGGCGATATCGACAGGATCAGGCGTCAGATGGCCGAACCGGAATGGCTCAAGGAGATCAAGCCTTAAGGCCAAGTCGTCCAAAAGCCAATTTTTCATATCTTTCCCAAGCCAATTTTTTAGACACCTTTCAAACAACCACTTTGGAATCCTTTTTGGCCAAAACCAGGGATCTGATCATTGTAATCGGCATCTACACCTATTTCACCGCGTTCGTGTACGTTCGCAGCTATTATGATGCTTTTGGCATCTCTACGGAATCACTAAAAATCGACTACTCCGCCTATCTGGTCTATGCCTATAATGTTGTCAGTACGCCGCTTTTTCTCGTCGTGGCGGCCGTCGTGCTCGCATTTCTGATGCTCGGGAGGGCAGGTCTCCCGTTTGTGCTGCCCAAAAAATTTCGCCCCACCTACCCCTTCCTGAGAAAACTGATCCGTTATAGGTTCGCCAGAAGACTGGGACAATTGTGCTTACTCTTTCCGATCCTTTATTATACGGCCCGGACCGTCGCCTGGCAAGACTACCTGGAGGCCAGAAAAAACCTGAAGCCACTACGGGCCATCCAGTTTGTATTTCGGAGTTCCGCGGAAGGATTGAGCCCCTTCACAAAACTGGATTCGTTCCCCCTCTCAAAAAACCCGCTTTCCCCCGACATGGCCCTGCTGAAACGAGACCCGACCGAGTCGCTCGACCTGCTGGGAGAGTCGGATCAAGATTTTATCGTCCTTAAACAACCGCCCTTTGATTCCGTTTACCGAATGGTGCCAACCGGCTATATCTACTATGTCAATAAAAACGATGTCCTCCTCTCCCGTGTCGTGCTCCAGTCAAAACGCATAAAATAAACGATATGAAAAAATTACCTGTTGTCCTGTTCGTGCTCATCGCGGCATGTCACAATACCAAAAGTACAACGCCCAACGGGAACGGCGATGGGGTGAAGATTGTGATCACGGAGTATGCGGAGTGGCGACGACCAAACGGCGACCTGAACGGCAAATACGACACCGAAGAGGGCATGTTCATTCCATGTGGCTCCGATCAGGGTCAGGCTGTCGACAAGAGCCAGATAATGGCGCTCTCTGGGGACTGCGACGGCAGGCCTGGCAAACCTGAACCGGAAATGCATTTGGTTCGACGCACTGGCAACAATTTTACCGTGATCAGCCACAACCTGACGCTGCAGGACATGAACAAAGGCACCGCAAAATACCAGACACCAACAGGTGCAAAGCAGCTCATCATAGACGAAGAAACAGCAAGGCGGATCAAAGCCAATCCCGCGCTGCTCCGGAAGTATGGGCAGAAATAATGGCAGTTGCTAGTTCATTTGAGCCCCTTAACCATATGTTCCGCAGGCAGCCGTCCTTCATTATCATACGAAAGGAGATAGTGACGCTACTGTTGTTCAACTTGACAGTAGATGGATGACCTTGCAGAAAGATCCTTCGGTGTTTTTTTGTCGTATCCGACGCGGTCAGGATGCAAATGCCTAGCATTCATAGAGTTAGGCCGCCGTTTCCCATCTTGTTTTGGATGAATATAGTTGTTCCGGCACAATAGTGCTCATTTGAAACTTACTACTGAAAGATTCGAAGGATCGGGGTGGAAGGCGGGAATAACGACGTCGTTTTTGCAGAATGGTTCGGATGGTGCCAGCTTAATCGTCACGGTTTCGCTACGATTCGGGCGAATGGTCATAACCTTCTCTACCTGATCACGATGAAGACCAATGCACTGGATCGTAACATAATATTTGCCGGGGGGAATGGCGTCTATGGTCAAACTCGCATCGCTGCCAGCGGCAAACATCTCTCTGATGATACCCGCGCCTGTGTGGTCGTAACGATCGAAGATGATCAGCATGGAATCCCTTTTTTCCATACCGGCGATCAGGTTCCTGAATTGGAACCGGGCGGCGCCACAAAAAACTAAGTTATTGCTTTTCTGTAACTTCGATTCTTTCGGTCCCGGTCCCGGGGTACCTTGTGCCGAGAAGATCACGGCTAAAGAGAGGAGAACAGTAGACAATCGTTTCATAAATGACGCTTATATGTATTAGTACACGGGCGTCATTCGAACGTAACAAATATAAGAGTTTACACTTATTTAGAACTGCTTTTTTTGAAAAGAGCCTTTGGAATATTGACCTCGCTATCCATCTTGGCCTTATCATCCCAGCGCAACTTATTGATGTATTTTTTTGGTGTCATAACCGTCGCGTCATGGCGAGCATCGAAGCTTTTTTCACTGCGAGGATTGTCCTTTCCAACCGGCGTTCCTGCCTGGCCGCCCCGAATGATCATTTTCTTCCCAGTGACAGGGTTAATACCTTCGGCTTTCCAAGTATGCTTGCCCGTCTCATCCCTTACAATTTTGAATTTTGGCATAAAATAAATTTATTTATTGACTTAAAAAATCGTGCCTCCTACCTCGTGCGGAAATGGTTATTTTAGCGGGCAAAATGGAAAACGATGCACACTATCCTTCCTTTTCTATTGGCGATGGTCGCTGCCATTGTGCTGCTACAAATGTGTGCGAACAAGTTAAGGATCGCTTACCCCATTTTGTTGGTAGTTGGCGGGCTGCTCGTTAGTTTTTTACCCGGCCTGCCCACTGTGAAGGTCAACCCCGATCTTATCTTTTTTATTTTTCTGCCGCCGTTGCTGTTTTCCGCTTCGTGGAGCATTTCCTTCAAAGAAATGATCAAGTGGTGGCGCATCATCAGCAGTTTTGCTTTTTTGGTCGTGTTTTTTACTGCGCTGTCCGTAGCTGTGGTAGCCAACCACCTCATTCCCGGATTTTCCATCATCCTTGGATTTTTGCTGGGTGGGATCGTCGCTCCGCCGGATGCGGTAAGTACCGGGGCCATCACCAGGTTTGTGAAGGTGCCGAGGTCCACCTCCGCTATCCTGGAAGGTGAAAGCCTGCTGAACGATGCTTCATCGCTGATCATCTTTCGTTTTGCACTGATAGGCGTGGGCACCGGTCAGTTCATCTGGCAGCACGCCGCTTTGAGTTTTTTATGGATGGTTGTTGGCGGTGTGGGTATTGGATTGATGGTGGCCTGGATCTTCGTTCAGGCGCACAAACGCTTGCCGACCGATGCGCCTTCGGATATTGCTTTAACTCTTATTGAACCCTATTTCATGTATTGGGTGGCAGAGCAACTACATTGCTCGGGCGTATTGGCAGTGGTCAGTGGCGGGCTGTTCATGTCGGCAAGACGGCTCGAATTTCTGAACAGCGCCAGCCGTATCCGGGGTTTTAGCGTCTGGGAAAGTTTTGTTTTCATCCTGAATGGGGTTGTATTCCTGATCATCGGCCTGGAACTTCCGGAGATCGTGCAGGGTCTTCATGCGAAGGGGATCCCGCTTCGGACTGCCATCGGCTATGGCGTGCTGGTCACGGCGGTGCTTATCCTGTCCAGGATGATCAGTTCGTATGTGGCCTTGCTTGCCACTTACATTTTCCGGCCGAGCGTGGCACCGAAGACCGGGAGCCGCAGAAGGGCGTGGTTGCTGCCGATCACCCTGGGATGGTCGGGCATGCGGGGAGTCGTATCGCTGGCAGCTGCGTTATCCATCCCCGTCGCATTGGAAGATGGCCGGGAGTTTCCGCAGCGGAATCTCATTTTGTTCATCACTTTTGTCGCTATCCTTCTTACGCTGGTCTTGCAAGGACTGACGTTGCCTTTTTTGATCAGGCGGCTGCATGTGTTTGATGACGCATTAAAAGATGATGCGGCAAGCGGGGCCAGGCAGAAATTAAAACAGGGGCTACATTCGCATGTGCATCAGTTCCTGAAAAATAAATTTGAACATGAGCCTGATGGACATGCAGGCGTCCAGGCTTTTATGAAGTTGTGGGAGGAGAAGGCGAAGACGGCGACCGATGAATGGATGAATGAGCAGACGAAGGCGATCCTGTTGGAATTGCTGATCATCCAGCGGCAATATCTTGTCGAACTCAATAAAGACCCTGCGATCGACGAGGAGATGATTCGGACGCAGCTTTATCAGATCGATCTGGAAGAGGAGCGCTTGAAGATTGTATGAAATGGTTTTATGAAGGCGGCGCCGATCAGCAAGCGCAACAGCAAGGCTACGATGAGCAAGTCTTTTCTTAGGGGGTTTGCGGCGCGTGTTGCGCGGTGTCGTTGCTAATCTCTAAAAAAAAATTAAAATTTGTATCATGGCCGCGGGATGATCCTGTCGTAGAAGCCGCCATAGTTGTTTTGGCGCACGCCGTCCTCGCGGAAGAATTTGCCGGGAAAGCCGAGGTCGATGGCGCTTGCCGCGTTCAGTTGGTGTATGTCGTCGGCTGACAACAGCAGATCGACCATCTTCAGATTTTCCGTTAATTGTTCTATGCGGGTTGCGCCTACGATGGGAATGGATTCGAATCCCTGCTGGCGCGTCCATTGCAGCGCGACATGACTGGGCTCGACGCCGAGTTTTTCAGCGATGTCCACGACGACGCGGGTGACGCGTTCGCTGTTTTCGTCGCGGCGATTGCTTTCGGGTTTGATACGTCCCTGGCCACCTTTGAGGTATTTTCCAGTTAATGCGCCGCCGGCCAACGGGGCCCACGGGGTCACGGTCATGCCATAGTGTTTGGCCATTGGCATCAGGTCGCGTTCCGGCGTACGGGCCAGGAGGCTATACTCCACTTGCAGGGCGATGAAGGGGCTCCAGCCCATGAGTTCGGCCAATGTGTTGCCCTTGCTCACGATCCAGGCCGGTGTATCGCTAATGGCGGCATAGTTTACTTTCCCCTGACGGATGAGGTCGTCGATACCTCTCAGGATTTCATCGATAGGGGTGAGGTCGTCCCAGATGTGCAGGTATAATATGTCGACAAAGTCCGTTTGCAGCCGTTTCAGGCTTTGCTCCACGCTTCGCATCATGTTCTTGCGGTTGTTGCCGCTGGCATTTGGATTGGCAGTATTGTCCTTTAGCGAGTATTTGGTGGCGATGACGAAGAAGTCCCTGTCACGTTGACTTACGAATTCCCCGATGATCTTTTCGCTGGTACCCAGTTTGTAGATATTGGCGGTGTCCAGGAAGTTGCCGCCGGCGTTTGCGAAGGCGTCCATGATGGCGAAGCTGGTGGCTTTGTCGGCGCCCCAGCCGGCTTCGGTGCCGAACCCCATTGTTCCAAGACACAATTCTGATACTTTAAGGCCGCTGCGTCCGAGTAGTTTGTATTTCATCGGTATATGTGTTGTGCGGCGCTAAGATAACGAGTTAGCGGGACTTGCGTATCCTTGTCGGGTTTTCCCTTATTTCAAGGGCTGGGAGTACTTTGATACCGGCAGGGTGAATTGACCGTTCGTTATAGTTAAAGTTTTTGCATTGGAAGAGAGCTTGCCGAAAAAAGTGCCGGTGATACCGGCGGAAGTGAGGGAGGTGATAGTCTAAAGATATCAGGAGCCGTTTTCATCACTGTGTTAGAGAGGCCGTCGGTGCCGGTGCTGCTGAATGACTGCCCGTCGATCATGCAGGAAAAGCTGGCTTGCTGCTAATGCGTCTTGAGAGCGATGAGGAAGCCCAGTACCATGGTCATTTTTAGGAGCATGATGGTATTTTTATTGAAAGTAGGAAGTTGCTGGGGGCGGGATGCAAGTAGTCGATGAACGGATGGAAATAATCGTCGGAGCGCCTGCGGCCTTTAGCTTTCCCAGCTATTGCGTTGTAGCGCAGCTACCGCAAAGTCAACGGCGCGGGCAGTGAGCGCCATATAGGTGAGGGATGGGTTTTGGGTGGAGGTAGAGGTCATACAGGCGCCGTCGGTGACGAAGACATTCTTACAGGCGTGGAGCTGGTTCCATTTATTGAGCAAGGAAGTCCTTGGATCCTTACCCATACGGATGCCGCCCATTTCATGGATATCGAGACCGGGTGCCTGATGCGAGTCGTTCGTGTGGATGTCGGTAAATCCGGCCTTTGTAAGCATTTCCGTCATCTCCGTGAAAAAATCATGGATCATCTTTTCCTCGTTATCGGTATAGCCGATGTTGACCTTTAATTGGGGGATGCCCCATTCGTCCTTCTTTATGGCATCCAGGCCGACCTGGTTTGTTTCCCTTGGGATGGTCTCCCCCATCATCTGGGCGCCGATCCTCCAGGGGCCGGGCTCGGGGTGCAATAAATTTTGTTTGAGGGTGGCGCCTGTTCCGGCCATGCTTCTGTTCGTGTCGCGCCAGCCGGAGATCGCGATCGCATAGCCACGCAGGAAGTCGGTTTCCTGCCGATGAAGGTTTCGGAAACGGGGCATATACGCATTTGTCGGCGTCTGTCCGTCTGTGGTAGAATCCTTAAAACCTCCGTGCGTCGCGGAAACGTTTGCCCGGTAGTTGTGAAAGGCCACGAACTTGCCCAGCAAGCCGCTGTCATTTCCGAGTCCGTTGGGAAAGCGGTCGGAAACAGAATTCAGGCAGGAGCAGGTTGCTGTTCATGGTGCCGGCGTTCACGAAGATCACAGGTGCATGGTATTCGAATATTTCTTTGGTGTGCGCGTCAATTACCTTTACACCCCTGGCCAGTCCTTTTTTGGGATCGTACAGGATCGAATGTACTACTGAAAAAGGGCGAAGGGTAAGGTGGCCGCTGCGTTCTGCCCAGGGAATCGTGGATGCGTTGGCGGAAAAATAGCCGCCGAAGGGACATCCGCGCTGGCAGATGGTGCGCTTTTGGCATTGGGCGCGGCCTTGTTGGATGTGGATCGGCTGCGGGACGGTGAGGTGTGCGCAGCGGCCATAGATGACATGACGGTCTTTGTCTTTGTATGCTTCGGCGACGACTGTTTTCAGGTGTTCTTCCACGCAGGTGAGATCAAGGGGCGGCAGAAATTCTCCATCCGGCAGTTGCGGCAGGCCATCTTTGTTGCCTGAGATGCCGGCGAATTTTTCGACATGACTGTACCAGGGCGCGAGGTCATTGTAGCGGATCGGCCAGTCGACTGCGTAGCCGTCCCGCGCCGGCCCTTCAAAGTCAAAGTCGCTCCAGCGTTGGGTCTGGCGGGCCCAGAGTAGCGATTTGCCGCCTGTTTGGTAACCTCGAATCCAATCGTAGGGTTTTTCCTGGACGTAGGGGTGCTCGTTATCTTTCACGAAGAAATGCATGGCGTCCTCCTGAAAAGCGTAGCAGCGGCTGACTACGGGGTTGGCCTGTTGGATGTCCAGCGACACCTGCCCATAGTGTTCAAATTCCCAGGGGTATTTGTTGGTCGTCGGGTAATCTTTGATATGTTTTACGTCGCGTCCTCTTTCCAGCACCAGTGTTTTGAGGCCGTGGTCGGTGAATTCTTTGGCCGCCCACCCACCGGACATGCCAGAGCCGATGACGATAGCGTCGAATGTGTTGTCGTTTTTTGGGTTTCCCATGGCTAGCTTTTTTGGGTTACGGGTACACAGCCGTGCCAGCGGCCGGGGACTAACTCGTATACCTCGATCTTCGTTAGGAAATATTGCGAACCAAGGAAGCCCTGGATCAGCAGCCTTTTGTTCTCGTGGTAGAAAAAAGCGAGGTCGCCCTGATCTGGCGTTGTTTTGTCAAGGGCTGCTACAAATGCGTTGCGTTGGGATTGGTCGCACCCGACGAATGATCTACCGTATTGTTTTTTGGCTTGTGCTTCGAAAGCCTGCAAGCCGCGTGCGTATGACTGCTGTTGCTTATCGGGATAGCAGTCCCGCATCATTTTTTGGGCAAATAGGCATGCGCCTGTGGCTTTGGCGCCTTGGGTGGCGTCGGCGGGTATCAGGGTGTCTGCCAATGCTTCGAGGGTGGCGGCATTGTCTTCTTTGGGTGGATGATCGAGACAGGCCGGCAAGAAGATCGTGCCGCTTGCGATGATGAAGGTTTGCCTGAGGGCTGTCCGTCGGCTGATGGGCATTGGGTTGCTTTTTTGACCCTATAAATATAGGGTTTTAGTTATTGCCGATGATGTAATAGTTAAACTGCTGTTAACGCTTCCGGGATCGGAATAATACTGTTAGCTTGTCCGGATGTATTACGTTTTTTATGGTTTCCTCTATTTAGTGTCACTCCTCCCTATGCGCATTCTCTACGTGCTATCGGATCTCATTTATGGGATCGTGTATTATGGTTTTGGATATCGAAAAAAGGTGGTGATGGACAACCTGCGGCAGGCGTTCCCCGAAAAAACGGAGGCCGAACTGTTGGTCATTGCCAAGAAGTTCTATCACAATTTCATCGATTCTTTTTTAGAGGTCGTCAAGCTGGTGTCTGCGAGCGAGGCCTGGCTGCACAAACGGTTTACGGTGGACACGGCGGTGCTCGACAAGGTCTATGCGACGGGCAAGGCCTGTCAGCTGCATTTGGGACATACATTCAATTGGGAATGGGGTCAGCTCGTGCTGACGGCGTTGACGCGATTCAAGATCCTTGTCGTCTATATGCCGATCAGTAAGAAAGCCTTTGAAAGACTGTTCTACCGGCTTCGGACCCGCAGCGGGAATGCGTTCCTCCCGGCTCCGCAAATGCGGGAGGCCATGGTTCCCTACCTGCAGACGCAGTATCTGTTAGGGTTGGTGGCCGATCAGTGTCCGGGCAATATGCAGACCTCTTACTGGATAGACTTCCTTGGTCGACCTACGCCTTTTGCTGCCGGCCCGGAAAAGGCCGCGCGAGCCGGACAGATGCCGGTGATCTTTGCTTCGATCGATAAGCCCCGGAGGGGTCATTACCACGCCACGATGCAGCTGGCGTGTATGGATGCTGCTATATTGCGGGAAGGTGAATTGACGCGGGAGTATGTGCGGTACCTGGAAGCGGTGATCCGTAACCGGCCGGATATGTGGCTGTGGAGTCACCGGAGGTGGAAACATGCGTGGAAGAAAGAGTATGAAACGATGCGGATCGATGACGGGGCGTCGGTGCCGGGCTGATGGCTCAGACGTCCTGAAGGATCGAGATAAAATTACCAAAGGGATCTTTGAACCAGGCGATCAGTGGGCTGCCGTTGCGGCAGATACCTTTTTCGTCGGTTTTTAGGTATTCGTTGTCGTAGTGTTCGAAGGCAATGCCTTTTGTTTTTAGTTCATCAACTGCCTGGTCGATGTTGTCGACTATCAAATTCAGGATGGTGAATTCCGCGGGCTTATGGTTTGGTTTCTGGTAAATGATGATCTCGGCCCCGCCGGGGGTATGTAAGTGTGCGACGGATTCTTGTTTGGCAGGTGTGACTTTTAAGCCGATGATGCCGGTGTAAAAGGCGATCGCCTTTTGGAGGTCGTTTACGGAGAATCCGCTGATGGCTTGTTTTATCATACTCAAATTTATCGATTTTTGCCGGCCTTGCTAAATGGTGTTTGCGACATTTTAGGGGAGGAAAGCATCGAAGCCGGATTTTTTGTTGTTACTGGCTTCGGATGCGAGGGCGTCGTCGACCGACGCGGAGTTGAAATGTCTGCCCAGTTTAATTTTAAAATGCGGCATCTGGGTGATTTTGGCGATGGCGGCCAAGGCTTGTTACTTTTCAAGCAGTATTCTGTGCGCGCTGGTCAAGGGCAGCCCGGTTCAAGGTGTTGGAGATCAGCGGCATGCGCATGCGAAACGAGGCTGGGCTGAGGAGCCTGGGTGATGGTCGGCAAAATTCTTATCTTGAGTTCCTTGTTTGCTATGAATACGTTATTCAAACTTACTTCTGTACGCCGTTTATACTGGATCGCCCTGTTGGACTTCATGCTTTTCCAAACGGTCCAAGGCCAGAACCTTATTGCGAATCCTTCATTCGAAGATGTCAATACCTGCGCGGAATTCAGTCAGCCTTGCAGTCCATCGGCCTGGTTCTATCTGAGCCGGAAGCTGACAACGGGTTATTTTCCCCGTTTCCCATCGGCCACGGGGGAGCGTCATTTGCAGATTGTTGCCGTGAGCCGGGAGACCGAGCATCGCCAATATTGGGAGACGATGCTGCTGTGTCCGCTCCAGGCAGGAGAGCGATATGTGATGAGTTTAAAGCTTGCCAGTCCGGCCGGTGAGGAAGAGCTCAGCAGTAAATGCCCTAACCTGCGGGATATCGGTGTCTGGTTCACGAGCAAATTCGTGTTCGTGGAAGGCGATTCTTTGTTGCAGCCACGGAGCTTTCTCTCTTTTTATGGGGCAATGCCGAAGGACCTGAAGAATGGGTGGTTCGAGGTCAAGAAGGAATTTGTGGCCGGGGCGCGATCGACCATTCTAATTTTGGGCAATTTCAACCGGATGGCGAATGCGGATATCCTGGAGCAGCGGGAGTGGACTGATCCGACGATCGATATTTTGGTGGATGACATTGCTGTTGTTCCTGTTAAAGGGGAAGTCTGTGCGAGTGCACAGCGGGTCAAAGATTCTTTGTATGCGATCACGTGGCGGCATTCCGAGATCTGGCCACCGAATGATGTTGTGATCGAGACGCAGGATCCCCTGAAGAAGGTGGATTCGCCGAGGGTTGACTTGCTGAAGGCGGACACGCCGGGTTTGGTAGTGCCGCCAGGGTCGCCGGCTTTCGTGAAAACGGATACGATCATCGTTCCGAGTATACAATTCGATTTCGACCAATACATGATGCAGCATCCCGATTCGTTGCAGCGATACCGTAGACTATTAATGGGGCCCGGGATAAGGAAGATTCAAGTAGTAGGCTTTACGGATGATGTAGGGACGGAGGCGTATAATCTCGAGCTTTCTCAGAAGCGGGCCGCGGAGATTGCGCGGTTGTTGTCGAAAAAATTTGCGATCAGGGCGGAGCTTATCACAATGGAGGGAAAGGGGATCTCAAGGGTATATCCCAATAGGGAGTTGAACAGAAGGGTGGAAATTTATATTTATCATTGAGGTAATTGGCATTTTACTTGCAGGTTAGGGGTAAGCCAACGCTATGAAACATATCCTACTCACCTGTTTGTGTGCAGCTCTTTGCCGGACCGGTTTTGGGCAGAATGTGCAGGTTACCGTAAAAGTACTAAGCAACAGGATCGCTATTTCCCCATACATCTATGGTCGTAATAACTCTTTGTCGGATGATCCGGGGAGTCCGGTGACCGCTTTAAACTGGCAGCTGTACAAGGATGCGGGATTGAATTTTTTTCGTGAGAATGGCGGTAATGATCTGACCAAATACAATTGGCGTTTGCTCATGACCAGCCATCCGGATTGGTATAACAATGTCTATGCGAGCAGTTGGGACTACGCAGCCCAGTCGTTGCATGCCAATATTCCCGCCGCGCAGGGCATGTGGGGTTTTCAATTGATTGGCGAGGCGGCCAGGACGACAACGCAGAATTTTGACGACTGGGGTTACAATCAGTCGCAATGGTGGTCAGGTGTCGAACAAAACCTCGCGGGTGGTGGTGTGGTCAATTCCGCCGGCGGCAGTCAGGCGCTGACGAACGGTGACACCAGTCTTTATCTGGAGCGTTGGACGGCGGATTCTACCACGGGCATTATCGGGCATTGGTTCGGCGGCGGCGGGTTGGGGCTGGATTCGAGTCATATCCGTTATTGGAACATGGACAATGAAGTCGAGATCTGGAGCGGTACGCACGATGACGTTATGCCTACGCAGCCAAGTGCCGAGGCCTATCTGCAGCAATATTTTTCGGTTGCGTTGAAAGCGCGGGCACTTTTCCCCGGCATCAAATTGACAGGTCCGGTAAGCCCGAACGAATGGCAATGGTATAACTGGAACAATAGCCTGGTAACGGGCACCGATGGCAAGCAATATCCCTGGCTGGAGTACTTTATCAAACGCGTCGCGGAGGAGCAGCAATTGACGGGTGTCCGATTGCTGGATGTGATCGATCTTCATTTTTATCCGTCAAGCGGATCGGCGGCGGACGTGGTGCAATATGGGCGTGTTTTTTTTGACAGTACCTATCCTTTTCCCGAGGCCAATGGAGTCAAAGTCATCAATGGAGGTTGGGACAATTCCATCACGATCGAAGATGTTTTTGGTCGTTGCCAGCATTGGCTCGACCAATATATGGGTGTTGGGAATGGTGTGAGTTTTGGTCTTTCGGAGGCGGGGACTGGATTGCAGCATGATCCGAATTCGCTTGCTGTCTGGTATGCCGGTACCATGGGTGAGTTCATGAAAAACGGGGTGGCATATTTTGCACCCTGGGATTGGGATTATGGCATGTGGGAGGCGCTGCATTTATTCAGCCGGTATAATAAATCGTTCAGTGTCGCTGCCAGTTCCAGCGACGAGCAGGATGTTTCGGCGTATGCTTCGGCGGACAATGTCAATGATTCGGTAACGGTAGCGCTGGTGAACAAGTCGCTGACCCAAGCGGAGACGGTTACGCTTAGCTTCCCTGACTATTTGCTTCCGGGGCAGGCGGTCACCAGTCTCACGTTGTCGGGTCTGCCCGTTGGCAAAGAAACATTTGTGTCGCAATCCAATAATGCGCTTGTGACGGCGGCTGTGACGCCGCTGGGTAATACCTTGCAGGTCAAGTTGGCGCCATTATCCATCACTTCGCTGCTGATCGCGGGCGCACCGACGACGTTGCCGGTGGAGATATTATCCTTTACGGCGCTTAAGGGCGATGCCGATGTAGTGCTTGCTTTTGCGACCACTCATGCGCTAAATACTGCTTCTTTCGAGATAGAGCGGAGCGGCGATGGCCAGGTGTTCAACCCGATCGGGTTTTTACCTGCGACCGCGGGGGCCGTGGAAGAAGACTATCATTATACGGACCGGCAGCCGTTGGGCGGTACGAATTATTATCGGTTAAAAATAATTGATCAGGATGGCAGTTACCGTTATAGTCAGATCGATGTGGTTCAATTTAATGGAATTTCCGGCGGCCTGGTGGTGTTTCCCAATCCGGGAAAGAGCGCGGTGACCATCCAACTTCAGTTGCCGGCGGGTCCGATCCAACTGAGGATCACCGACATAACGGGTCGGGTCGTCAAGACCCTGGCATTGCAATCGACGGGTGATTGGCTTTCCACTTCTTTTGATATCAGTAGTCTGGCGCGGGGAACGTATTATGTGATTGCAGGAGGACAAATGACAAAGCTTGTAAAATTGTAATATTGTTACTACTTTGGAGGGCTTTCCTGTTTATGCTTTCTCTTTCTTTAAGTCCTTTACCTCTGCTTTACCGTTTAGTCCTATGGGTAACCCGAAACCCAAATGATGGCCTTAAACGAAACCATGAAGCAGATACCGCTACTTTTTCTCTGTTTTTTTACGATCTTTTTACGTTCATTTAACGGAGCGGCCCAGGCGGTCAATACGCAGGATTCGTTGGCGCTGGTGGACTTGTACAATAGTACCAATGGCCCCGCATGGACCAATCAAACGAACTGGCTTTCCGCGGCACCTGTGTCTACCTGGTATGGTGTGACGACGGTGAGCGGAAGAGTTACGCAATTGAGCATGACGGACAACGGGTTGAAGGGCACGCTTCCTGGTTCTTTAACGAGTCTGCCATTGACCGCGCTTAATTTGCGCGTTAATCAGTTAACCGGAAATATTCCGGCTGCATTGGGCAGTATCCCCGGGTTGGCTTTACTCCAATTGAACAACAATCAATTTACCGGCTCCATCCCTTTTTCGCTGGCCAGCGATAGATTGCTGAGTGCACTCGATCTGTCTGCCAATCGACTGACGGGCAGCATTCCGGTGTTCAACGGGCTACCCGCGCTTGCGAGTCTCAATGTAGCCAACAATCAGTTGAGCGGCCCGCTTCCGGCCCTCAATAATCTTCCTTCGCTGGAGCTGTTCGATGTCGAGGGCAACCAGCTGACTGGCACTATACCGGTGTCGTATGTGGATCTGCCGCAATTAGAGGTATTTTGGGCCGACCACAATCAATTGAGCGGAAATTTCCCCGACTCTTTTTGTTATCATCCTTTCCTTTCCATTCTGCTCAACAACAACCTGCTTACTGGCCGGATACCCGATTCGATCGGTAAGCTGACGCAACTGCTGACACTGGACCTGAGTAATAACCAATTTACTTTCGCGGGTATCGCTAACCTAAAGGCAGTATCGAATTGCACGTACGCGCCGCAAGGACAGATCCCGTTGGTGAGGCGCGGCGATACCGTTTTCGTGTCGGCGGGTGGTGTCGCGAGGAAGGAAATGTTCAAACTGTATAAGGATGGAGCATTGCTTTCCACGCAGGTTACGGATTCGGCTTTCAAGATCAGCGTGACGGGAAAATATAGTATTGTGTCGACCGATGGCGATGCGCCGCTATTGCCTTTGTATTCCGACACCATCGCCGTTGGGCTTGTGCTACCAACGTCCACCTGCAATGCGAGTGAGGCCGTGTCGGGTGCCCCTACGGATATTCTTAGCGGTATTTTCAAGCTGGCGACGCTTACGCCGATCGAAGGCAGTAATGCACTAAGTGGAACAGTAGCCGCATTGGAGACGATCGACCAGGTCACTTCGCCGTTTAATGGATGGCTTTATGTGCAACGTCATTATGATATTACACCGGCTTCGAATGCAGCGACTGCGCAGGCCACCGTGACCTTGTATTTTAGTCAATCCGACTTTGATGCGTTCAACAATTATGTAACGGCCAATAAGCTGAGCACGCCGTTGATGCCTTCCGGCGGGTTGGACAACGGCAATATACGCGTCAACCAATTCCATGGGAGCTTTACCGGGTCCGCTGCGCCAGGTAATTATTCCGGCGCCAGTGTGCTCATCAATCCCACGGTGTCCTGGGATGCGGTCAATGCCTGGTGGACGGTTAGCTTCCCTGTTTCCGGCTTTAGCGGTTTTTATTTGAGCACGGGAATTGTACCCTTGCCGCTGCCGCTTTTCCAATTCACGGGTGTTACGCAGGGGAGGAGCATTTTGCTGCATTGGAAGACGACTGACGAGGTGAGCATCAGTCAATATAAAGTGGAGCGGAGCAGTGATGGGGTGAACTTTAATGCCATCGGTGTCGTGATGGCCAAAGGCCTTGTTGGGCAAAATGACTACCAGTTCGTCGATGCCGGGCCCCTGGCCGGGAACAATTTTTATCGGTTACAGGTAGCTGATAGGAGTGAAGGATCTACGTACAGCCCGGTCATCGTCATCCAGTCGGTGTTGGTGGGATCTTATGTCGTTTATCCAAACCCTGTACACGGGATAGCCAGTGTAATGTTCAATAGTTCAGGCGTGAGCAAATACAGTATCCAGGTGGTGGATGCGCAGGGGCGGCGATTGCAGGTATGGAATGGAATGTCGATAGCGGGCTTGAATAAAGTGGAGATCGATATGGGCGGGTACGCGGCGGGAACTTATACTGTTTTGATCAGCGATCAGGTATTCGGGCGGCGGAGTTTGCAGGTCACTAAGGAATAGCGGGTTTCGGGCGGGAATCGCTGGAAATCGCTAATTTCACGCCAGAAATCATGATGCCGGATTCTTTTGATGAAATATTGGGGAAAAATGGCCAGCTGCGGCCGGATTGGGAGACGTTCTTTCAGTCTTATGGCCGGCTTGGCGATGAGGAGATATCCAGCCGGAATGAAGATATGATGCGATTGTTGAAAGAGAACGGCGTTACCTATAATATTTATGGAGATCCTTCGGGTTTGAACCGGCCCTGGAAACTGGACATCATCCCGTTCCTGATCGGCGAGCAGGAGTGGCCGGCGATAGAGGCGGGGCTTTTGCAGCGGGCGGAATTGCTGAATGTAGTACTCGCTGACATCTATGGCGAGCGGCGGCTGATCCGTAATGGCATTTTGCCTGCGGAATTGGTCTACAATCATTCCGGGTTCCTGCGACAATGCGCCAACATTAGTTATCCTGGCAAGCATCAGCTGATCATGTATTCGGCGGACCTGGCCAGAAGCAGGGATGGGCGGATCTGGGTCGTCAATGACAGGACGCAGGCACCTTCGGGTTCCGGCTATGCTTTGGAGAACAGGACGGCGATGACGCGGGTCATGCCGGAGTTATTTGATGGGTTGAAGGTGCGGCACCTCGCGCCGTATTTTAATGCTTTGCGGAGCGGGCTCAACGAAATAGCGCCGTCTGGCCGATCGAATCCCCGGATCGTCATCCTGACACCGGGATCCAGCAATGAAACTTATTTTGAACATTCTTATTTGAGTGCCTACCTGGGGTTCACACTTGTGCAGGGAAATGACCTGGTCGTCAAAGACACCCATGTCTGGCTGAAGACCATGGGCGGCCTGGAACGGGTAGATGTGATCCTGCGAAGGGTCGACGATATTTACTGCGATCCCCTGGAATTGAAGGAAGATTCGCAACTGGGTATACCCGGCCTGCTGCAAGCTGTACGCAGCGGACACGTGCGTATTGCCAATCCGATAGGCAGCGGTGTCCTTGAGAATCCGGGCCTGATGCCTTTCCTTCAGCCGATCGCGCGATATCTTTTGTCGCAGGACCTGCTTATCCCCACGATCGCCTCCTGGTGGTGTGGCCAGCAGAAGGAATTGGATTATGTACTAACGCATTTGGGGTCGCTGGTCATCAAGAAAATATCCCGCAATCCGACCGGCAGTTCGTCGGTGGACGGGGCCGCGTTGTCCCAGCGGGAACTATCTATTTGGAAACAACGCATCCGGGCCAACCCCTCCCTTTACGTTGGCCAGGAAAAAGTGGATATCACCTCTACGCCCGCCCTGGTCGCGGGAAAGATCGAGCAGAGGAAAGTGTTGTTCAGGAGTTTTTTAGTAAGCAACAAAGAAGGGTATGTCGCCATGACTGGCGGGTTGTGCAGGACCTCGGCGGAAGCCGGGAATTTTATCATCTCCAATCAATCAGGTGGGATCAGTAAGGATGCCTGGATACTTTCGCCGGAGCCGGTGCGTGTGGTTTCTATATTGAAGGAGGCTGCTCTGGGTGCCGGCTCTTCCGGGGCGGGCTACAACGATATGCTGCCGAGCCATGCGGCTGAAAATTTGTTTTGGGTTGGGCGTTATACCGAGCGGGTGCTGGGGAATGCGAGGTTTCTAAGAACGGTGATGCAATTCGTGGCGGAGGGGAACAAGGTGCACTCGGAGGCGAATACGTTGACGGAACGCTGTTTGCTGACGGCGTTTACACGGTACAGCTATACGTACCCCGGATTTACTGAAGGAGAGCGGTTTGTGAATCCCTGGATAGAATTAAAGGCGGTGTTGCTTGACGAGAAGCGGATCGGCAGTCTCCGATATAACTTTTTACAGTTCAACCGGTCGATACATGAAGTGCGTGAGCATTGGTCGACGGATACGTGGCGGGTGCTTAGGGTGATGGACGAGGAGTTCCGGCCGAATGCGCCGTTGTCGCATCAGGGTCATATCCAGATGTTGCATACGTTGGATAATCTCATTACGTTTATCGTGGCTTTTATTGGATTGAACAGAGAGAGTATTTCGCGGGAGCAGGGTTGGATGCTGTTGGATCTGGGTCGGAAGATCGAGCAAAGTTTGTTGCTGATCACGATGCTTCGGGTGATGCTGACGGTCAGGTATCCTGATCAGGTCGAATATAACCTGCAACAGAGTGTACTGATGAGCCATGAGAGTCTGGTGAACTACCGGTATAAGTATCGGCTGCCGATCAGCAATGAGTTGGTGCTTGACCTGATGGTGTTCGATCCGAACAATCCGCGGTCGTTGGTGTACCAGGTGGACCGGTTGAAAGCTTATCTCAAGAACCTGCCTAAGGCCGGTGTAATAGTAACGGAATATGAGCGTTTGATACTCGAGGTCGATGGGCTTTTGAAACATGCGACCAGGAACGATCTGGCTTACCGCACACTGGATGATTTCCTGGGGCGGATCTATGGGTTATTGTCGGCGATTCCAGACGTGGTCAGTAAGCATTTTTTTAAACACGAGTCGGGTAAAACGATCGTTTTCCATTGAAGTATGTTGTTTACCATAAGACGATCTATACTTATCTGGAGCCGGTGAGTGTTTGTCACAACATATTGCGGTTGGTGCCGCGCAATACCTTGCGGCAGGTATGTCAAAAGGTAACGGTCAGCATTCAGCCGAAGCCGGATAATTTGCAGGAGTATGAAGATTTCTTTGGGAACAAGGTGATCTATTTTTCGATCGAGAAGGAACACGGGGAATTGACGGTGGTTGTGCGTTCGGAGATCGAAAAGAGGGTTGGTAGTGGCCGGGAAGTTATGTCGGAAGATGTCAGTCAGTTCGTATTTGAGACGCCGATGACTTTTGGCGGGGCCGAGGTCGAGGCCTATGCGCGGGGTTCATTTCCGCCCGGGAGGCCGGTGCTGGAAGCCGGCAGGGACCTGATGCGCCGTATCTATATGGATTTCGAATTTACCCCGGGCTTTACAACGGTGTCTACGCCTTTGAGCGAGGTAATGCGGGAGCGCAAGGGGGTTTGTCAGGACTTCGCTCATCTGGCTATAGCCTGTGTGCGGTCGGTGGGGTTGCCAGCCCGGTATGTGAGCGGGTATATAGAAACTATTTCGCCACCCGGTGTCGGGAAGTTGACGGGAGTCGATGCTTCGCACGCTTGGTTTAGTATGTATATCCCGGATATCGGGTGGACGGACTTCGATCCAACCAACAATGTATTGCCTGGGGATCAACATATTACCATCGGGTGGGGTAGGGATTATTCGGATATCGCCCCAATGAAGGGTGTTATATTGAGCAGCGGGTCGCATGAACTGGCGGTGTCGGTGGATGTGCAACGCGTGGTATAGTTGTTGCAGTGTCGGGTCTACCATGAAAGTATATACTTGCAACAATTGTAAAAATCCCCTGTTTTTTGAAAATAGTGTGTGTTTGAAGTGTTCGCATCCCGTTGGCTTTGATCCGGTCCGCATGACGATGATCACGCTAACAGCCGGGGCTGGGACGGTATTTTCGAACGCATCGAAGCCTACAGAGCAATTCAATTACTGTCGAAATGCCGAATATGGAGTGTGTAATTGGTTGGTGCCGGCGGCCGGGGAGCCAGCATACTGTATAGCCTGTTCGTTGAACCGGACTATTCCGGATCTTAGCAATGACCAGAACCGGCTGCGGTGGAAGAACCTGGAAGTGGCCAAGCACCGGTTGATCTATTCGCTGCTGAAGTTGCAACTGCCATTTGGAGTGGAGCGGGAAGGGAAGAAAGAGGCGATCGAATTCGATTTTTTGGCGGACATTCCGTCCGGCGAGAAAGTGATGACTGGGCATGACAATGGGCTCATCACGATCAATATTTCAGAGGCTGACGAGGTGGAGCGGGTTCGGCATAAACTGGACCTTGGCGAACGTTATCGGACCTTATTGGGGCATTTTCGCCATGAAATAGGGCATTATTACTGGGACGCATTGGTGGCAGGCAGCGAATCGCTTGGCAGGTACCGGAAGCTTTTTGGAGATGAGACCAAGGACTATGCGGCGGCGCTGCAGGTTTATTACGCCAATGGTGCGCCTGCGGATTGGAGTCAGCATTTTATCAGTCAATACGCTTCGGCCCATCCGTGGGAAGATTGGGCGGAGACCTGGGCGCATTATCTGCATATGATGGATGCGCTCGAGACGGCATGGTCGTTCGGCATCCATATCGATGCGAAGGTGCAATTGATTGGAAAATCCGACAGCCCGCGCGATCCATATGAGGAGAAAGTGTTCGACCGGCTGGTCGAGCGTTGGCTTCCGCTGGGATTTGCATTGAATAGTCTGAACAGAAGCATGGGGCACGCGGATTTTTATCCTTTTATTCTTTCTGCGGATGTAGTGGAGAAACTCAGGTTCATCCATGGCGTTTGCCACGCCTGAGGTCGAGGGTGTAAGGATAGTCATTGTTAGTTTCCACTGGCGGAGGGTCACAGAGAAAGGGGAGTCGATCCTCGGCGATATACCGATGGAGTGCCTGCAGCCCGGGTGAAGGACGAAGGACATCCTGCGTGTATGCGGTAGCAGCGAAGCGGTTACCCCTTCTTGATTCTGCTTCATAGCTATTGATGGGGAAGGTTTCGTAGGCCAGGCCGCCGGGATGTGCCACATAGTAAGTGCAGCCGCCGATCGAGCGGCTGTTCCAGGTATCTACGAGATCGAAGGTGATAGGCACGTCGACGCCGATCGTAGGATGTAACGCGGACGGGGGTTGCCATGCCCGGTACCGAACGCCGCAGACAAATTCTTCTTTGGTGCCCGTGGAGACAAGGGGTACACGCCGTCCGTTTACGAGCAATACATATCGATCACCATTGAGGCCATTCAATTTTACCTGTACTTTTTCAAGTGATGAATCGACATATCGGGCTGTCCCGGTGCCGGACATCTCTTCGCCGAGGACGTTCCAGGGCTCGATGCCCATGCGGATTTCCATCTCGATGCCGTGAACCCTGATAGCGCCGTAGCGTGGGAACCTAAACTCCAGGAATGGGTCGAACCAGCTGATGTCGAAGGGGTAGCCGGCATCGTTCAAATCTTTCACGACCTCCTGCAGATCTTGTTTTACATAGTGCGGCAACATGAACTTGTCGTGCAGTGCTGTTCCCCATCTTGTCAGATCCTGCTTATAGGGCTTTTTCCAGCATTTGGCGATCAATGCCCGGATGAGCAGCATCTGGACCAGGCTCATTTGTTTGTGCGGCGGCATGTCGAAGGCGCGGAACTCGAGGATGCCAAGCCGGCCGGCGGAGGTGTCGGGTGAATACAGTTTATCTATACAGAACTCGGAGCGGTGGGTATTGCCTGTGATATCGGTCAGCAAATGACGGTAGAGGCGGTCGACGAGATAAAAGGGGATGAAGCCGGATTCCGGGGTTTGGCTGAAGGCTATCTCCATCTCGTAGAGTTTATCATTGAGGCCTTCGTCGAAACGCGGTGCCTGGCTGGTGGCGCCGATAAAGGCGCTCGAGAATAAGTAGGATAGCCCGGGGTGATGCTGCCAATAGGTGATCAGGCTTCTTAGAAGATCGGGTCTTCGCAGGAGCGGACTATCGGCAGGTTTTGCGCCGCCGATCGTGATATGGTTGCCACCGCCTGTGCCGGTGTGGCGGCCGTCGAGCATGAATTTTTCGGTGCCGAGCCGGCACAGGAACGCCTGTTCGTATAGTATGTCGAGTGTTTTGACCAGTTCCGGCCAATTGTTGCTGGGGTGGATATTTACTTCGATAACACCGGGATCGGGGGATACGACGAGTCGTTCTAGCCGGTAGTCCCTTGGTGGTTCGTAGCCTTCGACGCGGACGGGGATGTTGAGCAAATCCGCTGTGGCTTCGATGGAGGAGATGGTGTCCAGGTAATGCTCCAGGTACTCCATGGGCGGCAGGAAGATATAGAGGATGCCGTCGCGGGCTTCTGCGCAGAGGGTCGTTTTGATCGTAGGGATGTCGTTTGCAGCTTCGGCCGTGAAGGTTTGCTCGCTGATGGGCTGACTATTTAAGCGGTGAGCGACCGTCGTGTGGAAATTGGCGAGCGGCGGCATTTCTTCAAAGAGGCTGCGTTCCACTTTTTCTTCCTCATGTTCTTTCGCTATCGCCGGGAGGGACGCCAGTGGAAGGCGAAGACCGAGGGGGGAATTGCCTGGCAAGAGGAAGAGGTGGCCGCGGTTGAACGACCATTTGCCCGATTTCCATTTGTTGCCGGCATGATCCCATTTCAGCGGAAGGGTGTAGCCGGCGGGGGTATCCAAGCCGCTGTTCAGGAGGCGGGCAAGGGTCTGGCGTTCCAGCGGATCTTTCAAATTCGCTTTAAGCGGGTCTATGTTATTCGGCACCTTGCCTTCGGTCCACAATTGATAGAAGATGTCCTCGTAGGCGGCGGTGATGTTGTTGGCGCTGACTCCAAGGTAACTGGCGAGTTGCTGAAGAAAGATGGCGGCGTCGGCTACAGTAGATGTACGTGTCGTTTTCTCGTGTGCGATCAGGTTTGCATTTTTCCATACCGGCGTTCCGTCTTTGCGCCAGAACAAGCCATATTGCCAGCGGGGCAGGGGCTCACCGGGGTACCACTTGCCCTGGCCGTAGTGGATCATGCCATTGGGGCCGAACTGTTCGCGCAGGCGAAAGATAAATTCGTGGGCGAGGAGGCGTTTCTCTTTGCCGTCGGCTGCGGTATTCCATTGGGCTGATTCCATATCGTCTACGGAAACGAAAGTCGGTTCTCCCCCCATGGTGAGCCGCAGGTCGCCGGTTTCCAGGTCTTCGTCGACCTTATAGCCAGTGGCGTCGATGGTGGCCCACTGTTCGCCGGTGTATGGCTTTGTGACGCGCGGGTCTTCATGGATGCGGGTGACGGTATTGGAAAAAGAGAATTCGATCTCGCATTCATCCGTTGCTCCTACTACCGGGGCGGCACTGGTATAATGAGGCGTGCAAGCGAGCGGGATATGACCTTCACCTACGAAGAGGCCGGAGGTCGGGTCCATGCCTATCCAACCTGCGCCGGGTATATAGACCTCGGTCCAGGCGTGGAGGTCGGTGAAATCGTTAGTGGGTCCGGAAGGGCCGTCCAGGCTTTTGATGTCGGCTGTCAACTGGACCAGGTAACCGGAGACGAACCGGGATGCGAGGCCGAGTCTTCTCAATAACTGTACCAGCAACCAGGCCGAGTCGCGGCAGGAGCCGAGGGCTTTTCCCAGGGTCTCATCGCAGGTCTGGACGCCTACTTCCATGCGAATGTTGTAGGCGATGTCGCGGTTTAGTTTTTGGTTGATCTCGACTAAGAAGTCGTTGATATTTTTTGGGGTCTTGTCGATGGTGTCCAGCCATTTGTCGAGGAGGGGTCCACTATCTGTGGGCTCCAGGTAGGGTACCAGTTCTTTGGCAAGATGTTCCTTGTATTGGAAGGGGAATTTTTCAGCGTAATCTTCTACGAAGAAGTCGAATGGATTGATCACCACCATGTCGGCGATGACTTCGACCTCGATACTGAGCGCTTTGGCTTTTTCGGGAAAAACGACTCGGGCCAGCCAGTTGCCGAAGGGGTCCTGCTGCCAGTTAATAAAGTGATCCTTCGGGGAGACTTTGAAGGAATAGGACTCGATTGGGGTGCGGGAATGTACGGCGGGCCGGAGTCGGAAGACATGGGGGGAGAGGGAGACGTAACGGTCGTATTTGTAGGTGGTATTGTGATTGATAGCTACCCTGATGGACATAACTGGTTTTTGGAACTATTGAAGGTAATCAATAATTCCTTAACCGGACCAGCGTGCGTTTTTTTTGTACCTGCGTGTCGTTGGTCTATTATACTGGTCGTTTGCAGGAGCGGCGGAGGTTTCTGAGAGATTGGGGGATAGCTTTATAAAAAAATGCCATTTTATGAAAGTAATCCTTCGGCCTTTGTTGATCGCGGGTATTGTGCTGATGATGATAGTTTCGTGTTCCAAGACTGCAAGTAAGCCGGCCGTCGGGAATCCCGCTGACACTAGCGGAATGACAACCCCAGGTGGCGGCACGAGTGCGCCAAAAACGACGGATATCTATATCTGCGGGTCGGACAATGGGAAGCCATGCTATTGGAAGAACGACACCGAAGTCCTTTTACCTTTTACCGGAGCGACCGGCGGGGAGGCCTTATCGATCGTAGTACATGGTATGGATGTGTATGTGGCCGGGTATGTGGGTTATGGTTATAAAGCTGGTCCCGGATATTGGAAGAATGGGGTGTTGCAATCATTGCTGCCGCATACTACCGGGAACACCGTCTCTAGCGGCGGCTATTGGGCGACGTGCAGCGCTTTTGCAGACACCAATTACTATGTGGCGATCGACCAGCACTGGGATACTTCCTTCATCAAGGATGACGATTACCTAAAAGTGGGGCCATCCGGATTTAGTACGCAATTTGGTATACCGGACGGAGGAAGTGCGCCGGTCGTCAATGCGATGTTCGCATCTGGATCGGATGTTTACCTTGCTGGAGCGGGCGGCAAACAAACGGGGCAGGAAGGCAACAGTATAATAACAGCATTCGCCAGCTACTATAAAAATCCGGGAACCGCGGGGGGCGGGGAACATTATCTGCCGACAAATCTACCTTTATCGCAGGGCTATGATTTTTACTTTGGACAGGCTACGGGGATTGCTGTTTCCGGAAGCGATATTTATGCGTGTGGCTGGCTGGAAAGTGGATTAAATGACACTCCGGATTGGCTGCAACCTGGCGGCAACTCTCCCGCCTATTGGAAAAATGATTCGGTGCAGCTGTTGCTGGCACCGAATGGTTACGTCCCCGAGGGGACTTGTTCTTCCATATTTTTGTCAGGAAGCGATGTGTATATCTCGGGTAATATAGTGCTTCCCGACAACAACAGTAGCGCCGGTTATTGGAAGAACGGCGCGTTCACCGTAGTGTCGGAGGGTGCAGGTGCAAATTCCATTGGGTTGTCACCCAATGGTGACTTATACCTGGTCGGGTCATCCGGGTATTATGGAGCCAGCAATGCCCTGGTTTGGAAGAACGGTGTGCAAATGGTGTTGGCGACAGGAGGTATTAGTAATGCGGATCAAGTATTTGTGTATACGCATTAAGCGTTTTCATTGTGGTTGAAAGTGACGACGTGGTCGAACCATTGGGTACTTGTCCGGGCAAAAAGATAGTAAAGGGCAAGCAGTTGCAGAATGGCCAGGAGCAAGCCGAGCATGCCGAGCAATAGGTTGACCCGGAGTGTGGCAGTAATGGCGAGGGATGCAGCGGCCACGCTGAGCAGGAAGAACGCCAATAATACGATCCTGGCCCATTTCTTGCCCATCGTGATCAATTTCGTCAGGGTGAAGACGATCAGCAAAGTGAGGACAAGTTCGGCCATTTGCTGTGCGGGTGTCATCACCTGCGGATCGGTCGTAAAGTGGGCGATCGTCCAGTTGATCAACGTCAAAAACAAGGAAGCATAAAGGATATTTTTGGCGGCAATGATGGAGGGGGGTTTGTGGAAGAGGGGATTGGCTGGCAGCATAACGTGTAATTTTGGCACATAAGGTAAGCATATTTTATCGGCCGGGCATAGTTTTAGCTTATTGTGATCAAATCGTTTGTTATGACAGTTGAAGAACTAGAAGGATTCAGCAATGCGCATTTACTGAAGCTGGCGGCGGAAAAGTTTCATAAGATGTCGGAGCTGGAAGACAGGGGCGCTCCGGCGGACGATCTCCATCCTTATCTGGTGGATGTAAAATATATCCTCACCGTTCTGCGGGAGAAAGGTCTTGCGTAGCATCTGCGGGAAAAAGGTCTTGCTTAAGCAAAAGAAATTTAAGGCTTTAGGCTTTTATATGAAAAAAATGCTTATCTTCGCTTTGTAATTTGAGTTTTGCACGTTAGTATTTGTTAATTAATTCTCGCTTTTTTGCTTGCATTTTAGTTAATCTCCTGCTCCTTGTGCTTCTCGATATTTTTAATCATTATTATTTAAGTATGAACATTTACGTTTCTAACTTAAGCTTCAACGTACAAGACGCTGACTTAAGAGAGTTTTTCACAGCTTATGGCGAGGTTAGCTCCGCCAAGGTTATTATGGACAAGATGACTAGCCAGTCCCGCGGGTTTGGTTTTGTCGAAATGCCTGATGACGCTGCTGCCAAGAAAGCCATTGCCGAACTCGATGGATCGACTGTAGAGGGTCGGACCATTAAGGTTAATGAAGCCAGGCCTAAAGAAGGCGGGTCTTCGCGCGGTGGCGAACGTAGCTATAACAATTCGAATAGCTACAACAAGAACAGGTACTAAACCTGTTTTTGCAATAAGAGAAAACCCGGCATCGCCGGGTTTTTTTATTTATTGGTGGCCCGGGGTGTGGAGCCAGATGTACAGGACTGAGAGCAGGATATAGAAAATGACCAACAATCCGCTATTTAGGAGGACTTTCGTCAGACCCAATTCCGAGACATTCACGAAGGGATAAGGATAGAAATTCGACAAGTGTCCCCGGATGAGGATGAAAATCAAATAGACCACAGGATAGATGAGCCAGGTGCCTATCTGCTGAAAGCGTATCGGGAAAGAGCTTTCGTTGAAGTACCAGAAAAATATCACAGCGACGGGGATGACGGTATGCAATAGTTCGTCTACCAGCCATTGTTGGCCCTCCGGTTGCCAAAGGCTGCGTAGGGCGATCTGGTAGATAAGCCCTACGACCGTTATGTAGCCCGTAATGGCCGTGAGTGAGCCGGGTCGGCCGAAAAGTCGATTGCGGCTATTGCCTTGGATGACTATGGCGGTAAAATAACAGGCGACAAGGATATTGGTGAGAATGGTGAAGTAGCTGAAGAACCGAATGGTTGTTTCCGCGATGTCGACTACCCGATCATCGAGCATCAAAAAATATTGCGCGACGACTGCATACCATGCGGCCAGTCCGATTACGAAGGCGATCACTTTTTTCATCATGTAGGTGGGTTTGGGTAGGGGGCAGGTTGTTGGTAGTCAAATCAAATACATTTATCGAATATATGTAAAATATTGGCATTTTGAATGGACGCCATAAAAAAGCCCACCGAAAGGCAGGGTTTTTTTTTACTAAAACCGGCGGATCAAAAATCGTTATTGATCAGCCGGGTGTTCAGTGTTGCAACTTTTTGAGGTGATCGGAGAGTCGGAGGCTAAGGGCTACGATGGTCAGGGTGGGATTTGGCGCCGCGGCGGTAACGAAACAGGATGCGCCGGCGATAAATAAGTTGCCGATGCCATGTATTTTGCAATTGGCGTCTACTACGCCGCTACGTGGATCGTCGCTCATGCGGGTGGTGCCCATGTGGTGCCAGCCGCCGCTGGTAAAGTCGGGCCACGAATTGTCATTGGGGTCTTCGAAGTGTTCCATCAGTTGCAGTCGGGCAACGCCTGCCGCGCCGACTTGCTGGCCGATGAGTTCGTAGAGTTTGCGGACGCTGTGTTTTTCAAATGGCGTCAGTTCCCAATGCAGGATGGAGCGCGGCATGCCAAGCTGATCTTTCTCGCTATCGAGGGTAATGCGGGAGTCGGGGTTGGGCGCCTGTTCGATCCGGGTGGAGAGCATATATATATTACTGCCGGCGGGGCTTGGCGTCGCTTTTTTGCGGGCGGCTCCATTGACGGTCCTGAAATTCTCGAGACTTTTTCTCGGGTCGGCATTGTTCCATGTCTCGATAGAAGACTTGGAGTTTTTGGCAATGCCAAATGGCGACAAGGACGCGGTACCACTGAGGATCCTGTGTTTTTGCTGCATCTCTGCGGTGACGGCCAGTTCGCACCTCATCTTCGTGACACCGGGCTCGATGCTGTACAGCTTTAAGGGATCGGGTGCAGGGAGGTATAGCCAGGCGGATTTGATCTGCATATGTTCCATGAAGAACCGCCCTACGAGGTCGTTGTCGTTGCCCAGTCCCTGGGATGCCTGTTTGTTATTAGAGAGCAGGAGCCTTGCGTTCTGAACAGTAGAGCAGGCGAGGACGAAGTGTTTAGCCTTTACCGTATGGCGTTTGCCGGTGAAGTTTGTGACCGTCAATTCCCTGATTGCCGACACCTGTTCATTCGCGGTGATATCTACCAGGTTGCTATAGGTGTAGAGGTGGATGTTTCCTGAGGACTTGATGGTGTCGGCGTATTTTTTGCCTAGTCGGGTGGGAGGGCTGAACTGCCAGACCTTATTGCATACGACGGCGTTTTCGGGGAGCAGTGACTTTAGCGCAGGGTCTTGTCGTTGCCACCAGGCGGTATCATATTCGTAGGGACCAAGGTCGAGGATCGGCTGTGCTTTTGCGTAATAGGGATCCAGGTCGGTTTTTTTGATGGGCCAGCCGCTATGCGGGACCCAGTCGCGTTTTTCAAAATCTAGTGGGTCCATGGGGGAACAATAGCCGGACCAGTGGTTGCTGGTCCCGCCGAAATAATGGAGTCGGGTGGATTTTAGCGGGTAATATTTTTGTCCGGTGGTCTTGCCCGCATAGAGGTCCTGTACCTGGTCGTCATAGTCGAAGCCACCGCCT
Organism: Puia sp.; assembly: GCA_965214315.1. Classification (GTDB taxonomy): domain Bacteria; phylum Bacteroidota; class Bacteroidia; order Chitinophagales; family Chitinophagaceae; genus Puia. The sequence continues at coordinate 69,105 of CBDCBP010000007.1, read as the reverse complement.
TCCAGCAATATTACTTTGTGGGGTGTGTTGATCCAATCCATGGCGATGCTAAGGCCTGCGGGGCCGGTGCCAACGATGCAGATATCGCCTTGTATATGGGTGTTGTCGGGAAGTGTTCTGGCATCTATATGCATGGGTCGGTCTATTGTGAGCGGAGTGAATAAAGTGCGCATTGACGGGCTTCGGTAAGAGAAAGTACCCAGCCTTTGAGGATGACGGTGTTGCCGGCAGCGTATTCGGCCTGGATATGCCGGGGATCGACCCCTGCTTTCAGGAGACCGATCAATTTTTCTTTTTGGGCTTCGTCGGGTGCCTGGTTTCGGTAGGCCGCACCGATCCTGGTGATCGTCGCCGAATCGCAGACCTGGGATAGAAAGTCAGGGTGGGCGAGGGGATCGGGCTCGTGTTGGCAGCCGATGGAGGGTATGGCCAGAGCGGCTGTGCCGGAGAGTGTAAGCAAAATAAAGGTGCTTCTTTTCATATGCAGTAGTAATATACTTAAAAAATAAATAATGCCGCTCATTGTGGAGCGGCATTATCCTGAAAACGAAGCAGTATGTTTTTAGTAAGGTGCGATCCAGGTGTAGGTCTTGCCATTAAGGGTCCAGGTCTCTTTGTAGTAGTAGTATCCGCCATTGACTGGGCAACCTGTTGGATTCCCGTTGGAATCGAGACCGTAAGTGATCGTGGTGGTTACTGCGGGGCGGATCGTTTCGGTCTCGCCGCTGACCAGTTGGTAGTCGCAGGACTGAGCGATCACCTTTGGCTGTACGATGAGTGTCTCAAACGAATTTCCATAACGGTTGGTACCCCAAACGGAGACATTGGTATTGGTGCCATCGGAATGGGTGCCGGTTGTCGTGATGACGACGCCGTCGTTGTAGGTGAACACGCGCTGTTTCGAAACACTCCAGATACGGGTGGCGCTGTCGGCGAATTCGATTGAAACGCTGTCCGCGGAGATCGTGTGGGTAATGGTGCCCAAGGTCGCGAGGTCTTTCAGCAGGCCGCCGCTCACATTGGTATAGGTGTAGGTGCCGTTCAGAACGATGGTCTTGTTGTCGAGCTTGCGTGTGATCTTGAGGTTTTGGATGTCGACGGTGACGACTGCTCCAGTGTCTCTCCAGCGGGTTCCTACGGGGATAGAGATGGTGATCACGCCGGTGCGGGTGCGGTTACCCCAACAATTAGAGCCATTGTAAGTAATGACCAGTTGGCGCAATCCGTTAGCGGTGTCGGTAGTGACGGTAGCGTCGCAAATCCCATAATCAATGTCGATACCTCCGCCTCCGCCATCTGTCTGAACTCCGCTGTACCCTGTAGATGTGGTACCGCTGAAGGAGCTGCTTACGTTAAGGGAGTTGTTGACGTCGTTGGTAGCGGCGTCCATTTCATTGGACACCTGGGTCTCGTCGTTTGCCTGAGCCTCTACTTGTGCAGGGCTCGTGTTTGGCGAATTAGATGCGCCGGAATTTCCGCCGGCGGAATTGCTCTTGCTACAGGAAGTTACGGCGAGGCCGGTAATGACTGCTGCTGTTGCGAGTGATAGGACGATGTTCGTTTTCATAATTTTTTTGTTTTTAACAAATGATTGAACCTTCTGAAGGCTTCTTGGTGCCGTGGTTTAACCCGGTGAGATGATTTTTTTTCCCTTTATAAAATATAGCGGCGTCGATTAAACTTTCGCTTTTTCGAAGGTCTAACCGGATTTTTTTACCTATATTTTAGTAAATGCAGGAGGAAAAACTATTGTTGGAAAGGCTCCGCTACGGCGACCAGCGGGCTTTTGACGAACTTGGCAGATGATCGCGGCCAATCCTTATGTCCGTCTCTATTATCTGTCGTTTATAAGCTGGATGCCGGCGTCGTCACGCAGATCGACGAGGACAAGCACTTTTATTTTGCCGATCCGAACCCCGCGTTGGGCCTTGGGTATGTGGGCAACAATACGGTGATCGGGCAAGCGGGTGACGATGTGACGTATATCGACTATGGGATTGCCATGGACCTGACGGTCGACCCTGTATCGGATACGGTCGCTGTGCCCTCGGACCTCAACCAGGGTGCGCGTGGGAAGATACCGTTGTTCAGCAATGGGACTTGTGTATATGATCCTGTGGCGCGCGCCTTTACACTCAATTACGCTTACTTGAATGCGTATGGGAACACTGATTCCCTGCATGAAGTGCTTACCTGGAAGCCTTTGCCACAGTAGGTGCGGGGACGAGGAGGATGGCGTCGGCGACTGTTGTGCCGGAAGCGCGGTGGTTGGAGATCATGATCTTTACCCGGGCGCCTGCTTTGAGGTTTGCTGTGCCGAGTTCAACCCATTCGCCGGATGTTTGCCCGGAGATGCGGAGATTGCCTGTATTTATCCGTTTGGTAATGGACATGTTTGGTGCCAGGATGAGGAAATCGGTCGTTGCGGCGGCGTGTTCGACCCGGGGGATGTAAGTATAGAGTTGGTAGGTGCAGGTTCGTCGGATCTGCGTCTTGAACCTGGCGGTAGCTTTAGCCCTTGCCGTGTTGAGCAGAAATGAGGGGCCGTAGCCGCCGGAAGTTTGTCTTTGCCAGTCGCCGGTGAGGGTGACATTGGCGCTGTCGTCGTTGTCCAGTAGGATCTCGGGTATGCTATTGTCGGCTAGGGGATTTTGTTGCAGGTCTTTTTGCAGTTGGCTGATGTCGATATGTTGGACGGTTTTGCGGTGATCGACAGCTTGACACGCGGCATAGGCGGCGGCCTGGGCGAGTACCATGAAAACGGGCTCCATGCGGATGGACCCGTAAGCCATGTGACTTGCGGAGAGGCAGACCGGTACCAGCAGGTTGGTGCATTCTTCGGCCTTTGGGATGATGGAGCGGTAAGCGATCGGATAGGGGCTGATCCCGCCAAGTTGTACGTCTCCTTCGTTTTTGACCATGCCTTGTGTGACGACGCGCTCGGCGTTATGGGAATCCATATTATAAGCGCCTTTTGCGATACCGTCGTCCACGATGTCCTTTCCCTGGCAATTGGCCTGGGTCATGATGTAAGCGCCGACCATTCGCCGTGCTTCTCTTATGTATAATTGTGGTGTCCAATGGTAAGATGCGGGGTATTCATCCTTTGGATACCCCCACTCAAGCATCTCGCGGCGCAGGTATTCCGGCATACGGAGGTCGTGGCCGATGAAATACAGCAATCCTTTTGTGTAATCTTCGTGGTTTTTGATGATCTGTTCTCTCGTGGCATAATCGCCATCGGGGTACGCATAGTTCATGCCGATCATATCGGTGGAAAAGGGTCCGTTGTTGTTGATGTCCGTCTTGTGGTTTGGCATTTCGTCTATTTTCATGATCGCGTCCAGGTTTTTTACCGGATGCGCCGTGATATAGCGGAGGAGGAGCTCGTAGTGAGTGGAGTCGTAGCGGTCGGGGCGGGTAATGGGAATACCATTGGCGGGGTCATTGGTCAGACAGAGGCGGAAATTATACGTTTGGATTTTCGTGTCGCCTGTACCGATCGGTTTTAAGGAGTCTGGTGATATCCCCCAAAGGAGGCCGCTTTCGGGATGGCCGGGGATGGTGTATGGGTCGATATTGTCGGGGAATTGGTGTTTGTCTTTTAGCTGGACACCATTGACGGTCTCGTTGTAGGTGGTGTTGGCTTCGCGGCCTGTTGTGTAGGAAACGGCAGCTTTAGCCATGAGGTCGCCTTCGTAGGAGCAATCGATGTATACTTTTGCTTTAATTTCTTTGCCTTTTTGGCCGTCTGCGGATCGTTCGAGGGTGATGGAGCCGATCGTATTGTTGTCAGACCTGTTTACGGCGTGGAGTCTTTCGCCGAAAAGGACGGTGATGTTGGCTCTTTTGATAAAATCGCGGAAGATGGAGTCGGCCACATGCGGCTCGAAAGTCCATTGTTCGAATTTACCGTAATGCCTGCCTAAGCGGCGGTAGAAATCGCGTGCCAGTCCGGTCACGACATATTTGTTGCCGATATCGGTATAACCCAGTCCACCGGATGAGAGGCCGCCGAGGCGATAGCCGGGTTCGATGAGGAGGACGGTTTTGTGGAGTTTTTGTGCGGCGTAGGCGGCGATAACGCCGGCGGAGGTGCCGCCGTAAATGCAGATATCCGTCTGGGCGTGGGCTGTCTGGATGGTGATCAGGCCGAGCAGGAAGGTTCGAAACATGTTTTTTCGATTCCTTTAAAGATACGCCTTTATTGTGCCTGCATATGCGGTTAGGGTCAGGGCCCAGTAGGTGATCCAGGTGATGGCCGGAAGCCAGCCGCGGCCCAACAGGCTTGTGCGGCGGAAGTTCCTGCCGGTTTATAGGTTTATTGGAAGGTGGCGGGGCCTTCGATCTTGCGGTAGGGGTGGGTGAAGAAGTCCAGGATGATAGGGTTGAACTGGTCCTTTTTGAAGATAGGGGTGGAGTGGCCCGATTTGGGGATGATCCAGAGGTAGGACTGGGCGATGTTCTGGGCGATGAGGACCGTGTGCGGGACGGGGATGGCGTCGTGGTCGCCGCCGATCACGAGGGTGGGGCAGGTGATCTGGTGGAGTTGGGCGAGGGTGATATTGGGCTGGTAGTAGTCCAGGTCGGAGATCTGTCTTTCGATCCTGATCTTTTGGGGTCAGGGCTTGTTTATGGAGTGCGGCATATTCCCTTGTTTGATCATGTTGAACACAAAGGGGGTTAGTCCCGTTGTGTCGGGCCACAGATTGGCACCGGTGAAGGCCATTTTTTTGACTTTATCGGGATGGCGGATGGCCATCAAAAGCGCGTCAATGCCGCCGTCGCTCCAACCGATGATATAGCAGCTGTCCAGATGCAGGGAATCGAGGAGGGCGTTGAAGTCATCGACGATCATCTCGAAGGTGAGGGAATCGGCAGGGTTGTCGGACTTGCCGTGGGCGCGGGTATCGATGGCGATGACGTGGAAATTATTTGCGGCGAAGTAAGGTATTTGATTGGACATATTGTTTATGGAGCCGCCGTTGCCATGTAATAGTAACAACGGGATGCCCTGGCCATAGGTTTCGTAGTACATGTTGAACCCACGCGTGTGGAGGGTATGGCCTGCTGCGGCGTTGCTGCCGTAGGGAATCTGGGCTATTGTCGTGCAGGCCGTGTTAATGCAAACGGCCAGGAATAACAGGGAGAGGAATTTCATTGTACGACCAATATACAGAATAAGCAGTATCTTTTTGGAAATTTTCAATCAACCATTATGAGCCTGCTTAAGCGTATCACCCGTCTGCTATCGGCCGGGCTGCTTTGTTTGCCATTGCTATCATTCGCCATCAACCCGCATGACACCCGGATGCTTTTTCAACCGGCGGTCAGCGCGGATCATATTGCCTTTATTTACGCGGAAGACCTTTGGGTGGCCAACCTGGATGGATCGCAGCCCAGGCGGCTGACTGTGAGCGAGGGGATAGAATCGAGCCCTTATTTCTCACCGGATGGGAAATGGATCGCCTTTACTGCGCAGTACGACGGCAACAGTGATGTCTACGTGATACCGGTAGAAGGCGGCATACCTAAGCGCCTGACCTGGCATCCGGCGACAGATATCGTGCGGGGGTTTATCCCCGATGGCAAGTCCGTTTTGTTCGCAAGCCCGCGAAACACGTTTAGCGGCCGTTATATGAAACTATTTACGGTCTCGCTGGCGGGTGGTGTCGAAAAAGAGCTCGAGATCCCCAATGCCTATTATGCGACTTATTCGCCAGATGGAAGCCGGATGGCGTATACACCGATCCCGGATGCGTTCCGGCAATGGAAGCATTACAGGGGCGGGTCCATCAGCAGGATCATGTTGTTTTCCTTCAAGGATATGTCGGTCGAGACGATCCCGCAGCCGGCCGGTGGGTGTAATGATGCGTCGCCGGTGTGGATCGGCGGTACGGTATACTTCAGGAGCGATCGGGGTGGAGAATTCAACCTGTATGCTTTCGATGTCACGTCAAAGCAAGTGAAGCAACTGACGCAATTCACCGACTTTCCGATCCTGAGTCTGTCGGGGACTGACGGCAAGGTGGTTTTTTCGCAGGCTGGTTACTTGCACCTGTTCGATGTCGCGGCTGCAATGGAAAAGCGATTGGTAGTGGGGATCGCAGCGGACCTGCTGGCGCTAAGGGGCCGGTATGCATCGGGCGTCAAATATGTGCGGAGCGCAGACATCTCTCCTTCCGGTTCCCGGGTGGTTGTTGATTTCCGCGGCGATATTGTCACGGTCCCGGCGGAAAAAGGGGATTATCGCAACCTTACGCAGACGGTGGGCGCCCACGAGACGGCGCCGGCCTGGTCACCCGATGGCAGGACCATCGCGTACTTCTCCGATGCGTCGGGGGAGAATGCGCTTTATTTGCAAGGCGAAGATGGGAAGGGAGCGGTCAGGATCGTGAAACTTTCCGGCGCAGGATTTTATTCTTTTTTGAAGTGGTCGCCGGACGGGAAGAAACTGTCTTTCGTGGACAATAGCAGGAGTCTGTATATGCTTGACCTGCCCGGTGGGGAAATCAAAAAGATCGATGCCGATGAATTGTATTCACCGGGCGAATTCCGGGAGATCGCGAGTGATTGGAGCACTGATTCCCGTTGGCTGGCGTATACTAAACTTACGTCGACGCAATTTAAAAGGGTCTTCTTGTATTCCGTCGGGGAGGGGAAGTCCTACGCCGTGACCGATGGGCTGAGCGATGCCGATGAACCCAAGTTCGATCCGAAGGGAAAATACCTGTATTTTTTTGCGTCCACCGATGCGGGTCCGGTCATCAACTGGTTTGATCAGTCAAATGCCGACATGCGGCAGACGAAAGCCCTATACCTTGTGACGCTGCAAAAGGAGACGATCTCGCCTTTCGCCAAGGAGAATGATGAGGAGAAGGGAACGGCGCCGGCTTCGGCAGATCCGGCTCCGGCGGATTCTTCGGGTGGGTCGGGTGCGGGTAAGGGTAAGCCGGCCAAGGCCGCTGCTGCTGGTTCTTCGGGTTCTGCCGTGGATAAAAAGGCCGCGTTGTTGGCGATCGACTGGGAGGGGATGTCCAACAGGATCATCGACCTGCCCATCCGTTCGGGGAATATTGGCAATCTGAGTGTCGGAAATGACGGAATGCTTTTTTACGTGTTGCGCGGCGACGATGGCACGGGTGCATTGCATAAGTATGATCTATCGAAGCGTAGCGACCAGGAGGTCATGGATATAAACGGTTATAAGCTTTCCGCGAACAGGAAGAAGATGCTGGTGTTCCAGCGTGGCAACCTATGGGTCGTAGATGCGGGGGAGAAAGCGGCGCCAGGCAAGGGGCCGATAGCCGTGGGTGAGATCGAAGTAAAGGTCGAGCCGACGGCTGAATTTCCGGAGATCCTGGATGAGGCGTGGCGGGTCAACCGCGATTATTTTTATGACCCGCACATGCATGGTGTGGACTGGTTGGCGATCAAAAAGAAATATGCGGCATTTTTGCCGGATGTAACGACCCGCAATGATCTGAATCAGCTGCTACAGTGGATGGGCAGTGAACTATCGATCGGGCATCATTTTATCCTGGATGGCGGCGACTACGTGTTTGAGGCGAAGTATATCAATGGCGGACTGTTGGGGGCCGACTTTGAGCCGGCGAATGGCCGTTACCGGCTAAAGAAGATCTATGGTGGGTTGAATTGGAATCCCAAGCTGCGATCGCCATTGACGGAGCCGGGTGTCAATGCCCGCGTCGGAGACTATATATTAGCTGTGAATGGACAAGACGTCAAGGCTGAGGATAATATCTACCGGTTCTTTGAGAAGACGGCCGACAAGATCGTGGAGTTGACGATCGGGCCGAATCCGGACTTGTCCGGGTCGAGGGTCGTGAAAGTGGTGCCGGTCGATAATGAATTCGAGCTGCGCAACCGGGATTGGGTGGAAGGGAATTTGAAGAAGGTGACGGAAGCTACCGATGGGAAAGTAGCTTATGTGTATGTCCCGAATACTGCCGGAGAAGGGCATGACTATTTCAAGCGATATTTTTTTCCGCAGGCGACCCGGCAGGCGATCATCGTGGACGAAAGGTTCAACGGGGGCGGGCAGTTGGCGGATTACTATATCGAGCTGCTGACGAGGCCCTATCAGGCGAACTGGCATACCCGTTATGGGCAGGACTTCAAGTCGCCTACGGCTTCGATCCAGGGGCCGAAGGTCATGTTGATCGATGAGACGGCAGGATCCGGCGGGGACATGCTGCCCTGGATGTTCCATAAATATGGCGTGGGTACTTTGGTCGGCAAGCGCACCTGGGGTGGTCTTGTCGGCATACTGGGTTTCCCGACACTGATGGATGGGGGTAACATTACGGCCCCGAATGTAGGGATCTGGACGAAGGACGGATTTGTCGTCGAGAATGTGGGGGTGTCACCGGATATTGAAGTCGAGCAAACGCCTGCCGATGTGATCAAGGGGCGTGACCCGCAACTTGAGAAAGCTATTCAAGTGGCGCTTCAGCATTTGGCGGAGCATCCACCGGTGGAGCCAGTTCGGCCGCCGTTCCCCGTGTTGGGTCAGCATTGAGCGGCACTAAGGTTTATGCGACTGATGCAACAATTGAAGATATACAATGGCCGCGTTTTGTGCGCGGACCGCCTGATCCCCAATGGGGTGGTTGTGGTTAAGGACGGGCGAATTTCGTATGTGGGGCAGGAAGATTTTACCGTACCGGGAGCGGCGGAGATAGATGCGGGAGGAAGGTATATCTCCCCGGGATTCATCGATATCCATGTGCATGGCGGCGGTGGTCATGACTTTATGGATTCTACCGTCGAAGCTTTTTTGGGAGTGGCGGAGACACATGCCCGGTATGGGACGACGGCCATGCTGCCCACTACGCTGACGAGTGAAAAGGAAGCTTTGTTCGACTTGTTTGGGGTGTATCGCGAAGCGGTTTCCCGCAATGTTTCGGGCGCGCAGTTTCTGGGTTTGCACCTTGAAGGGCCTTATCTGGCTTTGAACCAACGGGGAGCGCAGGACCCGCGGTATATCCGAGATCCCGATCCTTTAGAGTATGAAGCCATCGTATCGCGGTCTGCTGGTGCTATTGCGCGGTGGAGCGCGGCACCGGAATTGCCGGGTGCGCATGCATTTGCCCGGTATATGCGGGAGCGGGGCGTGCTGGTGGCGTGGGCGCATACAGATGCCCTTTATGATGATGTCGCGGCCGCTTTTGAACAGGGCTTCACGCTGGCCACGCACTTTTATTCGGCGATGAATGGGGTGGTGCGACGGAATGCGTTCCGGTATGCGGGAGCGGTCGAGGCGGCCTATCTGATCGATGAAATGGATGTGGAAATTATCGCCGATGGGGTACATTGTCCGCCGCCTTTGCTTCGGCTGGTGTATAAGATAAAAGGGTCGGCTCATACCGCATTGATCACCGATGCTATGCGGGCGGCAGCGATGCCGGAGGGGGAGAGTATATTGGGGAGTTTGAAAGATGGGGTGCCGGTGATCGTGGAAGATGGGGTGGCGAAATTGCCGGATCTCAGTGCCTTTGCGGGCAGTGTCGCGACGGCGGACCGGCTGGTGCGGACCATGGTATCCGGGGCAGGGGTACCGGTGGTGGAGGCCGTGCGGATGATCACGGAGACGCCTGCCCGAATTTTGGGGGTTTTGGGGCGAAAGGGATCGCTTGCGGTAGGGAAGGATGCGGACATCGTGCTTTTTGATGATAATATTTTTGTTTCCGCTACGATTGTTGGCGGGAGGATAGTTTATATTTAATCCCTTCTTTTTCTGTTATGGACAATGAGTGTCTATTTGCTGACCTCATAGATTCGGGCGGTCAGCTTTTTTTAAGTACTTAATTTTAGTTTTATGAAAGAGAAAGGGGATGTTATTTTTTATCAAGTTGGTTCAGATACGATCCAAATCGAGGTTGGATAGAGAAGGAACTGTTGCAAAAGATGCAACTGTTCAAAAGGAATACCTGGTCAAAGGGTATGGCATTGATCAGAAGAAAATGATCAGGGGTTTGAAGGATAAGTTTGGTGGAAACAGTCTTTTTGGAAATGAGAAGGACGAATCTTTTCAGGGGTCGCTGGCGGCCATTTATCAAAGTTTTGGGGGAAAAGATCTCTACCCAAGCGTGGAGGAGAAGGCATCCAATCTGCTTTATTTTGTGATTAAGAATCATGCAAACCTGAGGAGAAGGATATGATGAGCAAGGTGGTGGTGAATCTCATCAATCTGAAGAATTAATGGGGCGGGAATTCAAGCGGGAAAATGTTAACTTGACACAAAGTTTGTCACATGAGAAGCGGTATAAAGGTTTCGATCTTTTTGTTAGGGGTGATCGGGGTGGTGGCCTTTTGTGGGTTTAGGCTGAGGACCGGGGTATTTGAATGGGTGAAGGTGGAGGGCGGGTTGGTTTCGGGGACAATGAGTGCCAAGGGCGAGATCCACCGTTTCAAGGGGATCCCGTTTGCGGCGGCGCCAGTTGGGCCTTTGCGCTGGAAGGCGCCGCAGCCGGTGGTGGGGTGGCAGGGCGTGAAGGTCTGCGATCAGTTTGGGGCGAGCCCCATGCAGAATAAGCCGGCGCCGTTCAGTATGTGGTCGGAGGAATTTCTGATCCCCGCGGCGCCCATCAGCGAAGATTGTCTTTATGCGAATGTCTGGACCGGGGCAAAGTCGCCCAAAGATAAACGACCGGTATTGGTATGGATCTATGGCGGCGGTTTTGGCAGTGGCGGCGCCGCGGTACCGATCTATGATGGCGAGGCGATGGCAAAGAAGGGGATCATCTTTGTGAGCATGAATTACAGAGTTGGCATCTTTGGTTTTTTTGCGCATCCTGAGCTCACAAAAGAGTCGCCGAACCACGCTTCCGGCAACTATGGATTGATGGATCAGATCGCCGGGTTGAAATGGGTGCACAACAATATTGCCGCTTTTGGCGGCGACCCTAATAATGTGACCATCGCGGGTCAATCGGCCGGTTCGATGAGCGTGAACTGCCTGGTGGCTTCGCCGCTCGCCAAGGGCCTTTTCCAAAAAGCAATAGCCGAAAGTGGTGCCGAATTTATCGGAAAGAGCTCCACGCTTAGCAGCGCGGAAGCGGAAGGCCAGCGGCTGATGCACGCCATGAACCTCGGTTCTATTGCCGATCTGCGTGCCGTACCGGCGGAAGCACTACAGCAACAGCAGGGAAATCTTCGCGGGCCCATCGTCGATGGGTATGTGCTGCCCGACGCTGTCTTCAACATCTTTACCGCGGGAAAAGCAAATAAAATAAGCCTGCTTACCGGATGGAATGAGGACGAGGGCCTTTTATTTGGCCCTATCAAGAATGCCGCCGATTTCACCAATGACATGCAGGCCAGGTATGGTGCGAACGCCGGCAATTTGCTGCGCTACTATCCCGCGCAGACCGATTCGCAGGCCAAGGTCTCGCAGTTAAACCTGTCGCGGGACATGATCTTTGGCGTCGAGAACTATACCTTTGCCAATGTCGAAGGGGGAAGCGGTGCCAAAGTGTACGTTTATCGATTCAGGCGTAAACCGCCCGCCACGGGCGAATACCTGAAGTATGGCGCGTTTCACACGGCGGAAGTGCCCTACGCCTACAACAATCTGCAGTTCGTGAACAGACCCTGGGAGCCCGCGGATCACGCACTTGCCGACCTGATGTCGAGGTACTGGGCCAATTTTGTACGCAATGGCAATCCCAATGGGAAGGGGTTTCCGGTTTGGGATGCGTATAGTCCGGGCACGGAGCGGGTCATGTTCCTGGATGTAAGTTCCGGGATGGCCGATTTGCCGGACAAAGCGGCCCTGGATCTTTTGTTTAAAACGATGAGCAGTGAATAATACCGATACAACGATTTGCGGCAGACCGGCGTATATCATTGATTTAAATAACGGATTAATTCTTTGAGAAAATATTCGGAGGGTTCTTCCTCCGCGTGCTGGGCAAGGAAGGTCTCGACCTTTTGTTGGTCGGGGCTTAAGGCGAAAGCTTTTTTCATAAGGCGTTTGTCCATGATCCGAAACCGAATGGTATGTATATTGGGAAACGGGAAAACGATATAATATTCCCGCGCGTCCACGAAAGACCTGCCTCTTACTTCCGCATGCAGCGAATAGTATAGAGAATATTTGTCGTCGGATCTGATGATCCGAAAGAAGAGGTCTTTATCATTGATGGCAGATACATGTTCGAGGATCAGCGTGTTGTCGCCGGAGTAATAGAAAGTGATCGATTCGAATTCCCTGCTATTGATCCTGTATTGTATTTGCCGGTCGGCTGTCGCAAGCAATCTTTGGGTGGATTTGTCGAAGTTGTAAAGGAAAGTGCTGTCATTTGCGAAGAGTGGGTTTTGCGAGACGATCGTTGCTTTTACCCAGTCCGAAAAGAGCAGGGAATTATTGAACATCGATGCGATGAATCCAGTTAAAAATACATCTTGTCGGAGCAACAGGCGTTGTGCGTGGGCGGTGGTCGACCGCAGGGAGGAGAGTGTTGCCACGAGAAGAATCGTTTTGATCACAGGTTTTGTTTTTTCATTTCTTCGACGGCGTGATTGGCGGCGCGTGCCGTGAGCGCCATAAAGGTGAGGGACGGATTTTGGTTGCCCGTGGAGGCCATACAGGCGCCGTCGGTAACGAAGACGTTTTTGCAGGCGTGGAGTTGGTTCCATTTATTAAGTAACGAGGTCTTGGGATCAAGGCCCATGCGGACGCCGCCCACTTCATGGATATCAAGACCCGGACTCTGGGGCGTGTCGACACCGGAGATGTTCTTGCAACCGGCGGCATCGAGCATTTCGGCGCCCTGGACGAGAAAATCGGCGGCCATGGCCGCATCGTTGTTGTCGTAACCGACGGAAGTGATCAGCAGCGGCATACCCCATTCATCGGTCTTATCAGGGCTTAATCGTACGTGGTTCTCGAATTTTGGCAGGGTCTCGCCTTGCATTCCCATGGACACGTACCAGGGGCCGGGTTCGGTGATCGCAGTTTTGTAGTCGCTGCCAATGCCGGGCGTGTCATCACCCTGGCCCCAGCCCGCGCGGGAAGCGGAATAATAAGCCATATAGCCGCGGTGGAAACCCAGGCCTTCGTGTTTGAAGACATTACGGAAGGCGGGGATGAAGATCTGTGTCGGCCGACGCCCGTAATAGTAGCCGCCGGAGTAGCCATCGAAACTGGCATTTATGGAACCCCGGTAGTTGTGGAAAGCGATGTAATGGCCGAGGAGGCCGTTGTCGTTGCCGAGGCCCTGTGGAAAGCGATGCGAACGCGAATTCAACAGGATGAGGTTGGTGTTGAGGCAGGCGGCGTTCACGAAGATGATGCGCGCTGTGTATTCGGAGATGGCTTTGGACTGTGTGTCGATGACGCGGACGCCGGTCGCCTTGCCTTTTTTTTCGTCGTAGATGATGGAGTGGACGACGCTGAATGGTTGAAGGGTGAGTTTGCCGGTGTGTTGGGCCCAGGGAATCGTTGCGGAATTGGAGCTAAAGTAGCCGCCAAAGGGGCAACCGCGATCGCATAAGCTTCGTGCCTGGCATTGGCCGCGTCCCTGTTGCAAATGGATGGGCTGGGGCTTTGTGAGGTGGGCGCAGCGGCCGATAATGACGGGCCGGTTAGGGTAACGCGCCAAGATCTTTTCGCGGATATGTTGTTCTACGCAATTGAACTCCCAGGGCGGCAGGAACTCGCCATCAGGGAGATTGGGCAGGCCGTCTTTGTTGCCGCTGATGCCGGCGAAGCGTTCTACATGGCTGTACCAGGGGGCAAGGTCTTCATAGCCGATGGGCCAGGGAACGGCGAAGCCATCGCGCGCGGGGCCGTTGAATTCATAAGGGCTCCATCGTTGTGTCTGTCTGGCCCACAGTAAGGATTTGCCGCCTACCTGGTAACCTCTGATCCAATCGAAGGGTTTCTCCTGGATATAGGGGTGGGCGTTATCGGGTAAGAAGAAATGTTTTGTCGCTTCGCCGTAGGCGTAGCAGCGGGCGGCGATGGGGTTTTCTTCTTTTGTGGCGAGGGGAAGGGTACCGCGATGCGGGAAATCCCACGGGTTTTTTGTGGCCGTGGGATAGTCTTTTAGATGTTCTACGGGACGACCGCGTTCCAGCATTAGGGTGTTGAGGCCGTGTTCGCAAAGTTCTTTGGCGGCCCAGCCGCCGCTGATGCCGGAACCTATGACAATCGCATCGTAGCTTTTCATATATTGAATATAAGCAAAAAGCCCGACCGGTCCCGGGCGGGTGGGGGATTATAGTCAATACGGCGTTAAGCCGAGGAGTTTTTCGCCGAGAAGCGAGAGTGTAGCCACAGGATTTTGTTTTTCGCGGTGGAGAGGATCGCCCGGGAAGGCATACCCTTGCATGGGTTCGCGGCTTTGCCAGCTGTTGATCCGCCACGCACGCAAGGCTTCATTGTCTTCCTGTGCGGGCATCATGGAGATGTACTGGGCAATGCGAACCTTGTTGCTGCTGAGGTTCGGGCGGATGCCATGGGGCTGGAGGCTGTTGAAGATCAGCAAGTCGCCGGCTTCCAATTTTACCTTGACCAGATCGAAGCCGGTAGGATCGGGTTTGTAGTGATCTCGGTCTTCAGGCTGGGCGAGTTTCCAGGTGTCGTAGGTGCGAAATAACTCGGGAATACACTGAAAGCCGCCCATGTTCTCGTCGGTCTGGTCGGCGAGGGCCAGCACGCCCTGCACATTCTGGGGTTTCGTGTCAGGATCATAGTCCCAGTGGATGAATCCTTTGGCCTCGAAGCCGGGGCGCTGGGGAAAGTTGAGGTTGGCCCGATCGATGGTGACCCAAAGTTTTTCGGTGCCCCAGATATCGGCGAAAGCCTGGTGGACCTTAGGGTGTTGGCGGTTATCCCACATATATTGCTGGTTGTAGATCTCCACCATGCCGGTGTTGACGAGCTCTTTCATCTGCATCTCAGTAGTTGGTGTACGATACCAGGTCTCGGGATCGTTTGGGTCTTTGTCTTCATATTGCCAGAGGTAACTGGCGAGCTTTAGTGCCTGATCCCGCGGCACGGCGTTCTTTACGATCACATACCCATTGGTGATCCAGAAGTCCCAATCACTTTCGGTGAGGATGCGAAGGGGCTGACCATTGGAGCGGTCGTTGAGTTTTTGGGCGCTTGATTTGGCGGTGGATGGGTTGCCGGGTATTTCTTTGTGGGCATTCATCGTTTGCGGCTGCATCGTTCTTGTGTCCATTTTGTTGTGTTTTTGTATGACAAAGCTAGACAGCTGATCTGGTTGTAATATTCTGGACATTGACGATTTTTTGCTCTGTATTGACATTTTTGGTAAATTGAAGGGCGAAAACAGAGCAATGGGGCATGGGAGCATTCAATTAGAGAAGGTTCGATTCGAGGTGGGGAAGTCATTCCGGCTTTTTAGTCCGCGGCTGCGGAATACTTTTTTCTGGCACTATCATCCGGAGTTCGAGCTGGTGTTTGTGGAGGCGGATGCAGGCATCCGGCATGTCGGCACCCATATCTCCACCTACACGGAGAGTGATCTGGTATTTATTGGGGCTAACCTGCCGCATTTGAATTTTGATTACCGGTTGCGGAGCGAATACCATCAGATCGTGATCCAGCTGCGGTGTGATTTTCTGGGCGGGGCGCTTGGCGTGGCGCCGGAGCTGGCGGATATCGGAAAGCTGTTCCGGGACGCCGCTTATGGTATCGCGTTTCATGGAAAGACGAAGGCGGTCGTAGCCGGGTTATTAAGGGGGTTGCACGGCAAGGAATCGTTGGCGCAACTGATGCAATTGGTGGAGATCTTTCAGCTATTGGCGGATTCGAAGGAGCGGACGATACTGAATGAGCACCTGGACGATTTCATTCTGAAAGACAAGATCCGGATGGGGGCTATTTATGAGTATATAGACGCCGAATATCATCAGCGGCCGGATGTGAACGTGGTAGCGCGGAAGGTGCATCTGACGACGCCGGCATTTTGCCGTTATTTCAAACGGCAGACGAAGATGACCTTTACGGATTTCGTGAATCAGTATCGGATCGAGCGGGCCAAGGATCTGCTAATGCAAGGGGAGCAAGTTGGTGCCACCTGTTATGCCGTAGGGCTGGACAGTCTATCGTATTTTAATAAGTTGTTTAAGGAGTTGGCCGGGGAGAATCCTTCGGTTTTCCGGCGGCGGCATTCCTCCTTTGCATGAGTTCTCGCCATGTGGTGAGGACGATGCCTTTATCGTGCAGCGCTTTTTTGAAAGCCGGGTTTAGCATGGCGAGCATGTCGCCGCGGCGGAGGGGGCCGCTATCGCTGATGTGGACGAAGGCGGGTGTAGCATTCGTGCAATGCATGATCATCATGGTCACGCCGGGTTGGAGGATGTCAAGGGCATCGATGTATTTGGCGGTGCGCCACTCGTCCAGTTTTTGGTCGTCGCGGGCGATGTCAACTGGGACCTTCCAATCGTAGCTGAAGTTGTGGAGGTCATCGAGGACAGGGAGGCCGGCGTCCCAGAGTAGTTTGCCGAGTGCGCGGATAGGCGCGGTCTGTTGTTCGGTCATATGGCTCGCTTCCATGATCAATTTATCTTTGCCGCCGGGGAGCATTACGGGAATATGGTTCTTTATTCCGAGCTGGATATAGGCCATGAGGAACTGCGGGGTGGCGTAGACGGTACCCATATGGGTATCGAGGTGGGTAGGTTCGAAGCCCATGGCGCGGGCGCGTTCGAGTTGGGCGCTCATCTCCGTGGTGATCTCGTCTGGTGTCGCGTGTTGGGCGACATCGGCGACGGAGGGCCAGAGGCAGCCTGTGGTGTCCACGAGACCCGGGACAGCTTTACGGCCGGCGAGGGGTGTCCAGCGATAATCGTCCCACTCGGCGGTGAGGGTGAGGTGCAGGCCGGCGTCGATCTTTGGATTTTCCTGCAGCCATTTGACGAAGCCAGGCACCCAGGGGCAGGGCATCATCACGCTGACGGAGGTGGCGGCGCCATCCGAAAGGGCAACTATGGCGCCCTGGTTGGACTCGTAACTCATGCCAGCGTCGTCCACGTGGAGAAGGAGGATGCGGGCGCCCTTTGGATAGCCAAGTCTTTCGGCATAGGTTGTATCTTGCGCGTGGACGAGGATGGGGAGGAGGAAGGTAAGGGGTAGCAACCGGAGTGTTGGCATAGCATCAAATTTTTTGTATGAATCGAATGTACATTTTCTTTTTGATGGTGATTGGGGTTTGCGCTTGCGGGCGGGGGCGGTATTACAATAAATCGATGTGGCTGATCCCGGCGGAATTCGACTATTACCGGCTGAAGGATTCGCCACGATGGGTGACAGAATATTCCATCGATGGCAAAACCGATACGAGTGCCAGGCAAAACGGGCAGTATTATCAGGTCTATAAGCTGGACCGGGAGGGAAGGATCACGGATCGCAGGCTCGTCGTGAATGGAAAGCCGGTGATGGTTCTGCTCACCGTGTTTGGGGAAGATGGATACCTGATCAAAATGACGGATAGCAGATCGGGTTTTAAGGATACGCTGTACCAGGGCAGCAGGGCCTTGGGAAATGGCTGGTTCAAGAGTTTTAGCAGCGGAGGAACCGAGAAGGTCAGGACATTTCTTACCCGTTTCTATAAGGAGGGCGAAGAGCAGCTGAATAAGGTATATGAAGACAGTGCGGCGGGTGGGGAACCGGTGCAGAAGATCATCTCTTATTATAAAGGACAACGGCTGACGAAAGCCATCGTAAGCAGTCAGGATGCGGTGTTGGAACAACGCTATTTTTACGGGGCGGGCGGCAGTCCGGATAGTGTCGAGTGGATCACGGGTGCCAAGATAGCCGAAAAGGAGCTGTTTGTGAATAACCTGAAGGGTGATCCGCTTTCCTATTTGAAATTAAAAGAGAATGATACAGTTGCCTATAGGATTTACAGTTACCGTTACGATGACAGGGGAAATTGGACCTGGCGGCGGGACAGTGTAGGTAAGACGGGCAAGGTGACGATCATGGAGCGGGAATTTGTGTATTGACGCCCCGTCAGCCCGGACAAAGGTCATTTCGGAAGCGGTCGGTAGGATTTTATCGTATTGGTGATCGTGTCGTATTTGACTGCGGTTCCGTTGGCGTATTTCGCGATGCGGGGTTGGTTGCAGCATTATCATTTACCCGACTACCTTATCTTTGTGGATATTTTTGGCGGCGAGGCTGGGGCGTTGCTGATCACGATTGCTGTGGTCAGCTCCCAGGCTGTCAGGGCGGCCGTCGCCAATCCGGTAAAACGTCTAAGGAGTGAATAATTATGACCCGATCGCAAGGTATTATGATCTTTTGAGCAGGCTGTTTTTTGGAAGGAGTGAGATATTGGCGCAGGTCGAGCTGTTGGGGTATGTGAAGGCGGAAAGCCGGACGCTGATCGTTGGTGGTGGAACCGGTTGGATCCTGGAGGAAATTGCCGATCGTTACCCGACAGGGTTGCGGATCACCTATGTGGAGTGTTCGGGGGAGATGATGCGGCGCGCGAAGCGGCGGCGGATCGGGGAGAATGTCGTCTCGTTTGTGGCGTTGCCGGTCGAGGAGTTTGTGACGGACGAACGTTTTGACTGTATACTAACGGGTTTTGTGTTCGATAACTTTTCGGGGGAGCTGGCTGGTAGAGTGATGCGGCGGCTTTGTCCGATGCTGACCAGAGACGGCTGCTGGCTTTTTGCTGATTTTTATTATCGGCGCGGGGAGGGGAGGTTTTGGCAGGGGTTGATGTTGGCGACGATGTATTTTTCGGCGCGACTGATCTGTAGGGTCGACGCCAGGGAACTTCCCGATATGGATGGGTTGTTCGAGCAGGCTGGTCTTGTGCCTGCACAAGTTTTGTGGTATTATAAGGGGTTTATCAAGGCTGTGGCTTATCGGCGCGGGTGAAGCTGACGTTCAGCGCTCTGTCGATAGAGATCAGCATTTTTTTTGGAACGCCTTTTTTCGGGACGAAGGTGATTGTGCCTAATTCCCCGTCGAAGGAGGGGTAGCTGGTTTCGAAGCTGTCTTTTCCGTTGGGATGGATGCTTAAGCTGGTGGAAGGAGGGCGGGAGAGGTATAGTTGGCTGTCTTTTAGTTCAACTGTGAAGCCGGTCTGAGCTTCAGTTGAATAATAATAGCCGATGTAGCGTTTGAGTGTTCCGGGGGAGAGAAAGGACTCAGTTTTTGTATCGCTCATGGTCACGTCTCCGGTGACAATCTTTTTGCCTGAATTTATGATGAAGAGATCGATCACGAGCTGGGGCAGGTTGGCGCCGCCGTTATCGAAGGCGGAGGTATTGCTAAGCCAGGCGATGGACCAATGGGAATCGGGGAAGGTGGCAAGGTAGGCGCGGTAACTGGCCGTTGCTCCGCCATGGTAGATGACGGGTTGACCAAATTCGTGGCCGATGAAAAGGCCTGCGCCGTAGTTGTTTGGTTTGCCGTCGTTGAGATCTTCCGTAGCAAGTTGTTGTTTTAGAAGATCGGGGCCGCCAAGGTTTTTGTTTTGGTAAAAAGCCGACCATTTCAGGAGATCTTCCGCGGTAGTAAGCAAGCCCCCGTTGCCGTAGACGTCTTCATTCGGCATATTTGTTTCGTAGTTGCTATCCTTTGTCAATGCGTAAGCGATGGCGCAGTCTTGCACGATGCGTTTATGGTCGTCGCGCCAGGAAGTATGGGTCATGCCTGCAGGTATGAAAATGTATTTTTTTGTGAAGTCGGCGAGGCTCATGCCGCTGACTCTTTGGACGACGATGGCGAAGAGATTATAATTTGAATTGCTATAGATAAAGGTATCGTTTGGGGTATTGTTGAGGGCCTGTTGACGGCAGATGATGTCGAGGGCGTCCGCGTTCGAGTAGGTCCTCGGCGAAGCCCCAGGCATTTGAATAAAGAAGTTGGCGACTGCGGCTGATCGCCAGTTCGCAACCGGGGGCGTCGAAGTGGTAGCGGGAGAAGAGTGTTTCTATTGTTTTGACAGTGTCCTGCCAGGTTTGGCCCTTGGCGATCTGGCAGATGTTTGTTTCAGCGAGGATGAGCAGGAGAAGGATAAGTTTTCTCATACCAATAAATGTACGGATTTTAGCTTATCGGATCAGGATCACCGTTCCCCGGACTTGGCGTTTTTTGTGAGTGACGTCGCTGAAGTCGATGGTGTAGATGTAGGTGCCGGCGGGTTGGCGTATGCCTTTATAGTCACCGTCCCAGCCCTGGCTGGGGTCAGCCGAGGAAAAGACTTCGAGGCCATTTCGGTTGAAAACGGACAGGTGAAAGCTTGCGGGCTGGATGAAATAGCGGGCGCGGAAGACAGCGTTGTTGCCCGTGGGACCTGGAATGAAGGCGTTTGGCACGTAAACGCCGTAGTCGCATTTGCCAAAGTTGAAAGTCTTTTGCGACTGTGTGGTGCCGCAGGCATCGGAGATGGTCACTGCATAAGTTCCGCTTGTTGTAACTGGGTAAAAAGGCTGGGTCGAGCCGTCCTGCCAGGTGTAGTGAAAGGCGGGATCGTTCGGGAGGTTGAGCAGGACGGTGTCATTTTGACAAACGCTGGTATCCGGGATGCCGAGGGCGCCTATTGGCGGGATAGGGGTCCAATTGAGGATATAGGGATAGGATACGAGGCAGATGCTGTCGTTCTGCACCTGTACCCGGTACTGTGCCGGAGAACCGTCTTTGCGCGTAAGCGTGAGGGTCTGGCCTGTGAGTTGGTTGGGGAGGAGGCTATCGTCGCGGTACCAGTTCGTATTGGAGCCCGCGTAAAAGGCGGCCGGTTGCATTTGGAGGGTAATGGAGGAGCTGCAGGAATCGCCGTTGAGCACGCTGATACCGGGGAGGGGAACGTGAGCCTGATAGAACTGGAGGCTATCCAGAAAGAAAGAAAATGTGTTGTTGCGAACGCTGGTACCCTGATAGGGGACTACGATGGGCTCGGTGGTGAAATTCGTATCACAGCTGGGGCCTATCGAGATGGCGCGGATGTCTGTCTGCGGTCGAAACTGAATGCTTGTATGAGTCCAGGTACCGGGGGGACCGGCAACTTGTATGCTGCCGAGCGGGATCCAGCCAGCAATTTCGGGGCATCCTATAATCGGGAATGGTTTGCTAATGGCTGAGCAATCGGCCATTCCGTAGAGGGTGAATTTTTCGGGTGATGGAGAAGAACCGGGACCGATGGTCTGGGTATGAACGGGCAGGTATTCTGTCCCAGGCGAGCCGAAGCCTACGAAAAAATCCAGCCGATAGAGGGAGTCTGTGAACAAGGTGCCGGTCAGGCAGGTACTTGCAGCGGACTTGTAAGCGGGATAGATATACATACCTCCCTTGGTGAAGCCATAGTCGCTAATGGCCAGCACGCCTTTGCCGTCGGGAACGGGCTGGGGAACGATGGGGTAGAGACCAATATTGCCTGCACCGAACGAGGCATTGATGATGGTGTCATCGGCAATAAGGTAATTTGTGCAGGGGCTGAGGAAGCCGGTGTACATTTCGCTCGTGGTAGGGTACCAACCGGTTACGCCGTTATAGCCGCTTGTGCATGTAGGGGGCATATTCAGCAGGGAGGGGTTGCTGATGATATAGATAGGTTCCATGGGGACGCGGGAACAGGTATCCTGGGTTCGGGCCTGTATGGACAGTAGACAAAGCAATAGTATCGGGATCCTGGTTCCCATAAGCTTACCTAAATATACGCTTTAATTGCGCGGTGGGTTGGCTGCTGTATCAGCTCGTCCGGAGTGAAGGGCAGGAAGCCGAGGCCCTTGACGATGGAAAGGGCTACGGGGCGGCAGTCGCTGTAGCCGCCCTGAAACCAGCAAAGCGAGCCTGCGCTGCCGCCGGCCGCGACGATATCCTTTTGACAAGCTTCCCGAAGGACGGTCTCTATATCCTGGGCTTTCCAGATTGCGATCATGTCGTCGGAAGCGGTGGGTAGGCAGCAGATCTTCGGTTGAGACAATGTACGATTTCTGTGGTATATTTAGTGGGGGCAAGGATACAGGTAGAATCGTCCAAGGTATTTAATCTGTACCCGGCGAGCTATGCCTTTTCTGATTGTACGACGGGTAAGAAGATCAGGAGTACGGTGATCGGCTATTTGCGTTCGGTGGTGGATGATGAATTCCCTGCCATGAAAGATGACACGACACGGCGTTCACCAAGCTATTAAAACATTACAAGGATGAGCAGAAATAGGTTTTGCATTGCCGTTTTGATGCTGATGGGGGCTCATCGGGGTTGGGGGCAGGTGGCGGCGGACTCTTCGTTAAGGGCTGCTTTGCTGAAGGGGAGACTGTCGTTGGAGGGGTACGTGGATGTGTATTATTCTTATGCTTTTAGTCATCCCGTCGGGGGGACCCGTCCTTACATAGTGAACTACAACCGGGACAATGAGATCAACCTCGATCTTGCTTATATCAGCCTGAAATATACGACGGACCGTTTGCGGGCTGTGTTTACGCCTGGTTATGGTACCTATATGAATGCCAACTATATGGCGGAGCGGCAGACCTTACAGAATATCCTGGAGGCCAGCTTAGGGATTAAACTCTTCAAGAACAAGGATATCTGGCTGGATGGGGGAGTATTCAGTTCTCCCTATACGAATGAATCGGTGTATAGCTTTGACCAATTGACGTATACCCGGTCGCTGGGGGCGGAGAATACGCCTTATTATTTAACTGGTGCAAAGCTTACTGTTCCATTTGGCAGTAAGTGGACAGGTTATTTTTATCTCTTGAATGGCTGGCAGGTGATCGAATCGCAACATGATCCGCTGGACTATGGGACGCAACTGGAATACAAACCCAGTGCTGCATGGGATATCAATTTCAACACTTATATAGGCAATGAGACTTCTTCAGACAATCCGAATTACCGGACGCGGTATTTTGCGGATTTGTATGCTACATATACGGCTTCGGCCAAATGGAGTTTTACGGCGGATGGTTATTCGGGGTGGCAGCGCCTGCTGGAGGGTAGTGGGATAGAGACGCGCCAGTGGTGGAACAGTAATTTCTGTGCGCGGTACACCATTGCGCCGGGTAATTCGCTTTCCGCGCGGGTGGAATATTTCGATGATGCCTATGAATTGTTGGTCAAGCCGGTCACGAATGTGCAGGGGTTTAAGTTGGGGGGTGGCGGTCTGGGATATAACTTGTCTATCACGAATGATGCGATGTTCCGGTTTGAGGGGCGATATTTTCGTGCGGGGGAGGACCTGTATCAGCTGCGGAATGGAACGGCGGTGCCGAATGAGCTTTGGCTGACGGTAGGATTAACGGCGCGGTTGCGGTAGCGGTTCGATATGAAATATCTGATCATAGGATTTTGTCTTTTATCGGTCGGTGCTATGGCCCAGGATTACAGGATAATCCATTTTGTATCGGCACATACACCGTTCCCGGATACAGGGAGGGATAGGGGGTATCTTGATGGGGACAGTATATTCCAGGCGAGAGCAGGGCATTATGATGACAGTTCGGTGTTGCTGGTGGTGCCCAAGGGGTTTAAGGCGGGGAGCAAGGTCGACCTGGTGTTTTGGTTCCACGGCTGGCACAACAATATCGATTCGGCGCTGTGCTTTTATGGGCTGGCGCGGCAGTTTGCCGCTTCTGGGGTGAATGCTATTTTGGTATTACCGGAGGCGGCGCGGCAGGCAGCGGACAGCTATGCGGGAAAGTTGGGACAGGAGGGCGATTTCAGGCTATTGGTAAAAGATGTTGTCGTGGAACTTGGGAGGCGAGGTGTTGTGTCGCCGGGTATCGCCGCGGGGCATGTGGTTGTGGGTGGTCATAGCGGAGGGTATGTGGCCATCGCCGACATCCTGGCGAGGGGCGGACAGCGGGTCGATGAAGTCTGGCTGTTCGATGCGTTGTATGGGCATGTGACTGATTTTATGAACTGGATCGACAAGGATACGACGGGGCATTTTTTTGTGCACTGGTTTACCAATAAGGGTGGCGGAACGGACGAAGTGAGCGACACAATGATGCTGCAACTGCGTCAGAAGAGCAGGCCGTATCGGCGCGTGGAAGAGACCGCAGTGACGGGATCGGCGCTGGAGTCGAACATTCTGTTCGTGCATAGTCCCAGGGAGCACAATGTCATTATCAACGATCCGGATGACTTTCGGTTATTGCTGGAAAACAGTCATTTTCTTACCAGATAACAGGCCGGGCAGGCGCGTGTAACGGTGTTGCAAATCCATTATGGTCGATTGTATTGTAAGGGGTTAATAACGGTTTCAGGGAGGGGCGGCGTCGCCGTTCGACCACAAATAAGATGCGGACCCCGGGTTTTCGGCATAGCTTTACAAGCTAAATTCAACAATATGTTTTTGCTAATCATCGGGATCCTGTTATTTATTACCAGTTTTGTTGTTGCCGGCAGGAATGATCCCTCCCGCAGGCTTGCTTCTCCGCTTCGTTTAGGCGGTGCCCTGATCGCGGTCATCGGGCTTTTCAGTGCTTCCATCGTGCAAATCGGCGCGGGGGAGATTGGCGTGCAAATTCTCTATGGTAATGTGCAGAATACGGTACTCAGCAGTGGGCTTCATTTTATCAACCCTCTTATGGAAGTCCAAAAAATGGACATTAAAACACAGAACTATACTATGAGTGCTGTGCGTGATGAGGGCGCCAAGGAAGGCGACGATGCCATCCGCGTGCTTTCATCCGATGGGTTGGAAGTCGTCATCGATCTTACGGTGTTGTACAAAGTCTTGCCTGCCGATGCGCCGCATATCGTCAAGGAGACGGGGTTGGACTATACCGACAAGATCGTCCGGCCGCTTGCGCGGACGAAGATCAGGGATAATGCGGTGTATTATGATGCTGTGTCATTGTATAGCACCAAGCGGGATGAATTTCAGGCCCGCATTTTCCAGAGCATTTCCGGTGAGTTCCAGAAACGTGGGCTGTTGCTCGAGCAATTGCTGGTCCGGAATATCGCGCTGCCGCAGGCGGTGAAGACGAGCATCGAACAGAAGATGTCCGCGGAGCAGGATGCGCAGAAAATGCAATATGTATTGCAGAAGGAAAGCCAGGAAGCACAGCGCAAGCGGGTGGAGGCGCAAGGTATTGCCGACTACCAGCGGATCATAAGTGAAAGTTTGACGGACAGGCAATTGCAATATGAGAGTATCAAAGCTCAACTGGAGATTGCCAAGTCGAGCAATGCCAAGGTAATTATTATGGGCAAAGGTTCCACACCTTTATTGTTGGATTCCAAAAATTAAAGTGGGTGTCCGGCTGGCATGGCTTTGGCATACTTAGGTGTATTATTCACTTAAAATGTCATGTTATGTTACGCTGGACACTTATTTTTCTCATTATTGCGATCGTTGCAGGCGCTTTTGGTTTCTTTGGACTCGCTGCCGGTGCAGCTGGTATCGCCAAAATCCTATTCTTCATCTTTATCATTTTGTTTTTGGTTTCCTTTATTTCGGGACGGAGGAGTATATAGCGTATAGGTTATCAGCGCTGCCTGGTCAACCCCATCAATAGTTTACGGAGCGAATAATTTAGGCGCTTATGCTGGTAATTTACTAAAATTCCCTAATTTGTACGCGATTGAAGACTATTGCTGCCATACTGCTCATGGGGATCTTGCTATTCAACCTCGCCGGTTACCGGATCCTTAACGGTCTTTTGCAAGAAAGGGCTGGTATGCAACTGCAATCGAGGGTGGACAAACAACAATATGATCGGTCTCAACTCATTTTAGTCAAAGTTTCCGTAACACATCTCAGTTATTACAATAATTCGCCGGACTTTGAACGGGTGGATGGGCACATAGAAATTGCCGGGGTTCCTTATGAGTATGTGGAGCGGCGTATCTTCAATGATTCACTTGAGTTTCTTTGTCTTCCAAACCGGGCTGCGCTGAAAATACGGGTGTCCGGTGATGATTATTTCAAATTGGTGAATGATAAGCTGCCGGATTCGAAGCCGGGTGTCCAGAAAAATTTTGTGGGTGATCCCTATACAGTTACCGGGGGCTTTCGGTTTTCCGCGTTGTCTTTTGCGGTGGTCGTCCTGACCGGTCCGCATTTTGTTTTTCTTCCTTCTATTTCGCTTTCCGTCGACGAACGGCCGCCTGCTATTATTGTCTGATCCTGCGCAAGTGATCGCACCGATGTGTCGGGGCGGAGTTTTACATCCATTTTTATTATCGCAAAGGACAAGTATGTCTTATATACCGCTGGAAGCGCATTTGCCTGGCATTACCGGGCTGTTAGAATATCGCAAGGATACTGCGCAACCTATCAGGGAACTGACGCAGCTACTGCTGCGCGGGTCTTCTTCGCTGACGGAGGGGGAGCGCGAATTGATCGCAACTGTTGTTTCTTCCCGGAATGACTGTCGTTTTTGTACGGCCGCGCATACGGCTGCTGCTGCCGTTTTGATGGGCGGTGATCGGGTTGCGGAGGCGGTAAAAACGGATATCGATACGGCGCCGGTGAGTGAGAAGATGAAGGCGCTTTTGCATATCGCGGCGTTGGTGGCTTCCAGTGGGCGACTGGTGACTGAGGCAGCGGTTGCGCGGGCCAGGGGTTACGGTGCGACCGATCTTGAGATCCATGATACCGTGTTGATCGCGGCTTTGTTTTGTTTGTATAACCGGTATGTAGATGGGTTGGCTACTGTGACGCCTGGCGACCCGGCCTTTTACCAGGGGCTTGGGCAGCGGTTGCGGGATCACGGATATAACCGTCTCCCCGGGAGGATATGACCATTTAAAAAAGTAATCATTATGGGTAAGGCCGCTGTTTTTGTCATTTGTTTTGTGAGCAGTTGGTTTGGCGGCGTTGTGATGACCTTGATGTCGGTCTATCTTCCGGTGGCCGTTAAGGATCTCATCGGGGCGGTCTCTGCCGACAAACTGAATGCGATCAGTGCTACCATCAATTCCGTCTTTATTTTCGGCTGGATGTTTGGCGGAATTGTTTGGGGGATCGTTGGTGACCGTGCCGGCCGGTCAAGGTCCGCGGTCCTGAGCACGCTTTGTTTTGGATTGTTTACGGTGCTGACCTCTCTTGCGCCAACCTGGACCCTGGTGTCCGTTTGCCGGTTCCTTTCAGGTTTTGGCGTAGGGGGGGTGTTGGTAACGACTACGATCCTGGTGTCGGAGACCTGGTCGGGAAAAGCGCGGGCGGTTACGCTTGGGATTTTGTCGATCTCTATTCCGGTGGGTATTTTTTCCGCAGGTCTGATCAATTATTTGTTGCCGGGTTGGCGGCAGGCCTTTCTGGTTGGATCGGTTCCTTTGCTGTTGGCGACGGTGGCCTTGTTCATATTAAACGAGCCGGCGGGTTGGAAGGCCGCCAGATTGGAGGCTTCTGCCGGGACCGGTGGCGGGGGCTTCTTTGCGCCGGAATCCCGGGGAGACCTATGGAAAGGCTCCGTGATCTTTGGCGCGATGCTGATCGGCATGTGGGCGATCTTTTCCTGGCTGCCCACCTGGGTACAGAGTCTAAGTGGGGTGATCGATGCACAAAAGGACGGGGGCGTGAGCATGATGATGATGGGTGCCGGTGGACTGTTGGGTGGTTTTGTGTCTGGTTGGGTAGTCCATGCCATCGGGCTTCGGCGAACGATGGGGCTTTGCTTTGTCATCTGTTTTGTCATGTCCTGCCTGTTGTTTAAGCTGAACGATACCTTTTCTTTACTTGCACATTCGGAGATCGCGGTGATGGCGATATTTTTTGGTATTAGTCAGGGCGCTTTATCTGTTTTTATCCCGGAACTTTTTCCGACGGCTATCCGTGCGGCGGCGACGGGTTTTTGTTTTAATGTCGGCCGGCTCTTTACGGCTACCGCGGTGTTCTTCGTTGGCGCCCTGGTGGGCTGGTTGGGCGGCTATGGCAATACGCTTTTTATCTTCTCTTTCATTTTTATCATTGGACTCCTGGCGACCCTTTATGCCAGGGAAAAAACACATTATGGCACACATTAATTTAGAAAACGAGCTGCCGGGGATCCGGGGGCCGATGGCTTACCGCCCGGAGACGGCCAGGCCGCTGAATGAGTTGGCAGAGCTACTTTTGCGGGACGACGACAATTCCCTTTCGCGGGGTGAGCGGGAGTTGATAGGAACCTATGTCTCTTACCTCAACGATTGTTTTTTTTGTCAGAATGTACATGGGAGTTTGGCGCAACATTATTTGGGCTGCAACATAGCGGAGATGGATGCGATCAAGGCTAATTTTTCGGTTGCTGAGATCTCAGACAAATTGAAAGCGCTGTTAAGTATTGCCGGAAGTGTTCAGCAGGGCGGTAGGACGGTGCGGTCCGAGCAGATCGAAGCGGCGCGGGCGCTGGGTGCCACCGACCGGGAGCTCCACGATACGGTATTGATCGCTGCGGCTTTTTGCATGTACAACCGCTATGTGGATGGACTGGGAACCTGGGCGCCGCAGGACCGGCAATTTTACGTCGACCGCGCTCCGCGTCGGGCGGCCGAGGGGTATATGGACTATGATCTTCACCAATAAAAAAATTTTTATGCCACACATCGAATTAGGAAATGACCTGCCGGGTATCAGGGGACTGATGGCTTTCCGGCCTGATACGGCTGATGCCATGGGCCAGCTGGCGAATATTTTGTTGCGGGATGATGAGGGGATCAGCCGTGCGGATCGGGAGCTGATCGCCACGCACGTGTCCTATCTAAATGAATGCGTTTACTGTCATACTTCGCATGGTGCGACTGCCTGTGCTTACCTGGGTGATGCCGGCCTGGTGGAGCAAGTGCGGAAGGATTATATGCATGCGCCGATATCGGATAAGCTGAAGGCGTTGATCAGCATTGCGGCGAGCGTGCAGAAGAGCGGTAAATCGGTGCGCGTCGAGCAAGTCGAAGCTGCGCGGGATTTGGGCGCCACGGATCGCGAGATCCATGACACGGTGCTGATCGCGGCGGCTTTTTGTATGTTTAACCGGTATGTGGATGGGCTTGCCGCCAGGACGCCTACCGATCCTGACAGTTACACCGCGCGGGGACGCCAGATAGCGGAAAAGGGGTATGGGAAGCACATTTTTACAACACAACAACCTGTCATCTGATCTTTCAGGGATAGAAAAAACCATTAACTAACATGAGACGTATTGTACTGCTTATAGCGGGGCTGGCTTTATTTGCCGCGCTGCCAAAGATTGCTTTGTCACAAAATCAACTGATCAGCGGCGTCGTCACCGATGCTGCGGGTCATCCCGTGGTGTCGGCCAGTGTTGTCGTACAGGGGGCGATGAGGGGTACCACGACCGATGCGGATGGAAAATTCAAACTGAATGTCCCCGCCAAGACGGGGGTCGTCATAAGTGCCCTGGGTTTTACGACCAAGGTGATCGGGGCTGGAGCTGTTGCGGACGGGCTTCAGATCCATCTTTCGGAGGATGTTACGCATCTGGATGAAGTCGTCGTGACGGGGCTTGCCACGACCATTAAGCGACGCAATGCGGCCAATGCCGTATCTACTATTTCGTCGAAGGAACTCGACGGGGTAGCACCGGCGCAGACCTTTGACGGGGCGTTGGAAGGCAAAGTCACGGGGGCATACATCAATGCCAATTCGGGTTCGCCGGGCGGCGGTATCAGCGTGAAGCTGCGGGGGGTGACATCGGTGTATGGTACCACACAGCCGTTATATGTGCTGGATGGTGTCTTCATCGACAACACGACGACTTCTGCAGGTATCAATGCGATCACTGCGGCGGCGGCGGGCGGTTCGCCGACATCCAACCAGGACAATGCGTCCAGCAGGGTGGCCGACTTAAAGCCGGAAGACATCGACAATATAGAGATCCTCAAGGGCGCTTCCGCCGCTGCGGTATATGGATCCAAGGCTGCCGCGGGTGTGATCGTGATCACCACCAAAAAAGGAAAGGAGGGAAAGACCAAGGTAACCGCTTCGCAGGATCTCGGTTTTATCAAGGCTCGTAAGCTGTTAGGGGTGCGACAGTTTAACGCGGAAAGGGCTGCGAGCCTGAGCAGTGACAGCGCTACAAGCGTCGCGTTGGCGCAGCAATTCACGACGGCCCAGTCCCAGGGACATATCTATGATTATGAAAAAGAAGTCTATGGCAATACCGGTTTCGCGCGGAATACGGTGCTGAGCGTCAGCGGCGGCACGGCCAGGACCGGGGTGTATTTTTCCGCTGCGCAAAAAGACGAGGGCGGGATCGTCAAGAATACGGGTTACCGCAACAGCAGTCTCCGGCTGAACGTGAATCACAACCTCACCGACAATATAAAATTGGGCGTCAGTACGACCTACATCAATTCTTCGGCTGACAGGGGATTGCAAGGGAACGACAATGCCGGTGTTTCGCTTGGCATCGCGCTTTCCTCGACACCTTCGTTTGCCCAGCTGCATCCGGATGTGCAGGGCAATTTTCCCAATAACCCCTTTGCCTCATCGAATCCGCTGCAAACACTCGCGCTGATGACGAACAATGAATCCGTGAACCGGTTCATCACGGGTGTCAACCTGGATGCATTGCTGCAGCAAAGTAACCATAGCACTACGCGGTTTGTGGGTGTAGGCGGATTCGATTTTTACAACCTGCAGACGACGGCGCTATTCCCGGCGCAGCTGCAATTCGAATCCGTGAATAAGGGCACTTCCATCCAGGGCAATACGACCAATCTGAATACCAACTTCATCGCCTCGCTGGTAAATACCTGGAAGGTATCGGACGATCTTACATTCACGTCTTCGGGCGGGATCACGGAGGAGACCGGTTCCTACTACAACCTGCTGAACGTCGCAACGCAACTCATTTCGGGTCAAAGCAATGTCGACCAGGCGGGGGCGCTCAATGCGACAGAGCTTCGGACCAAATATCAGAACAACGGGGTCTTCCTGCAGGAAGAGGCGAATATCAACGATGCGCTTACACTTACGGCCGGGGTAAGATTTGACAACTCGTCGAACAATGGGAACGTCAATAAAAATTATGTCTATCCTAAGGGCGGAATCTCCTGGAACCTGACGAAATCCGGTGTCATTCCGGACGGATTTTTTACGAACGTCAAGGTGAGGGCTGCCTACGGTCAGGCCAATAACGTTCCCGCTTACGGCAGTAAATTCACCGCCCTGGGGATATCGAACATCCAGGGCAATCCCGGCGTGATCGTCAATCCGCAGGAAGGCCAGCCCGACATCAAACCCGAGCGGCAGAAGGAATTCGAGACTGGCATCGACTTCAGTGTGCTGCACGACCGGCTCGGGTTCGTATTGACCTGGTATGATAAGGTGATCGACGATTTCCTGATGCAAAGTAACCCGCCCTCTTCTTCCGGGTTTACCTCTGCATGGGCGAATGCGGGTAACCTGCGTAACCAGGGTGTAGAACTGGGATTAAATGCCCGGCCGATCCAGACGAGGCATGTGGTCTGGACCACTTCTTTGAACTTTTGGCTGAACAGGTCGCTGGTCACCAAGCTTACAATTCCATCGGTACCGCAGGGCTCTTTTGGCTATGTGCTGGGATCGTTCCAGATCCAGCAGGGGAAATCCGCGACGCAGATCCTGGGTCTGGACGGCACGGGTGGCGTAAGCAAATTAGGGGATGCGGAACCGACCTTCCAGATGAACTCTTACAATGAGATCACCTTCTTTGACCACTGGAGTGTAAGGTTTTTACTGCATTGGAAGAAAGGCGGCCAGAATATCAACCTGACGAACCTGGAGAATGACTTTGGCGGTACCAGCGCGGATTTCGACAAGGTCACCAACAAACTGGGTCTACCGGATGGCATTTACCGGATCAGCCAGGTCGGGACCGATGCGCATGAATTTGTTCAGACCTCGAGTTATCTGCGTCTGAGGGAGGTAGGACTTTACTATTCCATATCGAAGCTGCCTGTCAATTATATCAAGGGGATACGGATTGGGGTGTCGTTGAACAATTACTTTACGGCCACGAAGTATAAGTCTTACGATCCGGAAGTATCGAATTTCGGGACGGGATTTTCTTCGAATGTGGACGTCGACCCATACCCGGCTTCCAAGCGTGGTGACTTCCATATTGCCTTTGATTTTTAACCTCTTTAATTTTTGTTATGAAAAAGAATAGTTGGTTTTTGTGTTTGTTGGTCTTGGCGCTTTCGTTTGGCGCGTGTAAAAAGGATTACGGCGACCTGAACCAGGCTACGGTGCAGGCTTTTACTGCGAATGCTTCCGAGGGAGAATTGAACAACCTCGTCAGTGGAACGCAATCCGGCCTTCGTACCAATCTGGCGCTTTATCTGGATGACTGCGGGATCATCGGCAGGGAAATGTATCATTTTTCGCCATCGGAGCCGCGCTATGTCACCGATCTGCTGGGTGCGGCCGGGGCCACGCTGAGCAACAGCAATTTCTATATCACCAACCCATGGGCTTCGCGGTACCAGGTCATCAAGAACTGTAATGTGCTGATCGCATCTGCCGAAAATTCCAAGCTGATCACTACGGCGCAGCAAGCGGCATACATTGGTTTTGCGCAGACGATCAAGGCCTATCAGCTGTTGCTTTGTCTGAATTTAACGGATTCGAATGGCATCCGCGTCAATGTCGCCGATCCTGACAATCTTGGTCCTTTCGTGGGCTACAATGCCGCGCTCGCGGCCATTTCTTCGCTGCTCGATTCCGGCGCCGCGCAACTGGCCACTGGGACGGTGGCCTTCACACTGGCGGGTTTTGGTACATATAGTGACGCGCCGGGTTTGCTAAAATTCAACCGGGCGCTTGCTGCGCGCCTGGATATTTACCAATCGCAATGGTCTCAGGCATTGACTGACCTGGGGGCGTCGTTCTATTCTTTGAACGGTTCGCTTAGCGATGGCGTGTTCGACGTCTATGGCACCGGATCCGGCGATCAACTGAATACGTTCTTTATTCCGCAGAATACTTCGGGCGAAGTACGGGTGGCGCATCCATCGTTTGCCACCGATATCCTGGCGGGCGATGACAGGATTGGCAAGGCTACGCTCCGCACGGCGGTCGCTTCGCTGGATGGGCTGTCGAGCAATCGCGATGTATGGGTGTATACGACTGCTACCACACCTATCCCGATCGTCCGGAATGAGGAGTTGGTCCTGATCTATGCGGAGGCTACTATTCAGACCAACGATTTTCCGAATGCCGTTATGGCGTTGAATGTGATCCGGTCGGCACATGGCTTGGCGCCTTACAGCGGCGCGACGACGACCGCTGCGTTGCTTACCGAACTGCTTTACGAACGGCGGTATTCGTTGTATTGCGAAGGACATCGGTGGATCGATCTGCGTCGGTATGGACTGTTAGGGACGCTGCCGATCGACAGGCCTGGGGATGAGGTATGGAGTGAGTTTCCTTTACCGGTTTCGGAAGTACAATAAATCTTTAACGGCCCGAAGGGCCCTTTTTTTTTCGCTGTTAATGGGCTCTTAATGCGTTTGCTATGCGTTCCGCGTAAAGGTTAAGTGGGTGATGCCGCTGATTGAACTATCGCCCGGATGTTTTGTTTGAGAATCAGGAAGGAATTGTTTACGAAGAATGTTGCTCCCATGACCAGGAAAACTGCTGTTTTGTTAATTGCCTTATCGTTTTGCGGTCGACTATTCAGCCAAGAGGATTGGAAATTGAGTAGTTCCAAAGAAGGGATGTCTGTATATACCAAGACGTTCCCCGACTCGAAATTTAAAGCAATCAAGGTCGAGGTTTCGTTGGATGCCACGCTTAGTCAACTGGTGGCAGTGGTGCTTGATGTAAACACGGGCGCGGACTGGGTGTATGCCACCAAATCTTCTGTCCTGTTAAAACGGGTTTCGCCTTCCGAAGTCATTTATTATTCGGAGGTCAAACTACCCTGGCCAGTCCATAACCGCGACTTCATTGCGCAGCTAAAAGCGTCGCAAGACGCTGCCACGCGGGTCGTGACTATTTATGGGCCTGTAGTGCCCGATTTTATCCCTGTTAAGAAGGACATTGTCCGGGTGAGGAAGTCGGAGGGAAAATGGGTCATCACACCGGTAGCGAAGGGGCGTATCAAGCTGGAGTATACGATCCGGCTCGATCCCGGAGGCGATCTTCCGGCATGGCTTTTTAATTTATTTGTGACCAAGGGGCCGGCGGAGTCGTTTGAAAACCTGAAGTTACAGTTGAAGAAACCGCAGTATGCGAATGCGCACCTTCCTTTTATCACGGACTAAAAAAAACAATTTACATATGAAGTACAGATTATTAGGAAACACCGGGCTCAGGGTGTCTGAGCTTTGTCTCGGGACGATGACGTTTGGCGGCAAGGGTTGGGCCAAGGCCATCGGGACATTGGACCAGCAGGGCGTGGATTCCATCATGAAACGGTCGGTAGATGCCGGGATCAACTTTATCGACACCGCCAATGTGTATTCGGAAGGCTGGTCCGAGGAATTGACGGGACAATCGATCAAAAATCTGGGCTTGAGCCGGCATGGCCTGGTGCTGGCCACCAAAGTACGAGGCCAGATGGGTCCGGGACCGAATGACAGCGGGCTTACGCGGAAACATATCCTATGGCAGGTGGAAGAGAGTTTAAAGCGCCTGGGAACGGACTACATCGATCTTTATCAGATCCATAGTTTTGATCCGTTGACTCCTTGGCAGGAGACTATGTGGGTGTTAGATGACCTGGTCAAGTCCGGTAAGGTACGGTATATTGGCGCGAGCAACCTGGCCGCCTGGCAATTGATGAAGGCGTTGGATTTTGCGCATTATGAGAAGGTGTCGTCTTTCGTGAGCCTGCAAGCTTATTATACCATTGCGGGCAGGGAGTTGGAACGGGAGATCGTTCCGCTGTTAAATGACCAGAAGGTGGGCCTGTTGATTTGGAGCCCCTTGGCGGGCGGCTTCCTGAGTGGTAAGTTTAAAAGGGAAGGCAAGGGTGTCGAGGGGACGAGGCGGACGAGCTTTGACTTTCCGCCGGTGGACAAGGAGCGGGCCTATACTATTTTGGATGTATTGGAACCTATGGCAAAGTCCAAGGGTGCTTCGATCCCGCAATTGGCTTTAGCGTGGCTGTTGCATCAGTCCGTCGTGACATCGGTGATCATCGGTGCCAATAAGATGGAGCAGTTGGAGGATAATCTACAGTCAGTGGACGTTGTCTTTACCGCGGAGGAATTGAAGAAATTGGATGACGTCAGCAAATTGCCCGCGGAATATCCGGGTTGGATGCTGGCGTTCACGGAGTATGACAGGCAGCTGGAATGGCCGAAGGAGCGCAGTTTTTAGTGGCTTAGGCGGGCGAGCAAGATGGCTGCGCGTTGGATGAGCAGGGGATATTGTTTTAGGTTGATGGTTTCGCCGGCGCGGTGTGCGCCGGTGCCGGATGCGCCGAGTCCGTCGAGGCAATCGAGGTAGTGGGCGATATCGGAGATGTCGCCGGCGCCGCGGATGGCGGGGTCGTCCATGGCAACGGGGCCGATGCCGATGTCCCTGGAGGTCTTGTCGATGGCAGC
Organism: Puia sp.; assembly: GCA_965214315.1. Classification (GTDB taxonomy): domain Bacteria; phylum Bacteroidota; class Bacteroidia; order Chitinophagales; family Chitinophagaceae; genus Puia. The sequence continues at coordinate 33,656 of CBDCBP010000007.1, read as the reverse complement.
CAGCAGGCGGAGGTTGCCGGGAGTCGGTTCCATGGAAGGCAGGCCGTCGGAGAAGCTGATGGTGGCGTGGGTGCCGGGCAGGCTATTGGCGACAACGGCGCGCATCTTGTCACGGGCGGAGTCTTTTTGCGATTCGCGAAGGAAGCGGAGGTCGCCGTCGACTTTTGCTGTAGGAGAAATGATATTGGTCTTGCCTGCGGCGGTCCCTTTTGCGCCCTGAGCGTCGAACCTGATCTCGGAGCCGCCGAGGATGAGGCCCGGATTGAAAGTGAGATAAGTCTCGGTGCCGAGCTGCTCCCGAAAAGTATTGAGGATGCGGGCTGCTTCGTAGATGGCGCCGTCGCCTGCGTCCTGGCTGAGTATCGTGGCGGAATGGCCTGTTTTGGCGGTGACATCGAGCAGCCAGCCACTGGCGCCGCGGCGTGCAGCCACGACGTGGTCGAGTCCGCCGGCGGATTCGAAGCCGAGGGCGATGTCGCAAGTCTTTGCGCGTTCGACGAAATCTCTACGGGCGACGGCGTGCGGGGAGCCCGAGCGTTCTTCATCGCCTGTAAAATAAGCGATCACATTCATATCCTTGAGCACTCCGGTGGCCTGCAATGCCTGGAGGGCCGTGATGATCACGACGTCGCCCCCTTTCATATCGTTAACGCCCTGGCCGGTGGCTGCGGAATCGTTGAGCATGGAATAGGGGCCTGCGGGCATATCGGGTTCAAATACCGTGTCGAGGTGACCGATGAGGAAGAGGCGTTTGCCTTTTCGGCCGGTGTGGGTGGCGACGAGGTGTCCTGCACGATGGAGGGAGTCGGGTTCATTGACCCAATCGATGGTGAAACCTAGTTTTCTCAGTTGATCGGCGTAGAGGGCGCCTACTCTTCGCACTCCGTCTATATTGAGGGTGCCGCTGTTGATGTTGACAGAAGTGATGAGGAGCTGAACGGCGGAATCCATGTGGCTATTGACATAGTCGATGAGTTTTTTCTCCGGCACAGTCAGTTGAGCCCGGGCTTGCGATGTTGCGGCGAGCGCCGGAAGGAGGCAAAGGAGCAGCAGTTTTCTCATAAGCGCAAAATACAAAAAAGACGTACATTCAGTGTCGTTTTAACCAACAGTAAATATGAAGCAAGCATTTATCTTTTTTTTCTTGGCATTGGCCGGTAGGCCCATTTGGGCACAGGGCGATACGGCAAAGTTACTCGGGCGTTGGGATCTCACGGTACACGCTCCGGAAAAGGATTTCCCGTCGTGGCTGGAGGTACATACGTCCGGGGCGCGTTTTATGGTAGGGCGGTTTGTGGGTGGTGGCGGAAGTGCGCGGCCGGTCTCGCGGGTGAACCTGGTGAATGGGAAGATGAGTTTTTCGATACCGCCGCAGTGGGAACGTGAGGATAATGATCTTCGGGTCGAAGGCAGTTTTCAGGGTGACAGCCTGGTTGGGACGATGGTCGTCCCGAATGGAGCGACTTATAACTGGGTTGGGCGGCGTGCACCTTCCATGATGCGCACTGGTGCCCCTGACTGGGGTAAACCCATCGTGCTTTTTGATGGAAAGGACCTGAACGGATGGCATGCGAAGGGTGCCAACCAATGGGTAGCTGAAGATGGGGTGCTGCGCAGCCCACATTCCGGGGCGAATATCGTCACCGATCAAAAATTTTCCGATTTCAAGCTGCATATAGAGTTCCGCTATCCCAAGGGCAGCAACAGTGGTGTATACCTGCGGGGCCGTTATGAAGTACAGATCGAAGATGCCGAGGGAACGGAGCCGCCGAATGACGTCATCAGTGCCGTCTATGGGTTCCTGGCGCCGTTGGAGCAGGCTACGAAGGGGGCGGGAGCATGGCAGACCTATGATATCACGCTGGTAGGACGGGTCGTGACAATAGAATTTAATGGAAAGACGGTTATCGCGAAGTCCGAAATCCCGGGGATCACGGGTGGGGCATTGGATAGTAATGAGGGCGAGCCGGGGCCTATTTATTTGCAGGGGGATCACGGGCCGATAGAGTACAGGAATATTGTGCTAACGCCGGCAAATTAGATGTGTTGAGCGGTTTTTTTTTGCCGTGAAGTTTTGATAATTTTCCGCACCTAAGCTTATTGTATGAAAGTAATCGTTGCATTTTGTGGATCGCTGCTACTCGGGAATGTTGTTTTTGGTCAGTCGAAGCCCGCAGTCATGGAGCCGAAGTTTGTGACGAAAGTTGAGGGTGTACAAGCGTATAGTTTGCCCAACGGGTTGCAGGTGTTATTGGTGCCGGATGCGGCGCAGACCAATGTGGTAGTTAATATCGTATACCATGTCGGTTCGCGGCACGAGGGGTATGGTGAAACGGGGATGGCGCATTTGCTTGAGCACATGCTATTCAAGCCTTCGAAGAAATTCAGCAGCATCAAACAAACGATCGCGGACAAGGGCGCCCAAGCGCAAGGCACGACCTACTACGACCGCACCAATTATTACGAGGTCATGCCGGCTTCGGACAGCAATGTCAACTGGGCGCTTGATATGGAATCGGACAGGATGGTGAATTCGTTGATGCGGGAAGAGGACTTGAAGAAAGAGTTCACGGTTGTACGGAATGAATTCGAGAGCGACGAAAATAACTCCTCGCGTGTGCTGACGGAACGCGTATTGTCGACGATGTACCTGTGGCATAATTACGGGAAGTCGACCATCGGGAGCAAAGAAGATATCGAGCGCGTGCCTATCAACGCACTGGCAAATTTCTACCGCAAATATTATCAACCGGACAATGCCACGCTTATCGTGGGCGGCAAATTCGACCAGAAGAAGACGCTGGCGTTGATCGGGCGTTATTTTGGCAAGATACCCAGGCCCGCACGGGTGTTGGTGCCACCCTATACCGTGGAGCCGCCCCAGGACGGTATGCGGTATGTGGAACTGCGTAGAAATGGGGACGTCCCTTTTGTAAGTGTTGCCTACCATACGCCGGCTTTCCCGGATAAGGAGTTTGCGGCCAATGATGTGCTGCTGGAGATCCTGACGAATGATCCTTCGGGCTATCTGTATAAGGCGTTGGTGGAAACCAAACTGGCCACAAATCTAAGCCATTATAATCCTGTATTATACGATCCGGAATTCAGTTACCTCTCCGTGAGCGTGCCCGCGGGTAGAAATATAGACAGCACCAAGGCCGCTTTTCTCGGTGCAATGGAGCAGCTTCGCAATTATACGATCACGCAGGAAGACCTGGACAGAGCGAAGAACACCCTGAAGAAGCGGATATCGGATCTCAAAAACAGCAGCATTGATTTTTCTATTGGATTGGCTGAGATGACCGGTGCGGGTGACTGGCGGCTTTTTTATATCTACCGGGACAAGCTGGACCAACTGACATTGGCGGATGCCCAGGCCGCCCTGAGGAAATATTATCTGTCGAGCAATATGACGGTGGGCGTATTCATCCCGGACAAGGCGGCGGAGCGGGTGATGGTGTCCGAGCGTCCCGATGTGGCCCTGCTTGTAAAGGACTATAAGGGTGAAGCGTCGGAGCCGGTGCAGTCGACGGAGACATTTGAGGCGACCATCGACAATATCAAGAAAAGGACGATCTATGGGCAGACGTCAAATGGGTTGAAATATGCTTTGTTGCGGAAGCCGGTGAAGGGGGATAAGGTATATGCCAATATACTTTTAAAAGTCGGGGATGAACAGAGTCTGATGGGAAAGAACATCATCCCTTCGCTCACGGCGCGGATGCTTAGGAATGGGACGATCACGAAGAGCAAGAAGGATATCAATGACATGCTGGACAAATTGAAGTCCTCGATAGACATAGGCGGAGGCAGTGATGATGCGTCTGTCATCAATATCCAACTGGTTACAGACAAGGATAACTGTGCGGCTGCGCTGGACTTGCTGGCCGATCTCTTGTTACATCCTGCCTTTGACAAGAATGAATATGATAAGCTGCTGATCGACCTGAATAGCGAACTGGAGGCGGGCAAGTCCGATCCGCAATACCTGGCTTTTAATTTGGTAAGCAAGAAAATGGCGCCTTATCCGAAGGGCCATCCTTTGTATCCTGAAGGCGTCGATGAGATCGTCGCCGATCTGAAAACGACCACTGTGGATGATGTAAAGGCGTTCTATGTCAATTTTTACGGGGTCAACCATGGCTTTGCGTCGTTCGTGGGCGCTATTGACGGGGATGCGATAAAAGCCTTTTTAGAGAAGTCCTTTGGTGCGTTCAGCAGTAAGCAGGCTTATGCGGAATTGGAGGTAAAGTATTTCGATGTAAAGGGCAGCATGGATGTGATTAATACGCCTGATAAGAAGAATGCGGTTTGTTTGGGGAGCATCAACCTGCCACTCAAGCAGGCTGATGCAGACTATACGGCATTGCAGATGGCCAATGAGATGTTGGGTGGCGGTCAATTTATGTCTTCGCGCATTCCTAAGCGGTTGCGGGAATCCGAGGGCATGAGCTATGGCGCGGGAAGTTTCATGAGCTTTAATTATAAATATCCTTCCTGTCAGTGGAGCACTTATGCGATATTCAATCCCATGTATAAGGATAGGCTTGACAGTGCGTTGCGGGACGAATTGAACAAGACCATCAAGGAAGGGTTCAAGGAAGAAGAGTTCAGGAAGACGGCGGCGGCCTGGATCCAGACGCGGAGGATCGGGCTTGGCACGGATAACCAGCTTGCTACGCGGCTGACGGCGTATATGAGTGATGGAAAAGACCTGAGTTTTTTTAATGATAATGAAGCGCAGGTCAAAGCCCTCACATTGGATCAGGTGAATGCGGCACTCAGGAAATATATCAGCCCTGACAAGATGGTCTTCGTGTATGCCGGAGATTTTAACAAGAAATAAGCACAGGTTTTTGGCGAGGTTATTGCAAGTATTGCCGGATATTTATATATTGGGCCAGCCAATAATCGTATGAAAACACTATATCTTCTTTTGTTGTTGGTGCCCTTGCGGGGAGCATATAATTCGGTATCGGTACGCGGAGGTGCGTGGCCGATCGACCTGGAGCAGGCCACCGGAAGGCAAGGTGTCAGGTATTCCCTTATTTTCAGAGATCAGAGTTCGATGAATGCGAATGTGCTGGACACGCTGGACTTCCAGGATAAGCAGCAGCTGCAGTATTTTGGGAAAGGGCTTTTTGTGCTGAAGGGCGGCACCAGCGGGGACATTGCGCGTTTCAAGGATTATTCCATTACCCGGGCGGACAAGCGTTATGATGGCGGTACCTGGTATATCCTGAAGTGTCAGTATGGCGAAACGAGTTTTCAGCAGCCGGAGGCCGACGTCATCAATAAGGCTATCAGGGAATGGTAGCTAGGGGATGAATTTTGAATCTGTCCGCCATACTAAAAGTTTGACTTTCGCGTTAAGAATTTCCGATACCTATATTAGAAAACACAAGCAGTTATGAAGAAACTTATCGTTTTATCTTTGTTCATACCTTTTTTTGCCAAGGCGCAATTTATTATTGTCAATAGTTCGACGATCAGCCTGATCGAACCGCGAACCGGTACTTGGCCGTTGGATCTGCAGCGGGTAATTAAGGAATCGGACACTTCTTATGTGCTGGCTTTCCGGGATCAGCAGGAGACCAATAGCGTCAATATGACGACGCTGCGTTTTTCCGATAAACAGCAAGTGAAGTATTTCGGGAAGGGCTTGGCCGTGTTGAAGACGGGGAATACCGGCGATATCGCCAAATTCAAGGATTACACTATCAAAAGAATGGATGTAAAGAAGGATACCAAGGGTTCCGTTTGTTGGTATATCCTTACCTGCGAAGATGGGTCGCAGACCAATTTTCAGCAACCCGAAGCCGATAAGATGATCACGGCCATCAAGACCATTTAGGCGCCTCCGGGAGGCCTGGTGGCGCGGGCAATGGACTGCGGCTAAAGGCCGGCGATGTATTTCGCGCTGTCGGGATAGGTCTCCCATTTCATTTCCACGAAAAAATTTTTGACGCCGCCGGTTTTTGCGGCCTGGAAAAATGTCGGCCAGTCGATGATACCCTGACCAATGGGCACTTCTTTTTTGTCCGTGGTCCAGTCGGACAGGTGGGATGACAAGAAGCGTCCCGGGTATTTGGAAAAGTAATCGGCGGCTTTATAGCCGAGGTTGATGACTTCGGTCTGGAACTGCATCTGTACCAGCTGCGGGTCGAAGCGGGCCATAAGCGCGTCGTAGATGAGCTGTCCTTCCAGTTGGGCGAATTCGAACTCGTGGTTATGAAAGCCGGTGTGCATGCCGGCTGCTTTTATTTTTTCCGCTGCTTTATTGAGTTTATCTGCCGCTGCCTGATAGTCGCTTACTGTAGCGCTTTTGGGGAGCCAGAAGGTGCTGCAGATCATCTGGGTGAGGCCCATATTTTTGGCGAACCCGATGCTTTCGTCGATATGGTCTGTCAGTTCGGAGAAGCCGAAGTGACAGCTGGGGCATTGGAGACCGGCATCGTTGATGGCGCTTTTGATGTCGGCGGTTTTCATGTCAGCAAGGAAGCCGAAGCCAATCCCTTTGTAGCCGGCAGGGGAGCAGAGTTCTACGAGTTTATAGCCGTAGCGAGCCATCGTTTTTAGGGTGCCTGGAAAATCCGATCCGAGTCTGTCGCGGATCGGAAAGGTTTGGAAGCCCAGCGGGATATTGAGGTATCTCGCTGCTACTGCTATGGCAGTTTGAGAGAAAGCGAGTGTCAGGGCTGTATTGGTGATGAATTTTCTGCGATCCATGTCGGTTCTTTTTAAATGGAAGCCGGGTCCCATCCTGGGCGGTATTCCCTGGAGAGGTATTTATTGGCGTCGGCGTTGTTGGTGATGGTGCGGCTGGCGGAATCATATTTGAGCAGCTTACCGGTGCGCAGAGCCACTGAATAAAGGTTGATGGCCTCCGTGATATATTCAGCCTCTCTGAAATTACCCGGGAACTGTTTTCCGCTGCGGACGGCATCGGCGAAGAGCTGGAGGGCCGCGGCGGTGCGGGCCACCTGGTTGACGGGTGGTGTCTTTGGACCGGGTCTCTGTGCTTTTTCGACATGTATGCCAGAGATGATCTGGGGGTTGTCGATATGGAAGCCGGCGAGGATCTTGCCCTGGTCGCCGACGAACATCATGCCTTCGGGTTGTATTTGCGGTTGACTGTCGTTTTCGAGAAGCTCGGGCGGCGTAGGTGGCCGCATGCCGCCGTCGTACCAGCAGAGATCGATTGCGGGGCGCGAACCTTTTGCAGGATATTTGAATCGGACCGAGCTGGCCATGGGGAAGGAGAAATCGTTGTGGATCTGGAAGGGGACTGGATTATTCATGCCGATGACGTGGCTGAGGTTGGGTTCGATGCTAGTTGGGTTTTCCAACTCGAGGGCTTTGTAGACAGCCCAAAGGCTATAATGACCCATGTCGGCCATAGAGCCGCCGCCGAAATCATACCACCCGCGAAAGACCATGTTGGTGTAGTTGGGGTGGTAAGGCCGTTGTTTTTCCGGGCCGAGCCAGAGATCCCAGTCGAGGCCGTTGGGAATGGGCGGGGTATCGGTAGGGATCGTGGGATATTGCGGCCATACTGGCCGGTTGGTCCAATTGTGGACCTCCTTCAAGTTGCCGATGACGCCGCCATTTATCCAAGCCATAACCAGTTCCATCGAGCCATTGGCATCCCAGGGGATGAGGTGGGTGATCACGTTGGAGTTACGGGCCATCTCGATGGCTTTTTTTCCTTCGAGCAGGCGATTGGAGAGGGGCTTGTGGACCATCACGTGTTTGTTCCTTTTCATCGCGGCCATGGCGAAGACGCCGTGGAGGTGATCGGGAGTCATGATCTTAACGGCATCGACGTTCTTTTCTTTATCGAGGAGTTCGCGGAAGTCGGCGTAGGCTTTGCATTCTTTGTAGTTGTATTCGGGGTTGTTGTTGGCGTAGAAGGTCTCCACGATGGATTTGCCGCAATCGCGTCCGCCGGGAATGCCGTTGTCGCCACCCGGCTCCCAGTCCGCTTTTTTAATGGCGGTCCTGACCGCGCTTTTGAGGTAGTCTTTTCCCCAGTCCTTGTAGCCCACTGCATATTGGTTGGGGTCGCAGACGGCGACCACCTGGAAACTGGGGGAGGCAAGTACGGAGAGCATTTCGCGGATGCCCTGGGTGCCGGTCCCGACGTAGGCGACGGTAATCCTGTCACTTGGGGCGATGTAGCCCTTTCCTCCGAGCACGTGTCGGGGGAGAATTGCAATGTTAATTGCGGCTGTGCCGGCCATTTCGACGAATTGGCGGCGATTGAGCAGATGGTCATTCATACAGCGAGGTTTTCGTTTGCTTTAGATAGGCACAAGGGAAGTTACGAAATTATTCATGGGCGCTTTTCAAAATTATAGACATGACCACACCGTGGTTGCGCAGGCGATCATGGGAAGGAGGGCTGGAACGCTTTCCCGGTCAAGATATTGTGGGGGCATAATTATGTTGCAAATAACTGATTTTTATTATATTTTTAAGCGTAAATTCCAATAGGGCCCTTGACTCAAATGAAAAACCCTTTTATTCCGGAGACCCCCCAGGAAACCGAAGCATTGTTCTGGAAGCACAATACTTTCATTGTGCTGGCGATGAGCTGCAATTTCATTAACTGTCTCTACTATGTGTATGATCATATGGGGGCCAGCGGAATTGTCGAGGGGCTGGGTATTTGGGTGTTGTTTTTGTTTATGCTCTTTAACAAAAGGGGCATGCTCGAGCTTCCCAAGCTGCTGAGTATCTTTTTCGTTAACATGCATTCCTTTTTCCTGTGCTATCTGCAGGGTACGCGGCAAGGTTCCTATCTATACCTGTTCCCTTTTATGATGGCGATGATCTTTTTTCTCCGGGTGCGCAAAAATAATTTAGTCATCACTATTTGTATTATTGGAACAGCGTTGAACCTTTTGTCGATCGTCGTTTTTTTCCCCTATCAGTCTTCGATAGAACTGGTGTCTGACGTCAAGGCCAACAACCACCTGGTGCTGAATATCGTGGTCAATTTCCTACTTGTGATCGTCTTCTTTTACGTGGTATTGCGGCTGCTGGACGCGAAGGAGAAGCGGAAAAAGAGTGAACAAAAATTTACGGACACGATCTTAAATACCTCGTTGGACGCGGTGTTCGTGGTAGACCCCGGACAATTCATCCATCAATACAATGACAAGGCCGCCGAATTGTTCAAACTGGATACCTTTGACAAGAAGAATGCCGCTTATGGCGTAGAGGAGGTGCTGGGTCAGCGGGTGATGCAATTGATCACAACGTCTAAGGGGGGCAACTGGCAGGGGGACCTCAGCCTTCACATAAAGGACAGGATGTCGTTTCACGGGTTCGTAAGCATCGTGTCCTTCGAATATTCCGAAAAGTTGTTCAGCAAGATCAGCATCCTCGATATCACTTCGTTGAAGCTGGCGGAATTCGAGACGTTGCAGGCTAAAGAGAAGGCTGAGAAGGCCGCGTTAGCGAAGGCGCGGTTCATGAGCAATATGAGTCATGAGCTGAGGACACCGTTGAATGCGATCATTGGGACGACACATCTGTTGATACAGGACCATGAACCTTTGCAAGAGAGTGAACACTTTAAGGTGTTGAAAGATTCATCGGAACATATGTTGCAACTGGTGAACGCCGTCCTCGACTTTAGTAAATTGGATGAGGGCAAACTGGAATTCATACAGGAGTCATTTGATCTCCGAGCCACGTTAAAGCAGGCTATGGAAGCCTTTACCACGGCGGTGCAACTGAAGGGTATCCGGTTAATGCTGGAGGCGGGTGAATTGCCAGCGGATAAAAAAGTAGTGGGGGATGAAATGCGGTTGAAACAAGTCTTGTTGAATCTACTGAGCAATGCGGTAAAGTTTACGGAACGCGGTTTCGTGGTATTGAAGGCCTGCCCCGTCAGTATAACGGACTCCGGTATCGAGATCAGTTTTGCGGTGTCGGATACGGGAATCGGCATACCCGCTGAAAAATTGCATCTCATCTTCGAGAGCTTTACGCAGGCGGATGCGGAGACCACGCGCAGATATGGCGGTTCAGGCCTGGGGCTGAGCATCTGCAGGGAATTGGTGCGTAAGATGGGTGGTGAGCTGGAAGTTACGAGTGCTCCGGACACGGGGAGTACATTTTATTTTACGGTGCGGTTGCCCTTTGAGCAGCCGGTAATGATCGTGCCAAAGGAAAAGCTGATGGGCTTGCAGAAGCTAGAGGGGGTACGCATCCTGCTGGTGGAGGACAATCCGGTGAATATGAAGATCGCTCGGCGGTTCCTGCATGGATGGGGGGCGAAGATTGACACCGCGGAAAATGGCAAAGTGGCATGGGACTTATTTCAAGATCATGTCTACGACCTGTTGCTGGTGGACCTGGAGATGCCGTTGATGGATGGCAAGGCGTTGTTAAGGAAGGTGCGCAATGTAAACAACGAAGTACCGGCGATCGCGTTCACCGCTGCCGTCTATGACAATATGTATGAGGACCTGGAAAATCACGGGTTTAACGGGTATCTGCATAAACCGTTCAGGCCGGATGAGATGCATCGGAATATTCTGAGGCATCTCTTGATCAAGAAGGGGGCATAAAATCCGTTTTCTATGAAGCATATGTACAGTCTGCTGCTTTTATTGCCGGTGTTCAGTTGCCGGTATCTGCAATCCGGAAGGAAAGGATATGATTACTGTTATAATAATGGACATGGCTGGTATGTAGCCAAATATGGGAAGGATCCCGTGCATGTCTATATGAATGGCAGCGGTGCGAGTTTGAGTCCGGACGGGACGCTCATTGCCTATACGGATGAAGGTGCGCCCGACCATGCACGAAGGGTTGGCGTCTTCGACCTGGAGGCTGGCAAGGTGGCTATTCTGGATACGGGCTGTCATAATTGTTATGGTCCTGTGTGGTCGCCAGATGGCAGTCACCTTGTCTACAACGCGTTGATCGGGAAGGAATGGGGTATCAAGTGTATTGATAAGGACAACAAGCATCCGGTGGAACTGGCGGTGGTGAGCGAGGACCTGTTGCAGGCTACGCGTGATGGAGGTGGATTTTTTTCGCCGACCTGGAGTGCGGATGGAAGGAAGATCTCGGTTCAGAATATGTCGGGTGTGTACATTTTCGATCGCGATGGGCGGATGTTGCGGACCATACCATTCCAACAATTAGATAGTTCTATCCTGTTTTCTGCGCAGAGCAGCTTCTTTTTGACACGGAAGGAAGACAAGTTGATCTTTTGGGGTCAGGAAGGCGCAAATCATTCTGATGCCCCCGCGGCCGTCTTTGTATACGATCTGGCATTGGCGAAGACAAACCGGATCTCGCCGAAGGGATACGACTGTTGGCGGCCGACGGTCGTTGGGGATACGGTCTTTTGCCGGGGAAGGCACGGTAATTCGTTGAAGGAGAACACCTATCGGATGGATATGGATGGGGGGCACTTCAAACTTGCGTATAAGGACAGGATTGATTTTAGTTTTGCGGCGAGATAGGCTGCACTTATAGTAAATTGGGGAATGAAAATATCCCTCGCCTGCCGGCGGTTTGCCATGTGGCTATTGCCGGCGATCGCTATTCCGGCGGCGGGCACGCTTGCCCAAACGACGTCTGCGGGACCGCAGGTCGTAACAATCCATGGCACAATAGAGGGGGTACTGGAGAGCAGCGGTGTGCGCAGCTTCAAAGGTATACCCTATGCCGCGCCGCCCGTAGGGCAATTAAGGTGGCGCGAGCCGCAGCCGTTGAGCAATTGGGCGGGTGTGCGAAAGGCGGATCATTTCGGGCCGCGGGCGATGCAGCCGCCGATCTATTCGGATATGGTGTTCCGCTCCGATGGGATGAGCGAGGACTGTCTGTACCTGAATGTGTGGGTGCCGGCGGGTACGCATACAGGTGCGAAGCTGCCTGTGCTGGTATATTTCTATGGCGGTGGTTTTGTCGCAGGGGATGGCTCGGAACCGCGGTATGACGGCGAGAACATGGCGACCAGGGGCATTGTCGCGCTTACGGTTAACTACCGGCTTGGGCTATTCGGATTTTTTGCTCATCCGGAGTTGACGTCGGAGTCGCCGAATCATTCATCCAGCAATTACGGGTTGGAGGATCAGACCGCTGCCCTGCGCTGGGTTCGGGATAATATAGCCGCTTTCGGCGGCGACCCCAATCGGGTGACCATGGCCGGGGAATCCGCGGGGTCTGTATCGGTGAGTGCGCAGATGGCGACACCACTGACGAAGGGATTGGTTGCGGGGGCCATCGGTGAGAGCGGAAGTTTGCTGGGTGCTTTGCCGCCGGTGCCGTTGAATCAGGCGGAGCAAGTGGGGCTTGCAGTCGCCGGGTCCGTAGGAGCGAAGCGTTTGGCGGATCTGCGGGCGATGCCTGCTGACCAGCTGATGAAGGCGGTGCAGGATCCTTTTCGTTTTAGGATGACGATAGACGGCTATTTCCTTCCGAAGGCGCCGGCTGAGATCTTCAGGGCGGGGGAGCAACTGCATGTGCCTTTGTTGGTCGGATGGAACTCGCTGGAGGGCGATTATGGATCGATCACCGGCGGGCAGGTCACCGTCGCCAGCTATGAGGCGGGTGTTCGCAGACTTTATGGACCGATAGCCGACACGATATTGGGTCTGTATCATGCCGCGGCCGATGCCGACGTCCGCGTTGTAGGCGATGCGCTGGCCAGTGACCGGTTTATTGCGTTCAGCACCTGGCGTTGGGCCGATCTGCAGGGCAAGACGGGTGGTGAGCCTGTTTACCGATATTTTTATGAGCAGCCAAGGCCGGCGACGGTCGCTGGCGGTCCGGCGTCGAGGGGAGCTTCGCATTCCGCGGAGATCGAGTATGCGATGGGCAACCTGCCTGGGAATAAGGTGTTTGCCTGGACGAAGGAAGACTTTGTGGTATCGGCAATCCTGCAGGGTTATTTTGTGAATTTTGTTACGAGGGGTGATCCGAATGGGGCGGGTCTACCGCAATGGCCGGTCTCGAATGGGAAAGTTGTGGAGGTGCAGCACATAGGGGTGCAGACGAGGACGGAGCCGGAGCAGCATCGGGAACGGTACCAGTATTTGGATAAGAATGCGCAATGAGCGTATTTTGCCATTATAACTATTGTTGGTCAAACATGAGGAAAATTCTTATTGCATTTTTGTGTGTCGCAGCCGTTGGCGCGGCACACGCGCAACGGATCTATACAACCGCGGACTATGCGCACGCCGAAGACATGCTCAATTATAATACGGCGCCTTTGATCGACCAGGCCGACGTGCGGCCTAACTGGATAACCGGCGACAAAGACGGCCGGTTTTGGTACCGGACACTAAAGGCCAATGGAGCGGTGTTCGTGCTGGTCGACCCTTTTCCGGACAATGGTCATCAGTCGCGTATGGAGTATGCGGACCGGGGTAAACTGGCGGCGGCGATAGGGGAGATTACGAGGAAGCCCTTCGATGTTTCGATGCTTGGGCAGGGCCGGGGTGGCCGCAGAGGGGACGGCGGGGCTGTTGTCTTGTCGCCGGACGGCAAGCGTGCGGCCTTTATCCGCGACTATAATTTGTGGGTCCGTGATCTTAGCACCAGGCAAGAGGTACAACTGACGACGGACGGGGAAAAAGATTTTGGATATGCTACGGACAACGCGGGTTGGACGGGCGGCGATGGGCCGGTCCTGCGTTGGAGTAAGGACGGAAAGAAGATCGCGACGTTCAGGGATGATCAACGGATGGTCGGGGACATGTACCTGGTGACGACGAATGTAGGTCATCCCGAATTGCGTGACTGGAAGTATCCGCTCCCTGGCGATGCAACTATCCCGATGATCACCAGGGTCATCATCAATGTAGACACGCCAAAGGTGGTGATATTGAAGGTTGCGCCGGACCCACATCGGGCCACGCTGAGCGATGATATCGCCAGCAGCGGAACCTTTGACGATGTGGCATGGACGGATGATGATGGACAGCTTGCTTTTGTCAGCACGTCCCGGGATCATAAGCAGGAGAAGTTTCGTATGGCGGATGCGGCGACGGGAGAAGTACGGGAGGTGTTCGAAGAAGTATCGCCCACGCAATTTGAATCGGGCCGGAATGCGATCGATTGGCGTTATCTCCAATTGTCCAATGAGGTGATCTGGTACTCGGAACGGGATAACTGGGGCCATCTTTATTTGTATGACGCAGGGACTGGCAAGCTGAAGAACCAGATCACGCAAGGGCAGTGGCTGGTGTCGAAGCTCGTCCGGGTGGACGAAAGGAAACGGGTGATCTACTTCCTGGGTGCGGGCCGGGAACCAGGCTGTCCTTATTTCAATTACCTCTATAAGATCGGATTTGACGGCAAGCATATGCAGCTGCTCACGCCGGAGCCGGGCAATCATACGATAACGCCATCGCCGGATGGCGACTATTTTGTCGACAGCTATTCCAGTCCGGACGTGGCGCCGGTGGTCGTATTACGCACGATGAGCGGGAAGCTGGTCACGGAATTGGAGAAGACAGATGTATCCCGGTTAGCGGCGGCAGGTTGGAAAGCACCCACGCGGGTCGTCGTGAAGGCGCACGATGGGCAGACGGACCTCTATGGACTGTTGTTTACACCGCTACATCTTGACAGCACGAAAAAATACCCGATCATCAACCGGATCTATCCAGGGCCGCAGGGGGGAAGTGTCAACAACTGGAGTTTTCAGGCTTCAAGGCAGGATGATCAGGCGCTGGCGGAGCTTGGCTTTATCGTCGTCGAGATAGAAGGCACGAGTAATCCGTACAGGTCGAAGTCTTTTCATGACATGAGCTATGGGAATATGTCGGAGAATACACTTCCGGACCAGGTATCCGGTATGCAGCAACTGGCGAAACGCTATGCGTTCATCGACCTCGAGAAGGTCGGTATCTGGGGTCATAGCGGCGGTGGTTTTGCAACGGCGGGCGCGATGTTCCGCTATCCTGATTTTTTCAAGGTGGGTATTGCCGAATCGGGCAACCATGATAACCGCAACTATGAGGACGACTGGGGCGAGCGCTACGACGGGTTGCTGGTGAAAAATGCGGACGGGACCGACAACTACACTTCGCAGGCTAACCAGAACTTTGCCAAGAACCTGAAGGGAAAGCTGATGCTGGCGCATGGGCTGATGGACAACAATGTTCCACCTTATAACACCTTTCTGGTGATCGACGCGCTGGAAAAGGCCAATAAGGATTATGACCTGGTGGTTTTTCCGGACAGTCCGCATGGATATGGCGCCAATGGTCCCTATATGATGCGGCGCAGGTGGGATTATTTTGTCACCAACCTGATGGGTGGCGTGCCGCCGCATCAGTACCAGATGAAGCCGAAAACCGATCCCCGGAATGCCACCGAGTAGTCGTTTTCCGAGTGGGCAGCTGAAGGCTGCGCTGACGCTGTCGAAATACAGCCTGATCGCTACGTTGCGCAGCCCGACCTCGGTGGTCTTCTCTTTATTGTTCCCTGTTTTTTTTATCATTGTCTTTGGGTCGCTTGTGGGCGACAAAGGTGGTCCCATCAAGGTGGCGGTTGCGCCGGACTGTGACACCGCCAACCTTATCTACCGGGCTATCAGGCAACTTCCGTCGGTTGAATTGGAGACGGGACTGACGCCCGGGCAGATCACGGATCTGACGGACAAGGGCACTGTAGTGGGGGTGCTGATGATCGCCAATGAGGCGATGTTCTCGCCGCTGCCACACTACCGGATCGGATTAAGCGCTCCTGATTCTGCTTCCAGGGGGATGGCCTATCTGAGGACGATGATCGGCGCCGCTATCGGGGCGTTCGATAAAAAAATATTCCCTCATAATCCCACGTTTGGCAATATCGTTATCCAGAAGATCCCTGGACACCTGCATAAGGCGATTGACTTTGTGTTGCCGGGGCAGCTGGGGTTTTCCCTTCTTATGGCGGGCGTATACGGGTCTTCCTTTTTGCTATTCAGTTTAAGATTGAACCTGGTGTTGAAGCGGCTAAGGGCTACGCCCGTACGGAAGCGGGCCATTATCGGCGGAGAGATGATGAGCAGGCTGTTCTTTCATGTTATCGGGTTTTTGATCATGGTGGGCCTCGGCTATTTTGTATTTGGCTTTACCCTGGTCTATGGGGTGGCCACGGTATTGGAGATGTTGGTGTTTTCGTTATTCGGGTTGGGAATTTTTATGGGGATCGGGTTTATCATCAGCGGATTGTTGCAGAATGAGAGTTCCATTACACCTGTGGCCAATACGCTGACGCTGCCGCAGATCCTATTGTGCGGTTTGTTTTTTCCGATAGAGAGCTATCCTCCATGGCTGCAGCGTTTTTGTCATATTTTGCCGCTCACCTTCTTTGTGGATGGTTTGAGAAAGATCGCTTCCGATGGGCTGCATATTTGGCAACTGCCGGTGCAGGTGGGAGGATTGTGTGTGTGGACAGTTGTGATCGCGTTGTGGGCTGTGCGGGCGTTCAGGTGGGAGTAGCCGAGCGTTGCGAACGCTACCGAACGAGGCAAAGCGAGGACGAAGGTTTGGCGAAATTCCAGGGTGTAAATTTGGGTTATGAAAAAGTTATATGCGGTTTGTGTGCTTGTCCTGATACTGGCCTGGGGAGCGGTAGGTCATCAGACAGTAGGTTCTATTGCCGAAAAGCATTTGACGTCCAATGCGCTTGCGGGCGTGAAAGACCTGCTTGGTGGCCAGCGTCTGGCGGAGGTGGCTAACTGGGCCGACTCGGTCAGGTCTTTGCCGGCCTATAAGCAGACGGGCCCGTGGCATTATATCAATCTTCCACTAGGCCTGACCTTTGATGCATTCAAGAACCAGGTGGAGAATATGCTGGAGGCGAACGTATACAGCGCATTGGTGGCGCAGATGCAGCTGATCAATGACAACACTGTATCGCGTGAGCGGAAGACAGCGGCGTTGAAGTTCATCGTGCATTTTGTGGGCGATCTGCATCAGCCGATGCATGTGAGCCGGTCAGCCGACAAGGGTGGCAATACGATCCAGCTCAATTACGATGGGCAGGGCACCAACCTGCATGCGGTATGGGATAGTAAGTTGATCGATCATACGGGACTGGATTATCAGCAGCTGGCTGCGAAATATGACAATGCAAGTGAGTCGCAGATCAGGCAATGGCAGAACGATCCGGTGGTGAAGTGGATGTGGGAAAGTTATCAGATCACGGAGCAGCTCTATGCCGAAGTGGATAGCATGCATGACCGGAGTATCGGCCAGGCATATTATGGCGAGCATATCGCTACGGTAGCGTTGAGGCTGGAGCAGGCGGGTGTACGGCTGGCGGGTTTGTTGAATGTATTATTTAAGAACGGGCCTGTGGCTGTGGGGCCTTCTGATCCTGTTGCGGCTGCTTCCGGTGCTTCGGCTGCTCCGGCATCTCCGGCGGCTTTGGCGGCGGATGCCGCGCCGGCGGCCATTGACATCAAGGATGCGGCCAGTCATATAGATCAGGTTGTTGTCGTTAGCGCGAAAGTCTTTGGCTTTAAGGCATTGAGCGGTCTTATACTGGTTAATTTGGGTGCTGCTTATCCTGATCAGCTGATGACGGTGGTATTGAAAGGAGCGGCGATGACGATTGCGGATGGGTTGGATGGGAAAACGATCCAGGTGACGGGTAAGGTGGAGTTATATAAAGGTAAGCCGGAGATTGTTGTAACGGAGACAGGACAGGTGACGATTCATTGAAGTGGCCGGGCCGCGACGCCGTCTCTGGAGATATGAACGGGCCGGATGTGGCCGTCGGCGGTGAATTCGAGGCGGTCGATACAGACGACACGATGATTGGCATCGGTCTCCCCGAGCGGGCGGCGGTGATAAACGATATAATAATCGTCGGTTCCCGGGATATGAATGACCGAATGGTGGCCGGCACCTGTCGCGACAGTGCTGTCCTGTTGGAGGATCTTACCGATGCGTTGGAAGGGGCCGGCGGGGTTGTCGGACATGGCATAGGCCACGGAATAGTCTGGCCCGGTCCAGCCGCCTTCGGACCACATGAAATAATATTTGCCGTCACGGGCCATCATATAGGGCCCTTCAACATAACCTTCGGGCGTGATCTCTTTGTAAGTTTTTCCGTCGGGAAAGGGGAGCAGAGCTTTGAAGTCGGGGCGGAGGCGGGCAATGTTGCAATGTCCCCAGCCACCATAGATCAAATAGTATTGTCCATCCTTGTCCTGAAAAACGGCCTGGTCGATGGGTTGGGCGCCGTTGTGAAATTTGCCGATGAGGGGTTTACCCAGGTAGTCTTTGTATGGGCCTTGGGGATGGCGGGCCACAGCCACGCCGATGCCGCCTTTGGCCGAATCGTTCTGGATGTCGTTAGCGGCGAAGAAGAAATAATAGCGGCCATTTTTTTCCGTGATAGCGGGGGCCCACATAGCGCGTTTAGCCCAGCGGACGGCGTTGGCGTCGAGGATATGCGGGTGCTTCGTCCACTGCACGAGGTCGGGAGAAGAGAACGCGTCGAAGAAGACCTGCTTATTGTATTTGTCGGAGAAGGTCGGGTAGACCCAGTAAGTGGAATCGAAGATCGCTGCTTCGGGGTCGGCGTACCAGCCGGGGAAGATGGGGTTACCGGACTGGGCGGGCAGCGCGCCGTTCGGCCCCGTCCGTTTGGATACCATGTTTTGGGGACGGGTGGTATCGAGATCGTATGGTTGGGCACTTTCCGGCTGGGTTGTGTCGGATACGGCTATTGTCGTTGGGGATGCGGAGATAAGGATACTTACCAGGATTGGGAGGAAATACATAACCTTCTTTTTTGTAAAGATAGGTTATGGCGTGGCTTTTATGATATCGGATTCGGGGTGCCATTGGTCAACGAGGTGCTGCAATAGGTTCGAGGCTTGCGGCGACGCGTGTTTCGAGTTGGTTTTTGGGTTGGAAGGAAGGAAGTGTTGTGTTTTGGCACTTGGCGGTCAGCCATGCTTCCAAGCGCAGATCCTGGTCTTCTTTGTAAGGCTCACCGGCGCCGAGATTGGCGGGCCATAGTTCAGCGGCAATAATGTAGGTGAGTGCTTTTTTGCGCTGGCCTTTTTTTATTGCTTCGACGGCCTGCATGAGTTTGGCTTCGCGGTAGAGGTCGTGGCCGGAAGTGGCGCCTTCGGCGGGGAGAATGTCGAGCGCGCTGAGTATTTTGTCGGCTTCTGCATATTGCCTGATGAGTAAGAGGGTTTTGACGTGGAGCATGCTCATGATCGTATTGTCCGGGTGAGCCGTGATGGCTACTGCTTCCGTATACTGCTCGTTACGGATATAATATTCGGCCAGGAGTTTTTTGTAGCGCCATTGGGGATCGATGCTGCAAGCGCGTTGGAGATCGTGGAAGGGGCTATCGGAAACTGCAGCGCGGAAGGCATAGAAGGGCGCGAAATCGGGGGCGTCGCCGCAGTCATGGAGGAGCTGGCGGCATTCGGCAAGGCGGTTACAGTCGTGATAAATGAGTGCCAGGAAATATTTCGGCAGCCATTGATCGCCGGTGTAGGCGGAGAGCATGCCGGCGGTCTCGGCACGGAAGGGGAAGACGCGGGTTGGGTCGAGGGCGGCGTAATCGGGTTGTTGGTGGTTGAGCCACGCTAACCAGCAGCTGACCTCTGCGTCAGGCGGAGCGAGCTGAAGGATCTTTATGGCGTCCGTTGTGTGGCCGAGGTCCTGGTACCAGATCGCCAGTTCGAGGAATGTTTGTTGGGGAAGCTCGTTGCGGATCAGCGACAGGAACTGTTGTTTGGTAGTCGGCGTTGGATGGGCAAGCCAGCGTTCGCAGCGGGTAAAATGATCGAGGGGATCCAGGCTTTCGAGGTGGGCCAGGATGGCGGTATTGTCGGGGCGGGAAAGGAGGGCCTGCAAATGGAACGCTTCGATGTTGACGGGGTTTGCCAACAAGGCTTTTTCAGTGTAAAGCCGGGCGCGGGCAGTATGCTTTTCAAGCATGGCGAGACGGGTGTAGGCGGCACTCCGGTAAGCCGGGTCGAGGGTAGCGATGTCGAAACCGTCTTTGGCATCCGTGATATGGTCGAGGGATTGATTGGCCAGGCCGTAAACGAAGTTGGCGGGACCGTCCTCGGTATTGATGCTGAGGGCGCGGGTCGCGTAGTGCAGGGCCTCCGTGTAGCGCATATTGCGATAGAGGAGACTGGCGTATTGCGTGAGCGCCGGAGCGTAATTGCTGTCTTTTGCAAGGGAGGCCTGAAGGGCGGTCTCGGCCTCAGGGTAATTTTTCTGGTCCATGGCTTCGACGCCTTTAAGATAGTTTCCATAAGCGGTATGCCAATCGAAATCTTTTGGGGTCTCGACGGGGCGGGCGAGGGTGCCGGCGTTGGGATCGGAATCGTATCTCAGGTCGCCCAGCGTGACGACAAGGTGGCCCGTGATTGCGGGCAGGGAGTCTGTAAAGCCGTGGAGGGTAGTGAAGTCGCAGGTTTTGGCGTAAATGGCATTACCGTCGACGGTTATGCGCAGGGTGTCGGTGAAGGTGCGGATGGGAGAATAGCGCAGCTTTAGTTGGCCGTTCTCCGTTTGCAGGTTGAGGGCGCCGTAGTCGTTGGCTGCCACGAAGCCTTTTGTTTGCAGGACGGGGTACCAGGATTCTTCCCAGGTCTCTGTGCCATAGGGCTCGAATGCGCGGTGTTTAAACGGGGTGAAGGTGCTGCCGGCCGCATTTTGGTTGAAGAGTCGGCCGGATTGCAATTCAATGTATTGCCCGTCAGTATCGGTGAGGAGTTTTTCCCAGATCATGCCCTGGCCGGAGAGGCCCCAGATCCATAATTTCTTACCGGCCTTATCGTCATGGCGGCCATAGCGGACCATGCCCATGTCGTCGTCGTGCCAATAGGCGCCGCTGAAGTCGGTATATTTTCCAAAGACATGATAGGATTTATAGCCACCGAAGTTGTTGTTCTTGTACCAGGAGATGTTCTTTCCATTGGCGCTGTTGATGGGCCAGTCGGCGTATTCGCCTTCGTGGCCAATGTAGCGGTTGCCGGGATAGATGAATTCGAGGTCGCCGTCGGCTTTGAGCCCGGCATTCATCCAATGGTAGTAGGGTTGTTCCTGGGCGGTGGTATTGTACCAGAAGGAGCGGGTGATGAACCGGGCCTCGTTCTTTGGCAGGCGGATCTCCATGCGCCAGCAGCTGCGGGAGAGGAGATCGAAGGTGCCGATGATACAACTCACGCTACTGTCGTCGTTGGTCCTGGTAATGTAGTCGACTGGGGTGGCGCAATTGGGCGTGTGGCCGATGATACCGTAGTTGGCTTCAAGGCCGCCGCTGGTCCAGGGGCCGCGCATCGCGACGTCGCGGAATTTTACTGCATGGTTGTAATAGAGAAAGGGGCGGTTGGTGGACCTTTCGATAGCGGCCCAGACCTTGCCGCCGATCTCAGGAATGATGAGGAGGCGGAGGTAGTCATTTTGGAGCTCTACGACTTTCCAGTTCTTTGAAGAAGAGCGGTCGGTGAAGCCGTCGAAGCGAAAATAAGGATAGACATTGTTGAGCAAGGGAATGGGGCTCGGGTCCGAGAAGGCATAGGTTGGGAATGCCTGTTCGTATTCGAGAACGGTTGCGGGGTTCTGTGCGTTAGCCAATGTGGATAAATACAATAGGCTAATAAGAATAGATCTGTGCGGGGCCATCATTTATACCAAAGATTAATTTTTTATTACCAAGATCCCGGACGTCGCGCGTTTCATTGCGAAGGCGGAGGCCGCTCTCACGCTGGGGGACGTACCGGAAATTCCCTTTGCCGTCGTTGAGCAGGAGTGTGCCATGGTTGGCGTGGTACTGGCCGAAGCGAATGCGGGTCCACTGGTTACCGCCGGCCAGGAGCAGGTCGGGTTTGCCGTCGCCATTGATGTCGGTGATCGTGATGGCGTATGTGGGACCATATTGTGCTTCGATCGGCAGTGTGCGGGGTGCGAAGCCGGCGGCGCCTTTGTTTTGCAACCAAAGGGTGGATAAGGTAGCTGTCTGGAGCAAGCCGGCATCTTTCAGCTCATCGGCGGAGAAAAGATCGCGGATGGTTGCCTTCGCGTAGTGCTGATAGTCGGGAAAATTTTTCTTCAGCGTAGGGAGCTCGGCCGTCAGGTCGTCCAGACTTGCGGCGGGATATGCCATGCTGTCCATATAATAGCAAAAGATAGGGTCGATCGTACCATCCTGGTTAAAGTCCTTGTAATACAAACTTAACGGGTGGCCTGGCGACGCGCGAAATGCGTTATTGAGTCCCTGGTTGCCGAGTACGAGATCGGGTTGGCCGTCGCCGTCGAGGTCTGCCGCGGCGATGCGGTTCCACCATCCCGTGGAGGGAAAATGGATATAGTTGGAGGAGACGTCTTCGAAGTGGCCGTGGTTATTCAGAAATACTTTTATGGGCATCCATTCGCCGACGACGATGAGGTCCGGCTGTTTGTCGCTGTTGAGATCGATCCAGATGGCATCGGTGACCATGCCCAGGCTATCCAGGGCTGGGGCCAATTGGGCCGTTGCATCGGTAAAGTGGCCTTTGCCGTCATTGAGGAGCAGCCTGCTGCCGGGGGAGAGCGGGTATTTGTTGGGCGTTACGCGGCCACCGATAAAGAGGTCGAGGTCGCCGTCGCCATCGACATCGGCTGCTTTCACGCAGCTGCTGTTAAGTAGCGAGGATGGAAGGGCATCGGTTGATCTGATGAAGTGGCCGTTGCCATCATTGAGGTATAAGCGTCCCTGGAGGAGTGGATTGTTAGTGTCGAGCTCGTAGCCGCCAGTGGTCACGTAGAGATCCGGTTTGCCGTCGCCGTTAGCATCGAAGAAGACAGCTGCACCGTCGTCCTGCAGGGAATCTTTTTCGATCGCCGGCTGGTAGCTGGGATGAAGGTCGCCGCTGGGCGTTATCGTAAAAAGCTGGCCGGGATGGCCCTGGGTGCCACCCATGAACAGGTACCCGTTTGTGCCTGCCAGGCAGGGGCCGCGGCGTGAGAGGAAATTGAAGAGGAGGGGTTCGCGATTGAAATCGTTGAAGGTATTCTCCTTGTGGATGGGGGCAGGGGTGGTGGTTTTTGTCAGCAGGGTGCGGGGATGCCCATTGGTATAAAGCCAGGTGTCTGTTGCGTCCTTTTGGGCGAGCTTCAGGATCGTGTCGGTTTTGAGGTTGTAGAGCACCTGGAAATGGTCATCGGGCCAGATCACGAGGAGCGAATCGATGATGGCGTGGCCGCCGGTGCCGAAATTGAGGATCGGGTCCATAGAGGATTGGAAACCGCGAACCGGGAAGGCTTCCTGGTAATAAACGGTGTCCTTACAGAATAGTTTAAGTTTGGAACCGATGCCGGTACCATTGTTCTGTGAACCAAGCAGGGCGATCCGGAGGTAGTGGTTGTTCTTGTCGAGCCGGCGGGCGTTGTTGCGATAGATGCCGGCGTATTCATTGCTATTGTTGATGACGAGGTCGAGTGCGCCGTCGTTATCCAGGTCGACATAGGCGGCGCCGGTGGATACGGTCTTCTGATCCAGGCCCCAGTTGTTGGCTGGTCGGGTGAAGGTAGTATTGCCGTTGTTTTGCAGGAAATAACTGACGCTGGCACCTGAAGGCATCTTCGAAAGTGCGTCTTTTACGTCCTGTTCGTTGTTGGGGTCGAGCCCGTGGGAGGATTTCTCTGCGGAATATTTCAGGAAATCCATATTGGTATAATCGCGGGGGTTTCCGTTTGAAATGAAGAGGTCTTTGTTACCATCGTTGTCGAAGTCGGCAAATAGTGCTGACCAGCTCCAATTCGTAGCGGAGATCCCTGCCAGGCGGCCGATCTCGCTAAATGTTCCGTCGCCGTTGTTCTTTTGGAGCATGTTCCGGCTGTACTGGTAATAGAAGCCGCTATGAAAGAGTTGTTGGAAGAGATTGAAGTTCTCGGCTCCGCTGTGCATTTTCTGTTCGAAGTTGTTATCCGGCAGCATATCGAGGGTAACGATATCCGGGAGGCCGTCGTTGTTGAAATCGGCAGCGTCGGTGCCCATGGAGTAGAGCGAGGTCTCGTCCATGGCGTCGGTTAGTTTTTCGGAGAAGGTGCCGTTGCCGTTGTTGATGAAGAGGTAGTCGGGCTCGTTGAAGTCGTTAGTGACGAAGACGTCGGGCCAGCCGTCGTTGTTGAGGTCTGAGATGGTGAGGCCCAGTCCGAAGGTGAGGACGTCGGAGCGGATGCCTGCCTGGGCGGATACTTCCGTAAAGACGGGATGGCGAAGGGATTCGGACCAGTCGTTGCGATAAAGTTTGCACTCGAAGGAGGGGTGGTGTTCATTTCGTCGGGCCGGGTTGTCGACGGCGCCGGTGGTATACTGGTGGAGGGAGTGGTTGATGAGGAAGAGGTCGAGGTCGCCGTCTTTGTCGTAGTCGAAAAAAGCGGCCTGGGTGGAGTAGCCCCGGTCGGCGAGGCCATATTCAGCGGCTTTTTCGGTGAAGGTCAGGTCACCGTTGTTGATGAAAAGCAGGTTTTTGCGTCGGTCGGGCAGGGCATCGGCGGAGCGGCAGATATAGATGTCCAGTTTTCCGTCGCCGTTGATATCTACCATGGTGGCGCCGGTGCACCAGCCTTGCTGGCTCGCTATGCCGCTTTTTTCGGTAATGTCTTCGAAGGTGAAGTTGCCTTTGTTGAGGAAAAGGCGGTTGTGGACCATGTTACCGGTGAAAAGGATATCGGGCAGGCCGTCGTTGTTGATGTCGCCGATGGCTACGCCGCCGCCGTTGTAGAAATAGATATAGTTTAGGACGTTAAGGGATTCGCCATCGAAGAGCGTGTTTTGGAAGTTGATGCCTGTCTGGTCTTTATCGAGGTGTGTGAAGAGTTGGGGAGGGTCGGGGGTGCCACAGGCTGCGGCCAGGAAGGCGAGGAATAGAAATCGAAGGCGATGGAGCATAATAACAGCAAGTTAAAAAAAGAACCCCATCCCTGGTATGGGATGGGGTTCAATATGATACTTTTTACTATGGATTCGTATCCCACCAGAGTGGTGAGATCTCGTTATCCGTTTTATTACCCAGGAGTTGGACCGCGGCTTGTACGGCTGCGGCGTTGGTTTCTTTTTCGGAGGTCAGGAACGGAATGCGGCGCAAGTGTTGTATCGATGGGTTCGGGATAAGCGGGTTATCGGAGTTGACAGCTGCATAGAGCGGCATGGCGGGGTTGCGTCGCCAGTCTGCCCAGGCTTCCATGCCGTCGGGGAATAGGGCCAGCCATTTTTGGGTCATGATCTGTTTGATCTCCATGGCGGGGTCGGCGCTCCAGGCGATGGGCACGTTGGATACGGCTGTGTCAACACCGTTGCCCGAGTAAGCATGCGAAGGAGCGGGTGTGGCCGAGCTGGCTATATAGGCCGTCACACCACTGCCGGTGATATTCCATTGGGCCATGGATTGCGTAATTCCCGCTTCGTAAAGAGATTGAGCGGAACCGCCCATGTTCCAGCCGTATAAGGCACCTTCCGCGCGGAGGAAGTAGCTTTCGGCTGTTTCCATGACATTCTGCGGGGTGTTGGTGTAGGAAGCCTCGCCTACTACTACACCGCCGACGGTTACGTTGGTTGAGGCCCAGCTTTGCCCCTGGTGGGAATTAGCAGCTGCGAGGTTTTGCGGGAGAGTTTGTTGCGCAACACTAAGCCCATTCCGCAGACCCTGGTAGTTTGCGAATACTCCGAAGGTGGGGTCGCCACTGTTGACTGTTGGTAGAAAATACTGGCTGATACGGGGATCCTGGTAGCCTTTCAACACGGAAGACATAGTAGCACTCATCCGGAACTCGTTCCAATCCGACATCGTCGACAAGCCGTTAATATCTCCGCCGACCGAAGACCGTTCGACGAAAGCATCGTCACCCGGGCTAGTCGTCATAACGCCAGCGGCAACGGATTTCTCGGCCTCAGTTTGAGCGGTAGCCGGGTCCACTTTGGATACGCGGAGCGCCAGGCGGAGCCGAAGGCTGTTCGCAAATTTGATCCAATGGCTGACGTCGCCCTGATAGATGAGGTCGTACGTGCCATAGGCGTTGGAGCCTGCCAAGGGAGTCAAGACATCGATCGCCTGATCGAGGCGGCTGAAGAAGTCGGCATAGATCTTATCCTGGGGATCGTAAGGGACCGAAGGTTCGATACTACCAGCCTGGAAATAAGGGATAGGCCCCCAATAGTCCGTTGCCTTCATGAATGTCAGTACCCAGACGACCTCTGCCATGGCGTGTTCGGCCGAGGCGGAGTCCGTGTTGGCGAAGATGGTCTGCAACTGGGGCAGTACATCTGTGTAATAAGGGTTGAAATTCGCGCCTACCCAGTTTTGGTTGATGACCAGCCGGTCCGAGCCGAAATAAGTGGCTTCACAGGCGAAGTACTGTGCGTACTGGTCTGCGAAGAGATTCTGGGCAACCTGGTAATTGTATCCGTAGACCGTGCCGTAATCTTCAGCATGTGAAAACAGGAAAGGGATCACGGCCGGGGTAACCGTCGCGATGCTGTTCTTATCGGTATTGATCTGCGCGAATTTTTTTGTACAGCCTGAACTGACGAGCAGGATGCCTGTGGCAAGTGCTGAAAGTAAGCCGATCTTTTTTCTATTTTGGATTCTTTTCATATTCATATTCATTTTCTCTTTTCAAATTAAAAGTTCGCTTTCAGGTTGAAGCCGAGGGTCCGGGTCGAAGGAATCGCACCATATTCCACACCCTGGAATACACCATTGCCGTTGGCGACATCAGGATCGAACCACATTTTACGTGTGCCGATGCCGGGGATGTTCAGCGTCGAGCTGCCGCGATAGAGCCAGAACAGGTTGCGTGCTACGGCGGAGAATTTCAGGGATTTGATAATGGTAGTATTCTTGAGGGGGATATCATAACCAAGGCTCAGTTCCCTGACGCGGAAGCTGGTGGCATTGTAAGCGAAGAATTGACCCGTACCATAACGTTGGTTGGAGGCGGTCTGCCAAAATGCTTGAGCGGTGATCGGGGTCGAGACGGAACTGCCGTTGATATCAACGCCGGGCAGTACCAGCCCGCCTTCGCGGTAGGCTAGGGTGTTCTTGGTAATACCGCTGAAAGCCAGGTTCATTTCCGTACCGGACACCATGGTCCCGCCGATGCGGCCATCGATCAGAAAGCGGAAGGAGAATCGTTTGTAAGTAAAGGTATTGGTTAGGCCTACGAGTTCGCGGGGATTATAGTTTCCGATCTTGCGAAGGGTGTCACCCGTGATCTGGGTAGTCAGGGGAGCACCGGGGGTGCTGCTGCTTGAACCCTGCAATTCGTATTGGTTCTTTGCATTTTTGAGCCATACATAGCTATAGAGGTCTCCGAAGCTGCCGCCTACGCGTACTTCCGGTTGTGCTGAACGCTGGTCGGCGCCGCCAAGGTAGTCCACTGTCAGGTTGGGGCTCAGGGAGATGACCTTGTTGCGATTAAGCGAGAAGTTGCCGGAGAGATCCCAGGTGAAATCCCTGGATTTAATCGGCGTGGCGCTGATCGTAAACTCGACTCCGTGGTTCTGGATGTTACCGGCGTTAATGTACTGGGTGGAATAACCCGTCGCAACAGGCAGTGGAATTTGCAACAACTGGTTGTAAGTGTTGCTATGGTAGTAATCGGCTGCCAAATTGATGCGATCCTTGAGGAAGCCAACTTCGAAGCCGGCTTCATAGTTCTTAACCTTTTCGGGTTTCAGATCGGGGATCGGGTAAGTGGCACTACGCTGGATGCTACCATTGCCGGCGCCCTGATCGTAGGCGAGGGTGCTTTGGAGCAGGTAAGGAGATCCGGGATTACCTACTTCCGCAAACGTACCGTTGACCTTCAGGAAAGAGATGGGGTCCGGGAGTGTTACCAGGTCGGAGATCACCGCGGACAGACCGACCGAAGGATAGCTGTAACGATAGGGTTTGGGCAGCGGGGAAGCCCAGTCTTCGCGTAGGGTGCCATCTAGGTAGATGGCGTTCTTCCAACCGATCTTGGCGTGACCCCAGACAGCTTCCACCAGGGATTCGCTGCCAGCCTGGGAGATCGCAGGGTTGGACGCGAAGTTGAGGCTGAATTTGTTGGTTACGTTCAGGCCGTTGGAACCTGCGTTCTTTTCGCTGTATGTGACGTCCTGACGGATGGTACCGACCTGGTATTCGACTTTCAGGTCCTTCGCCAGGTTGTTGTGGCCATCCAACGAGAAGTCAAACCAGCGTTGTTCGGACTGGAGGGCGGTGGTGTAGAAGGCGCCGCCGGCGTTGGTTGCCCAGAGCAAGGTGCCCTGCTGGTATTGTTGGTCGAGTTCGTCGTCGGTCCGGTCAAGGTTGACCGATCCGCGGGCGCTTAGCCAGGGGGTAATTTGGTATTTCAATGCCGCCAATCCGACTACGCGTTGCCGATCTTCTGAAATAGACGTATTATTCAGCATCCAGTATGGATTCTGGTAGATAGAGTTGAGGGTGGAGGGCCAGTTGGTTGGCACCTCGATACCGACGTTGTTGAGCGTCTGGTACATCTTGGCTTCGCTTAGCTTTACTGAACGGGGCATCTGGTAGGCGTCGAAGGTCGGGCTATTCTCCTCACCGGTGCGAGGTTTGCCGTTGATGGTCTGGTTGATGTAGGTGGCTTTCACGTCGTAGGTCAATTTCGGGAACACGTCGCCGGAGATATGGAAGTCCAACGTATGCCTGTTCAAGTCATTGTTGGGAATGATACCCTTGGCGTAGTTGTTGGTGTAAGAGAAATAAGTCTGGACGTGATCGCTTCCCGCAGAGAAGCCGGCGGAGTTGTTGAGGCTCGTGCCGGTGTGGAAAAAATTCTTTACGTTATTGGGCTGTGGAGTATAGCTATCTTGGTTGTACAGGTAGTTGATATAGCTCTGGCCTTGCATTTTGGCGCCCCAGCTGGCGCCGTTCTGGGAAGAGTCGGTGGCGATCAAACCGGAGTTGCCCTGACCGTAGCTGTTTTGGAATTGGGGCAAGGCGAAGGCACGTTCGAAGCCGATACCGGAATTGACGAATACGTCAAATCGGCCTTTGTGGCCTTTCTTGGTGGTGATGATGATTGCACCGTTACCCGCCTGGGTGCCGTACAGGGCCGCAGCGGTGGCGCCGCGCAGTACCGTCATGGATTCGATGTCATCAGCGTTTAGCTCGGACGCGCCGTCAGAGGTCTGAAGTGAGCCGAAGTCGTTGCCGGCAGTACTGTAGGTGGTGTTGAGCCAGGGTACGCCGTCGACAACGATCAGCGCGTTGTTGTCACCGTTGATGTCGCGATTGCCGCGGAGGATGATCGAGGTGCCGGAGCCGAGACCTCCGGAGCCTTGTGTTACGATCAGGTTGGCCACTTTACCATTCAGGCCGGTCATGAAGTTATCGGTAGGCCTCACTTCGTTGATCTGATTGATGGGAACGGTTTGAGTGGCGTAGGCCAGCGATTTCTTTTGCTGCACGATACCGAGTGCGGTAACTACAACTTCACCCAGCTGTTTGCTGTCGGTACTGAGGATGACATCCACGGGCGTTCCGGCAGTTGCCGTGATCTCTTTAGAGGCAAATCCAATTGAAGAGATGATGAGTGTTACCGTCGGTTGCGATACCGTTACGGTGAATGATCCGTCGGCACCTGCGGTGACCGTTTTGCGGGCGCCTTTGACCGTTACGGTCGCCCCTACTACAGGCTGTTTTGAAGATTCGTCAATGATCTTTCCTGTGATGGTCCGGTCCTGGGCATATGCCATATAGGCAAAAGACAACAGGACCAAGAATAACAGCGATGTTTTTCTTGTCATAAGCAGAGTGTTAGTTAATTTAATAATAAAGTGTTCCCAGCAGTTCTTTTGTAATGTCTAAATCTAGGTTTTTTTTTTGCGTGTTGTTGCGCAATCGTTTGCGAAAATGCGTTATTGCGCAATCGTTTGCGCCCTGTTTGGGAGGACAGTGCTGCTTTAAAAGGGCAGTAAAATACCGGCGCAGGTCGTTGCGTGCCGAAGACGCGAGTTGTTCGACTGGAAAAAAGTTTTCAGTTACAGGCTGGTGTGGATCAATTGGAGACTGCTGCTGCTGCAAGGACTTTGTCGGCGATGGTTTTCAGGGTGGGGGCAATTTCCTGGAAGTGTTGCAGCAGGGTGGTCTGGTTGAGGGCGCGGACGTAGTTATGGCCTTCATAGCGGCTGCTATAATAAATGTCGCCAGACAAGTAGTCGGTAAGGAAGCGGAGGGCTTGCATGTACAGCATGAACTCTCCGGCGTATATGAAGGCTTGTTTTTCCTCTGAGGTGAGGACATCGAACATTTCCTGGAGGTAGCCGCGGACGATGGCTTCGAAATATTCCGGCCGGACGTTCACGCGGTCCATGTCGCTCTCTTCTTCGGTTACGGGAGAGAGGTAAGTGCGGAACATGTCTCCTACGTCACTGATGAAGTAGCCGGGCATGACGGTATCGAGGTCGATGACGCAAATACCTTTTCCTTCTTTGTCGAACAGGACATTGCTTATTTTGGTGTCGTGGTGAGTGACGCGGCGTTTGAATTCGGGGTTGGTCAGGATGGTTTCATAGGTCGTGACGAGCGGGTATTGTGCAGTGAGAAAGGCGATGAGCCGATGGGCTTTTGCGATGCGGTCTGGAAACAGGTCTTTTTCCAGTGCTTCGCTAAAGGAGCGGTAGCGATGGGAAAGGTCGTGGAAGGCCGGCAGGGTCTCGTGGAGGTGATCTGCCTGGAATCCGGATAGCATATGTGTGAAGCCGCCAAACTGCCTGGCGGCCTCGAATGCCTGTGCCGGGGTATGGGCGACGTCGATGGTGATGGAGTTCTCGATAAAGGGATAGAGCCTGTAGTGGCCATTGGGGCCCGCGTCGATCATGGTTTCGCCTCTGATCGACCGCACCGGGCGGGGGAACACCGTCGATGGATAGTGGTCGGTGAGGTAGCGGCCCACCATCTCGATGTTATCGGCGATCAGGGAGGGCTGCGAAAAGACTTGTCCGTTGAGCTGTTGTAGAATGTAGGTGTCTTTACCAGTACGGACGATCCAGGTATGATTGATCAATCCGCTGCCGTGTGGGATAACGGAGACGTCTTTGGTGAATCCATATGCATGCAAGACCTGGTCGTTCATTGAATCAAGTTTAAATGCGTCAAACATAAAAAAGATTGGCGGGTTAATTCTGCGCAAACGGTTGCAAGAAAATCAACGTTTGGCGTGCACAATAAGTTGCCCGTTGATTACGACGTTCTGAAAGGTCTCCGGCTCAAGGGGTTTGCCGTTCTTTTGGTCCCGGCCGAGGATCTGCATGAGGATCTCGGCCGCTTTGGAACCCTGTTGAAGCGGATACTGTTCAACGGAAGCCATGGGGGGTGTCTCGAGATAGCTGGTGATGGGGAGGTTAGCATAGCTGACAAAGCAGATGTCTTTGTTGATCTTTAGCTTTTGTTGCCGGGCATACTGCATGGCGTCGAGGGCAATATAGTCGTTGATGGTGAGGATAGCGGTGGGGCGTGGCCGTTGGGTCAGTAGGTGTTGCATGGCCACGAGGGTGCCTTCGCGGGTGAGATCGGTGGAGGTGACCAGACCGAGGTCGATCTTAAGTCGCTTCTTGATGAGAACCTGCATATAGGTCTCGGTACGTTTCTTTGGATGAGCGCATTTTTTCGGGTCCGTTGAGTACGCCGATGCGGCGGTGTCCTTTTTCGATGAGGAATTCGATGGCTTCGCGGGTGCCGCTGTTCATATTGGAATAGACCTTGTTGAATTCGGGAAGGGTGGGTACACGGTCGAAGAAGACTAGCGGGATGCCATATTTTTTGAGGGCTGCGAAGTGTTCGTAGGAGGTAGTATTGGCACCGAGGGAGGCGATGATGCCGTCTACCCGGTTGTTTTTCATAGTGGTAATGATCTGGCGTTCCCGTTCGATGTCGTCCCTGGACTGGCTGATGAGCACGCTGTATTTGTGTTGGGTGGCGATCTCTTCTATGCCGTTGATGGCTTCAGAGAAGAACTCTTCCTTGAGGTTTGGGAGGACTACACCGATGGTGAAAGTCTTGCGTTGTTTGAAGAAGATGGCGGTTTGGTTCGGTTCATAGTCCAGTTCGGCGGCCAGTTTCTGGACCTGCATCTTGGTGCGCAAGCCAATGCCGGGATGGTCATGGAGCGCCCGGGATACGGTGGAGGGGGATACCGCC
Source organism: Puia sp. (assembly GCA_965214315.1). Lineage (GTDB taxonomy): Bacteria > Bacteroidota > Bacteroidia > Chitinophagales > Chitinophagaceae > Puia. The sequence continues at coordinate 1,504 of CBDCBP010000007.1, read as the reverse complement.
AGCCTTCTGGCTATCTCCTTGATCGTTGCAGGCTTATCTTCTTTCATACCCTAAAAATACGCAGAGAATTAAAAAAATATTAAATAACAAGTCGTTTTGGCGATATATTTCAGGTTCCTTGTTAGCTTGCCGTCCGAAATGAGGATGAACTTACCGAAACTTCGAGGGATAATCGTATTGGCAATGGGGCTGAGCCTGTATGTGGGTCGGGCCTTTGCCCAGGTGATCGAGATAAAGGGGGCTGTTTACGATGGCACGCAGCAATATGCGATGCAGGGTGTGAGTGTGGTGAGTACCAGCGGTGCCGGGGCGAAGACCGACTCTTTGGGGCGCTACAAATTGATGGTGCCGCTGTCGGATAGCATCGTATTCTCTTATTTGGGCCGGGGGACGGCTAAATACCCGGTAAAGGACATGCCTAGAGGGTATCCTTTTGACGTCAGTCTGCAAATTACCATGGACACTTTGCCTGCCGCGCTTGTCAGGTCGCCCAACTATCACACGGACTCATTGGCGAACCGTCAGGAATATGCGAAAGCATTCAATTATTCCAAGGGAATGATGCACAATATGAAGCTGGACCGGCGGGCGAGCTTTGGCATTGGGCTGGACCTCGACATGCTGCTTAACCCAAAGGCAGGCAGGGAGATGCAAACATTGCAGGACCGGCTGGTGTGGGAGGAGCAGGATAAGTTTATCGAACATCGGTGGAACAAGGCTGTCGTCAGGCGGGTGACCGGTTTGGAGCCGCCTGCGCTGGACTCGTTCATGCGGCAATACAGGCCGAGCTATGATTTTATCCAGAGCTGCAAGACAGAATATGAGTTCTACAAGTACATCCAGGAGTGGGGGAAGTTCTTCGAGGAGGACTGGCGGGTGGCGCACAATGGTAAGGCTCCTTCCGGTATGGCAGGCGCCGGCTCCGTGGATATGAGTGCCGAGAATCCTAAAAAAGATCAATGAAAGTAGTTTGGTGCTGCCGTTGAAGTCGATGCAGATGCGTTGCATTTCTTGTATTTTCGGGGTATGGATAAGCAAATCAGGATCATCAATACGGTTGTGTTGTCGGACAGCCGGTATATTCTTCGCAAGGTCAATTACGAATACACGGAAAAAGACGGGCGTCGGGGCATGCGGAGCCGGGAGGTCTATGACCGTGGTAACGGCGCGGTGATCCTGTTGTATAACAAGCAGTCACGGACAGTGATCCTGACGCGTCAGTTCCGGATGCCTACTTATCTCAATGGCAATGCGACGGGGATGATGATAGAGGCTTGTGCCGGGTTGTTGGATAAGGATAATCCCGAGGTTGCGATCAGGCGGGAGACGGAAGAGGAAACGGGTACAAGATCGGGTTGATAGAGAAGGTTTTCGAGTCCTATATGTCACCCGGATCGGTGACGGAAATACTTTATTTTTTTATGGCGGAATATGAGCCATCGATGAAGGTGAGCGATGGGGGTGGGTTGGAAGAGGAACAGGAGGAGATCGAGGTATTGGAGTT
>CBDCBP010000006.1:0-204786 GCA_965214315.1 Puia sp. | reverse complement strand
TCGGGCGTGGGGGGCAAGGGAGCAGGAGCCGAGGGCGTAAGGGCCAAGGGCAGAGGGGCTGAGGTTGTTGGGGGCAAGGGTGGAGGAGCCGAGGTTGTACGGGGCAAGCGCGTAGGGGACAAGCGTGAAAGAGACTTGGGCGCAGGAGCCGAGGGCGCGGGTGGTAAGGTCGCAGGGGATAAGTCGGCGCCGAAAAAGGGAGTCGGCGAAAACGTACGTGGGGCGTTCAAAGGAGCCGGTGGAAAGCCTGGCGCCTCGGCCAGGGCGGCGGCAAAACCAGAAAAGGCAAAACCAGAAAAGGCCAAGCCAAAAAAGGCAAATTCCAAGGCGGCGAAACAAAAAATCGCAACATCTAAAACGCCGAAGCTGCTCCCTGCGCGTGAAAAGCTCGTGGCCGTAAAACCTTCCGGCAGCAAAGAGGATAACTTTTTTGACCTGGTTCATGAAGTGGCCCGGCAGATTCCGAAGGGTCGTGTGACCTCCTATGGCGCTATTGGAGCGGCACTTGGAACCCGCGGCTCGGCCCGTATGGTTGGTTGGGCCATGATGGCCGTACCCTATGCCGAGAAGCCGGTCCCGGCCCATCGGGTCGTCAATCGCGCGGGTCTGCTCACTGGCAGACACCATTATCATCCGCCGGAAAAAATGCAGCAGCTGCTGGAAGCGGAAGGCGTGCAGGTCGTGGACAACAAGGTTGTGGATTTTAAGAAACTGTTCTGGGATCCGGCAAAGGAACTGTAGTTATTGGTTCGCGGCTGTCCCGTATGCCTCAATTGCATAAGAAGGCAGATGGGCGGCGGCCAGCAGGATGCGGTGGGCGAGCCGGCGGGGGGCGTGTTCGGGTTGGCGGGTTGAGGTTGGCGAGTAGCGGGAAGAGGGGTGGCAGGGAAGGGCGTTTGCGGGGAAGGGTAGCCGGCGGAAGAGCGATGGCACGGAACGGTGCGTTGCGGGAAAGGGGGGGCGCGTTAGGGCGTGCGCGTTTGAGCGGCGAGTAGCGGGAAAGGGGGGCGGCAGGGAAGGGTGTTGGCGGGGGAAGTTGGCGGGTTCGGGCGGCCAGTAGCGAGGAAGGTAGCCGGCGGAAGAGCGATGGCACGGAACGGTGCGGTGCGGGAAAGGGCGTGCGCGTTTGAGCGGCGAGTAGCGGGAAAGGGGGGCGGCAGGGAAGGGTGTTTGCGGGGGAAGTTGGCTGGTTCGGGCGGCCAGTAGCGGGGAAGGGTAGCAGGCGGAAGAGCGATGGCACGGAAGGGTGCGTTGCGGGAAAGGGTGGGCGCGTTAGGGCGTGCGCGTTTGAGCGGCGAGTAGCGGGAAAGGGGGGCGGCAGGGAAGGGTGATTGCGGGGGAAGTTGGCGGGTCCGGGCGGGAGAGTAGCGGGGAAGGGTAGCCGTCGAAAGAGCGATGGCACGGAACGGTGCGGTGCGGGAAAGGGGGGCGCGTTCGGGCGGGCGCGTTGAAGCGGCGAGTAGCGGGAAAGGGGGGGCGGGACTAGTGGGCGGAGGCGACGGTCGATTGGCGGCACCTTTTCAATAGTACGGCGATATCATCACGTACACGATCACGCCGGTGACGGCGACGTAGAACCACATCGGCCAGGTGATCCTGGCCAGTCTGCGGTGTTTGTCGAATTTCTCCTGAAATGCGCGTTGCAGGGTAAACAACACGAACGGAATGATGATACCTGACAAAAGGATATGCGTAGTGAGGATAAAGTAATACACATAACGCCACACTCCCGCCTGCAACTTCTCCTGGTCGCTAAGAATGCCGTCGTGATTGAGGTCTCCGAAACGGGTGGAGGCGATTAGTAGCATGGTAGATGACGTAGGATACAAGGAAGATAGAACTGAGCGCCACCGCGAGCAGATTCGCGGTTTTATGGGCTTTGATCTGGCGATTTTTTATGAAGTACAGACTCGCGAGCAGCAGAGATGGCCGTGCTGGAATTCAGGATGGCATGAAAGAGCGGCAAACTATGAGTGTTGAATCCGATATCGAGTCTTGGTATGCAGTCCAAGGATCAGGAAAGCAACTGCGGCAGGGATGGCGATCGAAACGATGATGATCGCAACGGTATATTTCTTTTCCGGTAAAGGGCTGCCAGGATTTGCGATGATTTGGTCGCTCATTATGAAAATTTTGTTTGTGTCTGCGGGGTATCGGGGAAATTACCCCTTCGACCCAAACGGTTAATAATTGAATCCTTCGTCGGGGCTTCGTTCCTTGCCCCTCCTCGGCCGCAACCATCGCTTTGCTCGGTTGTGGCCGACCGGCCTACGGCCTGTCTTGTTTTCTGGAAAAATAGACGACTCCCAGGACTGTCGCCAGGAGAAGGACTACTATGGGTATGGCCAGCGGTCTGAGTTCGGTGAACATAGTGTCGACTTCTTGTTTCTTATCCCGCTCCAGCATGATAAATACGATGTCATCCCCAAGCCGTTTGATTGCCGTGGTATCGGTGCCATGATAATAACCGCGTATCACATGATCCTTATCCAGTAAGGCGATATAGTCCGTATGTACGAAATTCGAATCGACGCTTACGCTGTCCTGCAGTCCCAGCTTCAATTCGTTCAATGCAAAATCGTAGATGGTCTTCTTGGCACCGGTGAGCATCCACCAGACATCCGAATTGACACCATAGTGGTCGGCGTATTTCTTCAACTGGGCCACAGAATCGTGGGCCGGATCGACGGTGAGCGAAAGGAATTGTACAAAGGTCGTGTCGACACCCTTGGTATCGTCTCTGAGCTTCAGTGCGTCCTGCAGGTGGCGCATATTCCGGGTCAGTGCCGGGCAGATGCTGGCGCAATGCGTGAAGAAAAAGTCGATGATGATCACCTTCCCTTTCAATGAATCCAGGGTGACCGTATCCCCCAGTTGGTTCTGGAGCTGTATGTTGGCCACGCGATGCCAGATCGTATCGCTGACCTCCTTGCCATCCTTTATCCGCGTGACTACGCTGTCAGGAAAGTAGCGGTTTGGCATGGCCACTCCGTATTGCCTCGCGATGCCGTAAAATGCAAGCGGCACGACTACCGCCACAAAAACCGTTAACCAGCCTTTCTTATTCATGGACCACAAAATTAAAGAACCACCGCTATATGACGGTGGTTCCTCGAATATATTTGCCGATTCGCGCGAATCGCGCGGTGGCGGGGTGGGGCGTGGAGTTATTGCTGTTGGCCAGGCTTTTGCGCTTCAGGAGCACGCTCACCGCCTTCGGGTGCCACTTTTACCTTATTGGCGTCCCGGTAATGTGCGTCATAGTGATTCCGCAGGTTATTGTATGACCCGCCATCCCAAAGAAAGGCGATGATAAACCACACAAAAAGCAGGGCCGGAACGGCAATCGTCATGATGAGGTTCTTTATTTCATGGCGCAGGTGCATAAATTCCGCTATGATATAGAAAGCCTTGGCACAGGTGAGGATCAGGTACATGCCGTTTAAAACGTATTTGTTCGGGAAACTTGTCTTCAGGTGAATGGTGGCCAGGATCAATTCGACCATGGTGATCCCGAGCAGGATCCAAAAAGTCCTCCAGATGGGCTTGGTGTCGAACGTAGCATGAGCGCTGTTGCCTTGTGCCGTTGTTGCGTGATCAGACATATGAGTTCGTTTAAAAGAAGATTAAAGTAAATAGAAACAGGTGAATACGAATACCCAAACAAGGTCTACAAAGTGCCAGTAAAGACCGGCCTTTTCGATCATCAGGTAATGGCCGCGCCGTTCAAAATCACCCCTCAGGTTCTTGATCAGCATGATCGTATTGATCACCACGCCCGAGAAAACATGAAATCCATGGAAACCGGTAATGGTAAAGAAGAAGTTGCTGAAATTCGTGCTGGCCTTCGATCCGTCGGCATTGGGGAAGGGATTGCGGCCCCACCAGGCGCCTTCGCCGTGCAGGTGCGTCCATTCCCAGGCCTGGCAGCTCAGGAACATCAGGCCGCCGATGACGGTCAGGACCATGTAAAACGTCACCTTATCTCTATCGCCTGCATGTCCCGCGGCAACCGCAAGCACCATGGTTACCGACGACATGATCAGGATAAAGGTCATCAAACTTACAAACACCAGGGGCAAATGCACCGAAGCGGCTACGAGCGGAAAGGCGCGGAACACTTCATTCGGGTCGGGCCAGCCATTGCTTGCGAAGCGGATCGAGCCGTAAGAGATCAAAAAAGCGCCGAAGGTAAACGCATCGCTCATCAGGAAATACCACATCATCAGTTTGCCGTACTCCACGTTGAAGGGACTTTTTCCGCCACTCCACCATTTCGTTCCTGCCGGTATCGCTTGTGCCATATTACTGGTTTGTTGGTTTTGCAAATTTATTTAACAAAAGTAGGAATATCAATTAATCGCCATAAAGAAAATGAACAGGTACAGCCATAACAGGTCCACAAAATGCCAATACGTACCGATCAATTCCACGGGTACGCTGTCATAACTCCTCGTCCTGGCCGCGAATGCCCTGATAACCATGATGATCAGGGCGACGATCCCGCCGAAGACGTGCGCCGCGTGCAGCCCTGCGATGATGTATAAGAACTGCCCGCCGCCTGACCCGCGAAGGGTGATCCCCGTATTCCAGATCTGTCTGAATCCCACCCACTGCAGCAACACAAAGACTATTCCCAATATGGCCGTGAGCGTGAGCATATTCCGGTACCGCAGCATCTCCCTATCCTTAAAGGCTTTTAACGACAACTGCACGGTCAGGCTGCTCACCAGGATAACCGCCGTCGAGTAATAGAAGGCCCTCGGAATAAAAAACGTTGTCCACCCCGGTTGATCCCGCTTCACGACATAGGCACTCGTCAGACCGGCAAACATCATGATGATGCTACCCAGTGCCACCCATAACGTAAATTTATGGGGATGTATTTTCTTTCTTTGTTCGTTCACAATTTCCATAGTTGACTAGGCCGTTTTATTCGCCAGTAGTGACAGCAGTACCACAGGCAAATATATATAGCTGCTAAACATCACTCTCCGCGCCGCCGTTACTGACATCTCCCGATACAACCGTACACACTGCACTACCATCGCCAGGTTGGCTACCCCCACGATGACCAGGGAGATGAGGCCGCTCATCCCGGTAAAATAGGGCAGTATGCCTACCGGCAGCAGCAATAGCGAATACATGATCGCCTGCAGTGCCGAGTATTTGGTCGGTCCTTCGCCGGAAGGCAGTAACCGAAACCCGGCTGTCGTGTAGTCTTTGTGCGCAATCCAGGCGATCGCCCAAAAATGGGGGAACTGCCAGAAGAATTGCAACGCAAACAACACCCAGCCGCCGGCGGATAGATCATCATTGCCCGCCGCCCAGCCGATCAGGCAGGGCAGGCTCCCCGGTATGGCCCCTACCAATACGGCCACCGAACTTACTTTCTTCAGTGGTGTATAGACAAATGCGTATACAAAAAGGCTGAAGGCCGCAAGGGCTGCCGTGAGGAAGTTGAAATGCCAGAGTAGGAGGACTCCGCCGACCCCCGCCACCAGGGCGAAGGTCCAGGCTTCCTGTGTACTCATCCGGCCCGACGCCACCGGCCTGTTGGCCGTCCGTCTCATAAGGGCATCGGTATCCTTCTCTACGATCTGGTTGATCGTATTGGCGCTGCCGGTGACCAGCATCCCGCCAATGAAGAACAAACCGATCTCCACCCAATCGTATTCCTTTACTTTCGGCGCCAGCAAATAACTGATCACGGCGGAAAATACCACCATGAAGCTAAGGTTGAACTTGATCAGCAGTTTGTAATCCTGCAGTTTGCCCGCATATTTTAAAGAACTCTCTTGCTTCATCAATGCTCACTTTCATTGGGGCCCACCGGCTCCGTCTGGGGAATGAACTCCCTTCCATCCTTGGCATAGTCGTAGGGCCAACGATGTACTTCGGGTATCTCACCGGGCCAGTTGCCATGCAGGTGCTGGATCGGCGTCGTCCATTCCAGGGTAGTGGCGCCCCAAGGGTTCCTTGTCATCACTCTTCTGCCTTTGAAGATCGAGTAGAAGAAGTTGAAGACGAACAGCAGCTGAACCGCAAAGGTTATCATGGCCACTGTCGATATAAAGCGATTCAGATCACCGAATTGGTTGAACGAGACCCAGTTGCTAAAATCCAGGTACCGGCGGGGCATCCCGGCCAGGCCCTGGTAGTGCATGGGCCAGAAGATGAGGTAAGCTCCGGCGAAGGTCACCCAGAAGTGGATATAGCCAAGTGTAGGGTTCATATACCGGCCGTACATCTTGGGAAACCAGTGGTAGATGCCGCAGAACATGCCCAGGATGCCCGAGACGCCCATGACGATATGGAAGTGGGCGACCACGAAATAGGTGTCGTGCAATTGGATATCCAGCGTCGAATTACCAAGGAAGATCCCGGTCAGGCCGCCGGAAATGAAGGTACTTACGAAACCGATGGCGAAGAGCATTGCCGGCGTAAAGCGGATATTGCCCCGCCAGAGCGTCGTCAGCCAGTTGAACACCTTGATGGCCGACGGCACCGCGATGAGCAGGGTGAGCAGGACGAAGACCGAACCCAGGAAGGGGTTCAATCCTGTCACGAACATATGGTGTGCCCAAACCAGGAAAGCGAGAATGGCGATGGCGAACAATGAACCCACCATGGCCATATAGCCGAAGATCGGTTTGCGGGAATTCACGGACATTACTTCCGAGACGAGGCCCATAGCCGGGAGAATGATGATGTACACTTCCGGATGACCCAGGAACCAGAACAAGTGCTGGTAGAGAATGGCGCTGCCGCCTTCGTTGGGAAGTGCTTTATTCGTTTCGGTGAGGAAGATGTCGGAAAGATAGAAACTTGTGCCACCGTGCCGGTCGAACAACAGCAGGATGAAGCCTGACAGCAGCACCGGGAAGGATAATACACCTAGAACGGCGGTAAAGAACAGTGCCCAGATCGTCAGCGGCAACCGGGTCATGCTCATGCCCTTGGTGCGCATATTCAATATGGTGGAAATATAATTGAGGCCGCCCAGCAAGGAGGAAACGACGAACATTGCCATGGAAACGATCCAGAGGTCCATCCCTGTTTTGGATCCTTCGTTGGCATCCCCCAGCGCACTCAGCGGCACATAAGAGGTCCAGCCGCCGCTTGCAGGGCCGGTTTGGATGAACAGGCTGCACATCATGACGATGCTGGCGCCGAAGAAGAACCAGTAAGACAACATGTTGAGCATTGGCGATGCCATATCGCGGGCGCCTATCTGCAAGGGGATCAGGAAGTTGGCAAAGGTTCCGCTCAAGCCGCCGGTCAATACGAAGAACACGAGGATGGTGCCGTGCATGGTCACCAGCGCATAATAGAACTCCGGCTGGATCTGGCCACCCTTGGCCCAATGGGCACCAAAGACATCTTCAAGGATCTGGAAATGGGCATCGGGATACCCGAGCTGAAGCCGGAAAAGGACGGACATCAGGCCGCCGATGATCGCCCAGATCATGCCTGTGATCAGGAACTGCTTACAGATCATCTTGTGATCCATACTGAACACATACTTCGTGATGAACGACTGATGGTGATGATGGTCGCCATGCTCATCGGCGCGCGCTTCGGAATGTGTGTCCACTTCAGGGTGTCCGTGCAAAGCTATTTCGTTGCTCATGAGAAAAAATTTAAATGATAACCCTATCGTTATCCAATATTCGTTGCGTACAAATTAATTTTTTGCCGTCTTCGTCGAGTCTGCTCCGGCAGCCGGTGCAGCAGGCGCCTTGTCCTTCATGATCTGTGCATAGACAGGTGTTTGTTTCGCCAACCATAGCTTGTACTCATCCGCCGTTACAACGGTCACGATACCGCGCATGGTATAGTGTCCCCTGCCGCACATTTGGTCGCAGGAAATTTCATAAACGAAATCGGGGTTGCCCAATTTCTTCTTCATTTGGTCCGTCGTATACTTGGGGGTGAACCAAAGGGTGGTGGGTGTGCCGGGAACGGCGTCCATCTTCTGACGGAAATAGACCAGGCCTACATCATGGATCACATCCCGGGAACCGATGATCAGTTTTACCGGTTTATTCACTACGCTGTACATCTCATTGGTGACGACGATATCGTCGTGGGTGCTGCCGTCATCCCACAAGAGCCCCAATTGGTTGTTGCCCCCATCGTCGATATTCTGATAGTATTTTTTTCCGAAGGTCGCGTCTTTACCGGGATAGCGGAAGATCCAGCCGAATTGCTTGCCTGTAACTTCCACTTGAAGTGCATCCTGCGGTGCGTCGCCGGTGATCCGGAACCAATAAAACAGGCCAAAACCAACGAGCACCGTAAGGGCGATAGCGGGGACGACGGTCCAGAGGATCTCGAGCCTGTTGTCGTGCGGGAAATAGTGAGCCTTGCGTTTGTCGGAGTACTGATATTTGAAGGCAAACCAGAAAAGCAGGATCTGCGTGAGCACAAAAACGATGCCGGTGATCGTAATGGTGATATACAGCATCCGGTCAATCTCCTCGCCATGGACGCTGGCGGACTCGCCGAGTATCTTCCCGCGATAGAGCTCATTGCACCAATAAACGCCAATAAGCCCGAGCACCAGGAACACGATCATCATGAAGCCGTTGATGCGGTTATGCTGTTCGAAATTTTTCTTTTCCCCTTTCAAAACACCCACGTATTCACTGGCCTTTGCGATCTGGAAGGTGATAAGGAAGCCTAACAACAGGATCAGTATCAGAAAAAAAGTTGACATGATAGTTAAAAAGATTTAAGTATGGTGTATAATACTTTCTTTTACAAAAGGATGGTTCCTGGCTAGCAGGGGGAATTTGCTCATCACCCTGGCAGTCTGCCACATGATCAATCCGACAAAGCCCAGTGCAATACCGAAATCGAAGAGGTTCAGGGGTACGTGGTCAGGGGAGATATGGGGGCCGGGGAACACCATCTGGTACAAGTCCAGCCAGTGACCGAAGATCAAAAGTACGGACATAAATGTTACCGTGCCCCAATTGCGTTTCGAGCCTCTTTTCATGAGGATCAAAAGCGGGCACAGGAAGTTGATAATCAGGTTCAAATAGAACATTCCGACGTATGCGCCGCCCGAGCCGAACCGGGGCTGGAAATAGATCGTTTCTTCGGAGATATTCGCGTACCAGATCAGCATGAACTGGTCAAACCAGAGGTAGGTCCAGAAAATGGAGAACGCGAACATGAATTTACCCAGGTCATGCAGGTGTTCTTCGGTAACATATTCCAGGTAACCCTGGTTCTTCATGTAGATCACGAAGATGGTGATCAGGGCCACACCCGATACGAAGGTGCTGGCGAAGGTGTACCAGCTGTACATCGTTGAAAACCAGTGGGCGTTGATGCTCATAAGCCAGAGCCAGGGCGTTACCGAGGTGACCGTCAGCGCGAACCAGACGATGAAAAGTGCCGCCCAGACCGTATTCTTGAAGATATATCTCCGGCCTTCTTCGATCGTGAGGGGGGTGTCGTCGATGCTGCGGGAAAGCTGGCGCATTTTATATCCCAGCACCGTCCACAGTCCGATGGTAAATGTCGTCCAGGTGATAAAGAAGCCGCGGCTCAGGAATCCGCTCTTTCCTTTCAGCACCTCGTCATGGGCGACGACATCCTTGTCCAGCCACTCATAGATGGCGGTATGGCCGCCAAAGACCAGGCAAAGCAGGATCACAAAGGTGATGATCCCGATGGGGATGACGGACGCGGAAATCGCTTCGGTCACGCGCCGGAAGGCTATCACAAAGCCGCCCATGGCCAGGGTCACGGCGGTGAAGAAGAACATCGCCGCGTTCGTGATAAGCAGGAAATAGACGCTATTCTGCAAGAGGGTGGCCCAGAACCGGGTACCCTGATCGTGGGTGCCATAGATGGCGAAACCGATGATCAACGAAAGTACGCCTACCCCCATCAGTCCGAGGGACCACTGCTTGTATCTGGCGGGTATTACGAAACGTTCTTTAATGGATGACATTCAACAATATTTTAAAATATTCGATAATGCTTATTTTTTGGCCATGGAGTCAGTGCCGGCTGCGGGAGCCGCTGCTGTGGGTGTCGCTGCTGCCGGTGCGGCCGCCGCAGCTTTGCCCGCCCCTTGTTTCGACTTGATGTAAGCGATCACCATCCAGCGTTGTTGGGTATTGAGCTGGGAGGCATAGCTGCCCATCTTGTTCTTGCCATAAGTGACCGAGTAGAACATCTGTCCTTCGGGCATATTCTCGTACTGGGCCTTGCCGACCAGTTGTGCCGGGGCAGCGGGGAAGGGGCCATCGCCGCCTCTGTAAAGGGGGCCGTTGCCGTCGAGCTTCGGGCCGTGGCAGATAGCGCAGTTGACGAGATATAAACGCTGCGCTTCGACAGTGTCCATGGAAGTCAGTGGGCTCTTCACCTGCTTGGAGGCTACGTAGCCGGCGGAATCACCCGGCTGATCCTTAAGGACCAGAAAGGGCAGCAGTTCGTCCCGTTTGATGGTGCCGGGTACCGGCGTGTTGCTGTAATGGATGCCCTGTTTGAGGAGCGCCGCCTTTTGCTCTTCAGTGATAGCATACGTCTCATACGCCCGGCTGTAGGCCATATCCGGCATATATACCTTTCCCGGTTCGCGGCGGATATCGTCGCTGCAACCCGTGAAGATGGCGATCATGCTGATCATTGCACCCGAAATCCTCAGCAATGGGCTGCGAAAAAAATAGCCCTTCGCTGCAATGCGGCTCATGATGGACCTTCGGTCAGTGGGCTTATCGCCCACCTGGATGACTATTTTTTTCATGCTAATGCGGTTCCTTTGTGTTCAAATGGAGTTTTATCTTTATCGTAACGGCCCACCCACCAGCCGGCTTCGGCTACCTGGGTATTGATACCTGCCGCACCCACACTTGCTAAAAATGCCTTTATCTGTTCCTCGTTGCTCTTTTCGGTACACTCGATCACCATGGTGAACTGGTCGTCGGTCGAACGCAGATTGAAGTGATGTTTGCGGACAAAAGGCGCCAGCTGACAAAGCCAGCAAAATGTCAACACCATCCCTACCGCGGAAAACAACACCGTGAGCTCGAAAGTGATGGGGATCCATGCCGGCAGATCGAAATGGGATTTGCCGCCGATATTGACGGGCCAGTCGCTATTGAAGACCCAGCCGATGCCGCTGAGTGCCGTCGTCGTGCCTGTGATCCCGTAGATGAACCCGGCCGTATGCAAGCTGGTCTCCCGGAGACCCAGCGCGTGGTCCATTCCGTGAATAGGCATGGGGGTGTACACGTCGTGGATCTTGTACCCTGCGGTACGCACCTTCCTGATCGCAGGAAAGAGAACTTCCTCGTCTGTGAAAATGCCAACAACAAATTTTTTAACTGCCATACTAATTTAGCTTTTAGCGCTTTAAAAAAGTTTTCCCCCCGTCCACTCAGTGCGCATGGGCGTATTCATGCGCAAACTCATCGATGGATTCTTTCTCGATATAGTCCACCTTTTCTTTCTCCTTATAGGTCTTACCCGCTTTCTTGAGGATATGCTTGATCTCGGCAATGGCGATCACCGGAGCAAATTTGCTGAACACGAAGAAGCAGGTGAAGAACAATCCCAGGGTGCCGACGAAGAATCCGACTTCCCAGATACTAGGCGCATAGTAAGTGGCCCAGCTGCTCGGGAGGTAATCCCGGTATACCGACGTCACGATGATGACGAACCGTTCGAACCACATCCCTACATTCACCAGGATGGACATGAAGAAAGTGACGGTGAGGTTCCTGCGCATCTTCCGGAACCAGAAGATCTGCGGGGACAATACGTTACAGCCCATCATGATATAGTAGCTCCAGCCGTAGGGGCTGAAGATGTTGACGCGGTTCTGGGCGAAGGCCCAGCCCTCGAACTTGTTCTGGCCATACCAGGAGATAAACAACTCCGTCAGGTAGGCAACGCCGACGATCGAACCCGTGAGAACGATGATCTTGTTCATGACGTCTATGTGCTCGATGGTGATATATTCCTCCAGTCTCAACACTTTTCTGCTGATGACGAGCAGGGTGTTGACCATTGCGAACCCGCTGAATACGGCACCCGCGACGAAATAGGGGGGAAAGATGGTGGTATGCCAGCCGGGGATAACGGAGGTGGCGAAGTCAAAAGATACGATCGTGTGTACCGAGAGTACGAGCGGTGTGCTCAGGCCGGCCAGTACGAGGGAAAGGGCCTCGTGCCGCTGCCAGTGTTTGGTCGAGCCCGTCCAGCCGAACGCGAGGACGCCGTACAAAGCCTTGCGCCATTTTAGCCTCGCGCGGTCCCGGACGGTAGCCATATCGGGGATCAGGCCGGAATACCAGAAGAGCAGTGAAACGGTGAAGTAGGTAGAGATGGCGAATACGTCCCAAAGCAGGGGGGAGTTGAAATTCGGCCATAATGGTCCACGGGAATTGGGATAGGGCATGATAAAGAAAGCCAGCCAGACGCGACCCATGTGCCAGATCGGGAACTGTCCGGCGCACATGACCGCAAAGATGGTCATCGCTTCCGCTGCCCTGTTGACCCCGGTACGCCACTGCTGGCGGAAGAGCAGCAGGATCGCGGAGATCAGGGTTCCGGCGTGACCGATGCCCACCCACCACACGAAGTTGGTGATGTCCCAGCCCCAGCCGATGGTCCTTTGCAGGTTCCACTGGCCCACACCGTAGATGACCTGCTCGGTGACGGACCAGATGCCAAAGCAAAGACAGGCGACACTGATCAGAAACCCGATCCACCAGAGTTTGGTGGGAGAGTCTTCGATTGGACGCACGATGTCCTCCGTTACCTGGTGATAATCTTTCGGTCCCTGTACCAGCGGGGGTCTTGTCTGTGATTCGTACTGTAATGGTGCTGCCATGATATATTTAGCTTTTGCTATTGATTTGTGTTGTGACGACTACGAATGTTTTTCTGCAGTTGTTTCTTCCTTGCCCTCCTCTGTCATGTCGAAAGCAACATCCGAGTGCCGGACCTTTGCCAGGTAGCTGACGTTAGGCAGGGTATGAACTTCTTCGATGACATGGAATAAGCGAAGGGCCTCTTCCGATCGCGTCGCAGTGATCTTACTGCTCTTGTCGTTGGCATTACCGAAAGTGATCGCGTTCGTGGGGCAGGCCTGCTGGCAGGCGGTCTGGATATCGACATTGTCTTCCAGTCCGCGGTTTTCTTTCTTGGCCTTCAACTTACCTTCCTGGAGACGTTGTGCGCAGAAGCTGCACTTTTCCATGACGCCACGGCTGCGGACGACCACATCCGGGTTCAGTACCATGCGGGTCAGATCGTCGTTCATCTGGAAGACTGCCGGATCGAGCTTGCCTACGATCTTCTGGTCCTGGTTGTTGGGGAAGCTATCTGCGCCGGTGTAGTCGGCCCAGTTGAATCGCCTTACTTTGTATGGACAGTTGTTAGCGCAATAGCGGGTGCCGATACAGCGGTTGTAGGCCATTTGATTAAGCCCTTCGTCGCTGTGATTGGTGGCGTTGACCGGGCAAACGTTCTCGCAAGGGGCGTTGTCGCAATGCTGACAAAGCATCGGCTGAAAGACGACCTGCACGTCTTCGGGGCTGTCGAGGTCGCGACCTGGCGTCGAATAGTAACGGTCGATCCGCAGCCAGTGCATATCGTGCCAGCGCAACATCTCGCTCTTGCCAACCACCGGCACATTGTTTTCGGCGTGACAGGCCACCACGCAGGCGGCGCAGCCGATACAGGAGTTGAGGTCTATATTCATGCCCCACTTGATGCCCGGTCTGTCATAGATGGGATAAAGTGTACCCTGGGATTCGAAATGCTCGACGCCGCCAAAAGGTTTCAGTTCTTTCTCGCGTTCATCGTAGATGAAGGAAGGATCGGCCTTAAACTTGTCGAACGTCATCTCCTTGACCACCTCGGTACGGCCTTCCGTAAAGCCGTGCGTCTGCATCTGGGCGAGCTGGAATTTTCCGCCGGTAGCGGCAAAATCGGCGCCTGTGGCGTACCAGTCGACCGTCGTGCCATTGTAGCCCAACAGCGGGAAGGCGTTAAAACCTGTTCCTGCCGCTGCGCGGCCAATATTGTCCGATGTCAGGTCTGCGTTGGCGCTTTTGCGGCCAAAGCCGACGGCGATGCCGATGACTTCGTTGTTCGTGCCGGGGATCACGATGGCCGGAATCGTCAATTCCTTGCCACCGATCGTCAGCTTGATGAGTTGTTTTTCGGGAACGACCTCATAGGCGTCGGCCTGACGGCGGTCGGCGAGATCGAGCTTGAACTTCTCCTTGGCCACCTTTGGCGAGAGGATGGCGTAGTTGTCCCAGGAAATTTTCGTCACCGGATCGGGCAGTTCGAGCAGCCAGGGGTTATTGGCCTGCGTGCCGATGCCCATCCCAACTTTTTGATACAGGACCACTTCAAAGGGTCCGCCGCCCTTGATGGCTGCCAGTGCGGCAGCCGCATCGGCCACCTTGGAATTGTTGTAAGCGGGTGTACCGCCGCCGGCCGCTGCTGCCGGCTCGACGACACCGTCCTGCAGGGCTTTCTCGTAGGCTTCGACGCTGCCGAGTTTTGCGGTCCAGTATTGTTTAAAATAGGCTTCGTAGGTGGTCGCATTCCCGCTCCACTTGAGGAGGGAGTCTTCGAAAGCGCGGGTCTTGAACAAGGGGGCGATCGTCGGCTGCAGGAATGCAAAATACCCGGGCTTGGCCTCGGTATCACCCCAACTTTCCAGGAAATGAGGGGCGGGCAGCACCAGGCTGGTCAATTCGGTTGTCTCATCGAGCCTTTCGTTGAACGAGATGGAGGCTTTTACTTTTTTTAAGCCGGCCTTGAACTTGTCCGCGTCGTAATAATCATATGCGGGATTAACGCCGTAGATCAGCAGTGCGCCGATCTTTCCGTCGTTGAGATCCGCAACAAGCGCGTTCATCTCGCTGTCGACGCCCTGACGGACCTGGGTGGGCAAAGACCAATCGACTGTAACGCCGCCGGCGCCGATGGCCTCATTGATGGCATTCACGATGATCTGGATGTTCACGTTGTTGCTGCCGCTGACCACGAGGGCCTTGCCCTTGTTCTCCATCAAATCTCTTGCGGCCTTCTTAACGCCGGCCTTCAGCTTTTCGGAGAGGGCCGGAGCAGTTACGCTCCCGCCGAGTTCGGCCAGCAGGGCGAGGGCGACGGCGCCCGATTCGCTTGGTTTATGCGTATACCGCTCGTCCGCGTTGCTGCCTGTGAGGGACAGCAGGCTTTCGAACTGGTAATGCTTGCTCATGCTGGGGTTCTTCGGATCGACCTTGCGACCTTGGGCGTACTGACGGGCAAATTCGACGGGAGAAAGCCAGGTACCGAGGAAGTCGGCGCCAAGGCTCACGACCACCTGCGCTTTGTCGAAGCGGTAAGAGGGGATGGCTTTTTTGCCATAGGCGGATTCGGCGGCCAGCAAAATGCCGCTGTAAGAGTCGGCATCATACTGTACGTGTTTGCTGCCGGCGTATTTGGCGAGGAATTCGGTGATGATCTGTTTGGTAGTGGGTGACGTCAGTGTACCGGTAAGCAGCACCAGCGGCGCTCCGGCGGCGGAGGCAAGCGCGTCGGCAGCCATCTTATCGAAGGCGTCGAAAGTGCTTACTTCCTGGGGTTTGCCCGCCGCGATCTGTGCGGGATAGCGGAGGCGGCCTGTGTCATAGAGGTCGAGGACCGAAGCCTGGACCCTGGCGGAGGTGCCGCCCTTTGTAAGCGACGAGAGCGTGTTGCCCTCCAGTTTGATGGGACGGCCATCCCTGACTTTCGCCACGAGCGGAATTACATCCCCTGCAAGGGTATAGGTCGTAGCATAGTAATCGGCTACCCCGGGGATCGTGTTTTCCGGTTTATTGAGGTAGGGAACGACATGCCGAACAGGCATTTCGCAACTGGCTGCCAGTGTGGCTGCCGCGGTGCTAAAGCCGAGGTACTTCAAAAAATCCCTGCGGGGGTGTTTGGCGTCGAGCAATCCCTTTCCATCCAGGCCTTCCAACGGCAGGCTTTCGCCGAATTCGTCTTCCGTTGATTTCTTAAACGCTTCACTATCGCTGCGCTCTCCGAAACTTTGCCAGTATTTTTTGTCGCTCATAGCTGAGAAGTTAAACTTTATATAGGCTCCGCCAGGCGGAGTCGGGGTAGAATATTAATAATGGCATTTCTGGCAGTTGGTACCGCCGATGTTCTCGACCGTAACACTGTCCATGGCTCCGGTGTTCAGGTCCTTGTGGAAGCGCTCGTAAATGTTATAGAACTTGTTGCCATTGTTGCCCGCGCTGTCGGGGAAATTCACCTTGGTCGAACGGTGACAGCCGATACACCAGCCCATGCTGAGCGGTGCAAATTGTTTGACCTCGTTCATTTCCTGGATCGGTCCATGACAGGTCTGGCACTGCACCTTGCCGGCTTTGGTATGTTGTGCGTGGCTGAAGAAGACGTGGTCGGGCAGGTTGTGTATCTTGATCCACTCCACCGGCCTGGCCTCGGCAGTATTGTAGCGGCTGGTCTTGGGATCATACCCCGTATAGCTGTAGAGCTTCTGGATCTCAGCCGTGCCATCTACCTCCGAACCGTCTTCGCGGTAGAGTTTTGGACCATGGGTGTAATCGTTGATGGCCGCGTGACAGTTCATACATACATTCAGCGGCGGTACGGTGGCATGTTTGCTGTCAAGTGCATTGCTATGACAGTAAAGACAGGCGATCTGGTTGATGCCGGCGTGTACTTTATGCGAATAGAAGATCGGCTGTACCGGCTGATAATTCTGCTGACGGCCCAGGCCAATCGCACCCTCGGTAACCCAATAGCCGCCGAGCACAAACAGCACGAGAACGATAAACGTGATATATACTTTATTCCGCCAGAAGGGGACCGGCTCCGAGGTGGGAATGCCGTCTTTCTCGTCGGCCATTTTCTTCAGGCTGCTATTCACCTGCAGCAGCACGAACATGATGACCGCCAGGATCAGGGTGAAGATGCCATAGAGCAAGGTGCTGTCTCCTTCCGGTGTTTGGGAGGGAGCGCCCTGCGCCCCAGGTGTACCGCCACCCGGGGTTGGCGGCTGATACGTTTCTACATATTTAATGATCGCATCGATATCTGCATCGCTCAGGCTGTTACCGAAAACGGTCATCGATGTTTTGTTAAACCGTTGGAACAGATCGTTGAAGTATTTGTTCCCTGACGCCAGCACCGCGGCGTTGTTGTGGATCCATTGGTGCAACAATTTGGTATCCGGCACCCTTTCCGTTATCCCTTTGAGGGCAGGACCTGTTCCATCTTTGAGGGGATTGTGGCACGTGGCGCAATTCGCCTGGAAGAGCGCCTTACCGTCTTGAGCAAAAAGTGTATTTCCTAGTAGAACCAGAGAGAGGAGGAGGATACTGAATAATAACTTTCTGACTATTGGTCTATGGTTGGTCATATATACAATATGTTGTATAAATGTGAAAAATCTCCTTAACAGGTGGCAAAAATAAGTCAGGATTTTAACATTCTATCAACATGCTTAAATTTTTTTTTCCCGTGTTGGGCGTGGGATTCAGCGAATTACGTCAAATCGCGCTGACCTTCTGTCATAGTATTGTCAACCGCCGGGTCGAACAAAATCTCATCCGCAATTGCCCTGACCGCCGTAGTTTTGCGCATGACACAGCTCGCGATCTTTGCTTCCGGAACGGGCACTAACGCCAAAAACATCATCGATCACTTCAAAAATCACCAAAATATCACTGTCAGCCTGATCGGCTGCAACAAACCGGGAGCGGGCGTATTGGCCATTGCCGCTGCGGAAGGCATCCCTGTCCTCATGATCGAAAAGGAGCCGTTTTTCCGGGGAACGGCCTATGTGCCAGAGCTGCGGGAAAGGAAGATCGACTATATCATCCTGGCGGGATTTCTTTGGAAGATCCCTGAAGCGATGATCAGGGCTTATCCGGGCCGGATCGTCAATATCCATCCTGCCCTGCTGCCCAAGCACGGCGGAAAGGGGATGTACGGCCGGTTCGTCCACGAAGCGGTCATCGCTGCATCGGACAAGGAGACGGGGATCACGATCCATTACGTAGACGAGCAGTATGACCATGGAACCCCTATTTTTCAGGCGCGCGTTGCGGTCGAACCCGGCGACAGCCCCGATACTTTGGCGCGAAAAGTGCAGCTGCTGGAGTATGAACATTTCCCCGCCGCGATCGAGCGGGTCGTGGAGTTGCAAAATCAACGTTAAATTGGCGACGCGCCTCGTCCGAAAATCCTATTTTGCCGGTAATATTAGCTTGTAAACATAAATTGATAGCGCTTGGCTTTTTCTACCCGTAGATCGTTCCTGCCATTTATATTTTCATTTGCCGTCTTTTACGCAGGCAGCGGGGCCTTTGGGCAGGAGGTCACTATCCACGGGACTGTATATAATATGTATCGCACCAAACCGCTGGACGGGGTGAGTGTCGTCGTCACTTCGGGCAGGGGCACCGCGACGGACTCCAATGGCAACTATGCGCTGGTGGTAGACCTGAAGGACTCGATCTACTTTTCTTATTTGGGCAAGGCGACCGTCAAATACCCTATAAAAGACATCAATTATTATTCGGGTTTCGATATCTCCCTCCATGTCGACCCGGTGGAACTAAAGGAGATAAGGGTGATGCCGCGCAGCTATCACGACGATTCCCTTCAGAACCGGAAAGACTACGAAAAGATCTTCGATTACAAGAAGCCGGGCTTCAAGATGACCGATGGCAGCGGCGGCCTCGGCGCAGGCGTGGACCTTAACTCCTTGATCGAGATGTTCGAGCGGAACAAGATCAACCGGACCAAGGCCTTCCAGCGGCGTCTCGAAGATGAGGAACAGGATAAATATGTAGACCACCGGTTTGCCCGTTCCGTCGTGCTCAAAATAACGCACCTGGAGGGGGACGAACTGGACAGCTTCATGGCAGCCTACAGGCCCTCCTACGCCTTTTGTAAGAAGGCCACGGACTACGATCTTTATGATTATATAAAACTGGCCTTCTCGGAGTACCGGAAAGACCAGAAGGACCGGAAGGATCGGCCCTGACCAGCCCGCATATTCCCGGAAAAAAACCACCCTTGATATGGACCAATTGACGCTCGGGATCGGAACCTGCCTTCAACACCTGTCGTTCAAAAATAAGGAGCAATTTTTTGTCGGCGAGAAGGGAAGTGCGGAGTCATCCCAGCGAGGCCGGCTGGCGCCGGCTATCCACAGCCGTCGCAAATCCGCGTCCGGCTTAGTATCCGAGTAGTTTTGTTACACACTCATCCAGCCTGGAGCTCGCGAGAAAATTCTTTTCCAGGTCAGGATTGAAGGGCACCGGTGTGTCCAACGATGCGCAGCGGAGTACCGGCGCATCCAACGCATGAAAACAGTGTTCGCCGATCCAGGCGGCCACCTCTGCCCCGATCCCTCCTGTAAGCGTATCCTCGTGCAAGACCAACACTTTCCCTGTTCGGAAGACGGCTTCCCGGATGGCTTCAAGGTCCAGCGGCAACAGCGTTCGCAGGTCGAGGATATCGATAGACAGCTCGGGATGGACGGTCGCATAGTCGAGCGCCCAATGGACGCCTGCTCCATAGGTAATGATGGACAGGTCCTCCCCCTCTTCGACCTGGCGGGCCTTCCCGATCTCCACGGTATAATATTCTTCGGGCACCGGGCCGCTGATGCTGCGATAAAGCGCCTTGTGTTCAAAATAGAGAACCGGATTGGGGTCATTGATAGCGGCGTTCAGCAGTCCCTTCGCGTCGGCCGGCGTAGCAGGATAGACGATCTTCAGGCCCGGCACATGCGTGAACCAGGCTTCATTGCTCTGCGAATGAAAAGGTCCCGCGCCTACTCCCGCCCCGGTCGGCATCCTGATGACCACATCGGCTTTCTGACCCCAGCGGTAATGGATCTTTGCCAGGTTGTTCACGACCTGGTTAAAGCCTGCCGTTATAAAATCCGCGAATTGCATTTCGACCACACTCTTATATCCCTCCAGGCTTAGTCCCAGGGCGGCACCGATGATGGCGCTTTCGCAGAGCGGCGTGTTTCGCACGCGGTTTCTGCCAAAGGTGGCTGCGAATCCATCCGTGATCTTGAAGGCGCCCCCGTATTCCGCGATGTCCTGCCCCATGAGGATAAGCCGTTCTTCGCGCTGCATCGATTGTTCCAGCCCCTCGCTGATCGCGTCGATGAACCGTTTTTCGGGCCCATGAAACGACTCTGCGGATGCGGTTTCCGGGACGGGCGCATAAACGTCTGCCAGTTCCTGCCTGGTTTCCACGGTAATGTTCACCGGTCCCGCGGAGGTGCTCAATGCTGATTCGATATATTGTTGGATCTCTTCCCGCAACCTTTCCATGGCTTTATCATCCAACACGCCCTGGTTACGCAGCCAGTCTCCGAAATTGTTGACCGGATCTCTTTTCGCCCAGTCTTCCAGCAGCTCCTGCGGCACATATTTGGTTCCGCTTGCTTCTTCGTGCCCCCGCATACGGAAGGTCATACACTCCACCAGGTAGGGCCGCTGGTATTTGATGCAATAGTCCCTGATCCCGCGCAGGGTGTCGTATACCGTGAGGATATTGTTCCCGTCGATGCGCACGCCCTGCATCCCATAGCCCTCCGCTTTGTATAGGAGGCTCTCACACCGATATTGCTCGGATACGGGAGTAGAAAGCGCGTATCCGTTATTTTCGATCAGGAAAATGACAGGCAGGTCCCATACTGACGCGACATTCAAGGCCTCATGAAAATCCCCCTCACTCGTTCCGCCGTCGCCGCTGAATACCAGGACCGCCTTACCCTTCTTCTGCAGCTTATAGGCCAGCCCGATCCCATCGGCGACACCCAATTGAGGACCCAGGTGCGAGATCATTCCGCAGATCGCGTGTTCCCGGCTACCGAAATGGAAGCTCCGCTCTCTGCCTTTGCTATAGCCGTCCTCGCTGCCCTGCCATTGTTGGAACAATTTTGACAAAGGCATGCCTCGCGCAGTAAAAACGCCCAGGTTGCGATGTAACGGCAATACCCACTCGTCGGGCTGCATTGCCAGCGTGGCGCCTGCTGCTATGGCTTCCTGGCCGATACCGCTAAACCATTTGCTGATCCTTCCCTGGCGCAGCAAAACAAGCATCTTCTCTTCGATCATCCGGGGCATCAACATGCTTTTGTAGAGACGGATCAATTCCTCGCTACTCCAGTTTTTTCTTTCAAAGTGCATACATTCATCTGTTATTAGCGTCGATGATGAAAAGGATGAACCCAAATGTAAAAATAGTGATCGGTAAAGTAAGAAGCAGGAGGATCAAACTACCACCAACTCAAAGAAAGCTTCCGGGTCGAGCCATTTTATCGCCAGCTCACGCAGCTCTTCGGGTTGAATGGTCTTGATGATCCGGACCCCCTGATCAAAATAACTGCCGTCGAATCCGTTCAACAGCATACTCTTCCACCTGCCGGCTACGTGAAATGGGCCATCCAGGTCGCCAAGGATGGCGCCGATGGTGAAATTCCGCGCTTGTTGCAATTCTTCGTCCTCTATCAGCTCCTCGCGCAGCAGGTTCATTTCTTTGTATACTTCTTCGATGGCCGGTGCGCATACTTCTTTGCCTGCCTCCGTGCTGATCATCAAAGCGCTTTCCTGGCGGTTGTTGACCAGGTAACTATGGATGCCATAGGTATAGCCTTTTTCTTCCCGGATATTCGTCATCAGCCGTGATCCGAAAAACCCGCCGAATACATTGTTCAGCACCTGCACCTTCTGAAAGTCAGGGTGGTGGCGGTTGGGGAAATTGCGGGCGATCCGGATCGAGCCCTGTACGCCATTGGGATCGTTGACAATGTTGTATTTCTTTTCTTTGGCCGGAACGATGGGTAAGACGGGAAGATCCGACACGGCCCCCGGGGGGCGCATGGGGAGACTTCCAAATGCAGCCTCCAGTCTTGGCATGATATCCGCAGGTAACTTTCCGGCAATCAGGATGCGACAGACGCCGTTGCGGTAATACTGGTTGAAAAAGGCTGTCAGATCATCCCGTTCCAGGGCCTGGTAATCCTCCGGCACCGAATACCGGCCATAAGGATGCTCCGCGCCATACAGATAGGCATCGATCAGCCGCCCTGCTACAAATTCGCTTTTCTTCAGACTCACCTGCAGCCGCTGCTGGCTATTCTTCTTGTAGATCTGCAGTTCTTCCTGTGCATAGACCGAGTCACTGACGATCTCTGCCACCACCGGGAGCAGCTCGCCCACGTGCTTGTTGAGACAGTGCAGCGTGAGCTCGGCTGTCTCATGGTGTGTAGCCCTGTTCAGGTACGCGCCATAATAGTCAAAATGTTCATTGATGTCGAAAGCCGTGCGTCCTGACGTGCCGTTCTTCAGCAGTGCGTTGGCCGCCGCCGCCACGTTCTTCTTTTTCTCCCAGCTGTTTCCCGCATCGAAGATCAGGCTCACCATCATGGCTTCCACATCTCCCAGGTCGATCGCATAGACCTCCACACCATTCGAGAGCACGCTCTTTTTATAGGGAGGCAGCGACAATTCAAATTCGATAGCATCCTTTATCGGCGGCGCAACTGCCCTATCCAATTTTTTCAGCTTTGTGACTGGCATGCATTCATTTTTGAGAATAATAATATAGCGTGTTACTGTTGCGCGGGTCGAAGATATGCCGGCTTGTCCCGAGCATATCCGCGGCAGTGACGGCCCGGTATTTGTCCAGTTCCGTATTCATCATCTCCACATCCCCCAGCAATTCGTAGATAGCAAGGCTGTTGGCGCGGTTCATCACACTCATGTCTTCAAAAACAATGGCTGATTCCGTTTTGTTCTTGACTTTTTCCAGTTCTTTTTCCGAGACCTGTTCCGTGCTCATCCTGGCCAGCTCGGTCTCCACTGCGGCATCGGCAGCTTCCATGCTCACGCCTTTGATCAGTTTACCTTCGATGACGACGAGTCCAGGGTCGTTCGACCCGGTATGGTAACATTCGATCTGACTGAACAGCTTTTTTTCTTTTACCAGCGATTGATGCAGGCGGGACGAAGCCCCTCCGCCCAATATTTCGGTGATCAGGTCTGCCACATAATAGCCGGGCTCGGTGCGCGATGCCATCGGATAACACTTGTACAAGGCGTCTAGCGGAACGTCGGCTGTCAGCTCCAGTTTCCGTGATTCTTTTTGCACGGGCTCCTGTGAGAGGGCCCGGACATATTTTTCCCCGGCCGGGATATCTCCAAACCACTTCTCCGCCAGCTCCCGAACTTGGTGTGCCGTCGTCTTGCCTGCCACCACCAATATGGCATTTGCGGGGCGGTAATATTTGAAGAAGAAATTTTTTACGTCCTCCAGCCTTGCGTTTTCGATATGGCTCAGCTCACTGCCGATGGTCATCCAGCGGTACGGATGTTGGCGATACACCAGCTCGCGTAATTTGAACCATACATCGCCATAGGGTTTGTTGATATAGTGTTCCTTGAATTCTTCCATGACGACTTTCCGTTGTACTTCAAGGCTTTTCTCGCTAAACGCCAGCGACAACATGCGGTCGCTTTCCAGCCAAAAAGCCGTTTCGATGTTCTCCGCCGGAAGCTGGATATAGTAATTGGTGAAGTCGTTGGTAGTATAGGCATTGTTCTCTCCGCCCGCCAGTTGCAATGGTGTCTCGAAATCCTCGATGTTCACCGAACCGCCAAACATAAGATGTTCGAAGAGATGGGCAAAACCTGTCCTTATTGGGTCTTCGTCGCGCGCGCCAACATCATAAAGCACGTTCACGACAACCATCGGAGTCGAGGCATCTTCATGTACCAGTACCCTCAATCCGTTAGCCAGTTGAAACCTGTCGTATTTGATCATAATTTGCTCCTTTCGACACCTCGTCCCGGGGTGCGCAAGGCGTGCAAGTTAATGAAAAAATGGACTGGGGGACTGCGTCTAGCGGATACTCTTAACGACGAGTGTCAATTGGAACAATTCGTTCTTGCGCTTCACCAGTATCTTTATCTTCTCCCCCGCATTCTGAAGCAGGTTTTTCCAGGTTTGAACGTTGCCGCTGAAGTTGTTGGACACGGCCAGCACCACGTCATCCGCCTTCAGGCCCGCTTTTTCGGCGGGACTGGCCTGCATGATATCCCCTACCCGGACCTCTCCGTCTTCCCAATAAAGGCTGAGCCCGGTATACGAATAATCAAACTGATCCTTGTAATGGGAATTGGGCAGCAGGTAAATGCACCTGCGCTCATAATTGAAGGTCACATTGAACCGCCGGAGGATATCATTCCCCACCAACCCTGCCAGGCTCGGATAAGAGGTTACATTATATTGATCTTCAAATAAATACGTGGGCACATTGCGAAACCGGTAGGGTCCCACCCGGACTTCTTTAACGGTCGTGAGCTGCATATTGGCCTTTCCGCCCATGCCCTGTGCCTGTGTATAATAGATCTTCTTGCGGTGATCCAGCAGGCCGCTGTCGGCGACATAATCCGTCGATAACAGGGCACAAAGTCCTGCCCCGGTATCGAAATAGAACCGGCTGCTGAACTTTTTGGAGGCCTCTTTCAGGCCTGCTGCTATGACAGGAAGACCGGCAATGATCGGCCTGAGCATATATCCGCCGTGTGGGTAGCGGAATGGTCCCCGTGTAAAGACGGAGATCTGCATGGAATCGTAATTGATCTGTACGATATACCGGGAGAAAAAGCTAAACCCGACGATGCCGTCTATCTTATTTCCATAGACACTGGTCAGGATATCGTAGTCGTTGACATGAAAGTCCAGGCTATCGATCGTCAAGCCGGGCAGCCGCAGGGACTCGTTGTATAAAAATTTCACCTGGCGGATACCTGCGATGCCTAATATGGTCTTGTCCGACTGAAGCGGCGATAGCCGCAGTCGCTGGCAGGTGCCGGAGTCCAGCGAGATGCCTCCGCTGCCCGTGTCGAGGATGAAATTCAAGGTATCCGGGAAATCATTCAACTGGGCCCTGATGAGGATCACGCCGCCCTGAAAAACGATGAAAGGAAATTTTGTGATGAGTTTGGAGGCCGGCTGTACAAAGGCTTCCTGCGCACCCAGTGCTCCCGTGAGGCTTGTGATGGCGGTGATCAAAAGCAACATCGAGCGTCGAGCCCTGTCAAACAACCGGCGTAAAAGCAATGGATGTTCTTCTCGGCGAAGCATAGTTAGTTTTCTTAATACAATATATTAAGATATTCGGTGGCATCCAAGCCGATCAAGGAATAATTGCGCCTTGTCCGTACCTTTGCTCTTCAGCCGGTCCGGCGTTTGCCCTTTAGCCGGCCCGATGGCCACAATGTAAAAGCGTAGTTATGAACTTATCCGGACTATACGATAAAGCACTTAGAAAAGAATTCCTGGATACAGGAGAAGGGGTCCTTCTCTTCCAAAATGCCCCGCTTGCGGAGCTGATGCAGGTGGCCAACGAATTGCGAAAGGTGGCCGTTCCCCATGGGAAGGTGACGTGGCAGATAGACCGGAATGTCAACACCACCAACGTCTGTATTGCCAACTGTAAATTCTGTAACTTCTATCGCATTCCCGGTCATGCAGACGCTTATATCACGGATATAGACACCTACAAAAAAAAGATAGAAGAGACCTTTCGCTGGGGCGGCGACCAGCTATTGCTGCAAGGCGGTCATCATCCCGAACTGGGCCTGAGCTTTTATACCACTTTGTTCCGGCAGCTGAAGGCGTTATATCCGAGCCTGAAGCTGCATACGCTGGGACCACCGGAAGTAGCGCATATCTGCAAGCTGGAAAAGATGAGCCATCATGATGTCCTTTCCGCGTTGCGGGAAGCGGGGATGGACTCTCTTCCCGGGGCTGGAGCCGAGATCCTCGTCGATCGCGTCCGCCGTCTCATCAGCAAGGGCAAATGCGGGGCCCAGGAATGGCTGGATATCATGCACGAAGCACACAAGCTCTATATCACGACTTCCGCAACTATGATGTTCGGGCATGTGGAGACGCTGCAGGAAAGAATGGAACACCTGGTTAAGATCCGGGAAGTACAGTCGAGAAAGCCCGTCGATGCGAAGGGATTCCTGGCGTTTATCCCTTGGACCTTCCAGGACGTAGACACGCTGCTCACGCGGATACGGGGCGTGCACAATCTCACGACGCCTGAAGAATACCTCCGCATGATCGCCATCAGCCGCATCATGCTGCCAAACGTAAAAAATATTCAGGCCTCCTGGCTTACGGTCGGCAAGCAGACGGCCCAGCTATGCCTTCATGCGGGTGCAAACGACTTCGGCAGTATCATGTTGGAAGAAAATGTTGTGAGCGCAGCCGGTGCGCCTCACCGTTTTACGGCAAAAGGCATCCAGGAGGCCATTCGGGAAGCCGGTTTCGAACCCCAATTGCGAAACCAGCAATATGACTGGAGAGAAGTACCCATGACCATGGAAGAACAGGTGATAAACTATTAGCTGCCAAGGCCGAGGTTTTTACCCCAGTTTTTTTGCAATTTTGGAAACTTAAACCAGCGATTTTTCGTTCCTATTGGAGAGATCCCAATGTACTATCTTATACATGAAAAGCCCTTTCCGTAAACTTGTACGCATTTCGGTAGTCCTGTTGGTTCTGGTACTTCTTTTTAACTTCTTTGGTTACTACATTAACCGCATTAGATCGCTGGAAAACAAAGAGTTAATAGAGGCTATCAACCGTTCTGGCCACCAACAGTCGCTCAGTCAGCGCATCGCCAAAGAGGCTGTCC
Source organism: Puia sp. (assembly GCA_965214315.1). Taxonomy (GTDB): domain Bacteria; phylum Bacteroidota; class Bacteroidia; order Chitinophagales; family Chitinophagaceae; genus Puia. Next base: position 178,037 of record CBDCBP010000006.1, on the reverse strand, counting down.
TGCTATTGAACACTCCCCAAGACAGCAACTTCTTTGCTATAAAGGATACCCTCACGAAACTGGTTGTCCTATTTCAGCAGAGTCAAGCGCATCTCCAGCAACAGGTAAATTCAACGCCTTCCCCTGTTCCACAGCAGATCTTCCAGATCAAGCTGCTTTTATCCACGGCGCAGCCTTACCTGGAATCCATGACCGCTATTGGGCAGGCGCTTACGCAATCGGACTCCGCCATGCTGGCCATGAATAAACGGCTTTACCTGCGCAACATGCTCTATAATGAGCAGAAATATAATGCGCTCATGAGCGAGATCAACCAGCATTACTCTGGGCTGGTGAATGAGACGAATGGGGAAGTGGCTACCGTCGACACCGGAAAGCTGATCTCTCTGCTGGCTGCCATTGTCGGCCTCATCATTCTGGTATTGGAGCCTGCCTTCAAAAAAGGAGAAAAGAATTACAAGGACCTGCAGAATGCGAAGAATGAATTGTTGAATGAAAAGAAATTCCTCGCTTCGATCCTACGCTCTCAAACGAATTATGTCATCCGCATCAACCGTTCCGGACAATTCACCTATGCCAACCCTGCTTTCCTGAAAACCTTTGGTTATAGCGAAGCGGAAATCCAACATGTACTTTTCCATACGACGATCTTCCCCAAGGATATGGCGCGTTGTCAGCAGATGGCGACCGATTGCTGGAGCAATCCCGGCAAGATCTCCCGCCTGCTGATCCGCAAGCCCATTGGCCGCTCCCGCGAATTCATCTGGACCGAATGGGAATTCCTTGCCCTTTCCGATGACGACGGGCATGTCAATGAGATCCAGGGCATCGGGTCGAACGTGTCAGAAAAGCTCCAGATGGAGAAGACGAAGGAAGAGGCCATTCGTACGCTTTCCTATGCCATGACCTATGCCAAAATGGGTTCCTGGAATCTCGATTTCATCAGCAGCGAGCTCTCCCTCAGCAAAGAGTTCAAGTCCCTGCTGGCCATGGATGAAGAAGACCCGGACAAGCTATCGCTCGACAACTTCCTGCACCTTTACGTTGTTCCGGAGGATTTTAATTTAGTGGCGGAAGAATTTGCCAAAGCGATACAGCATAAGGAGAACACCGGTTATGAGACATCCTTCAGCTGCCGGATCATCACCAAGCAGGGCTGGATGCGCTATGTGTCCGTCAAAGGAAAGGTTGTGGATGAACAAATGGAGTTCGGGATCGCCCAGGACATCACTTCGGCAAAAGAAGCGGAGAATGCCCTGCTCAACAGCGAGCAGAAGTTCCGGCTCCTGGCCGAGAACTCCGAGGACATCATCAGCGTGCACGCCACCGATGGCACCATCTGGTACCTCTCGCCTTCTGTAGCATCCGTGCTTGGCTATCAGGTAGACGATATCATCGGCCGTTCCTTTGAACAATATGTACACCCAGATGACCGGCATAAGTTTTTGCCGGCGGACCAGGTCCCGGCCTTTGCCGACAATAATTTCCCGGAAAGCAGTATCATCGTCAGATACCGCATCCTTCGCCGGGACGGCACCTATATCTGGCTGGAGACCATCATCAAGCCTATTATCGACGAAGCAGAGCTGGTAAAACTCATTTGCACCTCCCGTAATATCACTGACCAGAAGATCGCGCAGGAGAAACTGAAGAAGAAAGACTACCTGCTGCAAGCAGTATCCCAGGCCACCCAGTCGCTGCTTGTCAATACCGACCTCAACCAGGCTATCCTTGAATCCATCCGGGCCCTGGGGAGTACGGCCATGGTCAGCCGGGCCTTTATCTTCCAGAACCATTTCGACGCCAGTACGCAGCGATGGTTGACATCACAGTCACACGAATGGTCGGAACACGCCGAAGACTACCGGCAGGACCAGGCCTACATGCGCAACATCCCGTATGACCATATAAAAAAGATCGTCGAGCCCTTGCAGGACCATCTGCCTTTTGTCGCTTACAAAAGCAAAGAAGAAGACCTGCAACTGCTGGGCATTATGAACAGGAGCGGGGTCATGTCCAGCGTCGCGCTCCCGATCTTCCTGAAGAATGGCGTCTTCTGGGGATTTGTGGGATTCGATGAGATGAAGGAGGAAAGGGAATGGTATGAAGCTGAATTCGCTATCCTGCGATCGTATGCCTCTTCTCTCGCCGCCGCCATTGAACGGAAGCGCATCGAAGTCGAGCTGGTACAGGCCAAGGAACTGGCGGAATCGGCCAGCCATGCAAAAAGCGAGTTTATGGCCAATATGAGCCATGAGCTGCGGACGCCGATGAACGGCATCATTGGCTTCACTGATCTCGTGCTTACCACCGAGCTTCAGAAAGCGCAGCGCGACTACCTGCAAAACGTAAAGAAGTCTGCGTACGGCTTATTGGAGATCATCAACGACATATTGGATTTCTCGAAGATCGAAGCCGGAAAACTGCTGATCGACCACACTTTGTTCAAGCTGGATGAGCTCATAGAAGAGGCTGTAGATATGCTTACGCTCAAAGCATTTGAGAAAAAACTGGAAATGCTTTACCGTGTCGATCCGGCCATTCCCTCCCAATTCTTCGGAGACCCTGTTCGTATCAGGCAGATCGTCGTCAACCTGCTGGGCAATGCCATCAAATTCACTGGTGTTGGTGAGATCCTCGTGACGATCCGCAAGAGTGGCGACACCTACGCTGCCGATGGGAAGAATTTTATCCGTCTCGATATTGAGGTCAGGGATACCGGTATCGGCATCCGACGGGAAAAGCTGCAAAAGATCTTTGAAAGTTTCACCCAGGCCGATACTTCCACCACGCGCAAATACGGTGGCACGGGCCTTGGGCTCACTATCTCCAGGAGCCTGGCTGAGCTCATGGGCGGGCAGCTCACCGTGGAAAGTGAAGCCGGAAAAGGCAGTACATTCACGCTCCACTTACTACTCGAAGTAGCCAACGAGCAACCGGAGCTCCTGCTGCCTCAAAAGGCTTTGCTCAAAAAAGTACTTGTCGTGGACGACAATGCGAGCAACCGTCAACTGATGCAGGAGATCTTCGGTTATTTCCACATCCCGGCTGAGCTGGCTGCCAATGCCGAAGAAGCCATCGCCAAGATCAGGGCCACCCGCCAGACCAAGGAACCCTTCAGCCTGATCTTAACCGATCACCTGATGCCCGGCATGGACGGCATCGCTTTGGTGAAAGAGCTGAAACGGCTCTTCCCGACAAGCAGTCAGCCGTATGTGCTTATGCTTTCCTCCCTGGAGAAGAACCTGTATCATCATGAAGCCACGAAGGCCGGTATCAATAAATTCCTTTCCAAGCCGGTAAAAATGCACGAGCTCTACGGTGCCCTGCTCTCGCTGTTCGAAATGAACCTTCAGCAGGATGGCCAGCATTTCGTTCATCCCGGCAGCTCTATCGAAAAAATATCCGAACCGACGACAGTACTCGTTGCCGACGACGATCCCATCAATATGCTGCTTATATCAGAGGTATTGCGGCGCATGGGTTTTGAGGTGATACAGGTCAGCAACGGCAAGGAAGCCCTGGAAAGGCTGCCGCAATGCGATCCTGTCCTCATCTTTATGGACGTCAACATGCCCGAGATGGATGGCTATACGACGACACGGCATATCCGCCAGATGCCCGAGCCATATTGCAATCTGCCGATCATTGCGCTGACCGCCGATGCTATGAAGGGTGACCGGGAGAAGTGCCTGGAAGCCGGCATGAATAAGTACATCTCCAAGCCCTTCCGCCTGGAAGAGATCGATGAGGTACTTCGCAGTTACACGTTGATGGTATAACCCCGGATATTCCTTTGATCAGGTGAAGTTTATTTAGCGGAGCGCTCTAGTTGGGCGATCTCGCGCGGGTCCTGATCGGTCACGCTTAGGGTGACCGCCCATCCACGCTCTTCCTGGTGCATATTAAGCTCTACCCGCAGGCGCTTCATTTCTCCCACGCCTGGCAGCAGGGAGAACAGGACTGCAGTAGACTGCTTGTTCTCGGCCGGCGCCTCATACTGGCCATTGAGGATATAGGTCTTCTGCTCGGCCGTCGTAACAATGCTGTTGCTTAGTTCCGCGTAGATCTGCGAAAAACGGCTCTTGGCCGCGGTGAACTCCGTGCCTTCCAGGACGGTGCAGTTCCAGTCATAGCCCTCATTGCCCGACGCCGTAACGAGTGTTACGGTACTGGATGCGGCTCCGGGGATGCGGATCGTAGACTTGTAGCGTGCGGTTTGCAACGCCTGCGCGATCAGTTCCCCTTTGATATTGCGGAAACGGTTGGGATAATCCTGTATCACCTTTTCCAATACGACCTGTGTCTTATTGGAGAATACCCCTTGCGCGGAGAGGGAAGTGGAAAGTATGACCGGCGCCAATGCGAGTAGTATTGCGCTTCTCATAAGGAAGGATTTTTGGCAAGATACAACGCTTTGGACCCTCCCGCAATAGCAAATCTACCATTCGGTATTACTGTTGGGCGGTTGGCTTCCTGTGAATTTCCCTTGCAATTGGCTTGTTTAACAGGGTTTTAGCAAAATAAATGCGTAAATTGATCGTTAGACGATCGTGCTTACCAGCTTACTTAACCTTAATATGATTCCCGATGAAGAAAGATCACCTGCAGTACGATGCTCGTAAGACTAAGATTTACAAGGACATATATCGTCCCTCCCCAAAGCCTTCGCGATTTTTCGGCACCTTATTGTCAATCATCCTCCATGGGCAGTCCCAGATGGGTATGCCTGATGTGCATGTATTCAGGCGTCGAGACTAATTGATCGGAGATATGCCGCCACTGCCACCGCCGGGAGGCGGGCCGCCACCACCTGGAGGGGGACCTCCGCCGCCACCGGGAGGAGCACCTCCGCCGCCGCGGAAACGGCCTTCGCCGCCGGGAAACATACCCGGCCGACGCTGTCCCGAGGTAGGGAAATTATTGAGGTTATACGTAAAAGTCAGCATGGCGTAGCGTGTCAGTACATTGTTGCGCGTGTAGGCGACATTCGATCCGGTTGCCGTTTTGCTGACGACGTTATTCTGATTCAGTATGTCGAAGACTGTCAGCCGGATCTCCGCATTTTTTTTCTTGAACAACTGTTTGGCGATGCTGGGTGTCAGGATCGGCGCATTGACGTTATAAGCTTTTGAACCCGTATAGGTATAGCTGTAGTCAAAGCTTGCCGCCGCCAGCCAGCCAGTATTCGTATAGGCGGTAAACTCGGTTGACACGACCTCCGTAAAAGAGTTCAAATTGGTGTTGAATTGGTTGCTGGCCGACTTTGACGCCGTCGAAGGCGGTGAAATAGTTTTGTGCGTCGGGATCGTATAGGTGGAAGCAGCGCTGATGTTCATGTCGAAATTCTTCCTGATATTCGTCGTCCAAGATATCGTTTCCCCTACAGTCGTATTCCTGGTGTAGATATGTGAGAAAAGATTGGAATCCGCCGCTCCTGCATCTGTTGCCTGCAAGGTTTGGCTCTGAGAATAGGTGACATTCGTAATAAAGTTCATGTTCGACTTGGGGATCCTCAGCGGGAAGCCATAATTAAGATAGCCGGATAAATTGTAAGTGCCATTCAGGTTGGTGTACGTGCTCACCGTACCGCCTGTCGAGGGTATATTGTATTGTTCCGCCTGGATATCATTGTGGATCATGCTGGCATTTACTGTGGCAAAAAGCACCTTTTGCGTAGAGGGATTGAAGGACGCATACAGCATCCGGATGCTTTGCGTGAACTGCGGCTTCAGGTTTGGGTTGCCGATCTGGAAGTTGACATCGTCGGTGGTGGTGGTCAGCGGCTGCAATTGCGATGGCGAGGGGGTCCCCGTCCTTCCGGAATAATTCAGCCGGAGGTGTTGGGTGCTCGAAAAGTTATACATGAAATTGACGGTCGGCGTCAGGTTAGTGTAGTTTCTCGAAACCGTAATGTCTTTGGTGGTATTGTCACTGGTGAAGTTAGTCCATTGCACGCCCGATCCGGCGGAGAGATTGAATTTCTTATTCTGGACACGCCAGAACAACCCTAGCTGGTCGGAATGCTGTGTAAACTTATAGGAATTGCTGAACAGGCTGTCAAACGTATCATATCCTTTTAGTGAATCGACATAGTCGTAGGTGTCGTTGATGGTCGTGCTGTGCGTATAAGTATGACTGTAGTTCAACTGCAGGATCATGTCCTTGGCGATCGGCTCCGTATAGGACAAGGTCGGTGTAATGGTGACGGAGTGCAGGGAGTCGCGGTAATATTGGTTGATCGTGTGCGTTGAATCCAACTGATAAAAATTGTCGATTGAAAGCGTGTGGCCGTCTCCATTGTTGACGGATCCGGAGCCGGCAATGTCAAGAGATATGGTCCGGAATGGCTTTGCAAATTTATGACGGAACTGCAGGTCGGAATTAGGCAGCGAAAAGCCGGTATTGCTGCTGGAGGTATGTCCGTTCAGGGAATTGATGGCCTGCCCGTCCGGCGTTGTGGTATTGGTGAAAGAAGACCCGCTGGGATCACTGTGCTGAAAAATGATATTCGGTCTGAAGATCAGGGAATTGTTGCTATCGAATCGTGATTCCAGATTGAGATAGATGCGGTGGTTCTGGATGCGGTTGATGTTGTACTGGCTGCCGGCCGTGGTCTTTGTGCTGTCGCCTATCGAGGAGATCGTACTATCGGTAGTCTTGTTAACGATATGCTGGTCATTGTAGAAATAGCTGCCATAGAGGTCTGTTTTACCGCCGCCAACAGTATTGCGGTAGTTGAGCCCGCCCGCCCAGACGGTTGTCACGCCATTGGACTGGAAGCTGGTACCGGCATTGGAAGCGCTTGCGGAATTCGTGCCGCCGCCTCCTCCGCCACCTCCTCCACCGCCGCCGCCTGCACCGCCGCCGGCGCGACGGCCCTGGCCGCCGCTGCCGCCAAAGATATCCTGTGCGGTAAAGTTCTGCTTATTGAGGTCATTGGCCTGCCCCAGGATCGAGACCTGCTGGTCGCCGGCGAACCGGTGAAAATTTAAACTTTCGTCATAATCCTGGTTCGTTCCGTCGCCGCCGACGAACTTGCCGAAAACGCCCTTGCGCATGTTCTTTTTGGTAATGATATTGATCGTTTTTACGCGGTTACCATCGTCAAAACCGGAGAACTTGCTTTGGTCGCTCAGGTCATCGAAGACCTGGATCTTATCGATCACATCGGGCGGCAGGTTACGGGTGGCCTGTTTCGGGTCGTCGCTGAAGAAGCGTTTCCCATTGACCAGGACCCGTTGAACGGTCTCCCCCTGGGCGGTGATATTGCCGCTGTTATCGACCTGCACCCCCGGCATTTTTTTCAGCAGGTCTTCCGCCACAGCATTAGGTTTTACAGAAAAAAGACCTGCATTGTATTCCACTGTATCCTTGTGGATGCCCATAGGGGGCCGTTGAACGATCGCCGCAGCCAGGAGATCATCTTCCCGCTGCATATAAATGGTCGACAAATTGACATCTGCATTGCTGTCCGTAATGGAGAAATTCCGGCCGATATGCTTGTACCCCTCATATGTGATAAGCATATAGTATTGTCCTACGGTCAATCCGCGGAATAGAAAGTTCCCTTTGGCGTCGGAAACGGCATAATCCGCCTCGGAAGAATCGGCTCCGAGCGGCCTTACGGAAACGGTGGCATTCTGCATTGGTAGCTTACCGCCCGTACTGTCCAACAGCATCCCTTTTACACTCCCCCTCGTCTTGCTCTGTGAAAATGACGGTGTTGTGAAAAAAGACGTGGTCAGTAACAACAAAAGTACATACTTGCCCATAGCCGGTCGTTTGATTTTTTTTGCGGAGGACTGCTCCTTTTGCCAGATGCGAATGTTAAATTAGTATGCCATATTTTGCTCGTTGGGAGCGGACTTTACCAGTGGCAAAATTTGATTGCCGGGAGGGTGAAGCGGCGGGTTGCACCCCGGGGTTGATCGGTAAATGAGTGATTGGACGGCGGGTACGGGTGGATAGGGTGGGGCCGAAGTTCCACTATGAGAACAGGTATTCCACATCGGCTCTCGTGAGGCTCTTCACAAATCCGTCGTCATCTGCGATCAGGTCTTTGGCCAGGACACGTTTCTTTTCCTGCAATTGCAGGATCTTGTCTTCGATCGTGTCCTTACAGATCATCCGGTACGCAAAGATGTTCTTGGTCTGACCGATCCGATGGGTCCGGTCGATGGCTTGTTGCTCGACGGCGGGATTCCACCAGGGGTCGACGATATACACGTAGTCTGCCGCGGTGAGGTTCAGGCCCACACCACCGGCCTTGAGGGAGATCAGGAAGACGCGGCAGGAATCGTCGTTTTGGAAGCTCTGGATGGCTCTTTCCCGTTCGATCGCCGAGGTGCTGCCATCGAAATATTCGTACTTGACATCCAGCTCCTTCAGCCGCTCCCTGATGAGCGCCAGCATGCCCAGGAACTGTGAGAAGATAAGCGCTTTGTGATCCCCGATGTTCTCGGTGATCTCGCGGGCCAGCTCGTCGAGTTTTATGGAGTGGTTGGGATATTTGTCGGTCTCGTTCAGGATAGCCGGGGAGTCACAGATCTGGCGCAGTTTCATCAATCCCTGCAGGATGGTAAGTTGTGAACGCTGGATGCCCTGGGTCTCTATCGTTCCCATGATGTTATCCCTGTAATCGTTCCGGTACGCTTCATAGACCTTTCGTTGTTCATCCTCCATCTCACAGAAGAGGATGGTCTCTGTCTTATCGGGCAGGTCTTTGGCAACCTGTTCCTTTGTGCGGCGCAAAATAAACGGATACAGCAGCTTCCGCAAGTGTTCCTTGCGGTCTTGTTCGCCAAATTTATCGATCGGCACGGCGAACTCCTGACGGAAGAATTCGAGGCTGCCCAGCATGCCCGGATTCAGGAAGTTCATCTGTGCAAAGATGTCAAAAGTATTGTTCTGCAACGGGGTACCGCTCATGCAAAGGCGGTGCTTTGCCTGGAGGAGGCAGGCAGCTTTCGTGACCTTACTGCCGGGATTCTTTATTGCCTGGGACTCATCGAGTACTGCATAATCAAAGGGCATTTCGAGCAGCAGTTTGATGTCGCTGCGCAGTGTTCCATACGTCGTGATGATCACATTGAACTGCGATAAGGCCTCCTTGTTGCGCGTCCTGTCGCCCCCATGATGGATATGATAGGTCAATGTGGGCGTAAACTTCCTGATCTCATTTTCCCAGTTGAACATCAATGTCGTCGGACAGACCACCAACGCACTGAGCCGGCCATTCACATCCCTGAAATGTTGCAGGAAAGAGAGCGCCTGGATCGTCTTACCAAGCCCCATGTCGTCGGCCAGGATGCCGCCCCAATTAACTTCCTGCAGGTAGTTGAGCCAGTGAAAGCCATGGACCTGGTATGGTCTGAGGATCGGGTTCAGGTGGGTGGGCGGGTCGACCTCCCTGATCCTGTTGAACTCCCTCAGCTGCTCATATTTCTCCTCGAGGCGGATGATCAGTTCTTCTTCGTTGCGGTTGTCATAGAGTTCGTCGATCACGCTCATGTGGTATTTCGACAAACGCAGCTGGTTGCTCTTTCCTTCGCCGACCCGGAAGAGGAGGGAGTACTTCTTTATCCATTCTTCGGGAAGCACGCCCAGCGTGCCATCGTGTAACGGGACGAACTGCTGACGGTTCCCCAGTGCTTTCTTAACGTCGGCGATGGTCACTTTCTGGTCGCCAAAGACGATGTCCACCCGCGCATCGAACCAGTCGGTATTGCTGCTGATATGGATCTTGGTCTGCGGCTTGGCGGTATTGAAGCGGAAGTTCTTGAGGGCATCGAAGCCGAATACCGGGATCTTCATTTCTTCCATGGCGTCTACGAACAGGAAGAACCAGTTATTCTTGAGCACGTCAGCGCCCTTCAACGCCAGGCTATGCGAGCCTTCCGGATGAATAAAAGCGGAATGAAGGGATTCCAGCTTGCGGAAGAAGAGGAGTTCGGCTTCTTTGTTGCGGTGTACAATCAACACCCGATCTCCATCCGGCACGACGATCTCGTCTTTACCGCCCGGGCGGGTCTCAAAGCCTTTATAGGAGAACAGGGGTTGGAAGACCAGGTAGTCTCCTTTCTCCTGCAGCAATAATTTCTTTTCCGGGTCTCCATCGCGGACTTCGCGGATGAGACCGCCGTCAAAATCGACCTGATAATCCTTGGTCAAGGGCAGCACGAATTCTTTGAGCTGGGCGGCCCATTCGCTTTTTGGGATGGACTGCGTTTCTCGGCCTGCGAACTTTTCTACGAGGGCGATATCCTCGGGCTTATTCCAGAGGTAGAGGTTGTTGTTGTAAAAGAAGATCAGCGGGCTCTTGCATTCGTTCCGGGAAACATCGACCGGCTGTCCATTGATCTTTACAAAACAGCTGACGGCATACCCTTCTTTTTCGGCCGTGACACTGAATTGGGGCGTGATCACATCCGCCGACAGTCCTATCGGCTGAAGGTTGGCCGTCTTGAAAGGCTTATGCCCATTGAGGTAAAAAACGAAGGGGTTGCTATTTAGTTCTATGAACAGTTTCTTCAACTTTGGATGGAGATATTCCACCATCAATTTTTTCGTCTCCTCGGGCAGGTCATCCTCCTCGTGATGGATGATGTTCTCCCATATACCGCTAAAAGGCGAATTCCGGTTCAGGTATTTGTTGATCTCAGCGCCCTGTATTTTGCGCAGCGACGGCACCATCTGTTTGTCGAACTCGTTAAAGGCGTCGAGATTGATGAATTTGGAAAGGTCCATCCGTTCGACCTTCGAAGCGTAGGCCGTCTGCTCCTCGTTGCTTTCTCCGGACACGGCATCCACTGCAAAGCCGGGGAACCCATCCTGGTTGAAGTTGAAGATCACACCCAGGCGCTGGGCATTGCCGGCGATCTTCTCCTCTTCGGCGATGACGGCGGTGGCGGCTTCGGCCTCCATTGGACGGGGGCGGCTGTTGGCCAGGGGTGCCACCCGTTTGATCGAGGTATCGAGTACCCGTAAGAACGGCTTGCCGTCTTTGTAGGTAAATTCAAACTTGCCCTTCAGATCGTCCGAAAGGGAGTAGCCATATGCTTCGAGTAATTTGTTCTTTTCTTTATCCCAATTGCGAATGCTATCGAAATAATACGCGCCGTGCGCCTGGAGCAGTTGCAGGAAAACGATGACTTTAGGGAGGGAGAGCGGGTGGACGGCATCGGGAAAATCGCTGGACGTGTCAAAGTTACGCTCTTCATTCTTTCGCAGCACCACCTGGTATACCTGGTCTTCTATTTCGACAGCCGCTTTCACCACCTCATCCTTTGCGAATTCGATCTTCGCGCGTTGGTCGCGCAGGTATTTTTCCGCTTCGGCGAGGGTATTGGGTGAGCATAGCAGCCGAATGGTCTTCAGGTCGATGAACTTCATCTTCACCACCGTGTGACGCTGGTCGTACTTAACTTCCTCGGCTTTCAGCATATTCCTGTCCAGCAATTCCTGCAATTGGATCAGCGCACCCGCCTCGTGGCGGCAGATATCCCCCAGGTTATACGGGCAGCTGCATCGGATAGAAAGGGTTTTCGCGTCCTTGAATTTCTGAACGTAGACCTTGTAATAGGTGGTATAGCTGTCATCTTTTACGCGAAACGTCACGGACTCGAATAGTTCGTCATATTCGATGAGCTCCACGTAGCCAATGGCATGGATCTTTTTTCCGCGACGAATCACTTCATCGGTCCCATTGGTATACACATACTTAATAAGGTGCGGTAACGCCATATGCTTTTTTAACGGATCCCTCTTCCGGTCAAATCCTTTCCCAGGGTCCTTCAGCGACCGAAGGTCAGACTCAAGCCCTTTATCGGAAAGGCCAATCTGCAAAACTAAAGGAAAAAAGGTGAGTGTAGAAAATAAATCCATCTTACCTTTATACGGGCCCGCCCGGGCATTCCAGTTGTACCACAGATCGTTATGTTAAACCACTTGTATGATCTCCCGTATTAAATTTTTAACGCCTATCCTGACCCTACCCCTGCTGACCACTCCTTCCTCCGCTCAAAAACTCAAAAAAGCCGATAAAGCCGTTCTGTCCAATCTTGAGGTCCATGTCCGTTATCTTTCGGACGACCGGCTAGAGGGCCGGCGCACCGGCACGCAAGGGGAAAAAATGGCGAGCGACTATATTACGAGCGAATTCGGGAAGATCGGATTAAAGGCGAAAGGGGATGGCAATGGCTGGCTACAGGCTTTCGATATCGACGAAGGCAGGATGGTAAGCGAAGACGCTTTCTTTTCTGTGAACGACCGCCCGTTCGTGCTGAACAAGGAATATTTCCCATTGGCCTTCAGCGCGACCGGCAGTGTATCGGGCTCTCCCGCCATCGCGCTGCAGGAAAGCGGAGTACCCTGGTTCCTGGACCTGCGTGAATTGATGGAAGGTGCCGCGGGCAATGCCCACTTCGACCTGCGCGGCGCCATCCGCACCAGGGCCGCCGCCTGCGCCAAAAAAGGCGCTACGGCCCTCCTCCTCTACAATAGTTCCAGGATGGCGGACAACCTGGCCTATGATCCCACGGAAAGAGCGGAACCGGTTTCCATTCCCATTCTCTATATCACGAGGGAGGCCAAACGCAAATACCTGAAAGACGAAGCCGCTTCATTGGACATCAAGCTAAAAGTAGGCTTTACGCAGAAAAAGCGCACTGGGCACAATATCGTCGGCTTCCTCGACAACGGGGCGGCTACTACGGTAGTGATCGGCGCTCACTACGATAACCTGCCCCACGGCGAAGACAGCAATGCGCTTTACCACGGCAATGACCCAAAGGTGATTTTCAGCGGTCCGGACGACAATGGCAGTGGGGTAGCCGCCCTGATCGAATTGGCCAGGTCGTTGTCTGCTTCGCGGCTGAAATCGAACAACTACCTGTTCGTGGCTTTTTCGGCCGAAGAGCTGGGACAGCGAGGCTCGGGCTATTTCGCCGCGCATCCGCCGATAAACCCGGTCAATCTGAATTACATGTTGAACATGGACATGATCGGACGGTTGAGCGACAGTTCACCTGTGCTCACCATCAGCGGCTATGGCAGCTCGACTGCCTGGTGGGGTATCTGCAGGGAGGTCAAGGATCAGAAAGGTCTTTTCCTGGACCTGGATAGCAGCGGCAATCGCCGCGGCGACCAGGCGGCCTTTTACAAACGAGGCATTGCCGTCCTATCTTTCTTTACCGGGCCTTATCCCGAGTACCATCTGCCGGGCGACGGCCCCGATAAGATCAATTATCCCGGCGAGCTGCAAGTATTGAAATTCATTTACGATATTGTGGAAGGAGCCGATAAACGCGGGCGAATTCCGTTCACCGGAAGAAAAGAATGAAGCTGAAGCTGAACATAGCCGATATGACGGGCGAGTTCTTCGAGGAAACCCGGTTGCTGGGCCTCGTGGCTCCCGTAAAGGACTATCAGTTCTGCTGGCAGCTGAACAACCGGTTCCGGTTCGATTTCCGTATCAACAATGAGATCGAGATCCAGCTTACCCGGAGGCAGCGTAAATACTTCTTCGGAGTGTACGAATACCGGGAGAATGGCACCTCGCTCCGGCATTTTCTGTACAACAACCAATTCGACGGAGAATACCTGCTGCCAGAATTCAAACACCTGGACTTTCTCTGGCTTTTGAAAGGGGATGTGGTGGGAGACGAAAAGTTCCAGGACCTCCTAGGGTCGATCCGCTCTGTCCCCGGTGTGCAACTCGCCATGGAGCTCGCACAGGACAAGATAAAAAACAAAGGGCATTTAATTTTTTGACCAACGAAATCGTCGCGCATGTGGGAAGAGAAAAACAACACGCTTTACCGGAAGTTCGAGTTCAAGGACTTCTCGCAGGCCTTTGCGTTTATGACGCGCGTCGCATTGGCGGCGGAGAAGATGGATCATCATCCATCATGGACCAACGTCTACAATACGGTGGAGATCAATTTGTCTACGCATAGTGCGGGCAATACCGTCACCGAAAAGGACAGGAAGCTGGCGCAGCAGATCGATGCGATGGTTTGAGCGTCTTAATGACGATTGGATCGCTGGCCGGAGGGAGCATGTTTGCCCGATGCCGGGGGCTGATGTGAGTGCTTATCCGGGGAATCTTTTGTCGGAGAATGTGTGCGAGCCGCGGACTCAGTTAGTCAGCTGTTCATGCTCGCCAGGAATTCTTCGTTGCTCTTGGTGCCCCGCATCCGTTTCAGGAGTTCGTTCATTGCTTCCTCGACATTCATGTCGTTGAGGTAGACGCGGAGGAGGTTCATGCGTTGCAGCACTTCCCTTTCCAGCAAGAGATCGTCGCGGCGTGTAGAGCTGGCAACGAGGTCGATGGCCGGGTATATCCTGCGGTTCGAAAGCCGGCGTTCCAGCTGCAATTCCATGTTGCCCGTACCCTTGAACTCTTCAAAGATCACTTCGTCCATCTTGGAGCCTGTGTCGATGAGGGCCGTGGCCAGGATCGTCAGCGATCCGCCATTTTCTATTTTACGGGCGGCACCAAAGAACTGTTTGGGTTTCTGCATGGCGTTTGCTTCCACGCCGCCGGAGAGGACCTTACCGGATGACGGGGCAACCGTATTGTGCGCGCGGGCCAGACGGGTGATGGAGTCCAGCAGGATCACGACGTCATGACCACATTCTACCAGCCGCTTTGCTTTCTGCAGGGCGATGGTGGAAACCTTCACATGTTTTTCGGCCGGCTCGTCAAAAGTCGAGGCGATAACTTCGCCCTTGACGCTCCGTTCCATGTCCGTGACTTCCTCGGGCCGTTCATCCACCAGCACGATCATCAGGTAACACTCGGGATGGTTGGAGGCAATGGCGTTTGCCACGGCCTTCAGCAACATCGTCTTGCCCGTCTTGGGCTGAGCGACGATAAGTCCGCGCTGGCCTTTGCCGATGGGCGTGAAGAGGTCGATGATCCGTGTGGAATAATCGCTGGGCGTTGTAAACAAGGTCAGTTTCTCGAAGGGGAATAACGGCGTCAGGTAATCGAAAGGGACCCGGTCGCGGACCTCTTCGGGACCTTTGTTGTTGATGGTTTCTACCTTTAGCAGGGCAAAGTATTTTTCACCTTCTTTGGGGGGGCGAACGGAGCCCAGTACGGTGTCGCCTGTTTTTAGTCCGAATAATTTGATCTGCGAGGGGCTCACATAAATATCATCGGGGGAAGAAAGATAATTGTAATCGCTGCTGCGGAGGAAACCATAGCCGTCGGGCATCATCTCGAGTACGCCTTCGGCGGAGATCACGCCATCGAATTCGATGTTGAAGACTTCGTTGCGACGTTGTGGATAAGCCCGCTGTGCGTCACCGCCGCTATTGGGATCGCGCATGCCTTCGCCTTCTTGTCCTTCCTGCATATTGTCGTCCTGGTCCTGCTGGTCTTCGCCTTCTTCACGATGCTGGTCGTTGCGGTTGTTCCCATTGCGACTACTGTCATTGCGGCTATTGTCGTTACGATTGCCGTCGCTTTGGTTGCGATTACCGTCGTTCTGGTTGCGGCTGTTGTCGTTGCGATTGCTGTCGTTGCGGCTGTTGTCATTGCGATTGCCGTCGTTTTGTCCGCCTTCGCCGCGTACCAATTCGTTGCGACTATCATTTCGATTATCGTTGCGATTGCCGTCACCCTGGTTGCCGTCATTGCGTTGTTGATTGTCGCGTTGTGGCATGTCGCGGGGCTGTTGGTCACGCGGCTGTTGGTCGCGCGGCTGTTGGTCGCGCGGCTGTTGGTCGCGTTGAAGCTGATCGCGGTTCGCCGGCTCACGGCGCTGCACTTGTAATCTTTCGCCATCACGACGTCCGCCTTCGCTACGCCCAGTGTCGCCATCGCCGCGACCATCGCGTGCGCCGCCGGCGTTGCGTACTGCTCCATCCTGCTGGACGCCGTCTCTTTGTGCCTCGCCCCGTTGCTGCGCTTCCCTCGGCGGAGCGGCCTGATTCTTTAAGACGGGTGCTTTTATGGGTGTCGCTATTTCCTCGGGCTCTTCTTCTTTCTTTTTTGGTTTCTTCCCTACGGGGGCTTTCTCTTCTTTCTTTGGGGCGGTTTTTTTCGCTTCCCCCTTTTTCGGTTTTTCTTCTTCGTCGCTTTCGACGATGGCTTCTTCGGTGCTATTGGCTGTAGTGGCCTTTATGATCCGTTTGCGTTTATTGGCTTTATCATCCGCCAACTCACCCTTTCCTTCACTCGCTGCTACGGCCTGTTTGTCGAGGATTTTGTAAACGAGCTCCTGCTTGTCCAGTTTCTTGGCACCTGTGATCTTCAGCTGTTCTGCAATGTCGAGGAGTTCCGGAACGAGCATGTCGTTCAATTGGAGAATATCGTACATAAAATAACTTGAGAGTTGAACTGCATTCTCAAACAGAGGATCTGTCTAATGAAAATGTTTGAAATGAATTTTGATTATGGATGAACAGAATAACTTAAAAACTGTGAGCTGTGAGCGTTGGAAAAGCGAACCATTCAGCTTAATTCCACTGCAATTTTAATAAATAATCGCAAAATTCAAAAAAATATTTTGAAAATCGCTGAAATTCAATGGTTTTTTGGTATAAAAAATTTATCGCCGGCAACTCTGCATCCCCTTTTTTGGCGAGTTGGTCTATATTTGCCCCCGAATCACCCGGAGGCTGACCCAAAGACATAAGAGCTTTCCGGGAACCGGATAGGTTTTCCCTGGAATTCAATTCCCGATATTAAAATTAACCAGAGTAGCAACATGTTCAACACAAGAGTCAAAGTCAAAGCGCTGCTGGCGGTATCGCCGGACAACCGGGAAGTGACCGTAATGGGGTGGGTGCGGAGCTTCCGCAACAACCAGTTTATCGCACTCAATGACGGCTCTACCAACAATAACCTGCAGGTAGTTGCGGAACTGGGCGCATTTGACGACGACCTGCTCAAAAAGATCACTCCGGGGGCCTCGCTCAAGGTGACGGGGCTTCTTGTCGCTTCACTCGGCAAAGGGCAGGTTGCAGAAGTAAAGGCCCGCACCATCGAAGTGCTCGGGGAATGCAATCCCGACACGTATCCGCTTCAGCTCAAGAACAGGCCCAGCCTCGAATACCTGCGGGAGATCGCGCACCTGCGCTTTCGCACGAATACCTTTAGCGCGGTATTCCGCGTGCGTCATGCGCTTGCTTTTGCCATCCATCAATTCTTTCACGACAGGGGATTCGTATATCTGCATACCCCCATTATTACGGCCTCTGATGCCGAAGGCGCCGGTGAGACGTTCCGGGTCAGTATCCTGCCCTTCGACAACACGCCCCGCAAGGAAGACGGCTCCATAGATTTTGCGGAAGACTTCTTCGGCAGGGCCACCAACCTCACCGTCAGCGGTCAACTCGAAGGAGAACTGGGCGCAATGGCCCTTAGCGAGATCTACACCTTCGGCCCCACTTTTCGCGCCGAGAATTCAAATACCGCGCGCCACCTCGCCGAATTCTGGATGGTGGAGCCGGAAATGGCTTTCTGCGATCTGGAAGACAATATGAATCTCGCCGAGGCCTTTATCCGGTACACCATTGGCTACGCCATGCAGCACAACCGCGAAGACCTGGACTTCCTCGCCCAACGGCTTGCCGATGAAGAAAAACAGAAGCCGCAGGCAGAGCGAAGCGAACTCGGCCTTATCGAAAAACTGGAATTCGTTATCAATAATGACTTCGAACGCATTACCTATACTGAAGCGATCGACATCCTCCTGCAGTCCCCTGCTTACAAAAAGAAAAAGTTCCAATACGATGTCAAGTGGGGCATCGACATGCAAAGCGAACATGAACGCTGGCTGGTGGAAAAGCATTTCAAAAAGCCCGTCATCGTCACCGGTTATCCCGCTGCCATCAAGGCCTTTTATATGCGCCGCAATGAAGACCAAACCACGGTAGCGGCCATGGACATCCTCGTCCCCGGCATTGGGGAACTGGTCGGCGGGTCCCAGCGCGAAGAACGGCTCGACAAGCTGGAAGAACGCATGAAGGAAATGCATATTCCCGCCGAAGAGCTGTGGTGGTACCTGGACACGCGCCGCTTCGGCAGCGTCCCGCATGCCGGCTTCGGTCTCGGGTTCGAAAGGCTGATCCTATTCGTGACCGGAATGAGCAATATCCGCGACGTCATCGCTTTTCCGCGTACGCCCAAAAGCGCCGAGTTTTAGTGTTTCGCGCCACGGAAATCTTTACCTTTAACGCCCTCCGTTCGGCCGCCGCAGAGGCCTGAACGGGCTTCATACCATCAAAAAAAGACCTATGGCCATCCCCGTCGTCGATCTGTCAGCCTTCTCCGGCACTCCCGAGCAAAAAGCCGCTTTCGTATCGGCCCTTGGCCGCGCTTACGAGGAAGTAGGCTTCGTCGCCGTAAAGAACCATGGTATCCTCCCGGCAACCATCGAGGGCCTATATACGAACACAAAGTCGTTTTTTGCGCTGCCCCAGGAAGAGAAAACCAAATATGAGATCCCCGGTCTCGCCGGCCAGCGCGGTTATACCTCCTTTGGCAAGGAGCACGCAAAAGGCTCCACGGCGCCTGACTTAAAGGAGTTCTTCCAGTTTGGCCAGACCGTCGAAGACAATGACCCCGTCCATGCGGAATACCCAGACAATGTCCAGGTCACCGAATTGCCGGAATTCAACCGTCTGTTCACCCAGGCCTACCGTTCTTTCGAGGATTCGGGGACAAAATTGCTGCAGGCGATCGCGCTTTTCCTCGGCCTCGATCAGGCCTGGTTCGACGGACCTGTCCACAACGGCAACTCCATTCTCCGGGCCATCCACTATCCACCGATCAAAGAGGAACCCAAATCTGCCATCCGGGCTGAACAGCATGAAGACATCAACCTGATCACCTTACTGGTCGGCGCTTCCGCCGACGGCCTCGAGATCCTGTCCAAACAAAACGAGTGGGTCCCCGTCACCTCCCTTCCTGACCAGATCGTGGTCAATGTGGGAGACATGCTTCAGCGGTTGACCAATAATCGGCTGAAATCCACCACACACCGGGTAGTCAATCCGCCCCGCGAACGCTGGGGAACCTCACGATTTTCCATTCCTTTCTTCCTCCATCCGAAGAGCAGTATGAGCCTCGCCTGCCTTCCAAGTTGCATAGATGCCTCACATCCAAAGGTTTACGATGATATTACGGCGGGGGCCTACCTCGATGAACGCCTCCGTGAGATCGGTTTGAAGAAGTAAAGTGGGGCAGATTGCCGATTTAAGGCGCATGCCGATCGGGGTGACTGGCTCTAGGTCCTGAACGCGTATGCGGCTTCGCCGCCAGCGTCGCCGTCCGCCCCCTAAAATTGCCGCTTGTCATTTTAGGAATGTCCTTGGTTTCCCTCGGTTGGGGACGCCGAAAGCCGCGCCCGTGGCTGCTTCCGTACATAGACTGCCTACTTAGCGATCAAAAATACTTTCTTTGGACCAGTACCTAGTGTTGCATAGTACTGGGGAAATGCATATCTTTGGTTTGTCAAGGATATAAATCAAAAAACTCACAGTGTATGAACATAGAAAACACCCAGAGTCAGATGCGCAAGGGAATCCTGGAGTTCTGTATTCTCTCTGTTATCAGGCGTGGGGAGGCCTACCCATCCGACATCGTAGAGGAAATGAAACAGGCCAACCTGAACATTCTCGAAGGAACCCTTTACCCGTTGCTGACCCGCTTAAAAAATGCCGACATGCTTACTTACCGATGGGTGGAAAGCAATTCCGGGCCGCCCCGCAAGTATTTTTCCCTCACCCCGAAAGGAGAAGCCTTTTACGGGGAGTTGGAAGCTACCTGGACCGAGCTGGCCAATGCCGTTCACGCCCTTACCAATAACAAGCTCTAATCGCGACACACCACACCTACTACAACTCAACCTTCAAATAACACTTACAATGAAAAAGATCATCAATATAAACTTTCATAGTCGGGTGATCCCTATCGAAGAAAGCGCGTATGAGATCCTGCAGCAGTATATAGAGAGCCTGCGCAAGTACTTCGCCAACGAAGAGGGAAGGGAAGAGATCATCAGCGACATCGAGAACAGGTTCGCCGAACTCTTTTCCGAGGTCCTCAAGAAAGGCGCCGCCTGCGTCACAGACCAAGACGTGACCAATGTCATCGCCAGCATGGGTCGCCCCGAAGAATTTGAAGGAGAAGGGGCGGAACCCGCACCCGCCGCCAGCACAGCTGCAGGAGCAGGCACCGGTGCCGGGCAGACATCCGGGACCGCTCAACCAAACTGGCAGTTTGGCAACGAGCCGCGCCGCCTTTTCCGGGCCGACAACGATAAGATCCTGGGCGGTGTATGCGCCGGCCTGGCCAACTATCTCCGCCTTGATCCCGCCATCGTCAGGATCGCGTTCGTGCTGATGACCGTCGGGTGGGGTGCCGGTTTCATCCTATATCTTATTCTCTGGATGATCCTGCCGACAAAATCGTTGCCGGCGGCCGTCCGCAAACGCCTCTACCGCAATAGCGACGACCGGGTCATCGGTGGCGTAGCCAGCGGCCTCGCGGCCTATTTTCACATCGAGGTCTGGATCCCGCGCCTGATCTTTGCCGCCCCCTTGATCCTGGGCATCGTGGCCTCCATCGTGCGGAGCGCGTGGTATTCGTGGTATCATTTCAGTGGCCCGGCCTTCTTCACCGGCGGTTTCGGCGGCACCCTTTTCGTGACCTATATCGTCCTCTGGATCGTCCTTCCCGAAGCCGTCACCGCTTCGGATAAACTGGAGATGCGCGGCGAAAAAGTCGATCTCGAGTCTATCAAGAACACCATCAAAAGCGACATGGAGAACTTTAAAGGAAGGGCGATGGAAATGAGTGCTGAGGTGAAGGAACGCATCCAACAGGGTGCGCGATCGGTAAAACAGAACACACAGAATTGGAGCACCGAAGCAGGCCCGACCATCCGGCGGACCAGCAATGGCTTCGGTCATGCAGTCGGCGTGCTGTTCAAAGCCTTCTTTCTCTTTATTGCGGGCATCATTGCCTTTGCATTGATCGCGGTATTGGCCGGGTTAGCCTTCCGCGGGGGCGGCCTGATCCACCTCAAGGATTTTATCCTCGAAGGTTTCTGGCAGAACTTCCTGGCCTGGTCCGCGTTCTTCCTCTTCCTGGTCATTCCCGTCATTGCCCTGCTTACCTGGCTGATCCGGCGTATTTCGGGCACCCGTTCACGCAGCCATTACCTGGGTTATACTTTTGCAACGCTTTGGGTGCTTGGGTTGTTCTCGCTCATCGTCCTCGGCGGTATGATCATGAGCAATTTCAGGTCCCGTCAACACGTCGAGCAGGCCGTTTCGCTTACGCAACCCAGCCAGGGTAAGCTGATCGTCCAGAATATAAGGCCTATCAACCGTTACGAAGACACCGACTGGTGGTTCGATGTCGACATGGGACGCAACAGCCCTTTTTACAACCTCGGCGAGGACAGTGTCCTTTTGACGACCGTAAGAGTAAAAATTCTCAAAAGTGACGATTCCGCCTTCCATGTTAACCTGATCAAACTAAGCCACGGCAGCAGCGGAGCCATTGCCCACCAGATGGCCGACAACATCCAGTTCCCCGTAGGGCAGGACGATAGCCTCCTCAAGTTGCCACAGGGTTTCGCGATCCCACGCGGTGAGAAGTTCCGTAACCAGCAGGTGCGCGTCGAGATCTCGGTGCCCGTGGGCAAAAAGATCATGGTCGCCCGCAGCGTAGAAGACTACCATTGGTTTAACATCAACCCCGGCCGTACGCATATCCGTTGGGACAACCGCGGAAGCGACTGGAACAATGACTGGGATGATGATATCGATGAGGCCAACACCTATTCCTGGAGCAGCAATGTCGAATACCTGATGACTTCCACCGGCCTTGTCCGGACCGACAGAAGAACCAAATATGACCATCGCAAAAACCAAGAGCAAAAGAGTGACGAAGACGACGACCAACCGGAATACAAAGACAATAAAGACAGCAAACCCTCGAAGCCCGACAACGGCGGCTACCGGTACAAGGGTCCCGGGTCGGAACCCAGGCAAAGGACGGACACGGCTAATCCGATCATAAAGAAAACAGCCATGCGGACAAAACCGGAAGATTGCTCCTGCTGTGCGATCTCCTTTCTCGAACGCATATAATACCTCCTATCACTACCTCTTGGTTGGTTGAAGTTGGAATCCAGCTCCCCGGTATCCACTGGGGGGCTTTTCACCTATAAATGCCGCCTTTTTCCTCCGCCAAATCCATTACTTTTGCCCCGCCAATTTAGATGCCTTACCCGGCTTTAAAAATTCAACATGAAGCATACCCCGTTTACAATGATCCATCAGGGACTCGGAGCAAAGATGGTCGATTTTGCAGGCTACAGCATGCCCGTCAGCTATACCGGCATCAATGAAGAGCACCTCGCTGTCCGCAACAACGCAGGCGTGTTCGACGTGAGCCATATGGGAGAATTCATCGTAAAAGGGGAAGATGCACTGGACCTGATCCAGCGTGTGACGACGAATGACGCGTCAAAGCTCACCAAAGGCAAGGCACAATACAGTTCCTTCACCAACGACAAAGGCGGCATCGTGGATGACCTTCTCGTTTACTGCCTCGAGGAAAACAAGGCCTATATGCTCGTGGTTAATGCTGCCAACATCGAAAAGGACTGGAAGTGGATCTCTCATCACAATACCAGCCACGCTGAACTGCATAATATCTCCGACAAGACTTGCCTTCTGGCCATCCAGGGACCCAATGCCAACAAGATGATGCAGGCTTTGACCGATATCGATATCCTCAACCTGACCTATTATACGTTTGCAAGAGGCCGTTTTGCGGGCGTCGACAATGTCATTATGAGCGCTACGGGCTATACGGGCGCCGGTGGTATCGAGATCTATTTCGAAGACAAGGACGGAGCGGCCGAGACGATCTGGAACAAGCTTTTCGAAGTGGGTGGACCACAGGGCTTGAAGCCCATCGGTCTTGCCGCCAGGGATACCCTCCGCCTCGAAATGGGCTATTGTCTCTATGGGAATGATATCGACGATACTACCAGCCCGCTCGAAGCAGGACTGGGATGGATCACGAAGTTCTCCAAGGAGTTTACCGCGAAGGCCATTTTGCAGGAGCAGAAGGCCGCCGGGCCCGGACAGAAATTGATCGGCTTCGAAATGGTGGAAAAGGGGATCCCCCGTCAGGGTTATGAGATCAAGGATTTCTCCGGCGCCACGATTGGCCGGGTGACATCGGGGACACAAAGCCCTTCGCTCAACAAGGCCATCGGCATGGGTTATGTGCGGCGGGTTTTTGCGGACATCGACACCAAAATATACATAAAGGTGAGAGATAAGCTCCTGCAAGCCAGGGTTGTGAAGTTTCCTTTTAGTTAATGCTCAACGCTGGAATTTAAGTTAGAATGACTTTTTCTTTGGAAGGCGCTTCCCGCGGCCTCCGAAGGACGGACTGCAACGTTTTGGATGAAATATGCTATATTGTTGCCGCGGATTTCATTCAATTTCGTGGTCCAACACCTTATAAAATGCCCACCATTCATCTAACGACCTTTGTCGCAGCTCCTGCTGAACGTGTTTTCGACCTTGCGCGTAGCATCGACTTGCACCGTAAATCAATGGCCCATACCGAGGAAGCGGCTGTTGCCGGCACTGTTTCAGGGCTGATCGGTATACATGAGACTGTTACCTGGAAAGCCAAGCATCTCATGAAGACCAGGATCTTGAAGACAAAGATCACGGCGATGGAATCCCCCGTTTCTTTTACCGACGAAATGGTCGATGGCGACTTCAGGAGCATGAAACATGAACATCATTTCAAACGGATCGATAATGGAACTTTGCTGATCGACCTTTTCCACTTCGAGACGCCCTACGGCCTGATCGGCAAGCTAGTCAACCAGTTTTACCTCACGCGGTATATGAAAAAACTATTGGAAATCCGTAATAGACATATTAAGGAATACGCCGAGTCGGAAAAATGGAAGTTCCTTTTGAACAAATAGAAAGGAGGTCCGCACCGGTGGTGCGGAACGAAGTTCAACGGATATTAGCGTTTGCCAGGGATGCGCTAATTTTCAGACAGCGCATCCCGGGACACAACTATGAGCAATTCTTCTTCTTCTGCGAAACCGACCTTATTTACGGCCCTGTCTCCCGCCTTGTTGCATTTATATGATGTAAAGCACGCCATTGTAGTGATCATCGACGTCCTTCGCGCTACGTCCACCATCGCCACGGCACTGTATAACGGTGCGAAATGCGTTATACCGGTAGACAGCGTCGCCAAGTGCATCGAGCTCGGCCGCCAGATCGACGGCATCACGGCCGGAGAACGCGATGGGATGATCGCCGAGGGCCTTGAACACGGCAACTCCCCATTCGAATACCCCAGGGAATTCGTCGGCGGCAGGACGCTCGTGCTAACGACGACCAACGGCACCAAGCTCTTGCACATGGCGCTCGACCGGGGTGCCGGACAGATCATCACCGGCTCTTTCCCTAACCTAAGTGCCGTCTGCCGATACCTGGTCGATCAAAACCAACCTGTCGTATTGGGCTGTGCAGCCTGGAAGGACCGCGTGAACATTGAAGACATGCTGTTTGCAGGTGCCGTCATCAACAGCATCAAGGACCATTTCTCCATCAATTGTGACTCTTCCCAGATCGCCGAGACGGTTTTTAAGGACGCCCGGTCCGACTTTTTTTCTTTTATGCAGGACAAAAACGCCTCGCACTATCAACGCCTCATGGGGTATGGGCTTGAAAAAGACATCCGGTATTGTTTGACAGCCGATGTGGCGAATGTGCTTCCGCTTTACGAGAATGGGAAGTTGATCGTCTTGTAGGGAATGGTCTGGCTGAAAAGCCTCCGGCGTTTCCTGGCTTGACGTCCGATGTTGCTTTTAGATGTAGCTGGCTGGCAGCCGCCGACGCTTCGCGTCTACCCGGGCTAAAGATTGGAGGGCCTGCGGCTCGATTGCCCCGGTAACGCCGGCAGCTTTCCTCATTTCGTAAACACTTGCGCGGTGTTACCTGTACCTTTGCCGGTCAACGGCCGCCCGGCAAGCTGAGTGAAAAAGAACAACTTACATATCGCCCTTGTTGGCAACCCCAACAGCGGGAAAAGCTCGCTTTTCAACGCGCTTACCGGATTGAACCAAAAGGTTGGCAATTTTCCCGGCGTAACCGTCGATAAAAAGACCGGTTCCAGCCAGCTCACCGCAGGTCTCACGGTCAACATTGTCGATCTGCCGGGAACTTACAGCCTTTACCCTAAAAGGGCCGATGAATGGGTGACCTATAAGGTCTTGCTAAATCAGGACCCTGCCGTTAGAGCCGACATGGTCGTCCTGCTCGTGGATGCGAGCAACCTGAAGCGTAATCTTTTGTTCTGCTCTCAGATCATCGACCTGAAGCTACCTGTCGTCGTGGCCCTGACCATGATGGACCTTGCCGGACAAAAAGGCATCGAAATAGACGTCGACGGGCTGGAACGGGAGCTCGGCATACCCATTGTCCCCGTTAACCCCCGCAAGAACAAGGGCATCCCGCAGCTAAAAAAAGTGGTCGAGCAGCGGGCCCGTCAATTGAATCTTGCTCCGCCCCGCGCTTTTATCGCCCCCCAGGCCCTCGCGGCAGGTGCCGTACAGGACGTTAAAAAACTGTTTCCGGAAATCAGCGATTATACTGCCATCCACTACCTCATCAACCATGAGCAATTTGCGCTGTCCGGGGAGCAGCAATCGAAAATAGAAGCCATCGAAGCGACGCATGCCTTCAACCATACGCGTATCCAGGCCGACGAGATCCTCGCTCGTTACAGCCGCATCCGGCAGATCATGAAGCATACCGTAGCCGAGCCGGACCCGCTGGAGAAGACGCTGTTCACGGAAAAACTCGACAAGCTTTTCCTTGACCGGACCTGGGGTTATATCATCCTGCTGGGGGTGCTGTTTCTGCTCTTCCAGAGCGTGTTCTGGATGGCTCAATTTCCTATGGACGGCATCGATTGGACATTCTCCAAACTAGGCGGCTGGCTGGGGCAGCACCTGCCCGAGGCCTGGTGGAGCGACCTGCTGGTGAATGGATTGCTGGCCGGTCTCAGCGGCATACTCGTGTTCGTGCCACAGATCATGATCCTCTTCGGCCTCATCACGATCCTCGAGGACACGGGATATATGGCCCGCATCAGCTTCCTTTCGGACAAACTCATGCGAAAGGTCGGCCTCAACGGCAAAAGCGTCATGCCCATGATCAGCGGTTTTGCCTGCGCAATTCCCGCCATTATGAGCGCCCGCAACATCGAGAACCGCAAGGAGCGGCTGCTGACCATCCTCATCACTCCGCTGATGAGCTGCAGCGCCCGTCTGCCCGTCTATACCATGCTTATTGCCCTCGTCATCCCCCGCAAGGAAGTGTTCGGTTTCTTCAGCCTGCAGGGACTGGTGATGATGGGCCTCTATATGTTGGGGCTGGTGATGGCCATGATCGTGAGCTATGTCGCCAAATGGTTCATCAGGCTGAAGGAGAAAAGTTTTTTCATCCTCGAATTGCCCATCTACAGAGGCCCGCGCTGGAACAATGTCGTCGTGACCATGATCAACAAGGCAAGGACCTTCGTCGTAGATGCGGGTAAAGTCATCATGGTCATCAGCCTGATCCTTTGGGCCCTCAGCTCTTTTGGCCCGCCGCGCCGTGGCCAGGTGGCAGCTGACTATACCCGGCAGATGCAGGAACATCCCGATCGGGCCGCTAGCCTGCAGAAAGAAAAACAGGCCGCCCTGCTGGAAAATTCCTATGCCGGCGCACTTGGAAAAGTGGTGGCGCCCGTCATCCGCCCATTGGGATATGACTGGAAAATCGGCATAGCGCTGATCACGTCTTTTGCTGCTCGTGAAGTTTTTGTGGGAACGATGGCGACGCTCTATAGTGTCGAGGGCGGAAAGGATGCTGACCAGCAGACCCTGCGGCAACGCATGCAATCCGCAAAAAGGGAAGACGGCCGTCCGGTATACACGCTTGCAAGCGGCGTCAGCCTCATGATCTTCTACGTACTGGCGATGCAATGCATGAGTACCCTGGCGGTGGTTCGCCGGGAAACGCGAAGCTGGAAATGGCCTGCCATCCAGCTTGTTTATATGACCGGGCTGGCTTACGTGATGAGCCTGATCGCGTTTCAACTGTTGAAATAGCTGCCACGCGGCGATTGCGGCGCCGCTTCGATCTGGAGAAGTGCGGTTTTTAGAGCACCCCCAAGCCTCTCAGTTCTTCTTTGAAAAGCGCCGGTGTCCGAAAATGGATGCCGATAAACCCGAGCTCCCTGGCGGGCAGCACATTGCGGATATTGTCGTCGACATAAATGGCGTGCCTGGGATCGATGCCGAACCGCTCCATCAACAGCTTATAGATCTCGGGGAAGGGCTTGCGGATCTTCTCTTCCCCCGATACCAATCGCCCGTCGAACCAATGCAGGAAATCATATAACTCCAGGGCTACGGGGAAGGTCTCCGCGCTCCAATTGGTCAGCGCGTATAATCTCAACGGGGTTTTAAATTTGAGTTGGCGAAAGATCTCTACGGTCTCATGGATAGGACCGCCCAACATCTCTTTCCAACGGTCATAGTAGGCGCGGATGGACGCCTCATGCTCCGGGAACTTTTTTATCAGGTGCTGCGTGCCGTCCTCCAGGCTCCGGCCCTCGTCCTGCTGCTCGTTCCAGTCAAGCGTGCAAACATGCGAGAGAAACCAGCGGCGTTCTTCATCATTGGGGAAGATCTTGTTGTAAAGATATTCCGGGTTCCAGTCGATCAATACGCCGCCAAGATCAAAAACGAGGGTGTCAATCTTTGTCATTGTTATTAGATTTTTGCAAGCCGTTCGGCTGCTTTTTCAAGCGTCTCTTCTTTTTTGGCAAAACAGAATCGCACGACGCGGTCATCCTTACCCGACCGGTAAAAAGCCGACACAGGTA
Source organism: Puia sp. (assembly GCA_965214315.1). Taxonomy (GTDB): domain Bacteria; phylum Bacteroidota; class Bacteroidia; order Chitinophagales; family Chitinophagaceae; genus Puia. The sequence goes on along the minus strand of CBDCBP010000006.1, from coordinate 150,079 downwards.
TCGAAGCTACTCCATATTCTTTGGTCATGCGGATGCAAAAGTCCTTGTCAGGGTCATCGCTGATGCGGTCATACTTATACAATTGAAAATAGCTGCCATAAGAGGGCAAGGGGGTAAATCTTGTCGCCGTCATCAGCTTGGAGAAGTAATCTCTTTTTTGTTGCAAAAAGGCGCCGAGGCTCAGGTAGGTGTGCCTGTCTTTCAGGTATGTGGCGAGGGCCACCTGTGAAGGCGAATGACAGCTGAAGCAATTGAATTGATGTACTTTTCGAAACTCCGCCATCAGCGCCGGGGAGGATACGCTATACCCCAGCTTCCAACCCGTACAATGGTATACTTTGCCGAAGGAAAAAGACACGAAACTTCGCCGGAGCAGATCGGGGTATCGCAGGATGGACGAATGGGGCAGCCCGTCAAAAATGAGGTGTTCATACACCTCGTCCGAATGGACAATGATCTCCGTTCCTGCCACGATTGCCTGCAGCTCCCGCATATCCTCAGGTTTGAGAATGGCACCTGTCGGGTTATGCGGTGTATTGAGCATGATCATCCGGGTGCAGGGCGTCAGTTTTTGTCGCACTTCGTTCCAGTCGACACGATAATCCGGGAACTTGAGATCGATGCGCACGGGTGTCGCCCCGTTTATTTCGATATTTGGAATATAGCTATCGTATGCCGGTTCGAATACGATCACCTCGTCCCCGGGCCGCAGTATGGTGGTCAGCGCCGTGTAGATCGCATACGTACCTCCGGGCGTGATGGTGATCTGCTCATCCGGGTTCACGTTCGTGCCATACAATCCGGCGATCTTTTCTGCCAGCACCTCCCTTAAAGCAGCCAGTCCATTCATATGTGCATACTGGTTGTACCCGTCCCGCATGGCCTGGCCGACAAGTGCAACTAGTTCCTGACTCATCGGAAAATCCGGGAAGCCCTGGCCAAGGTTGACCGCATCCAGCTCGGCAGCCATCGAGCTCATGACAGTAAAGATCGTCGTGCCTACCTGCGGAAGCTTACTGACAAGGGAAGGGGTGTTCATCGTCGGATGGGGCTTTATTTGATATTGATGTTTTCGGGGCAGACCAGGGTTTCGCCATGGATGCGCAGGTAGACCTGGGCCACGGTAACGACATCTTTCTGGCAGTAAGAGACAATCCGCGGCAAGTCCTTTTGCACCCAGTAGACTTCGCCTACCTGGCTGCCATCGATATCGTCTTTGGGCGTCGGTACGCCGAGCGCATGTGCTAATAGATTGAGGGAGATAAAGTTCTTGTATTCGCCGAATTTCCAGAGCTCCATAGTATCGATATGCGGCACTTCCCAGGGTTTTTTTCCCGATAGATTGAGGACAGATGGAACCTTCATTCCCTGGATCACCATTCGCCGGCAGAGATACGGGAAATCGAAGTCTTTTCCATTGTGCGCGCAGAGATATTTTTGGCCTTCGGAACCCCATTTGTGGAGCAGGTCGTAAAATTGTGACAGGAGTTCTTTTTCGTCGTCGCCATGAAAGGATTTCAGCGAGAGTTTTCGCGCTGCCGGCGGCCCGGACAATACGCCGCAGCTGATACAGATGACCTTTCCGAACTCCGCGTAGATCGCAGCCCGGCCATACAACTCCTCCGGTGTCAGTGGCAGCTTGTCACGGTTGAGGGCGTCCGCCTTGTGCCACCACAATTGTTGCCAGTCTTCCGGCACCGCTCCAAAAACCGGATACTGCGACACCGTTTCGATGTCCATGAAAAGGATGGTATGAAGTGGATAGGGCGACATCAGTACCGACGGTTCTGTCCGTCCCTTAAAGATACTGATCTCCTTTGTTACGCTTCACTTCGGCGACATATTCTTTGATCTCCTGTTCTTTTTCGCGCTGGCAGATGAGCAGCACGTCCGGGGTGTCGACAACGATGAATTGATCCAGGCCTTGCAGGACAACTAATTTGTCATTGCCGGCCTTCACCATACACCGGCTGGCATCTATGACGACGACGTTGTCGCCTGCGACCGCGTTCTCCAGGTAATCTTTTTCCAGGTTTTCGTAGGCGCTATTCCAGGTGCCGAGGTCGCTCCAGCCAAAGGAGGAGGGGATGAGATAGACGTTGTCTGCCTTCTCCATGATACCAAAGTCGATGGAGATATTGGTACACAACGGGTAGATGGACTGCAAGGCTTCCTTTTCTCCCGGGGTATTGAACTTTTCTTTTTCGGCGGCAAAGACATCGTACATCTCGGGCAGGTATTTCTCGAATGCCTGGATGATATTCTTCACCTGCCAGACGAAGATGCCCGCATTCCAGAGAAAGTCGCCGCTGGCCAAAAAGGTCTTGGCCAATTCCAGATTGGGCTTCTCCGTGAAGGTCTTCACCTTATACACGTTGTCCGAAACCGAATGCTGTTCATATTGTATATAGCCGTATCCGGTATTCGGATAGGTGGGTTTGATCCCGAGTGTGATAAATGCGTTGTGCTTGTTTACAAAGCTCAGCGCTTCCAGGCAGACTTTCGTAAAAGCCGTTTTGTCCAGGATCAGGTGATCGGCCGGGGCCACGATAAGGGAAGCCTGGGGGTCTGTCTGCAGGAGCTTGAAGGAGATATAGGCGATACAGGGGGCGGTATTCTTTCTGGAAGGCTCTCCCAGGATGTTTGCCGCGGGCAGCTGCGGCAGCTGTTCCTGCACGATGTCCGCGTATTCCTGTGACGTTACGACATAGATGTTCTCGAGGGGAATAAAGGTCGAAAACCGGTCCAGGGTCCATTGGATAAGGGTCTTGCCTGTGTTTAAGATGTCCAGGAATTGTTTCGGAAAGTCCTGCCGGCTCATCGGCCAAAAACGGCTGCCGATCCCGCCCGCCATAATTACAACATAGTGATGTTTGTTCATACTCTTATATTATACCCTCCCGGATAAGGTTGTTCAGGTCTATAAAGCCAAGGTACTCGCGGCCGTTGGTGACGACGAGTCTTGTAATGTCATGGATACGCATCATGTCCAGGGCCTCTACCGCAAGGGCGTCGGCGTCGACGGTCTTGGGACTCGAGGTCATAATATCTGCCGCCGTCAATCCGGTCCTTATGCCTTCTTTCTCCAGCATCCTACGAAGGTCTCCGTCGGTGATGATGCCAAGCAGCAGTCCCTTTTCGTCGGTTACGGCGGCGGCGCCAAGCCGTTTCGACGTGATCTCGATGATGACTTCTTTCAGGGCCGTGTCCGGAGCGACGCTGGGGCGTTGATTGTGAACGTATACGTCCTGTACCCGCAGGTACAGTTTTTTCCCAAGCGTGCCGCCCGGATGGAAGCGGGCAAAATCTTCACTCCCGAAGCCGCGCACCTCCATTAAGGTGATCGCCAGGGCGTCGCCCATCACCATCTGCACGGTGGTACTGCTCGTCGGTGCCAGGTTATTGAGGCAGGCCTCCTGGTCGATAGTAGTATTGAGTATGATATCCGATTGTCTGGCGAGATCAGACTGCAAATTTCCGACCATCGCGATCAGGGGATTGCCAAAGCCCCGGATGAGTGAAAGTAAGACCTTGATCTCGGGGCTTTCTCCGCTCTTGCTGAGTATCATTACGATGTCCTGGTCCTGCACCATTCCCAGATCGCCGTGGATCGCATCGGCAGCGTGCAGGAAGACGGCCGGGGTACCGGTGGAATTCAGGGTGGCGACGACCTTCTGGGCGACGATGGCGCTTTTCCCGATACCGCTGACTATTATCCGCCCCTTGCAGGCGGCGATAAGCGCCACTGCTTTTTCAAATTGAACGTCCAGCAATGGAGCAAGGGCTGCGACCGCGGCGGCCTCTTTTTGAACGATATCCCTTGCTATTCCAATGATATTCTTGTCCCTGTTCATGATTTACGTCGCAAACCTACGAGAAAATGAACAAATTGCCTTCGGCGGTTCACCGAGACCATTTAAATGCTTAGGGCCGGAGGTAAATAGCCAATAAACCGCTGGATGGACCATGCTCGACAGCCGGGTCAGGGAGCCGCTCTTGGTTAGGTTGACCGCGATCGTTGAAAATATTTGTGGCCCAAATGTACACCTATGAGAGATGCACCACGATTTAGTGAATCATTCATATGTTAGTGCCCCTTAGGCATTTTGTAGTTTATCGCTGTGGGTATCGCGCTAGAACTTTTATAGTCAATTGGTTAACAAATTATATGTCCCCAACTATATATTAATGTTTTTACGATATCTTTAAGAAATCGTCCAATTTTAACAATAATCCGCTTTCTCCCTACCCCCTTTTTTTGTAACTTCGCCATCCCTTAAGTGTAAGCGTCGAAGATCTGCTCCGATCTGACCGCGCAAAGCGTCTGATATTAGCCACAATCCTTGCCAACTGAATATCACGGGCTCCTATAACAGATCAGATAACAAGTGAGGTAGAAAAATTTAGAGCATGGCACCAACCGAAACAAAAAAAACCACCGCTAGAAAACCCAAGACCGTTACTGGTACAACGGCCAAAGTGCAACCTAAACCATCCAGCTCACTGCTGGTCCAATTGCAGGAGCAATTTGGTTTTGATGCTTTTAAGGACAATCAGGATAAAATCATCCAGAGCTTATTGTCCGGAAAGGATACATTCGTCATCATGCCGACGGGGGGAGGCAAGAGCCTTTGTTACCAGCTGCCCGCCATCATCAGCGAAGGCGTGGCCATCATCGTCAGCCCCCTCATCGCCCTCATGAAGAACCAGGTAGACCTGGTGCGCAGCTATAGCAGCAGGGACAATGTTGCGCATTTTCTGAACTCCACGCTTAGTAAGAAGCAGATCAAGGAAGTACATGAAGACCTGCTGAATGGGCATACCAAGATGCTATACGTCGCGCCCGAAACGCTCACCAAACAGGACAATATGGAGTTCTTCAGCGACCTGAAGATCTCGTTCTTTGCCGTGGATGAGGCGCACTGTATCTCGGAATGGGGTCATGATTTCCGCCCGGAATATCGCCGTCTGCGGGAGATGATGGTCCAGATCAGCCCCAACATCCCGATGATCGCGCTTACTGCCACTGCTACGCCGAAGGTGGAAAGCGATATCATAAAGAACCTGGGGCTCCGTGATCCGAATGTGTTCATTTCCTCGTTCAACCGGGCCAATCTCTATTATGAGATCCAGCCCAAGGTCAAAAAGGACCAGACCATCAAGAGCATCGTCCGCTATATTGTTCAGCAAAAGGGAAAGAGCGGTATTATCTATACGTTGAATCGCAAGACGACCGAAGAACTGGCGGACATGCTGCAAGCCAATGGTATCAAGGCCGTCGCCTACCATGCCGGTCTCGACGGCAAGCTCCGTGCGCATCGGCAGGACCTTTTTCTGAATGAGGACGTGCAGGTCATCGTGGCCACTATCGCTTTTGGCATGGGCATCGACAAGCCGGACATCAGGTTCGTCATCCACTTTAATATTCCCAAGTCCATCGAGAATTATTACCAGGAAACGGGCCGTGCCGGCCGTGACGGGCTCGAAGGCAACTGTATCTTATATTATTCTCACAAAGACGTCGCCAAGCTGGAGCACCTGATGAAAGACAAACCCCTCAGTGAACGCGAGGTGGGGGCTCAACTGATCAATGAGATGGTAGGCTTTGCCGAGAGCGGCGTCTGCCGCCGTAAGGTGCTGATGAGTTATTTCGGCGAGGAATATACCACCGAGAACTGTGGTTCGTGTGACAACTGTCTCCGGCCGAAAGAAAGGATCGAGGCCCGCGAACCTGCCGTAAAAGTACTCAAAACGATTAGGACCCTTGACCAGCGCTTCGCCACAGGCTATCTCGTGAACATCCTGATCGGAAGGCTGACGCCCCAAATCCAGATGTTCCGTCATGAAGGCATCGCCGAATTCGGCATCGGCAAAGACGAACCGGACACTTTCTGGAACTCGCTGGTCCGTCAGCTGTTGTTAGAAGACCTCCTGAAGAAAGACATCGAAGAATATGGGGTCTTGAAGCTCACCAAGAAGGGGGAGGATTTCCTTAAGAAGCCGAAATCATTCAAGATCGTACTCAACAACCTCTTCGAAGAGGCCAATGCCGATGATGAGGAAGAGAATATGGAAACCGGTGGCGCGGCAGCCGTCGACGAGAAGTTATTCGAGCTGTTAAAAGAGATCCGGCAGAAAGAAGCGAAAAAGAATGCCCTGCCGCCGTTCGTGATCTTCCTCGAAACTTCGATGCAGGATATGGCGACGCTTTATCCGACGACGGTACAGGAGCTGGAAAAATGCCAGGGCGTCAGCAAAGGCAAGGCTATCCGTTATGGCAAGCCATTTATTGAGCTTATCGCTCACTATGTGGAGGAGAATGATATTCAGAAGCCTGACGACTTCGTTATGAAGAGTGTCGTCAACAAAAGCGTCAATAAAGTCTATATCATCCAACAGGTGGACAAAAAGATCCCGCTCGAGACCATTGCCAAGAACAAGGACTTGCGTTTGGATGCGTTGCTGGAGGACATGGAAACGATTGCCGCCAGCGGCACCAAGCTCAATCTCGACTATGCCGTGGATGAGATGCTGGATGAAGATGAGCAGGACGAGATCATCGAGTATTTTAAGCGCTGCGAAACGAGCAGCCTGCAGGTCGCGCAGCAGGAGCTTTCCGAAGGTAATTTCACCTGGGAGCAGCTGAAGATCATGCGGATCAAGTTTCTCAGCGAATATGGGATGTAGTGCCGGCGGGCGCCGGTAGCGGAGTGCGGATGCGGCCATGGCCACGCCGGTGGGCCGGTAACTATGGGGGAGCCGCCAAGGCCCTGGCAACCAAATTTTTGCAGATTTTCTGCGGCATTTATTTCGGATTTCCGGCCGGAAATCCTATTTTTGCCACCCGATCAAAATCCCTGCTTTCAAGGAATTTTACGCCCGGCTTTCGCCGGTGGTAAAGTCCGGCCTTCGCCGGGAGTTGTTGAAAAGATGGTGCGGTAGCTCAGTTGGTAGAGCAATGGACTGAAAATCCATGTGTCGGCGGTTCAACCCCGCCCCACACCACGCTTTAAGGTCCCAGAAATGGGGCCTTTTTTCATGCGCGTCTGTCACAAGCTTATGTTTTCTTTGCCAATTTCCGACGCTCAAAGCAAATTCGTATGGCCTGAATCTTCGATCTGATATTTGCGCGCATAGTATTCGACAACCGGACGTATGTCGTCCATGCCTTTATCCATCTTTTGAAATTTAAGCGCTACTTCTTCGCCTACCCTTGTTTCTGTGTCCTTTAATCTAATATAAAGGAGAAAAATATCCCCATAGCGAGGTCCTTTACTGAACGTCGAACTGACGCTCCATATCTCATTCCAGCCCATCTTCCCATTCTTTTTGGACCATATACCATCACCGTCTATTCGTACTTTGACGCCTTTGTCAAAATAACAAAAGAGACAAAGTGAGGGAACAAAGGCAAATCCTAGAAAAAAAGGCATCTTAGTAAAGCTCCATTTACCAAAGAAGAAGTCTATGGATTCTTTTCGTTGGCTCGGAATTGTAAAGCCAAAAGAGAAAATAAATAAAATGGCGAAAAAATAAAAGAGATAGGAATTTCTCTCTCCTCGCCGGATCTCTATCGAATATACATCCACCAATTTTTCTCAGATTTGTGACTAATCTAGCACTTTATTCTTGGAGTTTTGCCTTGTATTGTGATATGAAGGTTTCCATAGCAATGATATTACCCGCGTCCAGGTTCGATAGCTGGAAGTTCCAGTCTACAGAAGCGGGGGAAGCGGTGTAAAAACCACTTCCCCTGTTTTCGTTTTCGCCTCAACCGGTTGCCTGTTGGGCTATTGCGACGAATACCCTTTGACTTGCAGGTGCGATGATCCGACTTTTTGTAATCATACGTTACGCCTTGAGGGAAGAGCAGGTTTTGAAGGCCCTGCTTGAGGCTGAGTCGCCGGAGCATTTATTCCCTACGTTGAGAAGACAGGATATAGCTTGTACTTCTGCCGCCACCCGGCTCTCTCAGTAATATACCATGCTGCAAAAGATCGTTAATATCCCTAACTGCCGAGTCCTGCGATGTTTTTGTGATCTTTGCCCATTTAGAGGATGTCAGCTTTCCGTCAAAACCATCGAGCAATTTATTTAGCATGACCCGTTGGCGATCATTTAACTGCGTCGTCGAATGTCTGTCCCAGAAACGGGCCTTTTCCGTCACAACCGCCAAGGTCTTATCTGTTGCGACCAAAGCACGATCCATACAGGTGAGAAACCAGCTTATCCAGCTCGTCACATCGAGCAATCCTTTTTGTGTCTTTTCCAGTATGTCGTAATACGCCTTGCGCTCTATTTTTATTTGCGACGACATACTATAAAATCGTTGGGCGCTGTTATCTGCGCGGGATAATTGCGTATCCGTTATCGCCCTGGCTATACGTCCATTGCCATCATCAAAAGGATGGATCGTCACAAACCATAGATGTGCGATAGCCGCTTTTAAAACGGGATCAATATTATTGGTTCCGTTGAACCAGCGAATTAATTTGTGCATTTCCGCTGTCAACACCTCGGAATCCGGTGCCCGAAAATGTACCGTTTCCTTTCCGATCGTACCCGATATCACTTGCATGGGGTCTTCCTTGGAATTATCCCGATAATTGCCGACGACGATTTTTTGCATGCCGCTTCGGCCTGTTGGGAACATGGCAGCATGCCAACTAAAAAGTCGCTCGTCAGTCAGAGGCGCTTTGTAATTTTGTGTAGCATCCAGCATCATTTCGACAATGCCTTCGACGTGGCGATCAGCAGGAACCAACCCGGCTATATCCATACCAAGCCGCCGCGCAATGGAAGATCGGACCTGGTTGGCGTCCAGGATTTCCCCTTCGATCTCGCTGGATTTCAGAACATCCAAAGTAAGGGTATGCAAATTGGCTTCGGCTTGCAGATTAAAGCCCATGCCTTCCATCCGGCCTAAAAGTCTTCCCTGGTGATAACGAACTTCCACCAGCTGAGGAGCAATTTTCGCCTGATCCCAAAAGAAACCGGGCCATTCCCGTTGTTCATAAATGTATGTAGGCATGCGTATTCGCCGCGTTTTGTGCGTCAAATATATAGGTATTTGCCGCTTGATCCAACTCTATTTTATGCATGCTCTGCGTAGAATAAAGGCACTATTCGCCGCATATTGACAAAACCCGACATTTCGATCTTGTGAACGAAATTCTGCTTCATTTTAATCGAGGGCAGCGGCAATTTGCTTCCATCCCTACGTGAATTTGAGGATAACCTCATTCACAGCTCCGATATCGTCAACGGCCCACTTCGATATCTGGCCGAAGTCAACAGAAACGGGCAGCCGACCCGCAATCTAGTGCGGATCAGGATGGCTAGGTATTAATTTGGGGGGACCTCGGTTATAGATTCGCATATGACCGATATGGGAAACCTCGCTTTCAAAGACAACTGAAAAAGATGGGGGCTCGATCTTACTGGCGGGCGTATGGCCGCCGCGAAAGGGGCCATGGAGCAGGCCCGTGGGGCTACGAAAGTACATCCAGTTCCTAAAATCGGCGTCTCGCGTAAACGTATGCCGTGACCGCAGCAGCCTGTAAAACACATTCTGCAACAGGTCCGCACTCGCTTCTTTTCGACGCGTCGTTTGAAAACGGAAACGCTAGCGAGGGGCTGATGCGGATGGAAACACCCTGCAGCCGGAATCGTTACACGGAACGGCAGATCTATTTTTTTCCGGCAAATGGGCTACCTTTCCCCGCAAACGAGGAACCGCCCATGATCACATCCACGCTAGCCCAGTTACACTGGTACAAGACCATCAGCCCCAACTTCGAAAAAGCCATTACCTATGCGTTGTCCACCGATTTTACGCGGATCGAAACAGGCAAGTATCCGATAGATGGAGAGAACGTATTGGCTATCGTCAACGAATACACCACCAAGCCCGCTGCCGAATGCGATCCGGAAAGCCATCGCGAGTATGCCGATATCCAGATCATGATCACCGGCGCGGAGCGTTTCGGCTATGTCCCCCTTGTCGACCAGGAGACTTCCACGCCTTATAGGCCGGAGAACGATGTCGCTTTTTATTCCATCCCCTGCAGCGAATTAAACTATATCACGCTACTACCCGGACAATTTATCGTTTTTTTTTCCTTCCGACATCCATCAACCGGAGGTCTTCGTCGAACAACCCGGTCTCGTAAGGAAGGTCGTCCTCAAAGTTGCGCTGGCGCCGATGGCGAATTTTTCGACGACCTCTGTCGAATAAAATCTTACCTTCCTTTCCAAAACCAGCTCGCAACAAACATGAGAACATTCTTTTTATTGCTGACCTTCTTCGCCGCCCTTCCCTCCTTTGCCCAGCTCCCCGACCAGGGCGGTCCTCTGGCATTGATTCCCGTACCCGTAAACCTGGTTGTAAATACCGGCTATTTCGAACTTCCTGGCACGGTAAAGATCGAAACCCCAAACAACAAGGACCTCGTGCAGGCCGTCCAATCCCTGGTCTCACACCTGAGCCTGCCCACCGGCGCAGCCGTGACGACCGTGAACAACGCGCCCTATGCCAATATCAGGCTCGTGCTCAATAAGACGCCCGAGTCCCAGCTCGGCAGCGAAGGCTACTATCTCTCGATCACGCCCCAGGCTATTCTCCTCCGGGCCAACCAGCCCGCCGGGCTCTTCTATGGCATCCAGACCCTGCTCCAGCTGTTTCCGAAAGAGATAGAGAGCAAAGTCCCCGTGAAGCACAGCTCCTGGCGTGTACCCTGCGCAACCATTACCGACTATCCCCGTTTCGGCTGGCGCGGGCTTATGCTCGACGTCGCCCGTCATTTCTTTACGAAGGCGGAAGTCGAAGGTTTTATCGACGAAATGGTAAAGTATAAGTTCAATCTCCTCCATATGCACCTCACCGATGACGAGGGCTGGCGGGTTGAGATCAAGGGGCTGCCCCGCCTCACGGACGTGGGCGCCTGGAATGTAAAACGCGTGGGGACGTTTGGCTCTTTCTCCGACCCTGCCCCCGACGAAAAAAAGGACTTTGGTGGTTTCTATACCGCCAATGACATCCGCGAGATCGTGCAATATGCAAAAGACCGCTTCGTCAATATTCTGCCTGAAGTCGATGTGCCCGGCCACAGCCTCGCTGCTATCGCCTCCTACCCCGACCTATCCTGTACCCCCGGCGCCGACAAATACCGTGTCCGCTCGGGCGAGAAGATCATGGACTGGCACAAAGGCGGCTTCTCGGCGCTGTACGACAATACCCTCTGTCCGGCGAATGAGAAGATCTATCCGTTCCTGGACACGGTCATGAGCACGATCGCGGCATTGTTCCCGTTCGGCTATATCCACGTAGGTGGCGACGAATGCGCAAAGAATTTCTGGGAGCAGAGCCCTGCCGTCAAGCAGCTGATGAAGAAAGAACACCTCAATACGATGGAGCAGGTCCAAAGCTATTTTGAGAAGCGCGTCGAGAAGATCGTAGAGTCGAAAGGCAAAAAGGTCATCGGTTGGGATGAGATCCTGGAAGGCGGGCTCGCGCCAAACGCGGCCGTTATGAGTTGGCGTGGCGTAGCCGGCGGCATCGAAGCGGCAAAACTGGGCCACTCCGTCGTCATGAGTCCCACGACGTTTTTCTACCTCGATTATATGCAGGGTGATGCCTCGATCGAGCCGCCGGTATATGCGACTCTTCGGCTCAAGACGACTTACAGCTATGAGCCCGTGCCGGACAGTGTCGATCCGAAATTCATCCTCGGCGGACAGGCCAATCTCTGGACAGAGCAGATTTACAATACCCGCCATATGCAGTATATGATCTGGCCGCGCAGCATGGCCGTGGCCGAATGTCTCTGGTCGCCAAAAGAAAAAAAAGACTGGGATAATTTTGCCACTCGCGTCGAAGGCCTATTCCCTAGATTGGACGTAGCGCAGGTTAAATATGCCCGCTCGATGTTCGACGCCGAGGTCACTCCGAAAAAAGACTTAGCGGCCAATGATTCGGTCACCGTAGACCTCTCGACCGAGGTGAGCGGCCTGGACATCTACTACAGCTTTGACAATTCAAACCCCGATAATTTCTATCCAAAATATAGCGGGACCCTGGCCATTCCGAAGGATGCGGCCTGCCTGAAGGTGATCACGTACCGCAACGGTCAGCCGATAGGGCGTCAGCTCGACATTCCCGTGATAGACCTTCAACGGCGGGTGGGTGTGAGGGAACCTATAAACACAGGAGATTAAGCGAAAGGCATGAACGATATATTGGGTTACGCCATGATGGATCATTATCATGGGCGTTCCGCCGGAAAACTTTGGGTGCATAATACGTATGGCCCTAAGGAGGAGATGCCCGTGCAGATCTATTTCCGGGATATGGCTGTCATGCCCGAATTGGAATGGATAGCACTCCAGCGGTGCAGGGGCAGGATACTCGATATCGGTGCAGGGGCAGGCAGTCATGCGCTCGCCCTGCAACAACTGGGGCAGGACATTGCGGCCCTGGACATCTCACCTATCCTTGTTGACCTCATGGAACAGCGCGGTGTTAAAAAAGTCATCGCCGGGGATTTCTTCGACTTGCCCACGGGGAATTCCGACACCTATAACACGCTGCTCCTCCTCATGAATGGCATCGGCCTGGCGGGCTCGCTTGACGGGCTCGACAAGTTCCTGCAAAAGGCGCAACGAATCTTATATCCTGGCGGACAACTCCTTTTCGATTCCTCGGATATCGCTTACCTCTATAAGGGCAGGCCACCGAATGGCCCCGACTATTACGGAGCGCTTTTCTATCAATACGAATACAAGCGACAGCGTTCCGACTGGTTCCAGTGGCTGTTCATCGATCGGAAGACCTTCACCGCGATCGCTACCAAGGCGGGGTGGGAAACCGAGCTGCTTTACGAGGACGGCCACGACCAATACCTCGTCAGCTGCCGACTCCGCTAGCGACAAATTTATACCCCTAGGCGATAGGATCTTCGTTCATTTAACCCAATGAACAACAAGATACCGGGCTTTCAAGCAACCTCCATCATCCATCACGAATGCACTGCCGAACCCATCTGCGCGCCGAAACCGGAACGCGCAACAGCAGGATGGTTCGTCGTCGAGGGCGGCGCCGAAGGATGACCCAGTGCCGTGGATGCCGAAGCAATCCTTGCGAACGTTCGGGTAAACAGCGAACGGATAGGATCATCCGGGCAAGCGGCGACGGGTTGTGAGAGGCATGATACCGTTTATATTGAAACTGACAGCGAAAGAACCAAAGGCCCCCAGCCCGTTAACCAGTCGTAATACTCTGGCGGCAGACAAGCGGATTCGACAGGAAAGGCGTTTCCCCGGAATCGATCATTTGAACCCCTTAAAGCATTTGCAGCTGCCGATAGCGTAACTATCCTAGCTCTTCAAAAGCCGGGTTTATTGGGCGGGGCGGTTTGCGCGCAGGCGGGCCTGTTGCTGCTGCTTTTTGTTAATGCACGAGGACTCCCGCCGAATTATTTTACTTTTATGGGGATGAAGCCGTTCGGTCTATTGATTTTGGCATTACTTGCTGCTGCCTTTTCCGCGTTCTCCCAAGTCCGGGAGGATTCCAGCTTTTCGTTGCTCTTCAACAGCGGCTTCAGTTTTACTCATGCCAATGATCCGCATATCAACCGCTGGCTGAGTAAATACGGTTATCCAACGGAACCGCATACGCCATCGAGCATCAACTTCGAGCTGGCGGCGATCCCCGCCAACTCCAGGCTTCTCTATAGCTTACGCCTCTCCACGATCAATTCGGGCAGCAACCTGAGCTCCTATAACGTCATGTTGGGTTTGTTTGCGGCGCTTGCCAGGTCGGAGACGTTTCTTTTGTATGCAGGGGGAAGTGCCGGTCTTCATGGTGACATCATCCGTCTGAACGGCGACGTGCCGCCGGAATATCAGCATCTGGACAAATACGGCGACCCGCTTGCCTTAAGGCGAAGAGGACCGGTCGTGGAACCCGCGATCCGGGCACTCTGGTATCCTGTTAGGATCCACAGCGTGCAAATAGGCGTCTATGGCGGGCTGGGTTACGATCTTGACTTCAACTCACCATGGAAACTGGGCTATTATAGCAACAACCACGGGAAATACAGCCGTTTCAGGGGCTTGGCTAAACCCAATGACCAGAAGCGCGTGAATGAATACGGCTTCTCGTATAGCGCCGGTATTAGTATACGCGTTACTCTCCATTAGTGTCGAACGACGAGCTTTACGATCTCCGGCCGCAACCCGTCGGACCATTGCAGGATATACATACCAGCAGGCAGGGTGTTCACCCAATCGATATTCACCCTATTCTCGCCTGTCTGTGCTTCGTATTGATTCGACCATAGCTGACTGCCCCTCATATCGAAGAGCCGGATGCTCACGGTCCCGGCCATCATCGTAGTAAAGCTTACCGTCACAAAACGCTGTGCCGGGTTGGGGAAGACCAACAGTTTACCGGATCCGCCGCCGAGCGATACGGAAACAATCTTGCTATAGTTGAATGATCCGTCGACTTCTACTTCGCGGATACGGTAGTAGGCTGTGCCTCCGACTGCAAAAGCCTCATTGTCGGAATATCGGTAGGCGTTGTCTACGCCATTCGCACCCTTCGCTTCGCTGCCGATCGCCGAGAAATGCGTCCCATCGATACTGCGCTCGACAATATAGTTCAGTGTACCTGTTTCTTCGCCGACGGACCAGCCGACGATCACGCTTCCATTGTCGGAAACGGCCGTCACATCGATAAAGCTGACGGCAAGGACCTCACAATTCACAGGGACCTTTGCCATTGTCGCCGGATTTGCGTTATTCGCGAGGATGCCTGCGGCTCCGTTCGCTGCGCCAAAAGAAGTGGTCATACCATTGGTAGTTCCGGCGATCCCGCCCGCGACCGATGTCGACCCGCTGAGTGCTGTTGTGGAGAAAACAACACCGCCGCCACCGCCGCCACCCGGACCGTGGGACGGGCCGCCAACGCTTTCATTGGTGCCACCTGCGCCACCTTTGGCCTGGGCGGTAATGCCGGACGTACTTCCATTATCGCTATAGATAAGGATCGACCCCCCTGCGCCGCCGCCACCAGCACCATCATTTAGCACGGTAGCGTTGGCCGCGTTCCCATTTGCCTGTAGCGTACCATTGCCCAAAATGGCGTTATGCGCGATGATGATGACGATGCCGCCACCTGCTGCGCCGCTGCTCGCTAATCCGCCGCCGGGTGTGCCCGTCCCGTTGTTGGTCGTGCCTGAACCGCCGCCGCCGCCCATTACAAGCCGGGAAGAAGAGGCCTGCGAAAAAACAGCTCCGGGCCGGCCGCCACTTTGAATGGACGAGTTCCAGGCCCAGCCGCCGACGCCGCCTGCGCCGCCGTTGCCGCCGCCGCCACCGCCGGTATTCTGGTCGTTGGACTTGGCGGGATTGCCATCGGTACCTCCGCCACCTGCATTTCCAGGCGCGCCCATGGCATAGCTGCCGTTGGGATATCCTTCCATGCCGGTTGTCAAAAGAATAGTGTTGGCATTGTTTATATACATCGGCGTTCCGGCAATTCCTTCGCCCTTGCTGCCGTTGGCGTTCTTGCTGGACAAGGTGTAATAATCCGTACTGGAACCGGAACCGGCGCCATTTAACGATCGGCCACCGCCGCCGCGGAAACCCATACCCGAAGCATCGACGGTCTGAGAATTCATATTGATGTTATTGGTAGCGTACAGCACAACCACTCCGCCTTCTGCGCCGTCCCAGGCCGGGGCGGTAATGGTCCCCGCTAGCGTCACGTTATAAAAAAGCGGAACCCTGAGGACCTGGAACGTGTATTGTCCGTCCGTGCCGTATGGTGTATTCTGATAAGCATAGGTCGTACCCGATGAAAGCGTCAATGTACCACCGGAAAGCCCCACGGCGTTGGTTGCAACTGCATATTCCATCGTTCCGGCGATCAACGCGGCATTGTTCAGGTAACCGCTGCCTGATCCTGTCCCGTCGCCATAACCGCTGCTATTGACGGCATTAATCTGTGCACCCTGCATCTGGATGATCAATACCACATCTCCTACACTGATCGGGGTACTGCCATATTTTGCGGTTCCGACCGAGATGGAAGTACTTCCTTGGGCAACATAATTCTGCGCTGCGGGGTAAAATGTGTTTGGATAGCTAGTCAGGCTGGTGGTGCCCGCGGATGGACAGGTTTGGGCATTTGCGGAGAGGCCGCCTACACCGCATATTGTCATCATCCAAAAAAAGAAGGGAAACCCCTTACGAGGTTCCCTTTTGACAGGTTTGTTTGTAGGAGTAGGTCCAGGACTTGGTCTGCCGAAGAGGCTCGATTTGAAAAAAAGGGTACGGCTTTTCACTTGCTTCTGTTTAGAATATTGGATTGGCTGACACATTGCGAACGCAATGCCATATTCGCAACTGACTAAAGATCAGAAGAGAACGAAATCAAATCAAATGAATCTGTTCCCGATTCAGGAATTGGTTCCGGTTTTGGGGAGTTTTCCCGAAGGGGCACTGCCGTCTTTTGGGGGTGCTCCGGGCTTGGATGCCGTGTCCCCGGCCGCTGATGCGGCGGCGACGTCTTTCGATGCCGTGCCCTCTGCCGCTGGTTCGGCGGTGAAGTCTTTCGATGGCGTGTCCTCGGCCGATGGTTCGGCGGTGGCGTCTTTCGATGCCGTGCCTTCTGCCGCTGATGCGGCGGTCAAGTCTTTCGATGGGGTGTCCTCGGCAGATGATGCGGCGGTGACTTCTTTCGACGGCGTGCCATCCGCCCCTGATGCGGCGGTGGCGTCTTTCGATGCCATGCCTTCTGCCGCTGATGCGGCGGTGACTTCTTTCGACGGCGTGCCATCCGCCCCTGATGCGGCGGTGGCGTCTTTCGATGCCGTGCCTTCTGCCGCAGATGCGGCGGCGAAGTCTTTCGATGGCGTGTCCTCGGCCGATGATGAGGCGGTGGCGTCTTTCGATGCCGTGCCCTCTGTTGCTGATGCGGCGGCGACGTCTTTCGACGGCGTGCCATCCGCCCCTGATGCGGCGGTGGCGTCTTTCGACGGCGTGCCATCCGCCCCTGATGCGGCGGTGGCATCTTTCGATGGCGTGCCCTCTGCCGCTGGTTCGGCGGTGACGTTTTTCGATGGCGTGCCCTCGGGCCGGGCTGCTGTCGGCGCCCCGTCTTTTGCGGCAGCGGCGGCGGGCTCCTTCCGGGCTACCGCCGGCTCTTTCTTCCGCCCTGCGGCTTCCGAGATCAGCTCTGCGACGAGCGAAGTCCATCCGGTCTGATGGCTGGCGCCCAGGCCATGGCAGTCGTCCCCGTGAAAATATTCGTAGAAAAGCAACAGGTCCTGGTTGCCTGGCTTCTGATAGAACCAATTGTATTTCCCATGCGACAAGCGTTTGCCTGTCTTGTCTTTTTCAAAAAGGCCGATCACCCGATCGGTAAGCCGGTTGGCTACGGCTTCGAGTGTAAGCTGCTGGCCCGAGCCCGCCGGATAGTCGACTGTCAGTCCCTCGCCATAGAACTCTCCATAGCGGCGGATAGAACGGATGATCAGGTAATTGATCGGTATCCACACCGGACCTCGCCAGTTGGAGTTGCCGCCGAAAAAGTCGGATGTCGAATCGCCCGGATCGTATTTGATGTGATAGTCGATGCCGCTGATATTGATGGTATACGGCTGTTTCTCGTGGAATTTCGAGAGTGCGCGTATCCCGCCAGGCGACAGGAATTCCGCTTCATTAAGCAGCCTGTCGAGCAGGTAGATCAAGCGCTTCTGGGGAACAAGCGACAGGAGGATCTGCTCCCCGTCGCTGTGCTCTTCGTTTGGCCAGTACCGCTTGTTCTTCAGCCGGTAGTTCTCGAACCAGTTGATGCGTTTTTTGAAATCGCCAAGTTTATGCAGGGTCTTTTTCTCTATGATGGCGACGGCGAAGAGCGTCGTCAACCCTACGATGGATTGGATCCGCAGCTGGACCGGCGACCCGCCAACCGACAAGGTATCATAAAAGAACTTGTCTTCGTCGTTCCACATGCCCTGTTCATTGAGCGCCTCCGCGATCAGTACAAAGTGTTCGAAGAACTTGGTTGCGGTATCCTCGAATGCATCGTCTCTCATCGCGATCTCCAGCGCCATATCCATCATATTGAGGGCGTACATGCCCATCCAGCTAGTGCCGTCGGCCTGCTCCAGCTGAAAGTCCCCGCCAAGCGGATGGCTACGGTTGAACACCCCGATGTTGTCCAGTCCAAGAAAGCCGCCTTCGAACATGTTATTGCCGTTGGCATCTTTTCGGTTGATCCACCAGGTGAAATTGATCAGCAATTTTTGAAAGATCCTTTTCAGGAAGCCGATATCGCCTTTCCCGGTGCGTTCCTTTTCGATGCGGTAGACCTCAAGGGCGGCCCAGGCCTGCACCGGCGGATTTACGTCGCTGAAGTTCCACTCATAGGCGGGTATCTGCCCATCCGGTTTCATATACCATTCGCGCATGATCAGCATCAGTTGGTGCTTGGCGAACACGGGATCGACCAGCGCCATCGAAATGCTTTGGAATGCCAGGTCCCAGGCTGCGTACCAGGGATATTCCCACTTGTCCGGCATGGCGATGATGTCCTGGTTCTTCAGGTGTTTCCAGTCATGGTTGCGGCCATTCAATTTTCCCGCGTTCACCGGCGAGATACCGTCGCTTGTCGTCAGCCAGCGCTCCACATCGAAATGATAATATTGCTTGCTCCATAGCAGACCAGCCAGGGCCTGGCGTTGTACTGCTGCCATCTCGGGTGATATATTCGGCGGCAGGATCGCCTGGTAGAACGCATCGGCTTCTGACTTGCGGCTTGTAAAGAGTCGGGCGGGGTCTCCGCCAAAAGGGTTCTCGAGTATCCTGTTGCTAAGCCGCAGGTAAATGTGCTTCGTTTCACCGGGTGCGATGGTGTATTGATACACCGGTGCGAATTTAGTCCCGGACTTCTTCTGGCGCAATGCATCGACATTCGCCTTGCGGATCACCGCGTCGTGAAACGCATCTTTTACAAATGGCGTTTTATTGGTTCCCCCGGAGACCTTTTCAAAATTGGTCTCATTCTCCGTGAACATCGAATATTGGGGCGGTTGAAAATAAAAATAATACGGTCCCAGCCGGCTATGCGTCGCCTTTACCGAGTTTTTTTCCCGTGCGGTGATCACGGGCTTCTTCTCGAGACCGTCATATTGCCACCGGTTGTAAAACCATAGCGTCGGAAGGACTGTGATCTCCGCTTCCTTGTTATACCGGTTGTGCAGGTCTATCCGGATAAAGATGTCGCGCGCATTTTGCTTGGCGTAGGCGATCTTGACATCGAAATATTCGTCTTTATCGAATACCCCGGTGTCGAGTATCTCATATTCGGGCTCCTCGCGGGATCGCTTGCGGTTCTCTTCCAGCAGCTGTTTATAGGGGAATTCCTGTTGGGGATATTTGTACAGGTATTCCATGTAGTAGTGGGTGGGCAGGTTGTCGGTATAATAGTAAAGCTCTTTGACGTCTTCGCCATGGTTGCCTTCTTTGTTGCCCAGCCCGAAAAGCCGTTCTTTGAGGATGGGGTCTTTTCCGTTCCACAGTGCTACCGCGAAACACAGGTTTTGGAAAAAGTCCGAAATGCCGCCGAGTCCGTCTTCTCCCCAGAAATAGGTCCTGCAATGCGCGTGGTCATAAGGAAAATAATGCCATGCGTCACCATACGGGCTATAGTCCTCTCTCACCGTTCCCCATTGTCGCTCACTCAGATACGGGCCCCACTGTTCTAACGGTATTTTTTTAGCAGCGTTAACTGCGAGTCTTTGATGTTCTGCCGTCATGTTGTTATCATTCATCAGATGCTTCTGCCTTCGGTGGTTTTTCCAGCGGGAAGTTACTTCGTAAGTGCCTACAATGAGCGCCCCTGGCGGTTTATTTTGTCAAAAAGCCGCCTGTGTGAGTGAAATCCAGCGAAAAAACCGAACTTTATACATATTTTTTAATCACTCCTACCGGGTCCCGGCATAAGCGGCCGCCGGTGTGTTAATCATCAATCTTGACTTTCAAAGAATTTGGCCTGGATGAGAGCCTCATAGAAGGCATAGAAGCTTCTGGATATGAAAACGCCACCCCTGTTCAGGAACAGGTTATCCCACTCATACTAAACGGTCAGGACATCATTGCCTCAGCGCAAACCGGTACGGGTAAGACAGCCGCCTTCCTCTTGCCTATCATCAACAAGCTTCTTGCTTCAAGACACGACGATCAGATCAATGCCCTTGTCATCGTGCCGACCCGTGAGCTCGCGATCCAGATCGCCCAAAACCTTGAAGGGCTGGCCTATTTCACTCCCATCAGTTCTATTGCAGTCTATGGCGGCGGTGATGGCAGCAACTTTTCCACGGAGAAACAGGCCCTTTCGCGCGGCGCCGATGTCGTCATCTGTACTCCGGGCCGGATGATCGCCCATCTGAACATGGGTTATGTCCGCACCAAGGGTCTTCAATACCTTGTCCTCGATGAGGCCGATCGCATGCTGGATATGGGCTTCTATGATGATATCATGAAGATCATCTCTTTCCTGCCGGCTGTGAGACAAAATTTGCTGTTTTCGGCCACTATGCCTACCAAGATCAGGGATCTGGCTCGCAAAATATTACACGAGCCCGCCGAGATCAATATCGCTATATCCAAACCTCCTGCCAAAATTATCCAGCAGGCTTTTGTTGTCTATGAAACGCAAAAGATCCCGCTGGTAAAATGGCTGCTGAAGAGCAGCAATCTTAAGAGCACGCTTATCTTTTGCTCCAAAAAACACAATGTCAAGCAGCTGACCATGGAGTTGAAACGATCCCGTTTCAACGTAAAGGAGATCCATTCGGATCTCGATCAGGCTGCGAGGGAAGACGTCCTGATCGAATTCAAGAGCCGGCGTCTCCCAATACTCGTTGCTACGGATATCCTTTCCCGTGGGATCGACATCGATAACATCGAGATGGTCATCAACTACGACGTACCAAATGACGGCGAGGATTATATCCATCGGATCGGGCGTACGGCACGCGCGGAGACCGACGGCGTCGCCTTCACTTTCATCAGCGAAAAAGAACAGAATAAATTCCGGACGATCGAAGACCTGCTGGGGAGCCCCGTAAAGAAAGCCGAGGTCCCGGCTGAGTTTGGCCCTGCGCCAGCGTACAGTCCCCGAAGTGGACGCAGTCGCGGTGGTGGTGGTGGCCATGGTGGTGGCCATGGTGGTGGTTACGGCGGGGGGAGAGGGGGACAGGGGGGCGGTCATGGTGGAAGCCGTGGCGGGGGCGGAAACGACCACAGAAGACCGCGGTCCTCCGGCGGCGGCGGTGCTGCCCCTAGAAGAGGAGAAAGCCCCAGCCAAGGCCCAGCCAGATAACCACGATCACCGGCGAAGGCAATTTGGTATAGTTCAGTAAGGCCCAGGTAATCGATATAACCGCCAGGTTTAGAAAAATATCACTCCACAGCGCCGTTTGCAGATCCTTCATCATGTACAGGGTCGCCGCCACGATGATCCCGACTACGGCTGCATTGATCCCTTCCAGCGCACGATAGACCGCGGCATATTTCTTCAGGTTATGCCAGATCGGAAAGAAGAACAACACGAGTAGGGCACTCGGCAGGAAGATCCCCGTGGTGCCGATAAAACAGCCCAGGATCTGCAATGCCGTCCCCTGGTCTTTCATGGCGACCCCACCCATATAGGAAGCAATAGAAAAAACCGGCCCTGGTATTGCCCGCACCATGCCCCAGCCAGAATAGAAATCTTCTTTGTCCATGCGGATAATATTGGGATTGCGGGCGAGCAGGTTTTGGGATTGCGGTCTTGCCACGAACTGTTCGTACATCATTGGCATGAGGACGTTTCCGCCGCCGAAGACCAGGCTGCCAAAGCGATAGGTATTCTCGAAAAGGTTCAGTGGCCGGCGATCGGGCCAATTGTTTTTGCGTGCCAGTTCACTGCCTGCGCCTGCCAGCACAAAGATGATGGCGAAGAGCCAGATATTGCCCCATTTTATTTTTTTCGGCAGGACGTCGACCTGCGGGATACGCCGGCTGCTAAGGTTGGTGACGAATCCGCTCGCCACCAACAGGATGGGGATGATCCAGGGCCACTTGAATAACAAAAAAGTTGTCACGGTACTGATGACGAGTATGACTCTTGTGATCGTATTGTGGATCGATATTCTGAATGCCTGCTGTGCGGCGAAGATCAGGAACCCGATCGTCATCGGGCCGATAAACCTGAACAAGGCCGTCGTGCGCATGGGGAAAAAAGAGAAGAGTGCCATCAGGCAGCATGCCGGCAGCGTCCAGATGATCAGCGTGATCATGGCCAGGACTACGCCGCCCCGTTTATAGCCGATAAGTGTCAACGTTTGGGTAGACGAAGCCCCGGGCAATAGCTGGCAGAAAGCGCTGTATTCCATGAGCTCCTGTTCAGTGACGTCTTTGCGGCGGTGCACAAAGGTTTTCAGCATCATTCCCAGATGCCCTTGTGGCCCGCCGAAGGCAGTGATACTGTGGAGAAGCACCGCTTTTAGAAAAGCAATATGACGAAACAAAACTGTCAAAACCGTCGCTAAGGTACACATTTCATCATGACCGCCGGACGGAATCACGTATATTGTATTTAGGCATCTACCAATTTAACGGTGGTTTTCCCGGACCCGTCACTGGTGCCGACATCGATGCGCTCCCGATCAAAGCGCGGACCTCGAACGATTCGCGAGCGAAAAGAAATCTTCTTACAACGGTCAGGAAGCCGGGGGCATGCATGCCTGTGGTCATAATTCGCATATTGGCCTTGACCTCGAAGATCGTGGCGGTATAATAGTTAAGTCCGCGGGCGAGCGATCAGGGATGCGATGTGAATGTCGTAGACCTGCTCAGCGTCGGCCGGAATATGGCGGAAGAGGATGTTGTTTGTAGGATTTGGTTGGGCCTCGGCTGCGACGAGTGCGAGTAGGGCCAGCAGGAGGCATAGCGTATTTCTCATACTACGTAAAATAGGTTTTTTAGGCGAAGTTGGAGCTGAGGAGCGCCTCAAAAGTGAGGGTCGCCATCATGATCGAGTGTAGCAGTGCGCTTGGCGGCAGGAGAAAGGCGTTGCGGGGAATGGCGAAGTTTATCTTGCAGCCCGTCGAGAAAGACGCCTGGCGGCGAAGAAGGCGGTGCGGCATGATGCCAAAACAAAGGTGTCCTTTGATTACTTAGTGAAGCTCACGCATAAACATTAGGAATAATAACCATTCCTTTCAATTTCCGTCCTTACTGTCTCCGGTACGAGATATCGAATTGATTTCCCTTCTTTTATATTTTTCCTCACGTAGCTAGCCGAAATGGTCAGCAATGGTGCGTCTAGGGCATAGATATGCTTTGATTCGGGGTAAATGGGTAGAAGGTCGGTTCCTGGCCGTTTATAGACGTGGATGTCATAGTGGCCCAGCAGGTAGCTCGCGTTTTTCCATTTAGGCAGGTTTTGAAAGCTATCGCTGCCCATGACGATGGAGAACTCGTGTTGGGCGTATTTTTCTTGAAGGTAGGTGAGTGTATCGATCGTGTAGGATGGTTTAGGAAGTTTAAATTCGATGTCTGAAGCCTTAAATCCTGTTTCGCCCTCGATCGCCAATTGAACAAGAAAAAGACGATGATATTCATTCAGGAGGGAAGTCGCGGGTTTGAGGGGATTTTGCGGCGACACTACGAACCAAATCTGTTGTAAGGGGGTATGTTGCAATACATAGGAGGCAATGAGCAGATGGCCGTGGTGGATGGGGTTAAATGATCCGAAATAAAGCCCTACTTTCATTTGTCACCCTCCTCCATAAAGATGTTATCGGCTTCGTCGAGTCTCAGGCTTAAATTGTAGCCTGCGACGGTGATGGAGATGGGGTCGCCCAGGGGGGCAATCTGCTCGACCCGAATCAATTCCCCGGGTACGCAGCCCATTTCCATTAGCTTTAAAAAAAGGTCATTTTTTTCGAATGAATGAATTCTGGCGACTGTTCCTGGCTCTAACTCTGATAATCTCTTCATTTTGTCCTTACTTTGAGGGTATAAAAAATACACTCGCAAAAAATAGCGTATTGTTCATAACCCGGCTAATAATGTTGACCTAGCTTCCGCACCAGTCGTGCGGGCCTCGTTCGCGGGCTTCACCTCGCTCGCCTGTTGACGAAATGCTTTCGGCAGCTCAAGTGGTAAAATTATGACTATTCCGAGCATTCATTTCAATTTTCTGGTATACGCCAGCTTAAAAGACCGGACCCGGCTAAAGAAGTTCATTGGTCAGATGCTAAAAAAAGAAGGTGTGCCACTGGCCGAACTCCAATTCATCTTTTGCCCGGATGATTTTCTCCTGACCATCAACCGGGAATATCTGCGCCATGATTTTTTTACGGATATCATCACCTTTGACCTCGCCGATAAGGGCCAGCCAGTAAACGCTGAAATCTATGTGAGTGTTGAAAGAGTGCGGGAAAATGCTGCCGAATATCGGAGTTCTTTCAAAAAGGAGCTGCATCGGGTCATCTTCCATGGAATTCTGCATCTTTGCGGATACAAGGATAATAAGCCAAAAGAAATCAAATTAATGCGGCAAATGGAGGAGAAGTGGTTGGCCTTATACGGCCGTTCCACGTGAAACAATCGGCGTGATAATAGATATGTTCCACCTAGTCGTCTCTGCAATTTGCGCACTACCGAATTTAAGCGACGTTCCCCGTGGAACGATTCCTAAAATATTCCCCGACATCTGTGCGCTTCGTGGTAATTTTGCTGTGCGCTGCCGTTGGTAGCCTTCCTGACAGCGAACTTCAACCATTTGCCCCAGTCGGGTTAATTTATTTCAAATCTCGATTTCGCGAATATGTTCCCTAAATATGATGTCATTGTAGTAGGTGCCGGCCATGCCGGCTGCGAGGCGGCGGCAGCGGCAGCCAACCTTGGGTCCAAGGTGCTCCTGATCACCATGAATATGCAGACCATTGCCCAAATGAGCTGTAACCCTGCGATGGGTGGCATAGCCAAAGGCCAGATCGTTCGGGAGATAGATGCCATGGGTGGCTATTCGGGTATCGTTACGGATAAAAGCATGATCCAGTTTCGTATGTTGAACAGAAGCAAGGGCCCTGCCATGTGGAGCCCGCGCGCCCAGAATGACCGCATGCTTTTCGCGGCTACTTGGCGGGAGATGCTGGAACAAACACCCAATGTCGATTTCTACCAGGATATGGTCAACGGAATCGTTGTAAAGGATGGAAAAGCCTGCGGCGTAGTGACCGGTCTGGGACATACGATTGCCTCAAAGGCCGTTGTCGTTACCAGCGGCACCTTCCTTAACGGCGTGATCTATATCGGTGAGAAACGCTTTGGCGGCGGCCGGGTCGCAGAAAAAGCAGCCACCGGTATTACGGAGCAACTGGTCTCGCTCGGCTTTGAAAGTGACCGGCTCAAGACAGGCACCCCACCGCGCGTCGACGGAAGAAGCCTTGACTATTCCAAAATGGAAGAACAAAAAGGAGATGATGAGATCATTGGATTTTCTTATCTCGATATTCCAAAGCCCAGCCGGCAGCGCTCCTGCTGGATCACGTATACCAATACGACGGTCCACGATATCCTGAAGACAGGGTTCGATCGTAGTCCCATGTATACGGGCAGAATTGAAGGCGTAGGTCCAAGGTACTGTCCAAGCATCGAGGACAAAATAAACCGCTTCGCCGAACGCGAACGGCACCAACTCTTTGTCGAACCCGAAGGATGGAACACCGTCGAAATATACGTCAACGGCTTCTCCACTTCCTTGCCGGAAGAAGTGCAATACCAGGCTTTGCATGAAGTGCCGGGCTTCGAAAATGTCCGCATCTTCCGACCGGGATATGCCATCGAATACGACTATTTTCCACCTACGCAACTGAGTCATTCCCTCGAAACAAAATTGCTCGGCAATCTTTTCTTTGCCGGCCAGATCAATGGCACAACCGGTTATGAAGAGGCTGCCTGTCAGGGATTGATGGCGGGCATTAATGCCCATCAAAGGGTAGCGTCGCTGGAACCGCTCATCCTGAAGAGAAGCGAAGCCTATATCGGCGTGCTCATAGATGACCTGATCAGTAAGGGAACCGAAGAACCTTATCGGATGTTCACCTCACGCGCGGAGTTCCGTACACTGCTTCGCCAGGACAATGCCGATCTCAGGCTAACGGAAATAGGCTATCGCCTGGGCCTGGCATCGCAAGATAGGATGGAAAAAGCCCTGTACAAAAAGAGCGCTGTGCAGCATACAAAAGACACGCTGCAGGCCTTCTCCCTAGAACCTTCGGAGTCGGCTGACTACCTCCGTGATAAGCAGACTGCACCACTCACCCAAAAACAAAAAGCTGCGCAGGTGCTACTCCGGCCAGCCATCGATCTCAACTCGATGGTCAATGCTATTCCTCGCCTGAAAGCATCGCTTGGCGAACTCAAGCCCGAAATCCTTGAACAGGTGGAGATACAACTCAAATACGACGTCTATATAGAAAAAGAAAAAGAGTTGGTCAATAAAATGTCCCAGCTTGAAAACCTCCAAATTCCAGCCAACTTCAACTACGATCGCGTCGGTTCGCTTTCCAATGAAGCATTACAAAAGTTTAAGAAAATAAAACCCAGCACACTGGGCCAAGCGAGCCGGATCAGCGGAGTAAACCCAAGCGACGTACAGATTCTTATGGTGTTTATGGGAAGGTAATTCTTACATATTGATAATCAATGCTATAGACCATATTTAGCGCTTATCTCCAGCATCCTTTCTATGGGCTTTCTCGCAGCAACCATCAATGTCTGATCCATCAATAACTCTGGTTGCTCATATTCCATGCAGAGATATACCTTTTCAAGCGTATTTAGCTTCATATGCGGGCAGTCATTGCAAGCACAATTGTTGGTCGGGGGCGCGGGGATAAACGTCTTGTTTGGGGAAGCCAGCTGCATCTGGTGCAATATCCCGGTCTCGGTCGCCACGATGTACTCCATCGACCCATCCTTTTTGGAATAGTTCAATAATCCGGTTGTGGATCCAATATAATCCGCAAGTCTCAGAACCGGCTCTTCACATTCCGGATGCGCGATAACCTTGGCATTTGGAAAACGGATCTTTAATTTCGTTATCTTCTCCAGGCTAAATATCTCATGCACCTGGCAAGCACCATTCCACAAAACCATATCTCTCCCGGTCTTCCTGATCAGGTAGGCTCCAAGGTTCTTATCAGGCGCAAAAATGATCGGTTTTTCTTTGGGTATACTTTCCACTATTTTTTCCGCATTCGAGGAAGTACAGATAATATCACTTAAGGCTTTTACCTCTGCCGAACAATTAATATAAGAGATAACGAGGTGATCGGGGTATTGCTCTTTGAAGGCCTTGAACAAGTATCCCGGCGCTGAATCCGCCAACGAACAGCCTGCTTTGAGGTCCGGCAGTATCACCTTCTTGTCAGGGTTCAGGATCTTAGCAGTCTCCGCCATGAAATGAACGCCGGCAAAGACGATCAAATCCGCTGTCGTTTTCTCGGCCTGCTGCGCAAGTCCCAGGCTATCCCCAATATAATCCGCGATATCCTGGATATCCGAGTCCTGGTAATAGTGTGCGAGCACTACGGCATTCTTTTCTTTTTTGAGCCGT
This sequence comes from Puia sp., assembly GCA_965214315.1. Taxonomy (GTDB): domain Bacteria; phylum Bacteroidota; class Bacteroidia; order Chitinophagales; family Chitinophagaceae; genus Puia. Next base: position 122,394 of record CBDCBP010000006.1, on the reverse strand, counting down.
TCGATCTCCATGAAAAGATCCAGCTCCGGCGAAACAGCAATATCCAAAAACCCCTTTGCGGCCAAATTACCCCTTGCTGAACCAATGTTGATATCTGCCATAGTATTTAATAATATTTTATTATTTACTTAAAAGAAAACTAGTACTACTATACCGGTGAATTGGTGGATAACAAATGTTTTATGTTTGATTGAATATAGGAAAATACAAAGTTATGCACTGCATTCCACAAACACCTAACAACCCACCACCCTGTTTGGATCAGTGATCCGGCTACTTTTCCACTTCGGGGGAGGGAGAAACCATCCGGATAACTATTTTCTGGCGGCGTTGTCAGCGGGTGTGGAATAAGCGGGGGCTTGTACACTAAAGATCGGAACTAATACGCTGCGTAAAAAGTTACGGCCTTTCTATCCCCCAAAACGAAATGGGAAAAACAGGGTTCTCCCCAGGGTTGCCGGGTTATCCATAACTCCTTGTTGATTATAGTTTCACGCTCATGTTTCACGTGTAGACCAATACAATTGGCGAAAGGTAGTGCCGTCGGCGGGTGCTGCGCGACGGGTTGAAACCCAGCACAGAGGCCATATTGACAAGCTTTTCCGCTATTTGTTCATATCCCCTGGGGGTTGTTATGGTGACCCGGCCACAACTGCGCGCGGCGAAAGTTGCGATGAGGGGACCTTACGGAAGGTTACCGAAAACGACCCATGAATAGGCCTATTTTGGAGAAGGCTTATTTTTCCGTGGAACCCTTCCCGAAAACTTAAAATTACCCTATTTTTGCCATCCGCCTGAAGAAAGCGACCCCTGTGGCCGCTCTCCAAGGCATCCTTTCACCATACACGGAACACAGATTATGTCAATTATTCAGCAAATACGCGATAAAGCAGCGTGGTTAGTTTTTGGTTTGATCGCATTGAGTCTTATTGGTTTTCTTCTTATGGATGCGCGGAGCAGCAAATTCTTCGGCGGGAGCCGGTCCACCGTTGTCGGCGAGATAAACGGGAAGAAGATAGAATATACTGCCTTCGAGCAGATGGTTACCGGGAAAGAAGAAGAATACAAGCAAAGAGGCTACCCGACCAGCGACGCCATGCAGCAGACGGTGCGCGATAATGTATGGAAAGAACTAGTGGAAGAAGCGCTCCTTAATAACGATTATGCTTCACTCGGCCTGGAGGTAAGTGATAAGGAGGTGAACGACATGCTTGTCGGGCCCAACGCGATCCCGGATATAAAGCAGGCATTCACGGATCAGAAGACCGGTATTTTTGACGCTCAGGCTGCCGCGGCCCGGATTAATGCGATGAGGGCGCTCGTTAAGGCCGGACCAAAGAAGACCGGTGACAATAGCAACTATGAGGGGGCGCGCCGCTTTTTTGAAGAAGCCCTGCCGCAGTTAATAAAGATGCGTCTTCGCGAAAAATACATGGCGCTGTTCACCAATACCGCGTACGTGCCGAAATGGATGATAGAGAAGAGCAATGCTGATAATAGTCAGCTCGCGGCAGTATCATATGTAAGCACACCTTATTTTCTTATTCCCGACAGCGCGGCAAAAATATCGGATGCAGATATCCAGGATTATATCGATAAACACAAGGATGCCTTCAAACAGGAAGAAAGCCGCAGTATTGCCTATGTGACCTTTGACGCTTCCCCCAGTTCGGGTGACAGTGCCAAGGTCAAACAGCAGTTGAGCGATATGACAAAAGAGTTCGCTAAAACGACCGATGTCGCGACCTTCCTGGGCCGCATGGGGACAGACCAGGCTTTTTTCGACAATTACGTACCAAAATCACGGATCCAGGTTCCCTTCAAAGACTCCGTTTTTGCCTTGAGTAAAGGCGAAGTGTACGGCCCCTACCTCGACGGCGGAGACTACAGCATCGCAAAACTGATCGAGACCAAGACCCTGCCGGATTCTGCCCGTGCCCGCCACATTCTCATTGCGACGGTAAACCCCCAAACCGGTCAGCCCACGCTGGAAGATAGTATTGCAAAGCAAAGGATAGACAGTGTGAAATACCTGCTGGAGCATGGTGGTTCCTGGGATAGCGTCGCGCTGCGGTTCTCCGACGACGGCGGCTCCAAGATCAAAGGCGGCGATCTCGGCTGGTTCTCGACGGACCAGACGGCGCAGCAACACATGGTACCGGAGTTCAATAACTTTGTCCTCAATGGAAAGAAGGGAGACAAGGGCATCGTCAAGAGCCAGTATGGTTACCATTATATAGAGGTGCTCGACGAGAAAAACAATGAGCCATTTTATAAAATAGCTTATCTGAGCCATAAAATTGAGACCAGTCCCGAAACCGACCAGGCCGCTTCCGGGCTCGCCAGTCAGTTTGCCGGGTTGAGCCGCGACGCAAAATCATTTGACGAGAATATACAGAAGGATCATTACCAGAAACAACTGGCTCCCGATATCGCGCCCGCGGAATTCACTGTTCCCAGTCTTGGTCCCAATCGCCAACTCGTCCGCTGGGTCTATGAGTCAGAAGTGGGCAATGTTTCCGAACCCTATCCTATCGGCGACAAGTACGTGGTCGCCCTGGTAACGGAGATCAATAAGGAAGGGACCATGTCTCCCGCCAAAGCCAGGAATCAGATCGAACCTTTACTCCGCAACAAGAAGAAGGCCGAGCAGATCCTGAAAAAAGTGGGCAACCCTGCATCTCTCGATGCAGCGGCAAGCGCGGCCGGCCAGACTGTTCAGCATGCGGACAGTGTCCTGTTCAGCAGACCGGTTCTCGGATACAATGGCGGCCCGGAACCCAAGGTCGTAGGCTATGCGTTCAGCAAGGACATGGCTGGAAAAGCCATCTCTCCAGCCATCGCCGGCAACTCGGGAGTATTCTTTGTGAAAGTAGATAATGCGGGTGCCATGTCGAATCCGACGGCTGAGATCAGCCAGCAGCAGTTCATGATGGAGCAGCAGCAGCGGCAACTGATCTACAACGGGCTGATGGACGCGATACGCAAATTGGCAGACATAAAAGATTATCGCGGAAAATTCTTCTAGCTCATTTCGTACCTTTGTGCCGTGAGTGAAGATATCATCAATAAAGTAGCGCAAAGCGGTCTGCACACGTTGGACCTGGAGGACTTCTATCCCAAGCAGGAGATCGTCGTGTTCGACCTAAAGCCGCTGCTCTTCATGGAGATGATCCTGAAAGAAAAGGAATTCCGCGCCGCCCTCCAGGCAATCGATTGGTCCATCTACAGCGGGAAGATACTTGCCGTCACCTGCTCCGCCGACGCCATCATTCCCTCCTGGGCCTATATGCTGATAGTGGTACATGCGCAGCCTTTTGCCTATGACATCATCCTTGGAGATCGCGCGACGGCTCTGCGGGAGGCTTTTCTCAACAACCTCCGCGCCATCGACGTTAGTGCATTCGGCGACAAAAGAGTCATTGTGAAAGGCTGCGGCGATCTGCCGGTCGATGCATTTGCCTACTTAGACATCACACGCAGGTTGCAACCAGTGGTAAAAAGTATTATGTATGGGGAAGCGTGCAGCAATGTCCCCGTGTATAAGAAGAAATAACGGTTGCCCGAGCGCGATCAGATCATGTGTCCGGACATGACGACGTAGGCGACGGAAAAATAGATCACCAACCCGGTTACGTCTACCAGTGTTGCCACGAAAGGGGCAGAAGAAGCAGCCGGGTCCGCGCCAAGTTTCTTAAGGACGAGTGGCAGCATGGCGCCCGACAATGTTCCCCACAAGACGACGCCGATCAAAGCAAAAAAGACCACGCCGCCGACCTTCATCCATTGGACGCCATATCCGCCCTGGATATTGAACTCTTGCCAGACCGAGATGCGCAGAAATCCAACGATCCCGAGAATGATGCCCAGCACAAGACCCGACAAAATTTCTCTGCGCATCACCCGCCACCAGTCCCTAAAACCGATCTCGCCGACCGCCATTGCCCGGATGATGATAGAGGAAGCCTGACTGCCCGAGTTACCGCCGCTGGAAATGATCAGCGGAATAAACAGGGAGAGCACCAACCATTTATCAAGCTCACCCTCGAACCCTTTCATTGCCGTTGCCGTCAGCATCTCTCCGAGGAAAAGAATGATCAGCCAGCCGGCACGCTTACGGATCAGCCGGCCAAATGAGATCGTGGTATAGGGCTCGTCCAGGGCTTCGGAACCCCCGATCTTCTGGATCTCCCTTGTGCCTTCCGTTTCAGCGAGCCTCAACACGTCATCCAGGGTTACGATCCCCAAGAGAATACCGTCGTCGTCGGTGACCGGCAGGGCATACCGGCTGTTGTTGCGGAAAATATTGACGACATCTTTCTGTGAATCGTTCACTTTCAGCGCAAGGAACTGGTGGTCCATGATCTCTGCGACCCTCGTATCGGGATCCACGATCAGGAAGTCCTTGATATTGATATCGTCGATCAATACTCCTTTTTCATCGATGACAAACAGCCAGTTCAAGGTCTCCGTCGCCTGTCCTCTATGCCGGATCATCGAGAGCACATCCTGACAGGTCTCCTTCTCCTTTATTGCCAGATAGTCGGGCGTCATCAACCTGCCGACCGAATTTTCTGCATAGCCCAGCAGCTCCAGGGTCTCGGCGCGGTTTTCCGGAGTCAGTACTTTTAAGAGTTCTTTGACATGGCTGCCGGTGAGATCTTCCAGGAAGGCTGTCCGGTCGTCGGGCTGTAGCGCATTGAGTATTTCTGCTGCTTTCGCTTCCGGAAGGCCCTTGATGATCTGTTCCTGTTTTTTCTTTCGCAGGAATTTGAAGGCTCTCGCCGCATGCTTTGGATCAAGATGCTGGAATAGTTTTACCGTGCCCTGGGTGTGGCGATTCGCAAAGTCCGCGATGTCCCGGGGGGTCAGCTTGTTCAGCTTGACAAAATCCGTGATCTTGTTGTGCTGAAGCAGGTTCTTGATATCGTTGAAATTGAGCATACGCCAAAAATAATGAACCCGGCACTGTTATGGGAAGAGAAGACCACATTATTTTAATGTTACAATGGAAAAAAACTTACCTGCTTACCGGGCGGGGTGGGGGCGGGGGCGGGTGTACGGAGGACATCCGACCGGCGGTGTCGACGACCTGAGAAAGCCGGAGGCTTTATGGCCGAGGCCAATCATGAGGTTATCTAGGAGCTCCGACTGGCGGTGTCAACGACTTGATGATCCCATCGGTGCGGTGCAGTACCAAGGTCGGACCGGCGATCTGGTTGCCGCTGAGCCAATTCACGGGCACAGGATTCCCGCTGGCGGTGAACCGGAGATAGCCGTTGCCGGTATTGACGGTGATGGCCACGCCATCTTTATTCGTGACCGTGGCTGGGAAATTATTGGAAAAATAGGCGCCTTCAATCACCTGACCCAACGCCAGGGTCAACAGGGTAGCGATATCAGTCGAGTCGATGGCGCCGATACTATCATACCCTGCATTTATAAACGCCTGGTTGTTGGGTGCCAGCAGGGTATAGCTGCCGGTCAACAACAGCGAATCATAGAGATTGGTCCGGTTCAGGACTTCGCTGAAAAAGGTAAGTGTGCTATCCGATTGTACGATCTCGGACAACGAATCTGCTGCCGCTGGTATCAGCGAGCCCAGGAAATAGACGGCGGCTTTGCCGACCTGCGTAGGCTGGCCCGACACGGTAACGCTGCCGTTCAGCAGGAGTTGTCCGGTCATTGCCTTCGCGATGTACAATGGGACGCCGAGCAGGGTGGGATTGGGGGTGTAGCCCGCACTATCGGTATTGATGGCTGCAGGCAGATAATTATACCGGACGATCCTATCGGCGAGCGTGGAGCTCATCGAATCGATGAGGACATCGGAGTACCCGGCCTGTTCCAGCACGGTATTCCTGGGAAAGAAAAGCGTTGCCGTGACATCGTTCAGCAAGGCCTCGTCGTTGGCCTGCAGGATCATGAGGTGATAGAGACTCAAGGTCGTATCCGTATTGATCAGGGTCTGAAGGGGGGTTAGCTCGACCTTTGTGGTGGGGTGGGTCTTTTTGCAGGCAAAAATGCTGAGGAGCGCAAAGCTCAGTATCCCCACTATCGTATTCTTCAAGCATCTTGGCATGTCGATATCTTACAGCTTTTCGTATAGCGCGCGAAGCCGGTCGCGTGTCATGATCTTTTCCCAGTCCTTCCCCAGGGCATTTTCCCACAAAGGCTTCATCACTAAAGAAACGTCGATCATCCTTTCGAATTGTTCGTCGCTAAGTCCTTTTGTGATATGCTGGGGAATATCGATCTTATTTTTTTCCACCATCCGTTTGAACTCCTGCACGCCCGCGGGGTAGAACTCCCCGAGGTGGTCGAACACGATGCAGTTCCCGATGCCGTGTTTGGTGCCCAGCAGATAGGCCAGGCCGTAGCTTACCGCATGTGCCACCCCTACCTGGGAATAGGCGATGCTCATCCCGCCGGCATAGGAAGCCATCATCAGCTTGTCGTCGCTATCAGCATCCCAGCCTGTTTTTTTCACATAGACCTCCCGGCACAACTGTAGTGCCTTTTCTCCGTAGGACTTGCTGAATTCATTGAGAAAGGTTCCTTCCAGGCTTTCGATACAGTGGATGTAGCAGTCCATGCCGGTAAAGAAGCGTTGGTTGACGGGAGCGTCTGCAATGAGGTCGGGGTCCAATACGATCTGGTCGAAGGGGGTAAAATCGGAATTCATGCCCAGTTTCTTGGTGGGACCCGTCAAAACCGTGGTCCGGGAGACCTCGGCACCGGTGCCGCTGAGCGTGGGGATGCCGACTTTGTATACGCCGGGTTCTTTGACAAGGTCCCAGCCCTGGTAATCGGCAGAAGAGCCGGGGTTGGTCATCATCAGGGAAACGGCCTTGGCAAGGTCCATAGCCGATCCGCCCCCGATCCCTACGATCCCGCTTACGATCCCGAACTCCATTTTCAACTCCGCCGCGACCCGGTCGACGGCCGTGGTCTTTGGTTCATAGGAGACGTCGACGAAGATCAGCTTGTCCTTGCCGCGCAATGGAATGCGGCTGGCCAGGGGCTTGTTTTCAAAATGATGGTCTACAAGGAAAACCATCGGCGCATCCCCGATGCGGCGGGGGGTAATAATGTCGTCCAATTGGTTGAAACTTCCGCGGCCGTAGATGACATATCCGACCATCTTGAAATTGCGAAACTTGTTGGCGCTCATATCCATCAGATTTGAGCCGCAAAGTTAAGGGATTTTATCGCCCCGCCGACGGCGCGGCGGCGGGCTATGGTGATTAGCGGGTTGCCATTAGTGCTGCGGCGCTGAAATCGTGCCGATATCATATGTGCGGTTGGGATCATGTGAATTAAAGGTTTGCTACCAGGGCTGCGGCGCCGAAGACGCCGGCGCTATCTCCCAGGCTGGGCTTAAGCAGCGCCACTTCCACCCGGTTGTTAAAAATGAACTGGCCGAGCGAGTCGCGGCCTTGGCCATACAACGCATCGATATTCCCGACACCCCCGCCGACGACGATGACATCGGGGTCCAGCAAATTGGTGAGAACGGAAAGGCCCTTCCCAAAAAAGTGACAGAGTCGTTCGATGGTCTTTACGGCCGCCGGGTCGGAACCGGCCGAGGACCGGCTCACGATCTCCTTTAATTTGAGCGCTTCACCCGTAAGGCTTTTATAATAACGCTCCGTGGCAGGCCCTGAAATTACCGTTTCCACACAGCCAATCTTCCCGCAATAGCAAGGGCCGCCCGATTCATCCAGAAAATTATGACCCCATTCCCCTCCAATGCCATGGCGCCCGTTCCAGATCCTGCCGTCCATGACGATGCCGCCGCCTACGCCAGTCCCCATGATGACCCCAAAGACCAGCCGGGCTCCGGGCGCACTGCTGCTTACGATCCCCCACTGCGTCTCTGCCAGGGCAAAACAATTGGCATCGTTGGCGAGTTCGACGGGCAGGCCCAAGGCCGCCTCGAGGTCCTTTTGAAGGGGTTTGCCGTTCAACACTACGGTATTGCAATTTTTCATGACCTGCAGGGTCGGATCCAGCACACCCGGTGTGCCGATCCCAACAGCCGTAGGGGTCAGCCTGGAAGCGGCGCCCATGTCCCTTACCAGCCGGGCCAGCTGGCTAATAATATGCGCGTATCCTTTTGCTGCTTCTGTATCTATTCTAGTGCGGACAATGGCCTTGGGATTGTCTGTCGATTCCAGGATGACGCCTTCGATCTTGGTGCCACCCAGGTCAATTCCCCAGATAGGTTTATTCATGCTTACGAGGTTCTTTCCGGAAATAAACGCCGAACTCCGGCGGCCTAAGATAATGATTCCCCTTTTTAGCAGGTTGCAAAAATTTTCGGGGATGCCTGTTTGCGGACCCGGTGAGCATTACAAGAGCCGTGCTGCCCGGACCAGGTCTTCCGGGGTATCGATCTCCACTCCCATATATGCAGTGACGACCATGCGCATAGGGATGCCATTCTCCAGGTAACGCAGGCACTCTATTTTTTCCACGGCCTCAAGCGGACTCACGGGCCATGCCGTGAACTGCAATAACGCGTCCTTGCGAAAAGCGTATACGCCTATATGTTCGTAATAGATGGGGGCAGTGCCCGGATCGCGCGGATAAGGGATGACGCTGCGACTAAAGAACAGGGCGTTGTTTTGCTTATCGAGCGCCACTTTCACGTAGTTGGGATCATCGATCAGCCGCTGCTCCTTCAAGACCTGTACCAGCGATCCAACCTGCACGTGTTTGCCGGCCTCCCCCTGGAAAGCGCCCAGGAGCAACTCCAGCGGCTCCTTTCGGACAAAGGGTTCGTCGCCCTGTACATTGACCACGATGTCGACATCCATGTCTGCTACAGCCTCCGCAATGCGATCGCTGCCACTCTCATGGATGCGGATGCTGATTTTTGCTTTTCCTCCATGGTCCGTTATTTCCTTGTAGATGATCTCACTGTCCGTCACGACTATCACTTCGTCGAAAAGCCCCGTCGCCATGGTATTGTCATAAGTGTGACGAATGACTGTCTTATCACCCAGCAATTGCATCAGCTTGGCCGGGAACCGGGTTGCGGCATAACGGGCCGGGATCATAGCGATGGTTTTCATGCAAACCTCATTTATGCCCGAAAATAAGTATATTTAATTTATGCAAACCGGAGACCTGCTTAACAGTTATAATGTAGATTCCCTGACCTGGGACGAAATGTACGCAGCCCTGGCCGTGCGCCCGCAATACAAGGGTGTCGTCGATTTCCTCCAGCAAATGAGCATCGAAGAGCTGAACAAAAAAGAAGAGCTGGCCAAACGGCTTTTCATGAGCCAGGGGATCACCTTTACTGTATACAGCAGCGGGGAGGGCATCGAAAAAATATTCCCCTTCGACATCATTCCCAGGATCATCACTGCGACGGAATGGGCGTATATCGAGGGCGGGATCAAACAACGGCTTAAAGCGCTCAACCTCTTTCTGAAAGACGTGTACAACAGTCAGTTTATCCTGAAAGACGGGATCGTCCCTGTCGAGATGATCTATAGTTGTCCGCATTTCCTGCGGGAGATGCATGGTTTCCAGGTGCCGCATGATATCTATGTGCATATCGCGGGCATCGACCTTATCCGCGATCAGGACGGAACCTTCTACATCCTGGAAGACAACCTGCGCACGCCCAGCGGCGTGAGCTATATGCTGGAGAACCGGGAGATCACCAAACGCATCTTCCCGGACCTCATCCCGCGCAACAATGTCCGGTCGGTGACCGGCTACCCTGACATCCTCCACCGCAATCTCGTGTCCATGTCGCCACGACAGACGGCACATCCTACCATCGTCCTGCTGACACCCGGCATCTATAACTCCGCTTATTTCGAGCATACTACCCTGGCCCGTCTGATGGGCGTGGAGCTGGTTGAAGGCCGGGACCTGGTCGTGGACAACCACCGTGTCTATATGAAGACGACCGCGGGGCGCCAACAGGTCGACGTGATCTACCGGCGAGTCGACGACAGCTTTCTCGACCCGCTCGTCTTCGACCCCGAAAGTCTGCTTGGTGTTTCCGGTATCATGAGCGCCTACAGAAAGGGCAATGTCGCTATCGTGAACGCCGTAGGCAATGGTGTGGCAGACGACAAAGCCATTTACACCTACGTCCCGGCCATGATCCGTTATTACCTCAACGAAGAACCGATCCTGAAAAATGTGCCGACCTATCAGCTGGGCAATATGGAAGAAAAGGAGTACGTCTTCTCCAACATGAACCGGATGGTCGTCAAAAAAACCAATGAAAGCGGCGGCTATGGGATGCTGATGGGCCATGCGGCCAGCAATGAAGAGATTGCACGCTACAAGGAGGAGATACTAAAAGACCCGCGGCAGTATATCGCGCAGCCCACCATCAGTCTTTCTTCCGCGCCCTGCTATATGAACGGCCAGCTCAAACCGCGCCGCATAGATCTCCGGCCATATGCACTCTGCGGTCCCGACGGCATAGAGATCGTCCCCGGGGGGCCTGACGCGGGTAGCGCTGCGTGAAGGATCGCTCGTCGTCAACTCCTCGCAGGGTGGCGGCAGTAAAGACACCTGGGTGCTCGCGGGTTAACCATCAATAAAAAATCATTTCCTACATACATGCTGAGTAGAGTAGCCGACAGTTTATATTGGATGAGCCGTTATATGGAACGGACAGACGGCATCCTCCGGATGCTGAAAATCAATTACGCGTCTTCGCAGGATGATACACAGGAGTTTTCCTGGAAACCGGTCCTTCGCATCTTCTCCTATTTGGAGGAAGAAGAGGCCAATACCATCGCCAACCAAACCCGCGCCGTACTGCAATTCATGATCGCCGACAAAGAGAACGCGACGGCTGTCCTCAACATCGTCACGCGGGCCCGTGAGAATGCCCGCAGCGTCCAGGACCATATCACCAAAGAACTCTGGCAGTGTCTGAACGACTTCTATCATTCCATCCGCGACGGCAATGTCAGCGGGGCGCTGCAGCACGACGACCCCGTATCCATTTTAGACATCCTGATCCGACAGGGGGTCCTTTACTATGGAATTCTCGACATCACCATGGCCAGAGGCGAGGGCTTCGCGTTTATCAACATCGGGAAATACCTGGAGCGCGGCGTACAGTCGGCGGATATCCTGGATATAAAATTCAGCGATCTGCATTATGACCTCTCCCGCGCGGATATCACCTACTGGAAATACCTGCTGCTCTCTATCTCGGGGTATGAACTGTATCTCAAGACCTATCGCAGTGGTTTCGACCCCCGGAACGTCGTGGAACTGATCGTCCTCAACGAAGAATTCCCCCGGTCAGTGATCTACTCGGTCGACAGGCTCCAGCGTTATTTCAGTAAACTAAAAGGCGACCGCAACAAGGAAGCCTGGAAAAAGATCGATTTCATGATCGGCAGGATCATGAGCAGGGTAAGGTATTCGACTGTGGAGTCCATTTTGGAAGAAGGGCTGCATGCCTATCTCAACGGAATAAAAGACGAACTCTACGAAGTAGGGATTGCACTTAACCAACACTATTTCGCTCATACATAATCTATGCCCCGTTTCAAGATCCACCATATTACCAAATACACCTACGAGGGGCCGGTAACCGACGGAGCGAATCAGATCGTGCTCTTTCCGGTGAAAGACGAATACCAGGAAGTACTTTCGCAGGAGCTGACGATCACGGGTGAGCCGCTGATCGAGGTCTATGCGGACTACTATGGCAACGAGATCGGGTCTTTTACCCAGGCGGAGCCACATAACTTGTTGGTCATCGACTCCCGGGTGGAAGTCATCACGAAACCCAAACCGCCCATCGACGACTCGGCGGATAAAGACGTCCAGTGGGGGCTTCTGGGGCAGCTGCGCTGGCAGGTACCCTATATCGATTTTCTCAAACAGGAACAATTCGCATCGGTTACCGAGATATTGGAAAGCATCTGCCCGGACCGGGCTTTGAGCAGTACCCCGCTCGCAGCAGCGGAGCAATTGCGGACCTATGTCTTCGACCATTTCAAATATATCCAGGGGGTGACCAGCGTCGAGACCACATTAGACGAGGTATGGAAGCTCAAGGCGGGCGTATGCCAGGACTTTGCCCATATTTTGCTGGTCCTCCTTCGCCAGATCCAGGTCCCGGCCCGTTATGTCAGCGGCTATGTCTGCCCCAATAAGAATGGAATGCGGGGAGAGGGCGCTACGCACGCGTGGATCGAAGCCTATATCCCGTTCAATGGTTGGGTAGGGCTGGACCCGACCAACAACTGCCTGGCCAGCGATCTGTACGTGCGGCTGGCTGTGGGCAGGAGTTTCAGTGACTGCTCTCCTGTAAAAGGCACCTATAAAGGCTCCGCCGGCCAGATGCTGGAGGTGGGCGTTTCCGTTTCCTATGAGAACGGCCGGGACAACGAGGAGGCCGAGACGGTGCTTGCACCTCAGCCGTCGGTCAATGGGAAAGAGCTCAATTCTTACAGGCGGTATTTGGAAATGATGCAGCAACAACAGCAGCAGCAATAGTAACAGCGCCTAGCTGTTCAGCATCAATGGCATCACCAGCATCAAGACTTCTTCGTTGTCGTCTTCTTCGATGGGCTTGATGATGCCGGCCTTGGTGGGGGTGGAAAGCTCTATCCGAACTTCGTCGCTGTCGGCAGACGCCAGCATCTCGATCAGAAAACGGGCATTGAAGGCAATAGCCAGGTCTTCTCCATCATACTGGCATTTCATCCGCTCGTTGCCTTCAAAAGAGAAGTCGACATCCTGTGCCGTCAGCTGCAGCTCGCTTCCATGGATATTCAAGACAACCTGGTTGGTGCTCTTGTTACTGAAAATGCTCACCCGGCGAAGTGCGCTCTGAAAATCGTTGCGGGCAACGACTAACTTATAAGGATTGTCGACGGGGATAACGACTTTGTAATCTGGGAAACGGGCGTCGATCAGGCGGCAGCTCATCTGCGTCGTACCGTGTGTGACAAAAAGGTGGTTACTATTATAGCTGATGGTGATCTCGTCTTCATTGGACGGCAGTGCCGACTTCAACAGATTCAGCGGTTTCTTGGGCACGATCAGCGAATCGGTCTTGGGGCAGGAAACATCCTTGCGTTTGTAGCGCACCAGGCGATGGGCATCCGTTGCCACAAACTGCAATCCTTTTTGGTCCATCTCAAAGTATACTCCTGTCATGGCGGGACGAAGGTCGTCATTGCTTACGGCAAACAGTGTCTTGTTGATCGCTGTCACCAAAGCGGCGGACGTGGTTGTAAAGGACGTCGTCTCATCGCTGGCCGGTTCTTTTGGAAAATTGTCCGGATTCTCACCCATGACCTTGTATTTGCCATTGTCGCTGGTGAGCTCGACGGCAAAATGTTTGTCGATATTAAAAGTGAGGGGTTGATCGGGGATATTCTTGAGGGAATCAATAAGGATCTTGGCGGGGATGCAGACCTTCCCGGTATCTTTCGCTTCCACCTCCAGGTGTACTTTCATCACAGTTTCCAGATCGGTGGCGACAACGGTGAGCTTATTCTTTTCCACCTCGAACAAAAAATCCTCCAGGATGGGCAAAACAGTATTCGCATTGATCACCCCACTTATCTGCTGCAGTTGTTTCAGTAATGCCGAAGAAGAAACGATAAACTTCATGTAATTTGTCTTTGTGGCGAAACTACTGATTTTTGTGTAATAGCCAATACATTAGACGGGACGCCCGGGTAAGCACGACCAATTGTGAATTTCATGTGACTAACCATTGCGACGGCGTATCTTCGCGCCTGCCAAGTGATTATGTTAAGAAGAACTTCATTATCTCCAGAACAGGCACTCCAAAAAGCCCGGCATTATTGCGGCTATCAGGAACGATGCCACAGCGAAGTACAGGAAAAGCTGTATTCCTTCGGGCTGCGGAAGCCACAGGTGGAACTTGCGCTGTCGATATTGATCGAAGAGCATTATCTGAACGAAGAGCGCTTCGCGATACAATTTGCGGGCGGCCATTTCAGGGGTAAACACTGGGGAAGGGTGCGCATCCGGTATGAGCTCAAACAAAGGCGGGTTTCCGACTATTGTATAAAAGTGGCGCTTGCGGCGATCGATGACAGAGACTATGCGCAGTCTCTTGCCCGGCTGGCGGAAAAGAAATGGGCAGCGCTCGCCGCGGAGACAAATGGGCTTGCCCGAAAAAGCAAGTGGCAGGACTATTTGCTGCGGAAAGGATACGAATCAGCCCTTATTGCCGCCGTGTGGCCCGGTATTAACGGCGGCACGCCGCTGCCTTCGACTTAAAAAAATACTACATTGCAGCATGTCGTCACTTACGATCACCACCATCCAGACGGAGCTCCAGTGGGAAGACAAGGCTGCCAATTTGAAACGGTTTGAAGAGCGCATCTTTGCCATTGCCGAAGCAACCGAAGTCATCGTGCTGCCGGAAATGTTCAGCACGGGATTCTCCGTTCGTCCTGCGGCGCTGGCCGAACGCATGGACGGCCCTACCCTGGCCTGGATGCAGGAGATCGCGGCGCGGAAAAAGAGCATCCTCACCGGCAGCATCATCGTCGAAGAGTACGGCAACTACTACAACCGCATGATCTGGATGCTGCCGAATGGAGAATACGGCTACTACGACAAGCGACATCGTTTTGCCTATGCGGGCGAGGACGAACACTATACGGCGGGTCACAAACGGTTGATCGCGTCCGTAAAGGGTTGGAAAGTTCTGCTGCTCGTTTGCTACGACCTGCGATTTCCGGTCTGGAGCAGGCAGTCGCTCTCCAAAGCGCAGGAGCCCGACGCGCCCGCGGCCGCGTCGGCGGCTCAAACTGCCGACCTCGAATACGACCTGCTGCTCTACGTGGCTAACTGGCCAGAAAGCAGGGCTCACGCCTGGAAGACCCTTCTTCAGGCCCGCGCGATCGAAAACCAGTGTTTTGTCGCCGCCGTCAACCGCATTGGCGAAGACGGCAATGGTATCAGTTACAGGGGTGATACCATGGTCCTCGATCCACTTGGAGCGACGCTATACCACGCCGCCGAAAAAGACGAGGCGCATACCCTGACCCTGCGGAAGGAAGACCTGGCCGGGATAAGGCAGCGGTTTCCCTTTTGGCGGGACGCAGATCGTTTTTCTATAGAACCTTAAAAGAGGCTACCAACTATGTCAACCGCATTCGTCGCCCGCGAAATCTTCACCGGCCGGGACATCCACACCGGCAAAGCAGTTTTGGTTCGCGATGGAAAAATTGCAGACCTCGTCGCCGCGTCGGACATCCCTGCGGGCTACCGTGTCCGGGAGTTGCCGGGCTATATGCTGGCCCCGGCGTTTATCGACCTCCAGATCTATGGCGGCAACGGCAAGCTCTTCTCGGCCGAAATGACTACGGAATCACTGGAAGCGGTTTACGAGTACTGTCTGCAGGGCGGCTGTACCCAATTCATGATCACGCTGGCCACCAACTCGATCGACAAATTCGTCTACGGGCTGGAAGTCGCAAGGGAATACCGCAGCAACGGTGGGAAAGGCCTGCTTGGCGTGCACCTCGAAGGACCGTATATCAACCCGGAAAAAAAAGGCGCTCATATCGAGAAATTCATCAAAAAGCCCACACCAGAAGAGATCAAATACCTCTTGCAAAAAGGGAAGGATGTCTTTCGCATGATGACGCTCGCGCCCGAGCAATGCGACCGCGGCTGCATCGAATTGTTGCTTGACAATGGGATAGTCGTTTCTGCCGGCCATAGCAACGCCACTTATGAAGCGGCGATCGATGGCTTTTACCAGGGGATACCCGCCGCTACCCACCTCTTCAATGCCATGTCCCCGCTGCAAGGCCGTCAACCGGGAATGGTCGGCGCTATCTATGACCACAATGACGTCCGGGCAAGCATCGTCTGCGATGGCATTCATACCGACTTTGCCTCCGTCCGCATCAGTAAGAAGGTGATGCAGGACCGGTTGTTTTTTATCACCGATGCCGTGGCCGAAGTGGAGTATGGCGAATACCGGCATATCTTTAAAGGAGACCGCTTCACCCTCCCCGACGGCACGCTCTCCGGCTCAGCCCTTACCATGTTGAAATGTGTGACCAATGGGGTTGAAAAAGCCGGCCTGCCTCTGCCCGAAGCGCTCCGGATGGCCTCCCTCTACCCCGCTACTGTAATCGGCGAACAGGACCGGAGGGGCTGCATTCAGCCTGGGGCGTACGCCGACATGATCCTGCTCGATGAACAACTGAATCTGCAGCAGGTGATCGTAGACGGGGACGCTTAAAGAATAGCCCCAAACGTTCAAAAACTACAGGATAAAGGGAACCATCTAGTGCCTTGCTGGTTTTGTCTTAATTGCGGCAGAAAACGCCTTTTCCACATCATAAGCACGGCAGTCATGCAGTTCTGTAGTCCATTATTATGGGCAATGCTTTGCTTTCAAACGACTATCCACTTACCATCCTGATCGGAGATGACGATCCAGGTTCGCTCGCCAGATCCATGGAAATGCTCAACCAGCTCGGCTATCAAGCGGATGCGGCGACCAGTGGGAAAGCGGTGTTGGAGATGATCGGCCAGAAGGAATATGACCTGGTCTTACTGGAATTGCAAATGCAGGACTCGGAAACCTATGGCGCCATGGAACTATTGCGCGCCAGACGTGAAGCACCCCCGTTGATCATCGGCACTGGCGTCTCGGATGAAACAAAGACCGGCATCCATGTCGCCTGCCTCCAGGAAGGCATGGACCATTATATCAGTAAACCGTTTATCGTGAAAGAACTCTCCCTTCAGCTACAAGCCTGTTCCGTCCTTACGGGCAGAAGGCGTATCGGTCGCGCCAAGAAAGTCGCTTAATTTTTATCGGAATGCTGTCTGATGAGCTCCTTTACCCGGGCTGTCTTGAAATCCTGGCCTTTGCCGATGGCATCGATGGTGGGCAACGCGGGTACGTCGGGCAGGACCCCTCTGCCAGTTTTTTCCCTGTTGCGGTCTATGACCAGCCGGAATCGCGGCAGCCGGAATCGCACGCCGGTCTCCGGCAGGGTCGCATCGGGGATCATCCAGGCGGTATTACCATAATAACCCCCGCCTGTTTCTTCTCCCACCAGGGTCACATTCGATTGTCCTTTCAGCGCGGCCGCGAACAGACAGGTGGCCGAAAAGGAATTGCCGCCGGTGAGAATGTAGACCCGGCCGTCGAAATGGGCCGATCCAAAAGGAGTATAATAGTGTCGCTCGAAATAGCCGAAGTGATAAAACCCATCGCTATGTTTACGGCTGACCACCTGCGTTAGTACCCGGTAAATAAACCCGTTGTTGATATACCGGTCGTACGGGCTATGCTGCCGGATCGCGTATAAAGAGTCCGCCAGCTTGAATTTTTTATCGATGAGATAACGGGTCAATCGGGTCGAGAGCGAGGCGTCCCCGCCCCCGTTCGACCGGACGTCGATCACCAGGTTCTTTACCTGCTGCGTCTTCATCTCATGGAAAGTGTGCCGGAAGAAACCGCGCAGGTGGTAGCCATGTTCAAAGGTATTGAGGGTCATGAAAGCGGTGTGGGTGGAACTGTCGATCTGCAGGCTGCGCGTAAAGAGCAACTCGCTTTTTTTGCGCCCGCGTTTGTCTCGCGGCGGCCTGGTCTGACGCGCCGGTCCTTTTATCCGTTGTTGGGTGCCGGGAAGCAACACCTGTCCCAGGCTCCTTCGCATGGTATCGGACCTGGGGTCATAGATCGGTACCCGTATTTCGCGCGCGGCGCCCGCGCTATCGGCGTAACGGATATTGAAGCTGTCGCTGCGCCCGAAAAGTGCAGCATACCAACTGCTGAAATGCAGGCCGGAACTCAGGTATTGGTATTTGCCGGTCTGGTTGTACCCATCGGTTACAATGTAGGGAAAAAGCGTGTCCACGAGTTCTTTGGTGGTCCGGCCATTGATGGCCAGAACAAGGGTTCCGCGCCGCAAGACCGAGTCGTGGCGGTTGAGATTGGCTGCTACAACCATCGTGTCGGTCCAGCATTTCAGGATCAGCGGGAATTGCGGAAGCCTTGCCGTATCCTGGTAATGTGCGTAGGCCTTGGAGGTGCGGACTGAAGTATGACCGCAATCCACTTGTGCGATCACATAGCTCAAAATAGTGCGGAACTGTGCCTCCGTCATGGAGTCTTTGATCGCCGCATAGCCGGCATCAAAAAAGTGATCCATGGAATCTTTGGATGTATACCAATACAGGCTGGGATGCCAGGCCTCGAGTGTGCCCCTGAAGATGCGATAGTCTTTTCTCAGCGCCGCTGCCGGATATTTACGGTTAGGATCGAACCCCTTCTCCGCGGTCTTGCACGCGAAAAAGAATAAAAGAAACAGAAAGGGGGTGAAAGACCGGATGCTCTTCATGGGTAAGATCGTTTCATTTAGAAGAAAAGGCATTCCAGCCTTGCGCAGTAATATCGAATGTGTTGCCGCCTTTCGTGATGATCTTTTGTCCTTTTTCGGGTGCTGTCATGTATCCGATGACACTGATCTGTTCATTCAATACCAATTTATCGTAATCTTCCTGGGGGATGGTGAAGAGCAATTCGTAGTCCTCTCCGCCGCTCAGGGCACAGGCCGTGGGATCGAGCTCAAATTTATAGGCCGCCAACCGCGTGTCTTCCGCAATGGGGATCTTCTCTTCATACAGCACGCAGCCAAGCTCGCTCTGACGGCAGATATGGAGGATCTCCGAGCTCAAGCCGTCGCTGACGTCCATCATTGCAGTCGGCTGGATCTCCGAGTCCTGGAAGAATTCGATGATGTCTTTCCGGGCCTCGGGCTTCAGCAGCCGGCCGATGACGTACTTCTCTCCTTCCAGATCGGCCTTGACACCCGGGCTCTCCAAAAAGATCTTCTTTTCACGCTCCAGGATAAGCAAGCCGATATAAGCCGCTCCCAGGTCGCCGGAGCAACAAAGCAGATCTCCTTTTTTGGCCGTGCTTCGCCGGACGAATTTGTCCGGAGACACTTCCCCGATGGCCGTCACCGAGATAACGAACCCCTTTTTGGAAGCGGCCGTATCTCCGCCAACAAGGTCTATGCCATAGGCGTCGCAGGCCGCATACACTCCTTCATAGAATTCGTCCAGCGTTTCTACGCTAAAACGATTGCTGATCCCAATGCTCAACGTGATCTGCGTGGGCGTTGCATTCATGGCGTACACGTCGCTGAGGTTGACGACAACCGATTTATAGCCCAGGTGTTGTAAAGGTGTGTACATCAGATCGAAATGCACTTCTTCCAGCAGCAGGTCCGTGGTCACTACTGTCTGCTTGCCGAAATGATCGAGTACAGCGGCATCATCTCCAACCCCGACAAGGGTCGACACATTCTTTATTTCGATATTCCTGGTCAAATGCTCGATCAAGCCGAATTCCCCGATCGAGGAAATTTCCGTCCTGTTTTCACTCATAGCGTTTGTTTTTTTCCATTCACCACGTCCACGAGCTCGTCGTGGATCTTCCCGTTGGTAGCAATGATATGCGGCTGGTAAGGCGAATAGCGGCCGCCGGTAAAATCAGAAACGCGCCCTCCGGCCTCTTCCACGATCAGGAACCCTGCCGCACTGTCCCAGGCATGAAGCTTGTGCTCATAAAAACCATCAAAGCGACCCGCCGCCACCCAGCAAAGGTCCATGGCGGCGGAACCCAGGCGGCGGACCGGCACCCCGCTGCGGATCAGCCGCGAGAACACGTCCAACGGACCATTCGGCTGGTCCAGGTAGCTGTAGGGGAATCCGGTCACTAAACAGGATTTGGCTACTGAATCCTCTTTGCTGACGACGATCTTCTTGTCGTTCAACGAAGCCCCATAACCCCTTTGCGCAAAAAAGAACTCTTTTATGAAGGGGTTATAGACTGCTCCGAGCATCATTTCGCCGTTCTGTTCCACAGCGATGGAAACACAACAAAGCGGTAAACCATGCGCAAAGTTGACGGTCCCATCGATGGGATCGATGATCCATTTGGTCGTCGAGTCCGTAACGATCTCCCCGGCTTCCTCGCTGAGAAGAAAATGATCCGGGTAGTCTTCCTTTATGACATCGAAGATCGCCTTTTCCGAAGCGTGGTCTGCTTCCGTCACCAAGTTGTTTATGCCTTCTTTATTGGATATTTTGAATTCGCCTTGAAAATACCGCTGCATGACTGCGGCCCCCGCTTCGGCCGCCTTGATAAGTGTTGATTTTAGCATGGCGCGAATTTAAGCCAATAACCTCGTTATCGGTTATATCTGCAACATCGGCTTCGGACTTTACAGCTGCCGAAACGACGCTGTGCAGGATGCGAATCCGGAGATATCGTGCAGGATTTTGAGTCGGTGGCTGTATCCCAGGGCCTTGGAGATCTTTTCGATTGGCCGGGCGTCAATGCCGCAATATCGTATTCACAAATGCAAATATATCAATTTCTCGCCATTCTAAAAAAGGCTTACTTTTCGGTTTCAGCGTCTCCCATGGTCCTTTCCGTTATCATAGTCAATTACCGCGTCAGGTATTTCCTTGAACTCTGCCTGTATTCGGTAGCCCGGGCGCTTGTGGATATCGAGGCAGAGATCATCGTCGTGGACAACAACTCCGGTGACGACAGCGTACAAGCGCTCAAACCGCTGTTTCCAGATGTGCAATTTATTGTCAATCAGATAAATACCGGGTTTGCGGCTGCCAATAACCAGGGCTTGCGACAGGCGAGTGGCGAGTACATACTGTTCCTGAACCCCGACACCATTGTGCCGGAAGACTATGCCCGGGTTTGCTTTGATTTTTTGCGCGACAAGCCCAACGCGGGTGGGCTGGGGGTGCGGATGATCGACGGCAGTGGCCGGTTCCTGAAGGAATCCCGCCGCGGGTATCCTTCGCCGTGGGTGGCGTTTTGTAAAATGTCTGGGTTGACGGCCCTTTTCCCCCGGAGTCGCCGCTTCGCGGGCTACTACCTGGGCCATCTCCCCGAGGATGGCTCTCACATGGCGCCTGTCCTGTCCGGCGCCTGTCTGCTTATCCGGCGGCGTGTACTCGATGGCGTCGGATCATTCGATGAACGGTTCTTTATGTACGCAGAAGATATCGATCTCAGTTTCCGCATGGAGCAGGCGGGCTATCAAAACTATTATACCTCCGGCACTACGGTGATCCATTTCAAGGGAGAAAGCACCCGAAAGGATGGCCGTTATATCCGTCAGTTCTACAAGGCGATGAGTCAGTTCCGCCGGAAACATTTCAACCGGGGGCTCCCCGGTTTCCTGAACACAGGGATGGAGGCGGCCATCTGGCTTCGTGCCGGCGCTGACGCGACCATTCGAACTGCCAGGCGCCTTATTAGGCGGGCAGATAAAGCCAGTGCGGGCTCGTCTGGGGAGACTGGTTCGGGGGTGCAATATGGTACCGGCGGTTGGCGCGGCGGCGGTCAGGGCGATAACGGCGGTTGGCCTAGCCCCGGCGATCAGTCCGATAATGGCGGTCGGCCTAGCCCCGGCGATCACCACGATGATGGCGGTCGGCCTAGCCCCGGCGGTCAGCACGATAATGGCGGCCAGCCTAGCCCCGGCGATCAGTCCGATACCTTTGGTCGCACAAGTGTTTCCCCGCGATGCTGGCTGATCGGAGATGCTGTCGAAACGGGTCGTGTGCGCGCTCGTCTTGCGGCATCCGGAAAGCGCGGTATCGCCGACGCCGTAGAAGAGGCGCAAGAACTGATTTTCTGCCAGGGGAACGAATTTGGCTTTTGGGACTGTATAAGGGGCTTGGAGGAGGCGGCACCTTACCGGCACGGCCAACAGGTAAAATTCCATGCGGCGGGCAGCAATTCGGCTACGGGAAGCAAGGACCGGGATGGCCGCGGGGAAACGCTGCTCTTTTAAGAAATAAATTGTTAATTTCGCCAATTACAAAAAGGAGCGGATCACTTCATGGCGTTGATTGAAATTCAATTACCTAAATCTCTGGCTAAAGCGTTGCGGCTGCCGCAAAAATCTCCCCGGCGGCAACAGTTGAAGGTATTGCATAAGTTGCTAAAAAAGGCCCGGTTCACAGAATTCGGCCAGAAATACCGTTTCGACGAGATCCTGCTGGAACGCCAGCGTCCGGAAAAGAAATTCCAGGAGCTCGTACCGACCTTTGACTACAACCGTATCCATGCTGCCTGGTGGTATCAGTCGCTCGAAGGCAAGGCCGACATCTGTTGGCCGGGAAAGATCAAATACTACGCCCTGTCTTCCGGCACTTCCGAAGCAGGCAGCAAATACCTTCCGATCACAAACGACCTGCTGCGTGGCAATCGCATTGTCATGGTCAAACAACTCCTGACCTTGCGCACCTATAAGGATATTCCGGTCAAGAGTATCGGCAAGGGCTGGCTGATGATCGGGGGAAGCACGAGCCTGCAGAAAGGGGCGGGGTATTATTCGGGCGACCTGAGTGGGATCACCGCACGCAAAGTCCCCTTTTGGTTCCAGCCTTTTTACAAACCCGGGAGAAAAGTTGCGCGCACCAAAGATTGGACAAAAAAACTGGAGGAGGTTGTAAGACTTGCGCCGCAATGGGATATCGGCTTCCTGGTAGGTGTTCCCGGCTGGATCCAGCTTTGTATGGAGAAGATCATTGAAAAGTACAACCTCAAGAATATTCACGAGATCTGGCCGAACCTAGGGTTCTTCGTGCATGGGGGGGTATCCTTCGACCCGTATCGAAAAGGCTTTGAGAAATTGCTGGGCAAGCCCATTACCTATATAGAGACCTATTTGGCCTCCGAAGGTTTTATCGCCTACCAGGACACCCAATATGCCGAGGGTATGCGGCTGGTCACCAACCAGCACATCTTCCTGGAATTCGTTCCTTTCGACACAAAGAATTTTGATGCTGACGGCAATCTTGTTCCCAAGCCCGAAGCGTATATGATCCATGAGGTAGAGGAAGGGAAGGACTATGCGCTGCTGCTCAGCACCAGCGCGGGCGCCTGGCGTTATATGATCGGCGATACGGTGAGGTTCGTGAACAAGGAACGATGCGAGATCATCATCACCGGAAGAACGAAACATTTTCTCAGTCTGGTCGGGGAACACCTCAGCGTCGACAATATGAACAAGGCGGTACAATTGGCCACGGAGGAGATGAACCTGTCCATACCCGAGTTCACTGTGGCAGGTATACCCCATGGCTTGTTCTTTGCACATCAATGGTGGTTGGCCTGCAATGATCCGGTGGATGAAGTGCTGCTAAGACAAAAGATAGACGATAAGTTGAAAGAGCTGAACGATGACTATGCCGTGGAAAGGAATAGTGCACTCAAGGATATATACGTCAAGGTCCTGCCTGAGGAAAAGTTTATGGAGTTCATGCGCCTGAAAGGAAAAATCGGCGGGCAACATAAGTTTCCGCGGGTATTGAAAGGCAGCTGGCTGATCGACTGGCAAAAATTTCTGGAGACCGGAAGTCTCAACTAGTAACAAGAATGCTATGATGGAGTCCGTATTAAAAGGATTGGCACTGGGATTCGTTCTTGCCTTGTCGGTAGGTCCCATTATATTTACCATCATAAAGCAAAGTCTCAATAACGGGCATAAAGGTGGTTTTAGTTTTGTCGCCGGTGTCTGGGTCAGCGATATACTGCTGGTGGTCCTCAGCAATACTTTGACTACGCTCGTTTCCAGGGCACTGGAACACACCCGTGTCATTGCCTTCTGTGGCAGCGCCTTTCTGATCGCCATGGGTGTGTATTTTGTTTTTTTTAAAAAGGTTTCATTGGGCAGGGATTCGGCAGGCAATGATGCGCGCTTTCGCAAAAGGGATATGGCTCGTGTCTTCGCCTCCGGCTTTATCATCAACACGCTTAATCCCGGCGTTATCTTCTTTTGGCTGGGGAACGCTACGGTGTTATCCTTAACGCATACGTTAAAAGAAAGGATCATCATTTTTTCCGTTTGTCTCATTGTTAATATGAGCGCAGATGTCGGAAAAGTTATGATGGCGGGTAAACTACGCAGCAAACTTACGTTGAAGACCCTTTCTATCATCAACCGCATCTCAGGAACTATCCTCATCGGTTTCGGTATTGCCTTGTTATGGGGTGTGATCTTCTACCATCACGTCAAATAAAATCTGTAGCTTTATTTGGCAATGAGGAGGATAATCATATTAATTATTTGTGTCATTCCCGTTCTTTCATACGCTCAAAACAATGTGCTCGTATTGGAGAAAAACGGCATGCATGTCAAATCCTTCACAGTCGGTGATCCACTTGCGTTTAAGACAGTTTACGGACAGTGGTTTATCGGAACGATCGATGACCTGCGGCACGACACGGTTTATATCAGTGGCCAGGCGTTCAGCTATAAAGAGATCTCTGCCATTAAGCGGGATCACTCGGCGGTCAAGTATTGGGGTGCGGCGGCCGTAACGGTTGGGGCGGGGGTAGGTGTGCTGAATGCCTTCAATGGTGCATACCGCGGCGACAAAGCCAGCACCTGGTTTACCACCTCTGGTATCGTCCTCGGCAGTGCCTTAGTTGCCGGAGGCATCCTTCTGCTGGCTACGCCCGCAAAACAATATACGCTCGGCGGCAGGTTCCAGCTGCAATATCTGCAGATCGGCCGGCGATAGACAAATTGAAGTCTGTATATTGCATGCGTATAAATCTACCGGATGCCGCTCAACACCAAAGGACTGATGCCCCGCATATGGCGGATCGTAAAGCGTGTGGTTATCTTCCTTTTCTTTTTTCAACTATTCTACCTGCTGCTGCTAAAATGGGTGAATCCTCCTGTCACCCTTACAGAATTGGGCAGCTGGCTCCGCGGCGACGGCCTTAAACACACGTATGTATCGATGAAGACGATCTCTCCCTATGCGAAACTGGCTGTCATTTCCTCCGAAGACCAGCTTTTTCCAGATCACGACGGGTTCGACTTCAAATCGATTGAAAAGGCGATGAAGCATAACCAAAAGAGCAAATCATTGCATGGGGCAAGCACCATCAGTCAGCAGGTGGCCAAGAACGTTTTTCTATGGCAGGGCCGAAGCTGGATACGCAAAGGCTTCGAAGTCTATTTCACTTTCATGATAGAATTGATCTGGGGCAAAAAACGCATTCTGGAGATGTATCTCAATGTAAGTGAAATGGGCAAAGGCGTCTTTGGTATCGAGGCGGCGGCGCATTATTATTTCAACAAACCGGCGTCTGCCCTCACCCGCCAGGAAGCGGCCAAGATCGCCGCCTGTCTGCCCAACCCGAAAATATTTACCATCAAGCCGCTCTCTGCGCATGTAGCCAGCCGCAGCGCCTGGGTCATTGGCCAGATGGCCGGCCTGCAAAACGATCCCGACATCCAGAAGCTATTACAATGACACCCGGTGGCCGCCTGGGGCAGCGGTTAACAATTGCTCTACCGCCGCGATACCTGCTGCGATCCGGGTTTCGCCTACTCCGCCGACCTCGGCCCAGGGCGTGCCCTGGTTGACCATACAATCCCGATAAATATGAAAAAGCCGGTCCCGGCTCTCCAGATCGGGGTACTCGCGCAGGTCGTCCCTTACCCAGGGCAGATCGGTCCGGCAAAGGATATAGCCGTCATAGTTGCGGCTGGCGATCTGGTCCAGGATCCATGGATCACAGCGGCCGAAGACGTATTCGCTCCACACTTTCATTACATACATGTCTGTGTCCACGAATAGGAGGGAATTGGCCTGTCCATCGGACCCGGGGCGCACGCCTGGCTTGGGCGCCCTTCCGATCGCCGCATACTTGTCTTCCAATGCGAGCTGTCCCTGAGCGATCGTCATGAGATCGGGATAGCTATAGTCCATCCCATGCTCCTGCAGGTACTCCCGCGCATACTCGGGCACCCAGCCTGTGCCGTAATGGGCAGCCAACGCTGCGCAAAGCGAGGATTTGCCGGTCGACTCCGGCCCGATGATGACGATCTTTTTAAGCGGGATTGGGCTGGGGGGATTTGTTTTCAATGTATCCCCTTGCCGCAACCCGGCTAATAATGGGCCTTCGGCCGGCGGCCCTTCGGACCGCCCTGGCTGTTGTTCGACCGGTCGCGCTCTTTTGCGCCATTCCATCAATCCCCCGACAGCGATGATCAGCAGGACGACATAATAGACGCTGGTAAAGACATAATGTTTGACAAAGTACAAGGGTATCGACGATATATTCGTGGCTATCCACCAATGCCAGCTCTCCACTTTCTTCCGGGTCATCAGCCACATAGCGGTATAGGCGGTTGCGGAGGAGAATGCGTCGGCCCAGGGGATGGCCATGGGCGCAAAGCCTTTTTTCAGATAGGTGAGCGAAAAAAATACGATGGTATAACAGCAAAGAAAGAAAGCCACTTGCCGGATTAGTCCCCGACGCGAGGACCAGGTGACCTGCAGGACATATTGCTGTTGCCGGTCCTTCCTTGTCCAGGCTACCCAGCCATAGATGTTCAGTGCGGTATAATAAAAGTTGACGCTGGCCTCGCCCAACAAAGCAGAATGAAAGCTCAGGTAAATGTAGGCGATCGTGTTGAGCAGTCCCGTGGGATAAACGAGGATATTCTCAGTTCGGCTATACCACACGCTTGTGATGCCGGCAATGACAGCTACGAACTCGATCCAGCCTGTGTGTTGTATATCCAGTAAGAACTGGCGGTAAATGTCGGCGAACATTCTACAATTACTCGGCCTCGGCTACCACTTCCTTGACCTCGGGGATCATGCGCTTCATCATGCCCTCGATGCCCGCCTTCAGCGTGATCATAGAGGAAGGACAACCCGAGCAGGAGCCTTGCAACATCAGGTTGACAACGCCCTCGTTATAGCTCTTGAACTGGATCGCGCCACCGTCCATTTCCACGGCAGGTTTCACGTAGTTCTCCAGCAATTCCTTGATACGCTTGACGACGTCGTCATCATCGGCATCGATGGTATTGCCTTCGGATTTGACGACCACGATCTCCTCTTCGTTGATCACGGGTTTGCCTTCTTCGAGGTATTCCTTCAGGAATTGGCGGATAGCCGGGATAACATCATCCCAATCTGTGTCCGGTGTCTTCGTCAGTGTGACGAAGTTGCTAGCGATAAAAACGCTTTTTATAAAGGGAAATCCAAACAGTTCGATGGCGAGCGGGGAAGGCTTCGCGGTTTCGACGTCCGGGAAATCTATGATCTTACCGGGGTACAATAGTTTGTTGGCCACGAACTTCATCGTTTCCGGGTTCGGAGTCATTTCGGTATAGATGCTGATAACCGGATTGCCTGTTTTGATCATAATCACATCGATTGAAACACAAAAGTAGCGATTTTATCGTGGCCGGCGCCACCGATAGTTCAATACATGTGCGCTAATGACCAGCAGGACCGCGACCGGCAGGAAGGCCAGCTCCCATCTATTCCATACTTGCTTGGCTATCAACGCGATTATGCCGCCTGTAAAAAGCAACCACGGCAAGAGGCGGTGGTCAGGGGCAGGATGGCACAGAGGGGCAGGATGGCACAGTGAATGGCACATAAGACGGAGGCGGTGACGCCGAGGGCATCCAGGTTGATCTTTGGGAGGGGGCGCAGCAAAATTAGGGAATTTTTGCAACAACAATGCAAATAATAGTTGCACTGACAATTCCTACCTTTGCAGGAATGAATAAGAAAAAGCTCATTTTCCTCGGGGGATTTTTTGTGGTGTTGTTCCTTGGGTTTTATTTTGCCCTTGCCGCTTTTATTCCCGGCTTTGGCGCGCCGACGCTCCCGGTGTTGAGCTATGTCCCGCGGTTTTCGTTCCCCGATCAGAGCGGGCAGTTGATCACGAATAGGGATCTGGAGGGGAAGGTATATGTAGCGGAATACTTCTTCACCACCTGCAGGGGCATTTGTCCGAAGCTCAACGGCAACATGAAAAAGATCGCCGCGGACTATGCGAAGGAGCCCGATTTCCGACTTCTTTCTTATACTGTCGATCCCGAAACGGATAGTGTGGCCCGGATGAAGCATTACGCGGATTCCCTTGGTGCCGACCCGCGGAAATGGTTCTTTCTTACCGGGCGCAAAGACAGCCTCTATCATTTGGCCCGCACGGGCTATCTGCTGGATGATCCAAAGAACAATGCGATGAATATCGAGGAGCAGTTCCTGCATACGCAATTTGTTGCGTTGGTCGATAAGGGCGGACACGTTCGTAAGATCTATGATGGGCTCAAGAAAGATGAATTGGATGAGCTAGAAAAAGATATCCAAATGCTGCTGAAAGAAAAAGCCGATGTGCCGCGCTTTGCAAATGGTTTGTTTAACAATAATCCGGGTTGATATGATGATAAGTATGATCGAAAAAAAGATAGACGAGCTACTCAAGAAAAATCATCTGAGCGTGACCGGTGGTCGCAGAAAGATCCTCGAGCTCTTCCTGCAACAGGACGGCGCACTTTCGCATAGTGATATCGAAGGGAAGGCCGGTGAAAAATTTGATCGTGTAACTGTTTACCGGACCCTGCAAACCTTTCTGGAAAAGGGGATCATACATAGCATACCGACTTCGGATAATTCTATACGTTATGCGTTATGCAAAGACGACTGTTCCGGTGGGCAGCACCATGATGATCACGTTCACTTTATTTGTAACGCATGCGGCACTACGGTATGCCTTGAAGATGTAACTGTCCCGTCGATCGAACTTCCAGGGGGGTATATGATCGAACAGGTGGAGATGCTGATCAGCGGCGTGTGCAAGAGTTGCAACCATTAAAATAGCATTAAAAGAGAAAGCCCCGATGTAGAAACACCGGGACTTTTGGTTAAGGCTCTGATTAGTAGCTTCTTTATGTTCAACGTGGTTTCCCACGGACAATTTGTGCATGTATCGTTACAAATATACCCGGAAAAAAGCATACGAACAAGCGATCCAACTACAACTTTGCGGTTATTTTGTTATTTTTTTCAGCACCTATCTTCTCCATTTCCGCACTCACAAAACTCATCAATTGCCTGATATGTTCTTTTGAAAAATCAAACTTCAGCCCGGCGGCTCCGTATAATTCCGGCAGCGTTCGTGTGCCCCCCAGGCTCAATGCCTGCATATAGTTACCTAAAGCCTTCTCTTTGTTATTCTTATACTGCATCCATAACCCAAGCGCTCCTAACTGCGCGATACCGTATTCGATGTAGTAGAAAGGAACTTCAAAAAGATGCAGCTGTTTCTGCCAGCCGAACTCCCTATAGGACTCTAATCCTGACCAGTCTACGGATTGCGAAGAAAACTCCCGGAGGATCTCCATCCATTGTTGCTTTCTCTCTTCAAGCGTATGATCAGGGTTTTCGTATACCCAATGTTGAAATTTGTCAATCGTTGCGATCCAGGGGAAGATAGTGATCACCCGCTCCAGCTGGTGCTCGCGCGCCCGTGCTAAATCGTTTTTTTCGCTGAAGAATAAAGCCCAGTGATCCATGCTAAACAACTCCATGGACATGCTTGCCACTTCGGCGATCTCCATAGGGTATTCTTTGAACGAACTTAGTTTCAGCGGGTGAGACAGGAAAGAATGGATCGCGTGGCCGCCTTCATGTACCATCGTCGTCAGGTCGCCCATCTGGCCGGATGCGTTCATAAAGATAAAAGGGGCACCCGTTTCCGCTAACGGGCAATTGTAACCGCCTGGCGCCTTCCCTTTTCTGCTTTCCAGGTCAAACCGCCCCATTTTCTGCATGGTCCGCAGACAATCCCCGAAAAACGGATTTAGCTCATCAAAGGTGTCGATGGTCTTTTTCAACAGGTCTTCACCATTCGTAAAAGGTCTGAGTGGTTCGGTTCCCGCAGGCTCGGCCTCGCCGTCCCAGGGACGCAGCGAATCCAGCGACAGTTTCTTTCTTTTCCTCTCATTGAGCTTGTTGACCAGCGGCACTACGTATTCCTTAACTGCTTCGTGAAAGCGGAAACAGTCCTCCTTTGTGTAATCAAAGCGGCCTAATTCTTCAAACTTGAAATCCCGGTAATTCGCAAAGCCCGCGTTTTGCGCCATCCGGTGTCGGATGCCTATGAGTTTGGAATATAGCTCATTCAAGGCTTCCTTGTCCTGCAGCCGCCGATCCTGCACCTTGCGGTATACGGCTTCCCGCACTGACCTGTCAGCGCTTTCCAGGAATTTCGATGCCTGCTGCAGCGTATATTCCTGTCCGTTTACTTCCACGCTCATTTTTCCGGAGATGACGCCATATTGCTGGCCCATGACGCTCGACTCGGCATACAGCGGAATATTGGCCTCCCGGAATAGTTCGATCCGCTTGCGAACTCCACGCAGGTAG
The DNA here is from genome assembly GCA_965214315.1 of Puia sp. Taxonomy (GTDB): domain Bacteria; phylum Bacteroidota; class Bacteroidia; order Chitinophagales; family Chitinophagaceae; genus Puia. Next base: position 92,130 of record CBDCBP010000006.1, on the reverse strand, counting down.
GTGAAGTATTCTTGCTGATCCAGTTCTTTCGTATGGGGATTTTCCACCAGCCTCCGGTTGAGCCGATCGGCATATGGCTGTATCTTGGGCTGTATTTCCAGACAGAAATAATTAAAGGCTTGTTCCAGTGCCTTGTTCTCGGTATCACAGGTCATTTTGATCTGACGCCAGCAGGCGTCTTCACTTACAACCGATTCCAGTTCACTTATGTCCTGCAGCCATTTTTCCAATTCGGCCCTCGTGTCCAGCGGACGTTGCTCCAGGTCCTGAAAATACGGTTCCAGGGAGCTCCAATCGGTAATCGCATAAGCGGCAGGCAGAAAGTGCCGCTCCGGTTTCTGCAACTCCCCGGCTGTTGTCATTGGATCTTCGGCTGTTTTCGTTAGACTCGTTGGCATCATCATTTATTTCTTTTTTGCTGTCTTCTTCGGCTTATCGTCTTTAGCGCCGGCAGCCGCCGTTTCCTTCGACTTGCTTTTGGGCGCTTCTTCCGCCTTCTTTTTTGCCGCTCCTGCAGGAGCTTTCCCGGCTGCCTTCTTTGGTTTTTCTTCCGCCGCGGGCTTTGCTGCCGCCTCCTTCTTCTTAGGCGCTGTGGCAGGTTTTTCTTTTTCCGCAACGGGAGCGGCCTTCGCTTCCTTGGCCGCTTCTTTGATGGCGGGCTTTTCTTTTACCTGGGCTTTTTCAGGCTTCACGGATTTTTCAACGGGCGCTGCTTCCATAGCTTCTTCGACTTCTTCTTCTTCCTGAGGCTCGGACAATTTGATCTCAATTTCATTCGACTTCAGGACACCAAACCACTTCACCATCTTTTTGAGATCGCTGCTATAAACCCGGTCAAAATCGAGATCGGGATATACTTTGCTGAAGTAGGCTTTTAGCGCCGCATTGTCTTTTTCATCCGGAAGTTTCTCTGCACTGGTCTCCATTGCCTTCAGGATATCCACCAGGTTGACATTGTCGCGAACAGTATAGACCTCAATGGTTTCAAGGTGCGAGAAGTTATGGCTGCGGCTCGCTACAAAGCGAGTCGCTTTGTCATCCAGCGAACGCACGATGGCGCCGTCGGATTTGCTGCTAAGCAACTCGTACAACCCCGGTAAGCCGGTAACTGCTATGATTTTGTTATATTCCATGAACACGATTTTTTCCCATTTTCGGGACATGCAAGTTAATGTTAATAGCCGATTTACAGGCAAATATTTTCACTGCAAAGCCAGGTCATTCCTGTCTTTTTCCTCCTTTTCCAGGGCTTCTACCATGCCTTTTTTAAGCGTTGCATAGTCTGCATATCCCCGGGCAAGCTGATAGAATTTTGAGTGGCTGACCTGCAAAAAGACGGCCGGAAACCCCGTCACGTTTAGTTGCCGGACCGCTGCAAACTCCGCGTAAGCGCTTTCTTTGTAGGCAGGGTCGTGCAATCTCGCATAGAAATCCTGCTCCGGGATGCCATATTTGGCCAAAAGATGCCGATACGCTTCGTCGTCGCAAAGATCGCGCCCCTCAAAATGCAGTGCATATTGCAATTCTCCCGCGAATACTACCGTGAGATCGGGGAGGAAATCCTTGAACACACGAAGGGCAATTGCGGGTTTTTCAGAACTGGGATACCAATCGCTTTCTTCCGGATGAAAGATATGCCAGAGCCAGTCTGCACCGAAACGGATGCCCGTTCGTTCTTCCACACGCTTATATGCCTGCTGGAGGTAGGCCGCCATGACCCCAATGGGTTGTGGCTTTTCAGGAAGGATCATTCCGCCTGACAACACTTCAAAAGCCAGCACCTCGCGATATTCTTCGAAGACCTTACGGATCACCGGACTGAATCCATAACACCAGCCACAATAGGCATCATAACAATAGTATACCGTAGGGGTCATTGTATTTTTTTGCAAAAAAAGCCCGCATTTGCGGGCTTTATAAAATTAAGTTTTTAATCATTAATGACGACGGCCGCCGCCTCCGCCGCCCGATGGCCGGAAACCACCACCGCTGGGCGCCCGTGGTGCTGCGCCACCGCCACCGCCACCGCGGGACTGTTGGAAATTTTGCGTCCTCACCTGACCGCGATTCTGCATTTGCTGCTGCCTGTTCAAGTTCTGCTGTACTGCGGGATTGTTGCCAACGGGCCGCCAGGCGTTAGACTGTCTTTGCTGCCACTGATTGTTCGACTGATTACGCTGGTAGACATTACCCTGCCGGTCAGAAAATACATTGCCACCACCGGGTCTTGCTATACCACTTCCACCCGGTCTTCCGCCCGTCGGGCCAACCGGCCTTCCGGCTCCACCTGCGCCTGGCCCTCCGGGTCCGCCATTGCCCGGTCTCCCGCCAACGCCTACGCCTGGTCTTCCGGCTCCGCCTACGCCTGGTCTTCCGAGACTCGGACGATTCGAAAAATTGTGGTTATCCCTGGTGAATACCCCACCGCGGCCGGCATACACATTCGTGTGAAAGCTTGTGGAGGTATAGACAGATCGGGCGCGAAAAGCATTTGGACCGTAGAAGCCGCCTCTGTAGCCGCCCCTCCAACCACCACCGCCCCAGGCGATGCCGGGACGATACATGCGCGGTCCCCACCAGCCACCACCACCCCAGCCGCCCCAACCGCCGCCCCAGCCATAGCCGAGACCGAAATGGAACCAGCCGCCGCCAAACCCATAGCCGAGGGTCCAGCCTGCCCAGGGATTGTAGCACACATTAAAGCCCCATGTCCAGGGCCGGGGATAATAAAAGCCGTTGTACCAGGGATTGTAATAGAAACCCGTTCCGTAAACTACGGTAGGTCCATAGATGTAGTTATTTAGGTAACCGGGGGTATAACCCATATACACATAATCGGGTGTCACATCATAGATGTAAACATATTTCGTGTTGTACAAAGGTGATGTGGGCGGGATCCTGTCCACCTCATCGGGTCTTTCAGTAGCAACCGTCCACGGGCCGTTAGGATTCTGCGACTGGAACCAGACACCATTGTCCACGGTATAATACACTCCGTGGTCTTCGATGACGTTGGAACCCGAATTCGTGGCATATTGCATGTCCGTACCCTGGAGCGGGGAGAACTGTGGTTCACCATTGTAGTTCACCGTCGCGGAAGCCGTGCTCCGATCGACCTTGGCCGTCTGCGGTATCTGTGCATCCATGACCGCTTCGCGAGCTGCATCGGTACCCGCTACGCTCGCCAGTACATTGTCCTTTGGGCTGCCTTCAGGGATCTTTGCAAAATCGGGCGGCAATGCATTGCTCGCCACATAATGCCATCCACCTCCCAGCGAGCTGGAGGTATACCAGCGTCCGGAGATCAGTACAAAATATTTGCCCGAGCCCTGGTCCTGGAAAAGGTCGTTCGTCGAGTTGGTGACGTATGAAAGACTCGTTCCGGGAATGTTCGTCAAGCTGGGCTGGCCCTCGGTCTGGATCAACTCGGCGGGCGATGTGCTTACGATGATATTTGATACGACCTTGTCCTGAGCCGCAGAAGCAGAATCAACATAGCCTGGATTCGAACTGTTGGCATTGTCAACGGCGGTCTGCACCTGGTTGAGCTCGTTTGGGATACTACCCGCAGGCGAATAAGGGCCGGTAGCGGCTTGCGCCTGGTACCAATGCTTGCCGCCGTACAGGTAAAAATTTCCATCGTTCGCCTTTACGATCGTAAACGGCGTATTGACTACGACGTCCAGGTTCCATTCCTTATTGTTTTGCAACTTGGGCTGTCCGTCGACCATCACCAGCAGGGCGGGCTTGTCGCTATAGACGATCCGCGGCGCTTGGGTGTTCAGATCTTTGGACAATTTCTTCTGTTCGGTATTCTCATCCAGGCCCGCCAGGATCTGATCGAGGGGCAGATCGCCTGCTACCTGGGGCAGATTTGCTTCCAGCGCTGTCTTCAGGCTACTGATGAAGTTTTCATCCGGCTGTCCCGGGAACCGCACGTTGGGAACCTTCGCAGACTGAATAACGACCCTGCGGCTATCCTTATCCGTCTCGACGTTGGAGACCGACCAAAACGTCCCGAAAACAGGGTCGGACTTGCCGGGCTGAACTACGGATATCGCCCAACGGGATTTCATCACGTTGTCGGAAAAGGATTCAGGCGCCGGCTGATAGATCTTTACTACCGTGCCGTCGTCCGTTGTAAAAGTTCTTGGCCAATCCGACTGTTGAGCGGGGCCTGGGCCAGCCTGCTGTTGTGCAGGTGGGTCCTGTTGCGCGACGGCAGTTCCCGAAACAAAGAGAACAGCCAATAGCATGGAAAATATAGTACGCATGCTTCTCATATGTTAAATGTTTGTGTTTAAGCGTTTCAATATCATTGTACCTCGACAATTTTGATGCCTGACTTGCACTATGACAGAATTGCACCTGTTTGACTATAGCAGGCTGCAAAGGTTTGTTGCCATTTTTAAATAAGATGTTAAAAAGTGTTAAACGAGCGGTTAGTGCGCTTCCAGCCAATTGATCCCTGTGCCCATCTCGGCCAGTGCGGGAATATCCTGCGGCAAGGCCATAGCTGTTTGCATACAACGCATTATCATGGGTTTAATTATATCCAGCTCTTCTTTATGTGCATCAAAGACCAGTTCGTCATGTACCTGCAGGAGCATCCTTGATCTTAGTCCCTCACGGGCAAATTCCTCATGCACCCGGATCATGGCGAGCTTGATCATATCCGCGGCGGTTCCCTGGATAGGAGAATTGATGGCATTCCTTTCCGCAAAGCCGCGCACGGTAAAATTCGCAGAATTGATGTCCTTAAGCCAGCGTTTCCGGCCCATCAAGGTTTCGACATAGCCGTTTTCGCGCGCAAAATTGATCGTACTATCCATGTATTTCTGTATGCCTGAAAACTGGGATTTGTAATTGTCGATGATCTCTTTGGCTTCGCCGCGACTGATGCCCAGGTTGTCTGCCAGTCCAAAAGCCCCCTGGCCATAGATGATCCCGAAATTGACGCTCTTGGCTTTGTAGCGCATTTCTTTCGTCACGTCCTTTTCCTCCACGCCGAAGACTTTGGCCGCCGTGGCGGTATGGATATCTTTGCCCGCCAAAAAGGCCGCGCACATATTGGGGTCGCCGCTGATAGCCGCGACGATACGCAGCTCGATCTGTGAATAGTCGGCAGATAATAGCAAAAAATCCTCATTGCGGGGAATAAACGCCTTGCGGATCTCGCGGCCGCGCTCGGTCCGGATGGGGATATTCTGCAGGTTTGGATTATTGGAGCTGAGTCTTCCTGTGACTGCGACGGCCTGCGCGTAGCTGGTGTGCACGCGTCCCGTTTTTCGATTGATCATTTGCGGAAGCGCATCGACATAGGTTGATTTTAGCTTCGTCAGTTCTCGGAAGATGAGGATATCATCCACGATCTGATGCCGGCTGGCCAGCTTCAGCAGGACATCTTCTCCGGTGGCGTATTGGCCGGTCTTCGTTTTTTTCGCCTTCGGGTCCAGCTTCATGCGCTCAAAGAGGATCTCCCCCAGTTGTTTTGGTGAGGCCAGGTTAAAGCGTTCACCGGCCTGTTCGTAGACTCTTTCCTCTGCCTGGCGCGCCTCGCGCTCCAGCTCCTTCGAATAGTCGAACAGGAATGCGGTATCGACTTTTATCCCTTCAAATTCCATATCGGTCAATACCTTGACGAGCGGATTCTCCACTTCGTAGAAAACCTTTTCCACGGTTTTGTCCTTGAGTTGCGGCAGGAAGACGTGCTTTAGCTGGAGCGTGATATCGGCGTCCTCCGCGGCATACTCCTTGATCTTCTCCAGCTCCACATCCCGCATATTACCCTGCCCCTTCCCCTTCTTGCCGATCAGCTCTTCTATATGCACCGGCTCATAGCCGAGATATTGTGCGCTGAGCTGGTCCATGCTCCGCTTGCCCTCCGGCTCGACCACGTAGTGTGCGAGCATCGTATCGAACAGTTGTCCTTTCGGGGTCACGCCATACCATTTCAATACGAGCAGGTCATATTTAAGGTTCTGGCCGACCCAAACGATCGAAGGTTCGTCGAATAAGGGGCGGAACGCATCCACAACCGCTTGCGCGGCTTGCTTTTCAGGCGCACAGGGCACGTACCACGCTTCGCCCTGTTTGACCGAGAAGCTCATGCCTACGATCTCGACGTCATTGGCATCGATACCAGTTGTTTCCGTGTCAAAGCAGATCTCTTTATGGGCGGACAATTTTTGTATCAGTTGTTTTATTGCTTCTTCGCCGACTACTGCCTCATAAACGTGGGGTGTGTTGGCGAGACATTTTGATTGAGGCGGCGATGCCGTTTCGGAAGTTAAGGCTTCTTCTCCTTCTTCTCCTCTTTCTACGGCGGCTTCCAGCCGGGTGCCGGCTTCTTCCAGCTTGTCGAGGGCCTGGCTGTTGCTGCCGGTTGGCGTTGAGGCCGTTGCGCCATTTGGCGTTGGGCTGTTTACCGTTGCACCAGTTGCGCCGTTTGTCGCGCCGGTTACGCTTGTCGCCCCGGCTGTGGCTTCAGCCGCGGGGCCGGCACCTGGCTTTTTCTTTCCGGCGGTGGGCCGAACCTCATTTCCAAACAGATCCCGCTGGGCGTTTTCCGGCGCGGAATAGCCGGGCTCGGAGGTGTCACCCAGGATGCGTTTGGCGATGGTTTTGAACTCCAACATGGCAAAGATGTGGTTCAGCACGTCTTTATTCCAATCCTTCAAGCGGAAATCCTCTTCGTGAAAGGCCACTGGCACGGACGTGATGATCGTGGCCAGTTTCTTACTCATGATCGCTGCTTCTTTGCCTGCACGGATCTTTTCTCCCAGCGCGCCCTTTATCGCATTCGCGTTGGCGAGCACATTTTCCAGGGTCTGGTATTCATTCAGCAATTTGGCTGCGGTCTTTTCTCCGACGCCTTTGATACCGGGAATATTGTCGACGGCATCGCCCATCAGCCCGAGGATGTCGATCACCTGCGATACATCTTTTATATTCCATTTTTCACATACCTCTTTTGGCCCCATGATCTCGACGACGCCGCCCTGGTAAGGCGGCTTATAGATGCGGATGCGCTCATCCACCAACTGGCCGTAGTCCTTGTCTGGGGTGACCATATATACCTCGTAACCGACAGCAGCGGCCTGCTTGCTCAGGGTGCCGATGACATCGTCGGCCTCGAAGCCGTCCAATTCTATACAGGGGATGTTAAAACCTTTGACAATGGCCTTTATATCGGGTAAGGCGCCCAGCAGATCCTCGGGGGCCTCCTGCCGGTTGGCCTTGTAATCGGCAAAATCGATATGTCTTTCGGTGGGCGCCTCCGTATCGAAGCATACCGCCATATGGGTCGGCCGCTGATTGTTGATCAGGTCCACGACGGCATTGGTGAAGCCAAACTGCGCATTCGTGTTGCGTCCTTTGCTGGTGATCCGGGGGTTGCTGAGCAGGGCATAGTAGGCGCGAAAGATCAGCGCCATCGCGTCCAGGAGAAATAGTCTCTTATCGGTATTTTCCATGGGGCGAATTTAAGCTTTTCACCTTGAAGCCGGCTTTTCGCCCGCGGCTAATATTTTTAGTTTTACGTTTTCATTTCCTTCAACTTTTTCTGCAAAGAGAACATCTCATCGCGGAGGCGGGCGGCTTCCATGAAATCCAGGTCGCGGGCGGCCTTTTCCATCTCTTTCTTTGTGCGGGCGATCGCCTTCTCGACCTGCGGGATGGTCTGGAAAATCTCCTGGTCTTCCGCCGCTACGGCGACAAGCTCCCCGTCGGGCGCCAAAGCATAGGGATCGCCGGGGTCATATCCCTTGATGTCCAGGACCGAGGTCTGCGCGAATACCTGCTCCTTGGACTTGACCACCGTAGTAGGGGTGATGTCATATTTTTCATTCCAGGCGATCTGTTTCTCCCGGCGGCGCAAGGTCTCGTCCATGGTCCGCTGCATGCTCTCGGTAATCTTGTCGGCATAGAAGATGACGAGGCCATCCACATTACGTGCCGCTCGTCCTGCGGTCTGGGTCAATGACTTTTCATTACGCAGAAACCCTTCTTTGTCCGCATCCAAAATGGCCACCAGCGATACTTCCGGCAGGTCAAGTCCTTCTCTCAGCAGGTTGACGCCGACCAGGACATCGATCTCGCCGAGTCGCAGCTGCCGCAGGATCTCCACGCGCTCCAGGGTATCGACCTCGCTATGAATATATTTGGATTTGATATCGATGCGATGCAGGTATTTATCCATTTCTTCTGCCATGCGCTTTGTCAGCGTGGTGACGAGGACACGATCTCCTTTTTTGACAGTTTTGTCGATCTCATCCAACAAGTCATCGATCTGGTTGACACTCGGTCTTACTTCGATCGGCGGGTCAAGCAGACCCGTAGGCCGAACCACCTGCTCCACTACCACGCCGCCGGTCTTTTCCAGTTCATAATCACCCGGCGTCGCCGAGACATAGATCGTCTGCCCCGTCATCGATTCGAATTCATGGAAGTTCAGCGGACGGTTGTCTAGCGCACTCGGCAGCCGGAAGCCGTAGTCGACCAACACCAGCTTCCTGCTACGGTCTCCTCCGTACATACCGCTGATTTGGGGAACCGTCTGATGGCTTTCATCCAGCACCAACATAAAATCCTTCGGAAAATAATCCAACAGACAGAAAGGCCTGGTTCCCGGATTACGCCTGTCAAAAAAACGGGAATAGTTTTCCACCCCGTTGCAGTAACCCAATTCCCGGATCATCTCCACGTCATAGTTCACCCGTTCGGCCAGGCGCTGCGCCTCGATATACTTACCAACGTTCTTGAAGTAGGTCACTTGCTCTGCAAGTTCATCCTGGATCTCGTTGAGTACCTGGTGAATAATATCTTTTGGCGCCAGGTAGAGATTTGCCGGGAAGATAGCCGCATTGTCCATCGGCCCGATCCGCTTACCTGAGTTGATATCAAAGCTCTCGATGGAATCGATCTCATCGCCGAAGAAGCTGATGCGGTAACCGTAATCCACGTATGGCAAATTGATCTCCACGGTATCCCCACGGACACGGAAATTGCCACGTGCGAACTCGACCTCGCTTCTCTTATACAAGCTGTTGACGAGCGAATGCAGGAACCCCTGACGGGAGATGACCTGCCCCATGTTCAGCCGAACGATCCCATTCTCGAATTCAGCGGGGTTGCCGATTCCATAGATACAGCTCACGGAAGCCACCACGATGATATCTCTGCGGCCACTCAGTAATTGCGTGGTCGCCTGCAGCCGTAGTTTCTCCAGCTCCTCATTGATGGAGAGGTCCTTTTCGATATAGGTATTGCTCACCGGCATGTAGGCCTCCGGCTGGTAGTAGTCGTAGTAACTCACAAAATACCCCACGGCGTTGTCGGGGAAGAACTGCTTGAATTCCCCGTAGAGCTGCGCCACCAGCGTCTTATTGTGCGTCAGCACCAGGGTCGGCCGCTGGACATTTTGGATGACATTGGCAATAGTGAACGTCTTTCCCGAGCCTGTGACACCCAACAGGGTATTGTATTTTTCTCCTTCCAGGATACTCTCGGTCAACTGGCGGATGGCGCCCGGCTGGTCGCCGGAAGGAGGAAAGGGCGAATGAAGATTGAAGGGCATTAAAACAATTTTTACAACGCGCAAAGTTACGGATAATTGTCAGGTCCGTTCCTTGACCTTTTTAAGGGCTTTTTTAAACGGGTCCCAGCTGATCTTTAGTTTCCCCTCAGGGCCGGTTTTTGCGCGCAGCCGCACACTCAAACCCGCTTTTCCGTCGTTGCCGCGGCTCTCCGGCGGGATATCCTTGTCCCGGTCCTTGGACAGGTTCCGGAGCGGGATCTGGAGGCTCATATCCGTTCCCGTCTTCATGTCGTAGGTCCCTTCCGCGAACAGCGTAAAAGCGGTGGAGTTGATCTCCATCCGGTGTATAGTCAATGTCGTCGAGTCGACATCGAGTTCGTTCTTTAACTCTGTAAACCTGATCTCGGAGAGGTCCCGGTTTTTCAACGCCTTTTGGTGTATCTGGGCGATCGGGGCAAAGTCGATGAGCTGCCCGTTGCGGATGGTGAAATTGACGGTGCCTTTTAAACTTTTGGGTGCGACCTTGACCTTGTCGGTCAGCGCGCCGTTCACAATAATATCGGCCGTGAGGGTACCCTTGAGGTTTTTGGCGGTAATGGCATCCTGGCCGAAATCGTTGAAGGCGATAAAGATCTTAGGGAGGTCCACGCCTTCCAGGTGCGCGTCCAGCGCCAGCGGATTGACCCCGCGCTGGCCCTGCCGGTTGAGGACCGCTTTGAGCTGCATTGACCCTGCGCCCTGTTCCACGGTCAGTCTGGATAGCTTGATCTGGTGGTCGTCGAAGATGAGATCGGCTTTCGCGTGAGCGCCGGTAAATTTTTTGTAGCTGATGTTGTCGGCTTCCAATCCCACATGTATGGTCCCTTCTTTCAGGAGGTTGTCGACGCGGGAAAAAGTTGCCCCAAAGACACTATTGCCTTTGCTTTTTACCTTGCTTGTCTGCGACTGTCCGGCAAGGGCAACGACATCCTCCAGTTCGAGACGCGGCGTGCTAAGCGAAAGATCGAGGCCTACGTTCTCTGCATTCCGGTCGAGCAGTGCCACGAGGTTCTTTGCGATTCCTTTTATTTTGACCCTGCTCGTACCCACCTGCATCAAGAGTGGATCGATGATGAGGTCCTGGTCTCTGAAAAGCAAACGGCCCTTCCCGTTTGTGAGCCGGAATTGATAAGGCAGGTAGGTGAGCGCAGCGGAATCCAGGTACAGACTACCGTTGACGGCGGTGCCGGAGGTATCGGTTTCCGAAAGCGGCCCTTTATAAGTAAGGTCCATTTTTCCCGACCCGCCGGTAAATTGCAGGGTTTGGCTGCCGGTGACGTCATTTAACAGTGCCAGCGCAAAATACGAATGGAGATCGCAGGTGGCCTGCGGATGCTTGAGGTTGGTGATGACGAGGCTGTCGGAGCGCAGGGGCAGGCCCAGCAGCCGGCCGGTAAATGTCAGCAGGCGGATGCCGGAGTTTTCATCGCCTCTTTTCTCCCCATGGACCCATTCATTTGTAAAACTAGCTTTGAAGGTCGCTTCCGTAAAGCGTCCGGGCGGCGTTTCCACGGTGGCGTTTTCCACCGACGTTCGTACTTGGATCTGCGGATCCGAGTCATCCGCTACTCCGGCATCTAATTGGGCATGGATGGCCAGCGGTTTGTCGATATCGTATTGGTCCAACTTCTGTTGGATATTTGGCGTCAGAAGGGCCGTCACCTGCCGCCAAAGGACATCTTCGGTTTCGATGGTGAGTATAAAAGGATCGGGGGATACCGAAGGGAAGAAACGGCCGGTAAACACAAAGGGGTGTCCGTCGACCCTGACGGTTGCCTTGTTGAACTGCACTATTTTGCTGGCGGTGTTGTAATCAATGGCAAAGCGGCCGCTCAGGGTTTTGCCTTTGATAAAACTGCCTTTATCCGTATTAAAGGCAAAGCTGTTGACGAGAATCTCCGGGTCGAGCACCAGGTGGAGTTGGCGTTCGGAGGGCATCGTGATCGAGCCATGCAGCTGGCGGATGTCGAAATCGAACAGCTTGTGTTTGTCCTGTCTTTCCATCACGAAGTGCATATCCGTGATGCCGATATCCGGCGGGTCGGCAGACTTCCCGGCTTTGTCGGGGTTGCGGTCGCGGAGGAGGTAGGTATTGGTATAGCCGGTGCTGTCAGTATACAGGTAGACCTGGCCGTGTTCGAGGTCTATCCGTCCAAGCTGCACCCGGCGGGTAAGCAGGCTTTTCCACAAATTGCAGGACACAAAGACCTCTCCGGCCTTCAAGAGGTCATGGTGGTGATGCTGCCAGGCGCTGTCGCGTATCGTCACGGCGGAAAGCCGCACGGTGATCGATGGGAAATGGCGGAAAAAAGAGATGTCGAGGGCGCCAATTTCCGATTCGCCGCCCAGGCGGGACCGGAAGGCTGTCCGGGCTTTTTCCAGGAGCGTTTTTTTGTTTAGCTGCACATAGGCGGCCAGTCCCAGCCAACAAAGCAAAAGCAGGCACAGAATTGTGCCTGCTATGCGGATCGTGTATCGTTTGAGCTTTTTCAACTAGTTTTTTGCGACCCCGCCTGGGCTTTGCGCCTCTATTGAAGCAGTCGCATTGACCTGGATGGCAGCCAGATAGTCCGCGAAATGTTTAAGCAGCGCCGCGTCAATTTCGATCTGCTGTTGTGCTTCCGTCCAGTTCCGCTGTTCTATTGCCTCTCTGATGCCAGGCAGTGTTTTTACGCCATACCCGGTATAGAAACCTGGTGCGTAGATGCTGTGCCTGTACCATCCACGGCGGGGTAGTCCACTATCTGATAGCAATTGTTGTTCCGCCCTATAAAGCGCCTCGTTGACGGTCAATGCTGCCTGGCCGGACAGATGCACTTTCCCCAGTGTATCCGCCAAGCGGTTGGTGGCGTGTTCGAGCGCGGTGAGCGCGTTTTGCAGGCTTGAGAAATTCAGGTAGGGAACTGCGTCCCTGGCGCCTGGCGGCAGGAGATGGAGGGCTGTATCGGTGGCGTAGCCGTAGTCGCCGGCCTTTAACAGTTGATCCTTCAAAGCCGTGGTTTCCCTCATTTGGTCGAGCGTGGTCACGAGGTCGTTTGCATAGTCATTGATCGTTTTATACAGAGAGCGGAAGTCAAAGGGGAGCATGGGCGCGTCTGCCATCCGCAGGGTCGTCCGGCCCGCAGCCATGGCTAGGGCTACTCCATATTGGAAACTTGGGTCTTTGAAACGGCGGTAATTGTCATAGGAGTCATAAATAGAATGGTAGTCGCCGCCCGCCGCCTCTCCTCCAAAGCCCAGGTTGAAGCTCGGGATACCCAAATGTTGAAGAAAGGGGGAAAAATCGGAGCCCGAGCCCAGGGCCTCGAGGGTGAACGTCTTCTTCTGGAAGAGGTCCTTTTTGAGCTTTCCGGTCTCGGCGGCGCTCACCAGTTCCCTGGCGTGCCGGCGTTCGGCAATGCTAAGATGGGTCTCAGGATCGATGACGTCGCGGGCCACTTCATTCATAAATGGTTCCAAGGCATGGGAGCCGCCGGCGCCAAAGAAGCCGCGATCGTTGCCATCCGAATTGATGTACACGACTGCTTTTTGCTGTAGCTCGGCTGCATGTTGTTCCACCCATTCCGTGGAGCCCAATAGCCCAGGTTCCTCACCATCCCAGGCGCAATAGACGATGGTGCGTTTGGGGTTCCAGCCGGTCTTGTGGAGCTCGGCTATGGCGCGGGCTTCCTCGAGCATGGCGCTCTGACCGCTGATCGGATCGGATGCTCCGTTCACCCAGCCGTCGTGGTGGTTGCCCCGGATAACCCATTCGTCGGGCCAAATGTTCCCGGGCATTTTGGCGACGACATCGTTTACTGGCTTTATATCCCAGTTAAACGCGAGCCTGAGGTGTACTTTGGACTTGCCGGGACCGACATGATAGGTAAATGGAAGGGCGCCCCGCCAATCTGCGGGTGCAACCGGCCCTTCCAGCGCGCGCAGGAGGGGCTCAGCGTCATGGTAACCAATCGGAAGCACAGGTATCTTCAGGAGGGTTATGGCGTCCTTGCGATCCAGGCGCCTGGCATCTTTGGTTGCGCCGACACCCGGGGTAAGTGGGTCGCCGGGATAAATGGGCATGTCCAGTACGGAGCCGCGTTGCACGCCATATTCATTTTTGTAGGGGCCTTTGGGATAGACATCGCCTTCAAAATAGCCGTCGTCGTGGGGGTCGGAGTAGATCAGGCAGCCGATGGCGCCATGTTCCTGGGCCACTTTGGGCTTGATGCCGCGCCAGGAGCGGCCGTACTTGGCGATAACGATCTTTCCTTTGACGGAGATGCCCATCCGCTCCAGTTGATCGTAATCTTCGGGTATCCCATAATTCACGAACACCAGATCCGCCGTGACATCGCCATCTGCGGAAAAACAGTTGTAGGTGGGGAGCTGTTCGCGTGTCTGGCCGCTGGTGCCATCTTCTTTTAAGGGTGGTTCGGCCAGGCTGGCTTTGAAAGGGGTGGGGCCCGTCATTTCGAGCAAACGTTCCTTGGGCGTGGGGAAGAGGACGTAGAAGGTCTCTATCTGTACATCGTAGCCCCAGCTTTTGAACTTCCCGTAGATGTAGTCGGCGACAGCTTTGTCGCCGGGCGATCCAACGTGATGGGGGTGGGCGGACATGATCCGGATGCCGCTGTCGATATTGGCCACGGTGAGATAGCCGTCAAAACTGGATTCCAGCTGCAGTTGCTGTTTGGCATCGGCGTCATTGAACCCGGACAGGGTTTTGGACTGGCTTCGGCCGATGGAGGAGGCCAGCAGCAGGCCTCCGGCGATCAGAAGTTTTCTCATGTGTAGTCGTAGTTGTTAGTTTATGATTGTTTGCCTTTTAAAGCGTGGTTGTGTCGCTTGGATTTTGAAGTCGCTTGTTGTAGACGGAATAGTCGGGGGCCATGATCTCGTAGTCCGAGTACATCAGCGGCGATGTAAGCAGGAAGTCGGCCGTAGCCCGGTCGCAGGCAAAAGGGATATTCCAGGCGACTGCCAGCCGAAGCAGCGCCTTGATGTCCGGATCGTGGGGCTGGGCTTCCATTGGGTCCCAGAAAAAGATCAGGACGTCTATCTTCCCCTCTGCGATACGCGCGCCGATCTGCTGGTCTCCGCCCAGGGGGCCGCTTAGGAACTTCGTCACGGGCTGTCCAAGGGCTTCTTCCACGAGGGTACCGGTAGTACCGGTGCCGAATAAGCGGTGTTGGGCCAGGGCCATTTTGTTATAGATTGCCCATTCGATCATTTCGTTCTTCTTGTTGTCGTGGGCGACGAGGGCGATCCGTTTTTGGCCGGGCAGTTTTCGGACAGGTGTCAGCATCGGGCTTTTTTTTCTGAAGTTAAGTTTTAAGAAGAGTATAACAACTGGCTAATAATTTTTATTGAAGCTGGCGCGTTTTCTGTACCGGCATGGATTTTGATGCCATGTGTCCTTTTCCTTTCACCAGCTATTTACTAACCCATCAATGAAGAAGCCGGCCTGTCTGATGATACTGGCGCTAGCCAGTTGCTGCGTTTGTTGCGCACAGCGTAGTCCCGAGGTGCTCGATTCGGCGGTGAATCCGCATTTGCGGCAGGTGGTTGATTCCTCTATTGTGCGGTTCTCTGCAAATATCAAAGAGTCCAGTAAGGTTTTGCTGCAATGGGATCTGGATAGTGCGGGTGAAGGCGATTACTTTATCATTGAGCGTAGTCAGGATGGTGTTCGCTACGAGAATATTGCTTC
Source organism: Puia sp. (assembly GCA_965214315.1). Classification (GTDB taxonomy): domain Bacteria; phylum Bacteroidota; class Bacteroidia; order Chitinophagales; family Chitinophagaceae; genus Puia. The sequence continues at coordinate 76,861 of CBDCBP010000006.1, read as the reverse complement.
GCTCGAGTCCAGTGCTGCCCGCAGCCATTATGAATTGACGGACCAGGCGCCGCCCAATGGTACCGACTTCTACCGCATCCATTATACCGGGCAATCCGGCCGTTCTCAATATTCAAAGCCTTTGGTGCTGAGTCTTTCGGGGGAAGTCGATTTTAAATTCTATCCCAATCCCGTAGACAAGCTGTTTATTGTTCGGACGGAGCACGTGATCGATCTGGAGATCGTTGATCCTGAGGGTGCTATAAGGGTAAGCAAAAGGTTGCAACCAGGGATACAAGTCATCAATGCGGCCGGGCTGGAACGTGGCGTCTATATTCTCCGAGTTACTGATAAAGAAAGCAATAGGGCGATTTCCAGCCAGTTGGTCAAGAATTAATGTTTGCTTAAAAAAATATTACCGGTAAATGGTATTGCAGATTTGATTTTATTCCTATACCTTTATCTTGGTTTTTCATAGGATATTGGATTTTAAAACGGGGTTGAATTTCTATTCAGACCCCTTTTTTTATTTTGGGGACCGCGTGTTGCAGGGGTCGGCATAAAAAAGCCCCGATGGATATCGGGGCCGTAGTTTACTAACCCATTTCATCTAAAAACGAAGAAGTTTACGCGGCTTGCATCTCTTTGACTTTCTCACGGATCTTATTCTCGATATCTGCCGCTAATTCGGGATTATCATGCAGCAACTGTTTCACGGTATCCCGGCCCTGGCCCAATTTATCGGTACCATAGCTAAACCAGCTGCCGCTCTTCTGTACGATACCCAGTTCTACACCCATGTCGACGATCTCTCCCGTCTTGGAGATGCCTTCTCCAAAAACGACATCGAATTCAGCAGCCCGGAATGGGGGCGCGACCTTGTTCTTTACCACCTTGACTTTGACACGGTTGCCCACCGCTTCGTCACCGTCCTTTATCTGGGCCATGCGCCGGATATCCAGCCGGATAGAGGCGTAGAATTTTAGGGCGTTCCCTCCCGTGGTAGTCTCGGGATTGCCGAACATGACCCCTATCTTTTCGCGAAGCTGATTGATAAAGATGCAAATGGTATTGGTCTTGCTGATCGTAGCGGTAAGCTTACGCAAGGCCTGGGACATGAGGCGGGCCTGCAGGCCCATCTTGCTATCTCCCATTTCGCCCTCCAGTTCGCCCTTCGGCACCAGCGCAGCTACGGAGTCGATCACTACAACATCCAGCGCTCCGGAGAGGATCAGCCTGTCGGCGATCTCCAGCCCCTGTTCGCCATAATCGGGTTGCGAGATCAGCAGGTTGTCGACGTCGACCCCCAATTTCTGTGCATAGGCGCTATCAAAAGCGTGCTCTGCGTCGATGATCGCGCACATGCCGCCTTTTTTTTGCGCTTCGGCGATAATATGAATGGCGAGGGTTGTTTTGCCAGAGGATTCGGGGCCATATATTTCAACGACTCTGCCTTTAGGCAGTCCACCGACCCCCAGTGCAATATCCAGTCCGATAGAACCGGTGGAAATGATCTCCATGGCGTCCTGGCTTTTCTCGTTCATCATCATCACGCTCCCCTTCCCAAAATCCTTGTCTATTTTGTCCATCGTCAGCTTCAAAGCCTTTAGTTTCTCTGCGTTTGACATAATCGTAGTTTTTAATTCCCCCAAATTTATTGATTCGATAAAGGTAGGAGAATTATTTTATGCACACTAATTTTGTTAGCATTTTTTGGCTAATTTTTTTGACAGGGCGCAAAATGCGGCCGGTGACCCGCCGGCCCGGGCAATGGTCCATCGGCACCGAACGCAGCGGAACCCGGAATAGTGTCAGTGCCGATTGGGAACCCGCCTTTATTTTTTCGCCTGATGCGGGTGGGCGGCTACAGGCGTATCGCAACGATGGTATCGTCTTCGGCTACGCGTATACAAGGCCGACGCAGCGGGAGCAACCCAACATCGGGTTGAATGGCGATTCTCGAGTTCTCATTGGATATCTTATCAACAGAGAGGGGGACTACTTCGAAAAACATGCTTCCGCTTTCTGATGGGGGTTTGTCTCATCGCGCCGGTTGACCGAAAAAAGGGTGATTTGGCGTAAATACATCGACGCCTATTAATTTTGCATCAAATTGGCCTATTTTTTTGACGCAACTAATTAGCTTATTTGGTTTGTTGGCCTATCTTTGGCCCATTATTCTTCTCAGAACGCACAGTAATAAGCGTAGAGGAAGGTTATTCTTTCAAAAAAATGATATGACTATGAAGCTTAAACAGACATTGCTTTTCGCGGCTCTTTCGGTGTTCCTATTTTCATGCGTCAGCTCAAAAAAATTCAAAGCCGCTCAGGCAAAAATTGACTCCTTAACCGCTGCCAATGCAAAATTGGCCGGCGACCTGAAGAATTGTAATGACCTGACCGCTCAGGACGCCAGTCAGAGAGCCGATCTTCAGAAACAACTCGACGCCCTCAACAAGCAGATCGATTTCCTGAAACAGAATCATGACGCCACGCTGAAGCAACTGCAGGACCTTTCTGTCATCTCCGGTTCGCAGGCAGAGAGCATCAAAAAATCTTTGGATAATATCGGGGCGAAGGATAACTATATCCAGAACCTCCAGACTCAGCTGGCACACAAAGACTCTCTCAACATGGCCCTCGTGATGAACCTGAAAGGCGCCCTTGGCAATATGGACGACCAAGACATCAACATTAAAGTCGACAAGGGTGTTGTCTACATCGACATCTCCGACAAACTGCTCTTTAAGAGCGGAAGCTACGACGTCAATGAAAGCGCCAAAACCGTACTCGGCAAGGTCGCTACCGTCCTTAAGGCGCAGCCCGATATCGAATTCATGGTTGAAGGCTATACCGACAACAAGCATTATGTTCGCTCCCCTTACCTGTTGGACAACTGGGACCTTAGCGTTAAGCGCGCCACTTCCGTCGTCCGCATCCTGCAGAAACAATATGGCCTTGACCCGGCGCATATCACTGCTTCGGGCCGTGGCGAATACAATCCCGTTGCCACCAACGATACCGAAGAAGGCCGTGCCGCGAACCGCCGCACCCGTATCGTGATCCTCCCTCAACTTGATCAGTTCTTCAAGCTCCTGGAAAAGAAATAACGCGTATATGGTAAAAAAAGCCCGCCACCGGAGGGCTTTTTTATTTACCCCGCCGATCATTTTTTGGCGGCAATTGACGTTAGTATTTTGCGCATGAAGCAATTGCCCAAAATAGTCATTGTCACGGTATGGCTTACACTCTGTCTTTCTTCCCATACAAAAGGCGAAATACCGCAGCTCGCCCACCGGGGACTCATTGACCTGAGGAAGGCCGATCTCTTTGGCAAGTCATTGCCTATCAAAGGCGAATAGGCATTCTACTGGAACCGCCTGCTTTCACCCGACAGCCTTTTATCGGCCACCCCGGACTATGTGCCCTTTCCAGTTTTGTGGAATGACCTCCGGCTCCACGGCCGGAAGCTATCCAGCACTGGCTACGCTACCTATACCCTCACGATCCTCTTGCCTGCGAAAAGGCCTCGTCTGGGAATGGAGATCCCCGACGCCTATTGTGCCTTGAAGCTATATGTCAACGGGATCATCCAGGCGCAATACGGCAAGCCGGCCACTACAAAGGATTCGGCCACCCCGTTCTGGGTGACGCGCACCTGCGTCATCCCGCCGGGCGAACGCGACACGCTCGTCGTCGTCCTGCAGGTCGCTAATTTCTGGCATGCCCGCGGCGGTCCTTACAAGAACATCCTTATCGGCGACAAGGATGATCTGATGATCAAAAAAGGCCAGGACACTGCCTATGATTTTATGCTTTGCGGTTGTTTGCTGATGGGCGGTCTCTTCTTCCTCGGCCTTTACGTCTTTGGCCGCAACGACACGACCATCTTGTATTTTGCTCTTTTCTGCATCGTCTACAGTTACCGGATGATCGGCACCGACCGTTATGCCTTCCATGCCTTGTTTACCGCCGTGCCCTGGTTTATCAGCATCCGCGCAGAATACCTCACCCTCTCTGTCGGCATCGCCCTATTCTGTGCGTACACCCGAAAACTATATCCGGACGACGCTCACCCGGCAGTCATGGGGTCGATGGTTGGCTTTTGCCTCCTGTACACCGCCCTGATCCTCTTTTCCCCGACCGTCGTCTTAACCCGCTTCCTGAATATCTTTTTGGGGGCGATGTTCTTTTGCATCGCGTATGCCGTGTTCGTCTACCTGAATGCTGCCCTCCATCGCCGCAGCGGCTCGCTCTTCGCGCTGCTGAGCGCCGCTGTCATGTTATTCATATTCCTCATCAGCAATTTGCAATATTTCGGATTTGTGCCGGAAACGCGGGTGATCATGTTCGCTTTTTATATTGCTTTCTTCTTTTTGCAATCCCTGTCGCTTTCGCATCGTTTCGCCCATACTTTTCGTCAGGCGACCTTTCTGGCCCAGCAGGGCCTTCGCGCAAAAACAGAATTCCTTTCCACGATGTCGCATGAGATCAGAACACCGCTGAATTCCGTCATCGGGATGACGCACCTGCTGCTGCGCAACAATCCCCGGCCCGAGCAGGAGAAGGACCTCGCGGTACTGTTGTTCTCCGCGAACAACCTCCTGTCTATCGTAAACAACATACTGGACTATAACAAAATAGAAGAAGGGAAGATCAATTTCGAACAGATCCCCATGGACCTTGCCGCGATAGCCCGCAACATCGCCGCCGGCCTCAGGAACGCTGCCGAAGAAAAAGGCGTCGCCTTGTTCGTCGACGCCGATAGCAGGCTTGACCATCTGGTGATCGGGGACCCGACCCGGACGGGGCAGGTCATCAACAATCTCGTGCACAACGCTATAAAATTTACAAAAGAAGGATCGGTTCGTTTGTCCGTGACCGTTGACAACGACCAGGGAGATACCCTGACCGTCACTATAAAAGTAGAAGACACCGGCATCGGTATCCCAGCCGAAAAGCAACGGATGATCTTCGACCGGTTCACCCAGGCGGACTCTTCCACCTCGCGCAGTTATGGCGGCACCGGCCTGGGTCTGGCGATTTCCAGAAAGATCCTGCAGTTGCAAGGCGTGATCCTGCAGCTGCAAAGCGAGCCGGGTGTGGGGTCCGCCTTCTATTTTACGCAGGCCTTTCCCATCGCCGGAGATGCGAAACAGGAAGCAGGAGGGACGGGCTCCGGCGCAGTCGAAGAACGGCTATTGCTCGACATTTCCATCCTTCTCGTGGAGGACAACCCGCTCAACGTCCTCGTCGCCCAAACGATGCTGGAGAACAACGGCGCAAGGGTGGATGTGGCAATCAACGGGGTAGAAGCGCTGGAGAAGCTCGACGCGGATCGCCACCAGCTCGTGCTGATGGACCTTCACATGCCGGTAATGGACGGCTATGAGGCAACTGTGCTGCTCCGCAAACGTGGCGAGACCCTCCCCATCATTGCATTGACGGCGAGCATGCCGAAGGAGGTCGAGCACGATGCCTTTGCCGCCGGCCTTGATGATGTCGTCGTGAAACCTTTTAGTCCTGAGCAGCTCTACCGCGTCATCTTACAACATGTCCGCTCCAGCGCCCAATAAATGTGGCACAATTTTTCCAATTGGTTTTGAAAAGCTATTTATATGAGACGCGTTGTCGCTGCCTGCCTGTTCCTGCTCGCCGCCTGTCAGTCGCCGACCGGCAAACAAATTACGTCTGCCCGGCATACGCTGGTCGCGAATTTGGGCATCATGAGCTATACGGATACCACCACGCTTGGCGGCGTCTGGTATCTGCAGCCCGTCTTGCCGTCGGATACAGCCGCCGGCAAAACACCGATGCTTGATCTCAATCTGGCGAAGTCCCATTTCCTTGGAAATACGGGCTGTAATAGCATGCATGGGGAATTCCGGTTTAGCCAAACCGACAGCAGCCTATCTTTCAGTGATAAAATCGTGACTTCGAAGACGGTCTGCCCCGGATACAACGAACCTGCCTTTATAAAAAGCCTGCTCAACGCCAGCCGGTACCGTTTGCGCAATGGCGTGCTTACCCTGCTGTCTCATGACAACGCGGAGCTGTCTCATTGGATGCGCAAGCGCGGCGACGCGCCAAAGGCATTGAAGGCGTAGCCGCCAAGACGGGCGGGGGCTTCGGACACGCTCCACGGCGAATGATGGAACATGGCCGGCGTGCGCCCATTCAGGTATTTCCATAGTAAGACGCAGGGTTGTTCAAGACTTTCTTCCATTGCCGCTGATGGCTCTCCTGCCATTTCTTATTGCCTTGCGTCTCCCAGTCCACGCGTTTTAATTCCTCCTGCACAAATGTCCTTTGCTCAGGGTGCACGAACAACGGATGCCGGTAATACCACTCGGCATCCCGGGTCAGGGCCTTCCAGAAAGCCGAAAAATTCGTATACCAGGTGTCGTGAACGGTAACCTCGCCGGTCTTAGGGTCGCTGGTGCTATGATTATAGAGAAAGACAATGTCGCCATTCGGCTCTACCACCCGATAAAGGCTGCCGCCGCTTTCTTCGGCATGAATATCGAAATAGAGTTCTTTAGCCATATGAAATTTTTTTTCGTTAATTTCGTTTTTTAATTTTCTGTTATCTTATTAAAAAAATCACTATGGCACTCATCCCCAATAATAAAAAAAAGAAGGACGGTAAACAACCCGCCGCCGCCAAGAGCAATATCCCCGGCTTTCCCTCCAACAACTCCGGTAAGGGCAAGACCAGCAAGGGTGCGATGAAGAACACCCGGCTGACGGGAGGTTCGCAGCGTGGGTCATAGTTGGCGGGTGCGGGCGGCTCGGGTAACATAGCTGGCGTAAATCTAAATAACTTATGCCATTGGTCGCCCGTTCCGGCGTTAAACTTACCCGGATTTGAGCTACTTTTGCACCATGCGAGACTATATCAGTGAATTGAATGATCGGCAGAGAGAAGCGGTGCTGCATATAGAGGGCCCTATTATGATCGTGGCTGGCGCCGGCAGCGGAAAAACCAAGGTGCTCACCACGCGGATCGCTCACCTGCTGGCCAATGGCGTCGATGCCTTCAATATCCTGGCGCTTACATTCACCAACAAGGCTGCAAAAGAGATGAAGGCGAGGGTGGAAAGGATTTTGGGGGACAACAACGCCCGCAATTTATATATCGGAACTTTTCACAGCGTGTTTGCCCGCATCCTTCGCGGCGAAGCGCAACGGCTTGGGTATCCACGCGACTTCACCATTTATGACACCGATGATGCCAAAAGTGTCGTGAAGACGGTCATCCATGAACTCAACCTGGATGACAAGCACTACAAGCCCAATGTGGTCTATAACCGCATTTCGTCGGCGAAGAATGCCCTTGTAGGGCCCGCCGAATATGCGACCGACTATTCCATCCAGCAGGAAGACATGCGCAGCAACCGGCCGGCCATCGCACAGATCTTCGATGCCTATGCCAAGCGTTGTTTTAAGAATGGCGCGATGGACTTCGATGACCTGCTGATAAAAATGTATGAGCTGCTGAAGAACTTCCCGGAAAGCCTTCACAAATTTCAGCATAAGTTCAAATACATCCTCATCGATGAGTACCAGGATACCAACCCTGCCCAGTACGAGATCATAAAACTCCTTGGCGCGGCGCACGAGAATGTCTGCGTCGTAGGCGACGACGCCCAAAGCATCTATAGCTTCCGCGGCGCCACGATCGAGAATATCCTGCAGTTCCAGAAAGACTACGATGACGTGAAAGTGGTCAAGCTGGAACAGAACTACCGCAGTACTCAAAGTATCATCAACTGCGGCCAACGAGATGATTAAGAACAACAAAAGCCAGATCCCAAAGAACCTTTGGACCGATAACGCTGCCGGCGAAAAAATAAAGCCTGGTGCGGCTGATGACCGACAACGATGAAGGTAAATACGTGGCCGATACCATCCAGGAGCAGCGACTGCGCAACCACTATAATAACCGCGACTTTGCCATCCTTTACCGGACCAATGCACAGAGCCGCGCTTTTGAAGAAAGCCTGCGTCGCATGGCGATCCCTTACACCATGTTCGGGGGGGTGAGCTTTTATCAGCGAAAAGAGATCAAGGACTTTTTGGCCTACCTCCGGATCATCGTCAACCCGAGGGACGAAGAAGGGCTCAAGCGCATCATCAACTATCCGACCCGGGGGATCGGCAAGACCTCCATCGACAGGGCTGTCCTCGAAGCCAATAACAACAAGGTCTCCCTTTGGGAAGTATTGGAGCGGGGCAGGGAATTCGGCTATAAGGGCGGCACGCTGGAGGCGATCGATAATTTCGTGTTGATGATCCGGAGCTTTGCTTCCATGTTGGAAACGAAGAATGCCTATGAGGTCGCCGCTCACGTAGGAAAGCAAACCAACTTAGTAAAGGACCTGTTCAACGACAAGACTACCGAGGGGTTGGCGCGGTATGAGAATATCCAGGAACTGCTGAACTCGATAAAGGAGTTCACGGAGCGGCCCGACGATGATGGGGTAATCGATACCGAAACGAAGGGGTTGGGCAATTACCTGCAACAGATCTCGCTTGTGTCGGACGCTGACGAGAAGGACCCCAATGCCGATACCGTAAAGCTCATGAGCATCCATGCGGCGAAGGGCCTTGAATTCTCCTGTGTCTTCGCGGCCGGGCTTGAAGAAATGCTCTTCCCCAATGCGATGTCCATCAATACGCGCGAAGAGCTCGAAGAAGAGAGGCGGTTGTTCTATGTGGTGGTTACCCGCGCGAAAGAGCGGCTCTGGATCACGTATGCCAATACCCGCTATCGATTCGGCAACCTGGTGCAGAATGAGCCCAGCCGTTTTATAGAAGAAATACCTTCCGAATTCATGGATCGCAGTTTCGCAGGCGGCGGCGTACGCAACCAGGGTTCCGGCCCTTCGGGCGCTGCCTACGACCGGATGCATGGCGGGGGCTTCGGCGGCCCGGCCGATCAGGCCGAGAAGACGATACGGACCGCCGCCCCCCAAACAAGACGCCAAACCATCCTACGTTCCGCCAAAACCAAATGGCGAAAACAATCGAGCACCAGCCTTCGCCCGGACTTTCGTCCCCAGCGATACTTCATCGGGTTACAGATAGGGACAAAAAGTAGAACACCAGAAAGTTCGGCTTCGGTGTGGTCGTCTTCAATGGAAGGATCAGCACCCATAACCCCATTGCCACCGTCAAATTCGAATACAACGGCGAAAAGAAGATTATGTTAAACTTCGCGAAATTGCGCATCGTCGGGTCAGACGACCGCCCGTAGATGAAGACAGGTAAATCGCAGTGCGCAGTCAAGAACCCACTCCTTTTTCTCTCGACTGTGGAAATATTCTACTCGCGTGGGAAAGATTTGAAACACGGTTTAGATACACTGGTGCAAAAAAAAGCCGGGTCACGGTTGCAGTCTAACGCGCAGCAGACAGCTATTGATTTCAATAAAAGTTTGCTATCTTTTACGCATGACCGAAATGTACAAGAGTACAGCCGAGGTGGATTGTATTTTGTAACCCTAACCGTAGTCGGCGGGATCGATGTCTTTCACCCGCTATGAATATTGTGATCTGTTGGTAGACAACCTGAACTACTGTATAGATATCAAACGGCTAAGGGTATACGAATATGCCATCCTTCCGAGTCAGTTGTATATGATCGCCGACGTGGAATCCGGGAAGAGGAAATCTGCCAAAAGTGTTACGCGATCTGAAAAGTTATCTCGGCAAAACAGACTGCTTCGCGGCCATCTCCGAGCTCCCCGACGAGACCACGCAAAGAATGGCTGATGCGGCTCAGTTCCAGTTCTTCGCCAATCGCTACCAGCACGACTCCGAACACCATTTCTGGCAATTCGGCAACCAACCCGTTGACCTATCGAAAAGATTGTTAAAAAGGGCAAAACCCGTTCCCATCTCCGATCGAAAAGCTTCTCCAAAAGCCCGCTGGGTCGACGATCCCAGCCCATTATATTTATTGCAGCGCTTATCCCGCGGCAGCGGGTTAAAGCTGACCACTCCGGAGGCATTCGTTCGTCGAGCCTCCGGTCCCTAACCAATAGCACAAAATAATTAACAGTAATCCGGTCAACCAATAGCCCTGAGGAATGTTGAGTAACTTTAGAAGCCCCTCCCCATCGCCGTGTCCACATGACTTCAACCGATCTTGTCAACCAAAAATAAGCGGCGTATGCTGTCAAACGATAAGCCCAACCTCCCGCTTGACGCCTGTTATTTCCTTACGCTGAATACAGTAGACAAAATCAATTTATTCGTGCAGGCCTGCCTACAAACAAGTCGTTAGCCGACGCGCTGAACTCACTTTATCGAGTTCGCAGGGCCTCAACCGTGTATGCCTGGTGCCTGATGAGCAAGCCACCTCCACCTCGTCCTGCGCACCAAAGGAATCGAGTGCTGCTCCAGCCGGGTTCGAACGCGATTTTAAAAAATATACCACGCCGGCCTTGCTAAAGACCATCGAGATAGAAATGGACCTTCGCCGGGATTGGATGCTCCAGCGGTTTCGAAGAATATGGCAAATCCCTGCGCAGAATTGAGAAAGTTCCACCTCTGGCAAAGCTGCAGCAGTCCCCTCCGAATCGACGGGCAGCAACGAATCGATAATCTGCAGCCGGATAATCTGCATCGCCGGATAATCTACAGCCGCGAAGCCTCATGGACCGCGATCACGCATCGTCCACGAGCAACCCCGTTCGCGTATAGGCATTCAGTCAGATGCAAGCGGATTATGCCGGGACCTGCGTGGGTTAGCTCAACGCCCGCGACGTACAGCAACAGGGAATATCCGCGGCTCTTGAAATTGCCGTTGAATTGACAGGGTCGTCTTTAGGTGCTCGAGGGACGTATTTGCCACGAAACACCTGTCCGCCAAAAAGCGTATTTCCACCTCAGTCCACTATCACCGGCCTCTTGAGAAAAGTATATTCCTCCAGGATCAGCTTGTCGGTAATCGGCTTTTCTGTCAACGACTTTTGTCCTTCAGGCCCAGCTCCTTGTACTTGAATGGCCCGGCGGCTGAACAAGCGCCTCGTAGCTGACCCGACCTCGGTCGCTTTAACTCATCCAGCTGGGCCGGGCAGTGATCTTGTTCGGTCCTGATGTCATGCAAAACGAATATCCCTGCCCGCCCATGGGAGTCTCTGATGCCCGTTAAGATCCGCCGACAGTTATCGCAGGTCGATAAATAATAGGCCTTTTTCATGTGGATCACCGTTTTGAATGTCCGCGTCCGGTTATTGCGGCGCCCGGCGAATGTAATATTTTCGTCCTGATCACCGACAAATACCTAGTAATCTTCAAAACCAGGTATCTTGCAAGCACTCCGCATTTACGCAGGATGCCTTTATCAGGCCTGGTGAATGGGACACCGTGGTCATGCTCTATAAAGTATGCCGCCTCTATTGACTTTACCGAACCCGACCGCCAGGACCTTTTCCAGGAGATCGTTATCCAGCTTTGGCGCTCATATCCGGGCTTTTCGCGGCGAATCCAGGATCAGCACATGGCTCTACCGGATCGCCCTGAACACCGCCATCTCCGGACCTCCGCAAAAAACGACGGCTGATCAGCGACCGTCGACCCTGACCGTCTTCCGACCGGGCTAGCAGGATATCCAGGTATACGAAGGAAAAAGATGAACAGGTCCATCTGCTCTACTGCCGCTATCGAAAAGCCTGACCGAAGTCGAAAAAGCGCCTTAACCATGCTGTACCTTGAGGATAAAAGCTACCAGGAAATGGAGGATATCCTCGGTATCTCTCACAGAATAACCTCCGGGTGAAAATGAACCGGATAAAAGACAAACTACGAAAAATAACAAAGGAGGCCGATACGTATGGAATTGGATAACGCTTAAATATATCTGGCATTCGCTCAGTGACTCCCCCCGCCCGCGAGATCCTGACCGCCGCGCCCTCCTTGCAACTGCTCCATAGGCGGTCACAGCGGACCCGTCGCCCGCATGCGACGCAACTTAATTGGATCGAAGGAATAGTCTTTGCTGGCTCGCGTATATCCCATGTGTCGATCCTTTGCTTCCTGGCTTAGTTTCGACGGCCGGCTATGGCCGCGATCTCCCTGGCTTTTGTGCGCTGGTAGCTTGTTTGATCTACTCCGTCGTATTATCTACCGGAAATACCGGCTTCTCCAAAAAATGCAATGTCCGTAACTTGCGAAGTCCGATCAGGTCGAACCTGGCGCAACAGATCGCCGCCCTCGCAAAAATATACTTCGGGTTCTATCTCCTCGACAACGACACGGCGATGATCACCCGTCACCTGGATGCGCTTGCTTATCTCATTGTCCGCTGGACGACTACCCGCTGCTACCTCCGTCCTCTATGCCCGGCTGCATCCCACACCCTGGCTGGGCGACCCCTACGTTTTGGCTGATCCTGCTCATCCCCCATGACTCGATCGCCATACTATTACACTGAATGACTGGTACTATCAACAACGGCACTATGGAAGACGACATCAAAAAATTACAGGAATTGCTGCAGGAAATGGATGACGGTAGTAAGTAATTTACCGCCAAAACGACAGATCCATGTACCAGAGCTACTGCTGACCACTTTTCCTCCTGCTTTTTTTGCTATGCGGGCGGCAGCCCTTGCTCAGACGAGTCCAAAGACGAAGCCGCCATCCGGCGGCTGATGGCCAACCAGGTCGACGCCTGGAACAAAGGCAATATCGACGAATTCATGAAGGGCTACTGGAACAGACGACTCACTCGTTTTTATCAGGAAAAGCGGGTCCCAGCTATGGCTATGCCACCAGGCGCTCGCTCAACTATAAAAAGAACCTATGAGCAGCGCCGGACCAGATGGGCAAGCTTTTCTTCGACCCTCCTCAGGGTAAAAAGCAACTTTCCGCCGACTACTATGGTTCGTGATCGGGACAATGGTTCCTCAAAAGAAAGGCCGGTGATGTCGGGGGTACCTATCAGCGCTGCTTTTCAGAAAGATAGAGGGTCAGCTGGCGGATCGTCGTCGATCACACGAGTTGATATGACAGGACCCGGTTCCTTGTCCCGGCTCAGTTGATGAGGAGTTTTCTGAAACTCGGTGCGAGTCGCCGCTAAAAACGTCGAAGTCGACATGGGTGACTGTATGCCGCTCACCCTTCCCGCCTCGCTATGCTGCCAAAAGGCCCAGTCCCGCGTAGATATGCTGGGCCGTTCCCGCTGTAGGATAATGCGCCACCCACAGCGGGATAACCATCAAAATCATCCCTTAAATACTGCTTATAGAAGTCTACATTGGTATAGACGATCGGCTGATCACATGATAATAGTCCTTGAACGGTCTGCAGCCACTCCTTTGGCACGCTTTCCCGTCAGCTTGTCGGCCGGAGACGCCATACGTCTGCTCGATATCCAGCACAGGCGGGCAGATCGCCCGGCGCCAACTCTACCGAATTGATGAAAGTTCTCAGCCTGCGCCTTCCCGCTCTTGGTAGACAGGAAGAAATGATAGGCACCCCTGGCAATCTCCGGCCTCTTTGCGCGATTTCTTCCAGTTCCGCTTGAAAATATGCGTCCTCATTTCCCCAACCCCTCCGTCGCCTTGATAAACGCGAAAGCTCAATCTGGATATCTCCCTACCTTCATATCCCTTTACCGATCTCCCAGTCGATAAAATCCTGGTATTTGGATACGTCGATGCCATGGATACGATAGTTGACGGGCACTGTCTATACCAAAAGCTGCATAATTCGGATAAAATGAGCCCTCCTTTCCATCCAGCCAGATCATAACCCAGATACCCCAAGCATGACCACGGCTACGGCAGCACGCCAAGGGAGAAAACAACCAACACCTTCCAGCCCCTGTTTGTCTTATTGATCTTCGTTCACCATCTCAATACAAACATAATTTAGTATTTTTATATTATAAAACGGCGGAGGCCGTTTTGACGATAATGCCCCAGTTTAACCGGAACGATATCGATCAACCTCCTATCAAAGCTCACGGCAAGGCGTCTCTTCAATGGATTGAAGGTGCTGAGCAGTTATTATGTCAGCAAATGGACAAAAAAAGCGGTTCAATGGGGTTATCCGGTAAGCATCTCCTTCGAGCCGACCACTTCCTGCAATCTGCGTTGTCCTGAATGTCCAAGCGGTCTGCGTGCGTTTACCCGTCCTACCGGGATGCTGGACAACAGCTTCTTCCGGCAAACAATAGACCAGCTATCCCGTGAACTGCTTTACCTGGTCTTTTATTTTCAGGGCGAACCCTATCTCAACCCATCCTTTCTCGACATGGTTGCTTACGCCTCCGCCAAAGGCATTTATACCGCCACCTCCACCAACGCCCACTACCTGACTGACCGGAACGCAAAAAGAACGGTGGAAAGCGGCCTCGACAGATTGATCATTTCCATCGACGGCACGACCCAGGACGTCTACGAGCAGTATCGCGTCGGGGGGAAGCTGGAAAAGGTCCTTGAAGGTGCCCGAAACATTGTCAAATGGAAAAAGGAATTGAACAGTAAAAAGCCGTTTGTGTTCTTCCAGTTCCTCGTTGTGAGGCCAAACGAACACCAGCTCGGCGATATCCGCCGTCTCGCCAAAGCCGTCGGCGTGGATGAGGTCCGGTTCAAGACGGCACAGGTCTACGACTATCAGCAAGACGCCAATGCCCTGATCCCCACCAATGAAAAATACAGCCGGTACCGTAAAGACGGCTCGGGTCAATACAAGATCAAGAACACACTGGACAATCACTGCTGGCGGCTATGGCACGCGACGGTCATCACCTGGGACGGTCTTGTGGTGCCCTGCTGCTTTGACAAGGATGCCCAGCATCCCTTAGGGGACCTGAAAGGCATGCCCTTCCGCGAAGTCTGGCACAACAAGCAATATACCGAGTTCCGCCGCCAGGTCCTAAGGAGCAGGAAGAACATCGATATCTGTGCGAATTGCAGCGAGGGCACGAAGGTCTGGGAAGAATAACCAATGATATGCCACTATCAATATCGGCACTTACGCGCCTTCAACACCAGCATGAAAGTATCCGCGAGCTCGTAGGCGACCTGTCGGCACTGGAGCTCCGTCGGAGCATCACCCCCGGGAAGTGGTCCGCCTTCGACAATATCGCCCATCTGGCCTGCTACCAGGGCGTTTTTCTCGTGCGCCTGGAAAGGATACAAATGGAGGAATCGCCTGTATTCGAGGCCTATGTGGCGGACACGGATCCCAACTTCTCCGGCTATGAACATGGGTCACTCCCGCATTTGTACAACTCCATCGTACTCCCGGCGCGCCGTCCTCCTCAACAAACTGGAAGGGATGAACGAAGTTGCGTTGCACCGCACGGCGGCTCACCAGCGTTACGGGTTGCTCGACATCACACAGTGGACCGAGTTCTTTTTGCTCCATGAAGCACACCACCTTTATACTATTTTTATGCTTGTTCAGGGCCTGCGCAAAAGTTTGCGCTGAATAATTCTGTACTTTTATAAAGGCATGGCACTTGAAAATGAAATAAACCAACGGAAATTCCGCACCGAATATCAGAAAGCGAGGATCAACATCATCTGATACCTACAACTGGCTTTCTGAGAAGATCAATTCGATCTTCGAGGAATGGGATATCACACCCAGACAATTCAATATACTCCGCATCCTGCGCGGTGAAGGCAAGCCCCTGTCCACGCTGCAGATCCGCCAGCGGATGCTGGATAAAATGAGTGATACCAGCCGTATCGTCGACCGCCTTTTAAAAAAGGGCCTGGTAAGGAAAACGCCAAATGGCTGAGGACCGCAGACTTGTCGATGTAGTCATCACCCTCAAAGGCAAAAAGCTGCTGGAGAAGATCGACCCCTTCGAGCAGCACGCGGATAAGATCATGCACAACCTCTCTGAAGAGGAAACGAAGTCCCTGAACAAATTGCTGGACAAACTCCGCAATACGATGATGTTGTTGTTGGTTTTTTTGGGCGGTGGGATGGCCACGCTTGTTCGCGCACAAACCCAGCAACCAAAGTACGAGTTCCGCGCTGCCTGGATCGCTTCCGTAGAGAATATCGACTGGCCCTCTAAAAAAGGGCTCCCCGTCGACAGTCAGAAAGTGGAATTTATCCGGCTGCTCGATATGCATAAGCGCGATGGCCTGAACGCCGTGGTCGTCCAGATCAGACCCGCTGCCGATGCCTTCTTTCCCTCTTCCTATGAGCCCTGGAGCGAATGGCTTACCGGCGTCCAGGGCAAAGCCCCTTCGCCGTATTACGACCCCCTGGAATTCATGATCGAAGAGACGCACCGCCGGGGCATGGAATTCCATGCCTGGTGTAACCCCTACCGCGCGGTCAAAAGCGTCGGACATTCGTCTATCGCACCGGATCACGTTACCCGTCAGCACCCCGAATGGTTTGTCCGCTTCCAGAATACCCTTTACTTCGATCCGGGCAACAAAGAAGCCCAACAATACGTGACCACCGTCATCAGGGATATCGTACGCCGATATGACATTGACGCCCTGCACTTCGACGACTATTTTTATCCTTATGACATCATCGAAGGCGGACCCGCGGGCAAAGACTTTCCCGACAAACAGACCTATGCCCGTTATGGCAGCGGGCTTTCGGTAGGCGACTGGCGACGCAGCAATACTGATTCGATCATCGTGCTGATCGGCAAGGCGATAAAATCGGAGAAACCCTATTGCAAATTCGGGATCAGCCCTTTTGCCATTTGGCGTAATATCGACAAAGACCCTGAAGGCAGTAATACCCGCGGAGGCCAACCCGATTATGATAATCTTTATGCCGATATCGTCCTTTGGTTAAAAGAGGGCTGGATCGACTATGTCGTACCGCAGATCTACTTCGAGTTCAGCCATGCCCATGCCCCCTACGCCACGCTCCTGGACTGGTGGGCCCGGCATTCCTACGGCAGGCAATGCTTTATCGGCATCGGCCTCTACAAGGCCGGAATAAACCCCTGCCTGGCGCGACCCCGACCCAGATCCCCGCGGCAGGTAGCCGCCATGCGCAACTACCCGGGGCAAGTGCAGGGGGCGGTCTATTTCAGCAGCACATCCTTTGTCCCCAATCCCTTTGGCTGGTCCGACAGCCTCCGCAATCATTACTATAATTATCCGGCGCTGATTCCGCCCATGTCCTGGATCGATTCCACCAAGCCCCACGACCCGTTATTCCATACGGAATATGACCCCAGGGAGGGGACCACTACTGCCTGGCTATCGAAAGGAGCACCCGAAGACACCCTGCGCGGCTTCGCCATATATCAGACCGATTCCGCGACTACCAATATCGATTCCGTCCACTGCTTTCGCGTTAATCCCCTACGACCCGGTGGCTGGATTTACGGTGCACCAAGGACCCGGCGGGAACAGAAGGGGCTGCCACATTTTTACTTTGTCACCGCCATAAGCCGGAACAATGTCGAAAGCCGGCCTGTTCCGTTACTTTTGGCTAACTTTTACAAACTAAATTTTTTATCTATGCCCGGCTTTGAACTCTTCGGCCCTGAGGAAAAAAAAGAGGTAAATGACGTCCTCGAAACCGGTATCCTGATGCGCTACGGCTTCGACGGTCCCCGCAAAGGCATCTGGAAAGCAAAAGAACTGGAAACAGCCATCTGTGAGATAACACATTGCGGCTACACGCAACTCGTAAGCAGCGGCACCGCCGCGTTGACGACGGCATTCGCGGCGCTTGGTGTCGGTGCCGGTGATGAAGTGATCATGCCCGCTTTTACTTTTGTGGCGAGCTTCGAATGCGTACTCAGCGTCGGCGCCGTCCCCGTCCTTGTAGACGTGGATGAGACCCTGACCCTCGACCCCGCAGCCGTTCGCCGCGCCATTTCCCCCCGCACCAAATGCGTCATGCCTGTGCATATGTGCGGCGCCATGGCCGACCTCGACGCATTAGTGCAGATCTGCAAGGAACACAATCTGATCCTGTTGGAAGACGCCGCACAGAGTTTCGGCGCCAGTTATAAGGGCAGGCGGCTCGGCACGATCGGTGCTGCCGGGATCTATTCCTTTGACTTCGTGAAGATCGTCACCTGCGCCGAAGGCGGCGCCGTCGTCACCAATAACCAGGAACTGGCCATCAAGCTCGATGGGTTTTCCGATCACGGTCACGACCATAAAGGCGCCGACCGGGGCGCCGACCTCCATCCCTTTATCGGCTACAACTTTCGCATCTCCGAGCTTCACGCCGCTGTGGGTCTGGCGCAGGTCCGAAAACTCGATCAATGCATAGCGATCAATAAAAAGAATTACACACAGCTGAAGTCCATCCTCTCGCAGGTATCGGCGATCGGCTTCCGCAGCATCCCTGATCCGGAAGGCGAGATCTTTTCCCACCTCAGCTGGTTCCTTCCCACGGAAGAGGCCACCCGTGCTGTCGTGGCGGAGCTAAAGCAACAAAATGTGCTCGCCGGCAATTTCTACTGGTATGATAATAACTGGCACTACATCCGCAAATGGGATCATCTCCGGCAGCCAACTACCCTCTATAAGCTTTCCGAAGCGCAGGAGAGTGCGCTGCGCGCGCTGCAGGGGGCCGATTTCTCCGCCAGCGATCGTATTATGAGCCGCTGTATCTCGACTGCCATCGGTCTGCTATGGACCGAGGAACAGACGCGCGAAAAAGGTGAAAAGATCATTGCCGCGGTAAAGAAGGTACTTTCCCGCGCCAAATCGACTGCCGCCTAAACTTTTCTTGTCAGGAACCGGCTTTCAAAAAAGGCAAAGCTCAGGGCTGCCAGCCCTGCCGTGAGTAGCGCGGCCAGCAGGAAAATGCCGATGCCGCCAAGGCGGCTGCCTAACGGGCCGACGAACGGCGGCCCACCCGTTTTTTCTATCCAGGCCTTGAAAAGGAAGAAGATCACAAAATGCTGTAACAGGTAAATGCCATAGGAGATCTTCCCCAGGTAACGGAGTGCGCCCGATTCGAGCCAGCGGGCCGGACGACGGATCACCCGCAGAATGAGGATGGCGGAAAGCACTGCGTATAGCTGGTAAAGGCTGACATTGTACCGGAAGCTTAACGATAACAGTAAAAGGAACAGCAGGGTGGCGACCCAGCCGGTAATGGGACGATAGATCAGTTTTGACACTATGGCCCACTGTTCCGTGGCCTGCTCCCGGTAGCGCAGCAACAGGGCTGCAACAGCGCCGATCGCCATACAGTCGATACGGGTGCGGAACAGCAGCATGTTCAGCCAGCCGTCGCTCATACCTAGCAGCCTTAACACGATCCTGGCGACCAGCCAAAAACAAATGATACCCGCGAATACCCTGGCCAGCTTCTTTTCCGGCATCTGCCGCAATAGAAAAGGCCAGAGAAGATAAAATTGCTCTTCGGTGCCGATGGACCAGATCTGGATGAGGATATCGGGGAATAGCCCAAGCGCAAATGCAAGGTTTGGCAAAAGCAAGGCATTCAGGATAAGTCCGTTTGCAAAAGGATCTGCAGGGGTATCCCGCAACGCGAAAATGGAAAGGCCATATCCGGCCGTCAACACCAGATAGTAAAGGGGCCAGATCCGCCGGGCCCGCCGGGTCAAAAAACGCTTTACCCGGATTGTTCCCGTTTCTGTTTTTTCCGCCGTTAGCAGGGTGGTGATCAGGAAGCCGCTCAACACAAAAAAGAACGTCACGGACAAGCCGCCAAGAAATGAATTGAAAGCAAGATCGATCAGGGCGGGCATACCCAAAGGCTGACGGATGCGCTCCACGTGCGTGAACAGGACTGTGAGCGCAGCAATGGCCCTCAGCCCCGGCAGACAGGGATAATACCGGTTGCCGGTAGCGGCGATTATGGCAGGGTGCTTGACTATGCCACAAAATAAGCGCTAAATTCTCTATTTTGCGATTATGGTTAAGCGAATCCTGTCTGTCGCGATGATCCTGCTGGGCATCCAGATCGTACTAAGAGGCTGCTTCTGGCTGTACAACAGGACGATGTTCCCGGGCGCGTATCCCCACGAACTGGGCTGGGTCTTCTTCAGGGGTCTTCAGCAGGATTGGACGGGCTTACTTGTTGTCAATTTTCCGACACTACTTTTACTGACACTGGCGGCCTGGATAAAAGGAGCAGCCACGCGAAAACCAATTATCGCTGTCGCTAAGAGCCTCTTTGTTGCCGGCAATATTTTGGCCATTGCGCTTACGTGTATCGACATCGGCTATTTTAAATTTGTTCACCACCGCGCCAGTCTCGACCTCAATTTCGTTTTGGCCGATTCCCTGCCTTCCTTCAAAAGCGTACTCACCGGCTACTGGCTCATCATGCTGCTGTTCGTTGCGCTCTGTATCCTCATCGTAAAACTCGCGGTAAATCTTCCCACCGGGGAAAGCCGTTCATCCAGGACGTTGCTGCTCCTGCAACAACTTGCACTATGGGCTTTCCTGCTGTGCTCGACGGGTTACCCGGGCGGCCTGATCAATCCCGCCACTCCGCTGCTTTCCGTGCCTGCTGCGTCGCTGCCACTCGCGCAGAACAGCATGTCCACGTATGCGTACTCCTGTATGCGCCGGTCTCGCCAACTGACTCCCGTCGACTATTTTTCGAGCGGTGAACTGGCTCGTGTCGTGCAGACCCGGCATTGGCTCTCTCCAGACACGACCAGGGTCTTCCAAAAGAAAAACGTGATCGTCTTCATTCTTGAAAGTTTTTCCCGTTGCTACCTGATACCGGGTGATCCGGGAAAGGCCAGTACTCCCTTTTTTGATTCTCTCCTCGAAAAAAGTCTTTTCTTCCCGCACGCGTTTGCCAACGGGTACACGTCCAATCAGGGTATCGTCTCCATTTTGGGGGGGCTGCCGGCGCTCATGGATGAACCCTTCTATTATTCAGAATATGCCAATACGCCGTTGAATAGCCTCGGTAATATCCTGAAGGGAAAGGGATATAGCACGAACTTCCTGATGGGTGCGCCGAGGGACCATTTCGGCTTTGGGAAATTTGCCCGCATGGCGGGCCTTGATCACACCTATTGGGAAGATGACTTCAACGACGACCGGTACTATGACGGGAACTGGGGCATTTTCGACGGCCCCTTTTTACAGTATGGGGCCCGCCAACTTTCAGACAGTCTGCGGCCGTTCCTGGCCGTTTTCTTTACGATCTCTGCCCATCCCCCCTATACTATTCCTGCTGAATACCGCAGCCGCTTCGCTTTACCGGAAAAGACGCCGGCGCAACGGGCCATCAGCTATAGCGACCTTGCCTTCCAACAGTTTTTTGCGACGAGCCGCAGCAAACCCTGGTTCCGGAACACCGTCTTCGTTTTCGCCGCCGATCACTGGCTGGACCCTGGAGTGGGATCCAGCTCCTGCGTAAATGCCTTTACCATTCCGATCTTTATCTACGACCCATCGAATGATACAGGCCGCCGCCGGTCTACCGTCGCAGGTCAGGTCGATCTGGCGCCGACGGTCCTGGACATGCTGGGTTATAGCGGCAGCTATACGGGTTTCGGCCATAGTTTGCTTGATACGGCGATCGCCGACGCTGACCGCTATGTCATCAACAAGAGCGGCGACAATTACCAGGTCATCACCGATCAATACGTTTATGGCTATGACCCCATTCGGGCAAAGGGGGCTTATCTCTACCGGTATCCCACTGATAGCGCATGTGGCAATGACCTGCTCGACGATGCCGCCGCCGAACCTATCCGAAAGAGGCTGGAGAAGCTGACCAAGGCAAATATTCAATCTTATCGTGAGGCACTAACCCGGCGAAGCCTTGAATAATTACTTTCCTTCTAGTTTATTGCATGATTCCAGCGAGCCAAGCCGGAAAAAAACGGGGAGATGCGTGGTTTTCTGGATGTCCAGCTCTCTTTTGCAGAAAAAGCCAAGATGGCTGACGTAATACGGTCCACTGCCGAAATAAGCGGCTTCAGCAGCAGGAGTAGCGGCATCGAGGTCCAAGGCATGAATGGCGGGAAGCGCACCTGTGGGCTTTGTAATGCTGGCAGGGGGCATCCGTGTGCCGGGTATCGTGGGGCTGTTCAAACCGGAAATAAGGGATATTTTAGTCAAGGCGAGGCGGATTGGAACAATTTTTTCCACCGGATTCAGCAAGGCTGGCTGGCCTTGCGCAACCACCATAAGTATTGATAAACATACAACAAGAAAAGTTTTTTTTCGTTGCACGGTTGGTCCCTCCTTTTTACGTAAATTTACGGCCTGATTTTTGCGGTCCGCGCGCCCTTTTCCTGGATTAGGAAAGGGAGTCCGAGCAAACCCCTGATATACATGTCGTTAAGTCAATCATTACAGCAAAAACTATTCCAAAAATTATCTCCGCAGCAGATCCAGCTGATGAAGTTGCTGCAAGTGCCTACGGCTAACCTGGAGGAGCGGATAAAGGAGGAGCTTGAAGAGAATCCGGCGCTTGAGGTAACTGAAGACCATGAGGACGGAATGGACGGTGAGATCAAGGATGAATTTGAAGAGGGGGAGTATGAAGAAAAAGACGGCAGCGAGGATGAATATGACAATATCGACATCAGCGAATATGTGAATGATTCGGATGATGATGTGGCCGATTACAAACTGAGGGACGATAATTATCCCGAAGCCGACGAGGACCGGGTCATGCCGCATAAAGTAGAGACCTCGTTCCATGAGGTCCTGCTCGATCAGCTGGGCATGCTGGTTGTGGACGACCGCACCCGCAAAATTGCGGAACAGATCATCGGCAGCTAGCAGACGACGACGGCTATCTCCGCCGTGAGACGGCTTCTATTGCCGACGACCTGGCCTTCCGTCAAAACATCGAGACCTCCGAAGAAGAGATAGAAGGCCTGATCAAAAAGATCCAGCAGTTCGATCCACCTGGTGTCGCGGCGCGCGAACTACAGGAGTGTCTTCTAATCCAACTTCGCCGCCGGAAGAACATTACCGGCCACAAGAGCGTCGACATGGCTATCGACGTCCTCACCTATTATTTCGACGAATTCACAAAGAAGCATTACGATAAGATACAGCGGGGCCTTAACCTTGACGATGAACAACTGAAAGATGTCATCAATCAGATCATCAAGCTCAACCCCAAGCCCGGCGGCGATGTCTCGGAGGTCAATAAGGCCGAGAGCTATGTGATCCCCGACTTCTTCATCACCAACAGCGCGGGGAAACTGGAACTTTCCCTCAACTCTAAGAATGCTCCAGACCTGCGGATCAGCGAGGGCTACAGGGAGATGCTCAAGGAATACGACAGAGGCAGTAAGAAGGACAAGCGCCAGAAGGAGGCCGTGCTCTTTATCAAACAGAAGATCGATGCTGCAAAATGGTTTATCGACGCGATCAAGCAACGGCAGCAGACCCTCTACAATACCATGCACACGATCATGGACTACCAGCACGATTTCTTCCTCACGGGTGATGAAACCACGCTGCGCCCCATGATCCTCAAAGACATTGCCGAGCGTACTGCCCTCGATATTTCTACTGTCAGCCGGGTGGCCAACAGTAAATTTGTTCAAACGGAATTCGGCACCTACCGGCTGAAATTCTTCTTCAGTGAATCGCTCAGCACCGACAGCGGCGAGGAAGTGTCGACCCGCGAAGTAAAAAAGATCCTCAGCGATCTGATCGAAGGAGAAAGTAAGAAAAAACCGTTGAGCGATGAAAAGCTCACCGAGCTCCTGCAGGAAAAAGGATACAATATCGCCCGTCGTACCGTAGCCAAATACCGCGAACAATTAAACATTCCTGTAGCGAGGCTCAGGAAGGAATTATGAGTAATATCACCATAGCTACTCCCGGCGAAGGAAGGGATGCTGCTTCTCCTATGCTGCGAGGGGTCGCGCATCTTGTCTCCTTTATTTTTCATCCGCTGTTTATCAACGCCTACGTGATGGCGTTCCTCATCTTTTTTCATCCGTATGCCTTCAACGGGTTTACCCATACCGATAAGGTCCTTCGATTTATCAATGTGGTTCTTTGCGGCACTTTCCTGCCCGTGTTTTCCATTTTCGTGATGTGGCGGCTCCGGCTTATCAATTCCATCATGCTCCGGACTGAAAAGGACCGGATGATCCCTTATATCGTCGGCATGACTTTTTATTGGTGGTGTTGGATCGTCTTCAAAAATCTGCCGCATATACCGGTTACGGCTGTTCATTTCCTGCTCGGCTCCTTTCTGGCCGTCTGCGGCGGCTGGATCTGCAATATCTTTTACAAGGTAAGTATGCATGCCATCGGCATGGGGGGAGCGTTGATGTTCTTTTGCCTGTTCGGCTTCTATGATCAATTTGGATCGGGGTTGTACATCGCCGTCGCGCTCGTGCTGACCGGGCTCGTGTGTACTTCCCGCCTCATCCTTTCCGCTCATTATCCCTTCGATGTGTGGTCCGGGCTATTTGTGGGCATGCTGGCGCAATATGTTGCCTGGTTATTCTAAAAGACGAATTTCAGGGAGCTCGTAAAAAAAAGAAAAGCCCAATCATAGGTTGGCGAATTTTAGGGGGCTCGTAAAAAAAAGAAAAGCCCAATCATAGGGTACGAACCTAAATTGAGCTTTTTCACCTTCAAACCATCTGAAGTTTTCGTCCATGCTAGCTGTTAAGTATCTTCGATCGGGTCAGGTATTTTTTAGTCGGGTGATAAATAAATAAACAAGTTCCTTCTTTGATCAGATCGATGATCGTGCCGGACTCGTCCGCGGGCACCGCGGGGCAGCCAAAACTCCTTCCGCAAAAATTGTTCATCTGTAAGAAATCGGGACCAACGTACTCGGATCCATGCACCACGACATTGCGCCCTCCGGCCCTGTCATTGAACCCTTTCTCCATGCCCCTGATCCTTAGCGACAGGCCGTTGTTGCCATAATAAGTGCCCTGTGTGACATAAAAACCGAGCGAGGTCTTATGCGAAGACGGGTTGTTAGAAAATGTCTGCGCAAACTCGCCACCGGAACTCCGGCCATGCGCTACGTACGTATTAACCAATACCGTTCTTTGCTCCAGGTCCACGATATACAATCGCTTGTTGCGGGACGACTGACTCATGTCGACGATTGACAATAAGTTGGTTTTGTTCAACCAGTGGTGATCGAGCAGGTAATAATAGCCCTTCAGGGCATATTCAAAGGCTTTTTTTGTCAATCCTATTTCGTGCAGATCGATCTGCGAATACAGGTTGGCGGCTTCCTCGGCGAAAGCAGCCGCCTTCGCAGCCTTTTTGGCACTGGCAGTTGCCGGATTACCGGCTCTTATAACACTGACCGGTAAAACGAATGCGAGCAAAACGCACCAGAAACCCGGATGGAATACACTACGACGCATGTCTTAAAGGTTTTAAATCTGACTGTCTGGAAGGGGTTTTGGCGCCATTCCGGCTTAACGCGGCCACCGGCCTGCGGGCCGAAGCCAATCGTTTGCCCCCTCTGCCAGCCGGTACTTTATATCGTTCCGGCCAGTACCCTAAAACGGGCGGGTAAGTAAAATATTATCTATTTTCTACTTGTGCAAGAATCTTTTATGAAAAGTTTTTATTGTGGCAAAAAAAGGCTTTTTTATGGTTTAAGGCCTTTCCCCTAGACTTTGACCCTCTTCCAGCCGCCCCGCCGGAAAAGCAGGAAGCTGACGATACTAATCGTGGTTTCCGTGATGACGATCGCAAAAAATACCCCTTTTGGCCCTAGTCCCAGCAGGATGGCCAAGATCCAGGCCAGCGGGATCTGAAACGTCCAAAAACAGAAGAAGTTGACGATTGTTGGGGTTTTCGTGTCGCCTGCTCCATTGAAGGCGTTGGTCATGACCATTCCTATCCCATAAAATATATAACCCGGGCTTATGATCTGGAGGGCGTGGACGGAAACGGCCGCAACCTGGGGGTCCGGGTTAATAAAGGAGACGATATACCCACCTAAAAACAGCAGGATCAGCGTGACCAGGGACATGAAGATGAAGTTGAAGATGGACGCCGTCCTGACAGACTCTTCTGCCCGGTCGGGCCGCCCCGCGCCAAGGTTCTGCCCGACGAGCGTTGCGGCCGCATTGCTCATCCCCCAGGCCGGCAGCAGGAAGAAGATCACGATCCGAATGGCCACCTGGTAGCCCGCTATGGCGGTATCTCCAAACCTGGCGATGATCCGCGCCATGGCGATCCAGCTGGCTGAGCCGATCAGGAATTGCAGTGTCCCTGTCCACGCAATCTTCAACAATCCCCGGATAATGGGCCCGTCCGGCAGGAATTGCTTCCGGACAATGCGGATGACTCCCTTGCTTCGCAGCAGGTGATAGAGTTGATAACAGACTCCGATCCCCCGGCCGATCGTCGTGGCCATCGCGGCGCCGGGCAAACCATAGAAGTGGATGAGTACGGGACAGAGAACGATATTGCAGCCATTGGCGATCCAAAGCGACCACATTGCAATCGACGCATTCCCCGCCCCGCGGAAAACGCCATTGATCAGAAACAGCATCATAATGACGATACTGCCCGAAAAAACGATCCGCGTATAGGACGTGCCGATCTGAACCGTCGCGCCCGATGCGCCCATCACCTTTAGCAAGTGCGGTGCAAATGCGGCGCCCGCCAGACTAATTGCGACTGTCAGCACAAGGCAGATAAGAATGGCCTGTGCCGCGGCATGCGAAGCTTCGGGTTCATTCTTTTCGCCGATACGCCTGGCCACCATTGCCGTCGCCGCCATGCCCAGGCCCATCGCCACGGAGTAAACAATGGCTAAAAAGGACTCGGTCAGCCCGACAGCGGCTACGGCCTCCTTGCCAATCCGGCCTACGAAAAATATATCTACCAATGCGAAGACCGACTCCATGCACATTTCGAGGATCATCGGGACGGACAACAACACGACTGCGCGCCGGATGCTACCGGCGGTATAATCCTGGTGATCGCTTGACAAAGACTGGCGTAACAAGCTCACTATAGCAGAAAAGCTTTTTTTCTTCCGGTAGGATGAAACTGACATATAAAAGGTTTAGTAAAATAGAGGAATGCCGGACCAGTGCCCGAAAGCTTAGCGAAGAAATATGATCTGCGGGAGCAGAACGAAAATTAATTGATCATCGGCGGTGGGATGAGCTATAAAGATGAGATTTTTTTTAATTAAAATAAAAATATTCGGTGCTCAATAATAGAGGTATTCAATAATATCTTCCGATCGTCGGGTCGTCTACGATGGTCTTTTTAAGCAGTTGCGGATCAATTGGTCCTTCCTTGGCATAGACGATCTTTCCTCCTGGCTCGACGACCAGTGTATAAGGCAATGCTCCCTGCCATTTTGGATCGATGGCTTCTATCAGCTTGTATTTGTCGTCCACGTTGAAGATGTAGTTGAGATTGGACGCCTGCAATCTTTGCAGGAATTGCAGGGCCTTGTCCTTTTTTGCCGGCTCGTCCGCGCTGATGCTGATAAACTCAAAATCCCTGCGGCGGTACATGCGGTTCATGTCTACAAAAGCCGGGAATTCTTCCACACAAGGGCCGCACCAGGTTGCCCACACATTGATGACCCGCAGTTTTTCCGTATGGTTTTGGACCAGTTCCCTGATCCCATCGGCCGTGATGGTGTCCAGCTTCACCGGCTCGTTTGCCCATGCTGTCCGGGCCTTGTCGATCCAGTCACTTTTCTCCGCCCATTTTACGGAGCACCCAAATACCTTGGTCTTCGCCACGGGAACTTCCTTGCCGCTCAACAACGCGTCGATGGCATTGCGTGCGTCCAGGGAATGCGGGGTCTTACTTGGTTTCTCCACGTCGTCTATCCGGCCGCTATACCTCAATTTTCGGTTCTTATCGAAGATGTAGGCATGCGGAGTGGCTATCGGGCCGTATTTGCGCGAAGTCTCTTCGGTCTTGCCATCGAACAAATAAGGGAAATTGAAATTTTTTTCGGCGGCGCGGCGCTTCATCTCCTCAAAACTGTCGCCTATATCCGTGTAGCCGAGTTCATCGAGTGTTGATGGAGGTCGGGTCATTCGGCATGATGGCCAGGACGGCGACGCCCTTACTGCTATAGTCCTTAGTGAGCTGGATGATCCGGTCCTCATAGGCCTGCGCGGTCGGGCAGTGGTTGCAGGTAAAAACGATCACCAGGACCTGTGCGTCGGCGAAGGACGAGAGGCTATAGGTCTTCCCGTCGACGCCCGGCAGGGAGAAGTCAGGTGCGGAGGCCCCGATGGGCAGGGTGGGATGTTCATCGACGGGGCGGGACGCGCCGCAAATAAAAAAAAGAACGCTGAGGAAGATGGCGAGCTGCTTCATCTGGCAAGTTTTTACTGTAAAAAGGTTTATGAAAGTTACAATTTTTACGGCCTTTTTGCCTGTGGAAACAGGGCTTTTGGCGGTGTGATGTAGTAATGATGTAGTAAAAGTTAAACCGGGAATCGTAAATTGCACAAAACAGTTTGCCATGCACACGAGAAGAAGTTTTCTTACAACCAGCGCCATCTATTCTGCCGGCCTTTTAGCCGCCCCCCGGCTTCTCTCCGCCGGCCCGACTATCGGTCTGCAACTTTATACCGTCAGAGATTTTATGGTTAAGGATCCGGCGGCAACGCTGGCGAAGGTCGCGCAGATAGGCTACAACTCCCTCGAAGGCGCGACCTATAATAACGGGGAAGAGAAATTCTATGGCATGGATGCAATGGCCTTTGCAAGCTTGTTGAAAAGGAATGGCCTGGTCATGCGCAGCTGCCACTATCGTTATGGGGAAGACTCCAAGGGTGCGACCCTTACCAATGGCCAATTCAACGGGACCATCCTCCACGACTGGGACAAGGCGGTGGAAGACGCGCATACCCTCGGGCTCAAATACATGGTCTGCGCCTGGCTCTCGGAACCCGAACGCGGAACCTTGGACCATTACAAGCAAATGGCTGCCAATTTCAATATCGCGGGGGAAAAATGCAGTAAAGCCGGGATCCAGTTTTGCCACCACAACCATGACTTCGAATTCGCCGCCCAGGGCGGAAAATACCCGTACGATATTTTGCTCAATGAGACCGATCCCAAACTTGTAAAAATGGAGCTTGATCTCTACTGGGCCACCAAGGCCGGCCAGGACCCGGTAAAGATCTTCGAAGCGCATCCGGGCAGGTTCCCGCTCTGGCATTTGAAGGACATGGACAATACGCCAGCACATGCTTTCACCGAGGTCGGCAACGGGACGATCGACTTCAAGCGTATCTTTGCCCATAAGGATACGGCCGGCATGAAATACTGGTTCGTGGAGCAGGACCATTGTCCTGGTTCGCCTTTCGACAGCATCACGAAGAGTATAGGCTATATCAAGCAGAACTTAGTTTGACCGTAACGGGCATTACAGCCGGCTCAGGCACCCGCACGGGCACCTGAGCCGGAATTATGTAATTCCATCAGAAAGTCGAAGAGGTTGGCCTCGGTCGGGATCTTCAGCTTCTTCCTCAGCCGGTAACGGCTGATCTCCACACCCCGCACGCTGATGTTCTCCAGCTGCGCGATCTCCTTGCTCGATAAATTCATCCGGAGATAGGCGCAAAGCTTTAGCTCATGGGCACTCAATGTGGGATAGGCCGCCTTCGCGATCTGCAGAAAATCGCTGTGGACCCGGTCAAAGTGAACGGCGAATTGCTCCCAGTCCTTGTCCATCTTGTTCTCTTCGCCGAGTATCCGCAACATCTTCTTGTATTCTTCCGCGGCCGCGCCGTCGCCATTGCTTCCCTTTTTGATGCGCATCAGCTCTTCCCGGATGCTGCCGAGGAGCTCCCCCTTTTGAACAAGATGCATCGCGGAACTGGCCAACTCTGTGTTTTTGTGCTCGATCTCCGCCTCCAGCTTCTCATTCCTGAGTTTTACGATCTCTTTTTCCGATTTTTCCATCTCCAGCTGGTGCAGATATTGCAGCCGCTTTTGCTCTTCTTCGTGCAGCCGCTGCTGTCGCCGGAAGACCCGCCGCTGCCATACATACAATAGAAAGATGAGGCCCGTTATGACCAGGGTATACAACAGATATGCCCACCCGCTCTGATACCATGGGGGCAATATCGTAAAGGAGTATTCACTGATACTGGATTCATTGCCCAGGTTACTCTTACTTTTGACCTCGAAAGTATAGTTGCCCGCAGGCAAATTGGTATAGTCTTTCTCTGTTCGCTTCGACCATTCCGACCATTCCCTGTTAAAGCCCTTTAGAAAATAGCTGTAGGTGATGCTGTTCTGGGCTGCATACAGCGGAGAGCTGTACTCGAAATGCAGCGAGTTCCATTTGTTCGAAATGCTGTATACTGCCGCCGAGGGCTGGCCCAGGCTGTCGTCCACTTCGCCGAAGTAACCCCCATACAATAAGCTATCCGTCTTGCCGAGGGCCCGCACGCTCCGGATATTCACCTGGATCGGATAGCGGTTCTTTTTGTACTCCTCATAATTGATATGATAAAAGCCTTTTTCCGCACCGACCAGTACATTGTATTTGTCATACGGATTGATGTTCTCATAGTCTGCCACCAGCCTCCCGCTGAGTTCGGGGAAATAAATAGTCTCGGGTTGCGGGCCCGAAAGGTCCACGACGCCCAGGCTGTTGTCTTCGATGAACCAGATATTCCCCGCCCCGTCCTCTTTGAGCGCCCGGATATTCCGCTCCCCGAAGAAGCCCTTGAAATACACGGACAGCTCGAACGCGTCCGTCTTTGGATCGTATTCATAGACCCCTTTTTGTGTAGCAATGACGATGTGGTTCTTTACTTTGAAGAGATGATTCTTCAGATAGGACGGCAGCCCATTCTTTTCCGTATACAGCTTCACCCGTGGCTGCGCCGGATCGTTCATGTCGATCCGGTATACGCCCCTGTAAGGGTGGGCGACCCAAATCGTATTGTTATTGTCCAGGCCCATGAATTCGGCTGAAGTCTCAAAACCGGAGAGCTTTTCCTGCAGGACAAAATGGTCGTTCTCAAAACGAAGCATATCGATCCCCACGTCGCTTCCGGCGATCACGCGGGCCGAGGGTAAAACATTGCTAAACGGCAGGAAGGCCCAATACGCCGCATGGGTATCGATAGGGATGAGCTGATCATTGCGGATCTGGTAGGCACCGTCGTGATGTCCCAGCAGCAGACAGCCGTTGATCTCATACAGGCCCCAGGTAGACCCCTTGGTGCCGGGAATGGACGCGAACTCACCGCGCTGGAAGCTGATATCGTCCTTGTCGTCGAGCGGCAACGCATACAGCCCGTTGGAGGTGCCGACGAAAAGCTCTTTATTATATATAATGGAAGTATACCCCAATCCCTCGTTCAGCTTCTCCGGATAGATATGCTTGATGGCATTGTTGTAGGCGATAAAGTCGATCCCATTGTCCAGCCCCATCCAAAGGTTCTTGTTGCGGTCCAGGAACAACATCAACACATTGTTGTTCTGCAAACCTTCCTTCCGGGAAAGATTCTGGATGATCTCTCCCCGCTTACTGACGATATACGTTCCGTCGAGGTTGGTGCCTATCGCCAGCCAATCGTTGTTGACCGCTATGGCCGTGAGCACCCGCTCATTCCCAAAGGGGTTAGGGCTCACAAAATGAAACGGCGTTATTTTGTTGCCGGCCAAATAAAAGAAGCCGGTATTCACTGTTCCCAGAAAGCTGCTGTCCTTCCCGACGGAAAAAAGACAGGTGATGAGGTAATTGGCGGGAAGCGCACTTTCTTTTAAAAACGGTGTCCAGAGCCCGTCCCTGAATTCGAGCAGCCCATTTTTATTGTCCTGTGCCACCAATTGACCATTGCTCTCACCCAGGTACATCCAGGACGAGACTGCGGGATAAACAGTGATGGCCTTATTATTTAGCTGAAACAGCTTTTCCCGGCTTTGAAAAAAGACATCATTGCCATGCGGCACGATATTCCAGATGTCAGAAAAGGAGTTGTTCTTGCCGGAAAGCATGGCTTTTAATGAGCAGTAAACCAACCGGCCGCTGCTGTCCGGCGAGAAATAGCCAAAATCGTCCTGCCCGCCGGCATAGATGCGGTTGTCCTTCCCGATGGCGATGGACCTGACCACGGTCTTGTTCGGTAGGGGGTAGATCTTCCAGAAATTTCCGTCAAAAGTCAGCAGGCCCTGGTAATTGGCGAAATACATGACACCGTTGCGGTCCTGGACGATACCCCTGTTCTGGGTGCCGGCATTGTAGACCTCCCTGGGGTAATTGATAATGTCAGGGATGCCGATCGTGTTCTGGCCACTGCAAATTACGGTCATGAAGAGACAAATAGCAGTGCTCGTTAGTGGTATTCTTACCTTCATTTTGAACATATGGCTAATCCTTATAAAGATAACTTATTTTGTACCAGTTCCCTGCCTTCGTAGTACCTTACCCCTGCCTTTCACCTTATTGAAGTAGTGTTGATGTGGCCTATCGCGGTCATTTAAAGGCGATTTTGGAATGTGATGTAGTATAGATGTAGTCTAAAACTGGCCAACTGAGCAATCCGACTATACATTTGTTGTGTCGACATTTAAAACCATTCAATTGCCATTTGATGAGATCGATTTCTGCTAACGCATTGCTGTTTTTTGTTGCCGTCCTTACCCTTTCCTCTTTGCCTGCTGCCGCCCAGAACATTGGTATCTTTGACGCCCATACCGATGTAGGTATGAATGTGAAGCCTGGATCGGCGACTTATATTCCGGCATCCGGCCAATATGTCATCTCCGGGGCCGGATACAATGTGTGGGCTGACCATGACGAATTCCAATATGTTTATAAGAAAATAAAAGGGGACTTCATCCTCTACGCCCGGGCAGAGTTCCTGGGTAGCTGGGTAGGCTATCACCGCAAAGTGGGCTGGATGGTCCGTCAAAGCCTGGCCGGCAATTCTCCCCACATCAATGCCGTCGAACATGGCGATGGCCTGACCTCCCTCCAGTTTCGCCCGACGACGGGCGCCCAGACCGAAGAGCACAAGCTCAAACTTACACATGCCAACATTCTCCAGCTGGAGCGGAAAGGCAATCAATATATTATGCGCGCAGCAGTCTATGGAGAACCCTTTCAAACAGATACCATGAGCCTCGACTTGGGCGATGAGGTCTACATTGGCCTCTTCGTCGGGTCTCACAATGCCGATGTGCTGGAAACCGGGGTCTTTAGCAATGTCAGCATCGCGACCCCTTTCAAAGGCGAAGCCAACCAGGCTACGGAGATGACCCTCGGAAGCCGGCTGGAACTGCTGGACATTGGGTCCGGGAGCCGTGAAACCGTGTATTCCACACCCTATTCGATCCAGGCGCCCAATTGGACACCCGACGGCAAGAGCCTCGTATTCAATGACAGCAAGGGAACCATCTACAACTTTGACCTTGCCACCCGCAGCCCCCAGGCCATCAAGACAGGCACTGTCACCAACAATAACAATGACCATGTTATCTCCTTCGATGGCAAAATGCTTGGGCTAAGCAACTTTGTTAAAGACCTTGGCGGTTCTATCGTCTATTCTGTGCCCATCGGGGGCGGCATACCGAAACAGATCACACCGAGGGGGCCGTCTTATTTCCATGGCTGGTCTCCGGACGGAAAGGACATGGTCTTTTGCGGCGAACGCAACGGCGAGTTCGACGTTTACAAGGTGTCTGCCGAAGGCGGCAAAGAGACCAGGCTGACCACTACGCCCGGCCTCGACGACGGACCGGAGTACACGCCGGACGGCCAGTACATCTATTTCAATTCCGTCAGAAGCGGCCTGATGCAGATCTGGCGTATGAAACCTGACGGAAGCGGACAAGAGCAAGTCACGAATGACGATTACGACAACTGGTTCGCCCATATCTCTCCCGACGGGAAATGGTTCGTCTACCTCACTTTCCTGAAAGAAGAAACACCGGCCAATATCCATCCACCCTATAAACATGTCTATATCCGGCTGTTGCCGATCGATGGCAAGGGCACTCCAAAAGTGCTGGCTTATTTGTACGGCGGCCAGGGCTCGATGAATACGCCGTCATGGTCACCCGACGGAAAAAGAATTGCCTTCGTGAGCAATACAGCTATGGGAAGCAACTAAATTTGAAAAACGATTGCATATGCACAAGCGCGAATTCCTCAGGAGATCGGCATTCCTCGCCGCAGGCGGGCTCCTGCTACCAAGCCTCGTACGCTCCGCCGCCCGCGGGGGCCATTCGGCCGGCACCAAAGTCAGCGACATCGGCATCCAGCTCTATACGGTCCGAAAAGAAATGCTCGCCGACCCTGCGGGCACGCTGAAACAACTGGCCGCGATCGGCTTCAAAGAGCTCGAATCGGCCCGAAGCGACAAAGGCAATTATTACGGCCTTGCGCCAAAAGAGATCCGCAAAATAACTTCGGACCTGGGCATGAGGCTGCGCAGCGGACATATCCACGTCGACAACGAATGGGAGAAGTCGCTGGAAGAAGCAACGGAAACTGGCCAGGAATATATTATTTCCGCCGTCCTACCCTCTCAGGGCCAGACGGTCGACCATTACAAACAATCCGCCGAGGCCTTTAACCGGCTCGGAGCAGCATGCAAAAAGGCGGGGCTTCATTTTGGCTACCACAACCACGACTCGGAATTCGACACCGTGGACGGGACTGTCCTGTACGACATCCTCCTGCAACATACCGATCCGGCGCTGGTGACCATGGAAATGGACCTTGGCTGGGTGGTGGCAGCGGGGCATGATCCTTTTCACTACTTTAGCACCTATCCGGGACGCTTTCCCCTTTGGCATCTGAAAGACATGGACAAAGTCCGCAAACAGAGTACCGAGTTTGGTCAGGGACAGGTCGACATCAAGGGCCTCCTGCAACATGCCGGCCAGGCGGGTATGAAACATTTTTTCCTAGAGCAGGAAGAATATGCTCATTCGGCGTTCGAAAGCATCCGGATAGATTATGATTATTTAGCTAAACTGGATTATTAATGATGTGTCGAACCAACCTCTTTGCATGCCTGTGCTTATTTCCGCTCGCGCTGCTGGCCCAGCCCGTCCGGCAGGTGAAGCTAACCCGCTTTTCCCTGCTTTCATCCGCCGTGGTCAAAGCAGGCGGCGATGCGCTGTCGTCTGTTGACTTCACCCCGACAGATTACTGGTTCCCGGTGACCGTACCGTCCACCGTATTGACGGGTCTCGTCGCCAACAAGGTATATCCCGATCCCTATATCGGCATGAACAACATGCTGATACCCGATGCCTCCGATACCTTTAACCGCGACTACCACCTGGAACCATACAGTTATCTGCCAGGCCAGCCAAATCCGTGGAAGAAGCCTTATTGGTACCGGACGACATTCGCCGTGCCCGCCGCCGATAAAGGCAGGCATTTCCAGCTCCTCTTTAAAGGCATCAATTACCGCGCGGAGGTCTGGGTGAATGGCAAGCTAATCGCAGATTCTTCAAAGATGGTCGGGATGTTCGAGGAATTCGATCTGGATGTCAGTGCCGCCATCCATGCCGGCGGACCGAACGCCCTTGCGGTAAAGATCTATCCGCTGGATGTTCCCGGTGAGCCGTCCGAGCCGCAGCTGAAGGCGCTCGAAGATTTCTATGACAATGGCGGCCCAACAGGTGATATCGGCAAAAACGTAACCATGCTCAGTTCCGTCGGCTGGGACTGGATCCCCGAAGTACGCGACCGCAACATCGGCATTTGGCAGCCGGTTTACCTGCGCACGACCGGACAGGTCGTTATCAGCAGGCCCCGCATAGTCACCGAGCTGCCGGATACCAACCTCGCAAAATTGTCGCTGGACCTGCTCCTGTCCAACA
Organism: Puia sp.; assembly: GCA_965214315.1. Lineage (GTDB taxonomy): Bacteria > Bacteroidota > Bacteroidia > Chitinophagales > Chitinophagaceae > Puia. The sequence continues at coordinate 41,161 of CBDCBP010000006.1, read as the reverse complement.
ATGACGGTCTCCCGAAGCGCGGTTCGCTGCAGGTGACGATCACGCCTGAGAACTTCACTGGCGCGGCCATCCATTTCAGCAGGGAGGTCGCCATCGACGCCGCCGGATCGAAAACGATAAAATTCTCTGCCGCCGATGTGCCTGAACTGATCATGCGCCATCCCCGCTTGTGGTGGCCCAACGGCTATGGACAGGCCTGGCTGTACCGCATCCGCATGCAATACGTCACAGCCGGCGGCGTTTCGGACGATAGTTCCTTTGTGTTCGGTGTCCGCACCGTCAGTTCTACGGCCACCACCGTCAACGGCTGGGTACGCCGCGACTTCTTCGTCAACGGCAAAAGAGTGCATCTTGTTGGCGGCGCCTGGGTGCCTGATATGATGCTGAACAGGGACTATCAGCGGTACGACTATGAGCTAAGGCTCTGCCGCAACGCCAATGTCAACATGGTTCGCATCTGGGGCGGCGGTCTCGGTGAAACGGACGACTTCTATGCATTGGCCGACCGTTATGGCCTGCTCGTCTGGCAGGACTTCTGGATCACCGGCGATACCAACGGCGGTTTCAAGGGGTCATCCGACTGGCCGTTGCAGTCTTCCGTCTTCGTCGACAACGTCATCAGCACCATCTATCGCATCCGCAATCATCCCTCACTGCTGGTCTGGACGGGCGGGAATGAAGGGCATGCGCGGGAAGAACTGTACAATGCGATGCGCGACAACGTCGCGACGCTGGACGGCACGCGTCCCTTTATACCCTGCTCGTCGGGTTTCTCTAAAGCTCCGAAGGAGTGGAAAGCCTCCTGGCCCGATGACAAACCAGCGGGGGTATACAGCGGCGGCCCCTATAGCTGGCAGGATGACGCCATGTATTATCGCTTTGTAGATGCCGGCAGGGACTGGCTCTTCAAAGATGAGACCGGCATTCCTTCACAGCCGCCATACAATTCGCTGTCAAAGATCATCCCTAACCTCGTACCTGATAACAAGCTGCCTTACCCGCTAAACAATACCTGGGGATACCACGATGCCTGTACGGGCAATGGCCACTACGATACCTATTACAAAGCCATGGCCGACCGCTATGGTCCCGCTGTAAGCATGCGCGACTTCTCCGAGAAAATGCAGCTTATGAATGCCAGCGGTTACCGCGCCATCTTCGAGGCGGCGGGGCATAAACTCAACGAGACGGGTGGTGTCATGCTTTGGAAGCTCAATGCTGCCTTTCCCAGCGTCATCTGGCAGGTTTACGATTGGTACCTTGAACCCAATGCAGGCTATTATTTTATGCAGCGGGCATGCGAGCAAGTCCATATTCAGCTCAACTTAGACGACTCGGCGGTTGCACTCGTCAACCGTACCTATGCAAAAAGATCGGGCCTGCGATACGAGGCCGAGGTGGTCGGCATGACCGGCAAGTCGCTCTTCCGGCAGCAGGGTCGCGCGGGGCTCGATACTACCGAAGCAAAAGAAGTACTGTCGCTCAAGCAAGTCCTCAGCCAAACCGCGGGCGTCTCGTTTGTGCTGCTGCGGCTCAGCGACGACCAGGGAAAAAGCATTTCCGAAAATGTCTATTGGATGTCTCCGGGTCATGACTTCGCCGACCTGCGCGCGATGCCTTCAGCCACGGTAAAGACCACCGTGCTCGCGACGGAAAAAAAGGACGGCTACTTCTGGTCGACGCTCAGGTTTACGAATGTCTCTTCAACACTGGCTTTCTTCCTCAACCCTCAGCTTGTGGCTCAGGGTGAAGAAGTCTTACCCAGCTATTGGTCCGATAACTATTTCTCCATTCCCGCCGGGCAGTCCATAACAGTGAAGGTTAGCTGCCCGATCGCGGCCCTGGCCGGCCAGGCCCCACAGCTGCGGCTGGAAGGATGGAATATCAAGGCGGAGGTTCAGCGCCTGGTACCGTAGATGTAAAGCACACCGCATGGGTGGCGGCGCCGGAAAAAACACCTCCGGCTGCCGAAAGGATTCTTATGCTCAAAAAAAAGCGCTTCATATGAAAAGATCATTGTTTTTCCTGACCTGCTTGCTGATGGCAACAGTAACATTCGCACAACGCCCCATTGGCATCTTCGACGACCACATGGACATCGGCCGACCGAAGATCTCAGGCGACGCCAGCTATGATGCGGCTGCCCAGACCTATACCGTCACCGGGGCAGGTGACAATATCTGGTTCAACCGCGATGAATTTCAGTTCGTGTACAAAAAGATCAGCGGCGATTTTATTCTCACTGCCGATTTCGCCTTTATCGGCGACACCACCGGCGCAGTTGGCCACCGCAAAACCGGCTGGATGATCCGCGAATCCACTGACGAAGGCGCCGCAAGCGCCAATGCGTGCAAACACATCGACGGTTTAGTCGTGCTCCAATGGCGCCCCTATCATGGAATGTTTATGCGCGATCCGGAAGAAGAACGCTTTTATGCAAAAAAAGGGGGCCAGACCATCCAGCTCGAAAGGATCGGTAAGACCATTACTATGAAAATAGCCCATCCGGGCGAGCCGCTGCAGCTTGTCGGAACATGCGAGACCGACGCCCTGCAGAAAGATGTACTGGTGGGTGTATACGTCTGCTCCCACGACTCTACCAAAGCTGCTTCGGCGAAGGTCTGGAACGTGCGCATCGACAAACCCGTCATTCACGAATACACTTCCAATCCGCATGTAGTCCCAACACCGGTACGCGACGTACTCGGCAGCCGCCTGGAGATCCTGGACGTCGCCGACGGCAGCCGCAAGGTCATCCATGAGGCACCGGGCCGCTTCGAAGCGCCAAACTACATGCCCGACGGAAAAAAATTGCTGTTCAATGAAGGGGGGTCGCTCTATACCATACCCATTGAGGGCGGCACACCGGAAAAACTAAATACGGGTGCTGTTGACAAGATCAATAACGATCACATGATCTCCTTCGATGGCCGAATGCTGGGCATCAGCAGCGGCAAGCCTGATGGAACGGCGGGGTCTTTCGTGTATACGCTACCCCTGTCCGGCGGCGATCCAACACTTGTCACGGAGAACACGCCTTCCTTCCTGCATGGCTGGGCGCCTGGCGCGAAAGATATAGCCATCGTCGCCAAGCGCAATGGCTCACCCAACTATAATTTATACAAGATATCCTTAAAGGACAACAAAGAGACCCTGCTGACCGAGGGCAATCGCACCCATGTCGACGGTCCCGAATATTCTCCTGACGGCAAGTACATCTACTACAATGCAAATGTCAGCGGCACTATGCAGATCTGGCGGATGCGCCCGGATGGGTCCGGCAAGGAACAACTGACCTTTGACGACTACCATAACTGGTTCCCCCATATTTCACCCGATGGGAAGTGGATGGTCTTTATTTCTTTCCCGATGGATATAGACCCCGACTCGCATCCTTCTTTCAAAGACGTGATGCTGCGGGTCATGCCATTGTCTTCACCAGGTGGTCCCCGAGTGGTTGCCTACCTGTATGGCGGACAGGGCACCCTGAATGCGCCATCGTGGTCGCCGGATAATAAACATATTGCATTCGTCAGCAATTCGGAACCGGCACACTGAATAAACGATTGATGTAGGAAAGATGTGGTCGCATAGACGAGGCTAAGGGTATTTCCTACTGAATGATGTAGTGATGATGTGGCCGAAAAATAGCAGATGGGCACGTTCACTTATAGTTTTGCTTTAAGTTAAATTAATTCTCAAAATTTAAACAACGACTGCTTATGCCAAAGAAAAAAAGCGGGCCGATCAAGGTCGGTTGTGTGGTAATGTTTTTTCTCCTCCTTACCAGCACCGGCTATGCCCAGAATGTGGTCACCGGCCGGGTGACCAACAAAACAGACAATTCGCCGGTGCCCGGGGCGACTATTATGGTCAAGGGCACGAAAGTCAGTGCTGAGTCGGGTTCGGACGGCACCTTCTCCATTAACCCCGGGCGTGCCAATGCGACGCTCGTCATTACCGCTGTGGGGTTCAGCACGCTTGAAGTGCCGGTAACAGCCGGGGCGCCGGTGGGCGATATTGTCCTAACAGCTGCTTCCACGACATTAAATGATGTGGTCGTAACCGGATACACCTCCCAGCGAAAAAGGGACATTACCGGTTCGGTGTCGGTCGTCAATGTCGCCGACATGAAGGCCAGCCCCTCCGGAAGCACCGAATCGCTGTTACAAGGCCAGGCTGCGGGTGTGACCGTTTTTTCGACGGGTCAGCCGGGCGGTAACGCCACGGTACTCGTACGCGGCATTACCTCTCCGGGTAATTCGAATCCGTTGATCCTCGTCGACGGGGTGCCGGAATTGATGCATGATATCAACCCGAATGATATCCAATCCCTTCAGGTCCTGAAGGACGCCGGCGCGACAGCGATTTATGGTGTCCGCGGAGCCAACGGCGTCATCATCATTACGACCAAAAAGGGAAGCGGTAATGTCAAGATCAATTACGATGCGTATTATGGCACGCAGCGGCCGCTCAGCCATAGCTGGGACCTGGCCACGCCAACGGAAACGGGGAATGTCAAGTGGGCCATGGCTTTTAACGATGGACTTACGCCCAGCGATCCTCAATACGGCAGCGGTCCGACGCCCGTCCTGCCCTATTACATCACACCGGCAGGCGCACCGCAAGGCGCCCCGAATACGAGCCTCGCAGACTACAACCTGTATACCAATCACATTACGTTGGCCGACCGCAACGGCAACAATTGGTTCAAAGATATCTTTAAGCCGGCTTCCATGCAGAGCCATAACATCTCTGTCGGCGGCTCCTCCGGCAAATCGACCTATTTCTTTTCGTTCAATTATTTGGACCAGAACGGCACGTTGATCGATACCCGGCTCAAACGCTACGGCATCAGGGCCAACACCAGCTTCTCCCTGATCGACGATCATGTCCACATCGGTGAAAATTTCTATGCCTACTACAAGTCGAATCCCGGTTATATGAATGCGCTGGGCGTCAACAGCACGAACTCCATCAACGATGCTTACCAGACGCCAAATATCATCCCGGTGCATGATATTGCAGGCAACTATGCCGGTACCATTTCCCTGGGGTTGGGTAACGCCTCGAATCCGGTAGCCATCCAGGAGCGCCAGAAAAACAATATCAACCAGGACTATCACGTGGTCGGCAACGTGTTTACCGACGTCGATTTCCTGCAACATTTTACCGCGCATACCAGCGTCGGCGGGACCGTCGATTATACCTATAACAACGCCTTCGCCTCCACCCCTTATGAAAATGCGGAAAACAATACCGCCGCCAACCTGTACCAGGAGACCTGGGCATTGAACAACAGCTTTATCTGGACCAATACGTTGAAGTATAGCAACCAGTGGGGCAAGAGCAATCTCAACCTGTTGGGCGGCGAAGAATACATTTATGAGAATGGCAGGGCCAATCAGACGACCAGGGGCAATTATTATGTCACCGATTCGAGCAACCTCACGGTCGACCCGAACCTCTGGACCCTGAACTTCGGTGCGCCTTCCACGCAAACGAACAACTCCAATGTTCCTCAGCCTAACTACAACAACTATAACACGCCCTACCGCGTGGCGATCTATTCCTTTTTCGGCAGGTTGGATTACAATTGGGATGGCAAATACCTGGTGAGCGGTACTATTCGCCGGGATGGCTCGTCTGTGTTTGCCCCTGCCCAACGCTACGGTAATTTTCCGTCCGTAACCGGCGGCTGGCGGATCTCGCAGGAAAATTTCATGAAGGATGTCGATTGGATCAATGACCTGAAGATCCGCGGCGGCTGGGGCAAATCCGGTTCACTCAGCGATATCAACCCAACTAATGCCTACACTTTGTACGGGCAGCAGATCAACCAATCTTATTATGATATCAACGGGACGAGCACCAACCCTACCGGCGGCTTGTATACACAACAATATGGTAACCCCGCTACCACCTGGGAAAAAGACATCCTGACCAATATTGGTTTCGATGCCACCTTGATCCATAATAAGATCGACCTTACGGTTGAGTGGTATAAAAAGCAAGTCGACGGATTGCTGTTCGTGCCGGTCGAACCGGGGACCAACGGTTCAGCTGCAATTCCTTTCGGCAATTCAGGCGACGTACAGAATAAAGGGATCGACGCGGCGATCACGTATCACGGGTCTGCCGTCAACAACAAGCTCAAATTCGACCTTACAGGTACCTTCACGTCTTATAAGAACATGGTCGTGAGCCTTCCGGCAGGTACATTGTATTTTAATGAACCAACAGGAGCGCAAACGATCACTTCAAGGATAGAACCCGGCCATCCATTAGGCGAATTCTTTGGCTATAAGGTCATCGGACTGTTCCAAAGCTGGGCGGACGTCAATAAGTCCCCGACGCAGCAGAACGCGGCGCCCGGCCGTTTCAAATATGCCGACGTCAATCATGACGGGAAGATCAATTCCAGCGATCAGACCTTCTTCGGCAACCCCAATCCGAAGTTTACTGCCGGCCTGAATATTTCGGTCGCGTACAAGAACTGGGATCTTTACACTTTCTTCTACACTTCCATCGGCGCCAAGATCCTGAACAACGTGAAATCGTCGACCGACTTCCCACAGGCATTTGGCAACCAGGTCAGCAAACAAGTAGCCCTGCATTCTGCCACACTGGTTAACGCGTCTGGCGCACCCACCAATATCAATGATTCAACGGCCCATGTCGCCAATCCCGGGGCGGTGTCGCCGCTGCTGGAACAGAGCGCCAACTTCAGCAACTCGGCGGTCTTCAATTCCTATACCATGGAGAGCGGTTCCTTCCTTCGGATGAGGAACCTGACTATCGGCTATAATATCATGTCCGCGGGCATTAAGAACCTCCGCATTGACCGGATACGGGTCTATGCACAGGCCCTTAACCTGTTCACCATTACCAAATATTCCGGTCTGGATCCCGAATTGAACCCGGGTACGAATGCCTCATTCGGTATCGACGGCGGCGTCTACCCGAACAATCAAAAGCAATATAACCTGGGGGTAAGCGTAGCGATACATTAATTTATTCTGCTAAAATTGAACTATATGAAAAAGGTATTGAAATGGATCTTACCCGCTGCGGCGCTGACCTCGGGGATCATCATTTACTCTTGTAACAATAAATTGAACCTGCAGCCGCAGGGGTCACTCACTGCAACGAACGTCACCAACAACAGCGGTGTTCAGGGACTGTTGATCGGAGCTTACGCCCTGTTGTCCGGCGAGAATGTGCCTGGCGCCAATCTCGGAAACGGCAGCGCCGCTTCCAATTATGTCTATGGCACCGAATGCGCGGATGATGCCTATAAGGGCTCTTCCCCATCCGATCAGCCGGACGCCATTCCCCTGATGACCTGGTCACTGGCGCAATCTGGTACCAGCTCCTACCTCGATGAAAAATGGGTTGTTCTTTTTTCCGGTATCCAGCGGGCAAACGATGTTATCCGTACCATGCGGATCTCGACGGGCCTCGCTCCATCGGATACGGTGGAATATGAAGCGGAAGCCCGGTTCCTGCGCGGATATTATCATTTCGAAGGAAAGAAGATCTTCAACAACTTCCCTTATGCCAGCGAGCTTGTTCAATTTACCGCTAACAACCTGGACGTGCCGAACAATGTCAACGGGGCTTATATCAACATCTGGCCGGATATCGTGGCGGACTTTACTTATGCCGTCAATAACCTGCCGAGCACGCAACCCAATATTGGCCGGGCCAACAAATGGGCGGCCATGGCGTTCCTTGCGAAGGCCTATATGTATCAGCATGCGTATGACAGCGCCCTGACCCTGTTGACGCAGGTCATTCAAAACGGCACGACAGCGCTCGGCACTCCTTATTCGCTCGATCCGAACTATGAAAGCAATTTCAACCCCGCGCAGAAGAACAGTCCCGAAAGTGTTTTCGCCTGTCAGGCTTCTGTCAACGATGGGTCATCGACTTCCAACAATGGCGGCAATGGCGACACGGGTGATGAGCTTGACTTTCCCTACAACCATGGTCCCGGCTGCTGCGGGTTCAATAATCCCTCGTGGAACCTCGTACAGGCGTATAAAACAGATGCGAATGGTCTGCCGCTGCTGGATGGCAGCTATAACAACGCTCCCCTGATAAGTGACCTCGCCAACACACCCTGGGCGGGTACGATAGATCCCCGCCTGGACTGGGTAGCCGGCAGACCGGGTGAGCCTTATCTTGACTGGGGCACGATAGACACAACCTGGGTTCGCGACCTGGAAGACGATGGACCCTTCATTCCCAAAAAGTCGTCTTATGCCAAGAGCCAGCAGGGAACCTTTTCTTCTACCGAAACCGTATTTTGGGGAGCCGCCGAAGTCGACGCGAACAACGTCAATCTTTGCCGGTTCTCGGATGTGATCCTTTGGGCAGCAGAATGCGAGGCGCAAACCGGGAATCTCGACCAGGCCGAGACCTACGTCAACATGGTTCGTGCGAGAGCGGCCAATCCAGCCGGCTGGGTGTACTTGAATGCTACCTATAACGCGGCTACCAGTACCTATTCGCCGCAGACGACGCCGGGCGGCAATTATAGTGTAAGGCCTTATCCTGCGGGTGCATTCAGCGGCCAGGGGCAGGGGTACGCCCTAAACGCCATCTACATGGAGAGAAGGCTGGAACTGGCTATGGAAGGACAGCGTTTCTTTGACCTTGCGAGATGGGACAATGGGACCGGCTCCATGGCGAATACCTTGAACACGTATGTGAGTGTGGAGAAGGGCAGGACGGGTTTCTGGCGGGTAAATAATTCGGCGTTCTTCACCAAGGGGGTAAACGAAAGTTTTGCCATTCCGCTCAACGAAATACAGGCTGAAAATGCGACCGGGAAAGTTTACCTGAAACAAAACCCTGGCTACAACTAGGCTAATGTAATATATTATTGTTCCCAACCCGGTGAAAAGTTTGCGGAGTGAATAAAAGCGGTAATACAGGATGCCGTCAAATATTACTGTTAATGAGCTTGTTCATCATCATGATGTCGCAGAATAGCCGGGATGTCGACTTGTATTTTTTGTGGAACGGCAAAAATTTTGTGGAGCGGCAATAGATCGTTACACCCACTCCGCCGCCGCGTCTACCAATGCCTTCCACAAATGCAAGGCGAAAGAGCTTCGGACCATGATACGGTAACGGAACTGCGCGATGTGCCAGACGATCACCGGCGCCTTCGCCATGAGTCCCTGAGAGGCGGTTGCAACAGGGAAACTTTTTTCCCGGAGATCCTGCTCCCAAAGATGGGCGAGCACTTCACGAGCGGCAGGTCCTTCCAATTCAATGGTAGTTCGCTGGCCGCTGACATCGACCAGGCTGAAGTGATCATCGTTCCCGGACAGGAGCGGTGCGAGTTTCTGCTCAGCATCCGGGAATCCTACCATCAGCCACCAGTCGGGTGCAAGGCACAGGGCATGGGCTTCAGCTCCACCGGATAGTGACTGGACCTGGCCTGTCTTACCAGGCAGACCGGTTCCCAGCGCTTCGGCGATGGCGGCTTGCGTTGCGGTTTCCGGCGCCACACGAATATCGATGGTGTGCAACCCCGGCAATTCACGGATAGCCACTTTCGTGACGGTTCCCATGTTCCTTCCTTGCAACGGACTTTCTTTGGCGATCATATGCGGATTTCAATTAGTCTCTTCGAGTATTCTCCTTGTCGATTAATACGGCGTCACAGATCGTGGCGCGCAGCACCTTTTTTCCAATGGGCAATTCCACCACTTCACCCATCCGGCTCAGGCCATCTGCTACCAGTGCCAGCGCGAACGCACGCCCAAGCGCCGGCGAATAGTAGGAACTCGTCACAAAACCGGTGTGAGGCGTTTTGCCTTGCCCCTCCGGCTGTGCGTTTAGTGCGGTGATGTATGCTCCCTCCGGAATGACTTCGACCTCGTTCTCCGGCAGCAGGCCAACCAGCTGCGCTCTGCCTGTTGCCTTCAAATACGGCAGTAGAAAGGAGCGCTTTCCGATGAACTCCTTCTTTTTGGATACAATCCAGGACATGTTGAGGTCATACGGCGTTTGTGTCCCGTCAGTATCTTGTCCGATGATAAGGTAACCCTTTTCCGCCCGCAGGACGTGCATGGTTTCTGTGCCGTAGGCAGTCAGGTCATACCGACGTCCGAGCGTCCACAGACGTTCCCAAATGGGACGGGCATGGCCCGATGCAACGTTGATCTCAAAGGCCAGCTCTCCCGAAAATGATATTCGTGCGATGCGCACAGGGATATCGTCGATCGTCGCATCCTTGCTGTGCATGAAGGGAAAGGCATCTTTCGAGAGGTCAATGTCAGTGACTAGTTCCTCAAGCAGCGATCTGCTTTTCGGACCCACCAGCGCGATCGTAGAAATATGCTCGGTAACCGAGGTGCAATAGACTTTCAGATCAGGCCACTCTGTCTGCAGCCACTCTTCCAGCCATGCCAGGACCCCGGCAGCACCTCCGGTGGTGGTAGTCATCAGGAAATGGTTCTTACTCAGCCTGGTGGTGACGCCGTCATCGAAGACCATGCCGTCGGCCTTGCACATCAATCCGTAGCGGCACTGACCTTCCGGCAATGTGGAAAAGATATTGGTGTAGATGCGGTCGAGGAAGACGGCGGCGTCAGGACCCTGGATGTCAATCTTTCCGAGGGTGGAAGCGTCCATGATGGCCACACCCTGTCTGGCCGCCACGCACTCACGCCGGACTGCATCTTCCATGCGCTCTCCGGGGTTAGGAAAGTACCAGGGTCGCTTCCATTGCCCTACGTCCTCGAAGACGGCCCCAGCTTCGACATGCCATCGATGTAGCGGTGTGATGCGGATGGGATCCGAGAGCGATCCTCGTTGACGACCGGCCAATGCCGCGAATGGCACCGGCACATAAGGCGGCCGGAAGGAAAGGGTGCCCACATCGCCCGGCGACAGGCCGGATTTTCCGCTTTCCGCAACAGCAATCAATTGACAAAGTGCGCCGATGGTGAGCATGCCGCTTGTCTTTCCCTGGTCATGAGCCGTGCCAATGGTGGTGTAACGTTTGATGTGCTCGATGCTGGTCAACCCCGCCCCAACGCCCCGTCGCAGATCGTGCAGCGTTGTATCGCGCTGCAGGTCGATGTAGGCATGACGGGCTTGCCCAGGATCGAGGGCCGGACCGAAGAATACCGCGGGATCGTCGTCGCCGCCGAAGTCGCCGGCCAGCATGCCGGCGGTTCTTAGCCGGTCGCCCGTCTCGCTTACCAGGAAGGCCGCGTGTTCCTGACTCCACTTCGGTTTGATGCCGATATGGGTTGGCAGATCTACGATCGGGGTCCATCCTCCGGATACTGCCAGCAAATCGGCAGTTGTTAGAAATGTTTCGTTCGTGTCAAGGTCCTGTATCATGGCACTGCGGCAAGCCCCTCCTGTATCGGACGCCGTGTCGAGAACAGCAGCGCGGAAGCGGACCGGAATCCCCGCCGCCCTGGCTGCATCCACGCTTGGACCGCTGGCTCCGGGCCGGGCATCATAGATACTTTCCACCTGAACACCGGCATTTTGAAGCCTAAGCGCATCACGATATCCCTGGTTGTCAACAGTAGCCACCACGGCACGACTGAAGATGCGCACACCATGAACCGCAACGTAAGTCGCTGCTGCATGCGAGAGCATAATGCCGGGCCTATCGTTATTTGCGAAGATCAGCGGGCGTTGGAACGCACCAGGCGCGAGCACGATGCGATCGGCGCGGATATGCCAAACCCGGATGCGTGCGCGGCTTGCCGGCGCGGAATTCCCAAGATGGTCGCTTCGCCGCTCAATGGCGACAACATAATTCTGGTCATACAATCCAACGGCAGTGCATCTGCACAGATAAGTGAGGTTTCTATTCGTGAGAACGCCCTGTAAGACAGATGGCAAGTCCAATCCAAGGTGCCGGAGATGACCGCCAGGTCCCGACTGGTCGTCGATCAGTAGGACTTCACGGCCTGCGCGCAGCTGCTCATCGGCCGCAGTAAGTCCCGCAAGACCCGCGCCTATGACCAATGTGTCGACATAGCGATTGGTCTTGTCGTAACGTGCTTCGTCGGCAGGCTCAGGCAGGGCACCGACGCCGGTAAGGCTGCGTGCAGCAAGTCCGTCGGTCACTGCGACGACAGTAGCCGGCAGCATCGATTCCTTTGTACCTGACACCAGCTGAACGATTGCATTGGGTTCTTCAACGCCTAATCCGACAACACCGCGCGGCCGGCTATGATAGGTGCTCGTGGTGATGGTCAGCAGGCCGCTGCGCAGCAAGGCGGCCGCCATCGGCTGACCCTCCTGTCCTTTGTATAGCCTGTCATCAAAACTGAATGAAACTTCTCTCATGGTCTCGAACGCTCCTGCCCGGTGGTAATGGGCGCTTTTGGTTGTGTGGTGAAGGGAAGGTATGACGGCCCGATCTCATGGGTGATGGTATGGCGCCATAAGTTGAACCATCGGCCACATCCGGCGAAGTGCACCCATCGTTCGGCAAGCCACCCTTTGGGGTTGGCGCGGATATGAAGGTATTTCGCCCATTCGTCGTCGTTCAGTGCATTGGGATCCGGATAGGCCACACCGGACTCCGCTCCGTAATGGAACTCGGTTTCGTTGCGCAGGCCACAATGGGGACAAGGAATGTAAAGCATAGAATAAATTTTTAGTGGGCAACCCCGGCTGCGCCGTGTTCGTCGATGAGATGTCCTGTCACGAAGCGATCGAGCGCGAAGGGCTGGTTCAATTCATGCGGGCGGCCGTTTGCCATTGTGTAGGCCATAACCCAACCCGAACCGGGCGTCGCCTTGAAACCACCGGTTCCCCAGCCGCAGTCTATGAACAGGTTCTCCACCGGAGTGAGACCGATGATCGGCGAGGCGTCCGGAGCGATATCCACGATACCTCCCCAGGTCCTCAGTACCTGCGCACGGGCGAAGATAGGGAACAATTCAAGTGCAGCGGCCAGCTGGTGCTCGATCACATGAAAGCCGCCGCGCTGTGCGTAGCTGTTGAAGGCGTCCGTGCCTGCCCCCATCACCAACTCACCCTTGTGGGCCTGGCTGACATATACATGGACGGCGCTGCTCATCACCACGGTATTGAGCACCTGCTCAAGCAATGGACTGACGAGCGCCTGTAGCGGCCTGCTCTGGATGGGAATGGCGAATCCGGCGAGATTGGCCAGCAGCGATGAGTGACCGGATGCCAGGATGCCCACTTTGCCGGCAGCGATGGTGCCCTGCGCAGTGTGTACGCCATGAACCTTATTGTTGCGGAGGTCAAAGCCTGTCACTTCGGTGCCCTGGATGATATCCACTCCAAGGTCGCTCGCTGCCTTTGCATAGCCCCAGGCTACCCAGTCGTGTTTGGCGATGCCGCCGCGCGGCTGATAGGTGGCGCCGTGGACCGGATACCTGACATCCTCGCTGATATTGATGATAGGTACCAGTTTCTTCACTTCGGCCGGGGTGAGCCATTCGCTGTCGATACCGTTGAGGGCGTTCGCATAGAAATTCCGCCGTTTGGATCGCGCATCGCTGACTGAATGGGCAAGCGTCAGCACGCCACGCTGGCTGAAGAATAACTCATAGCCGAGGTCTTCCTGGAGCGTCTCCCATAATTTTAGTGAGTGCTCGTAGATGGCCGCCGATTCGTCTCCCAGATAATTCGAGCGGATAATAGTAGTGTTGCGGGCTGTATTGCCTCCTGCGAGCCAACCCTTCTCCAGGACCGCGATATTGGTCAGGCCATGGTTTTTTGCCAGGTAATAAGCGGTTGCAAGTCCATGACCGCCGCCGCCCACGATGACCGCATCGTATGCTTTCTTCGGCTTCCCCGACTTCCATAGACGTGGCGGCTGCTCCGGGAGCGTGGCTGCCAGCCTTCGTCCGATCGAGCCAGGGGCAAGTATATGCTGTGTATTCGTCATGATCTCAATCGTTTCATTTGTGGATCGTACTGCGGGTCCAGACCTACGGTGGCCGGGTAATCGCGGTCGAAATATCGAATGGAAAGGGCGGTGCCCTGGGCGCTCAATGCTGCGGACACCCAGGCGTAAGCGAGTTGCTTGCCAATGGTATGGCCAAAATAAGCACTGGTTACATAGCCCACGACCTTTCCTTCGTGCAGGACGGGCTCCTTACCCAAGACCACATGCCGGGGGTTATCGAGCACCAGACAAACCAGACGCCTGCTCAGCGCGTCCGGGTCCAACTTATTGAAAGACTCAGCGCCTTTATATCCTCCCCTCTTACGGACCGCAAACGAGAGCCCTGCCTCATGGGGGTTGTGCTCACTGTTCATGTCCGTCCCGTAACTGCGGTATCCCTTTTCCAGGCGCATAGAGTTGAATGCTCCACGGCCGGCTGCAATGAGTCCGTAAGGCTGCCCTGCCTGCCAGAGCGTGTCCCAGAGTTTCAGCCCAAAGTCGGCGGTGGTATAGATCTCATAACCCAGTTCACCGACGTAGGAAAGCCTGCACAGCATCACCGGTACATGGCCGAGATACAAGTTCTTTAGCCGGAAATAGCCGAGTGCCTCGTTGCCCAGGTCTTCACCAGTCAAAGACTGGGCGAGCTCCCGCGATCTGGGTCCGAAGAGCCCCAGTCCGACCGTCCCGGCGGTGATGTCTTTCACGTGTACGGTGTCCGGCGCCATTTGCTGCAGGTAATGGATATCGATGTTGCTGCTAACGCCGACCATAAAGTCGCGCTCGCTTCTTCGCATGACGGTGATATCGCCCAGGATGCCGCCTCTTTCGTTCAGCATGAGGCAATAGGTGATGGAGCCCGGCTTCTTGTGCAGGTTACCGGTTGTACATCGCTCGAGAAACTCCAAAGCGCCATTGCCGGCGACCTCGATGCGTTTCAGGGTCGTGATATCGAACAGGCCAACGCCTTCTCTAACAGCTTGGGCCTCGGCACCGATGATGGGCGACCAGAATTTCGAACTCCACTCATCCCGCGGCGGAGAATTATAGCGGGCGAGCAGGCCGGTGTTGGCTGCGTACCATTGCGGCCGCTCATAGCCGGAAGCTTCGAGGAAGAAGCCACCGAGTTCCTGCTGACGCTGGTAGAAGCCGGTTGTGCGGAGGGGCCGTGGCGACTCCATAGGCTGCAGCGGATGAAGCAGGTCGTATACCTCGATGAAGTTCTGTGCTCCGCGTTCTTCAATATGCAGTGCACCCAACTGGTGGGTTTCAAAACGGTTGACGTCGCATTCATGGACGGCCAGTGCCGGATGGCCATCGACGATCCATTCGGCCATCGCGCGTGCCACACCACAGGCGTGGGTGATCCATACTGCCTCGGCAACCCAGAAACCTTTCAGCCCCGACCATTCACCCATCAGTGGGTAGTTATCCACCGTGAAGGAGAACAAGCCATTCATCGATTCGACAATATCGGCGCCTTTCAATGCAGGAATGATTTCTGCTGAACGTTCCATGGCCTCGTTCCAATCTTCAGGAGTGAAGGGTATTTGGCTCGGCATGACTTCAGCGAGCTCGCAGGGAAGGATGTCCTCAGCCTTCACAGGGATTGGCCTGTGTCCGTACCAGCCGATCGCGAGACGCTGTCCTCTCTGCTTGTAATACAGGTCGGAACCCTGGTGACGCAGCACGGGCAAATCAGCTTCACCCTTGTAAGAAGCCAGTTCAGGTATTGGCGCCGAATAGCAAAGCTGGTGCGCCAACGGCTGTAGTGGCATCGACATGCCCACCATCGCTCCAATCTTCGGTCCCCATATTCCAGCGCAGCAAACAACGATATCCGCCGGGAATGATCCCTGTGTCGTTTGAACACCGATGACGCGACCCTCGTGCTGATCGATGGCAATGACCTCGCAACCGGCAATGAATCGCGCACCGCGGCTGATCGACCGCTCACCCATCACTTCATCAGCCAATACCGCCCGGGCGATCCCATCATCGGGTACGTATAGCGCACCCAGCAATTTATCCCGAACAAGGAGCGGATGCAATGTCAACGCTTCGGCAGGAGAGATCACCCGCGCGCAGATCCCAACAGACATGGCCAGTCCCGCCCTGCGGTGAAGTTCGGCCAGGCGCTCCGGCGTCGTTGCGATCTCCAGGCTGCCCACCTTAAGGAAACAGGTCTCGCCGCCGTGGTGAAGGCCATTAAGCTTTTCGACTGTCTGGCAAGCGAACTGCGCCATGGTGCGTGAGCCATTGGTTTGGAAAACTACGCCAGGCGCGTGGGATGTCGAGCCACCAGGTTTCCAGCCTTTACCTTTTTCAAGGACGACTACATCGCAATACCCGCGTTCGGTGAGCTCGTCGGCCAATGAACAACCAACGATACCGGCTCCTATGATTACAATCTTTGGTATCATTGCCCCGGAGTTTCCGTGAGTTGATCGCTATACCAGGAGAGAAACTGCTTCACGAGGTATTCCTCGTCGGCCAGTGGACCAGGCAAGTAGCCGCCGGAGCAAATGCCGCGGTAAGCACCTTCTGCCAGGCTTTGGTCCTGTGCATTGGTCTGGGTCCAAACCCTGGTCAGATTGTCAAGATCATAGTCAACACCTTCCACTGCATCGGCCGCTACGAGCCATTTGGTTCGCACCAGCGTCCGGTCGACCGAAAGAGGGAAGACCGCGAAGGTTACGATGTGGTCGGTCAAAAAGTGGTTCCACGAATTCGGATGGGTCCACAGAGAAAGTCCGCTTCCCTCCGGCCGCTTGAAGTTGCCTAGCAGCTTTTTGCAGGCGTGTTCAGGCTTCAGGGTGTGTGATATGCACTGGTTGGCCAGCGGCAGTCGAACGGTGCGGAACCACAGGCCATCCGGAAACTCCAGCAAATGATATGGAAGACCCAGGTTTTCCCACTCCCTTTCCTTTTCCTGGAGCGTCTCCTGAAATCGTTCCTCCGATGGCTGCACATTATCCTTGTCGAGTCCCTTGCCAAAACCTGAGCTGTAAAGCGGTACCAGCAGTTCAGGGTGATTGCTGTCGCAATGCAAGCATTCCCTATTGTTCTCGATGACCAGTTTCCAGTTGCAGGATTCAATGATATCTTTTTGGCAGGCTATTTTGGTCTTGCGCAACTCATACGGTGCGAGATACGGCTCAAGTGCGGTACGCACGGCTTCGATATCATCGGGCGGCGGCGTGGTAAGGCAAACATAAATAAGCCCACCTATAACGGAGACAGCTATTGGATTGAGTCCGAAATCTTCTTTGGGAAAGTCGGGAGGCATACCGCGTGCACGGAGTAAATGTCCATTGAGGTCGTAAAGCCAGTTGTGGTAGGGACAGGAGAGACCCCGGCGGTTACCTTTTTCCCCCTGGACCAGTTCATGACCGCGGTGCCGGCATACATTGTAAAATCCGCGCACTTTCCCGCTTTGCGAACGCTGCAGAAAAAAGGACCTTGTTCCAATTTTCAAAGCAACATAATCACCTGGTTTTGGCAGGTCCGCCTCACAAGCTACATAGATCCACCGGCCGTAGAAGATCCGCTCAAGCTCCTCGTTAAAAATTTCGGTGCTTGTGTAGAAACGCTCAGGCAGCGTGAAGTTTGTGTCTATTCTGGCGAAGGACATGGTGATTTTTATGTAATTTGGAGTCAGCTGCAAAACTGTACCGAAACATAAATATAAGTTGTTATTTAATACACCAAAACCTGCCTTTCAAATATGAAGGATTCCCCGGCTACCGACAATACCGACCTTGCCAGTTTTGGCTATCGTCAGGAACTGAAGCGTTCGATGGGTAGCTTCTCAAGTTTTGCCGCAGGCTTTTCTTACATTTCTATTCTGACCGGGCTGTTTCAGATGTTTTATATGGGCTATGGCGTTGCCGGCCCCGGATTTTTCTGGACCTGGCCATTCGTATTGGCGGGCCAACTGCTTGTGGCGCTTTGCTTTGCAGAACTGGCTTCCAGGTTTCCGTTGTCCGGCGGGGTTTATCAATGGGCAAAGTTTACCGGAAACCCGTTCTTTGGATGGATGACAGGTTGGATCTACCTGGCCTGCCTTGTTGTTACCATTGCTGCTGTGGCCATGGCACTTCAGGTCAGCCTGCCCCAAATTTCAAGTTCTTTCCAGCTCATCGGAAACTCTGATGACGCAAAGTCGGTTGCTATCAATGCGATTTTACTAGGTTCTATACTTATTGTTATAAGTACCGTTGTCAATGCCAGGGGTATTAAGTTGCTGGCGATGATAAACAATATTGGTGTCTTTACGGAACTGGTTGGAATTGCAGCGCTGATTGTTCTTCTGCTCCTGAACAGCGTAAGATCTCCGATCGAGGCTGTCGTTCACAATAAATATATGGGATCGGGGTCAAGGCCTTTCCCTGATGTGACGATCTTAATGGCAGCTTCCGCGCTGACAGCCTCTTATGTTTTGTATGGATTCGACACTGCTGGAACACTTGCTGAAGAAACGCTTGATCCCCGTAAGAAGGCTCCCCGTGCTATCTTGCAGGCGCTGCTTGCCGCCGGATCTGGCGGATTACTAGTATTGCTTTTTGCCTTGATGGCAGTGCCGGACCTGGGTGCGCCTGATCTGGGAAATATACGGGGAGGCTTACCTATGTTGGTGAAATCGGTCCTGGGCGGAACTACGGGCAGTCTTTTTCTTTGTAATGTTATTTTTGCCATCAGTGTATGTACCCTTGCAGTTCACTCCGGGGCAGTAAGGTTAATGTTCGCCATGGGGTGTGACGGGTGCCTGCCCTTTAGTAAATCCTTATCGGAAGTTTCCTCAAAAACCCAAACTCCTGTTTTAGCCACCCTGGTTTGTGGATTGGGCGCAATAGTGATTTTGGCGATGAATCTGCAGTTTCCAAAAGTGTTTGAGTTGATAACCTCTATCGCCATGCTATGGGCGAACCTGGCGTATTGGATAGTGGTTGCACTTCAACTGCACAATAGGGTTGTGTCGGCCCGGTCAGGAGTAGCTCCTGACGCCAGATTCAGTTTGGGTAAATGGGGATTTCCAGTTAATGTTTTGGCTCTGATCTGGAGCACTTTTATGGTGATCAATGTGTCATGGCCCCGGACTGCCACCTATGGTTCGGAATGGTATCACCAGTATGCAGCTTGGATCTATACAATTGGATTGATTGGCCTTGGGGTGGCCATTTATTATTATAGGTCGATTAAAAGACAAAGAATTGCTTAAAAGGAATATGGTGTACACTCAGTTTTATCGATGGCGCATTAACTACAAGTTCCAGCAGGGAGACCTGGATAAACTATGATCCGGCTAATAACCATCCGTTGGGAGAGGTTTGTCAGGCTAGCGATCAGGATATTGAAGCAGCGGTAGATTCATCAGAAAAGGCCTTCCAGGTCTGGCGTACCAAAACCGGAGCAGAACGAGGCCGGGTGCTATTGAAAACGGCTCATCTATTAAGATCCAGGTTGGAGGAAATTGCTTTTTTAGAAACGCAGGATGTTGGGAAGCCCATTTCGGAATCCCTGGCCGTGGATATTTGTTCGGCTGCAGATGCCCTTGAATATTTTGGGGGAATGGCTGCGGGTATACATGGGGAAAGCATTGATTTAAAGAACGCCTTTGGCTATACGCGTCCTGAGCCTTTAGGTATTTGTGCGGGAATTGGTGCATGGAACTATCCGATCCAGATTGCCGCGTGGAAGGCTGCTCCGGCGTTGGCTTGCGGCAACTCGATGATCTTTAAACCATCCGAGCTCACCCCGGCAACTGCACTTGAATTGGCGAAGGCATTCATGGATGCCGGGGCTCCGCCTGGTTTGTTTAATGTAGTTCAGGGGGATGGCAGGGTTGGAAGCAGGCTGGCAGATCATCCGCGCGTAGCGAAAATTTCATTGACGGGGTCAGTGGCCACTGGTAAAAAAATCTTAGCAGGTGCTGTGTCCGGACTGAAACGGGTCACCCTTGAACTTGGTGGAAAATCTCCCCTGATTATTTTTGAAGACGCAGATCTGCACAATGCAGTATCGGCAGCCTTGCTAGCCAATTTTTATACGCAAGGTGAAGTTTGTTCAAATGGTACGCGGGTATTTGTACATCGTAAAATTTTCGATGCTTTTTTAAAGCAGCTAATGGACCGAACTGGAAAGATCAGATTGGGGGATCCGACAGATCCTGATACCCAAATGGGGGCATTGATCAGCACCGCGCATCTGGAGAAAGTAATCCGGTTTATCGATTCAGGAAAACTGTCAGGTGCGACGTTATTGACCGGAGGCGTCAGGCCTGAAAAAGACTTCAAGGGACGGGATCTGACTGCCGGCAATTTTCTGACTCCGGCAATTTTTACGGATTGCGATGATTCGATGGAGATTTGCAAAGAAGAGATCTTTGGCCCGGTGCTCTCTATACTTTGCTTTGACGCGGAAGACGAGGTGATCGAAAGGGCTAATAATACCCAATTCGGATTGTCGGCAGGTGTATTTACGAATGATATAAAACGCGGCCATCGGGTAATTCATCAATTACAGGCAGGAACATGCTGGATCAATAATTATAATATAACGCCTATCGAACTTCCTTTCGGGGGATACAAACAATCGGGTCTGGGCCGGGAAAATAGTCTTGCTGCGATTCAACAGTATACCCAGCTAAAAAGTGTTTATGTAGAATTGGGAAATGTCGAATCTCCTTATTGAAATGGATAAAATGTTTGATACGATCATTATTGGCGGCGGGTCTGCCGGTTGTGTGCTCGCAAATCGGCTGAGTGAGGATCCGAACCATAAAGTTTTGGTAATTGAAGCGGGGCGGCGAGATTCCTGGTGGGATATTTTTATCCATATGCCGGCTGCGCTTACCTATCCGATCGGCAGTAAATGCTATGACTGGAAATACCAATCCGAGCCTGAGGAGTTTATGAATGGCCGGCAGGTGTACCATGCCCGTGGAAAACTGTTAGGTGGTTCCAGCTCCATCAACGGAATGATCTTCATTCGTGGTAACCCTATGGACTATGAAAAGTGGGCTAAGGATCCAGGCATGGAAACATGGGATTATGCCCATTGCCTTCCTTATTTTAAAAAGTCTGAAAACAGAACCGCCGGAGCGGACTTATTGCGTGGTGGTACTGGTCCGCTGCACCTCGAGACCGGTCCTGCCACAAACCCCTTGTTTAAAGCGTTCTTTGCCGCGGCCAAACAGGCCGGCTATCCGCTAACGGACGATGTCAATGGATTCCAGCAGGAAGGTTTTGGCATGTTCGACCGCAACATCAAAAATGGGCGGCGTTGGTCTGCTTCAAAGGCTTATCTGCATCCTGTTTTGGGTGCAAGAAAAAATCTTGAAGTAATCTGTGATGCGCTCGCAACCAGCGTTCTTTTCTCGGGAAGGCGTGCCGTCGGCGTGGAATTTTTGAAAGGAAATCGTTTACGCAGGGTGACAGCAGGTGAGGTTATTTGCTGTGGAGGCGCCATCAATTCTCCTCAGCTTCTCCAGTTGTCAGGAATAGGAGCTCCTGGAATTTTGAGGTCGGCGGGGGTCGAGGTGCTGCACGAACTTCCTGGTGTGGGGCAGAATTTGCAGGATCATTTGGAGGTGTATGTGCAATTTGCCTGCAAAAAACCAGTAAGTGTTTCGCCGGCGTTGAAATGGTATAACAAACCGTGGGTGGGTTTGCAGTGGATGTTGTTCCATAAAGGGCCTGCGGCAACCAATCACTTTGAGGGAGGAGGTTTTGTCAGAAGTAATGAAGTGGTCGCGTACCCTAACCTTCAGTTCCATTTTTTGCCGGTGGCTATAAGATATGATGGCAGTTCTCCATCGGGTGGTCACGGCTATCAGGTACATGTTGGGCCGATGAATTCCGATGCCCGCGGATCTGTCCTGATCAAGTCGTCGGATCCAAAGGAAAAGCCACTCATCCGGTTCAATTATCTTTCTACGGTTCAGGATCGGAAGGAGTGGGTGGAGGCCATCCACTGTGCCCGGAAGATTCTGAATCAGCCGGCGATGGATGAGTTTAATGGCGGGGAACTATCGCCGGGAACTGCTGTTGATACGGATGAGCAAATACTGGATTGGGTCAGCCGTGATGCAGAAACTGCCTTGCATCCATCCTGCACTTGTCGCATGGGTACGGATAGCATGTCTGTCGTAGATCCGCTGACCTTGCGGGTGCATGGCCTTGACGGATTAAGGGTGGTGGATGGAAGTGTAATGCCTTATATAACGAATGGCAATCTGTATGCGCCAATTATGATGATCGCGGAAAAGGCGGCCGATATTATTTTAGGCAAGCAGCCACTTGCGCCTGAGAAAGCTGATTTTTACAGGAGGCCAGGGTAGCGCTTGAAGTTTGAATTTCTTTCTAACAATGGTTGGACCGGCCATTAATGTTTTTCGATGGAAACATCCTGCAACCCGAATCTTTAATTGCAAACGCTCCCTTATGTTCAAGAACTATTTCAAAGTCATGATGAGGAACCTGATCAAAAGAAAGGTATTTACCGGGATCAATCTGCTGGGACTGGCTGCGGGGATGGCAATCTGCCTTCTCCTCGCCCTGTATATCCAGAACGAATTGGGCTATGATCGATACCAGGAGCATGGCGACCAGGTATACCGGCTTGACCTGGAAAGGAAATATCCGACCCGCACCGCCCTGCTGAGCAGTATTCCCCTTTCCATCGGGCAGGCCGTAAAGAAAGAATTTCCGGAAGTCCTGGAAAGCACCCGCGTATTTATGGTCGATGACGGTCAAAGAGGAAGCGGGGTGAAGATCGTAGTCGGCGAAAAGGTATTCACGGAGAAAAAAGCGGTCATCATGGTCGATTCCAATTTCTTCCGGGTATTCACCGGCCATTTCATGGAAGGTGACGTGAGTAGCGCCTTACAACATCCGGGTACGGCTATTCTGAATGAAAGTTCCGCCAAAAAATATTTTGGGTCTGTGGAAAATGCGATGGGAAAAGACGTCATTGTGGACGATTTCCGCCATTTGCAGATAACCGGCGTATGCCGGGATTGGCCGGATAAATCCCATTTACAGTTCAGCATCCTGATGTCGAGATCGGGCATCGATAGTGCCGTCAAGCCCCGACTACGTTTATTTTGGTCCAAGAACCTATCTGCTGCTGAATAAGAACGCAGACCCCAATGAGCTGGAGGCAAAACTGCCGCAGATCGTCGACAAATATGTTTCCGGCACCATCCCGGGACTTTTTGGCGAAACTTACCACCAATTCGTCACGGAAGGCAACGGTTATCGTTATTACCTTCAGCCGATCCGGAAAATCCATTTATATTCCGAAGCGGAAGACGAGTTCCGGCCCGTCGTGAGTATAAAGATTATCTACTTCCTGGGTGCTATTGGGGCTTTTATCCTGTTCCTTGCCTGTGTCAATTTTATCAACCTGTCTACGGCGCTTTCCGTTGAAAGAGCAAGGGAGGTGGGGATCCGGAAAACCTTTGGCTCAGAAAAAAGCGAGTTGGTAGTACAGTTTCTGACCGAATCGATTATATTCAGTATGGCCAGTATGCTGCTGGCGCTCCTGCTGGCATTCGTTTCCACGCCCCTGCTGAATAGGATCTCCGGCGATGAACTGAGCTTTTCTTATTTTCTGCAGCCGGTGAGACTTTTAGTCGTTTTTGTCTTTTCTCTTTTAGTAGGTCTTCTCGCCGGCCTGTATCCTTCATTCATACTTTCTTCTTTTGATCCCCTATTAGTGCTGAAAGGCAGGTTTAAATCGAACCGGCGGGGAATTGCCCTCCGCAATGGGCTGGTTATCTTTCAATTTACCATTTCTGTCATCCTAATCATCTGCACGATCGTGGTGAACGACCAGATGCAGTTCGTACTGGGTGACCAATTGGGATTCAAAAAAGATCATATCATCCAACTGGAAGGATTGAACCAATTGAGACATTGGGACGGACATAGCATGACAGACAATCGCCAGGCCTTTATAGATGCAGTAAGCAAAACCGCAGGTGTTGAAGGCATCACGGAATGCGATGAACTGCCGGAAGAGGACGAGAGCGGGGGTGGCCAGACCTGGGTGTCGGTTGACAACAATCTTTCCAGGACAGAACGGATCACCCAAGTAGATGACAACTATGCTACGCTGCTAAATCTGCAACTAAAGCAAGGCCGGTTTTTTTCGCGCGAATTCCCGACGGACTCCTTGGGGATCGTACTGAATGAAAGCGCCGTGGAAGATTTTGGGCTGAAAAACCCCATTGGCGCCAGATTTATCTGCAAAGAGGCCTGGATGAATCCGGACAATGCGAAAGGCCAATATACATACACTGTAGTCGGAGTAGTGAAAAACTATCATTTTCAATCCCTGCGCAAGAAGATCGTGCCGCTGATCTTCGTCAATTCCAATAAATTCGGGTGGGGTTCCGCTGGTGTCCAGATAAAGGGAGACCATTTTTCAACGGTCGTGGCGCAAATCGGCGATACCTGGAAACGATTCGATCTGAAAGACGATCTGAAGTTCAGTTTCCTGGACCAGAACGTGGCTAACCAATATAAGGCGGAGCAAACGCAGCAACAAACATTTACCATTTTCTCGCTCCTGGCCATCGGAATCGCCTGTGTCGGGTTATTCGGATTGGTTGCATATTCCACCATCCAGCGAAGCAAAGAGATCAGCATCCGGAAGGTACTCGGCGCCTCATCCGCGAATATCATCCTGATCTTATCCCGGAATTTTTTAGGCCTGGTGATGATCGCTTCCCTAGTCGCCTTTCCCCTGGCCTGGTGGGGTATGCATCAGTGGCTGCAGAATTTTGCCTACCGGGTCAATATATCCTGGTGGATATTCGGGCTTGCCGGGCTGACAGCGGTCTTCATTGCATTCGGTACGATCAGCTTCCAGGCCATAAAAGCAGCAGGGGCTAATCCGGTGAAAAGTTTGCGATCAGAGTGAGTCTGCGTATTGGTTCGGAAGATTTGCTCTTGGGAACTATTGCTATTTGCTAGTGCAAATGGCGCTGGATAACGACAAGCAAATGGCAGAACAGTTTCTAATTTCTAACAGAACTGCAATGGCTCTATGCGATTGTACGTGGAGGCAAAGAAGGGAATATGCCCGCTGGCCAAATGCTGGAACTGCGCCTATGAGGCGTTGGCGAGGATGACTTAGACGCGGTTCGCCGAATGCTTACAATCCGCCTCAAAAGTAATTTAGAGTGATTGCTGCCGCATTTGAGACAAAGCTGCAGATTTACCCTGTTCTTTTTTGCGTATTTCAAATCTTTGAAATGCTTGTCCGACCTTCGAAGAAATACAATGTAGCGATGAATTTTTTGACGTGGCATCGACTTTCGGCAGGAAGGTATTTCGCTAGCAGCCAGAAATCATGGCTACCTGACCGCCTTATGGCGCGACTTACAGCATTTTCACCACCATTATAGGCTGCTACTACGAGCAACCAGTCGCCAAATTCTTTGTAAAGGTCTCTCAGATAGCGGGCAGCGGCTTTCGTACTTTTGCCATATTGTTTGCGTTCGTCGACTGCATATGATACCTTTAATCCCAGTATGCGGGCGGTTACTGGCATCAGCTGCCATGAGCCCACCGCACCCACGCGGGATATAGCATTGGTATTTAAGTCAGATTCTATTACGGAAAGGTATTTCAATTGAACGGGCATTTTATACCGGGTGAATATAGAATCGGCAACGAAAAAAAGGGGAGCGGCTTTTTTTTCTCACCGCCAATAGTTTGTACCTGTGTTTTTTGATATAATTCTTAACGAATTGTCGGGCATTCTTATTTAGGTGTGATTTATCCGTCTTGGAGATCGAGAAAAGATCGTAAGTCGTCAGGTCATGACCGGCAAGTGTGTGATCGGCGGATTTGGCGCAAGGAACGAAGAGCAAAAGGACAAACACAGAAAAGACAGTATTTAGCAATATGGATCTCATAGTTTTCATTTCGCAGCAGAGTTTCTCTCTGCCAGGATTTATCCTATAGGAATCCAATATGGGTGCCAGCCTCTATGATGCTATTAAACAAGACATTATGATCTTTTTGCTTGTTATTTTATTCCCAGTTTAGGACAAGTTGTTCCTGCGAAACTTATAATCATTGACAATAAATGGGCAAAAAAGCGATGATAAGACTAGACGATCCAGAGAGCGATTTAAATTGGTCCCATTTTCCGATTGGAGCAAAATGGAACGAAATTGGGAATCGAGACGAAACTGACCACTATTGTCAGCCGTCACAGCTTTTCCACTGTTATGAAAAACTCCGGAGCCAGCACCGAGTATATCCAGGAGGCATTAGGGCATACGGTGAAGCTAACCACGGAAAATTACCTGGATAGTTTCGAAAAAGAAATTAAGAAGGAGTTCGCGGCTGTTCGTCGCTTTTAGGAAGCAACTTACGCGCATTGAATCTGGTCGTTCGCGGGGGGCAGTTTTGACACACTCAATTGTTATGGATTATTTTTATATTTTGATACACTTTATCTTAAGCAGCCCCGCCGATGTTCCTACGCCTGATTGCATTAAATTTATGGATATCCACTTGCTCACTCCTATTGCGCGCGCAAGACGGACCTTATCCAATTACTGACATTTACTCTATAAAGGAGCCCAACGGGCTTACTCTCGCCATTCGCAGAGTGGGCGTATTTCATAACCACCCGGAAGGCCGCGCTATTCTCCTCGTGCACGGCCGTGGGGCGGGCGGTGTTGCCTCCTTCGACTTCGGTTCAGGCTCTTTTGCCGATTCCCTGGTCGCCAAGGGCTTTGTCGTCTACCTGATCGATATACGCGGTTGGGGCGCATCTACTGCACCCTTGTACAATAAAGATGACACCTCACTCACTGCTGGATCTTGTGTCGAAGCAGCGGAAGACATCGATGCGGTCGTAGATCATATCCGGCAAAGAGAACACCTTCCCAGGGTCAGTTTGTTTGGCTGGGCCGCTGGCGGTCATTGGGTGTCGTATTATACTACTCACCACAATGACAAGGTTGATCACCTCATCGTTTTAAATACCCTTTATGGCGTAAATGCTCCCTGGAGTTACATGAAACTTTTCGAAGTTCGACAATAAACCAGATCCGATGCTTAAAAAATCGATCGGAATGTATATTATTGATGTTCATTAGATTGATGTGATAAGAGCAGGTGGTTGTAAATACTCCCACTCAATTACGTTTTCTAAAAAAATCTTGGCGATCGATCACCTTTCGGTCAGCACGTTTTTACCTGGATATAGATGATTTGAATTTCGTATTTTTATTACGAATATGTCAAGAGATTTAACTACATCACCCAGTGATCGCAAGAAAATATTGGAAGACAACGAATCGATCAAGGCCGTATATGAAAATTTAGGCTTTGCTGGATTGTTATTTGAAGGTCGCTTTAGGTTCACAAAAGCCCAAGTTGCGCGGTTTTATGAGGTAGACGTGAGAACTATTGAACGTTTGTTGGAAAATCATGGGCAAGAAATGCAAGAGAATGGATACGAACTATTCAAGGGCGCTCGTCTCCGAAATCTGCGCCAGTCATTTTTAGAACATATTGCGCAAAGCCATGTCTCCGACATTGATGTCGGAGACATATCCCAACTGGATGAAAATGAAATACTTACGCAGAAGGCGCCTACCCTCGGAATATTTACATTTAAATCTGTCCTCAATGTAGGGATGCTGCTAACTGGCTCCCTCCGGGCGCGGCAGGTACGATCGGCGATTTTGAATATTGTCATCGATGTAATGAATAAAAGGCTTGGTGGTTCCACAAAGTTCGTAAATCAGAGGGAAGAGGAATTTATACCGAGCGCTCTGCGAGAATATAACTATCGCAAGATATTCACTGACTCGTTGGATGTATATATTCAGCCCAATAAATTCAAATATGCCCAGCTTACTGATAGAATTTACAGGAGCATTTTTAAGGAGAAATCGAAGGAGTATCGAAAAATTCTCAGTTTAAATGCCAAAGAGAGCGTACGGGCAACCATGTATTCTGAGGTTCTTGATCTAATTGCCAGTTATGAAAATGGGTTTGCTGATTTTCTAAAGAAGAAAGTGGCACAGAATGACGGTAATCCCTTGCGGCTATCTGAGGCTAATCTTCTTTTCACCGAATTCGAACAAGCGACTGAACAGCTATACGATCCTTTAAAAGAGAAAGCGCGTGTATTGATGGCTACCCGAGACATGGCTTTTCGAGATGCACTCCATGAAAAACTCAAGGATTACGTAGATACCATTAGCCTCGACGATATCGATAAGTTTTTGGGCGAAAAAAGTAAAGCGCTAGAAGAGCGGATCGAAGAAAATAAAGAAATTTTCATTCGCTTAAAAGACAGATAGCATGTTATTCATTTATTTTGATGTAGCGCATGCTGTTAGCACTCATCATACAATATTAAGGATTTCAGAAGGCAGGCCCGGAATTCTTGACCTGGGACGGCTGGAAAGCATTCTCGAACATGTTCAGAATGACGACTATTACCCCTCATTCATTGACAAGTTAACACACCTAGTTTTTGAGGTTAATAAAGGGCATTGCTTTAATGATGGCAATAAGCGAACGTCCATCGCTTTAGGGGCTTTTTTTCTTGAGGTAAACGGCTTGGACATCCTAGTTTCCAAGTTCATTATTGAAATGGAGAATATTGCGGTAGCAGTGGCAGATAACTTAATTGATAAAGATTTTCTTCATGAAATAGTTGATTCTATTTTAAATGACGACGAGTATAGTGAAGATATTAAACTTAGAATAATTAGCAGCCTCGAACCTCCCAAATAGTGATCGCCGGTGTTATAAGCTACCAAATAAATAATGTCTGATTTTGTCGAAACAATTGTAATTTATTGGGCCGTAAATTTTCAGTATGGACGAGAACTTGCATCCCATCCGCGAGGATTGGTGGACTCCTGATCAAATAGAACTTGTTGAGGATGTCTCCAGATACTGGATTAAAGCGAGATTTGTAACAGTTCCCGGTGTTTGGATAGCAATGGAGAGAGGTCGCGTCCTCCGAAAGCTAGTACCAGGTGAGACCATTCCGGAAGGAGCGACCTTGGATGCGAATGCTTGGGATCACGAACATTGCAGTCTTTGCTGGCAAAAAATTTCCGAGAACCCAAGTGATCATCAAGAAAGTTATCGGAGCGAGGATGATTGGCTCTGCGAAGGATGTTTCAAAAAATATATTTGGCGACAAGAAGACTGCTAACCGCGCATATTAAAAACCTTATACTTTATGAAGCCGCCCCTTTTGATACTCGTGCTCGTTATCGCAAACGTCTTTTCAGCAAGCTGCCAGGAAACCCTAATTTAAACGCGGACACAACGGAAGCGATTGAAATAATCGAGCATTATGGCGGGTTTTATTATGAAAGCGAAACCTCAAAGGTGGGGCAATATTACCTGAAATTTAGCAATTCCCTTCCCACAAAAGAATTGGTCCATCTCACCAATAATTGCAATCCTGCGACTCGATGCTACGCCTTCTTCGCACTTTCCCAAAAGCACAGCGCCTTACTCGATTCAATTCTGCTGACCCATTTACAGGATACATCGGACGTTTTCATCGTCCTTGGAGATGTCGGCGATGACCAGACCGTGGGAGACTTCTTTTATAATGTTGTGACAGGGCACTTATTCGGAGGCATTGACCTAAATTCCCCCGAGGAGTGGCGACTCGATAGTTTAATTCTATTTCAGCCGGGAGTCCTGATCAATGAAAAACATCACCTGCTAAAGACGCTCTCATTCAAGAATTCCTGGATGCCTCGACTCAGGGAAATAGCATCGGTCGAAAAAAACGGCATTGCCGTAGTCACCCTCTCAAAATACCATGACCCCATCGCCCTTCCTCTAATCAAGAACCTTCTTATGAATCCCGATCCTCAAGTACAATTTCTGGGCCTTGTCGCGGTAAGAAATTGGCCAGATTCAATGTTTTTCCCGTACCTCATGAAAATTTTGAAATCGCAAATCGGCCCAGCCGCTAATTATAATGATTGGCAACTCCGAGTGCTTTACCAGGATATCGCCCTATACAAAGACAGCGTTTTCCGGGAACTTATGCTGCTCGCATTGAAGAATATAAAGGACTGGAAACTAATGCATCACTCCTTTGCGATATGGATAGCACTCCACAAATATCCCAATCCTATCTATGCCCCTGTTCTGCGAAGCCTAAAAATCAAGTCTGAGCATCTCGCCCGTCTCCAGGCAGCGATATACGAAAATCAGGAATGGGATTATTAGCCCGGGCAAGCCACAAACAGCGGATCCGTTAACATCTACGCCAATCCCCGCAAAATATCCAATTTATTCGACGGCGCACTTGGGGCAAAAAAATTAGGAATGGTATGTTCGTTTCTCCTTGGTCGTGCAAGCCATTCGACCTGCCATTCCGTGATCCGTTGCTCCCTGACATGGACGTACTTACCCGGTTCAGGTTCGTCAATGTATTCCTCCTGAAGTACAAGCGCCATCGGCAATTCTGTTCCCGGATTTGCTACTGAATAGGCAAGTGCTTCTTCATAATTATCAAAGACGTAAAAATAGTCGTTACCGTCATCCGAATCGGCGGCTCCCCGCTCCGGATGGCACCAAACTCGATATTCAAGAACATCATCCCACACATACCCACCTCCCGATTTTGCGTTCGCAGGGTAGGTCCCGACTAAATCCGGGCTCTTTGCGGACGGGTAATTTGACGATTTCAGACTGCCATCATTAGCAAGTATTATTCTTCTCAGGCAATCAATATGAAATTCGTAAATTTAAATTGTAAAAGCTCTTTGCTTCGCCGCCAAAAATTTACTGGCAAAAATGATAAAAGGCCGCTGGTGCGGCCTTTTAAACGATTGATCTTTAGCTCCCCCTGCTGGACTTGAACCAGCGACCCTCTGATTAACAGTCAGATGCTCTAACCAACTGAGCTAAGGAGGAATGTTTTACTTGCCCCAAAAGGGGCTGCAAAAATAGGGAAAATACCCTTTTAAAAAGCTGTCAAAGAAAAAATTGTGGAGGTTTTTGGATTAGGCGCGGCGGAGGGGCGAAGGTATCCTGGGTTGGCATTCAACGCGCCAGTGGAGCCGTAGACGCGATGGAGCCGTAGGCATGGCGGAACCGCAGGAATGGCAGAACCGCAGGCGCGGTGCCGCCGTAGGCACGGTATTGCCGTAGGCATGGTGGGGCCGTAGGCATGGTATTGCCGTAGGCATGGTGGGGCTGTAGGCATGGTGGGGCCGTAGGCATGATATGGCAGTAGGCATAGCGGAGCCGTAGGCATGTTGGGGCAGTAGGCATGGTATGGTAACAGTCATGCTGGAGCCGCAGGCATGGCAAACCGTAGGCATGGTAGAATCGCAGGCGCGGCGGTGCGGCGGAGCGGGAGCCATTAGAACCATCCGCTCTCTACCCCCACATAGACGCCGTCCTCCCGCAGCTCAACGGGGTAAGTCTTGAGCTTATACCCGTCTCCGTTCGCGTCGCGGCCATTCTTGAGGTCGAACTTTAGCTGATGGACCGCGCAGACGACCCGGCAGCTCCCGTCAATATACCCATCGGACATCGCGGCTCCGGCATGGGGACAGGCCGACGCAAAACCATACCACTCTCCTTTAAATCGCCCCAGGCAGAGGGTTGTACCGCCGACAGCCACTTCGCAGATATCGCCAGCGCCAAAGGCAAGGTCGGCCGTACTATTTGCGACCTTGTGCCACTTATATTTTTTCAGGAACCCCATCAGTATAGATGTTCTGTTTTGTAAGGGTACCGGATCTTATACAACTCTTTTACCTTCTCCAAAATGGTCCGCCTGAGCTCATCGACATTCCTTCTTTCGGTGGCCGACACAAACACGCAATGGCCATGCGTCTCCCGCTCCCACCGCTCTTTCAGCTCATTCATGATCTCCCGCTTGACGCTTTCTTCCAACCAGGGATCGAATGTATTCGCCTCGTATTGGTCGATCTTGTTAAAGACGACCACCATAGGCTTTTCAAACGCGTTCAGCTCCTGCAGGGTCTTGTTGACGACTCCCAATTGCTCTTCATAACCCGGATGCGACAGGTCTACCACATGCAGCAGAATATCCGCTTCCCGCACCTCATCCAGGGTGCTCTTGAAGCTCTCTACCAGGTGATGCGGCAATTTGCGAATGAACCCCACCGTGTCACTCAGCAGAAATGGAGTCGTCTCAAAAACGACTTTACGCGTAGTCGTGTCCAGAGTTGCAAAAAGTTTGTTCTCAGCGAAGACCTCACTCTTGGCCAGGAGGTTCATCAGGGTGGATTTGCCAACATTGGTATATCCCACGAGTGCTACCCGGATGAATTCGCCGCGGTCCTTACGCTGGGTGAAAGCCTGCTTATCGATCTCCAGCAAACGGCGACGCAATAAAGAGATCTTGTCCTTCACAATACGCCGGTCAGTCTCAATCTCCGTCTCCCCCGGGCCCCTGGTGCCGATACCGCCGCCCAACCGTTCAAGGTGCTTCCACATGCCGCGGAGCCTCGGCAGAATGTATTGATACTGAGCAAGCTCTACCTGGAGCTTCGCCTGCGCCGTCTTGGCCCGGCTGGCGAAAATATCCAGGATAAGGTCGGACCGGTCGATCACCTTCGTATCCAGGGCCTTTTCTATATTGGAGATTTGCGAACCCGATAACTCGTCGTCGAATATGACGACGCGGATATCCTTTACCTGAATATAAGCCTTGATCTCCTCCAGCTTCCCTTTCCCCACAAAGGTCTTGCTGTCCGGATGCAACAGCTTCTGCGTAAAGCGCTTAAGGGTGATCGCACCCGCCGTCTCGGCCAAAAAGGCCAGCTCATCCAGGTATTCGCGCGACTGCTCCTCCGTCTGCGTTTTATGAATCAATCCGACCAATACAGCCCGTTCCGCTTTTTGTATACTATTTTTCTTATCTATCAATTCTTTAATGCTATTAGGACGGCAAAGGTAAAATAAAAAACCCGCGGGCGAGACGTTAAAAGTCACCCGCGGATCAATATCATCGTCTCAATCGATTTCTACAACCCACTCACCACTATACCTGCGGCAAAGGGAAACACCGAACTTCCGGAAGTTGAACTAAGCTGGCTGTTGACCTGGAATTGACCAAAGATGCCGAAAATGCCCTTGCTGATGCGGACGGTCGGTTCGAATTTGAAGCTGCTAAAGAATTGTTTGGAGGATTCTTTTTCAACGACATGAGCCAGCACCTGGCCAGCCACATTTTCCGGATCGACGGACTTTGTGTATGCAGTAATCAAGTAGCCGATCTTGGTACCCAGCGCAAACTTCCAGCTTTTATCCATATGCTCGGGATCAAGTGAGAACCGTAGTTCGACCGGAATTTCGAGATAGTTGGTGACCAGCTTGAACCGTTTGTAATGATCCGCTCCTGAGGCGGTCCCATTCCCGCTCGGCGACGTCGAGAATGACAGCGTTTGGTTACCGTAGGCTGCTATAAGGGGGTAGCTTTTATTAAAGTAGATCTGGCCGCTCCCAAGACCAATACCCACACCTATACTCAGACGTTTATCTGTTTGGAAGGGATAGTCCATCATGAAATAGAAGTTGAGGCTATGGTTGAAGCCCTGGATATTAGCGCTGTCCGGCTTATTCGCCCAGTTATCATACCCCAATTCGAACATAAAATGATCAGCTGGACGTTTGCTGAGGTCAATCTTGCTCCAATCCCTACCTTTTTTTGGGGGCTTTGGAGGGGGGGGAGTATTTTGAAGGGCTTTGTTCAGAGCGGAAGTCGTATCCTTAGCTTGAGAAGGGGTCGGGTTTTGAGCACTTTTAGAATGCCTTTGAGCGAAAGCAGCAGTTGTGGCTAAGAAAACCAACGCGGTAATGAAAAACTTCTTCATAATTTCACTTGTGGGTGATGGTCTTTTGACGTCCGAACCAAATCCGCGGGGCATTCTCGCAGTTTTATCGCCCATACGGACTCGTTTTGATCTGGTTGACAAATGTATTCTCTTGGGGGTTAACAAAAGGTTAAAGAAACCCCGGGTTTTAGTAGGGCGCAAGATATCACTTCTGCCGGATAATTATGGAATCCAGCCCATAAAAATGCGCGTAGCCGCGATCGCCACTCCCCGCCCCATCAAAGAAATAGAGCATTGCAGGCTTTTCGTCCAATAGTGTCTGAACGGTTTTAAACACGCCGTGGGGAAAGACGGCATGGATCTTTTCCCGTAAAGCAACCTCATAGGTCAGCACGACGGCACTATGTTGATGTTCGACCATTGCCGCCTTTAGTTGACGGTCCCTGTCGGTAAGAACGGCATGATAGAAATAGCCGGAAAAAACGGTTTTCCAGGCCTCAAGGTAGTTGGTGCTCGAAAGGATCACGGCTACCAGTACGCCCAGGCCCAGCCCGGGGGACAGCTTTTGAAAAATGGCCTGAATGGAAAAATTGCTTTTGCTAACGCCGGCCAGAAAGCAAAGGATCAGCATACAATCGGATAGGATATCGGTCAGGTTATTTAGTACGCGCGAGGGAATAGAGCCACGGGATGCCAGGAGGAAGGCCGTTAGCGACAGCACCACCAATGCAAAAACGGTTAGCAGCCCCGGTAGAAAGATGTTCTTTGTCCGAAACGAAGCCAGCAGCCCCGGGGAACGCTCAGGAGGCGAGAGCCGGATACCCAATCCGAAAAGTGCAACTGCGGCTAGCCAAAAGAATGGCTCTTTGAAAATATAGTACAGCACGGCGATGGTTTGAAAGCCGATGACAGGCAGCACCTGCCAATAGCTCGTGCGGGCGTTTAACAAGGGGCGGCGGACGAGCAACACCCCCGACGTGAGCAAGATCAACACACCGGCGGCGACGGCGGTAGCCAGACAAAGCCAGAGGCAAGTGGGAACGAACCGCCCATAAAATCGACAGGCCCATGCCAGCGACAAAAGAAAAAGCGGCAGAAATATCGCTATCATTTCGTTGCAGCCTACGATCAGCAGCACGAACAGCAACAGAACGAGGTCGCTTAACAAAAGCGTCGGCGGCGCCGCCAGCCGGCTGATCAGCCTCGCGGAAAAGAGTAAAAACAAAATAAAGGCCGTCTGGTAGACCACGACGGAACTGAACCAGTAAAAACCGGTCGCAACATCGGCCTGTACATAGAGGGACAAAAAGAATAGTAGTGTGGCTGCCTGCAGAATGCGCATGCGGTTGGCGCCCACAATACCGCGGCTTAAGGAAAAGCACAGATAACAGCATGCTCCCCAGGTGGCGGCCATGTAAAACAGGGGCACCAACCAGGGATATTGTCCGGGTAAGTCAAGCCGGACAAAACAGCCAATAATGAATGCGCTGGTATAGCGGCCGGCCCAGCCATGATAAAGGTCAGCCTGGACGGCAAAGAACCCCTTGTGTTGGTATAAAAAATAAAACAGATAGTCGTCCGACGCCAGGCTGTCGAAAAAGGCGACGATCACAAAGGGCAGGAGCCCGACCAGGATCAGGAGCCAAAAAACTCTTCCGCTTGCAGCATTCATGGATAAAAGTTAAAGAATTGCTTAGAATAACGGGCAAGTCTGGCTAATTTCGCGTTTAAAATAGTATTGGCTATGGAATCCACCCAGAAAGAGACATTGGCAGGTTGGGGCAATTACCCGGTAGCAGAATCTTATGCGTTGAATCCCAGGGATACAGACGATGCGAAGGGTGATATAAAAAAGGGTGAGGTCATTGCGAGAGGCCTGGGACGGAGCTATGGCGACCAGGCGGTCAACGAAAACCATTACGTAGCTGTCTGCACGAAACTCAACCACTTCCTGCATTTTGACGAACAGGAAGGCATCCTCGAATGTGAGGCGGGTGTCAGCCTCGAAGAGATCATCACGTATTTTGGGCCAAAGGGATGGCTTCCAATGATCTGTCCCGGTACAAAGTTCGTAACAGTGGGCGGGGCGATCGCCAATGACATCCATGGAAAGGCACATCACATCGACGGGTCTTTCGTGAATTGCGTGCTTTCTTTTTCTATCCTGCTGGCTGATGGAACGGTCGTCGAAGCCTCCCGCACGGAGCATTCCGACCTTTTCTGGGCTAATTTTGGCGGATTGGGCCTATTGGGCATGATCCTGAAAGCCCGCCTAAGACTGCGGAAAGTCGAGACGACCTACTTCAAACAGAAATCCCTGGTCATAAAGAACCTAGATCATATGCTCGAGGCGCTGGATCAGTATGACCACGAATACAATTACTCCGTGGCCTGGATCGACGCTTTGGCCAAGGGAAGTAAATTGGGCAGCGGCGTCCTTACCCTCGGCAATGCGGCCAAACTGAACGAATTGCCCGAAAAGCTTAGGGCAGAGCCGCTGAAGCTGCATAAAACGAGTAAATTGGCCGTCCCCTTCTTTCTACCTTCCTTTGCGCTTAATGGCCTCACCGTCAGGATGCTCAACAAGGTTATCGCTTTCGTCCAGAACTCCCCAAAAGAGTTCGTACATTATGAGAAGTTCTTCTTTCCCCTCGACGCCATCAACAATTGGAACAAGGGCTATGGCAAACGTGGTTTTATACAATACCAATTCGTTATTCCCGAAGACAATGGCAAGAAAAACCTTACGGAGATACTCGAACTGATTGCCGGAAGCGGGTGCACGCCATTCCTCAACGTATTCAAGCGCATGGGCGAAGGCCAGGGCATCCTGTCTTTCCCGTTCAAGGGCTATACCCTGGCGATCGATTTTCCCGTGACGAAGCAATTACTTGTCTTCACGCCAAAACTGGACGCGAAAGTGCTGGCAGCCGGTGGCCGCCTGTACCTGGGAAAGGATGCGCTGCTGCATGAAAGCACTTTCAAAGCCATGTATCCGCAATATCAGGAATGGATGGCCATCAAGCGCAAATACGACCCGGAAAACAGGTTCAGCTCTAACATCTCCAGGCGGCTAGGTCTACATGTAAAGTGATAATGGTCAGGGGTTGGCGGAGAATTTCTTTCGGACCCGGCTCAGCGTTTCCAGGGTCATACCCAGGTAAGAGGCAATGTATTTCAACGGTATCCGATTGGCAAGGTGTTGATGATGGATAAGGTAATGGCGGTATTTGTTCTCTGCCTTAGTAAGCCGTGCAATGAATGCACGTCTTTCGGCATCCGCATAATAGATCTGAAGTAATTTTCTTGCAAGCACATTGGACTCAGGGACTTCATCATAGAGCTTTTCGAGGTCTTCATAGGTCATCACCAATAATTCGCAGTTTTCAAGGGCCTGGATGTTCTCCGTCGATGGCACCTTATTGCTGAGGCTGAAAATGGAAGATACCAGCTGACCCTCTACATTGATCCAGGTGGTGATCTCCTTGTGTCCTTCGCGCGTGAAACCACGCATCGCGCCTTTTGTGATAAAATAAACGTACTGGCAAATTCCTTGTTCCCTTAGCAGCAGTTTTCTTTTCCGGATGTTGAGGGTGGTAATATGCGCTTTCAGGAAATGCTCTATTCCGGGACTGACGGGATGTAAAATTCCGAGTACGGTGAGCAAGGGGGCAATGTCAGGAGGCTTTTCTTTCTCCTGACCTGACCCGGGGGGTTCAGGTTGTTTCATGATTTATGGGTTTGGGTGCCTACAAATATAAACAAACCGGCACGCTTTGATCACTATTTTACCCGCTTCTTGTTAACGGGCGGCTTGGGCTTTTGCTTTGTCGTCCCGGGCTTTCCGGTCTTTTTGGTCTTGGCAGACGCTTTCGCAGCATCGCCTTTTGCGGGTTTCCCTTTGACCGACTTGTTATAATAGGCGCAGACCGTATTCATCAGGCAGCGCTCGCATTCCGGCTTTGGCCTGCAGATCTCCCTCCCCAAAAACGACATCGCCATTCCTGCATCCCACTCAGGTTTTGGAAGGATCTGCATCAACTCCTGCTCCATCTTCTTTGGATCCGATTCTTTTACAATGCCAAGGCGCGGCGCGACCCGCACCACATGCAGGTCCACCATCACTCCTTCAGGAGGAACACCCGCCTCCCGCATGATGACATTTGCGGACTTCCTGCCAATCCCCGGGAGGTCGGTCAATGCCTCCTGTGAAAGCGGGATAGCTTTGTCAGTTCGTAATTTATGTGCGATGGCCACCAGCCAGTTTGCTTTGTGCCCGAAATTGCGGATGCCTTTCAGGTAGGGGAATAAAAGTTGCGGGGTAGCCCTTGCAAGCGCCTCCATATCCGTGAAGTCGGCAAACAATTTTGGCGCAACTTTATTGATCCAGTCGTCGGTGGACTGCGCACTTAACACCACCATCACCATTAGCTGGAACACGTTGTGATAATCGAGCGGATGTTTTTTGTTCTTGTATTTGTGCAGGAGGGGGCGCATCGCCTCCGGCCAATTGGATGTGGTAGCCATTTTTGCCCGATTTTGTAACTGAAGATACTATCATCTACCGAATTGTCGAGCCAATTTGGCAAATTAAAACGGTTGGCTGTTAACGTGAAATGCTATGCTGCCTTTCCAGCAATTCTTCGGGGATCGCCGTCTCGTTGGTGTCCACAAGCACAACGATGAATTTTTCAAATGCAGTGCCCCTGTTGTCAAGTATGAGTTTTTCCCGGTCGCTTATATGGTCAAGCATGGCTAAAATGTCTTTCTCAAACGCTTCATTCTTCTGATGAAGTCTTACAGATTTCCCGACTATTTGGCCACTTTTATCGTAGTGCAGGTCCAGCAGTACCCAGGATATAACGACGTACCAGTAATTTGCCGGGTGTATAATCCAATTGCTCGGTGATCTCTTCGCCTATCTTTTCAAGTCCCGAAGTATCTTCGATCGGTTCCAGTATGATATCTATTTTAGGCAAATGGGTCGGCAGGGCGTGACGGCCGGTCGGCTTTACGTCGGTCGTCTGTTTTTTAATTACCTTCACTTTCTGGGTTATGACCGGTGGCGTGACTGCTTCGGCCATGAGTTCAGCCAGATTAAGCTGAGCAGTCGGGGGCTGCGGTAAGAAGCGTTCCGATTTGCGACCGAACAACATTCGTTTCATATCCCGCAGTTCATAGGTCAACAGGGTTACCTGCTCCAACAACAGCTTGTTTTGGGCTTCCAGTTTTACTATGTATGCTGACTGATCCACTCGGTGCAAATGTACTATCCCCGGCAGGTTTGGACAAACAGGGCAGTACATCCTTCAACCGCACAAAATGTGAATAACCGACCCTCTTTTTTTGACCCCCGAAAATCAAACGATTTATCCTTGCACTTTTCCGGTTTTGCCGCCTGAAGCCAGCGATATAAACCATTGTGGAGGCACTCCCGCGGTGATTTTCCCGTATTCTTCTCTGATGCCATGTGGAAAAGTTTTTCAACTATCAGCCCGTCAGCCGGTACCGGGGCCGGTGTTTGATGGATTGCAGCTGGATGCCATCCAAAATCAGCCTCAGCTGAAGTGCTGTCAGCGTAACGACAGCATCTGTTCCCGAGGTCGGCAGCTCAAACGTGCCCTTCTCCAACCGCTTATGGTAAACAGCCAGGCCATCCCTATCCCAACAGATCAGCTTCACCTGGTTGCGGCGCCTGTTGATAAAAATGAACACATCCCCACTCAGCACATGCTGCTTCATCTCCTGTTTGACCAGCCCACTGAGTCCGTCGAAGGACTTTCTCATATCCGTAGCCATCCGGTACAGAAAATACCTTCGGTTGTCATGGAGCGCTAACATGGCTTACAGCAATGGCTGGATATAGGAAAATGCTTCGGGATGAAACAAGGTAATCAATGCTCCTCCGGCAAGTTGAACGGTTGCCACGGCATTAATCGCCGGTCCTGTTAATTCAACAGCTGCAAAGCCCGCAGGCTCCTCGTCCGGGTTTATCTCCCGATACTTTTTCTGCCAGTAGTAAAAGCTGGCTTCCTTAATACCTTGGTCCTGGCAGAAGCTCGATACACTTTGCTCCGGATCTCTCGACGCCACAAGGGAAAACATTCTTTCCTGTTTAGATGATTCCATGATTATAAAGTTTTATAGCCCAAAACTATATCATTGCAGCACCAAAGGGAAAGACGTGGTTGGACGAATGCTTACCCTGCGTCTACCTGGTCGAGCAATTTTAGAAGGAAGCTCTTATTAAAAGTCCAAAAAACGGACTTAGCGAAGTTTTCAAAGTGATTAATGTTCCAGAAAGACTTGACGCCGATCGGGTAGGAATCCCGAAGGAAGGTAATGCAATTGCCAGCTCGAATAACCTGAGCGACGTACTTGTCGTAGTTGCCCAGTTTTCGTTGAGTGGGTTCGGTCCTTTGTCCTTCTACCGAAACTTCGTTAAGGTAGTGACGGATGGAAAGGAATTTTGCTGAGAAGCTTATTTTTTTTGGCGGGTCATTGATAAGGCTAAGATGACGAAGTCGCATTGTAAGGTAAGAAATAGGCGAAGAGGAGGAAGCAGCCGAAAAAAATCTAT
The DNA here is from genome assembly GCA_965214315.1 of Puia sp. Classification (GTDB taxonomy): domain Bacteria; phylum Bacteroidota; class Bacteroidia; order Chitinophagales; family Chitinophagaceae; genus Puia. The sequence goes on along the minus strand of CBDCBP010000006.1, from coordinate 829 downwards.
CAAAATGTCGTTCAAGCAAAAATGGCAGCTGCCCGAAGTTGTGTGTTATAGTTTGATTTTCAAAGAAGTGAACACACTGCACATTAGGCCGCGCCCGTACATTTGACGATTCGATTGTGTACGATGAGAACTTACTGATTAAAATTCCGATCCGTCAGACAACCGATTACCCAAATGCAATTCTTGCATTAAATTGCTGATTTGCTTAATTTTGGAAATATTCAATCTTGCTGTTCGGCTTTATTTATTTGAATTTCAAGTATTTAATATTAATTTTAATATGAATGCCGACGATATTAAGAATTGACGGATTCCGTTTTTTCTTTTACAGCAATGAGAATGATGAACCTCCGCATGTTCATGTTGAAAAAGGCGACGCAGAGGCAAAAATTTGGCTTGAGCCAAAGATGGCAGTTGGTTATTTTAGGGGTTTTAGTAGCAGAGAGGTGAACGGCATCATGAACATTACCGCGGAGAATTTGCAGAGTTTTTTTAAATAAATGGTATGAGTACTTTGGCTAATAATCAATACGACGCAATCGAAAGCATCATCTTTACAGAGGAGTTACGTATCGAGGCGCTGGATTTTCATCCTGAGCAGGATTTGATGCTTGTCGTTCTCAGTACCAAGGTAGTTCTCACACAAAAGTTGTCTTCCTATAAAAATTTAGTGGCGGCTAATAAATCTCAATTACTCCAATATGAGCTTGTTGGTCGGGGCACTGGCGTGCATTGGCCACTGCTGGACGAGGATCTTAGCCTAAAAGGCTTTCTCCAAAATGAATTACGCAAAGTCGTTAAAACTGACAAGGGATCAGTGGCCGCCTAG